>NZ_CP022579.1:1200000-2400000 GCF_008274805.1 Oryzomicrobium terrae
TGCTTGATGCCGCCAGTCGCGACGGTGCCCAATTGGCTGAGGAGCGGGAGCGGCTGTCCTGGGAAGTGCAGGAACTGGAAACCCTGGGCTTGTCCGCCGACGAATGGGAAGGCCTCAACCTCGAACACAAGCGCCTGGCCCATGCCGCCAGCCTGATCGAAGGCGCGCGTTTTTCCCTGAGTGCCCTGGCTGATGCCGATGGCGCTTGCGAAGAACAGCTCGACGGGGTGCTCACCCGGCTTGACGACCTGAGTGCCTTCGATCCGACCCTGGCGCCGGTGGCGGAACTGGTTCGCTCCGCGCAGACCGAGCTGGCTGAGGCAGTTTCGGAGCTGCGCCGCTACGCCGACCGGGTCGAACTGGACCCGGACCGGCTGGTGGAGGCCGAGCGGCGTATCGATGCCGTGTTGTCCTGTGCGCGTAAGTACCGGGAAACCCCGGAAACCCTGCCTGCCCGCCTGGAATCCGCCCGGCAGCGGCTTGCCCAGCTCGGCGACGCCAGCGACCTGGAGGCTCTGGCTGCCCGGGTGGCGACGGCGGAAGCCCGCTACCGCAGCTTGGCCCAGGCCCTGTCGAAGAAGCGGGCCAAGGCGGCGGAGGTGTTGGGCAAGGACGTGTCTGCCGTGATGCAGGAACTGGCTCTGTCCGGTGGCAAGTTCCAGATCGGGCTGGTGCCCCTGGAAGGGGGCAGTGCCCATGGCTTGGAACAGGTCGAATTTCGCATTGCCGGGTTGTCCGGCAGCACTGCCAAGCCCCTGGCCAAAGTAGCCTCCGGTGGCGAACTGTCGCGCATCAGCCTGGCCATCCAGGTGGTGACGACCCGGCAGGCTAAAGTGCCCACCCTGGTTTTCGACGAGGTGGACGTGGGGATCGGCGGCGGCGTGGCCGAAGTGGTGGGGCGCCTGTTGCACCGTCTCGGCCACGACCGGCAGGTGCTGTGCGTCACCCACCTGCCCCAGGTGGCGGCCCGGGCCGACCATCAATGGCAGGTGGCCAAGTCGCAAAAGGGCGGCGAGGTGCTCAGCCGGGTGGCATCCCTGGATGAGCAGGGACGAGTCGAGGAAATCGCCCGCATGCTCGGCGGAGTGGAGATCACTGCGACAACCCGGCGCCACGCCGAAGAAATGCTGGCGGCCGGCTGAGGCCGTTTTTCACGGTGGGGGTAGGGCGATGGCCGCCGGCGGAAAGCCCACTCCCGTCACATCGTCAAGCCGTATTCGCCATGAAAAAACGCCGCATTAATGCGGCGTTTTTTCATGGTTGGACGGGCTGTCCGCGCTGGCTTACTCGCTGCCGCGCTGGAACTTCTCTTCTTCGGCCTGCTTGCCCGGGCAGTCGCCCTTGAGGCATTCGACGTAGAGGTACAGGGCGTGGTCCTGCAGGGAGTAGCCCCGTTCTTCGGCGATTTTTTGCTGGCGCCGTTCGATTTCTTCGTCGTAGAACTCTTCGACCTTGCCGCACTGTACGCACACCAGGTGGTCATGGTGACGGCCGGCGTTGAGTTCAAAGACCGCCTTGCCTGATTCGAAATGGTGCCGCTCCAGGATGCCGGCCTGCTCAAACTGGGTCAGTACCCGGTAGACCGTGGCCAGGCCGATATCCATGTCCTCAGCGATGAGCAGGCGATAAACGTCCTCGGCCGTCAGGTGGCGCACGGAGCTTTTCTCGAACAGTTCGAGAATCTTCATGCGCGGAAAGGTTGCCTTGAGGCCGATGCTCTTGAGGCTTTGGGACGAATTCATGGGCGGTCTCGGGGTAAAAATTTCAATGTGGGGCGGGGGAGGGCTGTGTTGCCCGGCGTGGGGCCGCCCGAAGTGGGGGATGCGGACGTGGCGCATTCTCCTTTTGGGCTATGATATACCGTTTCGCTGGCCCGGGAAAAAGCCGGGTGCCTGTGTTTTCGGGTGATTCCGGCGGCAATTGCCAAATTTTCCAGTGTTATCGTCACCATTCTTCACCATCAAGTCTTCCATGTCCCGACACCTGCTTAGTGGTCTGTGCGTCCTTTCCGTCGTTGCTCTGGCGGCCTGCTCCCCGCCCAAGCTGATCACCGAATACCGGATCGACGTGCAGCAGGGCAATGCCCTGACCCAGGATCAGGTCGCCCAACTGCGCCCTGGCCTGAGCAAGGATCAGGTGCGCTACATCCTGGGTACGGCCCTGCTGGCCGATGCTTTTCACGCGGATCGCTGGGATTACGTGTACCGGTTGCAAAAGGGCTCGACCCGGGAAATTGAGTCCCGCCGCCTGACCATCTTCTTCCAGGACGGCAAACTGACCCGGGTGGCTGGCGATGTCGTGCCGGCCAAGGACGGCCAGGCTGTCGGCGATGCCGGCGTGGACGCTCCGGAAGAAAAGACCCGGGTAATCGATCTCGGTTCCCTGCCCGCCGATGGCAAACCTCTGCCTCCGGTCGAGAACGAGCGCGGTTTCTTCGGTCGAATGCTCGAAAAGGTCGGTCTGTAACCCTCGCGGCAAGGCTGGGCTGTGCGCCCCGGCCTTTGCTGGTGCTCCAGAATTGTCCTAGATGTCGATGCCGGCGCGGGTGTTGCCCCGTCCGGGTGTGTTTTACAAGGAATTGTCATGAATCGTCTCAATATCGCTATTGCCGGCGCCTCCGGTCGTATGGGCAAGATGCTCATCGAAGCCACCCTCAACGACGGTGAGGCCGCACTCACGGCAGCGCTGGATCGTCCGGGCAGCGCCGGCATCGGTAAAAACGCCGGTGAACTGGTGGGGTTGGCCTCCGACGTAGTGGTGACGTCCGATCTCAAGGAGGGCTTGTCCCGCTCGGGCTGTCTAATCGACTTCACCCGCCCCGAAGGTACTCTGGAGCACCTGGCCCTGTGCCGTGAGCTCGGCGTGGCCATGGTGATCGGTACCACCGGCTTCGACGAGGCGGGTAAGGCGGCCATCGCCGAGGCCGCCAAAGACATCCCCATCGTCTTTGCGCCGAACATGGCGGTGGGCGTGAACGTGGTGTTCAAGCTGCTTGAAACTGCCGCTCGCATCCTCAATCAGGGCTACGACATCGAAATCGTCGAGGCTCACCACCGCCACAAGGTGGATGCCCCATCCGGTACCGCCCTGCGCATGGGCGAAGTGGTGGCCGCCGGTGTCGGCCGCGATCTCAAGGAGTGCGCCATCTACGGCCGTGAAGGTGTCACCGGCGAGCGGGATCCGTCCACCATCGGTTTTGCCACGGTCCGTGGCGGCGATATCGTCGGTGACCACGTGGTGATGTTCTGCGGTACCGGCGAGCGGGTCGAGATCGCTCACAAGGCGGGCAGCCGCATGCCCTATGCCCTGGGCTCCCTGCGTGCTGCTCGTTTCCTGGCGAGCCGTTCCAATGGCCTCTACGACATGCAGGACGTGCTCGGGCTGCGTTGAGCGGCTGGTGCACGAAAACGGTGCGCGAAGCGTGTTGAGTCGGTCTGGCGAAATCCATGGGCTGGCCTTGCATTCGATGTCGTGACACCACGCGGATTTGCCGGGGAGGGGGGTAATCCGCTACAATAGAAGGGTTTAGCAAATTCAATTGCCGAGGCGGGAGGGACCACCAGTCCGTCCCGCTTCGCGTATCTAGTTCCGGAGTTTTTCGTGTCGCCCTCCACGACCCAAGCTGCCTCCCCCCTGTTTCCTCCCTATCCGCCCGCCGTTCTGGTGCTGGCCGATGGCACCGTGTTTCGCGGTTATTCCATCGGTGCCGACGGCTCCACCTCCGGTGAGGTGGTCTTCAATACGGCGCTGACCGGCTACCAGGAAATCCTTACCGATCCTTCCTACTGCCGCCAGATCGTCACCCTGACCTACCCGCATATTGGCAACGTCGGCTGCAATGCCGGTGACTTCGAGTCCCGCGCCAACTTCGCCGCAGGCCTGGTGATCCGCGATCTGCCGGTCCGTGCCGAAAACTGGCGTCTCGAAGAGACCCTGCCCGACTATCTTAAGAAGCACGGCATTGTCGCCATTGCCGGCATCGATACCCGCAAGCTGACCCGCATCCTGCGCGAAAAGGGCGCCCAGTCCGGCGCCATCGTCGCCGGCACGGTGGATGAAGCCCGCGCCCTGGCTGAGGCCAATGCCTTCCCCGGCCTGGCTGGCATGGATCTGGCCAAGGTCGTGTCCGCCGACGCCGCCTACGAGTGGAGCGAAGGCGAATGGACGCTGAAGGGCTTTAGTGAGCCTGCCGCGCCGCGCTTCAATGTGGTGGCCTACGATTACGGCATCAAGCGCAACATCCTGCGCATGCTGGCTTCCCGCGGCTGCAAGGTTACCGTGGTGCCGGCCCAGACTCCGGCTGCCGAGGTGTTCAAGCTCAACCCGGACGGTGTGTTCCTGTCCAACGGTCCTGGCGATCCGGAGCCCTGCGACTACGCCATTGCCGCCATCCAGGAAATCCTGGCCAAGCGCATCCCCACCTACGGCATCTGCCTCGGCCACCAGTTGCTCGGCCTGGCCTCCGGCGCCAAGACGGTGAAGATGAAGTTCGGCCACCATGGCGCCAACCACCCGGTCAAGGATGTGGAAACCGGTCAGGTGCTGATCACCAGCCAGAACCACGGCTTCGCGGTGGATGGCGATACCCTGCCGGCCAACGTCAAGGTGACTCACGTCTCCCTGTTCGACGGCTCCCTGCAAGGCATCGCCCGCACCGACGTGCCGGCCTTCTCGTTCCAGGGGCACCCCGAGGCGAGCCCGGGCCCCCACGACGTGGCCTACCTTTTCGACCGCTTCGTGCGGATGATGGAAGAACACCAAGCGGCCCGCTAAGGCGTCGCGAGCAGACAAGGCGCACCCATGCCGAAGCGTACAGACATCAAGAGCATCCTCATCATTGGCGCCGGCCCGATCGTCATCGGGCAGGCGTGCGAGTTCGACTACTCCGGTGCCCAGGCCTGCAAGGCCCTGCGGCAGGAGGGCTACAAGGTCATCCTGGTGAACTCCAACCCGGCCACCATCATGACCGACCCGGAGATGGCCGACGTCACCTACATTGAGCCGATCACCTGGCAGGTGGTGGCCAAGATCATCGAGAAGGAGCGCCCCGACGCGCTGCTGCCCACCATGGGCGGCCAGACCGCGCTCAACTGCGCCCTCGACCTGGCCAAGCACGGCGTGCTGGACAAGTTCGGCGTGGAAATGATCGGCGCCTCCAAGGAAGCCATTGACAAGGCTGAGGACCGGGAGAAGTTCAAGGCCGCCATGACCAAGATCGGTCTTGGCTCCGCCCGTTCCGCCGTGGCCCACTCCATGGAAGAGGCCTACCAGGTCCAGGCGATGATCGGCTTTCCGGCCATCATCCGCCCGTCCTTCACCCTGGGCGGCACCGGCGGTGGCATCGCCTACAACATGGAAGAGTTCGAAACCATCTGCAAGCGTGGTCTCGAAGCCTCCCCCACCAGCGAACTGCTGATCGAGGAATCCCTGATCGGCTGGAAAGAGTTCGAGATGGAGGTGGTGCGCGATCACAAGGACAACTGCATCATCGTCTGCGCCATCGAGAACCTGGACCCGATGGGGGTGCACACCGGCGACTCGATCACCGTCGCCCCGGCCCAGACCCTGACGGACAAGGAATACCAGATCATGCGCAACGCCTCGATCGCGGTGCTGCGCGAGATCGGGGTGGATACGGGCGGTTCCAACGTCCAGTTCTCGATCAGCCCGTTCGACGGCCGCATGATCGTCATCGAGATGAACCCCCGGGTGTCCCGTTCCTCGGCCCTGGCCTCCAAGGCCACCGGCTTCCCCATCGCCAAGGTGGCGGCCAAGCTGGCCGTGGGCTACACCCTGGACGAACTGGCCAACGAGATCACCGGCGGCAAGACCCCGGCCTCGTTCGAGCCCTCGATCGACTACGTGGTCACCAAGGTGCCCCGTTTCGCCTTCGAGAAATTCCCCACCGCCGATTCCCGCTTGACCACCCAGATGAAGTCGGTGGGCGAGGTGATGGCCATCGGCCGCACCTTCCAGGAATCCCTGCAGAAGGCCCTGCGCGGCCTGGAAGTGGGCGTGGACGGCTTCGACGAGAAGACCACCGACCGGGAAGAGATCGAAAAGCAGCTGGCCGAAGCCGGTCCGGACCGCCTGTGGTACGTGGCCGATGCCTTCCGCGCCGGCCTGTCCCTGGAGGACATCCAGCGCCTGACCCACATCGACCCCTGGTTCCTGGCCCAGATCGAAGATCTGTACCTGAAGGCCAAGTCCCTGGAAGGCCGCACCCTGGAATCCCTGTCCAAGGACGAGTTGCTGGCCCTCAAGCGCGCCGGCTTCGCCGACAAGCGCCTGGCCAAGCTGCTCGGCACTACCCAGACTGCCGTGCGCGAGTACCGCCACGCCCAGTCGGTACGCCCGGTGTTCAAGCGTGTCGATACCTGCGCCGCCGAGTTCGCTACCAACACCGCCTACATGTACTCGACCTACGAGGAAGAGTGCGAAGCGGCGCCCACCGACAAGAAGAAGATCATGGTCCTGGGCGGCGGTCCGAACCGCATCGGCCAGGGCATCGAGTTCGACTACTGCTGCGTGCATGCCGCCATGGCCATGCGCGAAGACGGGTACGAGACCATCATGGTCAACTGCAACCCGGAAACCGTGTCCACCGACTACGACACCTCCGACCGCCTGTATTTCGAGCCGCTGACGCTCGAAGACGTGCTGGAAATCGTCAATGTCGAGAAGCCCGTGGGCGTGATCGTCCAGTACGGCGGCCAGACCCCGCTGAAACTGGCTCGGGATCTGGAAGCCAACGGCGTGCCCATCATCGGTACCAGCCCGGACATGATCGACGCTGCCGAGGACCGGGAACGCTTCCAGAAGCTGCTCAACGACCTCGGCTTGCGCCAGCCGCCCAACCGCACCGCCCGCAACGAGACCGACGCCCTGCGTCTGGCCGCCGAGATCGGCTACCCACTGGTGGTCCGCCCCTCCTACGTGCTGGGCGGCCGGGCCATGGAGATCGTGCACCAGCAAGCCGACCTGGAGCGCTACATGCGCGAGGCGGTCAAGGTGTCCAACGATTCGCCGGTGCTGCTCGACCGCTTCCTCAACGACGCCATCGAAGTGGACGTGGATGCCCTGTCCGACGGCAAGGAAGTGATCATCGGCGGCGTCATGGAACACATCGAGCAGGCTGGGGTGCACTCCGGCGACTCAGCCTGTTCCCTGCCGCCCTATTCGATCTCCCCGGCTCTGGTGGACGAGTTGCGCCGTCAGACCATCGCCATGGCCAAGGCCCTCAACGTCTGCGGCCTGATGAACGTCCAGTTCGCCATCCAGGGTGAGACGGTCTATGTGCTGGAAGTGAACCCCCGGGCCTCGCGCACCGTGCCGTTCGTCTCCAAGGCTACCGGTCTGCAGCTGGCCAAGATCGCTGCCCGCTGCATGGCCGGCCAGAGCCTGGCCAGCCAGGGCGTCACCCACGAGGTGATTCCGCCGTACTTCTCGGTGAAGGAAGCGGTCTTCCCCTTCGCCAAGTTCCCCGGTGTGGATACCCTGTTGGGACCGGAAATGAAGTCCACTGGCGAAGTGATGGGCGTGGGCGAAACCTTCGCCGAAGCCTTCGTCAAGAGCCAGCTGGCTGCCGGCGTCAAGTTGCCGGCTTCCGGCAAGGTCTTCATCAGCGTCAAGGATTCGGACAAGACCAAGGCCGTGGAAGTGGCCAAGGACTTGGCCGCCTGTGGTTTCACCATTCTCGCCACCCGGGGTACCGGCGCGGCAATCCAGGCGGCCGGCGTGCCGGTGACCCTGGTGAACAAGGTGGCCGAGGGCCGTCCCCATATCGTGGACATGATCAAGAACAACGAGATCAGCCTGATCATCAACACTGCCGACGAAAAACGGCAGGCGATCGCTGATTCCCGTTCGATCCGCACCTCCGGCCTGGCGGCGCGGGTGACCATGTACACCACCATCTGGGGTGCCGAGGCAGCGGCCGAGGGGATGAAGAACCGGGGTGACCTGGTGGTTTATCCCATCCAGACCCTGCACAGCCGCATTCACTAAACCCATAAAAAGCCGCCGGGGTCGCCCGTTTGCCGGGCGCCGGCGGTTTTGCTTTACCTAATCGACCAAGACCGATCTATCGGGGAACTCCCATGAGCAAGATACCGCTGACCGTGGCCGGGGCCGAGAAACTGCGCACCGAATTGCACCACCTCAAGACCGTCGAGCGCCCGGCTGTGATCCAGGCCATTTCCGAAGCGCGCGCCCAGGGCGACCTGTCGGAAAACGCCGAGTACGATGCCGCCAAGGAAAAGCAGGGCTTTATCGAAGGCCGCATCCAGGAACTGGAAGGCAAGCTGTCCAACGCCCAGATCATCGATCCCAAGCTGCTTGATGCGGATGGCCGCTGCGTGTTCGGCGCCACCGTGGAGCTGGAAGATCAGGATTCCGGCGACCAGGTGATCTACCAGATCGTCGGCGAGGACGAGGCCGACATCAAGGAGCGCAAGATTTCCGTCTCTTCGCCCCTGGCCCGCGCCGTGATCGGCAAGTATGCCGGTGACGTCGCCCAGGTTCAGGCGCCGGGTGGCATCCGCGAGTACGAGATCCTCGACGTCCGCTACGAATAAGCTTTTCCGGCAGGGAGGGGCGAAAAGCCGCGCCAAATAAGGCGCTCCGGGCAGCCCCTCTCAAGAACCACTATCCATGCGCCTTTCGGCCATGCCGTCCACCAAGAACCTGCTCAAATCCCTCGCCGATTCCCTTCACGCCAGCGCCCTGGTGCTCTGGGTGGGGAGTCTGTGGACCCTCGGCTACCTGGTTGCTCCCGTGCTCTTTGCCACCTTGGCCGACAAGACCCTGGCGGGCAACCTGGCCGGCAAGATGTTCCAGGTGGGCGGTTGGCTCGGTTTGGGGTGTTTCGTCCTGCTGACAGTGTTGAGGCTGGCCCGGGAGGGTGGGGCCTTCCTGCGCCGCTTGGACTTTTGGTTGCTGCTGCTGATGGCGCTCATCGCCGCTGCCAACCTGTTTGGCATCCAACCCCTGATGGCCGCCATGAAGGCCGATGCCTGGCCGCGAGACGTGATGCAGTCGGTGATGCGTGAGCGCTTTGCCGCTTGGCACGGCGTGTCCAGCATTCTTTATCTGGTACAGAGCCTGTGCGGACTGGTGCTTGCCGCACGTCTGGTGCGGCGATAAAAAAAGCCGCCGGAAGGCGGCTTTTTTCAGGAAGATGCTTTATTCCTTCTCGCTGCTCCCCTGGAAGCTGCGTTTGGTGCGACGGGGTTGGCGGCGGCCGTTGCGCCGGGCCGGAGCGCCGGAGCTACCGCCGGTTTCATCCTCGGGGGCCGGGCGGTACAGTACCAGCAGCTTGCCGATGTGCTGGATCGGTGCGGCGTCGAGGCGCTCGCACAGTTCGGCCAGGAACGCTTCGCGCTCGTCCCGGTCGTCGTTGTAGACCCGCACCTTGATCAGCTCGTGGGCCTTCAGGGCGGCATCGGCTTCATGCGCCACGGCGTCGGTCAGCCCCTTTTGGGCAATCGACACCACCGGGTGCAGGCTGTGGGCACGGGCCCGAAGCGCCCGGCGTTGGGCGGCAGTAATGACCAGCATTGGTAAGTAAACCTTAGAAAAAACACGGATTTTAGCGAATGGCACGATCCAAGACCAGCAGCGCCTGGCTCAACGAACACGTTCACGACCACTGGGTGCAACGCGCCAAGGCCGAGGGCTATCGGGCCCGGGCGGCCTTCAAGTTGCTCGAAATCGACGAGAAGGACCGCCTGCTCAAGTCCGGCGAGGTGGTGGTGGATCTGGGGGCAGCGCCAGGTAGCTGGAGCCAGGTGGCGGCGGCCAAGGTCGGCCCCAAGGGCAAGGTGTTCGCCCTGGACCTGCTTGACATGGATCCGCTACCCGGCGTGCGCTTTCTCCAAGGCGACTTCCGTGAGGAGAGTGTGCTCGCCGAACTGGAACGGCGCCTGGAAGGGGCGCCGGTAGGCTTGGTGCTGTCCGACATGGCGCCCAACACTTCGGGCATGGCGTCCATCGATCAGCCACGCATGATGGATCTGGTCGAGTTGGCCCTGGATTTTGCCCGCAACCACTTGAAACCCGAGGGGGCTTTCCTGGTCAAATGTTTCCAGGGATCGGGCTACCCTGAATTCCTCAAAGCCATGCGCGAGACGTTCGTCACGGTGGCGACCCGCAAGCCCAAGGCATCCCGGGATCGCAGCGTGGAAATCTACCTGCTCGGCAAGGGGCTCAAACGCTAGAGTGGGGCTGTTTTTTCGCACAGTCTGTCACGGTCACGCGGGGCAGCGATGGTTTAGAATGCGGAATCCCACTGGAGGACGCCGGTAGCGGCGCGAAAAGGAGTCACCTTGAACAACATGTTCAAAAATTTGGCGATCTGGTTGGTCATCGGCCTGGTACTGATGACCGTCTTCAACCAGTTCAACGGCCGTCAGGTTGCCCAGAACTCCATGGACTATTCCCAGTTCATCGAGGAAGTGAAACAGGGCCGCATCACCAAGGTGGTGATGGAGGGGCGCACCCTCAAGGCCACCACTTCGGAAGGCAAGAAGATTTCCACCTTTGCTCCGCCCGACTTGTGGCTGGTTTCCGACCTGCTCAAGAACGGCGTCAAGATCGAAGCCAAGCCCGAGGAAGAGCCCTCGGTGCTGATGAACATTTTCGTCAGCTGGTTCCCCATGCTGCTCCTGATCGGCGTCTGGGTGTTCTTCATGCGCCAGATGCAGGGCGGTGGCAAGGGCGGTGCGTTCTCCTTCGGCAAGTCCAAGGCTCGCATGCTCGACGAAGCCAGTAACTCGATTACCTTCGCCGATGTGGCCGGCTGCGACGAGGCCAAGGAAGAAGTCTCCGAACTGGTCGAATTCCTGCGCGACCCCTCCAAGTTCCAGAAGCTCGGGGGCCGTATCCCCAAGGGTGTGCTGATGGTGGGCAGCCCGGGTACCGGTAAGACCCTGCTGGCCAAGGCCATCGCCGGCGAGGCCAAGGTGCCGTTCTTCTCGATCTCCGGTTCCGACTTCGTCGAAATGTTCGTTGGCGTGGGTGCCGCCCGGGTGCGCGACATGTTCGAGCAGGCCAAGAAGCACGCCCCGTGCATTATTTTCATCGACGAAATCGACGCCGTAGGCCGCCACCGTGGTGCCGGTCTGGGTGGCGGCAATGACGAGCGCGAGCAGACCCTCAACCAACTGCTGGTGGAAATGGATGGTTTCGAAGGCCACTCCGGCATCATCGTCATCGCCGCTTCCAACCGCCCCGACATCCTCGACCCGGCCCTGATGCGTCCGGGCCGTTTCGACCGCCAGGTGGTGGTGCCGCTGCCCGATATCCGTGGCCGCGAGGAAATCCTCAAGGTGCACATGCGCAAGGTGCCGGTGGCTGCCGACATCAAGGCCGACATCATCGCCCGCGGTACCCCCGGCTTCTCCGGTGCCGATCTGGCCAACCTGGTGAATGAGGCCGCCCTGTTCGCCGCTCGTGCCAACAAGCGCCTGGTGGACATGGATGACTTCGAGAAGGCCAAGGACAAAATCATGATGGGCGCTGAGCGCCGCAGCATGGTAATGACCGAGGAAGAGAAGAAGAACACCGCCTACCACGAGTCCGGCCACGCGGTGGTGGCGAAGATGCTGCCCAAGTCCGACCCGGTGCACAAGGTCACCATCATCCCCCGCGGCCGTGCCCTGGGCGTGACCATGCAGTTGCCGGAGCAGGACCGCTACGCCTACGACCGCGGTTACCTGCTCGACCGCATCGCCGTGCTGTTCGGTGGGCGCATCGCCGAAGAGTTGTTCATGAACCAGATGACCACCGGCGCTTCCAACGATTTCGAGCGGGCGACCCAGATGGCCCGGGACATGGTGACCCGTTACGGCATGTCCGATGCCCTGGGGCCCATGGTCTATGGCGAGAACGAGGGCGAAGTGTTTCTTGGCCGTTCCATCACCACCCACAAGAACGTTTCCGAGGCCACCTTGCAGAAGGTCGACGGGGAAATCCGCCGTATCATCGACGAGCAGTACGCCCTGGCGCGCAAGATCCTCGACGATAACCGGGATAAGGTGCATGCCATGGCCAATGCCCTGCTCGAACTGGAAACCATCGACGCCGAGCAGATCGATGACATCATGGCCGGCAAGCCGCCGCGTCCGCACCGTCGTTCCAGCACCACGCCGACGCCTTCCCAGGACGATTCGCCGGGGGCCGCCCCCAGTGCTGCCGCCACGGTCTAACACCGTAGGCAGGCCTGCTTCTCCACGGGCCGGGTTTTTCCCGGCCCGTTTTGTTTTTGTTCATTTGTTGTGGCTGTCATGAAATACCTGCACTGCGCTGCCTACCGCCTCCCACTCGATCGTCCCCTGGTAATGGGAATTGTCAATCTCACCCCGGATTCCTTCACCGGGGACGGTGTGGCCGGAGGAGGCCAGGCCAGCGTGGTGGAGGGGGCCATCGCCCATGCCCGGGCACAGTGGGAGGCGGGGGCGGATATCCTCGACCTGGGGGCGGAATCTTCCCGCCCCGGTGCGATAGCGACGCCGCTCCAGGAGGAGCTGGACCGGTTGCTGCCGGTCCTCGAAGCCATTGTCGGCTGGGGCGTGCCGATCTCGATCGACACCTATAAGCCCGAAGTGATGCGTGCCGCCATTGCGGCGGGCGCAGCCATGATCAACGATATCTGCGGCCTTACCCGTCCGGGCGCAATTGATGCGGTAGCCTCGTCGGATGTGGGCGTATGCCTGATGCACATGCAGGGCGAGCCCGGCACGATGCAGGCGGCTCCCCACTACCAGGATGTGGTGGGGGAGGTGACCGCCTTTCTGCAAGACCAAGTGGCGGCGTGTCGGGGGGCTGGTATCGCCGATGAACGCATCGTGCTCGATCCCGGCTTCGGTTTCGGCAAAACCCTGGAGCACAATCTCGCCCTGCTGCGTGATCTGCCGGCCACCTCGCCGGAGGGGCTTCCCATTCTCGCTGGCATGTCACGCAAGACCATGATCGGCCAGATGACCGGCCGGCCGGTCGAGCAGCGCCTACCCGGGAGCCTGGCCGCGGCCTTGCTGGCTGCCGAAGGTGGCGCGAAAATCATCCGTGTTCATGACGTGGCCGCCACCCGGGATGTACTGACCGTGTGGCA
Source organism: Oryzomicrobium terrae (assembly GCF_008274805.1). Lineage (NCBI taxonomy): Bacteria > Pseudomonadati > Pseudomonadota > Betaproteobacteria > Rhodocyclales > Rhodocyclaceae > Oryzomicrobium > Oryzomicrobium terrae. Next base: position 1,213,109 of record NZ_CP022579.1, read on the forward strand.
GGCCGTGCGCCAGTCATAGTCCTCGCCTCAGCGACGACATCTAACAATATCAAGGGGGTTTCTTCATGAGCCGTAAATATTTCGGCACGGACGGCGTGCGTGGCCGGGTTGGGACTTTTCCCATCACTCCGGATTTCGTGATGCGGCTGGGCTATGCTGCCGGGCAGGCACTGATGGAGCGATGGGAGAGCGGCAAGGCTGGAGCTGAGCGGCCGGCGGTACTGATCGGTAAAGACACGCGGATTTCCGGCTACATGCTCGAAGCTGCCCTGGAGGCCGGTTTTTCCGCCGCAGGGGTGGATACCTGCCTGACCGGCCCCTTGCCAACCCCGGCGATTGCCTACCTGACCCGCGCCCTACGGCTTCAGGCCGGTGTGGTGATTTCTGCGTCGCACAATCCGTACTACGACAACGGAATCAAGTTCTTTTCGGCCTACGGTACCAAGTTCCCCGATGAAGTGGAGAGCAACATCGAAAGCCGCCTGGAAGCAGCGGTCGGCCCCCTGTCGTGCGTGCCTTCCGCCCAGCTGGGCCGGGCGCGACGTATTAACGATGCGGCTGGCCGGTACATCGAATTCTGCAAGAGCACCTTCCCTTCGGATCTGGATCTGCGTGGCTTGAAGATCGTGGTGGACTGCGCTCACGGTGCTGCCTATCACGTGGCGCCGCCGGTGCTCCATGAACTGGGGGCGGAAGTGGTATCGGTAGGAGCCGCTCCCAACGGTCTCAATATCAATGATGGCGTCGGCGCCACGGCGCCACGCTGTCTGGCTGAAGTGGTTTTGGCTAACCGGGCTGACCTCGGCGTGGCCCTGGATGGCGATGGCGACCGTCTGGTCATGGTCGATGCCCAGGGCAATGCCTACGATGGCGACCAACTGCTTTACGCCATCGTGCGCAGCCGTTTGAAACAAGGGCCGGTGGCCGGTGTCGCCGGAACCCTGATGACCAACCTGGCCCTGGAGCATGCGCTGCAAAAGCTGGAAATTCCGTTCGTGCGGGCCAAGGTGGGGGACCGTTACGTGGTCGAGGCTCTCAATCAGCGCGGTTGGCTCTATGGGGGGGAAAACTCAGGTCACATCCTATGCCTCGATCGCCATTCAACCGGCGACGGACTGGTCTCCGCCCTACAAGTGCTGGCGGCGCTGCGGCAGCAGGGGGGCACCTTAGCCGAGTTGCTGGGTGGCCTGGCCTTGTACCCCCAGGTGCTGGTCAACGTGCGATTTGCCAAGGGAACGGCATGGCAGGGCCATCCGGCCATCGAGGCGGCACAGCGGGCGGTTGAGGCCGAGCTGGATGGCGAGGGGAGGGTGCTGCTGCGTGCCTCGGGAACCGAGCCGCTGCTGCGGGTGATGGTGGAAGGCCGGGATGCGGCGCAAGTGGATCGCCTTGCGCATCAGCTGGCCGATGCGGTGCGTCAGGCCGTCGGCGGCGAGGAGCACGACGCCCATTGAGGCGGGGCCGGGGCGTCAGGAGGGTGGCGGGTTTATTACAGGGATGTCACGGCGCTGTAACAATCCGCCCCTAGACTGCCGTTCGTAGTGGTTACCCTGCCACTCATCGAACATTCCAGGACCCCCTAGGAGATACCCCGCATGAAACTGGTCAAGATCGCCGCCGCTCTCGGCTTTGCGTTTGTTGGCGCCGCTTCGGTTGGCGTTGCCCATGCCCAGTCCGCCGTTGTGAAGGTGGATGGTTCTTCCACTGTGTATCCCATCACCGAGGCTGTCGCCGAGGACTTCCAGAAAGCCAAGAAGAACGCCGTCAAGGTAACCGTGGGTATCTCCGGTACTGGTGGCGGTTTCAAGAAATTCTGCCGCGGAGAAACCGACATCTCCGACGCTTCCCGTCCCATCCTGAAGAAGGAGATGGATGCCTGTAAGGAAGCCGGTATCGCTTACTACGAACTGCCGATCGCCTACGATGCGCTGACCGTCATCGTTAACCCGCAGAACACCTTTGCCTCCACCCTGTCCGTTGCCGATCTGAAGAAGATCTGGGAGCCGGCCGCCCAGGGCAAGATCACCAACTGGAACCAGGTGAACCCTTCCTTCCCCGACATGCCGCTGAAGCTCTACGGCGCGGGTTCCGATTCCGGCACCTTTGATTACTTCACCGAAGCGATCGTCGGCAAGGCCAAGTCCTCCCGTGGCGATTACACCGCCTCCGAAGACGACAACGTGCTGGTTCAGGGCGTGGCCCGCGACAAGGGCGGCCTGGGCTACTTCGGCTTTGCCTACTATGTGGAAAACCAGAAGAAGTTGAAGGCCGTGGCTATCGACGGCGGCAAGGGTGGCGTGCTGCCCTCTCCCCAGGCAGTGGAAAACGGTACCTACAGCCCTCTCTCCCGGCCGATCTTCATCTACGTGAATGCCAAGTCCCTGGACAAGCCGGAGGTGAAGGAGTTCGTCGATTTCTATCTGAAGAATGCGCCCAAGCTGGTCAAGGAAGTGAAGTACGTGCCGTTGCCCTCCAAGGTCTATGAGGCCAATACCGAGCGTCTGACCAAGAAGAAGGTCGGCACCGTGTTCGGCGGCGAAGAAGCCGTCGGCATGAAGATTGAAGAGCTGGTGCACCGCGAAGCCAAGCTGTAGCCTTTTTTAGGTAACGCATGCGGCCCGCCCCCAGGGGCAACCTGACGGGCGGGCCGCGGTCGTTTGTGCTGTCGCCGTCTTGTTTTTTTACGCTCGCTTCACTTTCCTTTCATAATTCCGGGCGCGCCTCATGTCTTCGATCATCCTTGCGGAATCTTCTCCGGCCATGCCCCTCGATTACGTCAGCGACCGCCTTGCCCGGCGGCGTACCCGTCACTTGCGCGAAACCATCATCGAATTGCTGCTGTTGGCGGCAGCGCTGGTTTCGGTGGCAACGACCCTCGGTATCGTGTTCATCCTCGTCAAAGAGTCCCTCGTGTTCTTTGAGCACGTTTCTCTGTGGGACTTTCTGACCGATACACAATGGACCCCCCTGTTCGACGATGCACACTTCGGCATCCTGCCCCTGGTGTCCGGTACTTTGGTGAGTTCCGGGGTTGCTCTGTTGGTGGCGATTCCGCTCGGGACGATCATCGCCATCTACCTGTCGGAATTCGCTCCGTTCAAGGTGCGCGAGATCGCCAAGCCTTTCCTCGAGCTGCTCGGTGGGGTGCCGACGATCATCTATGGTTACTTTGCGCTGTTGTTCGTTACCCCCCTGCTGCAGCTTCTGATTCCCGAATTGCCGGGTTTCAACCTGCTCTCGGCGGGTTTGGTGATGGGCATCATGATCGTGCCCTACGTCAGTTCAGTGGCTGAGGATGCCATGCGTGCCGTGCCCATGAGCCTGCGCGAGGGGTCCTACGCCATGGGCGCGACCCGCTACCAGACGGCGGTCAAGGTAGTGGCGCCGGCGGCGATTTCCGGGCTGGCGGCGGCATACATCCTGGGGATTTCCCGGGCAGTGGGCGAGACCATGATCCTGGCAGTGGCGGCTGGTATGCAGCCGAATCTGACGTGGAACCCCCTGGAGCCGGCTGAAACCATTACCGCCTACATCGTGCAAGTAGCCCTGGGCGATCTGCCCCATGGTTCGGTGGGCTACCAGACTATTTTCGCTGCGGGCCTGACGCTGATGCTGATCACGCTGTGCTTTAACGTCATCGGCCACCTGATGCGCAAGAAATTCCGCGAGGTTTACTAAGATGACCGCTATTTCCGCAAATCTTCAGGAAATCCGGACGATCATCGCGCGCCACAAGCGCTGGGATCTTCTCTTTTCCCTGCTTGGCTTGGCCGCCTTGATGATCGGGGTACTGACCTTTCTGACCCTGTTTGGCCAGATGGTCATCGAAGGGGCTGGGCGGTTGAGCCTCGATTTCTTCCTCAATTTTCCGTCCCGTCGTCCCGAGCAGGCAGGCATCCTGTCCGCCTGGGTGGGGTCCACCCTGGTGATGGTAGTGACGGCCCTGGTGGCGGTGCCGGTCGGAGTTGCCGCCGGGGTGTATCTGGAAGAGTACGCCCCCAAGAATCTGCTCACAGACATCATCGAGATCAATGTCACCAACCTGGCTGGCGTTCCCTCGATCGTTTATGGCCTGCTGGCTCTGGGCATCTTTGTGTATCAGTTCGGTTTTGGCCAGAGCATTCTGTCCGCAGGTCTGACCCTGGCCCTGCTGATCCTGCCGGTGGTGATCGTTGCTACCAGGGAGGCCATCCGGGCGATTCCCATTCACATCCGGGAAGGGGCCTACGCCTGTGGGGCGACCCAGTGGCAGACGGTGCGCGACCATATTTTGCCGTACTCTTCGGCAGGGATTCTTACCGGTGTGATCATCGGCATGGCCCGAGCCATCGGTGAAACTGCTCCCATCATCACCATCGGTGCCCTGACTTTTATCGCCTTTCTGCCGCCGCTGCCCTTTACCGGCGAACCTACGGCGGGGCTGTTCGATTGGCTGACCTCCCCCTTTACCGTGATGCCCATCCAGATGTTCAACTGGACGTCTCGCCCCGAGGAAGCCTTTCATGAAAACGCCGCTGCTGCTGGCTTCGTCCTGGTTTTGATGACCTTGACCATGAACGGCATGGCCATCTGGCTGCGTTATCGCCTGCGCAAGAACATCAAGTGGTAACCGGTAGCAGCGCCGCTGCCGCCGTTACCCCAACTCGACACGACCGACGACCGTTCAGGATTCATACAATGACCACTCCCACGATCAAGGCAGAAGCCAAGGACCTCAATTTTTTCTACGGTGGTTTCCATGCCCTCAAAGGGCTCAACATGCCGGTTTATGAGAAGAAGGTAACGGCGTTGATCGGACCTTCCGGCTGTGGGAAATCCACCTTCTTGCGCTGCTTTAACCGGATGCACGATCTTTACCCGGGTAACCGCTATCAAGGGGCGATTAATTTCTATCCGGATCAAACCAACCTGCTGGCAGAGAAGGTGGACCCCATCGAAGTGCGCATGCGCATCAGCATGGTGTTCCAGAAGCCCAACCCCTTTCCCAAATCGATTTACGAGAACGTGGCGTACGGTCTGCGCGTACGCGGCGAAAAAAAACGTACGGTAATCGACGACAAGGTGGAGGAAGCGCTGCGCGGCGCTGCCCTATGGGATGAGGTCAAAGACCGGCTCGATGACCTGGCCTTCAATCTTTCCGGCGGTCAGCAGCAGCGTCTGTGCATCGCCCGGGCGCTCGCGACCGATCCTGAACTCTTGCTGTTTGATGAGCCGACTTCCGCTCTCGACCCGATCGCCACTGCCAGCATCGAAGAACTGGTATCGGAACTGAAGGACAAAGTCACCATCCTGATTGTGACCCACAACATGCAGCAGGCGGCCCGGGTGTCGGATTTCACGGCCTACATGTATCTGGGCGAGTTGATCGAGTTCGGTGTTACCGATGAGATTTTCATCAAGCCGAAGAAAAAACAGACCGAGGACTACATCACCGGTCGCTTCGGCTAAGCGATGCGTTCCTTCGCGCAAAAGGCCGCATTCATGCGGCCTTTTGCGTGTCAGTCAGGGTAGGGGAAGCGGCTCTGGATTGACCTTGGTCTTGTAAATGAGCTAACATTCGGCGGTTTTGTAGGCCCCGATAGCCTTGGTGACCAAAAGTTCCCAGGGGGGTTTTTCAAGCTTATAAAGTTTCTTATGCGCACCAAGCTCGTTGTTGGCAACTGGAAGATGCACGGCTCCCTGGAGGGGAACCGCCAGTTGCTCGGCACGGTGCGCAGCGGCTTGCCAAGCGGCATGGCGTGCGCAGTATGCCCGCCTTTCCCCTATCTCGCGCAGGCTCAGTCCGAACTGGCTGGTTCGGAGGTGGCGATTGGGGCGCAAACGGTGAGTGAGCATGCTGCCGGTGCGTATACCGGTGAAGTCAGTTTGTCCATGCTCAAGGAATTTGGCTGTCGCTACGTCATTGTTGGGCATTCCGAACGGCGCTCGCTTTACGGCGAGTCCGATGAGGTGGTGGCGGAGAAGTTTGCAGCAACGGTTGCTGCAGGTCTGGTGCCGATCCTTTGTGTGGGTGAGGTGCTGGAAGAGCGTGAGTCCGGGGCGACTGCCCGGGTTGTCGAGCGGCAATTGCAGGTCGTGCTGGATAAGGTTGGTGTTGCGGCTTTTGCCGGTGCTGTTGTGGCCTATGAACCCGTATGGGCAATCGGCACGGGCAAAACTGCCACGCCGATGCAGGCGCAAGAAGTGCACGCCGCAATTCGCGCCCAGGTGGCGCGTCTGGATTCGGTGATTGCCGAGCGGCTGCAGGTGCTTTATGGCGGCAGTGTCAAGCCGGGTAACGCGGCGGAACTGTTTGGGCAGCCTGATATTGACGGTGGTTTGATTGGCGGTGCTGCCCTGGTGGCAGATGATTTTCTGGCGATTTGCCGGGCTGCGGCCTGTTGAGTCGTCGAAAAGGACAATAATGGGTTTCTGGCTTTCGTTGATCGTCGTTGTTCATATCCTGGTGGGGTTGGCCATTATCGGGCTGGTGCTGATGCAGCACGGCAAAGGGGCCGATATGGGGGCTGCTTTCGGCAGTGGTGCATCCGGTAGCCTGTTTGGCGCATCGGGTTCGGCCAACTTCCTTTCCCGTGCCACGGCGATCCTCGCTGCAGTGTTTTTCTCGACGAGCCTTGCGCTCGCTTACGTTGCTTTCAGCAAGCCGAAAGGGGTTGATAGCGTGATGAAGAGTGTTGTAGAATCTAATTCTTCTTCCGCTCCTGCCGCAACCGGCGCAGTTACTGGATCGACGCCGGCGAGTGGTGAGTCAAAAGCTAAAGATATCCCCCGCTAAATTTGGGGTTTATCGAGTTGCTGACTGAGTTTTTTCCCTTGAAAAGTCAGTAACTCGCTTAGTAGTGCCGACGTGGTGAAATTGGTAGACACGCTATCTTGAGGGGGTAGTGGCGAAAGCCGTGCGAGTTCGAGTCTCGCCGTCGGCACCAGCAGATCGTCGAGCTCCGCATTTTTCACGGTTGTGAGTTGTGCGGGGCTCTTTTTGCAAATACGGTCATTAGACGTCACGTGGCAGCGGATCATGCTGGAAAATTACCTCCCGGTCCTTCTCTTTATCTTCGTGGGTATCGCCTTTGGCGTTCTGCCCATTCTTGCTGGCTGGTTGTTGGCTCCCAATCGACCTGACAGTGAAAAGCTCTCTCCCTACGAGTGCGGTTTTGAGGCGTTCGAGGATGCGCGTATGAAGTTCGATGTGCGCTATTACCTCGTCGCCATTCTCTTCATTCTGTTCGACCTGGAAATTGCCTTCCTTTTCCCTTGGGCCATTGTGCTGAAGGAAATTGGGTTGTTCGGGTTCGTGGCGATGATGATTTTCCTCGGAATTCTGGTGGTCGGCTTCATCTACGAGTGGATGAAGGGCGCCCTGGAGTGGGAGTAAGCGCATGGGTATCGAAGGCGTTCTGCAAGAAGGGTTTGTGACCACCACCGCGGACAAGCTTATTAACTATGTCCGTACGGGTTCGCTGTGGCCCATGACTTTTGGTCTGGCTTGCTGTGCCGTGGAGATGATCCACGCTGGCTGTTCCCGTTATGACCTTGATCGTTTCGGCATCATCTTCCGCCCGAGCCCCCGTCAATCCGATGTGATGATCGTGGCGGGTACCCTGACCAACAAGATGGGGGCGGCGCTGCGCAAGGTCTATGACCAGATGCCCGAGCCTCGTTGGGTGATCTCCATGGGCTCCTGCGCCAACGGTGGCGGCTACTACCACTATTCCTACTCGGTTGTGCGCGGCTGTGATCGCATCGTTCCGGTGGATATCTACGTCCCGGGCTGTCCGCCGACGGCCGAGGCCTTGCTCTACGGCATCATCCAGCTGCAGAACAAGATCCGCCGCACCAACACCATCGCCCGCTAATACAGGTCCCTATCATGTCTGCAAAGCTCGAGACCCTGAGCCAGAACCTGCAAAGCCATCTGGGTGAGCGGCTCAAGTCCCTGAAGGTCGCCTTGGGCGAAATCACTATCGAAGTGGCGGCTGGCGATTACCTGGAGGTGATGAAGACCCTCCGTGATGAGCCGGCCTTGGGCTTCGAAGAACTGATCGACCTGTGCGGCGTGGATTACCTGGGATATGCCGACGGCCGCGAAGATGTTCCTGGTGCGGGCAAGCGTTTCGCTGTCGTCGTGCATCTGCTGTCAGTTGCCAACAACTGGCGTCTGCGGGTGCGTACCTTCGCGGAAGACAATGTCTTCCCGGTGGTGGCCTCGGTGGTGGATGTCTGGAATGGTGCCAATTGGTTCGAACGCGAGGCTTTCGATCTGTTCGGCCTGGTTTTCCCTGGGCACCCTGACCTGCGCCGCATTCTCACCGACTATGGGTTTGTCGGCCATCCCTTCCGTAAGGACTTTCCCATCTCCGGCTATGTGGAAATGCGCTACGACCCGGAAGAGGGGCGTGTCATCTATCAGCCGGTCACCATCGAGCCGCGTGAGAACACGCCGCGCATCGTGCGCGAAGAGAGCTACGGCGATTCGGTCTGACTGTCCCGGCCCTAGATAACCGCATACACCTGCAACACAAACGGATTCGCAAACATGGCGGAAATTCGTAACTACACGATGAACTTCGGTCCTCAGCACCCGGCTGCGCACGGTGTGCTGCGCCTCGTGCTGGAGTTGGACGGTGAAGTCGTACAGCGCGCCGATCCCCATATCGGCCTGCTGCACCGTGCCACCGAGAAGCTGGCCGAGCAGAAGACCTGGATTCAGTCGGTGCCCTACATGGACCGGCTTGATTACGTTTCCACCATGTGTAACGAACATGCCTACTGCATGGCGGTGGAAAAGCTCTTGGGCGTCGAAGTGCCTGAGCGGGGCCAGTACATCCGGGTGATGTTCGACGAAGTGACCCGTATCCTCAACCACTTGTTGTGGATCGGCTGTCACGGCTTGGACGTGGGCGCCATGGCCATGGCCCTGTACTGCTTCCGCGAGCGTGAAGATCTGATGGACTGCTACGAAGCGGTTTCGGGTGCGCGTTTGCATGCGGCCTACTACCGCCCGGGAGGCGTTTATCGCGATTTGCCGGACGCCATGCCCCAGTACCAGGAATCCCGTTGGAAGAAGCCGGACGAGGTGAAGCGCCTCAATGAGGCCCGTTCTGGCTCCCTGCTCGACTTCCTTGACGATTTCACGCAGCGTTTTCCCAAGATTCTCGACGAATACCACACGCTGCTTACCGACAACCGGATCTGGAAGCAACGCCTGGTAGACGTGGGTATCGTTTCGCCCGAGCGGGCCCTGCAACTCGGTTTCACCGGCGCCATGCTGCGTGGTTCGGGCATCGCTTGGGATGTGCGTAAGAAACAGCCCTACGAAGTCTATGACCGCCTGGATTTCGATATCCCTGTTGGCAAAAACGGCGATTCCTACGACCGCTATTTGGTGCGCATGGAGGAAATGGCCCAGTCGAACCGGATCATTCGCCAGTGCATCGATTGGCTGCGCAAGAATCCCGGTCCGGTCATCTCTGATAACCATAAGGTTGCCCCCCCGTCACGGGAAGGGATGAAGTCGAACATGGAAGAGCTGATCCACCACTTCAAGCTCTTTACTGAAGGGATGCACGTTCCGGAAGGCGAAGCCTATGCGGCCATCGAGCATCCCAAGGGCGAGTTCGGTATCTACTTCATCTCCGACGGCGCCAACAAGCCGTACCGCATGAAGATCCGCGCCCCTGGTTTTGCCCACCTGGCAGCCATGGACGAAATGGCCCGAGGCCACATGATCGCCGACGTGGTGACGATCATCGGCACCCAAGACATCGTGTTTGGTGAGATTGACCGCTGATGCTTTCCCAAGACTCCCTCACCCAGATCGACCGCGAGGTCGCCAAGTATCCGGCGGATCAGAAACAATCCGCCGTGATGGCCGCCCTGGCCATTGCCCAAGCTGAAAAGGGCTGGCTGGCTCCGGAAACGATCGAGTTCGTCGCCAACTACCTGGAAATGCCGCCGATCGCGGCCATGGAAGTGGCGACTTTCTACAACATGTACGACCTCAAGCCGGTCGGCAAGTACAAGCTCACGGTGTGCACCAACCTGCCGTGTGCCTTGTCTGGCGGCTATCATGCGGCGGACTACCTGAAGCAGAAGCTCGGTGTGGATTTCAACGAAACCACCGCCGACGGCAAGTTCACCCTGAAAGAGGGCGAATGCATGGGCGCCTGCGGGGACGCTCCGGTGATGCTGGTGAATAACCGCTCGATGTGCAGCCACATGCTGCCTGAGCAGATCGACAAACTCTTGTCGGAGCTCGAATAATGGCCATCCTGGGTGCAATTTCTCCCACCATGACCGCCGGCTGGTCGCCGGTGTCGGAACGTTTTGCCGACGACAAGGGCTGGCGGCTCGCGGATTACGTGGCCCGTGGCGGTTATTCCGCGTTGAAGAAAATCCTGGCCGAAAAGGCACCTCAGGATCAGGTCATCAACGAAGTGAAGAAATCGGTGCTGCGCGGCCGTGGCGGTGCAGGCTTTCCTACCGGCTTGAAGTGGAGCTTCATGCCCCGCTCCTTCCCCGGCGACAAGTACGTAGTCTGCAACTCGGACGAAGGCGAGCCTGGCACCTTCAAGGACCGGGATATCCTGCGTCTCGACCCCCACTCTGTGATTGAGGGCATGGCCATCGCCGCGTATGCCATGGGCGCTACCCGTGGCTACAACTACATCCACGGCGAAGTCTGGGAAGTGTACAAGCGCTTCGAGGAAGCCCTGGCTGAAGCCCGGGCTGCCGGTCTGATCGGCCAAAACATCCAGGGCTCCGGCTTCAACTTTGAACTGTTCGCCCACCACGGCTACGGCGCCTACATTTGCGGCGAAGAAACCGCTCTGCTCGAATCGATCGAGGGTAAGAAGGGCCAGCCCCGGTTCAAACCACCGTTCCCAGCCTCCTTCGGTCTGTACGGTAAGCCGACCACCATCAACAACACCGAAACCTTTGCCTCCATCCCGTTCATCATGCGCATGGGCGGTGAGCAGTTCCTTGGCCTGGGCAAAGAGAACAACGGCGGCACCAAGCTGTTCTCGGTGTCCGGCCACGTCCAGCGTCCCGGCAACTACGAGATCCCGCTCGGCACCTCCTTTGCCGAGTTGCTTGAAATGTGCGGCGGCATGCGCGAAGGGCGCAAGCTCAAGGCAGTGATTCCAGGCGGTTCGTCCTCTCCGGTTCTGCCGGCAAGCATCATGATGGACTGCACCATGGACTACGACTCGATTTCCAAAGCGGGGTCGATGCTCGGTTCCGGCGCGGTGATCGTCATGGACGAGACCACCTGCATGGTCAAAGCCCTGGAGCGCCTCTCTTACTTCTATTACGAAGAGTCCTGTGGCCAATGCACCCCCTGCCGTGAAGGTACCGGCTGGTTGTACAAGGTGGTGCATCGCATCGAAAACGGTCAGGGCCGCATCGAGGATCTGGACCTGCTCAACAGCGTCACCGCCAACATTATGGGTCGCACCATCTGTGCCCTGGGCGATGCTGCATCGATGCCGGTGCAGAGCTTCATCAAGCATTTCCGGGACGAATTCCTCCACCACATCGAGCACAAGACCTGCGTCGTGCCCAAGGATGTGCAGTGGGCGGGCAGCGGCTTCCACCGCAATCCGGGCTGAAAGCGCCCAGCCCCGTAGTACCCCGCGAACTCAGGTAGGGATCAGGTAGGAATAAGGTAGCGACATGCTAGAAATCGAAATCGACGGCAAGAAGGTAGAAGTACCCGACGGCAGCACGATCATGGATGCGGCTCATCAGGTAGGGGCCTACATTCCCCACTTCTGCTATCACAAGAAGCTGTCCATTGCCGCCAACTGCCGGATGTGTCTGGTGCAGGTGGAAAAGGCGCCCAAGCCCCTGCCGGCCTGCGCCACCCCGGTTACCAACGGCATGAAGGTGTTCACCCACTCCGACCTGGCGGTCAAGGCCCAGAAGGGGGTGATGGAGTTCCTGCTCATCAACCACCCGCTGGATTGCCCGATCTGCGACCAGGGCGGCGAGTGTCAGTTGCAGGATTTGTCGGTGGGCTACGGCGGCGTGAAGAGCCGCTACACCGAGGAAAAGCGGGTGGTGTTCCACAAGAACGTGGGCCCCCTGATCTCCATGGAGGAGATGTCCCGCTGCATCCACTGCACCCGCTGCGTGCGCTTCGGCCAGGAAATTGCCGGGGTGATGGAACTGGGCATGGCCAACCGGACCATGTATTCCGAGATCACCGCCTTCGTCGGGAAGACCGTCGATTCCGAACTGTCGGGCAACATGATCGACCTCTGCCCGGTCGGCGCGCTGACCTCCAAGCCGTTCCGTTACGCTGCCCGCACCTGGGAGTTGCAGCGCCGTAAGTCGGTGTCGCCCCACGATTCGGTTGGTGCCAACCTGCAGATTCAGGTCAAGAACAATGCGGTGATGCGCGTCCTTCCCCGTGAGAACGAGGAAGTGAACGAGTGTTGGATCTCCGACAAGGATCGTTTCTCCTACGAAGCCCTCAATTCCTCCGAGCGCCTCATCAAACCGATGGTGAAGCAGGGTGGCGAATGGAAGGAAGTGGACTGGAACGTGGCGCTCGACTATGTCGCACACGGCCTCAAGGACATCGCCCGTAATGCAGGTGGCGATGCCCTGGGCTTCCTGGTGTCGCCCCATGCCACCCTGGAAGAATTGGCCCTGGCGCGCAAGCTGGCCGATGGCCTGGGTTGCGGCAATATCGATTTTCGCCTGCGCCAGAACGATTTCTCCGCTGATGGCAAGGAAGCCGGCACCCCCTGGCTGGGCATGAAGCTGGCCGAACTGAACGAACTGGACGGGGCGCTGGTGGTCGGTAGCTTCCTGCGCAAGGATCACCCCCTGATCGCCCAGCGCCTCCGCCAGGCTGCCAAGCAGGGCACCCAGGTGTCCGTGCTGCACGTCGCCGGCGACGACAATCTGATCAAGCTGGCTGCGCAGCGCGTGGTGGCACCCTCCGACCTGGTCGCCGCTCTGGCTGCCGTGGTCAAGGCTGCCGCTGAAGCCAAGGGTATTGCCGTTCCTGCCGGCCTGGACGGCGTGGCGGTGTGCGATGGCGCCAAGGCTCTTGCCGCCACGCTGCTTGAGGGCGAGAAAAAAGCAATCTTCCTCGGCAACACGGCTCGCCAGCATCCCCAGGCCGTGCAACTGCAACTGCTGGCGCTGGAACTGGGCAAGCTCACCGGCGCCACCGTCGGTGTGCTCGGCGAAGCGGCCAACAGCGTCGGCGGCTATATCGCCGGCGCGAAGGCCAAACAGCTCAATGCCCGTCAGATGCTCGAACAGCCCCGTCAAGGCTATGTGCTGATCGGTGCCGAGCCCGAATACGATTTTGCCGATGCGCAGCGTACTCTGGCTGCCCTCAAGCAGGCCAAGCTGGTGGTCTTCATGTCTGCTTTCCAGCACGGTCCGGCCCTGCAGTACGCCGACGCCATGCTGCCGATCGCACCCTACACTGAAACCTCCGGCACCTTCGTCAATACCGAGGGTCGCGTGCAGAGCTTCAACGGCGTCGTGCGCCCCCTGGGCGATGCTCGTCCGGCCTGGAAGGTGCTGCGCGTGCTGGGCAACGTCCTGACTCTCCCGGGGTTCGACTACGAATCCTCCGAAGCGGTGCGCGATGAGGTGCTGGGCGGCGTGGCTGAGTTTGTTGCCGCCGACAAGCTCTCCAATGCCCTCAATGGCGTCGCCTTGGAGTTGTCTGCTGGCGAGAAACCTGCGCTGCAGCGGATCGCCGATGTACCCATCCACTTTGCCGACCCGATTGCCCGGCGTGCTCCGGCTCTGCAACAGACGGTCGACGGCAAGGTTCCGGCCGCTCGTGCTGCCGCGGCGACCCTGGCCAGTTTGGGCGTTGCCGCAGGGGATTCGGTAAAGGTCAAACAGGGTGACGGCGTGGCTGTCCTCGTGGCCCAGGCCGACGAAACCGTGCCCGTTGGTTGCTTGCGGGTGGCCGCGGCTCACCCCGCCACTGCCGGCCTGGGTAACCTGTGCGGTGCCATTTCCGTGGAGCGTGCGTAATGGAAGCGCTGACTCAATTCTTGCAAGGCGTGTTCGGCGCCAGCTTCCCCGGCGTCTGGGCGTTGCTCAAGATCGTCGTGATCCTGGTTCCGCTGATGCTCTGCGTGGCCTATCTGACTTACGCCGAGCGCAAGGTGATCGGTTTCATGCACGTGCGGATCGGCCCGAACCGGGTCGGTCCCCTCGGCTTGATCCAGCCGCTGGCGGATGCCGGCAAGCTGCTGCTCAAGGAAATCATCATCCCCTCCGGCGCGAACAAGACCCTGTTCCTGCTGGCGCCGATGCTTTCGATCATGCCGGCATTGGCGGCGTGGGCGGTGATTCCCTTTGTCGATGGCACCGTGCTGGCCAATATCGACGCGGGCCTGCTCTACGTGATGGCGATCACGTCCCTCGGTGTGTACGGCATCATCCTGGCCGGTTGGGCCTCCAACTCGAAGTACGCCTTCCTCGGCGCCCTACGTTCCGCGGCCCAGATGGTGTCCTACGAAATTGCCATGGGCTTTGCCCTGGTCACCGTGCTGCTGGTATCCCAGAGCCTCAACCTGACCGATATCGTCAAGGTTCAGGAAAAGGGCGTGTTCGCCGACATGGGGCTTGGTTTCCTCTCCTGGAACTGGCTGCCGCTGCTGCCGATGTTCGTGGTGTACATGATCGCCGGCGTGGCTGAGACCAACCGGGCTCCGTTTGACGTGGCCGAAGGTGAATCGGAAATCGTTGCCGGCTTCCACGTCGAATACTCGGGCATGGCCTTCGCGGTGTTCTTCCTTGCCGAATACGCCAACATGATCCTGGTGTCGGCCTTGACCGCCATCATGTTCCTCGGTGGCTGGCTGTCGCCGGTGGCCTTCCTGCCGGATGGCTTCTTCTGGCTGGCGGTAAAGATTGCGTTCATCCTGCTGTTCTTCCTGTGGTTCCGGGCGACGTTCCCCCGCTATCGCTACGACCAGATCATGCGTCTTGGCTGGAAGGTGTTCATTCCGCTGACGATTATCTGGCTGGTGGTGGTGTCGGGTTGGATGGTCTCTCCCTGGAACATCTGGAAGTAAGGAGTTGGCCATGGGTGCCATGAAAGAAGTGTTCAACAGCCTGCTCCTCAAGGAGTTGCTGAAAGGCTTGGCGGTCACCGGGCGGTATTTCTTCGCCCGCAAGATCACCGTCCAGTATCCGGAAGAGAAGACTCCCCAGAGCTTCCGCTTCCGCGGCCTCCACGCCCTGCGGCGCTACCCCAACGGGGAAGAGCGTTGCATCGCCTGCAAGCTGTGTGAGGCGGTGTGCCCGGCGATGGCGATCACCATCGAGTCCGATCAACGGGATGACGGTACGCGCCGCACCACCCGTTACGACATCGACCTGACCAAGTGCATTTTCTGCGGCTTCTGCGAAGAGGCCTGCCCGGTCGATGCCATCGTCGAAACCCGCGTCTTCGAGTACCACGGCGAAAAGCGCGGCGATCTCTATTACACCAAGCAGATGCTGCTCGCCAATGGCGACCGCTACGAGGCCCAGATCGCGAAGGATCGCGAGATGGATGCCCAGTATCGCTGACCGGGACGACTCGTATGGAATTCAAGACCTTCGTCTTCTACCTGTTCTCCACGATCCTCGTGCTCGCGGGGCTGCGTGTGATCACTGCCCGTAACCCGGTGCATGCCGCCCTGTTCCTCGTCCTTGCCTTCTTCACCGCCTCGGGCGTGTGGATGTTGCTGCAGGCCGAATTCCTCGCCATTTCCCTGGTGCTGGTCTATGTCGGCGCGGTGATGGTGCTGTTCCTGTTTGTGGTGATGATGCTCGACGTCAACCTCGAGAAGCTCAAGAAAGGCTTCTGGAGCTACCTGCCTCTTGGCGCCCTGGTCGGCCTGTTGATGATGGCCGAGATGGGCGTGGTTCTCGGCGGCCAGTATATGGGCGTGATGGATGCACCGCTGCCGCAAGGCGTCGCTGCCGTCTCCAACACCAAGGAGCTGGGCCGGGTCATCTACACCGACTACGTCTATCCGTTCGAGATCGCTGCCGTGATCCTACTGGTGGCGATTGTGGCGGCGATTGCGCTGACCCACCGCGGCCTGAAGAAGACCAAGTACGCCGATCCTGCCAAGCAGGTCCGGGTCAAGGCTTCCGATCGCCTGCGTGTGCTGCAGATGCCGGCCGAAAAGTCCGAATAAAGCAGTACCTGAATTGCTAGCCGGCGTCCCTGGGACGCCGGTTCCAAGAAAGAACACTCCGGGTCGGCGCAGGCGCGTCGTTCCGGTCGTAAGAAGGACGAAGGGAGTCACCTTGCTCACGCTTGCCCATTTCCTGATCCTCGGCGCGATCCTGTTTGCCATCGCCGTCGTGGGCATCTTCCTCAACCGGAAGAACCTGCTGGTTCTGCTCATGGCCATCGAGCTCATGCTGCTGGCGGTGAATACCAACTTCATCGCCTTCTCCCATTACCTGCAGGATCTCTCCGGTCAGGTCTTCGTCTTCTTCATCCTCACAGTGGCCGCTGCCGAGTCCGCTATCGGTCTGGCGATCCTGGTGGTGCTCTTCCGTAACCTCTCCACCATCGATGTGGAAGAGCTCGACAGCCTCAAGGGTTAAGCGCAAATGGACAAGATGAGTCTTTATCTCACGATTCCCCTCGCTCCGTTGGCGGGGGCCATCATTGCCGGCTTGTTCTGCCGCATCATCCCGCGCACCCTGGCCCACCTGGCGACCATCGCCGGCGTGGCTGTGGCTTTCGTCTGCTCCGTACTGGTCTTCCAGGACGTGATGGCCGGCAATACCTTCAATGGCACGGTCTACACCTGGCTGACCACCGATTCGATCAACATCCAGGTCGGCTTCCTGATCGACAGTCTGACCGCGACGATGATGCTGGTGGTGACCTTCGTCTCCCTGATGGTGCACCTCTACACCATCGGTTACATGCGTGACGATCCGGGTTACAGCCGCTTCTTCTCCTATATCTCGCTCTTCACCTTCTCCATGCTGATGCTGGTGATGAGCAATAACTTCATGCAGTTGTTCTTCGGCTGGGAAGCCGTGGGCCTGGTGTCGTATTTGCTGATCGGTTTCTGGTACACCCGCCCCACCGCCATCTTCGCCAACATGAAGGCCTTCCTGGTGAACCGGGTTGGCGACTTCGGCTTCATCCTCGGCATCGGCCTGATCCTGGCCCACTTCGGCAGCCTCAACTACGCCGACGTGTTTGCCAAGGCTCCCGAACTGGCAGGCAAGACCATCAACATCTGGGGGTCTGCCGACTGGTCGCTGATGACCGTGGCCTGCATTTGCCTATTTATTGGCGCCATGGGCAAGTCGGCCCAGGTTCCCCTGCACGTCTGGCTGCCCGATTCCATGGAAGGCCCGACCCCGATCTCCGCGCTGATCCACGCGGCGACCATGGTGACCGCCGGCATCTTCATGGTGGCGCGCATGTCACCCCTGTTCGAGCTGTCTACCACGGCCCTGTCCTTCGTCCTGGTCATTGGTGCCACCACCGCCCTGTTCATGGGCTTCCTGGGCATCATCCAGAACGACATCAAGCGCGTGGTGGCCTACTCGACCCTGTCCCAACTCGGCTACATGACCGTGGCCTTGGGTGCCTCTGCCTACTCGGTGGCGATCTTCCACCTGATGACCCATGCTTTCTTCAAGGCCCTGCTGTTCCTGGCCGCGGGCTCGGTCATCATCGGTATGCACCACGATCAGGACATCCGCAACATGGGCGGCCTGCGTAAGTACATGCCGATCACCTGGCTCACCAGCCTGATCGGTTCCCTGGCCCTGATCGGTACTCCGTTCTTCTCTGGTTTCTATTCCAAGGACTCGATCATCGAGGCGGTGGCTCTGTCCGACATTCCGGGCTCCGGTTACGCCTACTTCGCCGTCCTGGCCGGTGTGTTCGTCACCGCCTTCTACTCCTTCCGCATGTACTTCCTGGTGTTCCACGGGGAAGAGCGGTTCGGCAAGGCTAACCACGACCACCACCATGAGCACGAAGGCGATCACGACGACGAGGAGGTCGCCCACGATCATCACCACGGCCTGGCTCCTGGACAGAAGCCGCATGAGTCTCCCTGGGTGGTGACCGTGCCCCTGATCGCCCTGGCTATTCCTTCCCTGGTGATCGGCTACATCGGCATCGAGCCGATGCTGTTCGGCGACTATTTCAAGGGTGTCATCCACGTCAATGCTGAAGCCCACCCGGTGATGGAGCATCTGGCTCACCACTTCCACGGTGCCGTGGCCATGGGCCTGCACGCCGTGACTACTCCGGTGTTCTGGCTGGCGCTTTCCGGCGTGGTGGTCTCCTGGTTCTTCTACATGAAGCGCCCGGACATTCCTGCCGCGATTCATGCTCGCTTTAAGGGCATCAACACGGTGCTGGAAAACAAGTACTACTTCGACAAGATCAACGAGACGGTATTTGCCGGCGGCTCCCGCCTGTTGGGCAAGGTCCTGTGGAAAGCGGGCGACCAGGCCATCATCGACGGCGTGCTGGTGAATGGCACTGCCCGGGTCGTGGGCTGGATTGCCTCCTTGGTACGCCTGTTCCAGTCCGGGTTCATCTACCAGTACGCCTTCACCATGATCATCGGGGTGTTCGTGCTGCTGACCCTCTGGATCAAACTCGCCTAAGACCGAATGCACGAATAAGACTGGGAACAATATGTCTGGCCACCTGCTCTCCCTTGCCATCTGGGTTCCGATTTTTGCCGGTTTCTTGGTACTGGCGTTCGGTTCCGACAAGAACGCGCCCGTTGCCCGGGCCCTGTCTCTTGCCGGCGCCGTCCTCGGCCTCCTGGTAACCCTGCCTCTTTTCACCGGTTTCGACCGTGCCAGCGCCGACATGCAATTCGTCGAACTGGCAACCTGGATTCCGCGCTTCAATATCAATTACCACCTGGGGGTGGACGGCATCTCCATGCTGTTTGTCATCCTCAACGCCTTCATCACCGTGATGGTGGTGCTGGCCGGCTGGCAGGTGGTAGAGAAGAAGGTCGCCCAGTACAACGCCGCCTTCCTGATCATGTCCGGTTTGCTCAACGGCATCTTCTCCTCTCTGGACGGAGTGCTGTTCTACGTCTTCTTTGAAGCGTCCCTGATTCCCCTGTACCTGATCATCGGTGTCTGGGGCGGCCCGAACCGGGTGTACGCGGCGATCAAGTTCTTCCTCTATACGCTGCTCGGCTCGCTGCTGTTCCTGCTGGCGCTGCTCTATCTGTTCGTCCAGTCCGGTGGCAGCTTCGAGATCCTTGATTGGCACGATCTGCCCCTGGGCCTCTCCACGCAAATCTGGTTGTTCCTGGCTTTCTTGGTGGCCTTCGCGGTTAAGGTGCCGATGTGGCCGGTGCATACCTGGCTGCCCGATGCCCACGTCGAAGCCCCTACTGGCGGTTCCGTGGTGCTGGCGGCCATCGCTCTGAAGCTTGGCGCCTACGGTTTCCTGCGGTTCTCTCTGCCGATCGCTCCGGACGCCGCCCATGAACTGACCGGCGTGATGATTGCGCTGTCCCTGATCGCCGTGATCTACATCGGTTTCGTCGCCCTGGTTCAGCAGGATATGAAGAAACTGGTGGCCTACTCGTCGATTTCACACATGGGCTTCGTCACCCTGGGCTTCTTCCTCTTCAATTCCATGGGTATCGAAGGCGCCCTGGTGCAGATGATCTCTCACGGTTTCGTCTCCGGCGCCATGTTCCTGTGTATCGGTGTCCTTTACGACCGCATGCACTCCCGCCAGATCGCCGACTACGGTGGTGTGGTCAATACCATGCCCAAGTTCGCTGCTTTCTTCATGCTGTTCGCCATGGCCAACTCGGGTCTCCCCGCCACCTCCGGTTTCGTCGGTGAGTTCATGGTGATCCTGGCGGCAGTCAAAGTGAATTTCTGGGTTGGGTTTGCCGCCGCCACCACTATGATCGTCGGTGCGGCTTACACCCTGTGGATGTACAAGCGCGTCGTCTTCGGCGACGTGGCAAACTCCCACGTGGCTGAACTGACCGATATCAACCTCCGCGAATTCTTCATTCTCGGGGTACTGGCACTGTGTGTTCTGGGCATGGGTCTCTACCCGCTGCCCTTTACCGAGGTGATGCACGCCTCGGTGGCCGACCTGCTCAAGCACGTGGCCGAAAGCAAGATCCAATAAGGGGCTTCAGAAGATGAATTTCAACGTGACTGACCTGGTCCCGGCTGCCGCCGAGATCTGGATGCTGGCCATGGCTTGCGTGGTGCTGGTGGCCGACGTTTTCGTCAAGGGCCAGGCCCGTACCGCCACGTTTGCCCTGACTTTGGTAACCCTGCTCGGGGCGGCGCTGCTGACCTTCCTCACCGCCGACGGCGAAATCACCTACGCATTCACCGGCACCTTCGTCGGTGACTTGATGGGCAGCCTGCTCAAGCTGATGCTGTACCTGACCGTGATCATGGTGCTGTTCTATTCCCGCGGCTACATCCAGGCCCGCGGCCCCCTGGGGCGTGGCGAGTTCTACGTGCTCGTGCTGTTCGCCACCCTGGGCATGATGATCATGATCTCGTCCAACCATTTCCTGACCCTGTACCTGGGCCTGGAAATGCTGTCCCTGTCGCTCTATGCGCTGGTGGCGTTGAATCGGGATTCGGCAGTGTCCACCGAGGCGGCGATGAAGTACTTCGTCCTTGGTGCCCTGGCTTCCGGTGTGCTGCTCTACGGCATGTCGATGATTTATGGCGCTACCGGCAGCCTCGATATCACCCGGGTGGCCGAAGCCATCTACCTGAAGTCTGCCAATACCACCGTGCTGGTGTTCGGTTTGGTCTTCCTGGTCTCTGGCCTGGCCTTCAAACTCGGTGTGGTGCCGTTCCACATGTGGATCCCCGATGTCTACCAAGGCGCGCCCACCGCGGTGACCCTGTTCATCGGTTCCGCACCGAAGCTGGCGGCCTTCGCCATGACCATGCGCCTGCTGGTCAACGGCCTGCTGCCCCTGGCCCAGGACTGGCAGACGATGCTGATCATCATGTCGGTGTTGTCCATGGCCATCGGTAACCTGGCGGCTATTGCCCAGACCAACATCAAGCGCATGCTGGCTTACTCCACCATCTCGCACATGGGCTTCATGCTGCTGGGCGTGGTGGCCGGTGTGGTCGGCGGCGATGCCCGCTACGCGCTCAACGCCTACAGCTCGGCCATGTTCTACGTGGTCTCCTACGTGCTGATGAGCCTGGGCGGCTTCGGCATGATCATCCTGCTCTCCCGTGCCGGGTTCGAGGCCGAGAAGCTGGAAGACTTCAAGGGCCTCAACAAGCGCAGCCCCTGGTTCGCCGGCGTGATGCTGATGGTGATGTTTTCGATGGCCGGTATCCCGTTCTTCGTCGGCTTCTTCGCCAAGTTCTCGGTGCTGCAGGCCGTGGTTGCCGCCGGCTACTACTGGCTGGCCATCGTCGCCGTGGCCTTCTCCCTGATTGGCGCCTTCTACTACCTGCGCGTCGTCAAGGTGATGTACTTCGACGAGCCTGCCGACACCGCTCCGCTGGAGGCAGGTGGCGACATCCGCGTGCTGCTGTCGGTCAATGGCCTGGCAGTGGCTTTGCTGGGGATCTTCCCCCAGACCCTGATGTCGTTGTGTGCCTTTGCCCTGCTGCGTTCCCTGTAACGCAAGCATAGTGCGGCACTAACGAAAAAGGCTCCTGCGGGAGCCTTTTTCGTTATCCAGGTGGGCGCTGTGCTTGTGGCGCGTTTTATCATGGCAGCTCTGCCCGTGCGACTTTTCCGAATCCACTCCCCTATGTCTTCCCCATTGTCCGATCCCCACCTGACCGAAACCACCCTAGACAGCGAGCAGGTTTTTCTTGGCAAGCTGTTGCATGTGCGCCGCGATCGCGTCCGTCTGCCCAATGGCGGCGAAGCCGTACGCGAGTATGTGCGCCACCCCGGTGCGGTGGTGATCATTCCCGTATTGCCCAATGGCCGCCTGATCTTCGAACGCCAGTTCCGCTACCCGGTCGGTAAGGTGTTCCTCGAATTACCGGCGGGCAAGATTGACGCGGGCGAGGACATCCGCCTGACGGCGGAGCGGGAGCTTCATGAGGAAACGGGCTACATCGCGGCCCGCTGGCGCCACCTGGGGGTGATGCACCCCTGTATCGGCTATGCCGACGAGCGGATCGAAATCTTTCTTGCCGAAGGTCTGGAGGAACACCACACCGGCCAGCGCCTTGATGAGGAAGAGTTCCTCGACCTGCTCGAGTTGAGTCTGGAAGAGGCCGTGGAGGCCGTGCGCCAGGGAGAAATCACCGATGCCAAGACGATCACGGCACTTTTTTGGGCAGAAAAGGCACTGACTGCCGGCTGGTAGCCCTGTCCCGCGCTGGTCGTGGGGGCGGGCAATCCTCCCCACTCAGTCCTGGGGAGCGTCGGCGGCGAGATCGTGGACGACGATGCGGTTGCGCCCCGACTGCTTCGCCAGGTACATGCGCCGGTCGGCAATCTCGATCAGCTGCTCCCACTGGGACGCCTTGTCGTGGATGCGTTCGGCAATGCCGACGCTGGCCGTCAGCAGGGTACCGTCGGGGCGCCGCCCCAAACCCTGGCCGGTGAGTCGCTCCAAGGCTGCCTGGGCATCGGGTAGACGGGTATTGGGCATGATCAGGAGGAACTCTTCACCACCCCAGCGGGTGAGGATGTCGCCGCTGCGCAGGGATTCGTTGATCGCCTTCGAGGCGCGGCGTAGCGCCCGGTCACCCTCGTCGTGGCCGTAGCGGTCGTTGATGCTCTTGAAGTTGTCCAGGTCGATGAAGGCCACCGACAGCGGCGTCTCGGCCCGGTTGGCCACGCTGCCGTAGAGTTCCAGGATCTCTTCGGCGCTGCGCCGTGAGTGCACGCCGGTGAGCGGATCGCGGATGGCCTGGCGTACCAGGGCCACCATGAACGCGAGCTGGCTCATTCCCGCCAGGTTGGCAACCCCGGCGATCAGCGCCATCAACCAGAAGGCGCCGGCGAAGGAGGGCCAGTTGAGCTGCCCCCAGGACAGGATCTGCGCCAGCACCTGGGAAAGCAGCATCGGGGCGATGAAGGCCAGGTTTTCCAGGAAGGTCAGGGGAAAGATTGCCAGCCCGGCCAGCAGCACAAACGGCAGGAAGGCGTAGCCGGCGCCGATGGCTGCCGACATGCCGGTCAGGTCGAAGGAGGTCAGTACCTGGTGCGACACCACGTAGAAAACCGTGGGAATGGCGAACAGCAAGGCCATCGCCCGATAGGCGTTGAGCAGGTTGCCGGAGGGCTTGTAACAGATCACCAGGGCGGCGAAGGCTCCCGCCGCCACTAGGCGCATCCCGGCGAGAAAGAACCACAGCGGGAAGGGAAAGACCACGTAGTCCACGATGCTCCACAGCGGGGTGAGCACGGCGAACAGGAAGGCGAACAGACGCACCCGGTTCACGACGACCATGGCCCGGCGCCGTGCCAGCAAGGGGGACTGCTGGTGCGGCGAAATCAGCCAGAGGACTTCGTTGGCATCGAGCTCGCCGGGCATGAGCCCGGTGAGACGGTGCCAGATGATGTGGGCGAGACGGTTCATGAGGCCAAACGGGACTTTCTGAAAAAATTCGGATTTACAGCGAGTTAGAGTGAGATTTTAGGGGCTTCCTCAAGCATGCGCTTGATCAGGCGCAAGCTCCTGAGACTCTTTTCGCGTCCACCGATCCAGATACAGGTAAACCACCGGGGTCAGGTACAGGGTCAGGAATTGGGACAACACCAGGCCGCCCACCACCGCCAGGCCCAGA
The DNA here is from genome assembly GCF_008274805.1 of Oryzomicrobium terrae. Lineage (NCBI taxonomy): Bacteria > Pseudomonadati > Pseudomonadota > Betaproteobacteria > Rhodocyclales > Rhodocyclaceae > Oryzomicrobium > Oryzomicrobium terrae. Next base: position 1,236,881 of record NZ_CP022579.1, read on the forward strand.
GGGCGGCGCACTTCGGCCCCGGCGCCGATGCCCAGGGCGATCGGCAGGGTGCCCACCAGGGCCGCCATGGTGGTCATCATGATCGGCCGGAAGCGGGTCAGGCAGGCTTCGAAAATGGCCTCCGCAGCGGCCAGCCCGGCGTGGCGCTGCTTCTCCAGGGCGAAGTCGATCATCATGATGGCGTTCTTCTTGACGATGCCAACCAGCATGATCACGCCGACGAAGGCATAGAGGCTCAGGTCCACCTTGAAGATCATCAGCGTCAGCAGCGCTCCTAGGCCCGCCGAGGGCAAGCCGGAGAGGATGGTCAGGGGGTGGATGAAGCTCTCGTAGAGAATCCCCAGGACGATATAGACCACTACCACGGCGATCAGCAGCAGCACGCCCAATCCCTGGAGGGAGGCCTGGAAGGCCTGAGCGGTGCCCTGCAGGCTGGTGGTCAGGGAAACCGGCGGACGCAGTTCAGCCTCCAGGGCCTTGATGCGGTCCACCGCCTCGCCCAGGGAGGTGCCCGGCAACAGGTTGAAGGAAATGGTCACCGAGGGGAGCTGGGCCTGGTGGTTCACCGTCAGTGCCTGGGTCTTGCGTGTGACCCGGGCCACCGTATCCAGGGGGACCAGCCGGCCGCTGGCGGCGCGCACGTAGAGGCGCGACAGGGTGTTGGGGTCGGCCTGGAACTGGGGGGAAAGCTCCAGGATCACCTGGTACTGGTTGGTGGAGCCGTAGATGGTGGACACCTGGCGGGCCGAGAAGGCGCTCTGCAGGGCGTCCTCAACCTGGGCAAAGGTCAGTCCGAGGGACGACAGCTTGTCCCGATCCACGTCCAGGGCCATGACCGGGCTCTGGTTGTTGAGGTTGCTGGTGACATCGATGAAGCCCGGCAGCTTGCGGATACGGCCGAGCAGGGTGTCGGTCCACTGGTACAGCTCGCCCAGGTCGGTGTCCTGCAGGGTGTACTGGTACTGGGCCGATGTCACCTGGCCGCCGATGCGGATCGACGGCGGGTTCTGCAGATAGACCTTGATGCCCGGCACCACCGCCAGTTTTGGGCGCAGTTCCTGGATGATCTCGTCGGCGCTCAGGCGGCGCTCATGGGCGTCCTTGAGACGGATGAAGATGGTGCCCGTATTGGTGGTGGGACGGGCTCCGCCTGCTCCCACGGTGGAGTTGAACACCGCCACGTTGGGATCTTCGGCCAGAATGGCGGCTACTGCCCGCTGGCGCTCGGCCATGGCCTGGAACGAGGCGTCCTGGCCGCCCTCGGTGAAGGCGATGATCTGGCCGGTATCGCTGCTCGGCAGAAAATCCTTGGGGATGGACACAAACAGGCCGGCAGTTAGGGCCAGGGTCAGGAAGAAGCTGGCGATGACCCAGCCGCGCCGGGCCAGGGCCCAGGTCAGGGACGCCCGGTAACCGGCCAGCAAGGCGTCGAAAAAGCGCTCGAACGCCTGGTAGACCCGGTTATGCGGCGTTGCTTCGCCGGGGGCATGGCCTTTCAGGTAGCGGCTGCACAGCATCGGCGTCAGGGTCAGGGAGACGAAACCCGATACCAGGATTGCGGCACAGATGGTCACGGCGAATTCATGCAGCAACCGGCCGACGATGCCGCCCATGAACAGCACCGGAATAAACACGGCGATCAACGAGATGGTCATCGAGATGATGGTGAAGCCGATCTCCCGGGCCCCCTTGATCGCTGCCTGAAAGGGCCGTTCGCCGGCTTCGACGTGGCGGACGATGTTCTCCAGCATGACGATGGCGTCATCCACGACGAAGCCCACCGCCAGAGTCAGGGCCAGCAGCGACAGGTTGTCCAGGCTGTAGCCGAGCAGCTGCATCACCGCGAAGGTGCCGATCACCGAAATCGGCAGGGCCAGACTAGGAATCACCGTGGCCGAGAGGTTGCGCAAGAAGAGCAGGATCACCAGGATCACCAGCACCCCGGCCAGCACCAGGGTGAACTGCACGTCATCGATGGACTCGCGGATCGATACGCTGCGGTCGAACAGCACGGTCATCTCGATGGATGCCGGCAGCTTGGCCTGGAAGGCGGGCAGAGTGGCCTTGATGGCGTCCACCGTGGCGATGGTGTTGGCGCCGGGCTGGCGCTGGATGGCCAGCATGATCGAGCGCTGGTGGCTGGAGCCGTCGAAGAACCAGCTGGCGATCTTGGCGTTCTCGACGCTGTCGATCGGCGTCGCCACGTCTTCCAGGCGCACCGGCGCACCGTTGCGGTAGGCCACGATCAGGGGGCGGTAGGCGTTGGCGTTTTCCAGCTGGCCGTTGGTCTTGAGGGCGAAGCTCTGTTGGGCCCCGTCGATGGAGCCGACCGGCTGCTTGACGTTGCCGCCGCGGATGGCCTGCTGCAACTCATCCAGGCCCACGCCCCGGGCGGCCAGCTGGTCCGGATCGGCCTGGACGCGCACGGCGAACTTCTGGGAGCCATAGACCTGCACCTGGGCGACCCCAGGCAGGGTGGACAGACGCTGGGCGAGCAGGGTCTCGGCATACTCGTTCACCGTCGGCAGGGGCAGGGTGCGCGAGCGCATCGAGATGTAGAAGATCGGCGAATCCGCCGGGTTCACCTTGCGGAACGAGGGCGGCGTCGGCATGTCCGGCGGCAGCTTGCGTTGCGCGGCGGCAATGGACGACTGCACGTCCTGGGCGGCGGCATCGATGTCCCGCTCCAGGGAAAACTGCAGGGTGATGGTGGTGGAGCCCTGGGCGCTGGTGGACGTCATCGAGTCCAGGCCGGCGATGGTCGAGAACTGGGCCTCCAGGGGCGTGGCCACCGAGGCCGCCATGGTTTCCGGCGAGGCCCCGGGCAGGGAGGCGGTGACCGAGATGGTCGGGAAGTCCACGCTCGGCAGTTCGGAAACGGGCAGGGCGCGGTAGGCCAGCAGGCCGAAGACGAGCAGCGCTGCCATCAGCAGCGTGGTCATCACCGGGCGGCGGATGCAAAGCTCGGGCAGTTGCACGGTGAAGACTCCTCAGCGGCCGGTGGCGGGCACGGCCGGCGCTTCGCCCTTGGCGCCGCCGCCGGCGACCGCCGGCGTTGCGACTGGGGCGGCCTCCGCGGCCTCCATGCCGTTTGCGGCATTCGTGGGCTTGGCGGCCGGCTTGACCTGGATGCGCGCCCCCGGGGTCAGGCGCAGCTGGCCGTCGGTGACCACCGTCTCGTTGCCTTGCAGGCCCTGGCCGATCACCGCCAGGCCCGCCTGGGTGGTGATGCCCGCCAGCTTGCGCAATTCCACCGTGTCGTTGGGGCCGACGACAAAAACGTAGGCGCCGTTGGGCCCCTGCTGGACCGCCTCGCTGGGGATCACCACCGCGTTCTTTTCGGTTCCCAGCACCAGGCTGACGTTGACGAACTGGCCGGGCATCAGCCGGCTCTCGTCATTGCTCACGGTGGCCTTCATCTGCACCGTGCCGGTGGTGTTGTCCACTGCGTTGTCGATGAAGCGGGCCTGGCCGGCGAAGTGCGGCGCGTTCGGGCCGGGCAGGGAAATGTCCACCGCCAGGGGGCCGTGGGCGAGGGCGTCCTTGACGCGCAGCAACTGGCTTTCCGGCACGGCAAAGCTGACGTACAGGGGCTTCACCCGGTTGACCACCGCCAGCACCGTGTCGTTGGTCTTCACCCCGGCGCCGGGGAACACCAGTTTGGCGCCGACCACACCGCCGAAGGGGGCGCGGATCTCGGTGTAGGCCAGCTGCAGGCGGGCGAGTTCGGCGGCTGCCCGGTCGGCGCGTACCGTGGCGGCCATAGCTTGGGCGGTGCTGCGCACCTCCGCCACTTTTTCTTCCGAAACAAAGCCCTTGGCCTTCAACGCCACATAGCGTTCCACATCGGCTTCGGCCTTGGCCAGCTGGGCCTGGTCCCGGGCTTGGGCCGCCTCGGCCTGGGCCAGGCGGGCCTGGTAGTCGGCCGGGTCGAGGCGCACCAGCAGGTCGCCGGTCTTGACCGTCTGTCCTTCGGTAAACGGCACCGCCAGCACCTGGCCATCGACCCGGGCGCGCAGGGATACGGTTTCAAAGGCTTCGCCGCGGCCGACCACCTCGAGGCGGCGGGGCATGTCGCGGATCTGGGCGGTGGCCACGGTGACGGGCACCGGCGGCATCGGCTTGGCTGCCGTGCTCTTGGCGGCATCCGGACGCTGGCTGACCCATACGCCCACGGCGGCCACCGCCACTACGGCTGCCGTGGCAGTTCCTACGCGCAATGCTTTTGTTGTTTTCATGCCGGTATTCGGTCTGAGAGGGGTCGATAAAGCCGGGGCAGTCGCGGGCTGCCCCACAAGACAGCGCCACCCGAAGGTGGCGCGAGACCCTTATTTTCCCTGAACGGGCCGGGTTTGGGGGGAAGAATCGGTTGGGAATCGGGCGTTTTTTCAAGGCATTGGCCGGGTTTTTCGCCCATATGCTTATCAAAAAACCATCGTTCGATGGATCGGTGCCGCCGCCTACACTTTGCCTCGTGAAATTCCCCCATTCCGCCATGACCCCCAGCGATCCGGCCGATGCGGCCTTTTTAGGGCACGGCGCTGCCCGGGCGACCGAGGACGGCAGTGCCGTGCCGGTGCTACCGACCCTGCAACGCAACGCCCTGCGCAAGCTGCTCGACCGGCCCGACTTCACCCCTGCCGAGGTGGCCGCGTTGGGCTTTCGCCGTCTGCAATTGACCCGGGGCCTGGGGCGCAAGGGGCTGGACAACGTCTTGGCCTGGCTGCGCCATCACGGCCATGACCTGGAACCCCTGCCGACCCGCTGCGCCGATGGGGTGCGACGCAACCAGCGCATCGAGCGGGCCATCCACCTGCTCGAATCCCAGGGCTTCGTGGTGCTGCCCTGTTCCCCGTCGGCGGGCAGCGAGACTGGCGGCACCGGTCCGGCCGAGTCCTGAAACGAAGGGAGGAAGAGTGAAAATTCGTTTATATCTAAATTGAATTTGTTTTTAGGTATTCAGTATTTCAGTTCATAAGCAAGCCTCCCTAGACTCCTTGCCAATGACCTTTTAATGGGATTGGAGTCCGTCATGTTGCAACGTATTTCCACCGGGCCCGTACCCGGCGCGGGGGAGGCGCGATGAACTTTCAGCAACTGCGCATCATCCGTGAAACCCTGCGCCAGGATTTCAACCTGACCGAGGTGGCCAACGCCCTGTACACCTCCCAGCCCGGCGTCAGCAAGCACATCAAGGATCTGGAAGACGAGCTCGGCGTCGAGATCTTCGTCCGCCGCGGCAAGCGCCTGCTCGGCCTGACCGAGCCGGGCAAGGAACTGGCGGTGGTAGTGGAGCGGATGCTGATCGACGCCCAGAACCTGCGCCGCATCGCCGATCACTTCGCCAGCCGCGAAACCGGCCACTTCGTCGTCGCCACCACCCACACCCAGGCCCGCTACGCCCTGCCGCAGATCATCAAGTGGTTCAAGGCCGACTACCCCAAGGTGCACCTCACCCTGCTCCAGGGCAGCCCCCGGGAAATCGCCGAGATGCTGGTGGCCGGCGAGGCCGACATCGGCATCGCCACCGAAGGGCTGAACAAGTTTCCCGAACTGGTCACCTTTCCCTGCTACACCTGGAGCCACGCGGTGATCGTGCCCCACGGCCACCCCTTGCTGGATCTGCCGGAAATCACCCTGGAGGCCCTGGGCGACTACCCGATCATCACCTACCACGAAGGCTTCACTGGCCGCGCCCACATCGACCAGGCCTTCGCCGCCGCCGGGGTGGTGCCGGACATCGTGCTCTCGGCCATCGACGCCGACGTGATCAAGACCTACGTGGGCCTGGACCTGGGGGTGGGCATCGTCGCCTCCATGGCCTACGACGCCGAGCGGGACCGCAACCTGGTGATGATCCCGGTGCCCGGCCTGTTCCCGGCCAACACCACCCGGCTGGCGGTGCGACGCGGCGCCTACCTGCGCAGCTACGCCCATGCCTTCATCGAGAAGGTGTCGCCGGACCTGGGCGAGGAGGTAGTCAAATCGGCCCTCAAGCAGCCCGCCGGGGCGGAGGCCTGAGATGGGGGGCGCTCTGCAAAATACGTCCCCCGCCCTGGGCGCCACTGGCTTCAACGACGCCGAAATCGAGCGCACCGCCCGGGTCTTTCAGGCCATCGCCCACCCGCTGCGGCTGTCCATTGTCTGCGTCCTGGCCGAGGGCGAGGCCTGCGTCCAGGACATCCTGGCGTCGCTGCGCCAGTGCGGTGTCCATACCTCCCAGCCGAACATCTCCCAGCACCTGGCGATGCTCTACGACCGGGGCATCCTGGCCTCGCGCAAGGAGGCCAACCGGGTCATCTACGGCGTCCGCGATACGCGCCTGCTCGACTTCATGGGACTGATGCGCGACGTCTATTGCCCCTGAGGCTGTCCCAAGAGCAAGGCGGGGCGCGGTTTTCCAGAGGGTATGCCTGGAATGCCGCGCCCCATAACGATCTCCAGCTTGCCTGCCCGAAGAGCCAATGCTGACGAGGGGTTCCGGGCAGGCTGTTTTTATTTCTCCGACGCGAAGGCGAGGGAGGCGGCAGGCGGAATGAACCTTCCCGCCGTGCCGCCCTCAATTCGCAGGTGCTGCAGCATCCGCACCCCCAACATCATCCGGAGAAAAAAATGAAAACTCGCGAAGCCCTGACCCTGGACGACGTCAAGAAGATTGCCGCCGCCGCCGAGGCTGAAGCGCTCAAGCACCACTGGCCGGTGACCATCGCCATCTGCGACGATGGCGGCCACCTGCTGTGGCTGCAGCGCCTCGACGGCGCCGCGCCGGTAAGCAGCGAGGTGGCGCCCGGCAAGGCCCGCGCCGCCGCCATCGGGCGCAAGCCGAGCAAGGCCTTCGAGGACATGATCAACGGCGGCCGCTTCGCCGCCCTGAACATGCCGGTGATGCCCCTGGAAGGGGGCGAAATGATCGTGGTGAACGGCACCGTCATCGGCGCCGTCGGTGTCTCCGGCGTCAAGGCGGCGGAAGATGCCCAAGTGGCCCGGGCCGGCGTTGCCGCCATCGGTGCCCAGGTCAGCCTGTAAGCTGTCAGCGCCGCGCCGAGGCCTCCCACGCGCCGCCGCTCCCGCCTGGGGCGGCGGCGCGCAGCGTTTAACCCCGGCTCCGGTGGCCGGTCGGCCGTGTTCGGCATGAGGTGCCGAAGCGCGTCAGCAAATCCGTTCCCACAGGCAGGTCTCGTCTTCCAGGCGGTCCAGTTCCAGACCCTTGAAGTCGCCTCGGGAGACGATGCCGAGCACCTTGCCGTCAGCGACGATGGGCAGGTGGCGGTAGCCGCCGTCGCTCATCATGCGCAAGGCATCGATCGCGGTGCGCTCGGGAGCGATGGTGTCCGGCTCGGCGGTCATCACCGCCGCCAGGATGGTTTCGGCCGGATCGCGCCCTTCGGCCAGGGCGCGCACCGCATCCCGCCCGGTAAAGATGCCCACCAGCTTGCCGCTCTTAACCACCAGCACCGCGCCGACGCGGCGCTCCCACATGCGCTTGCAGGCATGCTGAACCGATTCCCCCGGCGCCAGCGTGAGCGGCTCCTGATCCTTGACGATGTACGCCAAGCAACGGTTGGTCATGATTGCCCCCTTCCCGATGAAATTGGTAGATAACCCATTTCACTATAGGGCGGCCTTCAGGCCGGGAAAGACCTTTCGGATGAAAGGGGCAAGGCGGCGAGGAAAGGTGGGGAAAGGTGAAATAACGGGGGGGGTGGGGGCGGGTGATAACGTCCGAATAAGCGGCGCAGGCAGGGGCTCCCCCCGCAGATCCGGTGCGGAGTCGGAGCCGCCCAGCGTTTTAGCCGAGCAGGCCCTTGAGGCCGGTGTAGATCGACAGGGCGGTGGTGCCGATGGCCACCAGTGAACTGCTCACCTCATTGATCTTGCGCACGCTGTCCTGGATCTTCTCGATGCTCGGCGGCCCGCTGACCAGGTGGCGGGCCAGGGCCAGGGTCAGCCCGTTGCCCTGCAGTTCAGCCTCGGCCAGCACCACCGGCCGGTTTGCCCGCAGGCGTCCGAGCAGCATGCCGGTGAGGTAGCTGAAGCCGACGCTGGCCGCGTACTCGGCGAATTCGCGCCACTCGACCCGGCCCTGGGGCAGCCAGGGGACGCCATCGGTGTAGGCCACCACGCCGCTCATGCCCAGCACCGCCAGGGCCGCCATGGCAAAGGCCGCCAGGGCGCCCTTGACCAGGGAGCGGGGGGCGTTGCGCAGGAGCAGAAAGCCGAAGGGCAGGGGGATGAGCAGGGACACCAGGCGCAGGTACAGGGTGTTCAGGTCGAACAGCACCACGATCAGGCCATGGGCCACCAGCAGAAGCAGCAGGGGCATGCCCCAATAGCGCAGCCAGTCGCCGGCACCGATCGTGGCCGGCGCGGCGGGGGAGGGCGCCAGCGGCGCTGCGTCTGCCGTGCCGCCCTGGCCTTCCAGCGCCCGCAGGCGCGCCTGCAAGTCGGCGATTGCGGGCTGGTCGGCCAGTTGGGCTTCCAGCTCGGCGATGCGCGCCAGGAGGGGTTTGAAGAGGAACAGGTCGCGGCGGCAGACCGGGCAGACCAGGGCCTCCCGGGCGATTTCCGAGGTGCAGTAGGGGCACTTCATCGGCGCTTACTTGGCCACGTTGAGCTGCAGCACGGTGGAGGTCTGGCGCCCTTCGCTGTCCTGGACGGTGACCCGGATCTGGTGCTCGCCGGGAGGCACCTCGGCGCCACTGAGATCGATGCCGCCGGCGCTCAGGCCGGGTTTCACCCGGGGCAACAGATCCACTGGGGTGGCCTTCAGGTAGGTGACGGAAACCGTGGCCGGGTCGATCTTGGCGCCGCCCCGGGGCTCGAAAGCCACCTTGAAGGCGAACGGCGATTTGACCGCGCCAGCCGCCGGGTCGGGAGACAGCAGCTTGACCCCGGGCCCCCGGGTGATGCCCCGGGTGGTGAGGCCCCCGGCCGCCGCCGGCAGGCGGGCCTCGTCCTCTTTGATCAGGGTCACGGCGAAGGCGCTGGCGCTGCAGGCCAGCAGCACGGCGCCGAGGGTCAGGATTCGGGACATCGTTTTCATTGCATTTCTCCTGGCATCAATCGCCCACCACGACAAAAGGCGCCCAGAACAAGGGATGGGCGTAACTGAAATTGGTCTTGCCGGTCTTGGCATCGACGCTGCCCGGGCCATCGCGCAGGGCGGCCATGGCCTGGCGCAGGGCTTCGGCCTTGGCCAGGCCGGGGGTGTGCACCTGGCGCTTGAACAGGTCGGTCATGATCAGCCGGGCGGCCACGGTTTCCACCGGCCAGTTGGACACCAGCAGGGCCCGGGCGCCAGCGTAGAAGAAGGCCCGGCCCAGGCCGGACACCGCTTCGGCGCCGTTGCCGTCCCCGGCGGCGGTATTGCAGGCGGAGAGTACCACCCAATCGGCATTGAGCTTGAGGCCGAGGATCTCGTCCAGGGTGAGCAGGCCGTCGCCCTGGCCGCCGCTCACCTCCGGCGCGCTCAGGGCCAGGGCCGGCTCGTCCAGGCCGTTCAGGTCGCCGGGCACCAGCCCGTGGGTGGCGAACATCACCACCCGCCGGTTGGCCAGGTCGGCGGCCAAGACCGACTGCTCGCTGGCCCGGCTTTGCAGGTAGATGTCGCCGTCGCCGGCGGCGCCGAGCACCTGGGCGATCTCGCGGATTTCGCTGCCGGTGTCGGGCAGGCGCGGCAACTGGGCCAGCTCGGCCGAATCGACGCCACTGGTCTTGGGGGTGTTGCGCCGCTTGAGCGGCACGCCCCGGGTGGCCATGCCCGCGGCCGGGGCGGCTGCCGCCAGCCTGGCCTGCTCGGTGCTGAACAGGGGGTCGCCGAACCCGATGAAGGGGCGGCGCTGGGCCGGCCCCGGCTTGAGGGCGCGCAGGCTGGCCAGGGCCGTGACCGAGGGCAGCTGGGCAATGGCCGCCTGCTTGGCCAGCCAGGGCAGGTCCCGGTAGCCGGCGAAGGGCACGCCGCTCTTGGCGGGCTGGGGCGCGGCGTCGGTGAGCAGCACGCTCAGGGGCAGCTGGCCGAGTTCGCCGTGGGGCACGGCCAGGATCACCTGGGCGCCCTGCCAGGCCGCCTGCACCGGCTGGAGGAGGTGCTGGTAGAGGCGGTAGGCGGCCGCCACGTCGAAGGCGGGGATTTCCTCGATGGTGCTGGCCGCCGGGTCCAGGGCGCGGCGCAGCGTGGCCACTTCGCCAGCCATGGCGCGGCGGGACAGGGCCACCGGGGCGAAGCGGGCCTGGCCCTGGGCGGGTAGGGCCCAGACTTGGCCCCCTTCCTCGCCGAAGTACCAGGCCACCAGCACTTCGCCCGGGTGTAGGCGGCGGCGCGCTTCTTCCAGGGTGACCGGCTTCGGGTCCACCAGCTGGGCGTAGTCGGGGAAGCGCTTGACGATCTCCTGGCGGTAGCCTTCCCGCTGGCGGCGCAGGGTGGCGATGTCGCTGCGGATGTTGTCCTGGATCTTGGGCAGCTGCTGGTCCGGCGGAGCGGAGAGGAGCTGGGTGAGCAGGTTGTTGAGGGAATTGACCCGCCGCTGGGCGTCCTGCTCCTGGCGGGCCAGGTCGGCCAGGACCGGATCGTCGATGCGGGCCCGGGCGGCGCTGGCGGTCAGGGCCCGTTGCACGCCGCTGGAACGGGCGATGTCGGCCAGGCGGAAGGATTCGGCGGCGATATCGAACCCGGGGGGCAGGTTGTGCGGCGTCTGGGGCAGCTGACCGAGCAGGTGCAGGTAGCTTTCCAGCACCAGCAGCAGGCGACGCTGCCGTTTCAGGCTGCCGGTCTCGGCTTCGCTGTCGCTGCGCGCCTGGTCGAGCAGGACGGGAACGGCCTGGGAAAAGGCGGCAAAGGCCCGGGCATGGTCGCCCAGGGCTGCCAGGGCCATGGCGTGGAAGCCGCGCACCTCGGCGGTCCGGGCGGCGTTGTCGCCAAATTTGCGGCTGGCCGTGGCGAGCATGGTGGCGGCCATCCGTTCCGCCCCCGGGGCCTTGCCGGTGCGCAGCAGGGCCAGCACCCAGTCCAGGTCGCCGGAATCCGCCTTGGCCAGGAGGTCCGGGTCGCTGGCGATGCCGGCGCGCATGGCGTCGAACACGGCGATCGCCTCCGGGTAACGGCCCTGGGCCACCAGGGCGCTGCCCAGGACGCGCCGGCCATCGGCCAGGGTGAGGGAATCGGGGGCCGTGCCGGCGCTCTCGAAGGCCTCCAGGGAGGCCTGGGCCAGGCGGGTCGCTTCGGCGTAGCGTCCTTCCTCGGCAATGATCGCCGCCAGCAGGCGCAGATCCCGGGCGGTGTCGATCGAATCCCGCCCGACCCGTTCCAGTGAGTCGCGCAGGGCCTGGCGGGCCCAGATTTCCGCCTCCGTCGTCCTGCCCTGGGAGAGCAGGGTCCCGGCCAGGTTGCGCTTGATCGCTTCCCGGGCCTGCAGCACGGAATTGCGCGAGGGCAGATCCTGCTCCACCGATGACACCTCGGGCAGGGTCGTGAAGAACAGTTCGTTTTCCTTGAGGGCCTGGCGATAGGCCCGTTCCGCCTCGACGAAGCGTCCTTCGGCGACGAACAGTTCGCCCCGGGCCCGCTCGTAATTGGCCGTCCAGGCGTGGCCATAGTTGGGCCAGTTCCTCGTGCGTTTGAGGAGGGCGAGGACGTCGTCCAGGTCGCGCAGGCGTGCCCGGGCACCGTCGAAGTCCCCCAGGCGGGTGAGCAGGTGGGCCGCCAGCTGGTAGGCGCCGGTGAGCTTGCCTTTCTGGTTCTGGTTGGCCCGGATCGCCTCTTCGCAATAGCGCAGCGCGGTGAGCAGGTTGCCGCCGGCCGATTCGGCCGCACCCAGTTCGCGCAGGGCGCGCAGGTGGCCGGGACTACCCGGGGCGGCCAGCTCCCGGGCCTGACGTAGATCCTCGATCTGCTGGCGGATGCGCCCGACCTGGCCGGCGGCCCGGCCCCGTTGCCAGTAGAACTCGAACAGGGCGGTCCGGTCCGCGGTGGCCGGGGGCGGCGCATCGGCGGCGCGCAGGGCCTGGGCGGCCACCGCCGGATCGGGCTTGTAGTGGTCGAGCAGGCGGGTGATGTCTTCGATGGTGCGCGGCGGCAGGGTCAGCTTTAGCTCGTCGCTGGCCAAGGGCGCGTCGGCCGCCCGGGTGGCTGGCGCCCACTGGCCCAGGGCGATGCCCAGGACCAGGCAGGCCGGGACGATCCGGCGCTTGAACTGGTGTGCTGCCACGGTCCCATCCCCCGCATATCTGGCTGTCGCGATGGCGCGCGCGGTCAGTCAGAGTGGCTGCGGCGGCCGTTTATGCCGAGATGGTAGCAAGGGAAAGCTGACCGGAAACCGCCAAAACCGGCCGGGCGGGAAGCCCACTTGTTCTCCGCCGAAGCACGGGGAGGCGCCGCAAGTCATCGCCTCCCCGCCTCCCCCGCTTAGCCGATGAAGCTGGGGATGGGGAAAAACTCGGTGAGGGGGCGCTCGCCGTCTCCTTGCTCCAGGCGGGCCAGGGCCACGTCGTTGGACTTGAACACCGCCAGCACCGGCGCTCCCACCTCCAGGGGGTGCTCGGCCAGGGAGCGGGTGGAGATGGCCGCCACCACCGGGCCGTGCCGGGTGTCGATGCGCACCTCGGAGAGCACCGGGTCGAGCCGGATCTCGGCCACCGTGCCGCGGATCTGGTTGCGCGCATTGAGGGCCTCGACACTCATCAGGCGCTTGAGCACCCGGCCTTCCAGGGTGGCGAAACCGGCCTCGCCCCGCTCCCGGGGGCGGGGCAGGGCCACCGGGGCGTCCAGGGCCAGCTGGCCGTCCTCGATCAGCACGATGCGGTCGGCCAGGGCCACCGCTTCGGCCACGTCGTGGGTCACCAGCACGGCGGTGAAGCCGTGCTCCTGCCACAGCCGCTCGATCAGGCGCTGCATCTCGATGCGGGTCAGGGCGTCCAGGGCGCCCAGAGGCTCGTCGAGCAGCAACAGGCGCGGCCGGTGCACCAGGGCCCGGGCCAGGGCCACCCGCTGGCGCTGGCCGCCGGACAGGCGCGCCGGCCATTCGTTAGCCCGGTCGGCCAGGCCCACCTCGGCCAGGGCCTGGCGGGCCCTGGCTTCGGCCGCCTGGCGTGGTCCGGGCAGGCCCAGGGTGACGTTGCCCAGCACGGTCTGCCAGGGCAGCAGGCGGGCGTCCTGGAACATGATGCGCACGTCCGGGTGCAAGCCCCGGGCCGGCTGGCCGTCCAGGGCGATGGCGCCGGCGGAAGGGGCATCCAGGCCGGCGAGCAGGCGCAGCAAGGTGCTCTTGCCGCAGCCGCTGCGGCCGACGATGGCGACAAACTCGCCCGGGGCGATGGCGAGGTCGATGCCGGCCAGCACCGGCCGCTCGCCGAAGCGCTTGGCCACGCCCTCGACCCGGACGGCCAGGCCCGCCTCGGCGGGGGTGGTGGGGAGGGTGGTTGGGGCGGCAGTACTGGGTGCAGCATCCGGCGCAGTCTGGTTGGCCCGGGCATCCACCTCGGACAGGTATTGGTTTTCGTGATGGTTGAAGCGCATGGGGAATCCTCGCTAATGGGGGCTAGCTGGCGTAGGCCGCGTTCCAGGCCAGCCAGCGCCGCTCCAGGGCGCGGGCGGCTACGTCGGCGAGCTTGCCGAGCAGGGCGTAGAGCAGGATCGCCAGCACCACCACGTCGGTTTGCAGGAATTCCCGGGCGTTCATGGCCATGTAGCCGATGCCGCTGCTGGACGAAATGGTTTCGGCGACGATCAGGGTCAGCCACATGAAGCCCAGGGCGAAGCGCACCCCGACCAGGATCGACGGCAGGGCGCCGGGCAGGATCACCCGGGTAAACAGCTGCCAGCGCGACAGGCCGTAGGAGCGGCCCATCTCCACCAGCCCCGAGTCCACCGTGCGGATGCCGTGGAAGGTGTTCAGGTAAACGGGGAAGAACACCCCCAGGGCCACCAGGAACAGCTTGCCTTCCTCGCCGATGCCGAACCACAGGATGACCAGGGGGATGAGGGCCAGGTGGGGTACGTTGCGCACCATCTGCAGGCTGGTGTCGAACAGGGTCTCGGCCACCTTGAAGCCGCCGTTCAACAGCCCGAACAGCAGGCCGATACCGCCGCCGATGAGCAGGCCGCTGGCGGCGCGCTTGAAGCTCGCCGCCAGGTGGGTCAGCAGCTCGCCGGAGACGGCCAGCTCGTAGCCGGCGGAAAGCACCGCCAGGGGCGCCGGCAGGATGCGGGTGGACAGCCAGCCGGCTTGGGCGGCGAGCTGCCAGACGGCCAGGATCAGGGCCGGCACCAGCCAGGGAGCGAGGCGCCGGGCCAGGGTGGCCAGGGGCGTGGAGGTAGGCGTGCTCATGTCAGCCCCGCGGCTTCCACAGGGCCACGTCGCTGGCCGTCACCTTCTTCGGCAGCAGCTTCTCGGCGAAGAAGGCGTCGGCGATGCGCTGCTGCTCGCCCAGGTCGTCTGGGCGCACCGGACGCACCTCGTAGCTGCGCCGGGCGTTGGCCTGTTCCACGGTCTCGGCATCCAGGCCCCACACCGGCGCCAGCAGGGCGGCGGCCTCCTTGGGGTGGGCCTTGACCCAGCGGCCAGTGTGGCGCAACTCGTCGAAGAGGATCTGCAACACGTCCGGGCGGGTCTGGGCGTAGTCGCTGGAGGCCAGGTAGTAGCGCTTGTAGTCGGCCACCGGCTTGCCCTCGGTGAGCAGGCGCACCTTGGACTGGCGCTGCACCCCGGCCAGGAACGGATCCCAGATCACCCAGGCGTCGATGGCGCCGCGCTCGAAGGCGGCGCGGCCGTCGGCCGGGGTCAGGTAGGCCGGCTCGATGTCCTTGGCCGACAGGCCGGCTTTCTCCAGGGCGGCGAGCAGCAGGTAGTGGCTGCCGGCAGCCTTGGCCACGCCCACCTTCTTGCCCTTCAGCTCGGCCACGGTGCGGATCGGCGAGTCTTCCTTGACGACGATGGCCTGGGCGGTGGGCGACGGAGCCTCCTGGGCCACGTAGGTGAGGCGCGCCCCGGCGGCCTGGGCGAATACCGGCACCGTGTCGGCCACGTCGGCGCTGAAATCGACGCTGCCGATATTGAGGGCTTCGAGGAGTGGTAGGCCGCTGGTGAATTCGAACCAGCTGACCTTCACGCCCAGGGGCGCCAGGCGCTTTTCCAGGGTGCCCTGGGACTTGAGCAGGGCGGTCAGGGTGGAGGACTTCTGGTAGCCGATGCGCAGCTGCTTGCCGTCCACGGCGGCCCGGGCCGGCAGGGCGGAAAAGGGCAGGGCCAGGGCCGCCGCGATGGCGCCGAGGCGGCCGATCGCCTGGCGACGCGGGGGAGAGTGCGGGGGGCGGGGGAGATGGGGCATGGAAACCTCGTGATGCAAAAGCGGGTGAAACAAAGGGCTGGGTGCGGGGTGCCGTGAAATGACACAACCCGGCCGTACTGCCCGGGGCAGCACGGCCGGACGCGGCGCATCAGCTCGCCGAGACTTGGGGCTGGGCCTGGGGCAGGTGGTGGTTGCCCACCACCTCGCCGAAGGGGCTGACCAGGTTGGCGCTTTCTGGGGCGGCGGTATGGCGCTGGATGCCGACGTGGGGGAAGACCAGTTCGGCGAAGCGGTAGGCCTCTTCCAGGTGCGGGTAGCCGGACAGGACGAAGGTTTCCACCCCCAGGTCGGCGTATTCCTTGAGGCGGCGGGCGATGGTCTCGCCGTCCCCCACCAGGGCGGTGCCGGCTCCGCCCCGCACCAGGCCGACCCCGGCCCACAGGTTGGGGCTGATCTCCAGACGTTCGCGGTTGCCGCCGTGCAGGGCGGTCATGCGTTTTTGGCCTTCCGAATCCATGCGGGCGAAGGCCTTTTGCGCCTGGGCCACGGTTTCTTCATCCACGTACTTGATCAGCTCGTCGGCGGCCTTCCAGGCCTCCTCGTTGGTGTCCCGGGCGATCACATGCAGGCGCACGCCGAACTTCACCTCGCGGCCCTGTTTGGCGGCCCGGGCGCGCACGTCGGCGATCTTCTTCTCCACCTCGGCCGGGGGCTCGCCCCAGGTCAGGTACAGCTCGACATGCTTTGCCGCCAGGTCGTGGGCGGCGTCGGACGAGCCGCCGAAGTAGAGGGGCGGATGGGGTTTTTGCACCGGCGGGAAGAGCTGCTTGGCGCCCTTCACCTGGTAATGCTTGCCGTCGAAGTTCACCTCCTTGCCCGAGAGCAGGTCGCGCCAGATGGTGAGGAACTCGTCGGCGGCCTCGTAGCGTTCGTCGTGGGACAGCCAGGTGCCGTCGGCCTCCAGGTCCACCGGGTCGCCGCCGGCCACCACGTTCACCAGCAGGCGGCCTTCGGACAGCCGGTCCAGGGTGGCGGCCACCCGGGCCGAGACGGTGGGGGAGATGGTGGAGGGGCGCAGGGCCACCAGGAACTTGAGGCGGCGGGTCACCGGGATCAGGCTGGAGGCCACGGTCCACGAATCCTCGCAGGAGCGGCCGGTGGGGATCAGCACGCCGCCGTAGCCCAGTTCGTCGGCGGCCTGGGCGATCTGCTTCAGGTAGTGGTGGTCCACCGCCCGGGCCTGGTGGGTGGTGCCCAGGTAGCGGCCGTCACCGTGGGTGGGGAGAAACCAGAAAATGTTCATGCCGTGCTCCGGAATAAGGGAATGGAAGGGAACGGTTGGGGAGCGGTCGTTATTTTTTCGGCTGCCACACCACGTCGCTGATGCGGATCGGCTTGGGGATCAGCTTCAGCTCGTGGAAGACGTCGGCCACCTTCTGCTGCTGGGCCACCACCTCGTCGCTGATCGGGTGCACGCCGTAGCTGTAGCGGCGCACCGCCAGGTCGACGATGGCGGCGTCCAGGCCGAGCTGGGGCGCCAGCAGGGCGGTCACCTCGGCCGGGTTCTTCTTGCCCCACTGGTCCACCTTGTCCAGCTCGTCGAGGACGATCTTCACGACGTCGGGGCGGGCCTCGGCGTAGGGCCGGGCGGCCAGGTAGAACTGGTGGTTGGGCACCACGCCGCTGCCGTCGGCCACCACCTTGGCGCCGATCTGCTTCTCGGCGGCGGCGAGGAACGGGTCCCAGATGGCCCAGGCATCCACCTGGCGGGCCTCGAAGGCGGCCCGGGCGTCGGCCGGGGGCAGGAAGGCGACCTGCACGTCGGAATACTTGAGGCCGGCCTTTTCCAGCAGCTTGACCAGCAGGTAGTGGGTGTTGGAGCCCTTGTTGAGCACCACCTTCTTGCCCTTCAGGTCGGCCACGGTCTTCACCGGCGACTCCTTGGGCACGATCAGGGCCTCGGCCACCGGCGCCGGCGGCTCGTTGCCCACGTACACCAGGTTGGCCCCGGCGGCCTGGGCGAAGATCGGCGGCGCCTCGCCGGTGGTGCCGAAGTCAATGCTGCCGACGTTGAGCCCTTCGAGCAGTTGGGGCCCGGCCGGGAACTCGGTCCACTTCACCGCCACCCCCAGGGGCGCCAGGCGTTTTTCCAGGCTGCCCTTGGCCTTGAGGATCACCAGGGTGCCGTACTTCTGGTAGCCGATGCGCAACTCCTTGGCGGCGCTGGCTGGTGCGGTGGTCTGGGCCAGGGCGGCCGGAGCGTGGGCGAGGGCGGTGCCCAGGACCAGGACGGCGGGGGCGAGGGCTTTGCCCAGGCGGCGGGCAAGCCGGGTCAGGCGTTGACGCGACGGGATGGTAGGACGGGTCATGGAGGCTCCGTTTGTGAGGGCGGGCGTTTGTGGGAAAAACAGGACGGCAGGGGGCGGGCGGCCAGGCTCAGGTCGCCAGGGCAAACTCCGGCTCGGAGGCTGCGGGGAGGGGAGCTTGGTGCCACCGGGGCGAGGCGGCAGCCGGAGCCGAGGCCGGGGCGGGGCGACCCCAGGCGAGGGCCTCGGCAAAGTGCCGCTGGGCCTCGTCGAGACGCTCGGCCAGAGCGGCTTCCAGGTGTAGCGCACCGTCGAGGACCCGTAGCTGGACGTCTTCGGCAAACACGCCGGCGACCGCGATGCGGGCGCCCAAGGTGGTCAGCACCGGGCGCAGGGCGTAGTCGATGGCCAGGGCGTGGGCCAGGGAGCCGCCGGAGGCCACCGGCAGGATCGCCTTGCCCTCGAACGCCTTCTGCGGCAGCAGGTCGAGAAAGGTCTTGAGCAGGCCGGAATAGGCCGCCTTGTAGACCGGAGTGGCGATCACCAGGCCGTCGGCGGCGGCGATCTCGGCCAGGGCGGCCTGGATCGCCTCGCCGTCGCTGCGCCCGGCGATGAGATCCCCGGCGGGCAGGTGGCGCACCGGGATCACCGACCAGGTATGGCCGTCTTCCGCCAGGCGCTGGCCGATGTGGCCGAGCAGGGCGGTGGAGCGGGACGAGCCGGAGGGGCTGCCGGCGATGCCGACGATCTTCATGGCGGCGGCCCCTTACAGCTTGGCGATGGACACTTCGGTGGCCTTGACCACGGCCAGCACCTCGACGCCGGGCTTGAGGTCCAGCTCCTTGACCGAACGGGTGGTGATCACCGAGGTGACGGTGCCGAAGGGGGTTTCCACGTCGACTTCGGAAACCACCGGGCCTTCGATGATTTCCCGCACCTTGCCGCGGAACTGGTTGCGGGAGTTGATGGATTGGATGGACATGGGGCGCTCCTTGCGATCGGTCGATGAATCCGTGGGCCCCGGATGGGGCTGGGTGGAGCGATTCTGGAGAGGGCCTGGCCGGGCGGGAACGACGGTTTTTTTCTTTGGTTATGAAGCCGCGCTGAATATCGATGTGCATGAAAAAGCCCCCGCAAGGCGGGGGCCGGAAGGCACGACGGGAACGTCGGAGCGCTGGAATTTCGGGGCGGTGGCTGGCTCAGGCCGCGGCTTGAGCCAGCCACCAGTAGCCCAGCCCGCCCAGGGCGGCGAGCCAGAGGACCACGATGCACAGGGCCGCCGTCCGGCTGGTGGGCCGCTCGGCCAGGGCGGCGGCGCGCTGCCGGCTGGCGGCGAGGATCTCGGCCGGCACCAGCTTGAGGATGAGCCAGATGGCCAGGGGCAGCAGGAGCAGGTCGTCGACGTAACCGAGCACCGGTATGAAGTCCGGGATCAGGTCGATGGGGCTGGCGGCATAGGCCGCCACCGCCAGGGCGAGCAGGCGCACCAGCCAGGGGGTACGCGGGTCCCGGGCGATGAAATAGACGGTCAGGGCCTCCTGCTTGAGCCGGCGGGCAGCGTTGCGAAGGGCGGGGAGGATGGACATGGCGACCGGCAAGGTGGTGCTGGAGACGGATGGCGCTGGAGGCGAACCCGGGCCGTCCATCATAGCCTGGCGCTGGCGCGGGGCTTGGGGGGGCAGGCTTGAGGACGGGGCGTCGGCCCGGGCGCGCCGTGGCGCGATGCCCGGGCGATGCCCGTGTTGTGCCGGCAGCAGGGGGTACCGGCTGTCGCTCCAGTCAGCGTGCCAGGAAGTTCATCTGTTAACATTACGCCCGTATTACAGGACGGGCGGCAGCTGCTGGGGAGAGCGGCGTACGCCCCCGCCCTGGCACCGTAGAACAATTCCAAGAACAAGGTGCTGCGAAGCATGGCGCCCCGAAGCCGATGGCATACGGGCGCCGCTTGAACAGGGCTGGGCCTCCATCACCCGACGGCTCCTGCGGATCGCAGCCAATGAGCATTGATGAGTATGGCATCCCTGTTTTCACAGCCTGCGGCCGCGAACGAGCCGCTGCGCCTGGTGGTTGAAGTCAACGAAGGCGTCCGCCAGGTGATCGGCGTTTCCCGCCGGGTGAACCTGGTGGCGATCAACGCCATGATCGTGGCCAAGCAGGCCGGCAGGCAGGCCAGCGGTTTCCAGGTGGTTTCGGCCGAACTACGCCGTTTCAGCGGTCAGCTCGACCTGCAGATGCAGGATCTGGACCGCTTCATTGCGTCCCTGGTGCACACCGTCGCCGGGTCGGCGCGGGTACGGCGCCACCGCGCCCATCTGGACGCCATCGACCCCAAGTCCCCGGCCTCCGCCGCCATTGCCGACGCCAAGCAGCGGATCGATACCGCGCGGCGGCGGATCGACGATGAAAGCGCCGAACGTTGGTGCGACCTGCGCAAGCACCTGGACCAGGCCCTGCGCCTGTGCGGCACCGGCGTCGCCCTGTCCCGGGCGGCCAAGATCGAGGCGGTCTACGCCAGCACCCTGGGGGGCGACCTGCGCCAGGTGGCGGACGAGATCGAAGCGGCCATCCTGTCCATTCTCGGCATCCTGAAAACCCTGCGCAGCGATGTCGCCCGCTGACGCACCACGACACACCACCCGCCCTGGGAGCAGAACCATGAAAAAAACCACCGTGATCTATCAGGAGGGCAGCCATCAGTGGGCCGTGGTGGCCCGGGATCCGGAACGCCCCAACTACCTGATCGATACCAACGAATACCTGATCTCGGACGGGGACCGCTCCCTGCTCACCGATCCGGGCGGCTCGGAAATCTTCGCCGCGGTGTTCTCGGCCCTGACCATGCACACGGACCCCCAGTGCATCGAGGCCATCTTCGCCTCCCACCAGGACCCGGACATCATTTCCTCCCTGGCCCTGTGGCTGGAGTTCAATCCGGCCCTGAAGTGCCACCTGAGCTGGCTGTGGTCCGAGTTCGTGCCCCACTTCGGCGGCACCGACCAGACCTTCGTCAACATCCCGGACGAAGGCGAGACGATCCGCCTGGGCAGCCTGGCCCTGGAGGCCTTGCCGGCCCACTACCTGCACTCCTCGGGCAACTTCCACCTCTACGACCGCAAGGCCAAGCTTCTGTTCACCGGCGACGTGGGCGCCGCCCTGCTGCCACCCGGCAGCGATCTCTACGTGCGCGATTTCGACCGCCACATCCCCCATGCCCAGGGCTTCCACCAGCGCTGGATGGGCTCCAACGAGGCCAAGCTCGACTGGTGCGAACGGGTCAGCCGCTTGCCCATCGACATGCTCTGCCCGCAGCATGGCGCCATCTACCAGGGGGCCGACGTGATGCGCTTCATCAACTGGTTCGCCGAACTGCCGGTGGGTACCGGCGTGCGGCGCTAGCTGTCGCCCCGGTTTCGCCGGGGCCGGCCCGGCCCTGCACCCCTCGTCGGAGGATCGCTATGAAAAAACGCTACTGGATCGCCCTCGTCCTGCTCTTTCTCGTCGGCCTGGACTGGTACATCCGGGCCCCCGATTCCCACTCCCGGGAGCTGACCCGGGCGATCGAGACCCAGGGCAGCGAGGCCCTCAAGGCCTATCCCTACCAGTTCCGGGTCTTGAAAGTGGTGGGTGACACCGCCTACCTGAGCACCCCGCGCAACACCGAAGTGCCGGCGTTCAAGGCCCTGGGCGTGCTGTTTCCCGAGCTGAACACGAAAGACCCGAACAACCCCGCCTTCATCTCCGCCCAGCAGCGCTTGGGCGCGGTCCAGTCCGAAGCCCGCGCCATTGTCCTCGCCCAGCCGGGCATCAAGGATGTGCGCTGGGAATTGGACCGGGAATGGCTGGCTTCCCATTACATCGAGGTCCCCGGGCGGAACTGATCCCGCTGGCTTGGTGGTATGGGTTTTTGTGTTGGTGGTTTCGCCGAACGTGAGTGCTGGTGTTGGCGCTGCCTTTCGCCCTGACGGCGAGTGACTTTCTTTTGGGTCGCCAAAAGAAAGTCACCAAAGAAAAGGCGACCCCTGCGCCCCCGCCGCCGGGCCGATGAAGCTGGCCCGGCGGTACCCTGCGCTGCTCGCCGTTCCGGGGCGGCTGCGGAACTCGGCCTACGGCCTCAGACAGTCCTCGCCGACATCCCCCCGGGCCGGCTGCGCTGCTCGGCGGGGGCGAAGGGGGAATGGGGCCGTGCCGGGGATTGGGGCGGCAGTTTAGGAGGCGCTTGAAGAGGGCAGTTGAGTGGTGGTGGAGGGCGCACGCTGCACTCTCATCTTCGCGCCTCCTTGGTCATATTCCCTTGCGCATAGCCTGGAAACCCGCGTCAATACTATATCTACAAGGAGCATGCCCGGAAACCAAGTACCGGAGCGGTCCTACAAAGGCATGCCTCCAAACGCCTCACCAGACGTGGCTTCTCGGGCAGTGCTTCAAGTTGAGTACCCCTTTGTGCCCTTCTCCGCCGCCGAGCAACGCCGGCCGGGACGGAAAAGGGCGAGGACTGTTTGAGGCCGCAGGCCGAGTTCCGCAGCCCCCGTCCCGGGCGAGTAGCGCAGGGAACCGGCAGACCGGTTGTTTGGTCTGCCGGCGGGGGAGCGGGCACGGCGTTCTTTGGCCACTTTCTGTCGCCGGACAGAAAGTGGCTCGCCGTCCAGGCGAAACGCAGCGTTTCCGCTTGCGGCAGCGCTCGGTGAGGGATGTGGTTTTGAGTGCCGGCGATTCTGCCAGGCGTATGTGCTGGTGTTGGCGCTGTGTTTCGCCCTGACGGCGAGTGACTTTCTTTTGCGTCGCCAAAAGAAAGTCACCAAAGAAAAGGCGACCCCTGCGCCCCCGCCGCCGGGCCGATAAGGCTGGCCCGCCGGTGCCCTGCGCTGCTCTCCACCCCGGGGCGGCTGCGGAACTCGGCCTGCGGCCTCGGACAGTCCTCGCCGACATCCCCCCGGGCAGGCTGCGCTGCTCGGCGGGAGCGAAGGGGGAGAGGGGCCGTGCCTGCGTTATGGCAGGTGCGTTTTACCTTGGGGCTGGCGGCCGCCCGCAAAGCGGCGCCAGCAGCTTAAAAGCTGAGCTGATGCTTCAGGCCCACACCCCACTACGCCGATCCTCCACACGCTTGGCCTTGTGGGTCGCCCGGGGCAGGGTGTCCGGGGGGAGGATGGTGACCGCCGGCAGCACGCCGGTAACCGACTTGAGGTGCTTGGCGAAGCGCTCGGCCAGGTTGGTGTCGCTGCCTTTGTAGCTGGCGGCCCGCTCCACTTCCACGGTCAGGTGGTCCAGGTGGTCGATGCGCTCCACCACCAGCTTGTATTCGCCGGTCAGGTCGTGGTCTTTGCGGGCGACGGCTTCCACGTCGCTGGGGAAGAGGTTCACGCCCTTGATGATGAGCATGTCGTCGAGCCGGCCGTGGACGCCGAGCAGGCGCTGGGAGGTGCGGCCGCAGGCGCAGGGCTCGCTGGTGAACGAGACGATGTCGCCGCTGCGGAAGCGGACCATGGGGCGGGCGCTCTTCTTCAACGTGGTGAGCACCAGCTCGCCGCGCTCGCCCTCGGCCACCGGCTCGCCGGTTTCCGGGTCGAGCACTTCGGCCAGGATGTGGTCCTCGGCCCAGTGCAGGCCGTGCTTTTCCTCGCACATGCCGGCGCAGGAACCGAAGATGTCGGAGAGGCCGTAGTAGTCATAGACCGAGGCGCCCCACAGTTCTTCGATGCGGTTGCGGGTTTCGGGGATCGAGCCGCCGGGCTCGCCGGCGACGAAGATGCGTTTGATCGCCAGATCCTTCTTCGGGTCGATGCCTTCCTTCTTGGCCGTCTCGCCCAGGTACCAGGCGTAGGAGGGAGTGGTCCAGATGGCGGTGGCCTGGAACTGGCGGGCGATGGTCAGCAGCCGCTCGCTGGGCACGGTGCCGGCGTGGATGGAGAGGGCGCCGAGCTTTTGCGCGCCGAGCACGCAGGGGCCGCCGACGAACAGCGAGAAGTTGAGGGAGTGGCAGTAGCGGTCTTCCGGGCGCAGGCCGGAGGACCAGAACTGGCGCGCCTCGTAGTCCATCCAGTCGTCGAAATCCCGGGCGGTGAACGGGGAGGCGGTGGGGATGCCGGTGGAGCCGCTGGAGGCGGAGATGTACACGATGTCGCGCTCGGGCACCGCCACCAGGTCGCCGAAGGGCGGGGCGGCGAGCTGGCGCTCGCGCAGGGTCTGCTTGGTGATGAAGGGAAAGCGGCGGATGTCGTCTAGGCTTTTCACCTGGTCCGGGTGCACCCCGGCGGCGTCCCAGGCGGCCCGGTAGTAGGGCGAACCGGCGTAGGCGTGGCGCAGGTGACGCTGCAACAGGTCGAGCTTGAGAGCGTCCCAATTGGCCCGGGATTGGGTTTCCAGGGCAGCATCCCAGTAGGGGGCGTCGGAGGCGGGGACGGACGAGGGGGACAGATGGCGGTCGGCGTGGCCCATGGCGGGGGAAAACTCCAGAAAAACTCCAGATTGTTCGGGGCGGCGGTCGGGGCGGGCCTGGTCCGGGCCGTGTTCACCGGGCCAGGCGGCGGGGGCGCCAAGCGAGGCGGTGAGTATGGGCGCCGGGGTAGGGCGGGCCAACGAACATTTATCTCCTAGCATATGAGCGCCTGGAATAAGGGCTGGCCTACGCTTTGTTACAGCGGGGCCGGTCATCGTGTTTTATTCTCCATCTGTCATGATCGCCGCGCGCCCTGCGCCCCCCTGTGGGCGGAATGCCAGGCCGGGCGGCGGTCGCCGTGTGCCTGCACGGTTTTCGCGAGGGTCGTTCGCCGCCGCCAGTCCTTCCACCGTTTTCCCCCACCTTATCCCGACGATGCACGATTTCCCGATACTCATCACGCTATCCGGCGGTCTCGCCCTGGCCCTCGTTTTCGGCTGGATCACCCAGCGCCTGGGGCTTTCCACCCTGGTGGGCTACATGATCGCCGGCATCATCGCCGGCCCTCATACCCCGGGTTTCGTGGCCGATACCAAGCTGGCTACCGAGATGGCGGAAATCGGTGTGATCCTGCTGATGTTCGGCGTGGGCATGCACTTCCATCCCCAGGAGCTGATCCGGGTGTGGCGCATCGCCGTGCCCGGGGCGGTGGTGCAGAGCACCGTGGCCACCGTGGCCGGCTGGGCCCTGGCACGGTCCTTCGGCTGGGATCACAGCGCCGGCCTGGTGTTCGGCATGGCCCTGTCGGTGGCCAGTACGGTGGTGCTGATGCGCATGCTGGTGGATCAGAACCGCCTGTCCAGCCGCGACGGCCACGTGGCCGTGGGCTGGCTGATCGTGGAAGACCTGTTCACCGTGGTGGCCCTGGTGGTGCTGCCGGCCCTGGCGGTGGAGCAGACCTCGGCCGGCGCCGTGTTCGCCTCCCTGGGGCTGGCCCTGGGCAAGGCCGCCCTGTTCGCCGCCCTGGTCTGGCTGGTGGGCAACCGCTTCGTCTCGCCGATCATGGAGCGCATCGCCCGCGCCCATTCCACCGAGTTGTTCACCCTCACCGTGTTCGTCATCGCCCTGGGCGTGGCCATGCTCGCCGCCGAGGTGTTCCACGTCTCGGTGGCCCTGGGCGCCTTCTTCGCCGGCCTGGTGGTGGGGCAGTCCCGCTTCGGCCCCCAGGCCACCGCCGACATGGCGCCGTTCCGCGACGTGTTCTCGGCCCTGTTCTTCGTTTCCATCGGCATGCTGTTCGACCCCAGGGTGGTGCTGGAGCAGCCGTGGATCCTGCTCGCTTCCCTGGGCATCGTGCTGATCGCCAAGCCCCTGGCCGCCCTGGCCATCGTCGCCCTGCTGCGCGACACCCGGCGCACGGCGCTGACCGTGGCGGTGGGCCTGTCCCAGATCGGCGAGTTCTCCTTCATCCTCGCCTCCCTGGGCCGCGCCCTGGGGGTGCTGCCCGACGAGGGCCTCGGCATCCTGGTGGTGGCGGCGATCCTGTCGATCGCCCTCAACCCCTTGCTGTTCCGCATAACCCCCTGGATCGAGGCGCGCCTCGACGCCCGCCGTGCTGCCCGGGGCCTGGCCCCGGTGGAGGAGTCGCCGCGGGTGGCCGCGCCGCCGCCGGTATCCGCCGAACCCCACGGCGAGGGGCCCATCGTCATCGTCACCGGCCTGGGCAAGGTGGGCGGCCGCTTCGTGCGCCGCTGCGCCGAGGCCGGCCTGCCGTTGAGCGCCATCGACCAGGCGGTGGAGCGGGTCGAGGAGGTGCGCGGGCTGGACAACCCGGACATCAGCGCCGTCTATGGCGACGCCGGCCGGGAGGACGTGCTGGCCGCCGCCGGCGTGGCCGAGGCCCGGGTGCTGGTTGTGACCAACACCGCCCTGCCGGACAAAATGCGCATCTGCATGACCGCCCGGGCCATCAACCCGCGCATTGCCATCATCGCCACCGCCAACACGCCGGCGGAACGGGGCTGGCTGCAAGAATTCGGCGCTACCTCGGTGTGCGACCTGTACGACGAGATGAGCGAGGCTTTGCTGCGCTCGGTGCGCACCAGCCTGTAGTTTTTCCCGCTTGCCTGGGGTGCCCTGACCGGAAAGCAAGGCTGGGCGCCATTCTTCACGAGGTTGCCTTGGAGATCCGCGCCATTGCTTGATCTTGGGCATGAAGGTCTGGAGATTGGCTCTGGGCGCGGTGTTTCGAGTAGCCATGTTCGCCGGTCCGCCGGACATACGCGCGCCCAGGGCAGTGGAGTGCCCCAGGCCGAACCCGAAACAAAAAGGCCCTTGCCGGTTTGCCGGCAAGGGCCTTTTTGTTGGTCTGCTGTACGTCTGCAGGCGCTTACCGACGGATTACCGACGCCGCTGCGGCGGGCGTGCCGCCGGGGCCCCGGGGGCGCGGCCGGGCAGGTGGCGGAAGGTGATGCGGCCCTTGCTCAGGTCGTAGGCCGACATTTCCAGGGTCACGGCGTCGCCGGCGATGATGCGGATGTGGTTCTTCTTCATCTTGCCGCCAGCGTAGGCGATAAGGTTGTGGCCGTTTTCCAGGGTCACGCGGTAGCGGCCGTCGGGCAGCACCTCGGTGACGGCGCCTTCCATTTCGATCAGTTCTTCCTTAGCCATGTTCGGGCTCCTTGTCGTTGTGCCAGCACCGTGCGGGTAGCACCGGGCTGGACGGGCCTGCCTCCGCCATGGCAAGCAGTGAGCCGGCTGGCCGGAGGCGCAAGGGGCGCCTGGGACGGGCTGGCATGATCGGCGCGAGATGCGGCGGGCCGAAAGAGGATGTGGGTGGCGCGCCTGACAACAGGCGTGAGCGGCGCGAGAGATGCAGGGTGGCGCGCTGCGTTGCGGGCAGCCGCGCTCGGGGCGCGACCGCAAACGGGGCAAGAGGTGGACCGGCAAGTAACCGGGCGGGTTGCGGCGAGCGGCTGGAAACGAAAATAGCCAGACCGCAGCCTGGCTATTCCCTTTGTATTCTTGGTGGGTCGGGCGATATTCGAACGGGCGACCAACGGATCAAAAAGCCTTTCATCCAGCAGCTCTCAAGAACCTGCGGCTCTTGCTAAGCCGTTAACTATCGGGGGCGGCGGGCTTGCTGTCAAGCAGCATGATGGCAAAACCCGGCTGGAATAGGGCGGTCACGGGGATGGCAAGGCCCGGAAAGGCTGGCTGCTGCTGCGTTGCAGCACGTGGCGCCCAGCGGCGCGGTTCCGCGTGTTCAGCCTGACGTTTTCCTGCTCACCATCCCGGACGATGCGGAGGGCTGGCAGCGGTGGGGGGCAACGTTGCTTCACGGCCGGATGCGCGCTACGCCGGCGGGGCTGGGTCATCCGGCCGGATAGCCGGTGCGGGCCGGCACAGGGGTACGCGACGCGGGCGGCCCCGGGCATAAAATGCGTGCCTTACCCCAGGGCGTGCGGAACTGTTCGCCCTGTCACGACTCAGCCGTAAATTCGGGGCATTCCTTGGCGACCGACGTCGCGGCGCGGCCCATGCCGTACGCCGTCGCGCGCCCCGGTATGTCGCGGTCTCCCCCGCCTTTTCCTTTTTCGGGCCCCACGCCATGACCGACGCTTCTTCTCCTTCCCCGTCCGCGCCGCTGCGCCTTTCCATTCTCGACCTGGCCCCGGTGGTGGCCGGCAGCACGCCGGCCCAGGCCCTGCGCAATACCCGGGATCTGGCCCAGCATGCCGAGGGCTGGGGTTACCTGCGCTACTGGCTGGCGGAGCACCACAACATGGCCGGCATCGCCAGCGCCGCCACCGCGGTGGCGATCGGCCACGTGGCGGCGGCCACCACCACCCTGCGGGTCGGGGCCGGCGGCATCATGCTGCCCAACCACGCCCCCCTGGTCATTGCCGAGCAGTTCGGCACCCTGGAATCCCTCTACCCGGGGCGCATCGACCTGGGCCTGGGGCGCGCGCCGGGCACCGATCAACTCACCGCCCGGGCCCTGCGCCGCAACCTGGTTGGCAGCGACGAGACGTTTCCCCAGGACGTGCTCGAACTCCAGTCCTACTTTCAGCCGGCCAGTCCCGACCAGCCAGTACGGGCCGTGCCCGGCGCCGGGTTGAACGTGCCGATCTGGCTGCTCGGCTCCAGCCTCTACAGCGCCGGACTGGCCGCCCGGCTGGGGCTGCCCTTCGCCTTTGCCTCCCACTTCGCGCCGCGCTTCCTGCTCCGTGCCGTGGATCTCTACCGGGAGCAGTTCCAGCCCTCGGCGGTGCTGGAGCAGCCCTACGTGATGGTGGGGGCCAACGCCATCGCCGCCGATACGGACGCGGAGGCCCATTTCCTGTTCAGCTCGTTGCGCACCCGCTTCGCCAACATGGCCCGGGGCGTGCGCGGCCTGCTCGAACCGCCGGGCGATTTCGACGAGTCGCGCTGGACCCCGGGGGAGCTGGCCTTCGCCAACGAATCCCTGTCCTGCTCGGTGGTCGGCGATGCCGCCACGGTGCGGGCCGGTCTGGACGACCTGATCGCCCAGACCGGGGCCGACGAGGTGATGGTCACGGCCCAGATCTACGACCACGCCGCCCGGCTGCGCTCCTTCGAGATCGTCGCCCAGGCCGGCGGGCTCGCCGCACCGCGGTCGGATCTGGCGGTTTCCGGCTGACTGCGCCGCTTGGCCGACAAATCTTACTGCGTGGCCCGGGGGCGGTGCGCGTTGCCATACCAGCGGTAAAAACCGCGCTTGGCCAGTTCGACGATAGCCAGATAGGCGAACACCATGGCGCCGAGGATGGCGTAGAACATGGCAGGGGGCGGCACGAACCCGAAATAGGTGCCGAGCGGGGTGAACGGCAGCAGTATGGCGCTGCCCACCACCGCCAGGGAGGTGGCCGTGAGCAGGGGGTGGGCCCGACTCTTCAGGGGATTGCCCCGGGTGCGGATGACGAAGATCACCAGCACCTGGGTGCATAGCGACTCGACGAACCAGCCGGTGTGGAACAGCGCTTCGTCGGCCTGCAGCACCGCCAGCATGACGTAGAAGGTGAGGAAGTCGAACAGGGAGCTGATCGGGCCGATCACCAGCATGAAGTTGCGGATGAACGCCAGGTCGAGCACCCGGGGATGGCTGATTTCCGCCGCATCGACCTTGTCCAGGGGGATCGGCACCTCGGAGACGTCGTAGAGGATGTTGTTGAGCAGGATCTGGGTCGGCAGCATCGGCAGGAAGGGCAGGAACAGGGCGGCGCCGGCCATGCTGAACATGTTGCCGAAGTTGGAGCTGGTACCCATCATGATGTACTTCATGATGTTGCCGAAGGTGCGCCGGCCTTCCAGCACGGCCTCGTGGAGCACCTGCAGGTCCTGCTTGAGCAGGATCATGTCGGCCGCCTCCTTGGCCACGTCCACCGCCGAATCCACCGACAGGCCCACGTCCGCCGAATGCAGGGGCGGGGCGTCGTTGATGCCGTCGCCCAGGTAGCCGACCACGTGGCCCCGGGCCTTGAGGGCCTGGATCACCCGGTTCTTCTGGGCCGGATTGACCCGGCAGAAGAGGTTGGCGGTGTCGACCCGGGCGCCCAGGGCGTGGTCGTCCAATTGGGCGATGTCCTTGCCGGTGAGCAGCCCGGTGACCGGAATCCCCAGCTGGGTGCAGACGTGCCGGGTGACCAGGTCGCTATCGCCGGTGACGATCTTGATCGCCACGCCGGCCTGCTTGAGCGCCCCCAGCGCCGCCGCCGCGCTGGCCTTGGGCGGATCGAGAAAGGCGGCGAAGCCGGCCAGTACCAGTTCGCTTTCGTCGTCCACCACGGCGTGGGGATGGTCCAGGGGCACCGGGCGCCAGGCGATGCCCAGAACCCGGAAGCCTTCCGCCTCCAAACCACTGTACTGGGCATGGATGGCCGCCTGGGCGGCCTCGTCCAGGCGGCATTGCAGTTCGGCGCCTTCCGCCTCGTAGCGCGTGCAGAGCCCGACGATCTCGTCCGGCGCGCCCTTCACCACCAGCCAGCGGCTGGTGCCGTTGTCGATCAGCACGGAAACGCGGCGACGCTCGAAGTCGAAGGGCACCTCGTCGATTTTTTTCCAGGCGCCAAGCTCGATGTGCCGGTGGGCCAGGATGGCTTCGTCCAGGGGGCTTTTCAGTCCCGTTTCGTAGAAGCTGTTGAAGTAGGCCAATTCCAGCACCCGGTCGCTGGGCTGGCCCGCCGTATCCACGTGCCGTTCGAGGCGGATCTTGGCCTCGGTCAGGGTGCCGGTCTTGTCGGTGCATAGCACGTCCATGGAGCCCAGGTCCTGGATGGCGGACAGCCTTTTGACGATCATCTGCTTGCCCGCCATGCGCAGGGCGCCCCGGGCCAGGGTCACCGAAACCACCATCGGCAGCAGCTCCGGCGTCAGCCCGACGGCCAGGGCCACGGCGAACAGGAACGATTCGAGCAGGGGCCGGTGGAACCAGGCGTTCACCAGCAGCACGAACATCACCATCAACACCGTCAGGCGCATGATCAGCATGCCGAAGCGGCGGGTGCCAAGCTCGAAGGAGGTCGGCGCCGCCGGCCGGGAAATGCTGTCGGCGATGGCGCCGATGGCGGTGGCGGCGCCGGTCTGCACCACCTGCATCCGGGCGCTGCCGCTGATGACCGAGGTGCCCATGAACACCGCGTTGGTCGCTTCGTCCAGGTCGGTGGCCGATTTCGCCGGCATGCCCGGCCGTTTTTCCACGGGATAGGATTCCCCCGTCAGCAGCGCCTGCTTGACGAAGAAATCCCGGGCATCGAGAACGATGCCGTCGGCCGGAATCAGATCGCCGGCGGCGAGCAGCACCACGTCCCCGGGCACCACCTCGGTGGCGGCGATATCCCGGGTCTGGCCGGCGCGGATGACGGTGGCCCGCACCGAAACCGAATGGCGCAATTTTTCCGCCGCCGCGTTGGCGCGGTACTCCTGGACGAAGTCCAGGGTGACGCTCAGCAGGACGATGCAGCCGATGATCAGGAAATTGGTGACTTCCCCGGTGAACGCCGACACGGCGCTGGCCATCAGCAGGATCAGCACCAGGGGATTCTTGAAGCGGCTCAGGTATTGGCGTAGCAGGGACTTGCGCTGGCGCTCGCGAAACAGGTTGGGGCCGAAGCGTTCCAGCCGCTCGGCGGCTTCGCTTGGCGAAAGCCCGGTGGGATTGCCGGCCTGGTCGGCATTGCCCGGGGGGTGGGGCTCAAGCCACCAGGGGTGGGCTGCGGCAGGGGGCGGCACGTCCCGGGTTCCGTTCAGTCGGCGGCGGGAAAGTGGTAATGGTGCAAATTCAGGTAGTGCGCCACGTCGGCGACATCGTCCTCACTCCATTCCAGGTGGGCGTTGTCCTGCCAGCGTTGCACTTCGGCCAACAGGCTGGCCTGATCGACGACGCGGCGTTGGTCGCGCCAATGGACCTGCACGTTGTGGCAGGCGATGCAGTGCGTCGCGTAGAGCAACTCGCCGTGTCCGGCATCGAGTTGGGGCTGGGCCGACGTGGCGGCGACAAGGCCGAGCCAGGCCAATGGAATCACCAGGATCAAGTGCCGCACCATGACGCCTCCCTATGGGCTTACCTCACACGAGTATAGGCGCAGGCAACGGGAGCGGCCGGAAAAGGCGCCGATAAAGGGCCTGGGCGATGTCGTGGGAGCGTCGAATCCAACAGGCGGCCGGCGGTCATGGGCTATCGGCCGCCCCGGATCGCGTTCGTCCTCGGGGGCTGGCCGGTCGAGGCCGCAGCGGCTGGCGATGCGGATTGTTAGCCCGGGCTGAATGGGGCGGACAGCCGTGGCTTGGCGGGGCGCCGGTCCGGCGTTACGCCAAGCCCGGCCAGACCCTATTTGAGCCGCATGTCGTTCTTGACCGATTTCACCCCCTTGACGCCGCGGGTGACCTCGAGCGCCTTGCTGATATCGGCCTGGGTGCTGACGAAGCCGCTCAACTGGACGATGCCCTTGTAGGTTTCGACGTTGATCTCGAAGGATTTCAAGGCAGGTTCGGCCAGCAGGGCGGCTTTGACCTTGGTGGTGATGTACGAATCTTCGAAGTATTCGCCCGTGCCTTCCTGCTTCGCCGTCGAGGCACAGCCGAACATGAACGCCATGCCCAGGGCGAACAGGAAAGTGGAAAAACGCTGCAGTCGTGTCATGGCCATGTACTCCGGTGATCGGGACGATCGGTGCGCTCCGGCGTTTCAACATAGCCAAGGGAGAGGGGCGGTGCAAACGCCATTCGGCCTATGGCCTTTTCCCCCGAATGGGCGGGCGCCCCAGGCACCTGGATGCCCGGGGCGCTTTACGAAACTCAGCAGTATTGCGCGATGGCCTGCAGCGACCGCGAGTAGGTATGGAAAAGCTGGGCATCGCTGTAGCGATGTTCGCTGCCCACCGGGCAACTGATCCGGGCCAGACAGGTAGTGCGACAGAGGGAATCGGCCTGCCTGCGGTAGGCAATACACTTGGGCAGGGAGAATTCCCCGTCCTGCAGGGCGTCTGCGGGGCAGGCGGCGATGCAGGCCTGGCTTTGGCAGCTGGCGCAGGGGGATGGGCGCTGTTCGGGGCGTGAGGGCTCCAGATCGCTGTCCGCCAGCACCACGACGCGGTAGGCGTACCAGGTGCCCCAGCGTTCGTTGATGCCGATGCGCAACGGCGAGGGATGATGCCAGCCCGCCAGGGCGCCCAGGGCCTGCAGGCCGATGGGGGCATCGCTCGGGTAGATGACTTGCTGGTCCAGCCCGGGGAACTGGGCGGCCAGGCATTGGGTGACGGTGGCGGCGCTGAAGTCGTCGATCGGGTTGTCCGAAGCGATCCCCGAGGCCTGGACCGCATCCCACAGGGTTTTTCCGCCGTGGCCGATCAGGATCAGCTGGCGATAGCGGCGGGCCGGATCGAAGCGCTCGCGCAGCATCGCGGCCATGTCGGCAGGCAGGGCGTCGAGGTTGAAAACGGCCTGCAGGTTCAAGCCGGCCCGGTCCAGGGCGGTGGTGTCCAAAGGGGTCATGGGGTGTCGATCTGGCGCAGTGCCGCGGCGATGGCCTCGGCATCGCCGGGGCGGACCAGGCGGGCGATCTCCTGGCCGTGGTGCATGAATATCAGGGTAGGCCACAGGGTGACCTGGAACGAGCGCCCCAGCCGGCGCCCCGGACCGTCTTCGATCTTCAGGTGGCGTACCTGGTGATGCCCGGCGAAGGCGGTGGCGATCAGGGCTTGGGCGGCACGGCAGTGGCCGCACCAGGGGGCGCCGAACTCGATGACGAGGGGACCGTCGTGGGCATCGACCTCGGCGCGCGAGGGGGCGTTGGTGGTGTAGTCGGCAGTCACTTCCATCGTCTCTCCGGGGTGGTTGCGCCAGGGGCGCCAGGGCGCCGCCGCACGGCGGAAGGATAGCGCACCCGACGGGCGGTGGCGGTGTCGGCGCGCATTCATCATTCGCGCGCCCACCATGGTGGGATAACGGGGCGGGGCGGTATGGGGTGGCCAGCTTGCCGCCACTCCCGGGGTGTGGTGCCAATAAAAAACCGGGCGCAGGGCCCGGTTTTTCGTCTTGCGGCGTCATGCCACCCGCGGTGGTCGGGGGCCTCAGCGCTCCATGACCGGCAGCGGGATCAATTGCGACGGGCACAGTCCCGCCAGCTCACCAACCACGCGGTTGATGCCCTTGCCGACCAGCCACCAGGCATTGCCGTAGGGGACGATCGCTACGCCTGCCTGGGCGCACAGTTTCTTTGCTTCACTTCTGAGCTTTTCGAGTTGATTTTCCATTGCTTGCTTACTAATTGAATTTGCAGATTGGTTTGCTCCCTAACGCCGGTTTTCAATGAGTCTTGAAGGTCGTGGCATGCCTGGCACCGGGGCTCGCCATTCCCGCTACCGTTGTCGCCGTGCGCAGAAGTGCGGCAGGCGTGGTAGTCGAGCGGGGGGCGATAACCGGGGGCTGCCGGGTTATGCGGTAGGGGGTGACAGGTGGGTCACGATGCCGGAACGATCCGGACCTGGCGCGGCCGGCGAATCTCGCCGTCCTGCTGACCCTGCGGGTCGGAGAAAGCGCCGGGAACGGCGGATTTCTCGCGGGCAGTGTTTTGGAGCCCTGGGGCCGGTGTGCGGAGCTGGAGGGGGAGACGACAAACCATCGTCGTCATTCACACCAATACCGCCGAAACGCGTGGGTTATGCGCGCCGCTTTACCGTTGTTGTTGGCCTGTCCGGCCATTGCCTGGGTGGGGCAATGAGATGTCCTGGATCGGGAACCAGGATCGGGCAGCGGGGTAAACCGGGGGAGTGTTCGCGAAGGTTCGCAGAGGTGCGGGCCACAACCCGCTGGCGAAAAATCGGAAAACAGCAGAACTACTTAAAAAACACTGGGTTGCACTGTGCCTCATATCGGGACTAATAGCAAACGATAAATGCCGTCAAGCCCGGGCCGCGTTGTCGTCCGGCCCTCGCCGTCGAAGCCGAGGGAGGCCGGGAAGGGGGCTGCGGGGTGGTGTCGCATGAATCGTCGTGGCAAAAAAAACCGCACGGCGGACCGTGCGGCGGTGGATGCGGAGATGCGGCACTCCGTTTCCGCAAGGACCGTCCCTGCCGGGCGCGGTCAAGAGGAAGAGAACAGAACGTCCGATGAACGCGGGGTCCATCCCGCGGCGCCAGGCCGAGACCTTACGCCGCACCGCCAGGGTAGGCCGGCGCCGCCGGTGGGATGAAATCATTATTTTCGATAAGCATAGAGGCCCCCGGGGCTGGTGCGACGGCGGGAGCGCCGAGGTCGGCCGCGCGGCGCCGGGAGTGGGCGATCCACTCCAGGGGCAGCGTCCAGGGGCCGAAGCCGGCAGCGACGTTGATGTGGCCGGCACCGTCCAGCACCTGCAGGCGAGTGCCCCAGGCGTCGGCCAGCCAGGCGGCGTCGGCGGTGCTCATCCACGGATCGTTGGTGCTGGCGATCAGGTCGCTGCGCAGCCCGTGGCGGGGCAGGGGCCAGGCCAGGACGGGGCGGGCAATGGCGAAGCGGGCCGGGTTGGCCGGGGCTACGTACAGCCCGGCCGCGATCGGTGCGTTCAGGTGCAAGGCCGCATAGGCGCTGGCCAGGCAGCCGAAGCTGTGGGCCACCACCAGGGGAGCGGCGCCGTGCTGCTCGGCCAGTTGGCGGGCGCGCCGGGCGATGCGTTCGGCCCAGGCGGCCAGGTCCGGGGCGTTCCAGTCCGGCTGCTCGACGCGATGGCAGCCGCCCACTTGCTGTTCCAGCCAGCTTTGCCAGTGGGCAGGTTCGCTGCCGCCCTTGCCGGGCACGATCAGGACCGGGAGTGGAGTGGTTTCGCTCATGGGCGCCCCTTCAAGTGAATGCCACGGATAGTGTCGAGTCCTGAGCCTAGCAGGCGGGAGCAGGGCGCCAAAGCCGCGTTGCGCATAAGCAAATACCCTTTTTGTTCCGTGGCCTGGGCGCGCGGCGGAGGCGCCGGGGCAGGCATTGCCCCGAGGATGTAGAGGTCGGGGCCGGGGCGGCGGTGCCCCGTGGCTATGTGTCGCAGGGTTATAAACAAATCGCCATTTATTCGTATGCGTTATGAACGGATGTCCCTAGAGTCCGGGCCGTGGATTTCCCCGCCTTCCCGATTCGAAAGGACGTTTCATGACGCTTGCCTGCACCCTGCGCTCCCGGTTGCGCCAGCTTTCCCTGGCCGTTTCCGTCGGCTCCGCCGCTGCCCTCGCCCTGGGCGTGGCGCCCCTGGCCGCCCAGGCCGATACCGCCGTCAAGGTGGGCTACCTGCCGGTGACCGGCCACGCCAAGTTCTTCGTCGCCAAGGAACAGGGCTTCTTCAAGAAGGAAGGCCTGGACGTGGACCTGGTGGAGTTCCAGAACTCCGCCGACGGCATCAACGCCGTGGTGGCGGGCAAGCTGGACGTGGGCGCCTTCGGCACCACCGCGCCCCTGGTGTTCTACTCCAAGGGCTCCGACCTGAAGATCATCGGCGGCATCATGGGCCAGGACGCGGCCCTGGTGGTCAAGCCCGAGCTGGCCGGCACCATCCGTAGCATCAACGACCTGAAGGGCAAGAAGGTGGCCACGGTGCGCATGGCCTCCGGCGATGCGGTGCTGCGCGGCGCCCTCAAGGACGCCAAGATCAACTGGAAGAACGACCTGCACATCTTCGAACTGAAGAACCCGCCGGCGGTGATCGAGGCGGTCAAGTCCGGCCAGGTGGATGCCGGCCTGGTGTGGGGCCCCCACGACCTGCGTGCCGAGCAGCAGGGCCTCAAGATCGTGGTGCGCTCCGGGGACCTGTCCCCGGGCCACCCCTGCTGCCGCCTGGTGGTGACCTCGGCCAAGCTCAAGGATGAAGCCGTGGTCCAGGGCTTCCTGCGCGCCATCCTCAAGGCCGAGAAGTTCGCCGCCGAGAACCGCAAGGAAACCATCGACGCCATCGCCAAGTACATCAAGCTCGACCGCGCCCTGCTGGAAAAGGGCTACTACTCGCCCAACCTGGAGCAGGGCTCCGACCCCAACGTGAAGGGCGTGCAGAAGTTCTGGCTGACCATGGTCGGGTCCGAGTTCATCGAGGGCAAGCGCGCCCTGGACCCGATCTTCGAGGTCGGCCCCTACAAGAAGGCCCTCGACTCCCTGGCCAAGGAAAGCCCCAAGGACCCGTTCTGGCAGGCCCGCCTGAAGGAGTTCAAGGAAAGGGACGTGCTGTGAGTGTGAGCGTTGCCCCCGCGCGTGCGCCGGCGGTGGCCGGCACCGCCCCGGCCGGCCTGTCCATCGCCGACGTCTCATTCGCCTACGCCGCCGGGGAAACCACCCTGCGGCGGGTGAGCCTGGAGGTGCCGGAAGGCACCTTCCTCACCCTGCTCGGGCCGAGCGGCTCGGGCAAATCGACCTTGCTGCGCCTGATCGCCGGACTGGAAGCGCCCAGCGACGGGCGCCTGGCCTGGAACGGCGTGACCATCGACGGCCCCGGCATCGACCGGGCCGTAGTGTTTCAGAACTACGCCCTGTTCCCCTGGTACACCGTGGTGGACAACGTCGCCCTGGCGGTGGCCAAGGCCCACCCCCAGGCCCGCCGCGCCGAGCGCCGCGAGCGGGCCCGGGAGTATCTGGCCAAGGTCGGCCTGAGCGATGCCGCCGGCAAGTACCCGTTCCAGCTGTCCGGCGGCATGCAGCAGCGCGCCGCCATCGCCCGGGCCCTGGCCCTGGAAGCGCCGGTACTGCTCATGGACGAGCCCTTCGGCGCCCTGGACCCGATCAACCGGGGCAAGTTGCAGGACCTGTTGCTCGACGTGTGGCAGAGCACCAGTCCGCGCCGCACCATCGTTTTCGTCACCCACGACGTGGACGAGGCCCTCTACCTGGGCGACCAGGTGGCGGTGCTGGGCGCATCGCCGGGGCGGTTGCTGGCCCAGGTGGCCGTGCCCTTCCCCCGGCCGCGCCAGCGCGCCCAGTTGTTCGCCTCCGCCGAATTCCACGCCCGCCGCGAGGAAATCGCCGAGCTGCTCGATGCCGACGTGCTCCAGGGCCTGTCCGGCCAGGCGGCCTGATCCAGTGCCGCCGCCGCAGTCACCGCAGTCACCGCAGTCACCGCAGTCGCTGTAAAGGAAACACCATGTCCCAATCCATCACCCTGGCGGCGGAAGCGCCCGATGCCGCCGTGGCCGCTGTAACGGCTGCGGCCACCGAGACCCGCGCCCCGGCCTTCGCCCTGTCGGCACCGTTCCGCGCCCCGTCCTTGGCCGCATCCCTGGCCCGCTTCCTGCCGGCCTGGGAATCCCTGCTGCTGTGGGCCGTGTTGATCGCCGCCTGGCAGATCTCCAGCTACTTCATCGACCAGACCACCAACCCCCTGCTGCCGGCCCCGCGCATCGTGCTGGACGCCCTGTGGGATTCCCTGCCCGAGCTGTGGAAGGGCACCGTCTCGTCCTTCTTCATCCTGGTGCCGGGCTATGCCCTGGCGGTGGCCCTGGGCGTGCTGCTCGGGCTCCTGGCCGGGTTGATCCCGGGCCTGGGCCGGGCGGCCTTTCCCTTCGCCAAGGTGGTGGCCCCGGTGCCGCCCACGGTGTACATCCCCTACGCCATCGCCGTGCTGCCCACCTTCCACCTGTCCGCCACCTTCGTGGTCTTCATCGGCGCCTTCTGGCCCGTGTTCCAGAACGCCGCCGCCGGCGCCCACGCCGTGGAGAAACGCTACCGGGACAACGCCCGGGTGCTCGGCTTCTCGCGCCTGGAAACCCTGGTGCGGGTGATCTTTCCCGCCAGCCTGCCGCACATCTTCTCCGGCATGGCGGTGGGCCTGGGCTTCTCCTTCATCCTCCTCACCGTGGCCGAGCTGTTCGGTGCCAACGCCGGCCTGGGCCGCTTCGTCCAGTACTACGCCGACTTCGCCGACTACCCGCGCATGGTGGCCGGCATCCTGTACACCGGCCTGGTCACCTGGCTGGCCATGACCGGCCTGGACAAGCTGCGCCACCGCGCCCTGTTCTGGCTGCGCTGAGCGGGGCGGCGCCATGGCAGTTGCGACAGGCTGGGCCTGGGCCCGGCCGATAAACGAGGGCTCGCCTTGCCGCCCGGCGCCGGCCGGGCTGGAAACCTGGCTGCGCCGCCAGCCGTGGCTGGCGGCGGGGCTGCTGGTCGCCAGCCTGGCCCTGGCTGCCCTGGCCTGGAGCGGGCCGGTCCACGCAGGGTCGGCCGGCCCCGGCGGTGAAGGGGAGGGTGCCTCCGCCCTGTTCGCGGCCCCCGCGGTGACGCCGGCCGCGCCCCTGGACCTGGCTAGGGAAGCGGCGGCGGCCAAGGCCGAGGGCAAGCGGCTGGCCCTCTATTTCGAATTGCCCGACTGCCCCGGCTGCGCCCGGATGAAGCGGGAGGTGTTCCCCAATGCCGCGGTGCTGGCCGATTTCGGCCGGCGCTACCGCACGATCAAGGTCGATCTGGCGGAACGGGACGGGCACAGCGCGCCCCTGGTCGATCCCCAGGGCCAGCGGACGAGCGCTGCCCAACTGGCGGACCGCTACCGGGTGCTGGGCACCCCGGGGTTTCTCTTTTTCGACGGCCCCGATTTTCGCTACCGCCACGTCGGCCCCCTGGATGCGGTCGATTTCCGCGCCCTGGGCCGCTTCGTCACGGCTGGCGCCTTCGAGCAACAGCCCTTCGCCGACTACCGCCTGAAGCACCGGGCCCGCCTGCTGGCCGAGGGTACGGGGGCAGGGGCGCGGGCGGGCGTCCAGCCGTTGCCCACGGCGGTGCTCAACGCCGCCCCGGCGCCGGAGGTCCGCTACGCCTTCACCTTGAACGACGTTGCCGGCCCGCGGCCCCGGGAACGTCGCCTGGCCGACTACCGGGGCAAGGTGGTGGCTCTGGCGGTGGGCTACACCCAGTGCCCGGACGTGTGCCCCACCACCCTGGCCGAACTGAAGGCGGCCCTGGCCGTATTGCCCGGATTGTCAGGGTTGGGGACGGCGGCCCAGGACGTGCAGGTGCTGTTCGCCACCCTGGACCCGGAACGGGACACCCCGGCCCTGCTCGGGGAATACGTCGGCGCCTTCGACAAGCGCTTTGCCGCCCTGCGCGGCGACGCCCGGCAGACCGCCGCCTTCATCCGCGACTTTGGCCTGGTGGCCGACAAGCAGCCGTCGGATGCCCTCGGCTACACCCTGGATCACACCGCCGGGGTCTTCCTCATCGACCGCCAGGGCCGGGTGCGCGGCCTGTCGCCCTACGGCCAGCCGGTGGATCTGCTCGCCGCCGATCTGGCGGCCCTGGTCAAGGAAGGGCGGGGGAGGTCGAGGCCGGCGAGGCCTGCGATGCCTGCGATGTCGGCGATGCCAGCGCCCCTGGCGCCGCCAGCCACTTTGCGTTGAGCACCAAACGAGGGATTGCTGCGTAGCATCGCCCCAAACCCCGCGCCAGTGGCCGATCTTCAGAGGGTATGCCAGCAGCGCCTTTATTGGCGCGCATCTTCAGGGGTATGCCCTGGAGATCGGCTACTGGCGCGGGGTTTGGCCAGGTATCAGATCACGTTGTGGTGCCTGGGTGGCGGCGCTGGCCGCCTCGGGGAGCGGGACGAACGTGGGATGGCCTTGGCCTGTGCGGGCTTCGGCCTCGGCCTTGGCCTAGTTGCTGCTCGGTTCGATGATGTACAGGCGCACCTCGTTACGCTCCCGGGCAGCGGCGGTGCCGGCCCGGTCGCCGACCATGGTGGTCTCGATGCGGAAGGCGCGGATGCCCTGGGCGATCAGGCGCGCCCGCACGGTCTGCAGGCTCTTCTCGGCCATGGCGATTTCCCAGGCGTTGCTGCCCCGCTCCGGGGAATAGGCTTCGAGGCGGATGCGCAGCTGCTCGTTGGGTTTGACCCGCTGCAACACCCGGTCGAGCCGGGACTCCATTTCCGGCGAAAGGGTGGTTTCGCCCGGGGCGATGCGGATCGTCTCGTCGGGGGTAGGAGCCGGCGCCTCGACGCTGGCCGGCGCGCCGGTGGCCCGGGGCGCGCTGCGCAGCTTCGTATCCACCTTGGGGCGCGCTTGGGGGGCGGACTGGCGCTCGGTGGTGGCGCCGGCAGGCGCATCGGGCACGGTCTGGCATGCGGCCAGGGCGAGGCTCAGGGCCAGCAGCAGCGCCACGGGCGCCGCGCTGGGGCGGGAGGCAATGGTGTGGGTGGCGCGGCGGGCGGGCTGGGCGCCACGGGTTTGGGCAAGCATGGACGAACGTGTTTCAAGAACCCCGGGGGGCCGTAAACTAGTGCATCGGGCCGGGGTTGTCACGGTGCCGGGGCGGGTTTTTTGCCGGTGCGCCACCCCCGCCGCCGCCAGGATTGCCGCGTACAATCGCGCCCGCCCGCCGTCCCGGGGCCGGTGCCGGATCGAGGTTTGCCGTATCAACGTTCAAGGATTTTGCATGAGTGACATCGCCACCCTGCGCCGGGTGTTGCAGCAGACCCGCAGCATCGCCGTGGTCGGCCTTTCCGCCGACTGGTCGCGCCCCTCCAACTTCGCCGCCAAGTACATGCTGGAGCACGGCTACCGCATCATCCCGGTCAATCCGCGCTACGACGAAATCCTCGGCCAAAAGTGCTACCCGGACCTGGCCGCGATCCCGGAGCCGGTGGACATGGTGGACGTCTTCCGCAAGCCCGCCGACTGCGTGGCCATCGCCGAGCAGGCGGTGGCCATCGGCGCCAAGACCCTGTGGCTGCAACTGGGGGTGGTCAACGACGAGGCGGCGCGCATCGCCCGGGCCGCCGGCCTGACGGTGGTGCAGGACCGCTGCGTCAAGATCGAGTACGCCC
The DNA here is from genome assembly GCF_008274805.1 of Oryzomicrobium terrae. NCBI lineage: Bacteria > Pseudomonadati > Pseudomonadota > Betaproteobacteria > Rhodocyclales > Rhodocyclaceae > Oryzomicrobium > Oryzomicrobium terrae. The sequence goes on from NZ_CP022579.1 coordinate 1,278,117, forward strand.
GCCTGTTCGGCGGCCTGCACTGGTTCGGCGTGAATACCCGGGTGATCTCCGCCCGCCGCCCGACCGGGCTGCCCCGGCCGAACCTGGTATAGCCGGGCGCGCCGTAACGGGATCGGGCCGGCCCCGCGCCTTACACCCCTGCACCTTGCCCCCAACGCCCCCGCTTCGGTCGGGGCCAGTGCCGGTTTCGTGCGCCGGGCTTCAGGGCCAGGCACGCCGCGATCCCATATCCATAACGATACCGAGACAGATTCCATGACCGACCGCACCTTCGGCTTCGACACCCTGGCGCTCCACGCCGGCCAGATTCCCGACGCCGAGACCGGCAGCCGCGCCGCGCCGATCTACCAGACCACCTCCTACGTGTTCGATTCCCCCGAGCACGCCGCCAGCCTCTTCAACCTGCAGACCTTCGGCAACGTCTATTCGCGCCTCTCCAACCCCACCGTGGCGGTGTTCGAGGAACGGGTGGCGGCCCTCGAAGGCGGCCGGGCGGCGGTGGCGGTGGCTTCCGGCATGGCCGCCCAGATGATCGCCATCCTCAACCTGTGCCAGGCCGGTGACCAGATCGTGGCGGCCCGCACCCTGTACGGCGGCACCCACACCCAGCTCGACGTGAACTTCCGCAAGCTGGGCATCGACACCGTGTTCGTGGACCCGGACGACCCGGAAAACTTCGCCCGGGCCATCACCCCCAAGACCAAGCTGCTCTACGCCGAAACCCTGGGCAACCCGTCCCTCAACGTGCTCGACCTGGAAAATGTCGGCAAGATCGCCGCCCAGGCTGGCCTGCCCCTGTTCATCGACAACACCTTCGCCAGCCCCTACCTGTGCCGCCCCGGCGAGTGGGGGGCGGAGGTGGTGATGCACTCCGCCACCAAGTTCCTCGGCGGCCACGGCACCACCATGGGCGGGGTGATCGTCGAATCGGGCAAGTTCGACTGGTCCGTCGGCGACGGCCGCTTCGCCACCATGACCGAGCCCTCGGACGGCTACCACGGCGTGCGCTTCTTTGAAACCTTCGGCAACTTCGGCTTCACCATGAAGTGCCGCATGGAAGGCCTGCGCACCTTCGGCCCGGCCCTCTCGCCCCTTTCCGCTTTCTTGCTCCTGCAAGGCGTCGAAACCCTATCCCTGCGCATGGAGCGCCACTGCGCCAACGCCCTGGCCGTGGCCCGCCACCTGGAGGCCCACCCCCAGGTGGCATGGGTCAATTACCCCGGCCTGGCCTCCAGCCGCTACCACGACCTGGCGCAAAAGTACCTGCCCAGGGGCGCCGGCGCGGTGCTCAGCTTCGGCATCAAAGGCGGGAGTCAAGCTGGTGCGGCCGCCGGCGCTCGCTTCATCGACAGCGTCGAATTCCTCTCCCACCTGGCCAACATCGGCGACGCCAAGACCCTGGTGATCCACCCGGCCTCCACCACCCACCGCCAGATGAGCGAGGAACAGCAGCGCGCCGCCGGCGTGCCGCCGGACCTGATCCGTCTTTCGGTGGGCCTGGAGACCCTGGACGACATCCTGTGGGACATCGACCAGGCGTTGGAGAAGGCCTGCGCCTGAGGCCTGGAAGCTGAGGCATGGCCGGGGTCGTCCGTCAGCGACCCCGGACCGCCTCTGAGCAAACCGCCCCACCCGGAACATCGGGCCGGGCGGTTTTTTACGCCTCACGCCGCCTGCCGGGCAGGGGATGGTCCAGCGCGGGAGTCGGCGTTGAGGCCTGGGCTGTCCGGCTCCAGGGCCGTCGAGGGCGTTCGGTTCAGCCGGCCCTCCACCAGCCAGGCCAGGGAGTCCGGCCACAGGGTGGCGCGAAAACGGTCGTTGAACCAGGCGAAGTGGCCAATCCCCGGCACGCCGACATCGGCCGGCTTCAGATATAAATGGTGGCGCCGACTGTGGCGGTAATAGCCGAGCAGGCGCTCGATGGCTGCCGGGGTGCCGAAGGGGTCGTCGCTGAGGCTGACAGCCAGCAGGTCGCCTCTCATGGCGGCGAAATGGGCCAGGGGATCGTCGCCGTGGCGGCGCAGGTGGCGGTAGGCGGCTTCCAGGGTGGCGGGGCGGAAGGCCCATTCGTAGGCGGCGCCGGCCGGCAGATCCTCGTGCCAGCCCAGGCGGCGGGCGGGGAAGTAGCCGAGCAGGGCGGTCAGCGCCGGCATCAGCAGGTGCCAGCGCAGCCACATGCGCGCCTTGCCCGGGCCGTAGTCGGGCCAGTAGGCGTATTGGGCGCCGACAGTGAAGGCCCGGGCGACGACCCCGGCGTGGGGCGCCAGCCCGAGCAGCAGGCCGCCGATGCTGTGGCCCACCAAATGTACCGGTGCGTCCGGATAGGCGGTGCGGGCCCAGGCCAGGGCGGCGTCGCAGTCGTAGCGGCCCCAGTCGAGCTTGGTGATGTGCCGCCAGCGGCGCAGGCTGCCCTGGCGCGAGGCGCCGATGCCCCGGTAGTCGTAGGTCAGCGCCGCCAGGCCGTGCTCGGCCAGGTAGCGGGCGTAGCGGTGGTAGTAGTCGGCCTTCACCGCCGTAGCCGGGTTGATCACCACCACGCCCTGAGCCGCGCTGGCGGGGCGCCAGTGGTGGGCGGCCAGGGGATAGCCGTCCCGGGCGGTGAGGGTGAGGGGGGCCGGGGGCGGCAGCCCGTCGGTGATGTGCAGGGGCGCCGTCATTGCGGGGCGTCTCCCTGGGTCGGTAGGCCGCCGCTCAGGTGGGCGAGGCGCAGCCAGCCGGCCAATCCGCCGTGGCCGGACCGGTGCGCCAGGGTGAGGGGGGCGCTGGCGCCATCCACCTGGATGCGGGCGGCCTGGCAGGCGGAAACCACCAGATTGCCCGGGAAACGGACGGTGTAGGTCTGCCCGGCCTGGAGGAACAAGTCCCGGCCGGCGTCTTCCTCGGTGATCCACAGTTCGCCGCTCTGGCAGGTCACGGTCTGGCCCCGGGCGTCGGCCAGGGCCAGCACCTCGTGCCGGGGCAGTTCCAGGAGCAGGCCGGGTGCTGCGGCCCCCGGGTGGTGCCGCGCTTGCAGGATTGGGTGCATTTTCCTATCCTCCATTCATGCGTTTTTTATATGGTCCGCACTTGGGCGGACCGCCATGCACGAAGTATGGAAAGGCGCAGCGCTGGATACAAACGGAAAATCCGCATTGCATTAATGTTGAAAACGCATAAATAAATGGCCCCTGCCAATCTCCGCCAGTTACCCACCCTGGATAATCTCAAGGGCTTCGTCGCCGCCGCCCGGCACCTGTCGTTCACCAAGGCGGCCCTGGAACTATCCCTGTCCCAGTCGGCGGTCAGCCGCCAGGTCCAGGGGCTGGAGGAGCAGCTTGGCACGGCCCTGTTCCTGCGCACCACCCGGCAATTGCGCCTCACCCCGGCAGGGGAGCTGCTCTACCGCAACGCCAGCGACATGCTCGCCCGGCTGGCGGCGGTGGTGGACGACATCGCCAGCGCTGGCCAGCGTCCCCGGGTCACGGTGTCCGCCTCGATCGGCTTTTCCGCCCTGTGGCTGGTGCCCCGGCTGTCCGATTTCCAGGGGCTCCATCCCGATATCGGCGTGCGCCTTTCCGCCGACAACCGGCGGGTGGATCTGGAGGCCGAGGATGTGGATGTGGCGATCCGCTACTGCACGGCGGTCAACGCCCCGGCGGGTAGCCTCAAGTTGTTCGACGAGGTGCTGCTGCCGGTGGCCAGCCCGGCCCTGGCGGCGAGCCTGCCGGCCGGCCCGGCCCTGAACGGCGCGAATCTGCCGTCCCTCACTCTGCTGGCCCTGGAGGACGGCAGTGACTACCCGGGTTTGCGTTGGGAAAACTGGCTCGACCCCCTGGGACTGAGCGCGACCCAGGCCAAGGGGCTGCTCCAGTTCAACCACTACGACCAGTGCATTGCCGCCGCCCTGGCTGGCCACGGTGCTGCCCTGGGGCGCCTGCCCCTGATCCGCGACCGCCTCGGCGAAGGTCGCCTGGTGCCCCTGGCGCCGCCCCGGGATTCCGCCGACGGCCATGGTTATTACCTGTTGCGCGCCCCGGGCGGCCAGCGGCCCGAGGTGGCCCGCTTCGTCGCCTGGCTGCAAGCCGTGGCCACCCGGGAAAGCAGCGCCGACGCCATCATCCCCGACCATGCGTGACCTGCCGCCGCTCCACACCCTGCCGGCCTTCGAGGCCGCCGCCCGCCTGGGCAGCTTCCAGGCCGCGGCCGAGGCCCTCAACCTGACCCCGTCGGCGGTCAGCCACCGCATCCGCCTGCTCGAAGACTACCTGGGCCAGCCCCTGTTCGAGCGCTTGCACCGGGCCATCGCCCTCACCGCCGCCGGCCGCCGCTACCTGCCGGTGGTGCGCGAGGCCCTGTTGCGCCTCGACGAGGCCAGCGCGGGTCTGCGCGCACCCCACCAGGAGCGGTTGCGTATTTCCGTGGCGCCGGCCCTGGGCAGCAAGTGGCTGGTGGCGCGCCTCGCCGAGTATCAGGAAACCCACCCGGACATCGAGTTCAGCCTGGGCACCGCCACCAGCCTGGCGCCGCTCTTGGCCGGCGAGGCCGACCTGGGACTGCGTTACGGGGAAGAGGAATGGCCCGGCCTGCTCGCCTGGAAACTGTTCGAGGAGCGGGTTTTCCCCGTGTGCAGCCCGGCCCTGGCGGCGGGGCTGAAGACCCCGGCGGACCTGGACCGCAGCCGCCTGCTGCGCCATCCGCTGCTTTCCTGGCAGCGCTGGTTCGCCGCCGCCGGCATGGCTCATCCGGAGCCGGCCGAGGGCCCCCGTTACGACGACGCCCTGCTCATGCTCGAAGCCGCCGTGGCCGGCCACGGGGTGGCCCTGATGGTCGAAACCCTGGCCGCCCCCTACCTGGCCGAAGGCCGCCTGGTGCGGCCCTTCCCCCAGGATTGCCCGGACCACAGCTTCTATGTGGTCGCCCCGCCGAACATCGAGGAGCGGCGCGGCGCCATGGACTTCATCCGCTGGCTGGTGCGCTCGGCCCGCCGCGACGGCCTGGGGCGTCAGGCGCGGCCCGAATGAAAAACCCCGCCCGAGGGCGGGGTGGCATTCAGCCGGCCTAGCGTCGCTGGATCAGCTGGTGGTGCTGACCAGACCGCCCACGGCCGCCGCCGGGGTGGAGGCGTGGTTTTGCAGGGTCTGCTGCAGGGCCTGGAGGAAGGATTGCAGGGTCGGCTGACTGCCGCCTGCGGCACCACTCGATGCGCTGGCCGAGGTCGCTTGCCCCTGGGTGGCGCTCAACAGGTTCTGGAAGTCGCCCTGCAGGGTGGAGAGGGCGCTGTTGCCGGACGCGCTGCCGCTGCTGCCCAACTGGTCGATCAGGCTTTGCAGACCGCTGGCGAAGTTGGCGTAACCGGCCTGTACGCCGGAGGCAGCATTGCTGCCCTTGCCGCCGTTGTCGTCGCCATCGCCGTCGTTACCGGAGGCGTTGCTCCCGCCCTGGGATTGATGCAAGGCGGTGAACAGGTCGTGCATCAGCTTGTGCATGTCCTGACCCACGGACTGGGTGCCGGAGGCGGAAGTGGCGCCATCGTCGCCATCCCCGTCGCCCCCCTTGCCGCCTCGGGAACCCCGGCTTCCTTGGCCGGCGGGCAGGGAAATACCCAACTGGCTGAAGGCTTGCTGCACTGCGTTCATGAATTCGCCACCGCCGCCGCGATGATGATGGTGCTTTTCCGTTGCCTGGGCAGAGGAGGTGGCACTGGCGCCAGCAGCGCTGGTGCTGCTGGTCGAGGTCATCTGGTTGGTATAAAGCGAACTGCTATCGACACCAGAAATACTCATTTCCTGCTCCTTTTTTCGTTCTGAAATATGGCCGACTTGAAGGATGAAATCCTCCCCGGTTTTCAGGGAAGGGATTCAAGACGAAACGAGACGAAAAAATAATGACAGCTTGACGTCAGAATTTCTCCACCTCCCGGGGGCTTGCCTAGGCAATATTTCGGCCAGAAAGAAAAGAACTGGAGCTGCCGTTTTGCGGCGGTTTGTAATCAAATGTTAATGGGTGGCAATGAAGGCATTCTCATTTGCGATGCGTGGTTTTGGTATTGAATCATTTGGCATTTTGTATCGATTTTGATACGTATGAGGCATGGTTCCAGGGCAATATTTTCCTGTTTTACTGTTCTTGTATCACCCTGTTTTGTATTTGTTTTTATAAGTACAAATGAATATTGCCGGCGGGTTCGGCAATATTTGCCATGCTGGTTTTGGGTTGTTTGAATAAATGCACCAATTGGGTGCGAATCAGGTGCGAATTCGTTTTTTGATCGGGTGTTTTTTCGCGTTATCGTCAAGTTTTACAATTTTGACGTTGATCTGACATGCATTGCTTGCTGCAAATTGTGGTTGCAGCGAAATACTTCCACGACGGAACCAGGGGGATGGAGATAGGGCGACCGACGCACCCAGGTATGGCTTCGCCCTGGTGTGGCGCATGAGTGGTGCATGAGGGACCAGGCTCACCGCTGGGAGGTGGCCCAGGGCAGGGCTAGTTTGGCCTCCTCGGCGACCACGATTTGCCCATGCTTGCGCCTATCCCCGAGATGTTCCGCGTCAAGCTGGGGCTGGAGCTGTCGGGCTATCGGATGTTTCCGGAGGGGCTGTGGCGCCGGACGCGCCTAGTCGGGGAAGGCTTGCAGGTAGGCGGCCACGGCCCGCATGTCGACAGCGCTCAGGCCATGGGCAACGGTCTTCATGACGCTGCCCTCGGGACGTTCGTCAGTGCGCTGGAACACCATGAGCTGCTTGTAGAGATAGTCGGCGTGCTGGTAGGCCAGGCGCGGAAAGGTGGCGTTGCCTTCGCCACGTTCGCCGTGGCACGAGGCGCAGGGCGGGGTGTTGCTGTCCGGCAGACCGTCTCGGAAGATGCGCTGGCCCGCCTGTGCCAGGTCCGAGGCGACGGGGCCGGGGGAGCGGGGGCGCTGGCCAGTGAAGTAGTCGGCCAACCCCTCGATCTGGGCGTCGGTGAGCTTGCGGCTCAGCCCCCACATGTACTCGAAGCCGGCCGGGTCGAGGCGATTGTGGCTGCGGAACTGGCGCAGCTGGGCTTCCAGGTAGGCTTTCTGCTGGCCGGCCAGGCTGGGAAAGTTGGGGGAACGGGCGTTGCCATCGAGCCCATGGCAGTTCGAGCAGACCTGGGCCGCCAGGGTGGCGGCGGGAACGTTGGGATTCCCCAGGTCCCGGGAGCGTTCCAGGTTGACGCAGCCCCCTGTCGTCAGAAGGAGGGCGGCGGTCGCAAGGGCGGGTAGGGCATTCATGGTGTGCCTCCAGGCATCTGCTGCGTTCGTCCGGTGCCGTGGGCTCCGGCGGGCGGAATGTGGCGGGGCGGAGGGTCAGTACGCCGCCCAGAGGTAGAGGAAGGATAGGTTGTTGTCCTTGGCGCTGCGGCTGGAAACTCCGTCGTAGCCGGTCGTCCCGCCCATGAACTGGGTGTACTTGTAGTACTGGAAGCCGATGCGCACATACTGGAGCGGAGTCCAGAAGACCTCCGGTACCCACACCCGGGTGCCGGGCCGGTTGTTGGCCGAACCGGTGATCGGGTTGGCGGCATAGAGAATGGCGTCCTTGGACCCCTGGGAACTTACGTAGGACAGGCTGGCGCCATACTTGGCCTGGTAAATGTAGGTGGTGTTGAGCTTCAGCAGATCGATGGTGTTCGATGAGTTGGCGTAGGTGCCGGTGTAGGACGGATTGTTGCTGTTCCACAGGGCGTCGTCGTAGCTCTGCTGCTCTCGGGTGTAGGAGAACTGGGCAGAGAATGTGTGGGGATCGAGGATGCGCTGGAACTGGCCGTCGATGCCGACATCGTTGTTACGGACCAAGGGGGAGTGGGAGTCGGCAGGATCGGAATAGACCCGAGCGTTCAAGCCATGCAGGCCGATCATGGCGCTGTTGGGGCCCCAGTCGTGATTGAGCGCCAGCCGCCAGTACGGGTTATACCCTTTCAGCGTTGTCGTGCTGTCGCTGTTAACCCCTTGGCTCATGATCGAAAAAATGCCGTTGGCGTTGCGATAGAGGCCCGCCTCCGCATAGAGGGTGTTGTTCCAGAATGCATAAATATTGAGTCCGGCATTCTGGTTGCCTTGGGTCAGCATCGGGCTGAACTGGGGGCCGGTGAAGGCATTGGCCTGCAATCCCGCCGGACCGATCGGTGTCGGCACCATCTGGAAAGGGTTGTTGAAGGTGTTCCAGACGTCGGTGGTGCCGATGTTGTTGTTGAGGCTGGCGCCGAGGATCAGGTCGTGGTCGGCGTTGATGAAGCGGTCCGCATAGCGCAGATCGAACTGATCGGTGGCGCTGTGGCTGATCCACTTGCTATGGTCGTTCTGGTGGTCGTAGGGATTGAGGGTCCATTGCCCGAACAGACCCAGGTTGTCGGTAATCTTGCCACCGGCAAAGAGGCTGACCTGGGAAACGCTCACCAGCCCATCCCGAGGATAGTTGTCCGCAGGCATGGCGCCGTTGCCGCCGCTGCCGTTGGGGTCGAGCAGGGAACCGTTGGTCGTGTTGGCCACTTTGGTCATGCCGGCCTGGATCATGACGGAAATAGGGATGTTGTTGCGCACCCCGATCGTATAGCCGGTCAGTTTGAATATCCGACCATAAGGCGTCAGTGCCGGAAACTGTCCGCCAGCATGGCAAGCGACGCAGTTTTGTCCGGTTTGGCGGGCAAACAAAGGCAGCGCCGAAGCTTCGCCGGGAATGAGAAAGATTGGGATGGAAAGCAGGGCAGTGAAAACGGCTGCCGCCCGGCGCAGGAATCGATGGGATAAATCACCAAAACGTGCCATGGCCGCTCTCCCCAGATGGGTTGCTAAATGATTAAAACCCACCTTAGTTCATGGCGTGCGATTATTCAAAAGTCTTGAAAAATATATCAGGCAACGAGTTTGACTCTTGTTTCCAAAAATTGGCTTTGCATTTGTTTGTTTTTAATGGGGTTTGTTGGTTATTGACGGTAAGCTGACAAAATGGCCGTCTGGACGATTGCTTCCCAAGCAATTGCTACCTGAAAATTCACCCCGGTGTTTGGCCGCATTCCTGCTACAGCCCCGGCTGCTTCATTTTTTTTCTTTTGTTCATACCATGGCCCGCATTCAGATCGACCTACCCGAGCAGTACCTGTTTTCCACCGAACTGCCCCTCTACATCGGCCACATCAACTATGGCGGCCACCTGGACAACGGCCTGTTGCTGACCCTGGTGTCCGAGGCCCGGGTGCGCTTCTACAAGCACTTCGGCTATTCGGAGCTGGACGTGGAGGGGCTGGGCACGGTGGTGGCCGACGCGGCGGTGCAGTACAAGTCCGAGGCCTTCCACGGCGAGACCATGGTGGTGGAGATCGCCACCGCCGACCCGCACAAGTACGGCCTGGACCTGGTGTGGCGCATGAGCGACCAGGCCACCGGCCGGGAAGTGGCCCGGGGCAAGACCGGGGTGGTGTTCTTCGACTACGGCCAGCGCAAGATTGCGCGCATGCCCGAGGCCTTCGTCGCACGCCTGCAGCAGCCGGCCTGAGGGTTTACCGCGATGGGGGGCGCCGGCCCCTGCGGGCCGGCGCGGGGTGATGGGTTGGGTGATCGTCCCATTCCAGGGCTGTAACTTTTTTCTCCGCGGTTTCGTCCAATGGGCAAACACGCGGAGAAGCCCATGACCCATCACCCTGTTGCCGCTGCCGCCGAGCGCCAGAAAACCGAGGCGGCGTTGGTGGGGAGCATTCTGGCCGGAGACGCCCAGGCGTTCGAGAGCCTGATGCGCCAGCACAATCGCCGCCTGTTCCGGGTGGCGCGCAGCATCGTGCACGACGACGGCGAGGCCGAGGATGTGGTGCAGGAAGGCTACGTGCGCGCCTACAAGGGGCTGGCCGGCTTTCGCGGCGAGGCTCGTCTGTCCACCTGGCTGACCCGCATCGTCGTCAATCTGGCCATCGAGCACCGCCGCCACCCGCACCTTCCCGAGGCCGATGCCGGAGGTGGCGATTCCCCGGGTCAAGCGGGGGAGGCGGGCGCGATGGGCGCCGCGGCGTCCTTTGCCGAAACCCCGGAAACCCTGGCCATGCGCGGCGAACTGCGCCGCCTCATCGAGGCCTCGGTGGATGCCCTGCCCGAGGCCTACCGCAGCGTGTTCATCCTGCGCGCCGTGGAAGGCCTGAGCGTCGAGGAAACCGCGGCATCCCTGGGCATTTCCGAAGCCAACACCAAGACCCGCCTGCTGCGGGCCCGGGCCCAGTTGCGCCGCTCCCTGGGGCAGTGCCTGGGGCCCTTGCTGGAAAACGTCTTCGCCTTCGCAGGCAGCCGCTGCGACAGCATCGTGGCGCAGGTCTGCGCCCGCCTGGGGCTGGCTACCCCATCCCTGTCGCCCCCCGCGCCGTCCCTCCCGCCATCTCGGGAAGCGCCCGCCGCCCGGGGCTGAAGGAGAGCGTCATGCTTGTCCAAATCAATCCCTTTGCCTCCCTGGAGCAACTCAGCCGCCGCCGTTTTCTCGTCGGTTCGGGGGCCCTGCTGTCCGCCAGCACGGTGGCCCTGCTCGCCAATCGCCCGGCCCTGGCCGCCCAGTACGCCAAGAAGGGCGGCGACAAGGGCGATGCCGCCGCCGATGTGCGCATCCTCAACACCGCCCTGGGGGCCGAGCTGGAAGCCATCGCCGCCTACAGTGTCGGCGCCGGCAGCGGCCTGTTGCAAAAGCCGGTGCTCGACCTGGCGCTCCAGTTCCAGGGGCAGCACAAGGAGCACGCCGAGGTGCTGGCCAAGACCGTCGCCAAGCTGGGCGGCAAGCCCGCCGAGGCCAAGGCCCAGTACAGCTTTCCGACTGAAAAACTGAAAACCCAGAACGACGTGCTGGCCTTTGCCGCCGGCCTGGAGCAGGGGGCCGTCAGCGCCTACCTGGGGGCCGTGCCCCTGTTCCACGAGCGCGAACTGGCCAAGGCCGCCGCCAGCATCCTGGGCGACGAGGCCATGCACTGGGCCATCCTGCGCCAGGCCATCGGTCAGAACCCGGTGCCGGCCGCCTTCGTCTCATGACCCGGCGTGGCCGTGCCGCCGGCCTCGGTGTTGCCCTCTGCGTTCTGGTGGTTGCGGCCGCCGTCGCCGCCGGGGCGGCGCCTGGGGTGGGAGATCCGGCCCGGGGCGAGGCCATCTACGCCCGCTGCCAGGCCTGCCATGCCCTGGCCTACGACCGCACCGGGCCGCACCATTGCGGCCTGTTCGGCCGCCGCGCCGGGAGTGTGCCGGGCTTTACCTACTCGCCGGCCATGGTCCGCTCCGGCATCGTCTGGAATGGGTCGACCCTGGATCGCTTCCTCACCAACCCGACCCGCATGGTGCCCGGCACCCTGATGGGCTACGCCGGCATTGCCGATCCCCAGGAGCGGGCCGACCTGATCGCCTGGTTGCGCCAGGCGACGGTGAGCGGCGAGTGCGCCCACTGACCGCCGCCCCCTGGCCGGGTGCCGGGGGGCGGGCGATTCTTGGGTGAAATATATTCACCTCACACCCAGTTGTTTCGTTTGAGCGGCGTCCCGTGCCGTTCCATGCTGTCTTCACCGCCTCCTGCGGCTTGCCACCTGGCCCCACCGGGCTCTTCGGGTGTGTGCCGCCCCCGCCCGTTCCACCCTCGCTCGGATGTCCGCGCCCGCCATACCCCCGGTGGGCCTTTTTCGGCCGGACCGATGCGCCGGTCTTTGCGAACGCTGCGATTGAGGAGGATTTTCCATGTCCATGGAAGACCGTGACGGTTTCATCTGGCTCGACGGCCAGTGGTTGCCTTGGCGCGACGCCAGGGTGCACGTGCTCACCCACACCCTGCATTACGGCTACGGCTGCTTTGAAGGCATCCGCGCCTATGCCACCCCCCAGGGCCCGGCTCTGTTCCGCCTGCCCGAACACCTGCGCCGGCTCAAGGATTCGGCCCACATCCTGGCTCTGGACATGCCCTGGGACAGCGAGGCCCTGGCCGACATCTGCTGCGAGGCCGTGGCTCGTAACGGATTGGAATCGGCCTACATCCGCCCCCTGGTCTTTCTCGGCGCCGAAAAGGCCGGGGTGGACCCGGCCGGGGCGTCCACCCACGTCATGGTCGCCGCCTGGCTCTGGGGCGCCTACCTGGGCGAGGGCGCCCTGGAGCGGGGCATCAAGGTGCGCGTCTCCAGCTACGCCCGCCACCACCCCAACGTGCAGATGTGCCGGGCCAAGGCCATCTCCACCTACAGCAACTCCATTCTGGCGGTGCGGGAAGCCCGCCGCGACGGCTACGACGAGGCCCTGCTGCTCGACACCGACGGCTTCATCGCCGAAGGGTCGGGGGAGAACGTGTTCATGGTGCGCGACGGCCAGCTCTACGAGCCGGAGACCACCGCCGCCCTGGATGGCGTGACCCGCCGCACGGTGCACGTGCTGGCCCGGGAGATGGGCCTGACCGTGACCCCCAAGCGCATCACCCGGGACGAGCTGTACTGCGCCGACGAGGTGTTCCTCACTGGCACCGCCGCCGAGATCACCCCGGTGGTGGCCGTGGATGCCCGGCGCATCGGCGCCGGCACGCCGGGGCCGGTGGCCCGGGAGCTGCAACGGCGCTACTTCGCCTGCGTGCGTGGCGAGGATGAGCGCCACGCCGACTGGTTGCGCCTGGCTCGGGGCTGACCCGCTCCAGGCCGCCTTGTCGCCTGCGGAAACGATAAAACCGCCCCGGCGTGCCTGCCGCACTCCGGGGCGGTTTTTCTGTCTACGTTCATGGGCCGGCGTGGCCCGGACAAGAAAGGACGCTCATCATGAACGCTTGTTGCTGCCGTGCGCTGCCCGTGGTGGGGCGGATACTGCTGGCCCTGATCTTCGTCTGGTCCGGCTACGGCAAGATCACCGGATTCGAGGGGACGGTCGGCTACATCGCCAGCAAGGGTTTGCCCCTGCCCAGCCTGGCGGCCGCTGCCGCGGCGGCGGTGGAACTGGGCGGCGGCATCCTGCTCATCGTCGGCTGGAAGGCCCGCTGGGCGGCGGCGGCCATCGCCCTGTTCTCCCTGGCGGCGGCGTTCCTCTTCCACAACTTCTGGGCCGTGCCGCCGGAGATGGCGCAGAACCAGATGATCCACTTCATGAAGAACATCGCCATGGTCGGCGGCCTGCTCTACGTGGTGGCCCACGGCGCGGGGCCATGGAGCGTCGATGGGGAAGGGCAGGGCCGGTGCTGACGGTGCCGCCCGCCGGCCAGCGACGGGTGCGGTTGGGCAAGCACGCTTCGCCGCGCCATTTAATCCCTCATCCGTAACGACAACGGCCTCCCGAGGGAGGCCGTTGTCGCTGCCGGGGGAACCTGGGAGGCTCAAGCGGCGAGGAAATCCACCAGGGCCTGGGTGAAGGCCTCGGCCTGCTCCCAGTTGGAGATGTGGGAGGCGTCCAGTTCGACGTAGCGGGCGTCGGGGACGGCGGCTGCCAGTTCCTGGCCTTGCTGCGGCGTGGCCGCCAGGTCGTGGGTGCCGGCGATGACCAGGGTGGGGGCGGCGATGCGGCCCACCTGGTCGCGCAGGTCGGCGTCGCGCAGGGCGGCGCAGTTGCCGTTGTAGCCGGCCTCCGGGGTACGGCGCAGCATGTCCACCAGCTGGCGGGTCTGCACCGGCGCCCGGGCGCGGAAATCGGCGGTGAGCCAGCGTTCCACCAGGGCCGGGGCCATGGCGTCCAGGCCGTTCTCGCCCACGGCGGCGATGCGGGTCGCCCAGCCGTCGGCGGAGCCGATGCGGGCGGCGGTATTGCACAGCACCAGCTTGTTCACCCGCTGCGGGTGGGCCAGGGCCAGTTGCATGCCGGTGGGGCCGCCCATGGAGAGGCCGCAGAAGTGGGCCCGTTCGATCTTCAGGTGGTCGAGCAGGCCGGCCACGTCGTCGGCCAGCTGGGCGAAGGTGTACTCGCCGGCGGGGATCGACGACTTGCCGTGGCCCCGGGTGTCATAGCGCACCACCCGGAAGCGTTCGGCCAGGGCCGGCAGCTGGGGCGCCCACATGTCGGCGTTGGTACCCAGGGAATTGGACAGGACGAGGGCGGGGGCGTCGGCCGGGCCGTCCTCCACGTAGTAGAGGCGCGTTGCGCCGAGGTCTGCGTAGGGCATGGAATTCCTTGGCGGGTCAGAGGTAGCAGCGGCCGTCGACGTAGGCCTTGCGCCAGCGGGTGATGGTCACCCGGGCGAACAGGTCCGCCGCCGAGAAGGGGTCGGCGGCGATCAGCCGTTCCGCCGCTTCCCGGCTGTCCACATCGACCACGTACAGGCCGCCGCCGGCATCGCTGCCGTCGTCGTTGAGCTTCGCGCCACAGGACAGCAGCAGATGCTTGTGGCGGTCGAGGAACTCCAGGTGGGCCGGGCGGTGCTGCTGGCGCACCTGGGCGTGGCCCGGCTTGTCCCAGGTTTCGATGATATAGGGCATGGCGGACGTCTCCGGCAGCAGGTCAAAGGGGTCAGATGGCCGAGGGGTGGCGGGCCAGGGGGGTGACCTTGATGTCCATGTAGGGGAACAGGGGCAGGGCCGAGAGCAGGTCGTGCAGCTCGTCGTTGCTGGCTACGTCGAAGATGCTGACGTTGGCGTATTCGCCGACCACGCGCCAGATGTGGGCCCAGCGGCCGTCGCGCTGCAGGGATTGGGAGTAGGCCTTTTCCTCGGCCTTGATCCGGGCGGCTTCGGCCGGGTCCATGTCGGTCGGCAGATTCACTTGCATGTGCACCATGTACAGCATGGGAGGTCCTTTCGGGGAGGGAAGGGCGCCGGGGCCCGGGTCGGGGACTTTACGCCCTGGCGGGGGCGGCGGCAGACAGGAAATCGGGGAAGGGAAAAAAACAGGCGCCGGCCGGCGCCGGATACCGCGTCAGTGGCCGAGGAAACCCCAGGCGAGCACGGCGACGATGTAGATGGCACCCACCCACAGCATCATGATCACGGTGTAACCCATGATGTCGCGCAGCTTGAGCTTGGACAGGGCCAGGGCCGGCAGGATCCAGAAGGGCTGCACCAGGTCGTTCCAGGCGTTGCCCAGCATCACCGACATGGCGGTCTGGTTGAGGGAGCTGCCGATCTCCTTGGCAGCGTCGATCATGAACGGGCCCTGAAGCATCCAGTGGCCGCCGCCGGAGGGGGCGAAGAAGTTGATCAGGAACGAGCTGATCAGGCCCCAGAAGGGCAGGCTCTGCGGCGTCGAGATGTCCACGAACACCTGGGAGATGGTGGTCACCAGCCCGGAACCGGCCATGATCGCCATGATGCCGGCGTAGAAGGGGAACTGCAGGATGATGCCGGAGATGGTCTTCACCCCTTCGTTGAGGCGCGCCATGTAGGCGGCGGGGGTGCCCAGCAGCAGGATGCCGACGAACAGGATCGTGAAGTTGATCATGTTCAGGTCCAGGTTGCCGCCCTTGCTGAAGTGCAGGCCGATGTAGCCCAGGCCGAACAGGCCGATCAAGAGGCTGAGCAGCCGGCTGTTGTTGAGCTTGCTTGCCAGGGTGTTCTCGGCCAGCAGACCGTCGCCGCCGCCTTCATGGCTTTCCTGGGCCTTGTCGATGTCCGGATTGACCTCCACCACGGCGTCGCCGGCCTTGGGGTGCAGCCAGGCGTTGAGCAGGGGCAGGGTGACGATCACGGCCAGGCTGGTGAGCAGCATGGGCAGGGTGAAGATGGTCTGGCTGAGGGGGATCAGGCCCATCTGTTTTTCCATCGGGTGGCCGGCGGTGGAGATCAGCACCGGGATGCTGGCGGACAGGCCCAGGCCGTACAGGGTGAAGCCGCTGTAGGCCGAGGCGATGATCAGCGGGTAGTGCACGCCCTTGACCTTGAGGGCCAGCTTCTTGGCGACGATGCCGCCGATGACCAGGCCGAAGCCCCAGTTCAGGTAGCTGCCGATGCCCCCCACCAGGGTGGCGACGATGATGGCGGTGCGCGGGTTGTGCACCTTGCCGACGATGCGGTTGAGCAGGCGGTCGGTAAGCGGCGCGGTGGCCAGCACGTAGCCCATGGCCAGGATCACCGCCATCTGGGTGGTGAAGGCGAGCAGGCTCCAGAAGCCCTTGCCCCAGGCGATGGTGAGAGCTTCCAGGCCCTGGCCCTCGATGGTCATGGCCATCACTGCGGTGAGCAGGGTGAGGCCAATGGCGAAGACGAAGGGGTCGGGCAGGTACTTGCGCATCAGCTCGGTGAAAAATGAGGCCAGCTTGTTCATACAGTCTCCAATTTACTTTTAACTATCCAACCCTAGGGGTGTGATTCCACGGCCGGGAATTGGCTCCCGGCGCCGGGAAATGCGTCACCTCTGACGGGTGCTTGGCTGAAAAAAACGGTGCGTGTTCGATCGCTGGCGGTCAGACCCTTTCGATGATCAGGGCCAGGCCCTGGCCCACGCCGATGCACATGGTGCACAGGGCGTAGCGGCCGCCGCGGCGTTCCAGTTCGTGCAGGGCGGTGGTCACCAGGCGGGCGCCGCTGGCGCCCAGGGGATGGCCCAGGGCGATGGCGCCGCCGTTGGGATTGACCCGGGGATCGTCGTCGGCCAGCCCGTGGTCCCGGGTCACGGCCAGGGCCTGGGCGGCGAAGGCTTCGTTGAGCTCGATCACGTCCATCTGGTCCAGGCTCAGGCCGGCCTTGGCCAGCACCTTGCGCATGGCCGGGGCCGGGCCGAAGCCCATGATGCGCGGCGCCACCCCGGCGGCGGCGGCCGCCACCACCCGGGCCCGGGGCGTCAGGCCGTGGCGGGCGACGCCGGCTTGCGAGGCCAGCAGCAGGGCGCAGGCGCCGTCGTTCACCCCCGAGGCGTTGCCGGCGGTGACCGTGCCGTCGGGGCGTACCACGCCCTTGAGCTTGGCCAGGGAGTCCAGGGTGGTACCGGGGCGCAGGTGCTCGTCGTGCTCGACGCGCAGGGGCTCGCCTTCCTTCTGCGGGATCAGCACCGGCACGATCTCCGCGGCCAGGCGGCCTTCGGCCTGGGCGGCGGCGGCGCGCTGCTGGCTGCGCAGGGCGAAGGCGTCCTGGTCGGCCCGGGCGATGGCGAAGTCGGCGGCGACGTTTTCCGCCGTCTCGGGCATGGAGTCAACACCGTGACGGGCCTTCATCTCCGGATTGACGAAGCGCCAGCCGATGGTGGTGTCCTCGATCTTCATGCTGCGCGAATAGGCCTGGTCGGCCTTGCCCATGACGAAGGGGGCGCGGGACATGCTTTCCACCCCCCCGGCGAGGAGCAGGTCGGCCTCGCCGCTCTTGATGGCGCGGGCGGCGGTGGCGACGGCATCGAGGCTGGAACCGCACAGGCGGTTGAGGGTGGTGCCCGGCACTTCCACCGGCAGACCGGCCAGCAGGGCGGCCATGCGCGCCACGTTGCGGTTGTCCTCGCCGGCCTGGTTGGCGCAGCCGTAGATCACGTCGTCCACGGCGCTCCAGTCCACGCCGGGGTGGCGTTCCATCAGGGCGCGGATCGGCAGGGCCGCCAGGTCGTCGGCGCGCAGGCCGGCCAGGGCACCGCCGTACTTGCCGAAGGGCGTACGCAGGGCGGCGCAGATGTAGGCGTTTTCCATGGGTCTCCTTGTCGTTGTTCTCTGGGGGGGAGGGTCAGGCGCCGGCATCCACCAGGGGCACGGGCACCAGGGCCTGCAGGTCGGCGAAGCTCAGGCCGTCCACCCGCTCGCGCACCAGCAGACCGTCGCGGGTGATGTCGATCACCGCCACGTCGGTGTACAGGCGGTTGACGCAGCCGATGCCGGTGAGGGGGTAGGTGCAGTACTCGACCAGCTTGCTCTGGCCGGTCTTGGTCAGCAGTTCCATCATCACGAACACCTGCTTGGCGCCGATGGCCAGGTCCATGGCCCCGCCCACGGCGGGGATGGCGTCCGGAGCGCCGGTATGCCAGTTGGCCAGGTCGCCCGTGGCCGAAACCTGGAAGGCGCCGAGGACGCAGATGTCCAGGTGGCCGCCGCGCATCATGGCGAAGGAGTCGCCGTGGTGGAAAAAGCAGCCCCCCTGAAGCAGGGTCACCGGCTCCTTGCCGGCGTTGATCAGCTCCGGGTCTTCCTGGCCGGGGGCCGGGGCCGGGCCCATGCCGAGCAGGCCGTTCTCGCTGTGCAGGAAGATGTCCCGGTCGGCGGGCAGGTAGTTGGCCACCTTGGTGGGCAGGCCGATACCCAGGTTGACGTAGGCCCCTTCGGGAATGTCGCGGGCCACCCGGGCGGCCATTTCGTTGCGATTGAGTCGATTCATGGCGTGGCTCCGGGTCAGCAGGCGGCGGTAGCGGTGGCGGTGGCCACCACGCGTTGGACGAAGATGCCCGGGGTGATCACGCCTTCCGGATCCAGCTCGCCCAACTCGGCCAGTTCGTCGACCTGGGCGATGGTGCAGGCCGCCGCGGTGGCCATGATCGGGCCGAAGTTGCGCGCCGCCTTGCGGTACACCAGGTTGCCCCAGCGGTCGCCGCGGTGGGCCTTGATCAGGGCGAAGTCGGCGCGAATCGGGTACTCCAGCACGTAGTTGCGTTCGCCGATGCGACGGGTTTCCTTGCCCTCGGCGAGCAGGGTGCCGTAGCCGGTGGGGGTGAAGATGGCGCCCAGACCGGCGCCGGCGGCCTGGATGCGGGCCGCCAGGTTGCCCTGGGGCACCAGTTCCAGCTCGATCTCGCCGGCCTGGTAGAGGGCATCGAACACCTGGGAGTCGGCCTGGCGGGGGAAGGAACAGATGATCTTTTTCACCCGCTTGGCCTTGAGCAGGGCGGCCAGGCCGGTTTCGCCGTTGCCGGCGTTGTTGTTGACGATGGTCAGGTCGCGGGCGCCCTGGGCGATCAGGGCATCGATCAGGTGGTTCGGCATCCCGGCCGTACCGAAGCCGCCGATCATGACGGTGGCGCCGTCATGGATGTCGGCCACGGCCGCATCCAGGGATGAAACGATCTTGTCGATCATGGTCTCGCTTGCTGGTTCTCCCCTGCGGGGAGACCTCCTATGGGTGATGAAGGACGAACGTGCGACGATCTTTTGTGCGATAACCGCACGTAGATTCGTATTTCGCACAAAGTCTAGGAGGGCGAATGCAGCAGCGTCAATGGCGATAATCGAAATATTGTTCGATTATCGAACGTACAAAACTGGTGCGCTGCACCATCGGTCCTGGGTGTTGTCGCCTGGAATCCAGGGAAGGGAGGGGCAAGGCGCAGCCCAGGCGTGCGCGATAATCGTTGGCTTGTGCGATATTCGGATAGTTGGTTATGCTGATCGCTTGATGGCTGCCCCGGGCACCCGCCGGCTCCCGGCGCCGGCACCCGGGCAGCCGCGAGAGCCACTGGAACCGAGCCCCATGCACAACACTCCCCCCGCCTCCGACGACCTGCCCGACGCCGCCGGCGACGAGGCCGCCGCCACGCCGGCCGACGACATCTCGGCCCAGGCCGGCGATCCCAACTTCATGGCGTCCCTGGCCCGGGGGCTGGCGGTGATCGAGGCCTTCTCGCCGCAGCGGCGGCAGATGTCGATCTCCCAGATCAGCCAGAAGACCGGCATTCCCCGGGCTGCCGTGCGCCGCTGCCTGTACACCCTGGCCAAGCTCGGTTTCGTCAGCGCCGAGGACGGGCGCAACTTCGCCCTGCGCCCGCGCATCCTGTCCCTGGGCCACGCTTACCTGGCCTCCACGCCCCTGGCCAAGGCGGCCCAGCCGGTGCTGCGCGACGTCAGCAACCGGCTGCACGAGTCCAGCTCCATCGCCATCCTGGACGGGGACGAGATCCTCTACATCGCCCGGGCGTCCACCTCCCGGATCATGACCATCGACCTGGATATCGGCAGCCGCCTGCCGGCGGTCTATACCTCCATGGGCCGGGTGCTGCTCGCCCACCTGCCCGAGGACGAGCGCGAAGCCTGCCTGGGCCGGGCCAAGCTGATCCAGTACACCGCCCACACCCTGATGACCGTGGAGGCCCTGCGGACCGAGCTGGCCCGGGTGCGCGCCCAGGGCTATGCCGTCATCGACCAGGAACTGGAAATCGGCCTGCGCTCCATCGCCGTGCCGATCGCCGCGCCGGACGGCAAGGTGGTGGCGGCCATCAACGTGGGTCTCCAGGCCGCCCGGGTGTCGGTGGCGGAAATGGAGGAACGCATCCTGCCGGTGCTGCGCGACGCGGCCGCCGAACTGGCCCTGCTGTTGGCCTGATACGCGCTCCGCTACGTCGGGACGCACAACGCAAAAGCGCCGGGGAAGTCCCCGGCGCTTTTGCGTTGTGGCGGCGCGGCAAGAGCGTGCGGCGGGATCAGTCGGCCAGGCCGGCGGCTGCCAGCAGGTCGCCCTGAACGAGCCGGGGCGGGACTGCGAGTAGGGTCTCGAAGCGGGCCAGGGCCGCCTGGAGCGGCGGCGAGGCCAGGTGGGCAGAACAGGCCGCATCGTCCCGGTACAGCTCGTAGACGATGAAGCCGTGGGGCACGTCGCGGCGGCGGTGCACCGCGTAGGCCCGGTTGCCCGGCTCCTGGACGGTGCTTCGCACCAGGTCGCGCAGGATGGCTTCGACGGCGGCATCGCTGTCGGGGCGGGCGGTCAGTTCGGCGAGCAGCAGCATGGAGGCTCCTTATCGTGAGGTGGGGGAAGGAGCCGCCAGGATGCCCGCCGACGAGCCGGGCGGATTGTAAAAATGCGTCCCGCTGGCCAGCAGCGTCCGGTACTGGCCCGGGGTCAGGCCGGCCAGGGCGCGGAAGTCGCGGATGCAGTGGGCCTGGTCGTAGTAGCCCAGGGCCAGGGCTGTGTCGGTGAGGGAGGCGTCGGGCGCCAGGGCCAGGCGGCGGGCAGTCTTTTGCAGCCGCACCAGGCGCTTCCAGGCCACCGGGGCGAGGCCGGTGAGGGCGCCGACGCGCCGCTCCAGCTGGCGCCGGCCCAGGTCCAGGTCGGCGGCCAGGCGCGCGATGCCGGCCGCCGCGTTCCCGTCATCGTGGGCGCCATGCCCATCGCCCGCGCCGGCCGGCGACTGGCGGTAGAGCCGCGCCACCGCGGTTTCGGCCAGGGCATCCAGGGCGTCGGCACGCAGCCGGGCGCGCAGGAAGGCCTGCAGCAAGGCGGCCCGGGCGGGCAGGGACGGGGTTTCCGCCAGCCGCACCGCCAGGTGCGCGCCGGCCGGCCCCCACAGGTCGCCGGGGGTGAGGAAGGCATCGGCCAGTTCGGCCCCGGGGATGGCGGTGAAGCGGTGCACCATGCCGGCGCGAAAGCGCACGGCGATGAAATCGACCCGGGGCGCCGGCAGCAATTGCACGGTGCGGCGGCGCAGGGCGAACAGGTGGGCACCGGGCAGCGTCTGGGCGGGGGGCATGACACTTGCCGACACCGCTCCCGTATTCAGCCCCGTATTCAGCCCTGTATTCGCTCCCATTTCTGCTCCCGGATGTCCCACCGCCAGTGCGGGGGCGTGCATACCGGGCGGGGTGCTCGGCAATGGGGGCGGACAGGGATATTCCACCGCTCCGGCCCGGGTAGCGGCGCCAGGGGCCAGCGACGGGGGGGGGCCCTCCGTCGGATCGAAGGCTGCGGCGGAAAACGGCGTGTCGCGGTGGAAATAAACCTCGGCGCCGGCTCCGGGCAGCAGCAGCGGCAGGGCAAGGTCCTGGCCGTGGGGCTGAGAGCGGTGCTGAGGGCGGGGCCGGACGGGAGCCGGCTCCCGGTCCGCGCCCGGCGCCGGGTGTTCCGGGTATTCGGGGTATTGCCAGCCCCAGAAGCGGTCAATGAAGGGCCGCAGGTCCGGGTCGGGGCGCAGGTGGAAGACGCGCATCGGGTTCGTCCGGCGCGGTCAGGCGGCCGGGGGGGCGGCCCCTGGCGTGGTGGGGGGCGCAGGGGAGGCCTGCGTGGTCGGGGCAATGCTCCACCCGGCGGTGAGGGCCGTGGCGGCGGCCCGGGCGGCGGCGGCGAAGGGGGCGATGCTGCCCACCTGGCCAGCGACGATGATGCCCTCGCCGAGGAGGAACACCGCCTGGGCGTTCTGTTCCGGCGCCGGCGCACCGCCTTCGCCCAGGGCCTGGGCGAGGAATTCCAGCACCAGGCGTTTGTGCTCCCAGGCCAGGCGGTGGATCGGGTCGTCGGCGCTGGCGTATTCGGCCGAGGCGTTGATGAAGGCGCAGCCGCAGAAATCGTGTTCGCCGGCCCAGGCGAGCAGGAAGTCCAGGTAGGCCCTGGCCCGGGCGGCGGCCAAGGCCCCCGGCGGACTGCCGGCGGCCACCTTGGCGCCGTGCACCGCCCGCTCCATACGGGCGCGGAAGTCCTCGTCGCGCAGGCGCAGGGCGGCCAGCACTAGGGCTTCCTTGGTGGGGAAGTGGTTGTAGAGGGTCTTCTTGGTGACCCCGGCCTCCCGGGCCAGCTGGTCCACCCCGGTGGCGTGGAAGCCTTGCCGGTAGAAGAGGCGCAGGGCGGTTTCGACGAGTTGGGGGCGTTTGCTCATATACCGAACGGTACACCTAATCACCGCAACCAACATAGTGGTTGTTCTACTAGTGGTTGAAAAAGTAAACAGATCGGTTTAGTTTATATATACCGATCGGTTTACTTTTGTGTCCAACATACCTTTCACCTCACCCCCGCCTTTCAACCACATCATTCACATCAACCCAGCTCAACCCAGCTCAACCCAGCTCAACGCAGATCGATCGCCGCGCTAGCCGCCGGGGCCGGGAAGTCCGCTCCCGATCCCGGTGGCCCGGTCAGCGCTGCCTGCCTTCACCCACTTGGAGATTACCCATGTCGCGCCTGTTGTCCCTCCGCCTCCCCCGTTCCGCGGCCCCGGCGGCGCCTGCCCCCTTCGCCATCCTGGCTTCCATGGCCGGCGCCTTGCTCGCCATCGGCGCTGCCGGGGCCTTGTCCCAGTGGTCCGGCGCCCCCTGGCTGATGGCGCCCCTGGGGGCCAGTTGCGTGCTCGCCTTCGGTCTGCCCGACAGCCCCCTGGCCCAGCCGCGCAGCATCGTCGGCGGCCATCTGATTGCCGCCCTGGTGGGTCTGCTGGTGCTGTGGGGATTGGGCGATGCCTGGTGGTCCGCCGCCCTGGCGGTGGCCCTGGCCCTGGGGGCGATGCAGCTGACCCGCACGGTTCACGCTCCGGCTGGGGCCAACCCCCTGGTGGTGATGGCGGCCCATCCGCCGGCCCACTTCCTGGTCACCCCGGTGCTGCTCGGCGCCTTGGTGGTGGTGGTCTGCGCCCTGATGGTGAACAACCTGCGCCAGCGCGGAAGCTATCCCCGGTATTGGCTGTAAGGGCTGTCGGGCGGCGCGTGCCTCCCGGGACGCGGCGGTTGGCCGGGTCCGGGCCAAAGAAAATCCCGCCGCAGCGGGATTTTTTACTTCCGTCGTTGCTGGATTCCAGGAAGCCGGAATCATGGATGGTGGCTTGTGCCGTAGGGGTTGCCACCCACATCCACGCCGCCGGCCATGGGCAGCCCCGAGGCCGGATTGACCCCGGGGGCGCCATAGGCGTTGCCCATGGCATCGACGCCGCCCACGCCGCCCTGCATCGGCAGGCCCGTGGTGGGGTTGATGGCGGGAGCGTCGAGATAGCTCGGGTTGTGGCCGCTGGTGATGACCACCGTGCGCCGCGAGCGCCCCCGGATCAGGTCGATGAAGAACCAGAGGATGCCGATGGTGAAGCCGGCCAGGGCGCCCAGGACGGCCCAGGCGGAAAATTCGTTGTCGAACACGTAGCCGGCGATGCCGCCGGCCAGCCCGGCACCGAGGCTCAGCGCCAGGGTGTATTGCAGCGAGACAAAGACGAGGATCACCCCGGTAATGCCAGCCGCCCACAGGCCGACCGTCTTGGCGCGGGCCCAGACACCGCTGGATTCCGCCTCGGCGGCCTTGGTGCTGTCCTGGGCTGGAGCGTTCTTCTTGGTGTCCCGGGCGACGTTCTTTTTCGCCCCCTCCTTGGGCTTGGCCGCTTTCTTGGCCTCCGTGGCGGCCGGGGGCGCGGAAGACTCGCTGTCGGCGGCGGCGAGGCCGCTACTGGTCAGAAAAGCGATGAGCAGAAGGCCGGTGATCTTTTGGCAGAACGTCATGGGGTAGGAACGGGCGTGACGATGGCAAGGGGCCGGATTGTAGCGTGCCGCGCTGCGGCGTTGCCCCGGGCCGGAGGGTCGTAAACGGCGCCGCCCCGGCCCGGCATCCGCGCGGGAGCCTGGTCGGGGCGGACGTGTCGGGATGGGACTCAGCGCAGCGGGCCGAATTCCACCGGGACCCAGCTGTAGCGCTTGCCGTCCTGGCGAACGTGGCCGATGCCGGGGAAGGGCAGGTGCATGCCGGCCACCAGCAGCTTTTCCTTGGCGGCATAGGCGAAGATCTTCTGCCGGGTGCGCACGGCCTGGGTCTTGTCGCTATCGAACTCGATGGCCACCGCCGGGCGGGCGAACTGCACCGCGGCGTTGTGCACCAGGTCGCCCCAGATCAGCAACTTCTCGCCGTTGGAGGTGAACAGGTAGCCGCCGTGACCGGGGGTGTGGCCCCGGGCGGCCACGGCGCGCACGCCGGGCAGCAGCTCGGTTTCGCCGCTAAAGGGCTTCCATTTGCCGGCAGCCTGGTAGGGGGCGGCGGCGTCCCGGGCCATCTTGAAGAAGCCCTTGAAGTCCTCCGGCGCCTTGTCGGCGTTGCCCTGGCTCAGCCAGAAATCGCTTTCTTCCTGGGCGACGCGTACCTCGGCGTTGGGGAACACGGCCTTGCCGTCGGGGCCGACCAGGCCATTGGCGTGGTCGCCGTGCAGGTGGGTGAGCAGCACCACGTCCACCTGGGCCGGGGTGTAGCCGGCGGCCCGCAGGTTATCGACGATGTAGCCCAAGGTCGGGCCGAACAGTTTGGCGGCGCCGGCATCCACCAGCACCAGCTTGCTGCCGGTGTTGACCAGGTAGGCGTTGACCGCGGTCTGCATCTTCGGCGCAGAGAGGAATTCCCGGGCGAGCAGGCGCTGGATTTCGGTCTGGCTGGTGTTCTTGAGTAGGGCCGGGTCCAGGTCGATGAAGCCGTCGTAGAGGGCGGTGACTTCGAAGGCGCCGTGCTGGTAGCGGTAGTAGCCGGGCACCTGGGTCTTGACCTGGGGTGCCTCGGCATGGGCCGGGGTGGCCAGGGGCGCAGCAAGGGCGGCGGCGGTCAGGCACAGGGCGGCGGCGCGCAGCAGGCGCTGGGCACGGTGGAAGAACAGTGGCTGGCGTGGGGTCATGAAATGTCCTCGCAGGAACGACGTTGCAACAAAACAGCCGCTTGTGGCGGCGGTGCGACCGAATAGTTTGGCACATCCCACCGGGATTGCGGACGCCATGATGATCGGATGGCCGGAAAGCCACGACTGGCGCGGCGTTTCAAGGCATGTGCCCGGAGAGCCTTTATTGGCGCTGGGTTTGGCAGGGTGGCGGACGGAGTCACGCTGCCGGCACACGGGGGCGTGCAAAGAGAATGGGCCGATCCGGGCCGGGGGCGGTCGTAACCCGGGGCGGCCCGTCCGTCGCGTCTACAGGGGCAGCTTCATCCCGACCAGCTTCCAGCTGGCGAAGCCTTGCCGGGCCAGGATCAGGGTGGTGCGACGGGTGGGATCGTAGCGGTCCGTGGCGGTCATCTCGAAGTGATTCCAGCCGGCATAGCCGGTGCTGATCGTGGTTTTCTGCTCATCCGAGGGGGTGGCCGGAGAAGGCGGCGGCACATCGGTGGGCATCGTTGGTTTGCCCTGGGACGTGGTGGGGATGACCGCATCCCCCCTGACCAGGGTCGCCAGCCCTTCGGGGGTGACGAACGTGTCGATGGTCGCATTGATCATGGTGTTGGCCACCATGGCACCGAAGGTCCCGGCCATCGGATTGTGGGCGGATTCCCGGGCCATCATTTCCATGGCTTTCGGGCGCAGCGCGTCTTTCAGGTTTTCGCGCAGGGCCGGGTAGTCGACGTAGGCGGACAGGGCCTGGCTGTCCTTGGCCTTGGCCGCGGCTTTCATGGCGGCCAGGGAGATGTAGGGGGTGGCGTAGTACCAGCCGCCGAAGGCGACGGCGGCGAGGGCAATGAGGCCTTTGCGCATGAAGATCATCGGTTCGTCTTGGTGAGGAAAGGTACGTCGGTCGATGGCAGCCCTTCCCGGGGCGCCGGTGCATGGCCGGCCCGGGGCGGGAGGTGGGTGCCGCGATAATGACGTTGAATTATCGCATGGTTATGTTTTTGGCATTGCGAGCGGAGGGCGCACTCCCACCTCGAAATGTTTCCCCGTCAGGCTTGCGGTGCCGATGTCTCGCTCGGCAATCAAAACAATGAAAAAGGCGTGTGTCGAGCGATCGACACACGCCTTTCGGGGCCCACCGCGGTGGGCCAGGGAGAATCAACCGGGTTAGCCGCAGGTCCCCACGGCGCCGCAGGCGGTGCAGAAGTCGCAGCCGTCCTTGCGGATCATGGTGTAGTTGCCGCAATCGCCGCACAGCTTGCCTTGCATGGTCTTGGGCGCGGTGCCGCCCTCGGCGTTTTCGAGAATGCCCATCTGCTGCAGCGGCAGGCCGTTCTCGTCCAGGATGCCGAGCATGGCGTAGCGGTGGATCACCAGCTGGGCCAGGTAGGCGACGGTGGACGGGTAGGTCTGCTGCTTGCGCGAGCCGGGCACGAAGGCCATGAAGTCGCCCAGGGGCTCCGGATAGTCGAGCAGCTTGCGCAGCTTCATGCCGATCCAGGCCGGGTCGAGGACGCGCATGTCCAGGGACAGCATCTTGCACAGACCGTCCAGGGAGCGCGGGTAGTTACCCGACAGCCACATGGAGTAGGGACGGGTGACGCCGTCGGGCAGGGTGATTTCCTTCAGGCCCAGGACGAAGTCCTCGCCGGTGGCCGGGTTGAAGACATCCACGGTCCAGGACAGGGTGCCGTCGGTGCCGGTCTTGGGTTCCTTCAGGCTGAACATGGCGTCCAGCACCGGGGAGGGGCCTTCCTGGTTGAGCCAGCCGAGCTGCTCGACGCGGTGGCGCATCAGCTGGGCCATGGCGGACACCACCGAGGGCATGCGCTTCAGCTCGCCGTGGGGCGGGAAGGGCATGTCGAAGGATTCACCGGAGGGCGTCTTGGCCAGGGTGTCGAGCTTGAGTTGCAGCCAGGCCCGGTCGTTGGCGCGCATGTCCATGGACAGGGTCTTGGCCACGGCGCCCAGGCCGCGGGGTTGGGCCGGACCATTCACCCACACCTCGAAGGGCCAGGCCTTGCCTTCCTGCTCGACGTGGCCGATGAACAGGGCGAACTTGCCCAGGGGCGACTCGAGCATGTAGGTCCAGGCCAGATTGCCTTCCGGGATGTTCGGGCGGCCCGGCCACTGTAGGCTGGACAGCACCGGAGCGGGCAGGGACTTGATTTCCAGGCGGCGGTTGGCGTCGGAGACGAAGTCCTGGGGGTTGGACTTTTCTTCAGAACCGACCGGGGCGGCCGACGGGGTGGACTCCACCGACAGCACCGAGCCGAGCACGCTGTTGGGCCGGTAGGTGGCCAGGCCCTTCAGGCCGGACTTCCAGGCTTCCATATAGAGGTCCTGGAATTCGGTGTAGGGGTAGTCGGCCGGCACGTTCACCGTCTTGGAGATGGCGGTGTCGATGTAGGGGGCGACGGCGGCGACCATGTCCTTGTGCGCCTGGGCGGACAGCTCCAGGGCGGTGACGAAGTACTCGGGCAGCTTCTCGACGTTGCCGCCCAGGTGCTTGTACAGACGCCAGGCGTAGTCCTCGACGGCGTATTCCTTGAGGGTGCCGTCGGGCATGCGCTTCTTGCGGTTGTAGGTCCAGGAGAAGGGCGGTTCGATCCCGTTCGAGGCGTTGTCGGCGAAGGCCAGGGAAATGGTGCCGGTGGGGGCGATCGACAGCAGGTGCGAGTTGCGCAGGCCGTGCTTGCGGATGGCCGCCTTGATGTCGTTGGGCAGACGCGAGGCGAAGTTGCCGCCGGACAGGTACAGCTCGGAGTTGAACAGGGGGAAGGCGCCACGCTCCTGGGCCATGTCCACCGAGGTCAGGTAGGCGGTGTCGCGCATGAATTCGGAGATGCGCGAGGCCATGGCGCGAGCTTCCGGGCGGTCGTAGCGCAGGCGCAGCATGGCCAGGGTGTCGCCCAGGCCGGTGAAGCCGAGGCCGATGCGGCGCTTGTTCATGGCTTCTTCGTGCTGGCGCTCCAGGGGCCAGTGGGTCACGTCGAGCACGTTGTCGAGCATGCGGGTGGACACCTTGACCACTTCGGCGAAGGCGTCGAAATCGAACTCGGCCTGCTCGGAGAAGGGATGGCGCACGAACAGGGTCAGGTTGATCGAACCCAGGCAGCAGCAACCATAGGGGGGCAGGGGCTGTTCGGCGCAGGGGTTGGTGGCCTCGATCACTTCGCAGTAATTGAGGTTGTTGTCCCGGTTGATGCGGTCGAGGAACAGGATGCCCGGTTCGGCGTGGTCGTAGGTGGATTTCATCACCTGGTCCCACAGGTCGCGGGCGCGCACCTTGCGGTACACCCACAGGCCGTCTTCGCGCTGGAAGGCGCCGGAGCGCTTCATGTCGGCGTTGGGCTCGGCGCGGTGGGTCAGCTCCACGTCCTTGTCTTCTTCCACCGCCTTCATGAACACGTCGGTGACGCCCACCGAGATGTTGAAATTGGTCAGGTCGCCGTGGTCCTTGGCGTGGATGAATTCCTCGATGTCCGGATGGTCGCAACGCAGCACGCCCATCTGGGCGCCGCGGCGGGCGCCGGCGGACTCGACGGTCTCGCAGGAGCGGTCGAACACGCGCATGTAGGAGACCGGGCCGGAGGCGCGGGACTGGGTGCCCTTGACGTGGGCGCCCTGGGGGCGGATCGAGGAGAAGTCGTAGCCGACCCCGCCGCCGCGGCGCATGGTCTCGGCGGCCTGGGCCAGGGCGGTGTAGATGCCGGGCTTGCCATCGACGATCTCGACGATGGAGTCGCCCACGGGTTGGACGAAGCAGTTGATCAGAGTGGCCTGCAGATCGGTACCGGCGGCGGAGTTGATGCGGCCGGCGGGGACGAAGCCGTTTTCCTGGGCCCAGAGGAATTTCTCTTCCCACTTGGCCCGCTCTTTTTCGGTTTCGACAGCCGCCAGCGCCCGGGCCACCCGGCGACGCACGTCATGGACACTGATTTCCTTGCCCTTGGCGTATTTTTCGATCAGTACCTCGACGGAAATTTCCTGCTCGGGCAGGGGACCCACTTCGGGGGCGTCGGGGATGGCGGTAAGCGACAGCTGTTCGGCAACCTTGCTCATGATTCGGCCTGTCTCCAGAGGGAATTTGGGGGGTGGTGCAGCTTGAATAAATCCAAAAAGCATGGACCCGGCTAGGGTCCGATTCGGGGCAAAATCTACTACATGTAGTGGTTGGGGACAACGTCTTGACTAAATATAGGATTTTCTGGGTCAGGGCGCAAAGCCTATTTGATGCCTTGCAATGACGGGCTTTTATCCTTGATCGGGCGGCAAAATGCGGCCAACGCGCCCGTCATTGGTCGCGGCGATCCGCATGAAAAAATACCGATGACCTAACCGCCAGTCGCCGACGGAAGGGCGGCAGCGAAAATTTTCGGCGTGGGGGGCGGGGAACGGCGACCCGGACCGGCCGATCGTCGAGGTGGTGAACCGGGCGGGCAGCGGGGAAGGCCATGGGAGGAGCACGGGGTGTAACGCTGGGGACGGTCCCTATGGACCCATTCAGGGGCCAAGCGTTCCTTGCATCGCCCGGCGGCTTCCCTATTCCCGGAGCGTCTGCCCGGTTGCTGCCTCCATGGCTGCCAGGTGGGGGGGGGCGATCAAGAGCGTTGCGCTGGTGATACCGGCCCAGCGATTCGCCTAACGCGTTATCGTGAGGGACGGTGCGGGTCCGGCAACGGAGGAGTAATGCAGAGGCGATCGACTACGTGGAGCGGGGCGAGGCGGGCGGGGCTGGTCGTCGCGATTGCCCTGTCGCTGACGGCGGGCAATGTATCCAGCCAGGTTTTGTACGAGAAGCGCGGACCCGATGGGCCGGTCTTTTCCGATGCGCCACTGCCGGGCGGACGACCGGCCGCCGTCCCGGCGGATAACACCATGGCCGCTCCGGCCAAGTCCCGGCCGCCGGCGCCACCGTCATCTCTGGACGCCATTCCTGACGCCGCGCGGGAGCAAGCGCGCCCATTTCGCTACAGCAGTTTTGCCATCGTCTATCCGGAGAATGCCGGCAGCGCCTCGGCCAACACCGCTGCGTTCATGGTACGAGTGCGCATCGAGCCGCCGTTGCGCCTGGATCTGGGCCACGCCATGGCGATACGCCTGAACGGCCAGCCGTTGCCGGGGCGTTATACCCAGGAAGATTTCGTGCTGCCACCCGAGGCATTCGGCGACACGGTGAGCCTCAATCAGCGTTACCGGCTTGAAGCGAGCATCGTTGATGCGCAGGGCGTGGCGCTGATCAGCGCTGCTCCGGTGGATTTCTATTTGCGCCTGGCGCCGCGTTTACTCCGGCCATCCCGCTAGGACCCGTATCGGGCTGCGCTGCCCGAAGGCGGGAGAGAGGGCGGGGCTAGTGGTTGGCCAGCACCGCTCGGGCAGCCCGGCGTCCGGAACGTACCGCCCCTTCCAGGGTGGCGGGCCAGGGCGCCCAGGTCCAGTCGCCGGCCAGGTGCAGACCGGGGGCCAGGGTGATCCGTTCCGGCCGGGGCAGACCGGCCGTAGCGGCAAAGGTGGCGCGGGTTTCCACGATCCGTCTCTGCCAAGCCAGTATTGGCGCGGAGTTTGACGGTACCCCCTTGGAGATCAAGAAGGGGCGCGCCTTTTCAAGGAGGCGCTGCGCCAGTTCCGCTTCGGACAACGTCTGCCAGGGGCCGCTGGCGGAGATGACGCAGGCGAGCACCCCGGGGTTGCCCAGGGGCGCCCGGTCGAACACCCAGACCGGGGCATCGTCGGCGCTGGGGCCGTCGATTTGCACGATGGGTCGGCTCAACCCCGTGTCGGCTGGCAGGCCCAGGTACACCGTGGCGATCGGTTCGTAGCGGTAGGTGGCCAGCTGTTGGCGGATTTCCTGGGCGGCCGGCAGGTCGGGCAGCAGGGCGGCCGCATGCTGGGGGGCGACCGCCAGCACTACCTGATCCGCCGTGATGGCGGCGTCGTCCAGGCGGATCTGCCAACCCTGTCCCTGCCGGGCGATGGCGCGCACCCGGGCCGAGGTGCGCACCTCGCCGCCGTGGGTGGCGACCCAGGTCGCGGCGGGGGCGGGGAACAGGGTGGAGAGGTCGGTGGCGGCCACCAGGTAGTCGGTGGCGCCAGGGGCGTTGGCCCCGGCCCCCAGGGAATCGCCCAGCACCCGGGCGAACACAGCCATGGACGCGGCTTCCAGGGGGGTGTTGAGGGCGGCCAGGCACAGAGGGGCATAGAGGCGCCGGGCCAGCACGCTGCCGGCCAGCCCGGTGGCGGCGAGCCAGCCGGCCACGGTTTGCTGCGGCGGGGCGCTCCAGCCGGCGGCTTCCAGGGTTTTCATGGCGCGCACGGCGCGGAATTTTTCGCCCCAGCCGGCGCCGCGGGCCAGGAGTAGCCCGGCGGCCACGTCCAGGGGCGGGGGCAGGGCGGGCAGGGCAAGGCGCAATTCCGGCGATGCGACGAACAGCCGGTGGCGGCGCAGCACGGTTTTAGGATCAACGCCGATCCGGCGCATTAGGTCCAGGGTGTCGGTGTAGGCGCCGATCAACAGGTGCTGGCCGTTATCCAGCGTCTGGCCATTCAATTCCACCCCCCGGGCCCGGCCGCCCGGCTGGCGGGCCGATTCGAGCACCAGGGGGCGCTCCCCGGCGGCGGCCAGGTCGATGGCGCAGGCCAGACCGGCCCAGCCGGCACCGATGACGGCGACGGTCATGCGTAACGCGAAGGGTGGGGGAAAAGGGGGCGGACCACGACCGGCCTCAGCTGCGCAGCCAGACCTTGAAGACCAGCCACAGCTTGCGGGTGGGGGGCAGGGAGGTGCGATGGGTGAGTACCCGGCAGCCGTCCCGCTCGATCTCGGTGAGCAGGGTCTGGTAGATCTCGGCCATCATCAGCCCGGGGCGCTGAGCCTTGCGGTCGGCCGCCGGCAGGTGGGCCAGGGCCTGGGCGTAGTACTGGCGGGCGCGCTCGATCTGGAAGCGCATCAGGGCCTGGAAGTTGTCGCTCTGGCGCGATTCCAGGATGTCCTTGGCCGGCACGTTGAAGCGCTGCAACTCGTCGATGGGCAGGTAGATGCGGCCGCGACGGGCATCCTCGCCCACGTCGCGGATGATGTTGGTGAGCTGGAAGGCCATGCCCAGGTCGTGGGCGTACTTTTGGGTGCGGTGGTCGGTGCTGCCGAAAATTTCGGCGGCGAGCAGGCCGACCACGCTGGCGACCCGGTAGCAATAAAGAGAGAGGCCCTTGAAGTCCAGGTAGCGGGTCTGGGTCAGGTCCATCTCCATGCCGTCGATGATCTCCAGCAACTGCTCCTGGGGCAGGTTGAAGCGCGGCAGCACGTCCTTCAGGGCCTGGGTTACCGGGTGGCTCGGCTGGCCGGCGTAGAGGGCGGCCACCTCGCGGCGCCACCAGGCGAGCTTGGTGGCGGCCAGGGCGCTGTCGTGGCACTCGTCCACCACGTCGTCCACCTCGCGGCAGAAGGCGTACAGGGCCATGATCGCCTGACGCTTTTCCTGGGGCAGGAAGAGAAAGCTGTAATAGAAGGACGAGCCGCTCTTGGCGGTTTTATCGCGGCAGTAGTCGTGGGGATTCATCGCAGCAGGGCGGAAGCAAGAAGGCGGAACCAGTCGCCGGCCCCCAGGGTGGGGCGGCGGGCGAACACGTCGTAGGAATTGGCCTGGATTTTATCGAGAATGCGCTCGCCTCCGGCCAACGTCAGGGCGATTTCCCACTTGAGTCGGCCGGAAAGGGCGCCGAGCAGCGGGCGGCCGGCATCGAACAGGGCCCGAGTGCGCTCGACTTCGAAGGCGAGCAGGGCGCGAAAACGTTCGTCGGCCACGCCCCGGGCCAGGTCGGCCTCGGTGACGCTAAAGCGTGCCATGTCTTCCTGGGGCAGGTAGATGCGGCCGGTGGTCTCACCGTAGCGGTTCTTCTGCCAGTCGATGCCCACGTCCTGCCAGAAGTTGGTCAGTTGTAGGGCGGTGCAGATGGCGTCGGACTGGGCCAGGTGTGCGGGCTCGGTGCGGCCGAACAGGTGCAGCACCAGCCGACCCACCGGGTTGGCCGAGCGGCGGCAATAGTCGAGCAGGCTGGCGTAGTCGGCGTAGCGGGGCGTCACCACGTCCTGGGCGAAGGCCGAGAGCAGGTCGCGGAAGGGCTGGAGGGGTAGGTGGTGGGCCGCCACCGCCGCCGCCAGGGGAGTGAAGATCGGTTCCAGATCGTCGGGCGGCGGCCCGCACTGCGCCATTTGCGTCAGGGTTGCATCGAGGCGTTGCAGCTCGGCCAGGCGTGGGGCGGCCGGCGCGTCGCCCTCGTCGGCCACGTCGTCGGCGTAGCGGGCGAAGCGGTAGATGGCTTCAATGGGTTGGCGCAGGCGGCGGGGCACCAGCAGCGAAGCGACGGGGAAGTTTTCGTAATGATCGACCGGCATGGAGGGGCGCCAACGTTGGCCGGGGAGCGGCCGCGGCAAGCCGGGCGGAGGGTGGCCCGGGCGGGGTTTTTATAGGTGTTGTTGCAGGCGGCTGACAGTATAGGGGCCGCTCGGTTAAAATGGCAGGCTTTGGCTCACGCATGTGCGGGCGTGGCGGAATTGGTAGACGCACTGGATTTAGGTTCCAGCGCCGCAAGGTGTGAAGGTTCGAGTCCTTTCGCCCGCACCAGAATATTTAGGGTTTTCCGAGGGTTATCTGTGTTTTCCCCGGAATTCCGGTTCATTTTTTCGGATTACTGCACCAAGGACATTTCATGGAAAACACCCAAGTCGCCAACGCCCTGGAGCGTCGTCTCGATCTGACCATCAATGTGGCCGACCTGGACAAGGACGCGGATGCGCGGCTTAAGAAGCTGGGTCGTACCGTCAAGATGGCCGGTTTCCGTCCCGGCAAGGTGCCGTTCAACATGGTCAAGCAGCAGCACGGCCATCAGGCTCGCCACGAAGCCCTGACCGAAGCGCTGGACCGCGCCTTCGGTGAAGCCGTGGCCGCCCAGAACCTGCGCGTTGCCGGCTATCCCCGTATCGAGCCGAAGGATTCCGCCGATGAAGCCCTGATGGCGTTCACCGCGGTGTTCGAGGTGTATCCCGAATTCAAGATCGCCGATCTGTCCGGCAAGGAAATCGAGCGTCCGGTTCTGGAAGTGACTGCTGCCGAGGTCGATCAGACCCTGGAAATCCTGCGCAAGCAGCGCGTGCATTACAAGAATGCCGAGCGCGGCGCCCAGAAGGACGACCGGGTGGTCATCGACTTCCTCGGCAAGAAGGACGGCGTACCCTTCGACGGCGGTCAGGCCAGCGATTACCCCTTCGTGCTCGGCCAGGGCATGATGCTCGGCGATTTCGAAACCGCGGTGGAAGGCTGCAAGGTCGGCGAGTCCAAGACCTTCGACCTGACCTTCCCGGCTGACTACTTCGCCAAGGACCTGGCCGGCCAGACCGTTCAGTTCGAAATCACCGTGAAGCAGGTGCAAGAGCCGGTGCTGCCGGAAGTCGACGGCGAATTCGCCAAGATGATGGGCATCGCCGATGGCGATGTGGAAAAGATGCGCGCCGAGGTGGAAACCAACCTCAAGCGCGAAGTGAAGAAGCGCATCGAAGCCCGGATCAAGGATCAGGTGATGGATGCCCTGGTGGAAACCAACGCCATCGACGTGCCCAACGCCCTGGTCGAAATGGAAGTGCAGCGCCTGATGCAGGCAGCCCGCGCCGACATGGAGTCCCGTGGTATCAAGGCCGACCAGATGCCGGTGCAGCCCGAGTGGTTCGCCGAACAGGCCAAGCGCCGCGTCACCCTGGGTCTGATCCTGGCCGAACTGGTCAAGACCGAAGGCCTGGAAGCCAAGATGGAGCAGGTCAAGGCCAAGGTCGAAGAGGCTGCCCAGAGCTACGAAAATCCGGAGGAAGTGGTACGCTGGTATTTCAGCAATCCGCGCAATCTGGCTGAAGTTGAAGCCATCACCCTGGAAGACAACGTGGTCCAGTGGGTGCTGGCCAAGGCCAAGGCGGCTGACAAGGCCGTTTCCTTCGACGAACTGATGGGCGCCAAGGCCTGAGGATTTTCCTCTCGCCATCGCCGCCGGCCAATGTCGGCGCGGTCGCTGACCTGATGTTTCGAAGCTAATTCGCTGGCCGGGCGCCCCAGTTTGGGGCGCCCGGCCAGCTTGGAGACCCTGATGGAATTCGAAAGCAGCTGGAATCCCCAGGCCCTGGGCCTGGTTCCGATGGTGATCGAGCAGAGCGGCCGCGGTGAACGGGCCTACGACATCTACTCCCGCCTGTTGCGGGAGCGGGTGGTGTTCCTGGTCGGCCCGGTCAACGACGTCACTGCCAACCTGGTGGTGGCCCAGCTCCTGTTCCTGGAAGCGGAAAACCCGGAAAAGGACATCTCCCTCTATATCAATTCCCCGGGCGGCTCGGTCACGGCAGGGATGTCGATCTACGACACCATGCAGTTCCTCAAGGCCGACGTGTCCACCCTGTGCATCGGCCAGGCGGCCTCCATGGGCGCCTTCCTGCTGGCCGCCGGCGCCAAGGGTAAGCGTTTCGCCCTGCCCAACTCCCGGGTGATGATTCACCAGCCTTTGGGTGGCTTCCAGGGCCAGGCGTCGGATATCGCCATCCACGCCAAGGAAATCCTGTCGATCAAAGACCGCCTCAACACCTTGTTGGCCAGCCATACCGGCCAGCCCTTCGAGCGGGTGGAGCGGGACACGGACCGGGATAATTTCCTTTCTGCCCAGGAGGCGGCAGAATACGGCCTGATCGACAAAGTTCTGTCGAGCCGGGCCGACGTGGCTTGATGCGGTCGAAACGGCTGCCTTTTGTATCCAATAATCGGTGGGGGTGAGCGGTTTTTCGCTCACCGGTAGTACAACCCGCCTTCATCAGGGGTAAGCGCCACATGTCCGAGAAGAAGAACAGCAGCGAAAAACTGCTTTATTGCTCCTTCTGCGGCAAGAGCCAGCACGAGGTCAAGAAACTCATCGCCGGACCGTCGGTGTTCATTTGCGACGAGTGTATCGAGCTCTGCAACGACATCATCCGCGATGAGATCGGCGCGGAACAGGGCGCCAAGGGTGGTCGGGGCGAGTTGCCCACTCCCAAGGAAATCTGCTCCATTCTGGACCAGTATGTGATCGGCCAGGAACATGCCAAGCGTATCCTGTCGGTGGCGGTGTACAACCATTACAAGCGTCTGCGCCACCAGGGCAAGACCGATGAGGTTGAGCTGGCCAAGAGCAACATCCTGTTGATCGGCCCCACCGGCTCCGGCAAGACCCTGCTCGCCCAGACTCTGGCCCGGTTGCTCAACGTGCCCTTCGTCATGGCCGATGCCACGACCCTGACGGAAGCCGGTTATGTCGGCGAGGATGTGGAAAACATCATCCAGAAGCTGCTGCAGAAGTGCGACTACGAAGTCGAAAAGGCGCAGCAGGGCATCGTCTATATCGACGAAATCGACAAAATTTCGCGCAAGTCCGATAACCCGTCGATCACCCGCGACGTGTCCGGAGAGGGCGTGCAGCAGGCCCTGCTGAAGCTGATCGAAGGTACCGTGGCCAGCGTGCCGCCCCAAGGTGGGCGCAAGCATCCCAACCAGGACTTCGTCCAGGTCGACACCACCAATATCCTGTTCGTCTGCGGCGGCGCCTTCGACGGTCTGGACAAGGTGATCCGTAACCGCTCGGAAAAGGGGGGGATCGGTTTTGGCGCTGAGGTGAAGAGCCGCGACACCAAGAACGTTACCGAGACCCTGCGCCGGGTCGAGCCGGAAGACCTGATCAAGTTCGGCCTGATTCCCGAGCTGATCGGCCGCCTGCCGGTGGTGGCCACCCTGGCCGAGCTGGAAGAGGCCGCCCTGGTGGAAATCCTGGTCGAGCCGAAAAACGCCCTGATCAAGCAGTACCAGAAGCTGTTCGGTATGGAAGGCGTCGAGTTGGAAGTGCGTCCCGGCGCCTTGCAGGCGATTGCCCGCAAGGCCCTGGAGCGCAAGACCGGTGCCCGAGGCCTGCGCTCGATCCTTGAAGGTGTGCTGCTCGACACCATGTACGAGCTGCCCGGGATGGAGAATGTCACCAAGGTGGTGATCGACGAAAATTCGATTACGGGTGACGCCAAACCATTGTTGATCTACGCTGATCAACCCAAGGTGTCCGGTTCCAACTAAGCCTGACCGATCTGCGCCAATTACGGCGATTCGGCCGCACGCAACGGGGAACCCAGGGGTTCCCCGTTGTCGTCTGGGCGGCTGTCTCAGTTTCGTACTTGAAAAAATTCCCGGTTGCCCCCATGTTGGAGGCAAACCCTAACGCAAGGCTACGCCATGTCTGAATTGACCCCCCCGACCGAGACCGTGGAACTGCCACTCCTCCCCTTGCGGGACGTGGTGGTGTTCCCCCACATGGTGATTCCGCTGTTCGTCGGCCGGCCCAAGTCCATCAAGGCCTTGGAAGCCGCCATGGAAGCGGGCAAGAGCATCCTCCTGGTGGCCCAGAAATCTGCCGCCAAGGACGACCCCAACCCGGAAGATCTCTATCCCATCGGCTGCATCGCCAACATCCTGCAGATGCTCAAGCTGCCCGACGGCACTGTCAAGGTGCTGGTCGAGGGTGGCCAGCGCGCCCGGGTGGTGTCGGTGGACGTGCAGCAATCCCTCTTCATCGCCGTGGCTTCGCCCATTTCTCCCGAAGAAGAGGGGGATCATGAAATCGAGGCGATGCGTCGTGCGGTGATCGCTCAGTTCGACCAGTACGTCAAACTGAACAAAAAGATCCCGCCGGAAATCCTCACGTCGATTGCCGGGATTGAAGAGGCCGGCCGCTTGGCCGACACCATCGCTGCCCATCTGCCTCTCAAGCTGGAGCAGAAGCAGGACGTGCTGGAGCGCTTCGATGTACGCGAGCGCATCGAGAAGCTGCTTGCCCAACTCGAGACCGAGATCGACATCCTCCAGGTGGAAAAGCGCATCCGTGGCCGGGTCAAGCGGCAGATGGAGAAGAGCCAGCGCGAGTACTACCTGAACGAGCAGGTCAAGGCCATCCAGAAGGAGCTCGGCGAAGGTGAGGATGGCGCCGATCTCGAAGAGATGGAAAAGAAGATCAAGGCCGCCGGTATGAGCAAGGAGGGAACGGAAAAGGCCATGTCCGAGCTGAAGAAGCTCAAGCTGATGTCGCCCATGTCCGCCGAAGCTACGGTGGTGCGCAACTACATCGAAACCCTGACGGGTCTGCCCTGGAAGAAGAAGACCCGTATCAGCAAGGATCTGGCCGCCGCCGAAACCACGCTGAACGCCGACCATTATGGCCTGGAGAAGGTCAAGGAACGCATCCTTGAGTATCTTGCCGTGCAGCAGCGCGTCGAGAAGCTCAAGGCGCCGATCCTCTGCCTGGTCGGTCCTCCCGGGGTGGGTAAAACCTCCCTGGGCCAGTCCATCGCCAAGGCCACCAACCGCAAGTTCGTGCGCATGGCCCTGGGTGGCGTGCGTGACGAGGCTGAGATCCGCGGCCACCGCCGCACCTACATTGGTTCCATGCCCGGCAAGATTCTGCAGAGCATGACCAAGGTCGGTGTGCGCAACCCCTTCTTCCTCCTCGACGAGGTGGACAAGATGGGCCAGGACTTCCGTGGCGATCCTTCTTCCGCCTTGCTGGAAGTGCTCGACCCGGAGCAGAACCACACCTTCCAGGATCATTACGTGGAGGTGGACTTCGACCTGTCCGACGTGATGTTCGTGGCTACTGCCAACAGCCTGAACATTCCGGCGCCCCTGCTCGATCGCATGGAGATCATCCGCCTCTCCGGTTACACCGAGGATGAGAAGGTCAACATCGCCATCAAGTACCTGCTGCCCAAGCAGATGAAGAACAACGGCGTGAAGCCCACCGAATTGACGGTGGCTGAGTCCGCCATCCGCGACATCATCCGCTACTACACCCGGGAAGCCGGTGTGCGTAGCCTGGAGCGGGAAATCTCCAAGATCTGCCGCAAGGTGGTGAAGGCCCTGGTGCTGAAGAAGAAGGACGGCAAGGTACAGGTCACCGCCAAGAACCTGGACAAGTACCTGGGGGTGCATCGCTATACCTTCGGTGTTGCCGAGAAGGAAAACCAGGTGGGCCAAGTCACCGGCCTGGCCTGGACCGAGGTCGGCGGCGAACTGCTCACCATCGAATGCGCCGTGGTGCCGGGCAAGGGCGTCATCCAGCGCACCGGTTCCCTGGGCGACGTGATGAAGGAGTCGGTGGAAGCGGCCCGTTCCGTGGTGCGCGCCCGGGCCCAGCGTCTGGGTATCAAGGACGAGGTGTTCGAGAAGAAGGATATCCACATCCACGTACCCGAAGGTGCCACGCCCAAGGATGGCCCCTCTGCAGGTATCGCCATGACCACGGCTCTGGTGTCCGCGCTGACCGGCATCCCGGTCCGTTGCGAAGTGGCTATGACTGGCGAGATAACCCTGCGTGGCGAAGTCTTGGCCATCGGTGGTCTTAAGGAAAAGTTGCTTGCTGCAGTGCGCGGCGGCCTCAAGGTCGCGCTGATCCCCGAGGAGAACGCCAAGGACTTGGTGGATATGCCGGACACGATCAAGAACAAGCTTGAGATCGTGCCGGTGAAATGGATCGATCAGGTGTTGGAACGTGCCCTTGAGCGCCTGCCCGAAGCGCTGCCGGAAGCCGAAGCCGCTGCCGCGGTGCCGGCCGCGGCGGAGCCCCAGGCCAGTGGCGTTATGAAGCACTGAGCCCTGGAAGCATCCTAGTTCGCAAATCGCCGTCTGCGCCTGTCCGGGCAGACGGCGGTTTGCGTTTTAAAAGCCTTTTGTGTCAATGAATTGGCGAGCGATAACTACTACCGCCGATTCTTGGCAAACGGCCGGGAATCCGCTTGACATAAGGATTTTGGCCAGGCTATAAAACGCGTGCAGGTACCCGTCAATCAACTATGTAGGGGGCTTACGTGAACAAATCCGAACTGATCGAACAAATCGCCAAGTCAGCCGAGATTTCCAAAGCTGCCGCTGGTCGTGCGCTGGATGCCACAGTGGCATCCATCAAAACCAGCCTCAAAAAAGGGGGAATGGTGACGCTGGTGGGGTTTGGCACTTTCTACGTAGGCAAGCGGGCGGCGCGAAGTGGCAGAAATCCGCGTACCGGCGCCGCAATCAAGATCAAGGCGGCAAAAGTCCCTAAGTTCCGCGCTGGCAAAGCCCTGAAGGATGCGGTAAACTAATCGACTTAGCCTTTCCCGGTTAATGGGTGCTTAGCTCAGTTGGTAGAGCGTCGCCCTTACAAGGCGAATGTCGGCGGTTCGACCCCGTCAGCACCCACCATTCATCGGGATCGAGGCCTGGAGCGGTAGTTCAGTTGGTTAGAATACCGGCCTGTCACGCCGGGGGTCGCGGGTTCGAGTCCCGTCCGCTCCGCCAGATACCTAAAAAAGGCGAACGAAAGTTCGCCTTTTTTATTGGTTTTTTCGGTTGGTATGCCGTTTTCCCCGATTTTGGCGGAATTGACCGCTTGCCTGACCCTTCGTCGGCAACGTCGGCCGTCGCTCTCCTGCCGCCC
Organism: Oryzomicrobium terrae; assembly: GCF_008274805.1. NCBI lineage: Bacteria > Pseudomonadati > Pseudomonadota > Betaproteobacteria > Rhodocyclales > Rhodocyclaceae > Oryzomicrobium > Oryzomicrobium terrae. The sequence goes on from NZ_CP022579.1 coordinate 1,318,747, forward strand.
TGCACTCTCCGTCCGGAGCCGTGAAACATGTTTGATGCTGTCCGCAACAACAAGCGCATCGTTCAGGTCTTTCTCGCCCTGATCGCCCTTCCGTTCGCCTTTTTCGGAGTCGAGTCCTATGTTCGCAATGCGGGCGGGGACGGCGACGTTGCCAAGGTGGGCAAGACCACTATCTCGGCCCAGGAATTCCAGCGTGCCTACCGCGAGCAACAGGAGCGGCTGCGCGGTGCCCTCGGCGCCAATTTCGACGCCAAGATGTTCGATACCCCCGAGGCTCGCCTCAATGTGGTGAACGGCTTGGTGGATCAGCGCGTCCTGTTGCTCGAAGCGGCCAAGGGGCGGCTCTACGCCAGCGATGCCCAGTTGGCTCAGGTCATTACCCGGATTCCGGCCCTGCAGGAAGATGGTCAGTTTTCCCAGGCCAAGTACGAGCAGGCGCTCAAGGCCCAGGGATTGACGATCCAGGGGTTTGAAGCCCAGCTGCGCCAGGATCTGACCCTCCAGCAGGTCGTTGGCGCCGTGGCCGACACCGGTCTGGTCGCCAAGGCTCAGGCAGCCCAGGTATTGCGCATCCAGATGGAAAATCGCGAAGTGGCGGCCTACTTGCTCAATCCGAGCCAGTTCGTGGCCAAGGCCAAGGTGGACGAGGCCGCAGCGCGCAAGTACTACGACGCCAATGGCGCCCAGTTCCAGGTGCCCGAGCAGGTCAAGGCCGAATACGTGGTGTTGTCCGCCGATGCCCTGAAGGCCCAGTCCGCTGTCGGCGACGCCGAAGTGAAGGCCTGGTACGACAGCCACCAGGATCGCTACCAGCAGGCCGAAGAGCGTCGTGCCAGCCATATCCTGATCATGGCCGAAGCCGCCGCGCCGGCGGCCGACAAAGCCAAGGCGAAGGCCAAGGCCGAGGCGCTGCTGGCCGAACTCAAGGCCAACCCGGCCAAGTTTGCCGAGATCGCCAAGAAAGAATCCCAGGATCCAGGTTCTGCGGCCAACGGCGGCGACCTGGGGTTCTTCGTCAGGGGCGCCATGGTCAAGCCCTTCGCCGACACGGTTTTCTCCCTCAAGGAAGGCGAGACCTCTGGCGTGGTGCAAACCGATTACGGCTACCACATCATCAAGCTGACCGGCATCAAACCGGGTAAGGTGAAACCGTTCGAGGCGGTCAAGGGTGAGATCGAAGCCGAGCTGAAGGCCCAGGCGGCGGCTCGCAAGTACGCCGAAGCCGCGGAGAACTTCAGCAACCTGGTCTATGAACAGTCCGACAGCCTCAAGCCGGCCGCCGACAAGTTCAAGCTGACGATCCAGACCAGCGCCTGGCTGACCCGGAATGCCGCGCCTGCGGATGCCGCCCAGGCCGCGAGCGCTGCCAACCCCAAGGTCCTCGACGCGTTGTTTGCTGACGATGCACTCAAGAACAAGCGCAATACGGCGGCGGTGGAAGTGGCCCCCAATACCCTGGTTGCCGCCCGGGTGCTGGAGCACAAGCCGGCCAGCCAGCATCCCTTCGACGAGGTCAAGGCTGCCATCATCGAGCAACTGACTCGCCAGGAGGTCCTGAAGCTGGTGAAGGCCGAAGGCGAGTCGCAGCTGGCTAAGCTGCAATCCGGCGAGGACAAGCTGGCCTGGAGCCCGGCCAAGGGGGTTTCGCGCATGAGCCCGAGCCAACTGCCGCGGGAGGCCCTGGTCGCCCTGTTCAAGGCCGACGTGAAGAAGCTGCCGGCCTACGTAGGCGTGGAACTGCCGGGCAACGGCTATGGCCTGTTCAAGATCACCAAGGTGGAACGGCCGGAAAAGGTCGACGATACCCAGGTTGCACGCTTGCAGGAACAGTACGCCCAGTTCGCGGCCCAGCAGGATACGGCCGCCTACCTGGCGGCACTGCGCAAGAAGTATGGCGTCGAAATCCACAAGGCGGCTCTCGAGAACAAGGAACGCTAAACACTGCTTGTTTTACGGAGCAAAGCCGAACGGGCCGGGGAGTATTCCACGGCCCGTTTGCTTTGGTCTGCCCGGCGCCGATCTCTGGCTGTATGGACTGGTAACGGCCTGTTCCGCCTGTAAAAACGCCGACGGCGCCACTGGGGCGCCGTCGGGGTTGGGGGGCATTTACTTAAGTTTAGGCGGATTCGCCACCAGCCTCGGCGTTGCCCAATGCAGTGGTGTTAAAGCCGCCATCCACGTACATGGTTTCGCCAGTCATGCCCGACGCCAGGTCGGAGAGCAGGAACGCCGCTGCATTGCCCACTTCGTCGATGGTCACATTGCGACGCAACGGCGCGTGGTGGGCGTTGTAGGCCAGTAGCTTGCCGAAACTACCGATGCCGGAAGCGGCCAGGGTCCGGATCGGACCTGCGGACAGGGCATTAACGCGGATACCCTGAGGACCGAGGGCTACCGCCATGTAGCGGGTTGCGGCCTCCAGACTGGCCTTGGCCAGGCCCATCACGTTGTAGTTGGGCATGGTGCGCTCGGCGCCCAGGTAGGTGAGACAGACCAGGGAGGCATTGTTGCCCTTTTCCAGCAACGGACGCGCGGCCTTGGCCAGGGCCGGAAAGCTGTAGGAGGAAATGTCGTGAGCGATGTGGAACGCTTCGCGGGACAGACCATTGAGGAAGTCCCCAGCGAGGGCCTCGCCCGGGGCGTAGGCAATGGAGTGCACGATCCCGTCCAGCCCTTCCCAGTGCTTGCCCAGTTCGACGAAGAGGTTGTCGATGTCGGCGTCGCTGGCCACGTCGAGGGGGAAGAGCAACTCGGTGTCGAATTCCTGGGCGAACTTGGCGACGCGATCCTTGAAGCGTTCGTTCTGGTAGGTAAAGGCCAGTTGGGCGCCTTCACGGGCGCAGGCCTTGGCGATGCCGTAGGCAATGGAATGTTTGGACAGCAGGCCGGTAATCAGAATGCGCTTGGTGGCGAGGAAACCCATAAATTCTTCCTTATCGTCCCTGAAAACGGATTGCCGGCGATTATAAAGGAAAGCGGAAAAGCCAATGGCTATCCAGCAATGGCGGGAGTTGGGCCAATTTTCGCTACACTCCCGTCATGCGCACGTTTCGATCTTTCGCCCGTCCGGCCTTCGCCGGTTTTCGCGCCGTCTGGCCGCTGCTGGCCGGCTTGGCACTGGCGTCCTGTTCCGGAGAATGGAACAGCCCTTATCCGGCCAGCCAATCCGGACGTAACATCCTCTATACCGCCTTCACCGACCGGCCCAAACACCTCGATCCGGTCCAGTCCTACACCGAGGACGAAATTACCTTTACGGCCCAGATCTACGAGCCGCCGCTCCAGTACCACTACCTGAAACGCCCCTATACCCTGATTCCGGCTACGGTGGAGGCCGTACCCGAACCCCGCTACCTGGATGCCAAGGGACGCTCCTTGCCGGCGGATGCGCCGGCCGACCAGGTGGCTCAGAGCGTCTACGAACTGCGCCTCAAGCCGGGCATCCGCTACCAGCCTCATCCTGCCTTTGCCGTGGATGAGGCCGGACAGCCGCGCTACGTTCCCCTCGATCCGGCGACCCAGGGGCAAGTCCACAGCATTGCCGATTTTCCCCACACCGGAACCCGGGAGCTGCGCGCCGACGACTACATCTACGAGATCAAGCGCCTTGCCCATCCTCATCTGCATTCGCCGATCTTCGGCATGATGGGGGAGCTGATCGTCGGCCTCAAGGAACTGGGCGTCCAACTGCAGCAGGAGGCCAAGGGCTTGCCCGAAGGCGCCTGGCTCGATCTCGACCGCTACGCCCTGCCTGGGGTGGAGAAGGTCGATGACCGCACCTGGCGCATCCACATCAGGGGCAAGTATCCCCAGTTCGCTTACTGGCTGGCCATGCCTTTCTTTGCGCCGATTCCCCGCGAGGTGGACCGCTTCTACAGCCAGCCGGGCATGGCGGCCAAGAACCTGGTGCTCGACTGGTGGCCCGTGGGTACCGGCCCCTTCATGCTCTCGGAAAACGATCCCAACCGGCGCATGGTGCTGACCCGCAACCCCAATTTCCGGGGAGAAACCTATCCTTGCGAAGGGGAGCCCGAGGACCGGACGGCCGGATTGCTGGCCGATTGCGGCAAGTCCCTGCCGTTTCTCGACCAAGCGGTTTTCACCCGGGAAAAGGAAAGCATCCCCTACTGGAACAAGTTCCTCCAGGGCTATTACGACGCCTCCGGCATCGCCTCGGACAACTTCGACCAGGCGGTGCGCTTGGGTGGCAGCGGCGAAGCCACCCTGACCGACGACATGCGCGCCCAGGGCATCCGCCTGCTCTCCAGCGTGCGCGCCTCCACCTTCTACATGGGCTTCAACCTGCAGGACGCCCTGGTGGGCGGCCTGACCCCCGAGGGGCGTAAGCTGCGCCAGGCGGTATCGATCGCCATCGATCAGGAGGAGTTCATCTCCATCTTCATGAACGGTCGCGGTGTGCCGGCCATGGGGCCGCTGCCGCCGGGCATCTTCGGCTACGAGGACGGTCAGGCCGGTATCAACCCCCGGGTCTACGACTGGGTGGCCAATCCGGCCCTGCCCGGCGGGGGCGAGGCGCGACGCAAGTCGGTGGCGGAAGCCAAGCGCTTGCTGGCCGAGGCCGGCTGGCCCAACGGGCGCAACGCCAAGACCGGCGAGCCCCTGGTGCTCAACCTCGACACGACGTCCGGGGGCATGGGCGACAAGGCCCGGCTCGACTGGCTGACCCGTCAGTTCGCCAAGATCGACGTGCAACTGGTGATCCGCTCCACCGACTTCAACCGCTTCCAGGACAAGGTGCGGCGTGGCGCGGTGCAGCTGTATTTCCTCGGCTGGAACGCCGACTATCCGGACCCGGAAAACTTCTTCTTCCTGCTCCATGGCAAGGAAGCCAAGGCCCTTACCCAAGGGGAGAATGCCTCGAACTACATCAACCCCGAGTTCGACCGCCTGTTCGAGCGCATGAAGAACATGGAGAACACACCGGAACGCCTGGCCATTATCCGGCGCATGAATGCCATTCTCCACGACGATGCACCGTGGATCTACGCCTTCTATCCCAAGAGCTATACCCTGAGCCACGCTTGGCTGACCAACCGCAAGCCTATCGAGGTCGGCAACAATACCCTCAAGTATCAGCGTGTCGATGCCGCCGTGCGTGAGCGCAAGCGCGCCGAGTGGAACCGGCCGGTGCTGTGGCCGGTGCTGGTGGCGATCCTGGCCCTGGGGGTCCTGGTGGTGCCAGCGCTGCGCCAAGCCCGGCGGCGTGCCGACTGAGATGGCCAGGCCGATGCAACGCGTGGAGCGGATGGGAGCCCCATCATGTTGATCGCCAAGACCGTCCTGCTCTTTTTGCTCACCGCCGTGGCCGAGATCGTTGGCTGCTATTTGCCCTACCTGTGGCTTCGCCAGGGGGGCGCTGCTTGGCTGCTGCTACCGGCGGCCGCCTCCCTGGCCCTGTTCGCCTGGCTGCTGACCCTGCATCCCGCCGCCAGCGGCCGGGTCTATGCCGCTTACGGCGGCGTCTACGTGGCCGTAGCCTTGGTTTGGCTCTGGGGCGTGGATGGCATCCGTCCGAGCCGCTGGGATCTGCTCGGCGGGGCCGTGACCCTGGCCGGCATGGCGATCATCATGTTCGCGCCGCGGCAGGGCTGATCATGCGGGTGCGCCGCCTGGAGCCCGTCGAACTGGAGTGGGCCAATGCGCGTTACCGGGAGGTGGATTTTCTACCCTCCAGCGCCGCGGATTTCATCGCCGTAGCCGAGGATGCCGCCGGCGAGCGGCTCGGCCTGGGGAGGCTGGCGGCGGTGGGGGCCGGCAGCGGCGAACTGGGAGGCATGGTGGTCTTGCCGGCCTTTCGCGGCCAAGGCGTGGCTGAGGCGTTGGTTGGCTACCTGACGGCGCACTCGCCCTATGCCGCGCTGTTCTGCCTGCCCTTTACCCACCTGGAGGGGTTTTATCGCCGTCACGGCTTTGCCGCGGTGCCGGTGGGGGTGGCGATACCGGATCCCGTGGCGGCCAAGCTTCGCTGGTGCCGTGAGCACTACCCCCAATCCGTGTCGTTGCTGTTGCGCTGCACGGGCAAGGCAGCGTCTGCACCCTGACAAACGGTGCGATCGGGGCGTTCAGCTGTCGACCCACGCCGTGATCGGCTGCCACTGCTCCAGGTCCCGCTCCACCTTGTGCGGTGCCAGGTCGAACAGGGTGGCGCCCTGGGCGGCCACCTGGACGTAGAGCTGGGTGTCGCGCAGGTAGCTAAGTACCGGAAGTTCGTAAGCGTCGAAGAAGCGTTCCAGTTCCCCGGCCGCCCGGGTGCGGGCGTCGACGCGCATGCCGACCACGCCGACCTTGATCTGGCCCTTGCGCACGGTCTTTTCCGCCTGCAGCACTTCCAGGAAGCGGCGCGTGGCGAGGATGTCGAAGAGCGACGGCTGTACTGGCACCAGTACGTGGCTGGCGGCCTTCAGCGCTTTATCGAGGGGCTTGCCGTGGAAACCGGCGGGGGAATCGAGCACCGCGTGGGTGGTGCCCCGGGGCGGCCGGGCCGGAGCGTTGGGGGCGACTTCCCAGCTGCGGATCGGCGCGAGAAAGTCGGGGCGCAGGGCCAGCCATTCCCGGGCCGACTGCTGCACGTCCAGGTCGCCGAGCATGACGGCGTGGCCCTGGCGCGCCAGGTAGCCGGCCAGATTGGTGGCCAGCGTGCTCTTGCCCGCGCCACCCTTGGGATTGGCAATCAGGACCGCTGTCATCGTCGTCCTCCGCTATGGCATAAAGCCTGGATTTTCGCATTAATTCATCCCCCGGCCGCCCTCGTGACCGCCTCCACGCCCATTTGCCCGTCATGGCAGGCTCCCCGCCTGGCCGTTCCGTTGTTATAGTCCGGCCATGTTCGCTTATCTGGTCCGCCGCCTCGCCTACGCCGTGCCCATCCTGCTGGGGGTGAATCTGCTCACCTTCGCCCTGTTCTTCGTGGTCAACACCCCGGACGACATGGCGCGCATGCAGCTCGGGGTAAAGCGAGTGACGCCGGACGCCATCGCCAAGTGGAAGGCGGAGCGGGGCTACGACAAGCCCCTGTTCTTCAACGGCGCGGAGGAGGGCTGCGCCAAGCTCACCGACACCATCTTCTTCGCCAAGTCGGCGCGCATGTTCGTCGGCGACTTCGGGGCCGCCGAGGATGGCCGCGACATCGCCCGGGAGATCGCCACCCGCATCGGCCCCTCCACGGCCCTGGCCCTGCCGACCTTCGTCGTCGGCCTGCTGGTCACGGTCTCGGTGGCGTTGCTGCTGGCCTTCGTGCGCGGCACCCGGCTCGATTTCTGGGGCGTGGTGGCTTGCGTCGCCGCCATGTCGGTATCCAGCCTGTTCTACATCATCTTCGGCCAATGGCTGTTCTCCAAGGTGCTGCGCCTGGTGCCCATCTCGGGCTACGCCGATGGGCTGTCGGCGTTCAAGTTTCTGGTGCTGCCGGTGGCCATCGGCGTGGTCGCCGGGCTCGGCTCGTCGATCCGCTGGTATCGCACCCTGTTTCTTGAAGAAATCGGCAAGGACTACGTGCGTACCGCCCGGGCCAAGGGGCTGTCGGAGGGCACGGTGCTGTTCCGCCACGTGTTGAAGAACGCCATGATTCCGATCCTTACCGGGGTGGTGGTGGTGATCCCCCAGCTCTTTCTCGGCAGCCTGTTGATGGAATCCTTTTTCGGCATTCCCGGCCTGGGCAGTTACACCATCGACGCTATCAATGCCCAGGATTTCTCGGTGGTGCGGGCCATGGTCTTCATCGGGTCGGTGTTGTACATCGCCGGGCTGATGCTCACCGACCTGTCCTACACCCTGGTGGACCCCCGGGTCCGCTTCGACTGACTGCTTGCCGATTTTTACCGTTTGCCGCCGATGCCTTTCCAACCCGTCCTGCTCTGGTCCGATGCCGTGCTGTGGCTGCTCACCGGCCTGCTGGTGGCCCTGGCCGTGGTATCGCGCCGCTCGCCGCCCCTGGCGGCCGCCTGGCGCAAGGTGGGGCAAAGCCGTACCGGTATGGCGGCGGCCACCCTGCTGACGGTGTTCGCCCTGGTCGGCCTGGCCGATTCGCTCCATTACCGCCAGCTCCTGCCGGCTGCCCCGGACAAGCCGGCGGCTTATGGAGTAGAGGTGTTGTCCCTGCTCGACGGTGCCTTGTCCGGGCTGCGCAACCACGGCGAAAAAACCTATTCGGCCCCTTTGGCTACTGTCTCCTACGCCATGGAAACCCGTACCGGGAGCGATGGCGTCCAGCAGCGTGACTTTCCGCCGTTGCGCTTCGGCGGTGCCCAACTCTCCCCCGGTGACAGCTGGGCGGCCGATGTGGCGGTGCGTGGAATCGTTGGGGTGGCGGCTGGAACTCTGCTCTGGTGGCTGATCTCCACGGTGCTGCTCTGGAGCTCAACGCGTGGCGCGGCTTCCGGCGATACCATCGCGCAGATCAAGCCCTGGCGCGGCTTCCAGGCCATCATGCTGAAACGTCCCCCCGGCAGCTTCGCCTGGGATGCGGTGCTGGTGACCCTGCTGCTGATCTGCCTGATCGCCGGCAAGCTGGCCGCCCTGGCTTCCGGCTACCACGTCTTCGGCACTGACAAGGTAGGCCAGGACGTGCTCTACCAGGTCTTGAAGAGCGTGCGCACCGCCCTGGTGATCGGTCTGGTGACGACCCTGGTGACCCTGCCCCTGGGCATTCTGCTCGGCATCGCCGCCGGCTACTTCGGCGGCTGGATCGACGACGCCATCCAATATCTGTACACCGTGCTCAATTCGATCCCGGGGGTGCTCTTGATCGCTGCTGCGGTGCTGATGATGCAGGTGGTGATCGACACCCATCCGGAGTGGTTCGCCACTGCCGCCGAGCGGGCCGACCTGCGCCTCCTGGCCCTGTGCTTCATCCTCGGCTTCACCAGCTGGACCGGGCTGGCCAGGCTGCTGCGCGGTGAGGCCCTCAAGCTGCGCGAACTCGATTACGTCCAGGCCGCCCAGGCCTTCGGCGTGGCCCCGTTCACCATCCTGCTGCGCCACATCCTGCCCAACGTCATGCACATCGTCATCATCACCCTGGTGATGGATTTTTCCGGCCTGGTGCTGTCCGAGGCGGTGCTGTCTTACGTGGGCATCGGCGTCGATCCCACCACCATCAGCTTCGGCACCATGATCAACAACGCCCGCATGGAACTGGCCCGGGAGCCGGTGGTGTGGTGGTCCCTGGTGGCCGCCTTCGCCTTCATGTTCGCCCTGGTGCTGGCCGCCAATCTGTTCGCCGACGCCGTCCAGGCGGCCTTCGATCCGCGCCGGAGCGCCCAATGACCGCCACTTCCTCGGTGTCCGCTGCCCCCGTTCCCTGCAACGCTGGTGCCACCCCGCTGCGTGTGCGCGATCTGTCGGTGGGCTTTGCCACCGCCGGCCGGGTCCTCACCGCCGTGGACCAGGTTTCTTTCGACTTGGTGCCCGGCGAAACCCTGGCCCTGCTGGGGGAGTCCGGTTGCGGCAAGTCGGCCACGGCCCTGGCATTGCTGCGCTTGCTGCCGGAAGCCGGGCGCATCCTGGGGGGGCGGGTCGAGTTGAACGGCGACGAGTTGCTGAGCTTGCCCCAGGAGCGCCTGCGCGAGGTGCGCGGCAACCGGCTGGCGATGATCTTCCAGGAGCCCGCCACCAGCCTCAACCCGGTACTCACCGTGGGCCAGCAGATCGGCGAGGTGCTGGCCCGCCACCGCGACCTCACCGGCGAGCCTGCCCGCGCCCGGGCCGAAGCGCTGCTGCGGCAGGTAGGTATTTCCGACCCGGCCGGGCGGCTGGCGGTCTATCCTTTCCAGCTGTCCGGCGGCATGAAGCAGCGGGTGATGATTGCCATTGCCCTGGCCGCCGAGCCGCGCTTCCTGCTGGCCGACGAGCCGACTACGGCATTGGACGTGACCATCCAGGCCCAGATCCTCGACTTGCTGCGGGAGCTCCAGGCTAAACAGGGTATGGGCATGTTGCTCATCACCCACGATCTGGGAGTGGTGGCCGAGGTGGCCCATCGAGTCGGCGTGATGTATGCCGGCCAGTTGATCGAAATCGGCCGGCGCGACGATTTCTTTCGCCGTCCCGCCCATCCCTATACCCGGGCCTTGTTCGCTGCCCTGCCCGATGTGGCCCAGCGCGGCCAACGTCTGCTTGCTCTGCCTGGCCAGGTGCCAACCCTGGCGCGCATGCCCGCCGGTTGCCGTTTCGCCCCACGCTGCCCCCGGGCCTTTGCCCGGTGCTCGGCGGAGGCCCCGGCCTGGTGGCCGGTGGACGCGGAGAGCGCGCCGGACGATGGCGCTGCGCAACGGGTGCGCTGCCATCTGTTCGACCCCGCCGAGGCGGCCGATCCCCTGGGCCGAGGGCGGGCAATCGCGCCGTCTGCCGCCCCAAGCCCGGCCGCCGTGGTGCCGGTCAGTCCGGCCCCGGAGGCGCCTCTGTTGGTGGTGGACGATCTGCGGGTGCATTTCCCCATCCGCCGTGGCCTGTTCAAGCGCACCGTGGGGTGGGTCAAGGCGGTGGACGGTGTCTCCCTGCACCTGGCCCGGGGGCGCACCCTGGCCCTGGTCGGGGAATCGGGCTGCGGCAAGACCACCGTCGGCAAGGGCATCCTGCGCCTGCTCATGCCTACCGGCGGCAGCGTGCAGCTGGCCGGGCGCACCGTCCCCGAGCGCGGGCGTCAGGCGTTGGCGGACTTTCGCCGTCAGATGCAGATGGTCTTCCAGGACCCGTTCGCCTCGCTCAACCCACACCTCACCGTCGGCGCCATCCTGCTCGAAGGCATGACGGCCCTGGGCGTGGTTGTCCGGGGGGCCAGCGCCGCCCAGCGGAACCAGGCGGTGGCCGCGCTGCTCGACCAGGTTGGTCTGCCGGCGGAAGCGGCGCACCGCTACCCCCACGAATTTTCCGGCGGCCAGCGCCAGCGTATCGCCATCGCCCGGGCCCTGGCGGTACAGCCCGACCTACTCATTTGTGACGAGCCGACCTCGGCTCTGGATGTGTCGGTGCAGGCCCAGATCCTCAATCTCCTGGCCGACCTGCAAGGGCGCCTGGGCTTGGCCTACCTGTTCATCACCCATAACTTCGCCGTGGTCGAGTACCTGGCCCACGAGGTGGCGGTGATGTACCTGGGGCGGATTGTCGAGCGGGGGACGGTGGAAGAGGTGCTGCGCGACCCGCAACATCCCTACACCCGGGCACTGCTGGCGGCAGTGCCCCGAGTGGCGGGAAATACGGTGGAAGAGGGGGGGGCTACCTCGGCGCCAGCCCTGGCCCTGTCGGGCGAAACGCCGTCGCCGGCCAGCCCGCCTCAGGGGTGTCATTTCCAGCCACGCTGCCCCCTGGCCGATGCCGCCTGCCGGGTGCGTTATCCAGACGAGACCCATCTGTCGCCGACCCGGGTGGTGCGTTGCCACCGCCTGGCCAAGCCGTGAACGGGGCTGCTTGGCGATAGTCCAGGCGGACTATTTGCGCCAGGGGAGGGGATCGCTACAGTCCAGTTACCGTGTCGTTTCTTCCGTTATGGCTGCCCTGATGATGGCAGGGCCAAGCCGGATTCCGGACGTGGCTTCATGGCATCTTCATCCGGATAGAGGCTGATCAGCCCCGGGCGAAAAAGGCAAAAGGCGCGTTACGACGCGCCTTTTGCCTTTTTCGTAGCGGTATTGCTGCCGCTGTTAGTCGTTGCGGGCCACCTGGATGGTCAGCGTCTGGCCCGGTTTGATGCCTTGGGCCGAAAGCTTGTTCCAGCGTTGCAGATCGCCCTGATCCACCTTGAAGCGCTTGGCGATGGAGGCCAGGGTATCGCCGCGGCGGATGGTGTAACGGGCGATGCGCGGGGCGCTGGCCTTGGCGGCCACGGCCTTGCTGTCGCTAGCCTTGGCGGTGGTCTTGTCGGCCTTGCCCGATTTTTCCAAGACCACGGTCGTCCGCTCGGGAGCGGCCTTGCCGCCCAGGGTCAGGGTGGTGCCCAGGGCGACCTTGTCGTTCTTCAGGCCGTTGAGCTTCTTCAACTCGGCCAGGGGGATGTCGTAGCGCTTGGCAATGGAAAAGAGGGTCTCGCCCTTGCCGACCTTGTGGCTGCGCGGTGCGGCGGTGCTGGCCGTCGTGGCCGGGGTGGGGGCGGCTGCCGGTATGGCCGGTACCGGGGCAACCATTTCCGGCAGCGCAGCCAGGGTGGTGCCGGTACGCATCGGCACCAGCAGGGTGGCGCCGTTGGGCACCTTGGCCTTGGGAGCGTAGCCGTTGATGGTCTTGATTTCGACCACCGAAAGGCCGTACTGCATGGCGACCTTTTCCAGCTTTTCGTTGCGCTGCAGGACATGAGTGCCCCAGGATGAGAGCGGCTTGTCGTGGGATTCGAGGTTGGCCAGGAAGGTCTCCACCTTGTCCGACGGAATCACCAGATGGGCTTCGCCCTTGATCACCGGCCGGTTGTGGGCCGGGTTGAGGGCAACGAATTCCTGCACCGGCATTTCTGCCAGCTTGGCCGCCACCTTGACGTCGATGTCGGCCGGTTTGGGGATGGTGGCGAAGTAGGGCGTGTTGGGCAGGGCCGGCACGTCGAGCTGGGCCAGTAGGCGTGGGCTGGAGAAGATGTTCTTGAGCGCCTGGAGCTTGGGGACGTAGTTGCGCGTCTCCGCCGGCATGGTCAGGCTCTCGTAATCAGTCGGCAGGCCCTTGGCCCGGTTCTTGGCCATGGCCCGCTGCACGGCGCCTTCACCCCAGTTGTAGGAGGCCAGGGCCAGGTGCCAGTCGCCCTGCATCTCGTAGAGGTTCTGCAGGTAGTCCAGGGCAGCGCTGGTGGAGGCGACGATGTCGCGGCGCTTGTCCACCCACCAGTTCTGTTCCAGCTTGTAGTTCTTGCCGGTGGAGGGGATGAACTGCCACAGGCCTACGGCATGGCTGCGCGAATAGGCCATCGGGTTGTAGGCGCTTTCCACCATGGGCAGGAAGGCCAGTTCGGTGGGCATGCCGCGCCGTTCTACTTCCTCGACGATGTAGTGAAGGTAGCGGCGGCTGCGCTCGACCATGCGGCGAAGGTAGTCCGGCCGGTTGAGGTACCAGGACTGGTTCTGCTCCACCAACTCATTGCTCAGGGTGGGCATGGCGTAGCCGTTGCGGATGCGCTCCCAGAGATCATTGGGGGAAGCCGTCAGATCGATCGTGCGGGGCAGGTCGACGGGGGCCGCCACTTCCTGAATCTGCAAGCCGTTTTCCGTCATGGCGGCGGGGGCTTCGGTCTGTGCCGGTTTGTTTTCTGCGGTGGGGACGGTGACTGCCCAGGCCGAAGGCGGGCGGCGTTCGACGCTCGATGCTGCCGGAGCGGTATCGTAGCCGTTAAGGGATGGAGCGAAGGAGAGGCGGAGGGGGGCGTCGGGTGCGGTGGTTTCAGCCCCGACGGGGGCGGCGGCCAGGCTGCAGCCAAGGAAGAGGGTCAGTAGGCAGGGATGTGGGAAATTCCGCATCGGTGATTCTCGCTGAGTGGTCCCCGTGCCCCGGATGGGGTACGGAGGGGCCCACCCCCGCGTCGCTCGCCGGGGCACGCCGTATCAATCGTCGCAGGACACCGGCGCAGGGTACAAAGTACCGAAGCGGCCGGGCCGTCCGGATCGGACGTCACAAAACCTAAAGATTATAAAAGCCTTCGGCCAAGAAAACCTGACAGGCTGTCCGGTCTTACTGGGCAGGGGGCTAGCCGGGCAGGGGGAGCGTGGGCTCAAGGGCTTGCCAGACGGCCGTTAAGGCATGGGCGGCCCCCAGTTTGATCGGATAGTCCACCAGAGATGAAAGGGGGGTGATGCCTGGATTGATTTCCACCGTGGGAATGCCGTTGGTAATGGCCCAAAGCAACGGTTCGGCAATGTAGGGAAAGGCGCTTGAGGTGCCGATTGAGACGACCAGGTCGAACCCTTCGTCCATGGCGTCGGCCAGAGTGGTCATTGCCTTCATTGGTAAGGCCTCGCCGAACAGGACGACATCCGGGCGTAGGGCCGAGAAGCAGCGCGGGCAACTGGGCGGAATCGCCAGATCCTCGTAGCTGGGAACACTGGCCCGGTAGCTGCAGCGCACGCAGCGTAGACGGTGCAGGGTGCCGTGGACTTCCACCAGGTTGCGCGAGCCGGCGGCGCGGTGAAAACCGTCGATGTTCTGGGTGAACATCAGCAAGTAGGGCAGCTTCTGTTCCAGGGCCGCGAGAACGTGGTGGGCAACGTTCGGCAAGGCTTGGCGGCAGGTCCGTTCGATCTGGATGAGGTACTTCCAGGTGATTTCCGGCCGGTTCTCCAACATTTCCCCCGACAGGGCTTCTTCGATTGGGATGCCGTCGCTGGTCAGCTCCCCGTCGTACAAGCCTCCCACGCCCCGGTAGGTAGGTAAGCCGGAATCTGCCGAGATACCAGCGCCAGTGATGACCAGCACCCGGTTAGAGGTGCGCAGCAGGGCGGCAAGGGCGCCAATCGGGGCGTCAGGGGAAAGGGAAGGATGGGCGGGGGGCATGGAGAAATCTCTCGTCGGCGCAACTGTCGCGAGGGCCTCCCGTTTGCTGTAGCAGCACCACAACAGCAAGGCAGTCGGTGTTCTAGCAAAACTGGAAAAAGGGAGGGTAGAAAACAAAAAACCGGCACAAGGCCGGTTTTTCTTAACTTCTGGCGGAGCGGACGGGACTCGAACCCGCGACCCCCGGCGTGACAGGCCGGTATTCTAACCAACTGAACTACCGCTCCACACGGTAAAACTGCTGTTTCCAATCGCTTGGAAACGATGACTGCCTTGACAGCCACCAGTGTAGGTGGCGTCCCCACGGGGATTCGAACCCCGGTTATCGCCGTGAAAGGGCGGTGTCCTAGGCCTCTAGACGATGGGGACCCGGTTTGGTGGAGGTACGCGGGATCGAACCGCGGACCTCTTGCATGCCATGCAAGCGCTCTCCCAGCTGAGCTATACCCCCAACCGATGGATCGAGATGATAGAGAAGCTGTGTTCCTTTGTAAAGGGGTTTTGCGAAAAAATCTCGCATTTCCCAGCTTCTATCATTTCAATCTGTAAAAGAACAAGTTTTCTCGTCTAAAAATCGCTTGGCGGGCGATTTTTGGGGAGAAAAAACCGGCCGAAGCCGGTTGGATGTTTCTGGCGGAGCGGACGGGACTCGAACCCGCGACCCCCGGCGTGACAGGCCGGTATTCTAACCAACTGAACTACCGCTCCACACGGTAAAACTGCTTTTGCCCGAAATTAGATGCTTTGGACAAAATTTAAGGGGTTGTCACTGACAACCCCTTGAGTAGGTGGCGTCCCCACGGGGATTCGAACCCCGGTTATCGCCGTGAAAGGGCGGTGTCCTAGGCCTCTAGACGATGGGGACCCGTTTCTTCAGTTTTGGTGGAGGTACGCGGGATCGAACCGCGGACCTCTTGCATGCCATGCAAGCGCTCTCCCAGCTGAGCTATACCCCCGACCGAAGAAGCGCGCATTCTAGTGAGGCGATTGGAGGGTGTCAATACCCTTGGCGGCTTTTTCTTGAATGCGCGCTGTTCGTCGGCGCGTTAAGCGCCCAGTAGCCGCTCAATACGGGCCATGACGGTTG
Source organism: Oryzomicrobium terrae (assembly GCF_008274805.1). Classification (NCBI taxonomy): domain Bacteria; kingdom Pseudomonadati; phylum Pseudomonadota; class Betaproteobacteria; order Rhodocyclales; family Rhodocyclaceae; genus Oryzomicrobium; species Oryzomicrobium terrae. Next base: position 1,334,312 of record NZ_CP022579.1, read on the forward strand.
CCCGGTCGAACAGGGTGACTACCGCATCCACCGACGGTGTCTGGGTCTGGCCGGTGAGGGCCAGACGCAGCGGCATGGCCAGCTTGGGCATTTTGGCACCGTGAGCGGCGACGACTTCCTTGATCAGGGCGCCGACGGCTGCAGTGGTCCATTCCACACCGGCACAGCGGCCGAGAAAATCCGCCAGGATGGGACGGGTCTCCTCAGTGAGATGCTGGGCCTTCAGCTCCTCGGCCGGGGCGGGCGCCAGATAGAGTCCCTCGCAGGCGTCCGTCAGTTCGACCAGGGTTTGCACGCGCTCCTTGTACAGGGCGATGATCGCTTCCAGTGTCGGCACCGGCGCCGGAGTCACTCCCCGGGCAGCAAGCATGGGGGCGACCAGATCTGCCAAGCGGCCGTTGTCGGCCTGCTTGATGTAGTGGGCGTTGAGCCAGAGCAGTTTTTGCGTGTTGAATTGGGCAGCAGACGGGGTGATGTGGTCCAGGTCGAACCATTGCACCAGTTGCTCGCGGCTGAACACCTCGTCGTCGCCATGGGACCAGCCCAAGCGAGCCAGGTAGTTGATGACCGCTTCGGGCAGGAAACCGTCTTCGGCGTACTGCATCACCGATACGGCGCCGTGGCGTTTGGACAGTTTTTGCCCGTCATCGCCAAGAATCATCGACAGGTGGGCGTATTCCGGCACCGGGGCGCCCAGGGCCTGGAGAATGTTGATCTGGCGTGGTGTGTTGTTGACGTGGTCGTCGCCGCGGATGACGTGGCTGATGCGCATGTCCCAGTCGTCCACCACCACGCAGAAGTTGTAGGTGGGGGTGCCGTCACCGCGGGCGATGATCAGGTCGTCGAGTTCTTCATTGGCGAATTCGATCCGCCCTTTGACCAAGTCATTCCATGCAACCACGCCTTGGCGCGGGTTCTTGAAACGCACGACCGGAGTGACGCCCTCCGGCGTAGCTGGCAGGGCTTTGCCCTCCTCGGGCCGCCAGCGGCCGTCGTAGCGGGGCTTTTCGCCCCGGGCCCGCTGCTCTTCGCGGAGCCGGTCGAGCTCTTCTGGGGTGGTGTAGCAGTAATAGGCTTTGCCGGCCGCCAGCATTTGCTGAATCACTTCCTTGTAGCGGTCCATGCGGCGCATTTGATAGAACGGCCCCTCGTCATGGCCCAGATCCAGCCAGGCCATGCCGTCGAGAATGGCTTGCACGGCTTCCGGGGTGGAGCGGGCCACGTCCGTATCCTCGATGCGCAGGATGAACTGACCACTGTGGCGGCGGGCATAGGCCCAGGAAAACAGGGCCGTACGGGCGCCACCGATATGCAGGAAACCAGTGGGTGATGGGGCAAAGCGGGTGCGGATCATGGAATTCGGTGAAGTGGGGGAAAAGTCCAACATTGTAATGGATGCAGAAAGTGTTTGACCGGTACTAAAGCTTATGTTTAAATGCGCGCCTCACAACGACGCAGCAAGCAACAGCGCAGCGACGAAGTGCAACGGTTGGGTGGTTAGCTCAGTTGGTATGAGCGTTGCCTTCACACGGCAAAGGTCACAGGTTCGAGCCCTGTACCACCCACCAGAAAATTCAAAAAAGCCCGGCTTAGCCGGGCTTTTTTTTATTTCTGCTTTGTTTTCCTTCACCTACATTTGGTTAGGTCAGTACTGTCCAGTACCATCCCGGCCTGGCAAAAGAGACTGTAAGAAAAGGGGCGAGGACGCCCCTTTTCAGCATCTGCCACCGTTCAGCTAGCCTCAGGGGCAGGATGGGGGAGCCACAGACATTTCCCCTTGCTTTCCTTGTCGATCGCCGCCAACACGGTGGCGTGGGCCTGATTTTCATCATCACTGGCGCTGATTACCCGCAACGGCGGGCGCGGGCCTTGCTGGATTTCAATGACCGTGTCTTCCTGCTCCGGGGGGGGGCTGTCCAGTTCCATGACGAGGCTTTCCTGGCCTCGGGTCATGGATAAATAGACGTCGGCCAAGATCTCCGCATCGAGCAAGGCGCCGTGCAGGGTGCGGTTGGAGTTGTCGACGCCGTAGCGCTCGCACAGGGCATCCAGGTTGTTGCGCTTGCCCGGATGCAGATCTTTGGCCATGCGCAGCGTGTCGAGGATGCCGCCGGCGATCTTGGTCACCGGCGGCAGGCCCACCAGCGAGAATTCGTGGTTGAGGAAGCCGACGTCGAAGGGCGCGTTGTGGATGATCAGCTCGGCCCCGGCGAGAAAGTCCGCCAGCTCGTGGGCGATTTCCTTGAACTTCGGCTTGTCGGCGAGGAAATCCAGGGTGATGCCGTGGACCGCCATGGCGCCGGCGTCGATGTCCCGTTCGGGGTGAACGTAGCGGTGCAGGTGGCGACCGGTGAGGCGGCGGTTGACCATTTCCACCCCAGCAACTTCGATCAGCCGGTGGCCTTGGCGCACTTCCAGGCCGGTGGTTTCGGTATCGAGGATGATCTGGCGCATGGTTTAGTGCCCCCGGACTGCTGCTTGCAATTCGTCGATGCCGCGGTTGGCCAGGGCGTCGGCCTTCTCATTGCCCGCATTGCCGGCGTGGCCCTTGACCCACAGCCATTCCACCTTGTGCTGGGCGGCCAGCTGGTCAAGCCGCTGCCACAGGTCGGCGTTTTTTACAGGCTTCTTGTCCGAGGTCTTCCAGCCGTTGCGCTTCCAGCCGTGGATCCAGCTGGAGATGCCTTGCTGCACGTATTTCGAGTCGGTATGCACACGCACCGACACGGGCCGTTTCAGGGCAGTCAGAGCTTCGATGACCGCAGTCAATTCCATACGGTTGTTGGTGGTGTCCGGCTCGCCGCCCCAAAGTTCTTTCTGATGGCTGCCGGAAATAAGCCAGGCGCCCCAGCCGCCAGGGCCGGGATTGCCGCGGCAGGCGCCGTCGGCATAGATTTCAACGATATTTTCAGTGCTCATTACGGTGAGTCAATAAACGACGGTTTTTCTGGGCGATGGGGGCCAGGGCCTTGGCCCGCCGCGGCGTGCTGCGCCAGGCGGGCTGGATCAGGCGCATGCCGGCCACCCGCTTTACGGCGCGCACCATATAGACGCCGCCGGCGAAACCCCACCAGCGGTCCCCGGCCAGCTCCATGAAGCGGCAACGGGAAAAGGAGCGCTCCTGGCGCAGGGGCGGGGCGTAGCAGCCGAAGTTGCCGCGATTCACTTCAAAACCGAGCAGCTGCAGCCAGTCCTTGAGGCGTTGCACCGAAAGGTAGCGGCCGTTCCAGGGAAAGCGGTTGCGCTGTCGCGCCAGGGCACGCCGCGCGCCCCATAGTGACAGTGGGTTGAAGCCGACCACCACTACCTGGCCTTCGGGGATCAGGATGCGTTCGACTTCGCGGAGGATTTGGTGCGGGTCTTCAGCGAATTCCAGCACGTGGGGCAGGATCACCAGGTCGATGCTGCCCGTGGCAAAGGGTAATTCACGGAAATCGCAGGCTACGTCGATGCGCCCCGCTTCTCCGGTATAGAGACGTAGGGGAATGCGGCTGCCGGACAGGAAGTCGCATTCCGGCAGTCCCAGCTGAAGCGCATGGAAACCAAAAATGTCTCCTACCGCCTGTTCGACCTTGGTTTGCTCCCAACCCAGGACGTACTTGCCCTGAGGAGTGGAGAGCCAGTCCTGCAGACCCGGGATCGACATGCTGTATGAGAAATTGACAGAAAGGGCAGAGGGTGGGGAAATCGCGGGATGGAGGATCGATGCGAATGACTGTTGCAATTACCACGCCAATGCCCCTGCCAGGGGCACCTCACGCCAGTTGGGAGATGGGAGAGTACACCCTTACCCGCATTCCCGCGTTTCGCGACAACTATCTCTGGCTACTGGGGGTGACCGGAAGCCTTAATGTCGTCGTGGTCGACCCGGGTGAAGCAGAAGCTGTGGAGGCCGTTCTGGAGCAGACCGGAACGACCCTCGCGGCCATCTTGCTGACCCATCATCATGCCGACCATTGTGGCGGCGTGGCAAGGCTGATCCAGCATTTTCAAGGGATTCCGGTATTCGGCCCCGGGGCGGAGTCTATCACAGGGGTTACCCAGCCATTGTCCGGGGGCGAGGCGTTGTCGGTGCCCGGTGTCAGGGCCCCCGTCCAGGTTCTGGCCGTGCCGGGGCATACAGCGGCTCACCTGGCCTATTTCCTCCCAGGCGAGATCGGCCGGCCCGGCCTGTTGTTCTGCGGCGATACCCTGTTCGGGCTGGGCTGCGGCCGACTCTTCGAAGGCACGGCAGCGCAGATGAATGCTTCCCTGGCGCGGCTGGCCGCCTTGCCGGACGATACCCTGGTGTTCTGTGCCCACGAATATACTTTGCTCAACCTGCCGTTTGCCGAGGCAGTCGATCCGGACAATGCTGCGTTGCTGCATCGGGGCGAGTCGATCCGGCGCTTGCGTGCCTGCGGCGAGGCAACGGTACCGTTTCGCCTGGTCGAAGAGCGGGCAACCAATCCATTCTTGCGCTGCAGTGAACCCGCCATCGCGGCGGCGGTGGCAGATGTAGCGGAAGAAGGTGATCCCGTGGCCGTATTTGCCGCCCTGCGCGAGTGGCGTAACCGCTGGTGAAGACGGGGAGTCCCCGCGCCCCTGTTGCTGCCGTGGGGATTGTTGCGTGGGCGAAGGCGGGTCAGCGGAAGCGGGGCAGGGTGCGCCGGACGCGGGTCAGGGCATCCATGACCTTGGCGGCATTGAAGGGCTTGACGACGAAGCCGGCGGCGCCGGACTTAAGGGCTTCCTGAACGTTCTCAGCACTGGCGTTGCCGGTGACCATGATCACGGCCGTGTCCGGGTAATCGCGGCGGGTGTTGCGCAGCACCTCGATGCCGTCGATTTCCGGCATCACCACATCGAGCAGCACGATGTCCGGGGTTAAGCGGGCCAGGGATTCCAGAGCAGAGACACCGTCCCGGGCCTCACCGACGACTTCGTAGGGTTCTTCGCGCAGGATTGCCTTGAGCAGCGAGCGCATGATCTCGTTGTCGTCCACGATCAGCACGGTAGGCCGGCTGGAGGCGGGAGCTGAGGGCTGTTGCGCAGGAATCGTCATCGCCAGAAGATCAGAAACAAAAAAACCGGGGCAACCGGTCAAAATGCCAGGGATGGTGCGGCAGGTTCAGCAGGCGGGTTCGAGCAACAGCCCTTCGATCCGGGCGACCCGGTTCCGTCCACTACCCTTGGCATTGTACAGGGCCCGGTCGGCGGCCGCGATCAGGTCCGCAGGGGTGGCTTCCGCGCCCGGGACACAGGCGGCCACGCCGCAGGACAGGGTGACATGGCCCAACGGCGAGTCCGGGTGGACCAGCTTGAGTTGCTCGACGCTGTGGCGCATGCGCTCGGCAACGAAGGCAGCGCCGCCCAGGGTGGTTTCCGGCAAGATCATGGCGAATTCTTCACCGCCGTAGCGGGCCAACAAGTCACCGGCCCGCTCCATGGCACGCGACATGGTGGCGGCGACTTGCTGCAGACAGTCGTCCCCGGCCTGGTGGCCGAGGGCGTCGTTGAATTTCTTGAAAAAATCGACGTCGCAAATCACCAGGGCAAGTACCCGGTGATGGCGCTGGGCACGGCGCCACTCGGCTTCCAGGGCGGTGTCAAAGCGGCGCCGGTTGGCCACCCCGGTGAGGCCGTCGATGCTGGAAAGCCGTTCAAGTTCCTGGTTGGCGGCATCGAGCTTACGCGTCAGCACCACCAGGGAACGGCGCATCTGCACGATGCGCTGCATGGCGCGCAGCTTGGCGCGCAGCACCACTTCCGAGACCGGTTTGCCGAGGAAGTCGTCGCCGCCCGCGGCGATGCCCTTTTCCAGGTGGTCGTCGGTGTAGCTGGCGGTGAGGAAAATGATCGGGGTCCATTCCCCCTGGCCTTCGAGTTGGCGCAGGCGGCGCGCCACTTCAAAGCCGTCGATGCCGGGCAGGATCAGGTCGAGCAGCACCAAGTCCGGCCGTTCTTGCTGAAACAGGGCCACGGCCTCCAGCCCGTCACCCGCCGGCAGGGGCTGCATGCCCATGCGCTCGAGTTGGCTGCACACCACCACGCGGGCGGTGCGGGTATCTTCGACGACGAGAACTTTCATGTAGGTGGAAGACGCCTGCCTAGGCGGCGTGCTTCATGTCTCCCGCAGTGCTGCACCGGGTGCAGCGTTGTTATGCCGCTTGTATGACGTGATTGTAGCCCAAAGCCTCCCGTCGGGGACGAAATGCCGACCGTCCGGGGGGCCGTGCGTGACGCTGCAACTCCCGCCACGTACACTGTCATACCGTCACCCCATAATTATTTTAAATCCGCCATGTCCCAGCCTTCGGTTCCGTCCCCCGACGCTTCTTCTTCCTCGTCCTGGAATGCCTTCCGGGAACGTGCGGCAAGGCTGGCACGGCGTCCTGGTGTGCGCCGCGGCGCCACGATCCTCGGCATTGCCTGGTTGGTGTGGCTGGCCGTCGGTTTCGCCTCGGGGCCCTTCCTCAAGGATACGGTGGCGCGGCTGCTGTCGGAAAAGCTGCTGCGGCCGGTGACCATTTCCCGCCTGGCGCTCAACCCGTTCACCCTGCGCCTCGACATCGAGGGCTTCCGCGTCGATTCCCTGCCGGACCAGGGCGACAAGCCCATCCTCGCCTTCGACAAGCTGATGGTGGATCTGTCTTCCTCCACCTTTGTTCGCTTCAAGCCGGTGATTGCCGACCTCGACCTGGAGCGGCCCCAGGTCAACCTGGTGCGCTTCGATGCCGAGCGCACCAACATCTCCGACATCATCGAGGCACTGCGCTCGCCTCCCGATCAGGAAGAGTCGCCGCCGCCCAAGTTCGAATTGCTCGATCTGCACCTGCGCGGCGGCAGCATCACCCTGGACGACCGGGTCGCCGGCACCACCACCACCCTGACCGCCCTGGACCTGAGCTTGCCGCGCCTGGCCAACCTGGGGCAGGGCGAAGATCGGGCCCTGCCGGTGCTCAAGGGGGAGTTGGACGGTGCGCCCTTCGAGCTCAAGGCCGAGGCGGTGCCCTTTGCCAGTGTGCCGGAAGCCACGGTGCGACTGGCCTTCAACGGCCTTGATCCGCTGCCCCTGCTGCACTACGCGGCTTTGCCGCTGGTGGTGGAGAAGGCGCGCCTCGATCTCGACGTCAATGCCCGCCTGCGTCTGGCCAAGGACGAGCCGATCGGCTTGGCACTGAGCGGCGAAGTGGTGTTGCGCGATTTCGACCTACGGCAAAAAGGGGGCGCCCCCTTGGTGGCCGGCGAGCGCCTTGGCATTGTCCTCGACAAGGTCGAACCCCTGGCCGGGGCGGCCCGGGTAGCCGGTATCCGGCTGGAAAAGACTCAACTGCACGTCAGCCGCGATAGTCAGGGCCGGATCAACCTGCTCAGCCTGGCCCCCCCCCCGGCCAAACCGGGTGCCTCGACCAAGCCAGCACCCGCCGCGCCCAAATCGAATGGTGCCGCCAAGCCCCCCGCGGACGAATTCAAATGGTCGGTGGCCAAGGTCGAACTGGCCGACATCACCGTGGTGGTGGACGATAACTTCCAGGGACCGGCCCGCCGGCTCACGGTGAAGGATCTCCAGATCAGCCTGCGCGATGTGACCGCCGGCTTTGCCAAACCGGTGCTGTTCGACCTGTCGGCAGCCATCCAGGCTGGCGACTGGGCCCAGGTGAACACCCTGTCCCTGAGCGGCGGCAAGGCCGACTTGGCTGGCCATGCCATCTCTCTGGAAAAAGCCGCCCTGGATGGGGCCAAGGTTGCCCTGGTGCGGGAAAAGGATGGCCGGCTGGTGATGCCCTTGCCCTTCGTGGCCGAGGCAGATGCCCCGCCTGCCGCGGAGGGGGGCGCCGGCAAGAAAGCCGTGGGGACCACCACGTCGGCCCCGGCTGATGCCGGAGCGGCCGGTTCGGTGGCCCCGGCGTGGCGCGCCCAGGTCGCCCAGGTGGAGGTGAGCGGCGTGGCGGTGGACGTGGAGGATCGCAGTGCGCCCCAGACCGCCCGGATCAAACTGGCGGACCTGAGTGCCAGCCTGGCCGGTGTCGATACCGCCCCGGGCAAGGCGATGAGCGTCAAGTTCGGTACCACCGTGAGCCCGGTTGCCGTGGCTACGGCCGATTCGGGCAAGACGGCCAAGCGCTCTCGTGCGGATGCGAAGGCCTCGGCCAAGCCCAGCACACCGCCCCTGGCCAAGCTTGCCAAGGGGAGCAAGGGCAGCAGCAAGGCCAAGGCTGGCGATAAGGCGACCAACAAGGCCACCGTGCCTGGCCGCCTGGAGGCCGATGGCCAGATCACTCTGGCGCCCCTGGACGTGGCGCTCAACGTGCGTACCCGCCAGATCAGCCTGCAACCGGTTCAGGCCTACCTGGCCGACAAGGTCGGCTTCCGTCTGGCCCGCGGCCAACTCACCGGAGCGCTCAAGGTGGCCCTGGCCGAACCGCGCAGCAAGGGCGCCGGCCAGCCCGGTGCCCTGGCCGGCCGGATCAGCGGCGACATGACGGTGGGCGACCTGTCGGCCCAGGAAGCCCAGAGCAGCGACGAGTTCCTCAGCTGGAAGTCCCTGTTCTTCGGCGGCATCGACGTCAAGGTACCGGTGACCGACGTGGCCGTGCGCGAGGTGGCCCTGTCCGATTTCGCCGCCCGGGTCGAGGTCTCGCCCAAGGGGGATCTCAATCTCAAGCAGCTGATGAAGCCGGCGGTGGCGCCGGCCGATACGCCGGTGTCCGCCGACAAGAACGCCCACTCCGGCAACGCCGGCAAAGAGACGGCAAAGCCCGCCGCCAAACCCGCCGAAGCGGCCCCGGTGGGCAGCGACGGACCGCGCATCAAGGTCGGCAAGGTCACCCTGCAAGGTGGCCGGGTGTTCGTCAACGACCAGTTCGTCAAACCCAATTATTCGGCCCGCCTGGTGGATCTGGGGGGGCGCATCGGCAGTCTGTCCTCGGACCCGGCGGTACGCTCCGACTTCGACATCCGCGGCCGCCTGGGTATTGGCACCCCGATCATCATTTCCGGCAAGGTCAATCCCCTGGCCAAGGACCCGTTCTTGGACCTGAAGATGGAAGCCAAGGGTATCGAGATGACCACTTTCTCGCCCTACTCGGGCAAGTACCTGGGCTACACCATCGAGAAGGGCAAGCTGCTGGTGGACGTGTCCTATCTGGTGGAAAACCGCCAGCTCAAGGCCGAGAACCACGTCTTCCTTGACCAGTTCACCCTGGGTGAGCCGGTGGATAGCCCGGATGCGGTCAAGCTGCCGGTGCGCCTGGCCATCTCGCTCCTGACCAACAACCGGGGCGAGATCGACCTGCGCCTGCCGGTGTCCGGCTCCCTGGACGACCCCCAGTTCTCGGTGGGCGGGGTGGTCTGGCAGGTGCTCAAGAACCTCATCACCAAGGCGGTGACCGCGCCCTTTACCCTGCTCGCCAAGGCTTTTGGCGGCGGCGAGGATCTGGAGCAGCTGGCCTTCGCGCCCGGACGCTCCAGCCTGGACGACAGCCTGCGCGGTAAGCTCGACACCCTGGTCAAGGTGCTCAATGACCGCCAGAGCCTCAACGTCGAAATCACCGGCATCGCTCTGCCGGCGCTGGAAGCCGACGATTACCGCCGCGCCCAGCTCGACCGCAAGGTCAAGGCGCGCAAGCGCAGCCAGGCCGATCCCGATGCCGAGGATGTGACGGTGTCGCCGGCCGAATATCCGGCCCTGCTGGAAAAGGTCTACAAGGACGCCAGCTTCCCCAAGCCACGCAACCTGATCGGCCTGACCAAGAGCCTGCCGGTGGAAGAGATGGAGCGGCTGCTGCTCGCCAACACCCCGGCCGGCGAACCCGAACTGCGCCGGCTGGCCGAGCGGCGGGGCAAGATGGTGCAGGACTACCTGATCGAAAAGGGGATCGCTGCGGAGCGCCTGTTCCTGGTCAATCCTCGCCTCGACACGGCCGAGGCCGGCAGCAAGGAAGGCCCGCGCGTCGCGCTGTCCCTGCGCTGAGGGTAGCCGAGCGATACGAAGGGGGCGGGTTGGCGGTCAGCCGCAGAACTGGGCGAGGAACCACACCAACCCGGCCCCCACCACCAGGGCCAGCAGGCCGAGCAACAGGGCGGCGCGGGCCGGGCTGTGGCCGCGGCTGACGATGCCGCGGCGGCGGTTGTCCACGTAGTTGGCGAATTCGCCGAAGGCGAGAAAGGCCGCCAGGGCAAAGACGATGGAGCCGTAGAAAATGCCCACGGTCTGCCAGTCGCCCACATCCCGGCAGGAAAACGACGCCAACTGGCGCAGCTTCAGGGTGAAGTCTACCCGCAGGCCGTAATACAACCCCAAGCCCAGCAGCAGGCCGAAGATCAGCAGCATGCCGATCAGCATCCAGGTTTCCGGGCGGCGCAATTCGCGCCCCAGGGCCGCCAGGTCGCTGGCGATCCAGAAGAGGGGGGCGAACAGTCGGCGGAACAGGCTGGGACGGGACATGGTTGCGGCGCGATGAATGGGGGGCTGGGGGGCGGGTGCTCTACAATGGCGCACATTCTAACGGCCCGTTATGCCAGAACGGGCTTTGCTGCGACCGCTTGACGATTTTTTTCTCCATGACCGATTCCGTTGCCATTTTTTCCCTCCTTGCCACTGTCTTAGCCGCCCTCGCCGTGGGGGTGGGCGTGCTCGTCTTACAGCGCCTGAACCGCCTCAGTAGCGGTCGGGACGACGCTGCCCTGACCCTCCAGACCCAGTTGGACGCCCTTGAGCGGGGGCTGCGCGACGCCCTGGGCCGGCTCGAAGGCGAGCTGCGTGGCGAGTTGCGCGAGGAGTTCGCCCGCAGTCGCCAGGAAGCCCAGACCGCCGCCTTGCAGCAGCGCGACGAGCAGGGCCGTGGCGCGGCCACCCTGGCCCAGACCCTGTCCGGCCAGGTCGGCAGCTTCGGCCAGACCCTGGGGCAGAACCTGACCCAGAGCGTGCAGACCCTCAACCAGACTCTGAGCCAGACGCTCACCACCCAGATCGGCCAGCTGACCGAGACCCAGACCCGCAGCCTGGACGCCTTCGCCCAGCAGTTGAAGACCGTATCCGACGGCCTGGACGGCCGCTTCGAGCAGTTGCGCCAGGCGGTGGAAGCCCGGCTGGCGGCGCTGCAGCAGGAAAACGGCGTCAAGCTCGACGAGATGCGCAAGACCGTGGACGAAAAGCTCCACGCCACCCTGGAGCAGCGTCTGGGCGAATCCTTCAAGCTCGTCTCCGAACGGCTGGAGCAGGTCCATCGTGGCCTGGGCGAGATGCAGACCCTGGCCGCCGGCGTGGGCGACCTGAAGCGGGTGCTGACCAACGTCAAGACCCGGGGCACCTGGGGCGAAGTGCAGCTGGCGGCCCTGCTCGAACAGATCCTCACCCCGGCCCAGTACGCCACCAACGTGGCCACCGTACCCGGCTCCGGCGAGCGGGTCGAATTCGCCATCCGCCTGCCCGGCAAGGACGACAACGGCTTCGGCGAGACCAGCCCGGTGTGGCTGCCCATCGACGCCAAGTTCCCGGTGGAGGACTACCAGCGCCTGGTGGACGCCCAGGACCGGGCCGACCCGGTGGCGGTGGAGGCTGCCGCCAAGGCCCTGGAAGGGCGCCTCAAGGACGAGGCCAAGACCATCCGCGCCAAGTACGTGGCGCCACCCCACACCACCGACTTCGCCGTGCTCTACCTGCCCACCGAAGGGCTGTACGCCGAGGCCCTGCGCCGCCCGGGCCTGACCGACACCCTGCAGCGCGACTACCGGGTCACCCTGGCCGGGCCCACCACTCTGGCGGCCATGCTCAACAGCCTGCAGATGGGCTTCAAGACCCTGGCCATCGAAAAGCGCTCGTCGGAAGTGTGGGCCGTGCTCGGCGCGGTCAAGACCGAGTTCGGCAAGTTCGGCGACGCCCTGGCCCATACCAAGAAGAAGCTCCAGGAAGCCACCAACTCCATCGACAAGGCCGAGGTGCGCACCCGGGCGGTGGGGCGCAAACTCAAATCGGTGGAAGCCCTGCCCAGCGGCGAGGCCCTGGCCCTGCTCGGCGCCGACGGTGGGGAGGGCGGCGAGACCGGCGATGGCGACGCGGAAGAAGAGCTGGTCTAAGCCTGACGCCGGGCCGGCAAAAATTCGTCGGCCCAAACCCCGCGCCAGTCGGGCATCTTCAAAGGGCCATGCCTGGAAGGCGCGCCAATTCTCGCGCTTGGGGCAGGCCTATCGGAGAACGGCTTACTGCCTTGTTCTTGGCGGGGGGGATGAAAAAAATGCCTGGGGGCCGGGCGATGCCGAGGGGAGTCTCGCGGTGCCCGTGCCGGGCGATTCCGTTGCGCTGGCCTTGCGGTCGCCGCGTCCTGTATTCGGCGCCCTGCTGCGGCCGCAATGTCTGGATATCCACCCCGGCCACGCCAACCCGGCCCTGGCCCAGCTGCTGCGCTGCACCGGAGCGCGCCGTTACGCCGTGATCACCGCCTGCAACCCGGGCTCGCGGCAGCTCGCTGCCGCGGACAACGCCGCGCGCCAGGCCTGGCTGGCGGAGCGTCTGACTTGCCTCAAGCTGCGTTTCTTCCCCGCCTGTAACGGTCCCGACGCCAGCGACTGGCCGGCGGAACCGTCCTTTCTCGTTCTCGATGCCCCCTTGGCCCTGCTGCGCCGCTTGGGCCGGGCCTGCGGCCAGAACGCCCTGGTAGCCGGGCGGCGGGACGGTCGGCCCCGGTTGGTGTGGTTGCACGCCTGATTGGGCGTAGGGGAGGTGGGCGGCGGCGAGGTCACGCCGCGTTTTACCGGGCTGCCTGGTGTTGCGTGAGTTGCCTTGGGCTGGCCAATGGTTTCAATGGCTTCCTGCGCAGGTTTCCAGCGCTCGGTTTTCTGGCAGTTGGTTTCCAGCGCTCCCCGGCCTGTCACCGGCGCCCGGGGCTATTACGATTTTCAGCGGGCGGGCCGTCCGTTTTCCCCGATTTCCCCGAGAGACCGCCAAAGCACAAGTCAGCAGCGTGGTCAGCCCTGGGGGCGGTCTTCGAGCACCTCGGTATCGTCATGGGCATAGGCCGGGGCGCAGCAGCACAGCAGGCGCAGCGGCACGTCGCCGCGGTTTTCGATGCAGTGGGCGGTGCCCGGCGGGATCAGCACCGTGTCGCCCGGGGCCACGCCGAACTGTTCGTTGCCTAAGGTCATGCGGCCGCTGCCGGCGGTGATGTGGTACAGCTCCTCGGTAACGCCGTGGCGGTGCAGCAAGGTGCGCTGGCCGGGGAAGACGGTAGCCTCGGCCAGGCTCTGGGCGCGGGCTCCGGCGTGCACTGCCGGGTGCATCAGCTCCCGGATCTCCGAGCCGTCCTTGGTCACGTAGGCGGGCACTTCGTCCCGCCTCGTGACCTGGGGGGGCTGGGGATTGCCCGGCCGGGGCGCGCTCATCGCCGCGCCTTTCACGCTTGGGCGGTGGCGGGCCGCTCGAAGCGGCGGATGAAGCCGGCCACCTCGGGGCAGATCACCTCACGCCAGCGCCGGCCGCTGAAGATGCCGTAATGGCCGACCTTGGGGCAGAGGAAGTGGCGACGCTGGTCGGCGTCCAGGCTGGCGCACAGGCCGTGGGCGGCCTCGGTCTGGCCCGGGGCGGAGATGTCGTCCAGTTCGCCTTCCACAGTCATCAGGGCGGTCTTGCGGATGGCGGCGGGATCGACTCGGCGGCCACTCACCATCAGCTTGCCCTGGGGCAGGTGGTAGTCGAGGAAGACCCGTTCGATGGTGTCCAGGTAGAACTCGGCGGGCAGGTCCATCACCGCGTTGTATTCGTCGTAGAAGCGGCGGTGGGCCTCGGCCGATTCGCCGTCGCCCTCCACCAGGTGGTGGTAGAACTCCAGGTGGGCGTCGATGTGCCGGTCCGGGTTCATGGCGACGAAGCCGGCGTGCTGCATGAAGCCCGGGTACACCCGGCGCAGGGCGCCCGGATATTTCACCGGCACCCGGGTGATCACCCGGGTTTCGAACCAGGCCAGGGAATGGGCCTGGGCGTAGTCGTTGACCGCCGTGGGGTTGATGCGGGTGTCGATCGGGCCGCCCATCAGCACCATCGAACGGGGCTGGGCCGGGTCGTCGTCGGCGGCCATCAGGGAAATGGCAGCTAGCACCGGTACAGTGGGCTGGCACACCGAGATCACGTGCACATCCGGACCGAGCTGGGCGATGAAGTCCCGGGCGTAGGCCACGTAGTCGTCAAAGCCGAAACCCCCCTGGGAGTGGGGCACCAGTCGGGCATCGACCCAATCGGTGATGTAGACCTCGTGGCGCGGCAGCAGGGCGCGCACCGTGTCGCGCAACAGGCTGGCGTAGTGGCCCGAGAGGGGGGCGAAGACCAGCACCTTGGGGTCGGCGGCGCGGCTGGCGGGCAGGTCGCGGGCAAAGTGCAACAGGCGGCAGAAGGGCTTGTCGGCCACGTATGCTTCACGCACCGCCACGGCCTGGCCGTCCACCACGGTGTCGTGCAGGCCGAAGCCGGGTTTTTCGTAGCGCCGCACCAGGCGGGCGAACAGTTCGGAACCGGCCGCCACCTTGGGGGCGGCGGGCAGGTAGGAAAAGGCGGAGAAGGGATTGCCGAACAAGTGTTGGGTGGTTTCGGCCCACAGGCGGAAAGGCGTGGCCAGGCTGTGCTGGAACTCGTGCAAGTCGTAAAGCATTGGGCTGCCTAAAAATCGGAACCGGCGGATTCTAAAGGACTTTTTCCCCAGGTCCAATGGAAAAAAATAACGGATTTCGTCTCGCTTTCGAGTGTTTTGTCTCTAATTTGAGATTGGTAGTAAAACATCGCTTCCGACACCAGGCGCGATTTGGACGATGGGCGGCGGGGAGCGTGCCAATATTCCTTGTTTTGCCGGTAAGCCCCGGCGCTACAATGAACGCCGCCCGCTATTGGAAACCTTGGCCTTTTAGCCTCTTACCATGACAACATCACAAATCGGCCGATTTCAGATCAAAAAGGAACTGGGGCGGGGAGCGCAAAGCGTCGTTTACCTGGCCTGGGACCCGCATCTGGAGCGGGATATCGCCATCAAGACCCTGCACTTCTCCACGCCGGATCCGGAGCAGAATCGGCGCTTGCTGGAAGAGGCCAGGGCCGTGGGGCGGTTGCGCCATCCCAACCTGGTACCGGTATTCGAGGCGGGGGAAGAGGGCGGCGATATCTTCCTGGTGTTTGAATATGTGCCCGGTTCGACCCTGACCCGGCTGATAGCGGAAAAAGGCGCCATGTCGGCGCCCAAGGCGGCGGCCCTGATCCGCGCCGTGCTCGACGCCGTGGCCCATGCCCACGAGGCCGGGGTGATCCACCGGGATCTGAAACCGTCGAATATCCTGGTGGACGACAAGGGTACGCCCCGGGTCATGGACTTCGGCATCGCCATGCGCGCCGACGCCGCCCGCGACGGCAGCCTGAGTGGTACGCCGGCCTACATGGCGCCGGAATACATCACCGAGCGCAACGTGTCTCCAAGAGTGGACGTGTTTGCCGCCGGCCTGATTCTTTTCGAGCTGCTCACCGGCTTTCGCGCCTTCCAGGGCGTCGATCTGAACCGGGTGATGGAGCGCATCTGCCACGACGACCTGCGCCTGCCCGATAGCGTGACGGTGGATGAGCGCCTGGCCGACATCCTTTATCGGGCCACGGCGCGCAACCCGGGCGACCGCTACGAATCGGCCGCCGCCTTCCGTCAGGCCCTGGATGCCTACCTGTCGCCGGAATCGGAAGCTGCCGCCGCGGCGGATGCCAAGCAAAGCACCCTGGATTTCCTGCTGCGCCGGATGCGCCACAAGAGCGACTTTCCGGCCCTGTCCGAATCGGTGTCGGCGATCAACAAGATCGCCGATTCGGAAAAGGAAAGCGTGGCAAAGCTGTCCTCCACCATCCTCAAGGACTTCTCCCTCACCAACAAGATCCTGCGTCTGGTGAATTCGGCGGCCTACCGTACCGCCGGCGGCGGCAACATCAGCACCGTGTCGCGGGCGGTGATCGTGCTGGGCTTCGACGCGGTGCGCAACATCGCCGTCACCGTGTTGCTCTTCGAGCACCTGCAAAACAAGGCCAACGCCCAGCAGCTCAAGGAAGAATTCCTGCGCGCCAACCTGGCCGCCATCATCGCCCGGGACATCGCCCACCACCGGCCCGAAGTGGCCGGCCACAAGGAAGTGGAGCAGGCTTTCATCTGCGCCATGTTCCATAACCTGGGGCGCTTGCTCACCCAGTACTACTTCCCCGAGGAAAGCGACGAGATCAAGAAGTCCATGCAGCAGCAGGGCATTTCCGAGGAGGCGGCGTCGATCAAGGTGCTGGGCCTGTCCTACGAGGAGCTGGGCATCGGCGTGGCCCGCAACTGGGGCTTTCCCAACCTCATCGTCGGCAGCATGCGCTCCCTGCCGCCGGGCAGCGTGCGCCGGCCGAGCGCGGCGGAAGACCGGCTGCGGGTGCTCTCGGCCTATTCCAACGAAATCTGCAACGTCATTGCCGCCACGCCGCCGGAAAAGCGCCAGAGCGAGTTGCGCAAGGTGGCGGCCCGCTTCGCCGCCGGCATCGATCTGGACGACAAGGCGGTCAAGGAAACCCTGGAGCGTTCCTTCATCCAGGTGGCCGAATTCGCCTCGATCATCCGCCTCAACCTGCAGCAGACCATGTTCGGTCGCCAGATCCGCGCCTGGAGCGGCGGTACCGTCGGCAACGGCGAAACGGTCACCGAGCTGGGCACCCTGCCCGGGGCGGTGCTGGCCGACAACGCGGTGCTGCCCGACGGGGACGGGGGCGACGGCCAGGCCTACAACGCGGCCAATGCCCAGGCCATCCTCACCGCCGGCATCCAGGACATCTCCAACACCCTGGTGGAGGATTTCAAGCTCAACGACGTGCTGCGCATCATCCTGGAAACCATGTACCGGGCCATGGGCTTCAAGCGCGTCATCCTGTCGATCAAGGACGCCCGCACCGGCATGATGCAGGGCCGTTACGGTTTCGGCCCCGACGCCACCGAAGTGGCCAAGGCTTTCCGCTTCCAGGTGGGCAAGCATCCGGACATCTTCCAGGCGGCCCTGAGCAACGGCGTGGATATCCTCATCACCGATACCGAGGACCCGAAGATCGCCCCGCGCATTCCAGAATGGTTCCACAAGGCCATCTCGGCTCGCACCTTCGTCATCTTTCCCCTCAACATCCGCCACAATCCGGTGGCGATGATCTATGCCGACAAGGACCAGGCCGGCGATATCGTCATTCCGGAAAAGGAACTGTCCCTGCTGCGCACCCTGCGCAACCAGGCGGTGCTGGCGATCAAGCAGTCGGTGGGTTAAGGCGCGGGACGCTTGCCGCGGGCTCAGGCCACGGCGGCCAGCCGGGGCGCCGGAGGCGGGGCGAGCAGGGCCTCGGCCATGGCATCCACCGCCGGGTGGGGGATGCCATTGCGCCGGATCAGCACGGTGGTGCTGCGCCCCAGGTGGGGCGGCAGGGGGTGGGCCGACACGCTGTTGCCGCTGGGCAGGCTGGCCAGCAGGCTGCGCGGGGCCAGGGCGATGCCCATGCCCGAGGCGACGCAGCCGAGCATGGCGTGGTAGGACGACAGCTCCACCACCCGTTCCGGCACCACGGGCACCGGGGCTGACACCGCCAGCCATTGCTCCAGCTTTTGCCGGTAGGCGCAGCTCGGCTCGAAGGTGAGCAGGGTGCGGGTGCGCACGTCCCGGGCGTCGGCAATCGGCGGGTGGCAGGCGGCGGCCACAATCACCAATTCTTCCTCGAATACCGGCACCGCGTTGAGGCGCAGATCCTCCACCGGGCCGCTCACCAGGGCGCAGTCCAGGGTGCCGTCGAGCACCTCGGCGATCAGCCGGCCGGTGGGGCCGGTACGCAGTTCGAGCTGGACGCCGGGATGGCGGCCGTGGAAGTCGGCCAGCCGGGGCGGCAGGCGGGCGGCTGCCGTGCTTTCCATGGACCCCAGGCGCAGCCGACCCCGGGGGGTGCGGTCGCTCACCGCGGCCCGGGCTTCGCTGGCCAGGTTGAGCAGCCGTTCGGCGTAGTCCACCAGCACCTGGCCGGCGGGGGAGGGGGCCATGCGCCGTCCTTCGCGGATGAACAGATCCACCCCCAGGCTTTCTTCGAGCTGCTGGATGCGCGTGGTGACGTTGGACTGGACCCGGTGCAACTGAGTCGCCGCCCGGGTGACGCCGCCTTCGCGGACCACGGTGAGGAAGATGTTCAGGTCGTCTAGGTCCATGACGAAAATCTCAAAACGGGATAGATCTGTTCATATTAATTCATTTTACGTGAACGACAATCCCACCTAGGCTACGCACCTGACACGACCGCCAAGACGCCGTTAAGACCACTGTTCCCCGACCCCAACCCAGGTTCCGCCCCTAATCCCGGCGTGGCACCAAGCACCGACGAGAGCCCGACCATGGCCCAACCTTCCGCAACCCCCGCCGCCGGCGCCTACACCCACGCCGGGGCGTCCCACCGCGCCGGCTACCTGGCGGCCATTGGCACCGTGGCGATCTGGACCGGCTTCATCCTGGTCTCGCGCCTGGGCGGCAAGAGCGCCCTGACCGGCTTCGACATCCTGGCCCTGCGCCTGGGCACGGCGGCGCTGCTGCTGTTCCTCTTCGCCGCCCGGCTGCCGGCCGAGGCCTGGGCCAACAAGCGCCTGTGGATTCTGGCCGGCATCGGCGGCGTTGGCTTTGGCGTGCTGGCCTATTCCGGCTTCAAGAGCGTGCCGGCGGCCCACGGGGCGATCCTCATTCCCGGCATGCAGCCCTTTCTGGCGGCGGTGCTGTCCTGGTGGCTGGCCGGTGAGAAGCCCTCGGCGCCGCGCATGGCGGGCTACGCCTGCATCGCCGCCGGGGTGAGCCTGGTAGCGGTGCCGATCCTCTCGGGCAACTCGGCCAACTGGTCTCCGGCCATGCTTGCCGGCGACGGGCTGGTGTTCGCCGCGTCCCTGACCTGGGCGGTGTTCGGCATGCTGGCCAAGCGCTGGGGGTTCGAGCCCTGGCTGCTGACCCGCTTCATCGCCATCGGCTCGGCCATCCTTTACCTGCCGGTGTACGTCCTGTTCCTGCCCAAGGCCCTCGATGCGGTGCCTTGGTCCACCCTGGTGGTCCAGGCCCTCTACCAGGGGATCGGTCCGGCCATTCTGGCCATGGTGCTGTACCTGCGGGCGGTGTCGATCCTCGGTCCCTCCCGGGTGGCGGCCCTGATCGCCCTGGTGCCGGTGCTGGCCGGCCTGCTGGCGGTGCCCTTGCTCGACGAGCCGCTTACCGTCTGGCTCGCCGCCGGCCTCCTGTCCGTGTCCCTCGGCGCCTTCCTGGCCTCCCGGCCCCTGCCGACCCCCGCCCCGGTCGCCGGGACGACCCCCGCCTCGGCCCGGGCCTGAGGGGCGGGCAGCGCCCGAAATCCCTTTCTTTTTCCCACCACTCCTACCCTGCGAGAACGACCATGCCCTACGTCAATATCAAGATCACCAACGAGAACGTCACCCCGGAAAAGAAGGCGGCCCTGATTGCCGGCGCCACCAAGCTGCTGCAGGACGTGATGGGCAAGAACCCGGCCACCACGGTGGTGGTGATCGACGAGGTGAATACCGACAACTGGGGCATCGGCGGCGAGACCGTCACGGTGCGCCGGCAGCGCGGCCAGTAGTTTTCCCCTTGCCTGGGCAACAGCAACGCCCCGCATGTCGGGGCGTTGCTGTTTGTGGTGCGGCGGATTTGGGGGTTTTGTGAGGTGGGTGGCTGGAAGGCCGCGCCAGTCATAGATCTTCAAGGTGGTGTCGCCAAGATCAAGCATTGGCGCGGCTTTCCATGCGGCATGCCTGGAACTCGGCTACTGGCGCGGAGTTTGGCTCGGTGCCATTACAGATCGGCCCCCGCGTGACGATCTCCGGGGCGGCGGGCCGTGCCGGGGGCGAGTTGCCAGAAGATTGCCGCCGACAGGGTGGTCATGACGCCCATGACGACGAAGGTGGCCTGGAAGGCCTGGCGGGGTGCGTCGTGGCCCGTCGCGGCGAACAGGTCGGAGAATATGTCGAGGATGGCGCCGGCGCAGGCCACCCCCATGCTCATCGCCAGCATCATCACCATCGACAGCAGGCTGTTGCCGCTGCTCGCCAGGGTGCTGTCCAGGTCCTTGAGGGTGACCGTGTTCATGGCGGTGAACTGGGCCGAGTTGGCCATGCCGAAGATGACCAGCTGCACCAAACGCAGCCAGGTGGGCTGCTCCGGCGAAATCCAGGCGAAGCTGGCCATGGCGATGCCGAGCAGGAAGGTGTTGACCACCAGCACACGGCGATAGCCGAGGCGGTGGATGAGGGGCGTG
Source organism: Oryzomicrobium terrae (assembly GCF_008274805.1). Classification (NCBI taxonomy): domain Bacteria; kingdom Pseudomonadati; phylum Pseudomonadota; class Betaproteobacteria; order Rhodocyclales; family Rhodocyclaceae; genus Oryzomicrobium; species Oryzomicrobium terrae. The sequence continues at coordinate 1,354,602 of NZ_CP022579.1, forward strand.
ATCAGGCGCTTGGTGAAAATGCCCGCCAGGGCGACGGGAATGAGCATCAGGCCGGACTGGCTCGGGCTGTAATCGAGGCTGATCTGGAGCAGCAGCGGCACCAGGTAGGGCATGCTGCCGCTGCCCAGCCGGGCAAACAGGTTGCCGAGCAAGCCAACGCTGAAGGTGGGCACGTGGAACAGCCGGGGGGGAAAGAGTGGCTGGGCCTGGCGGGGGGCGCGTAGCCAGTAGGTGGTGAGGGCGGCAAAACCGGCCACCAGCATTACCAGCACGGTGGCGCGGCGCATGCCCAGTTCCGACACCCCGTCCAGGGCCAGTGACACCAGCACCATGCCCAGGGCGAGCAGCAGGTAGCCGGGCAGGTCGAAGCGATCCGGCGAGCGCCCCTGGCTGTCGGGCATCACCGCCAGGGTGGCAAAAAAACCGACCAGGCCGACGGGCACGTTGATGAGAAAGATCCAGTGCCAGGACACCGCTTCGGCCAGCCAGCCGCCCAGGGGCGGGCCGAGCAAGGGGCCGATCAGGCCGGGCATGGTGACGAAGCTCATGGCCGGCAGGAAGCGCTCGCCGGGAAAGGCGCGCAGCACGGCCAGCCGGCCCACCGGCAGGAGCAAGGCCCCGCCCAGGCCCTGGATCACCCGGGCCGCCACCAATAGGGGAAGGTTCTGCGCCAGGGCGCACAGCAGCGATCCGGCCACGAACAGCACGATGGCGCCGAGAAAGGTCCGCCGCGTGCCGAAACGGTCGGCCAGCCAGCCCGAGGCGGGAATCAGCATGGCCATGGTCAGGGCGTAGGAAATCACCACCGACTGCATGCGCAGCGGGCTTTCCCCCAGGCTGACCGCCATGGCCGGCAGCGCCGTGTTGACGATGGTGGCGTCCAGGGTCTGCATGAAAAAACCGATGGCCACCAGCCAGAGGAGCAGACGCGAGGCGTGGTGAGGTGGGGTGGCGGGAGAGGTCATGGGCGGCATGGTGCGAGTGGAGATGCCCCGATGGCGGCGTGCGGTACAGGCAAGCCCGGAGGGACCGAGACGTTTCATGGGACCGTGGGGCAGGTGCCGGGTTCGACGTCTCGCGGGTCTGCAACGTCCCCAAATGAAAAATCCCCCAGGCAATGAACCGGGGGGATTGGCGTGACGCGGAGGTCGACCTAAGCCTGGAATGCCGGCTGTTGGCGGCTTACCACAGCTTCCACCAGGGTTCCTTGCGGTCCAGGCCTCGCGCGTAATAGACGCTGTTGGGGAAGTTCTTCTTCATGATCCGCTCGGCGTCGTCGCGCAGATCGTTCATGCCCATGTTGTCGTAGCCCTTGACCATTATGAACAGGGCTTCCTCGGTGATCGGTGCTTCCGGATAGTTGATCACCGCCGACTGGGCCCGGTTGACCGCCGCCAGATAAGCACCACGCTTCATGTAGTAGCGGGCGACATGGACCTCGTTGGAGGCCATGGCGTTTACCAGATAGCGCATGCGCAGCACCGCATCCTTGGAGTACTTGCTCTCGGGGAAGCGGGTGACCAGCTGGCGGTAGGTGTCGAAGGCCTCACGCATGCCCTTGGGGTCGCGCTCGGTCTCGTCCTGCATGCTGACGTAAGCCATCACGCCCAGGTCGTCGTTGAAGTTGGCTAGCCCCTTCAGGTAATACATGTAATCGACGTTGGGGTGGCTGGGGTGCAGCTTGATGAAGCGGTCGCAGGCGGCGATGGCGGATGCCTGCTCGCCGGTCTTGAAGTACGCGTAGGCGACCTCGATCTGGGCTTGCTGGGCGTAGCGGCCGTAGGGGTAGCGGGCTTCGAGCTTTTCGAACAGCTTGATGGCCTTGTCCCAGGCGCCGTCAGCCATGGAGTCCTTGGCTTCGCTATAGAGCTTGTTGGCCGACCAGCCAAGGGTTTCGTCCTTGACCTCGGGGAGCAGGCCGCAACCGGCCGTCAGGCTCGCCACGGCAACCAGGGCGATAGCCGCCATCCGGGCCAGGGGTTTTGTCGTTACACTCCGGGCCATGTGTTCCACGCGTTCCACTAAATTGAGCCTTTCCGAGAATTCCCGAGTACCGGCGACCGTCGATGCGGTCGAAACCGGCCAGCCGATTGATGATCGCGGCGATTATAGCGCAGCCAATGGCGCTGCCCCGTTCATTGCCGAGGATGACGATGATGCGCTGGAGCCGGACGATGGGGGGCTGTTCCCGCCCGTCGCCGCCGCTCGCAACCTTGCTCCGGCTGCCCCGTTGGTGATTCCGGCGGAATGCGCCGGGCTGCGTCTCGATCAAGCCTTGGCCAAGATGCTGCCCCAGCATTCCCGCGCCCGCCTGCAAGGCTGGATCCGCGATGGACTGGTCAGCCTGGACGGTGCGCCGGTGAGCGAGCCCAAGCGCAAGGTGCGCAGCGGCGAGACGGTGCTGCTGGCCGAGGTGCCTCTGCCCGAACAGCAGGCCTTTGCCGCCGAGGCGATCGCCCTCGATGTGGTGTTCGAAGACGAGCATCTGCTGGTGATCAACAAGCCGGCCGGTCTGGTGGTCCATCCCGCCGCCGGCAACTGGAGCGGCACCTTGCTCAACGCTCTGCTGTACCGCTATCCCGGCGCCGCCCTGTTGCCCCGGGCCGGGATTGTCCATCGCCTGGACAAAGACACCTCCGGATTGATGGTGGTGGCGAAAACCCTGGAGGCCCAGACCGATCTGGTGCGCCAACTGCAGGCCCGCACGGTCAAGCGCCAGTATGCCGCCTTGGCCAAGGGGGGCATCGCCGGCGGTGGCACGGTCAATGCGCCAATCGGCCGCCACCCTAGCCAGCGCATCAAGATGGCGGTGGTGCCTGGGGGAAAGCCGGCGGTGACCCATTACCGGGTGGTCGAGCAGCTCCCCGGGGCGACCTTGGTCGAGTGTTCTCTGGAAACCGGGCGGACCCACCAGATCCGCGTCCATCTGGCCCATATCGGTCATCCCCTGGTGGGAGACCCGGTTTATGGCAGCGGCCAGGGCAAGGCCGTCCTGCCGGCGGCGGCCCTGGCCTTCCCCCGTCAGGCCCTGCACGCCTGGCGCCTGGGTTTGCTCCACCCGGCCAGCGGCCAGGCCCAGGCGTGGGAAGCGCCGCTCCCCGATGATTTTTCCCAGCTGCTGGAGGCGCTTCGTGGCAACGACAAAACCTGATCTGGCAACCTCGTCTGGCGGGAATCCCCTCGATCTGCTGGTTCCGGACTGGCCCGCCCCGCCTGGCGTGCGAGCCTTTCAGACAACCCGGGAGGGTGGTGTCAGCCTGCCGCCCTTTACCAGTCTCAACCTGGGGGACCACGTGGAGGACGATCCGGCGGCGGTAGCGGCCAACCGGGGCCGGATCGAAGCCCTGCTACCGGCCAAACCCCTGTGGCTAAAGCAGGTCCATGGCATCCGCGTCGCCGATGCCGGACGCGATGTTCCCGGGTGCGAGGCGGACGCCGTGGTGGCGCGTACCCGGGAGGCGGTGGCGGTGATCATGACCGCCGATTGTCTGCCGGTACTGTTCTGCAATACCGCCGGCAGTGTGGTGGCGGCGGCCCATGCTGGCTGGCGTGGCTTGGCCGGTGGGGTGCTGGAAGCTACCCTGGCGGCCATGGCGGTGCGCCCCAGCGAGGTGTTGGCCTGGTTGGGGCCGGCCATCGGCCCCCGAGCATTTGAGGTGGGAGATGAGGTGCGAAGGGCGTTCGTTGCCCAGCATGCCCGGGCGGCTGCCGCGTTCCACCCGCTGCTCGGCAGCGACGACGCCCCTGTGCCGGGCAAATGGCTGGCCGATATCTACGCCCTGGCGCGTCTGCGCCTGGCATCCGCCGGGGTGGAGCAGGTGTTTGGCGGTGCCTGGTGCACCCATTCCCAGAGCGATCGTTTCTTTTCCTACCGGCGCGAGGCCCGCACCGGGCGCATGGGCAGCTTCATCTGGCTGACGTAAGCAGGTAAGGGTCAGAGAGCGGCAAGCATGGGGGGTATAATCGCCCCCTTTTGCTTTTGACCCCTACCATGTCTCCCCTGGGCTGGATTCTTACCCTGAGCTTTGCCGGTGGCGTTCTGTCGGTGATCGCGGCGGCTCTCATCGGCCTCGGGACGCGGGCGTCTGCGGTTCCCCACCTGATTTCCTACGCCATCGGGGCCCTGCTGGGCGCCGTTTTCCTGGAAATCCTGCCCCACGCCATCGAGAATGCGCAGAACGTGCACAATCTGGCGGCCACCGTGCTGGGCGGCATCCTGCTGTTCTTCATTCTGGAAAAACTGGTGCTGTGGCGCCATTGTCATGGCCATGCCACCGGCCACGACTGCGAGGCCCACGAGCCGGCACTCGCCTCCCACGGTCATGGCCATGACCACGGCCGTTCGGGCCTGCTGATCCTGATCGGCGACACCTTTCACAATTTCGTCGATGGCATCCTGATTGCTGCGGCTTTTCTGGAAAACCCGTCGGTAGGCCTGGTCACGGCCTTCGCCATCATCGCCCACGAGATTCCCCAGGAGCTGGGTGATTTCGTCGTGCTGATCCACTCCGGTTACAGCCGCACCAAGGCGTTGCTGTTCAACGTCCTGTCCGGGGTGGCGACCATGATCGGCGCCCTGCTTGCCTACTACGCCCTGTCGTCGGTCCAGGAGTGGGTTCCGTCCCTGCTGGCCCTGGCGGCAGCGAGCATGCTCTATGTGGCGGTGGCCGACCTCATCCCCGGCTTGCACCGTCGGCCGGAGATCAAGGCCACCGTGCAGCAGGTGCTATTGATCGGCGCGGGCATCGGTTCCATTGCCTTGGTGCGCATCTTCGTCGACCACGGCTGAGACCCGGCGGCGGGCGGGGTAGCCCTGCCCAGCGCTGCGTTGCAGACTGCTCGCCCCAAGACGCCACTGCAACATTCGCCCCACCGGCCCGCCTTCGGGCCGGTCCTTCTTTTGGTCGAGTGCAGCTGCCTGGCTGGAAAGAGGTCAGGCCCTCAGGCCCGATCCTCCGTGGTCTCGTCTGGAGTGGGGGCTTGGGCCGTCCGCTCGGCCATCATTTCCTGGTAGCGGCGGCGTTGCCGGCGTACCTTGCTGCCGGCGAAATACAGGATCAGGCCGCAGGGGAGGGCACCGAAGAGCAGGAAGGTCATGATGCCGCCAACCACGCTGGGTTCGGTGAAAGCAGCCAGGGTGGCGACGTACAGCCATCCGATGACGATGATGAGGGTGACAGGCATCCGCGGACAGTCGGTGTGATCGGTGGAAAATGAGCCCGGGACATGGGCGGGGGACGCAAGGTCGAATGGTGTGTGTGCGCCGGGCCAATGAATGATTATAGCCGCCCCGGTTGCCCCGTCCGTGGCTCCAGTTGTGGCTTCCGGCCTTTTGTCTCGTTTTCCGGACGATTCCCATTGACACGCTTCGGGGCGGCTATGCAGAATGAAAATCCTGCCCCGCACCACCGTGCGGGCCATCTGCCGGAGCGTACCGATGTTCAAAGGGCCGGAAGGTTTCTCGTTTTCCATGCCGCAGTTTCTCCAGTGGAGCCAGACGGCAACGCAGCAATTGCAGGCCCTGCTGGCGTCCCAATCGACAGGGGGGGCTGAAGGTGCGGGGGCTCCTCCCCGCTGGCCCGAGGCCGAAGCGCTGACGGCCTTGCAGAAAGAACACCTGGAACGCCACGGGCGTCTGTGGCAATCCATGCTGGCGGCTTCCGCCGGCAAACCCGAGGAAGCACCCTACCGGGTCGAGCCTGAGCCTGGCGACCGGCGCTTTGCAGCGCCCGAATGGGCGGAAAGCCCAATCTTCGATTATCTGCGCCAGGCTTATCTGCTCAATGCCCGTTATGTCCGCGAGCTGGTTGAACTGGTGCCGACCGAGGATGAGAAGGCCAAGAACAAGTTGCGTTTTCTGGCGCGCCAGTACGCCGACGCCCTGGCCCCGTCCAACTTTGCCGCCACTAATCCGGAATTCGTCAAGCAGGCGTTGGCCACCAAGGGAGCCAGCATCACCACCGGCATCCAGAACCTGATTGCCGATCTGGAGAAGGGGCGGATCTCGATGACCGACGAGTCGGTCTTCGAGGTGGGCAAGAACATCGCCACCAGCGAGGGCAGTGTCGTCTTCGAGAACGAGCTGATCCAGCTGATCCAGTACAAGCCCCTGACCGCCAAGGTGGCCAAGCGGCCCTTGCTGATCGTGCCGCCCTGCATCAACAAGTACTACATCCTCGACCTGCAGCCGGACAACTCCCTGGTGCGCTTCGCCGTCGAGCAGGGCCACACGGTCTTCCTCGTTTCCTGGCGCAATCCCAAGGCCGAGCTGGGGCACTACTCGTGGAACGACTATCTGGAGCAAGGCCCCATCGCCGCGATCGGCGCGGTGCGCGATATCGCCAAGGTGCGGGAATTCAACGTGCTCGGCTTCTGCGTCGGTGGCACCCTGCTGACGTCGGCCCTGGCCGTGCTCAAGGCCCGGGGTGAAAATCCGGCCACGTCGCTGACCCTGCTCACCACCTTCCTCGACTTCTCCGATACCGGGGACCTGGCCCACTTCGTGGACGACCGGCTGATCTCCACCTGGGAGGCCACCATCGGCCGCGGTGGCCTGCTTTCTGCCCGGGAGCTGTCCACCACCTTCTCGGCCCTGCGTCCCAACGACCTGATCTGGAACTACGTCGCCAACAACTACCTGAAGGGGCAGAAACCGGCGGCCTTCGACTTGCTCTACTGGAACAGCGATTCCACCAACCTGCCGGGTCCCATGGCCTGCTGGTACCTGCGCAACATGTACCGGGACAACGCCCTGCGCGTGCCTGGCAAGCTGGAGATGTGCGGGGTCAAGGTGGACTTGGCCAAGCTCGACATGCCGGTCTATCTCCTGGCGACCCGGGAGGATCACATCGTCCCCTGGCAGTCGGCTTTTCAGAGCACCCGCTTGCTGGCCGGGCCGAAGCGCTTCGTGTTGGGGGCGTCGGGTCACATCGCCGGGGTTGTCAACCCGGCGTCAAAAAACAAGCGTAGCTTCTGGAAGAACGACGATCTTAGCGCTGACGCTCAGGGTTGGCTGGCCGGTGCCACTGAGTACAAGGGCAGTTGGTGGCTCGACTGGGCTGCCTGGCTGGAAGACTTCAAGGGGGGCGAAAAGGCCGCACCGAAAAAGGCTGGCGGCAACGGCTACGCCGAGATCGAGCCGGCGCCTGGACGCTATGTGAAGGAAAAAGCCTAGCCGGTCGTACGGTGCGGTTCGGGCCGCTACTTGGTGGCGCCGCTGGCTTGGTGCCGGCAGGGCATGCAGTATCGAAGGTTCCCCCAAGGAGCCTGGAAAAGAAGTAACGAAGACGGGATGAACCTACAACCAAGGAAGGAAATGTAATGACGCAACGCATCGCACTTGTCACCGGCGCCATGGGCGGGATCGGCTCGGCGGTTTGCCAGGAACTGGCGAAGGCGGGCTACAAGGTGGCGGCGAACTACCACCCGCAGTTCGACAATCCGGACGAGTGGCTCAAGGAACAGGCCGAGGCCGGGTTCAAGGATTTCGTGCCGGTGGCCGGCGACGTGTCCGACTATGAGTCGTGCAAGGCCATGGTGGCCGAGGTGGAAGCCAAGCTGGGCCCGGTGGACATCCTGGTGAACAACGCCGGCATCACCCGGGACAAGTTCTTCGCCAAGATGGAAAAGGGCCAGTGGGATGCGGTGATCAACACCAACCTGAACAGCCTGTTCAACGTCACCCACCAGGTGTCGGCGAAGATGGCCGAGCGGGGCTGGGGCCGGATCATCAACATTTCCTCGGTCAATGGTGTCAAGGGCCAGGCCGGCCAGTCCAACTACTCGGCCGCCAAGGCCGGCGTGATCGGCTTCACCAAGGCCCTGGCCCAGGAACTGGCGGCCAAGGGCGTGACGGTCAATGCCATCGCCCCGGGCTACATCGCCACCAAGATGGTCATGGCCATCAAGCCGGAAATCCTCCAGACCATCGTCGATTCCGTGCCGATGAAGCGCCTGGGCAAGCCCGAGGAAATCGGCGGCCTGTGTGCCTATCTGGCCTCCGACATGGCCGGCTTCGTCACCGGCGCCACCATCAACATCAACGGCGGGCTGTACTACCAGTAAGCCTGTCGATGTGTTTTTGCTGTACCGCAAAAGTCCCGCTCCGGCGGGGCTTTTGCTTTGTGTATAATTCGTTAATCACGCTGGTCGCGCTGATCGACCTGAAAACGGTCGGCTTCCTGACGTCATCTGCCGCCTTTTGCGCGGTGGCCGCCGGAATGTCGATGGGCCTTCGCCCCGGGTTCGTCACCGCCTGATTCTTCCTCCCCCTCCCGGAGCCCGCCTAATGTCGGACCAGACTCGACTGATCAAGAAGTACCCCAACCGGCGTCTCTACGACACCAAGACCAGTGCCTACATTACCCTGGCCGACGTCAAGGATCTGGTGCTGCGCTTCGAGGAATTCAAGGTGGTGGATGCCAAGGCCGGCGACGACCTGACCCGCAGCATCCTGCTGCAGATCATCCTGGAAGAGGAAACCGGCGGTGTGCCGATCTTCTCCACCGAACTGCTGGCCCAGATGATTCGCTTCTATGGCAACTCCATGCAGGCGATGCTGAGCAAGTACCTGGAAACCAACATGAAGGCTTTTGTCGATTTCCAGGGCAAGGTGCAGGAACAGTCGCGCTCGATGTACGGCGACAACAACCAGATGCAGTCCGACATGTGGGCCCAGTTCCTCAATTTCCAGGGCCCGGCCATGCAGAGCATGATGTCGGCCTACATGGACCAGAGCAAGAAGATGTTCCACCAGATGCAGGCGCAGATCGAGAGCCAGACGCGGAACATGTTTACCGGTGGCTTTCCGTTTCCCGGCACCCCTGGTGCATCGGGTGCTCCCGCCGCCGGCAACACTCCGGGCAACAAGCCCGATGGCAAGAAAACCGAAAAAGCAGGATAGAACGTGAGCAACGAGCAGAATTCCGGCATCATCATTCCGGCCGGCGCGGCACCCCGCGTCGGCTTTGTTTCTCTTGGCTGCCCCAAGGCGGGTAGCGACGCGGAACAGATCCTTACCAAGCTGCGCGCCGAGGGCTACGAGATTGCCCCGACCTACGACGGCGCCGACCTGGTGATCGTCAACACCTGCGGCTTCATCGACGCGGCGGTGGAAGAGTCCCTGGACGCCATCGGCGAGGCCCTGTCCGAAAACGGCAAGGTGATCGTCACCGGCTGTCTCGGCGCCAAGGGCGACATCGTCCAGACCACCCACCCGTCGGTGCTGGCGGTGACCGGCCCCCACGCTGCCGACGAAGTGATGGGCCACGTGCACACCCACCTGCCCAAGCCCCACGATCCCTACGTGGATCTGGTTCCTCCGGCCGGTGTGCGCCTGACCCCGGACCACTTCGCCTACCTGAAGATTTCCGAGGGCTGCAACCACAGCTGCACCTTCTGCATCATCCCATCCCTGCGCGGCCCTCTGGTGTCGCGCCCGATCGGCGACGTGTTGAAGGAAGCCGAGGCCCTGGCCGAATCCGGGGTCAAGGAGCTGCTGATCATCTCCCAGGACACCAGCGCCTACGGCGTCGATGTGAAGTACCGCACCGGCTTCTGGGGTGGCCGCCCGGTCAAGACCCGCCTCAAGGAACTGTGCGAGGCCCTGGGCGAACTGGGCATCTGGGTACGCCTGCACTACGTGTACCCATACCCCAGCGTGGACGATCTGATTCCGCTGATGGCCGAGGGCAAGATCCTGCCCTACCTGGACATCCCCTTCCAGCATGCCAGCCCGCGCATCCTCAAGGCCATGCGCCGCCCGGCCTCGGCCGAGAACGTGCTGGAGCGCATCGCCAAGTGGCGTTCGATCTGCCCGGACATCACCATCCGCTCCACCTTCATCACCGGCTTCCCCGGCGAGACCGACGAGGACTTCGAGCAATTGCTCCAGTTCCTGGAAACCGCCCGCCTCGACCGGGTCGGCTGCTTCCCCTATTCGCCGGTGGAGGGCGCCGAGGCCAACGAGCTGGCCGGCCTGCCGCCCCTGGAAGTGCGCGAGGAGCGCCGCCAGGTGCTGATGGAAGTCCAGGCCGACATCTCCGCCGAAAAGCTGGCGGCCAAGATCGACCGGGAAATGACCGTGCTGGTGGATGCGGTGGACGACGACGGCACCCTGGCCCGCTCCGCCGGCGAGGCGCCGGAAATCGACGGCCTGGTGATCCTGGACGGCTTCCACGACGCTGAGCCCGGCGACTTCATTCAGGTGCGCATCGTCGACTCCGACGAACACGACCTGTACGCCGAGCCTATTTAAGCGGCCCCCCGCTATGGGAGTGCTCCGGTGCCTACTGCGTACCGGACATCTCCCCGAGGCACTGCCCGGAACTCCGCGCCAGTCGTGGCTTTCCGGGCAGTGCCTTTTTTTACGTCCCGATTTTTTCGAGTGCAATCGCCCGCGGGTAACGTCAGCGGTGCGCTGCCCAGATCCTCTCCCCGCCTTGCGCGAGCTGTGGCACGATGGTCGGCATGAACGCCCCGGTTTTGTCTTCCTCTGCGCCGCCCCTGGGCGACTCGCCCCGCAGCGCTACCCGGCCGCGCATCGGCGTGGCCCTGGGCTCCGGTTCCGCCCGGGGTTGGTCCCATATCGGCGTGCTGCATGCCCTGGACGAGGCCGGTCTGTCGCCCGACGTCATCTGCGGCACCTCCATCGGTGCCTTCGTCGGGGCGGCGGCAGCCTCCGGCGAGCTGGTCAAGCTCGAGCACTGGGTCCGCTCCCTGACCTGGAAGGGTGTGCTCGGCTTTTTCGATGTGTCCCTTACCGGTGGGCTGCTCAAGGGCGAGAAGATCATCCAGTTCTTCTCCGAACATTTCATCGACCGGGATATCCATACCTTGCCGGTGGCTTTCGCCTGCGTTGCCACCGACCTCGCCAACGGCCGGGAAATCTGGTTCCGCGACGGCAGCGTCGCCGATGCAGTCCGGGCCTCGATGGCCTTGCCGGGCCTGTTCGCCCCCAAGTACCACAACGGCCGCTGGCTGGTGGACGGGGGGCTGGTCAACCCGGTGCCGGTCTCCCTGTGTAGGGCTTTGGGCGCCGATATCGTCGTGGCGGTGGATCTGGGGGCGGACCGGGTCGGCCCCCAGTACCGCAACGTGATGAGCCAGCTCAGTCCCCGGGTCCCCGGCGGTTCCCTGGGCCAGCGCCTGACCACGGCGGTTCGCCAGTGGATGGGCCGGGGCGAGCGTGAGGAGTCGGACAGCCCGGTGCCAGCCTCGTCCCTGCCGCCACCCCAGCCGCCCTTGCTCGACGTGCTGTCGCTGTCGATCAACATCATGCAGTCGCGCATCGCCAGTAGCCGCCTGGCCGGCGAGCCCGCCGACCTGGTGGTGGTGCCGCGCCTGCACAACCTGGGCTTGATGGACTACCACCGCGGTGCCGAGGCCATCGACACCGGCCGCGACGCCATGCACCGCATGCTGCCGATGTTGCGCGAATCGATTGAGAGCTACGTATGAACGATCAAGACTTCCTCGCCGCCCTGGCGGCCGTCGTCGGCCCGACCCAGGTGCTCACCGACCCGGCCGACACGGCGCCTTATCTCACCGACTGGCGCGGTCGCTACACCGGGACTGCCCGGGCGGTAGTGCGCCCCGGCTCTACCGGTGAGGTCGCCGACATCGCCAAGCTGTGCACCGTCCATGGCGTGGCCATGGTGCCCCAGGGCGGCAATACCGGCCTGTGCGGTGGCGCCACGCCGGATTCGAGCGGCGCCGCCCTGGTGGTGAACCTCTCGCGCATGAACCGCATCCGCCGCATCGACCCGGCCAACCTGGCCCTGGTGGCCGAGGCCGGCTGCACCCTGGCCAGCATCCAGGAGGCGGCCCGGGAGGCGGGTTGCCTGTTCCCCCTGTCCCTAGCGTCGGAAGGTACCTGCGAGATCGGCGGCAACCTGTCCACCAACGCCGGCGGCGTCCAGGTGCTGCGCTACGGCAACACCCGTGAACTGACCCTGGGCCTGGAGGTGGTGCTGCCCGACGGGCGTATCTGGAACGGCCTGCGTGCCCTCCGCAAGGACAACACCGGTTACGACCTGAAGCACCTGTTCGTCGGCGCCGAGGGCACCCTGGGCTTCATCACCGCTGCTGCCCTCAAGCTCTTCCCCCTGCCGCGGGCTGCCGTCACCACCTGGCTGGCGGTGCCCGACCCGGCGGCGGCGGTGCGCCTTCTCTCCCGCGCCCAGCAGCGTCTGGGCGCCCGGGTGACGGCCTTCGAACTGGTGTCCCGGGTCTGCCTGGAGCTGGTACTGCGCCACATCCCCAATACCCGGGATCCCCTGGCGGAGTCCAGCTCCAGCCCCTGGTACGTGCTCCTGGAAGCCAGCGACGGCGGCAGCGAAGAGGCCCTCATGGCCGAGGTCGAGGCCCTGCTCGAAGCGGCCCTGGAGGCCGGCGAGGCCAGCGACGGGGCGATCGCCCAGAGCGGCGACCAGGCCCGCCAGCTGTGGGCCCTGCGCGAAAACATCTCGGAGGCCCAGAAAATCGACGGGATCAGCATCAAGCACGACATCTCGCTGCCGGTGTCGGCCATCCCGGGCTTTCTCGACGCCGCCGGCGAGGAACTGGCCCGGGCCTTTCCCGGGGTGCGCATCGTCGCCTTCGGCCACTTGGGGGACGGCAACCTGCACTACAACCTGTCCAAGCCCGAGGCTCAGGCCAACGCCGTGTTCATCGACAGCCAGCCCGAGGCCAACCGGCTGGTGCACGACCGGGTGGTGGCCCTGGAAGGCTCCATCTCCGCCGAGCACGGCCTGGGGCAGTTGAAGCGCGAGGAAATCCGCCGCTACAAGTCCGCGGTGGAACTGGACCTGATGCGGGCAGTGAAGGCAGCCATCGACCCGGCCGGCCTGATGAATCCGGGCAAGGTGCTCTAGCTCTGACCCATCGGGTGTGGCGGGAGGGGCGACACTCGCGGCCATCGTCGGCTCGTCTGGCCGGGCTAGCGCCCGGCTACGTGGCCGATTCCACACAATTCCGGCTCAGTGCTCCTTGCCGTCGATGCGCGGGCGGAACAGGAAGGGGACGTAGCGCCAGCCCAGCAGGGCGAAGGCGCTGGCCCAGCACAGGGCGGCCAGGTGGATCCAGTGGGCATAGGCCGCCGGGTACAGCTGGGGCGCCACCAGGCGCAGCATGAAACCGAGGATCATTACCCACAGCACGGCCTTGTCGGCCCGGGCGAACACCACCTTGCGCCCGGTGTGGCCCTGGCAGATACGCACCAGCATGGCCGGAATGATCAGGCCCATGGCGCCGAAGGTGAACACGTGCACCGACACCGTGCCGATCCAGGCTACCGGATAGGCCACGGCGACGAACTCGATGAGTAGCTGGGCGGCGATGGCCAGGTAGCCCAGGTACATCACCCCCACATCGAGGCGGCGCAACCCCAGTTGGGGTTTCCACAGGAAAAAACGGGTCAGCAGCAACGCGGCCAGGATCAGGGCGATGCCGGCGACCAGGGCCGGCGGCAGCAGGCCGGCCGCTACCAGAACGAGGCCCAGGCCCTTGATCGGCAGGTCGAGCCAGGCATGGCGCGGCAGCACGACTTGGAAGGCGCCCTTCATGAAAGCGGTCATGGTCCGTTCCAGCATCACCAGAAAGGCCATCCGGAACAGGCCCAGGGCGATGGTCACCCCGAGGGCGAAGGTGTCGGTCCCGAGCATCAGGTTCTTGGCCACCAGGAAAAGGGGCAGCACCACCAGGAAGAAACCGTTGTCCTTGTAGCTGTCGGTCTTGCGGTGGCGCACCAGGGTCGCTACCAGCATGGCGACGATGGAGACCAGGAACAGATTGTTGGCGAGCAGGAACAGGGGGCGCGGCCAGGCGCCGGCGAACCACATACCCAGTCGTTCGAACAGCCAGGCGGCCACCAGCCAGATCAGGGCGGCGCCGTGGTAGCCGCGCACATTGACCCAGTTTTTGGTCGAGGTGAGGAGAAAGCCTCCCAGCACGGCCCAGCCAAAACCGAAGAACATCTCGTGGGCGTGCCACTGGATGAGGGAAAAGGGCCCGGACGGCCCCGTCATTTCGCCGCTGAACAGGGCGGCCCAGAGCAGCGGCAGAACCACGCCGGCCAGGCAGGCCAGCGTGAAGAAGGGGCGGAAGCCAACGAGCCAGAGCGGGTGGGCGGACAACTTCATGAGGGTTCTCGACGGGCGATGACGGTGTTGGCGCTAGCTTGCCTCGATGCCCCGGACCATGGCTTTGATCTGCCCGGGTTTTCCGTGGCGGCGGAAGTGGGAGGGCATTGAGGAATCCTAGCTGCTTATACGTTGAATCGAATTTTTATAAAGGTTTAATTTCTTTCGGCGATAAACCGCCGTCACTACACTCAACCGGGTCTTCATTCGGCCATCGCGGCCCGGGCTGGGAGGCCCTTACCCGTCATGCGAGCTCTCATCGTTGGTGGTGATCATGTCGAACCGACCCGTCGTGCACTTGAGGCCCGGGGCTACCACGACATCGTGCATTGGACCGGACGTAAGACCTCGGACCTGACCCGGCCGTTTCCCGCCAGGGTCGAGCACATGGTGATCGTGCTCGACTACATCAACCACAACCTGGCCAAGCGCATGAAGAAGCTGGCCCGGGAGCACGCCATCCAGGTGGATTACGTGCGGCGCAAGGGTGTGGCAGTCACCCATTGACCGCGGGCGGCCCCGGTTTTCCGGATTGTCAGCCATCTGTCATGGCCATGTAGCACTGGCGGGTAACAGTATGACCCATCCCCGGTGCACCGTTCAGGTCGCCGGGCTTTTTGGGGAGAGCACCATGATGGCAGCCGCGTGCAGTGCCAAGGGCATGTTGGGCGAAGGATGCGAGGAATGCGTGGATAACTATCTGACCCGGGTCGGGGCCTCCCGCATCGGGCTGGAAACCGGGCGGGCCTTCCATTGCATCGTCCATGAGCTCGACGAAATCGAGCGGGAAGCCAGCCGGTTCTATCGGCGCACCGGCTGGATGGCCCTGTGGGTGGTGGCCGGCGTGTTGTCGGTAGGGCTGCTGGGCGCCACCGGCAACCTCTGAGACCGGCAACCGGGGTCAGTGACGGGGCGCCTGGCCGGCCGCGTCGAACAGGGCGGCCACGTCGTCGGCGGTGAAGGTATAGGTGTGGTTGCAGATGTCGTCGTGGATTTCCACCACGCCGTGGCTGGCCAGCACTGCTTCCACCTCGTCCCGGCCCAGGCCGAGCAGCATATCGGCGACCTTGTCCCGGTTGTAGGGGCAGTAGTAGGTCACGCCCCGGGGCGGATAGACCCGCACCGTCTCCTCGGCGAACAGGCGGCCGAGCAGCACTTCGGGAGCCAGGCCGAGCAGCTCGTCGTCACGCACCGTGGACGCCAGGTGGGTGACCCGGTCCCAGCCATCCGCATCGATGTTTTCCCGGGCCACCCCGCCCTCGCTGGGCATGCGCTGGAGGAAGAGCAGGGCGCAGGCGCCGTCATTGACCGCCAGCCACAGGCGGGTCGGCTGCTGGTCGGATTGGGCGATGAAGTGCTCGAATACCTGGGTCAGGGTATCGCCTTCCAGGGGAACCAGGCTCTGGTAGGGATGGCGGGCGGTCTCCAGATCCAGGGAGAGCAGGATCTGGCCGTCGCCCAACTGGGCCGGCACCGGCCCGGCAGGAACCTCGCCCTCGCTGCGTGCCATGCCCTTGAGGCGTAGTTGATCGTCGCAATCCACCACCAGCATCGAGACCGGGCCGTCGCCGCGCATCTGCAAGGTCAGCCGACCCATCTGCTTGAGCTGGGAGGCGATCAAGGTGGTGACCAGGGTGACCTGGCCGAGCAGCAGGGAAACCGGTTCGCTGTAGTTGCGCTGGATCTGCAGGGCCTGCCAGGCGGGCCCCAGGTGGATCAACGCCCCACGGATATCGAGGTGGTCGAAGAGAAAACGGACGATGTAATCGCTATCCAGGCTGCCGACGCTGCCTGCAGGCACGGCAGGAGTATCGGGGCGGTGGTCGGACGTGGTCACGGAGTTTCCTTTCAGGGACGTCATCGACGTTAGTTGCCGGGAGCGAAGGTGCGGGCATAGACCTCGGGGTCGAAGCCTACCAACAGCTCGCCACCCACTTCGACCACCGGGCGCTTGATCATGCTCGGCTGTTCGGCCATCAGGGCCAGGGCGGCAGCCTCGTCCACGTCGGCGCGGCGCTCTTCCGGCAGCTTCTTCCAGGTCAGGCCCTTGCGGTTGAGCAGGGTTTCCCAACCGGCTTTGGCCGCCCATTCAGGCAGGCGGCCTGCAGCCACGCCGGCCTTCTTGTAATCGACGAATTCGTAATCGACCCCATGGTCGGTCAGCCAGGTCATGGCCTTCTTCATGGTGTCGCAGTTCTTGATGCCGTAAACCTTGATCATGGCGGTGCTCGCAGTGCGGTGCCGGCCGGGGCCGGGGAAGGAGGGCGATGATAGCAGGGCGGCCTGCCGCCGGCACGGGCGGCAAGGCTATGAAAAAGCCCACGGGCTGGCGGGGCCAGGCCGTGGGCTGGGGGAGGGGCGTTGCCGGATCAGCGCTTGAGCTTGGCGAAGGCGGCGGCCATGGCGGAGCCGCCCAGGTCGGTCCCTCCGGAACTCCGCGCCCCTTGGGCGTTTCCACGATGGCTGCCCTGAGAGCCGCGCGGATTCTGGCTTCCACGGGGGGCATCGCTGCGCGCCCCGTCCCGCTTGCCTTCCCGGGGCAGCTCGTCGTCCATGCGCATGGTGAGGGCGATACGTTGGCGCTGGATGTCGACTTCGAGCACCTTCACCTTGACGATGTCGCCGGCCTTGACCACCTCCCGCGGGTCCTTGACGAACTTGTTGGAGAGGGCCGAGACGTGCACCAGGCCGTCCTGGTGTACGCCGATGTCCACGAAGGCGCCGAAGGCGGCCACGTTGGTCACCACGCCTTCGAGGATCATGCCCGGACGCAGGTCCTTCAGGTCTTCCACGCCGTCGGCGAAGCTGGCGGTCTTGAACTCGGGGCGCGGGTCGCGGCCGGGTTTTTCCAGTTCCTTGAGGATGTCCTGGACAGTGGGCAGGCCGAATTTCTCGTCGGTGTACTTGGTCGGGGAGAGGCCCTTCACCACTTGGGAATTGCCCACCACCTCCTTGATGCCGCGCTTGATGTCGGCCAGGATCTTTTCCACCACCGGATAGGCTTCCGGGTGCACCGCCGAAGCATCCAGGGGGTTGGCGCCGTTCATGATGCGCAGGAAACCGGCGGCCTGCTCGAAGGTCTTTTCGCCTAAACGCGGCACTTCCAACAGGGCCTTGCGGTCGCTGAAGGCGCCGTGGCTGTCCCGGTAGGAGACGATGTTGGCGGCCAGGGCCGCGTTGAGGCCGGAGATGCGGGTGAGCAGGGGCACCGAGGCGGTGTTCACGTCCACGCCCACGGCGTTCACGCAGTCTTCCACCACCGCGTCCAGGCTCCTGGCCAGCTTGCTTTGCGACACGTCGTGCTGGTACTGGCCGACACCGATGGACTTGGGCTCGATCTTGACCAGCTCGGCCAGGGGATCCTGCAGGCGGCGGGCGATGGATACGGCGCCGCGCAGGGAGACGTCCAGATCGGGGAATTCCCGGGCGGCGAATTCGGAGGCGGAATACACCGAGGCGCCGGCTTCGGACACCACGATCTTGGTCAGCTTGAGTTCCGGGGCCAGCTTCATCAGGTCGGCCACCAACTTGTCGGTTTCGCGGCTGGCGGTGCCGTTGCCGATGGCCACTACCTCGATCTTGCAGCGCTGGCAGATGGCGCCCAGGGTGGCCAGGCTGCCGTTCCAGTCGCGGCGCGGCTCGTGGGGGTAGATGGTGGCGGTTTCCAGCAGCTTGCCAGTGGCGTCCACCGCGGCGACCTTGACCCCGGTGCGGATGCCCGGGTCCAGGCCCAGGGTGGCGCGGGGGCCGGCGGGGGCGGCGAGCAGCAGGTCCTTGAGGTTCTGGGCGAAGACGCGGATGGCTTCTTCCTCGGCCCGTTCGCGCAGCTCGTTCATCAACTCCAGTTCCAGGTGCAGGAAGATCTTGATCTTCCAGGCCCAGCGTACCGTGTCGAGCAACCACTTGTCGGCGGCGCGGCCCTGGTCCTTGACGTTGAAGCGCAGGGCGATGCGGCCCTCGCAGGGGTTGCCGGTGGCGGGCTTCTCTTCGTCGAGCTCGGTGTCGAGCTTGAGCGCTACCTGCAGCACACCCTCGTTGCGACCGCGAAACAGGGCCAGGGCACGGTGCGAGGGCACGGCGGCAATCGGCTCGGAGTAGTCGAAGTAGTCGCGGAACTTGGCGCCCTCGGTTTCCTTGCCTTCGACCACGGTGGAAACGACCACGCCGTGGTCGTTCAGGTATTCGCGCAACTGGCCGAGCAGGGCGGCGTCTTCGGCGAACTGCTCCATGAGGATCTGCCGGGCGCCGTCGAGCGCCGCCTTGGTGTCGGCAACGCCGGCCTCGGCGTTGAGATACTTGGCAGCCTCGGTTTCCGGCGTCAGGGTCGGGTCGGCCAGCAGGGCGTCGGCCAGGGGCTGAAGGCCCGCTTCCCGGGCGATCTGGGCCTTGGTGCGGCGCTTGGGCTTGTAGGGCAGGTAGAGGTCTTCGAGGCGCTGCTTGGTCTCGGCGGCGAGCACCTCGGCCTTCAGTTCCGGGGTCAGTTTCCCCTGCTCGTCGATGGAGGCGACGATCGCGGTGCGGCGCTCTTCCAGCTCGCGCAGGTAGCCCAAGCGCTCTTCCAGCGTGCGCAGCTGGGTGTCGTCGAGCCCGCCGGTGACTTCCTTACGGTAGCGGGCGATGAAGGGCACGGTGGCGCCTTCGTCGAGCAGGTTGACGGCGGAGATGACCTGGGCGGCCTTGACGCCGAGTTCCTCGGCAATGCGGTGTTCGATGGCAGGCAGCATGTATGACGGAAAAGAGTGGGGGCAAATGCAAAACGGAGGCGGCACTATGGCCAAAACTCGCCGCCGGGGCAAGTCGGGCCGCGTCCCGCCCGGTGGCGGGCAGGACGCGGCAGTGCCGTTGGAATGGGCGGCAGGGCGGGCTGACTCGGCGGGCGGCGCCCGTCACTCAGCGCTGTGCGACCCAGGCGGCGAAGTCGCCTTCGGGCATGGGGCGGCCGTAGAGATAGCCTTGGGCTTCGTCGCAGCCCAGGTTTTGCAAACAGGTCTGCTGCTCGGCGGTTTCCACCCCCTCGGCGATCACCGCCAGGGACAAGGTATGCCCCAGACGCACGATCATTTCGGCAATGGAGCTGCCGGCGCTTTCCTGTTGCAGCTGGGTGGCCAGGTCACGGACGAAGGAGCGGTCGATCTTGAGCCGGTCCAGGGGCAGGCGATGCAGGTGAGCCAGGGACGAGAAGCCGGTGCCGAAGTCGTCCAGGGCAATGCACAGGCCCCGATTTTTGCAGCGGGCCAGGGCTTCCCGGGCTAGGTCAACTTCCTGCATGGCCACGCTCTCGGTGATCTCCAGCTCGATGCGTTCGGGGGCGATGCGGTACTGCTCCAGGCATTCGCGCAGGAAGGGCAAAAAGGCCGGGTGGCGCAGCTGGGGCAGGGAAATGTTGATGGCGATCCGCGGCAGGTCGATGCCTTGGTCTTCCCAGCGCCGGAATTGGGCCAATGCCTGGTCCACCACCCAGTTGCCCAGGGGAATGATCAGGCCGGAGCGCTCGGCCAGGGAGATGAAGCGATCCGGCGGAATACGGCTGCCGTCGGTACGTTGCCAGCGGATCAGGGCTTCGGCGCCCGTGAGGCGGCCATCCACCATCGACAGCTGGGGTTGGTAGTGCAGGGAAAGCCCCAGGCCCTGCTGTTCCAGTGCGCCACGCAGGTCGGAGAGCAGCAGCAGCCGTTCCCGGGCGGCGGAGGACATGTCGCTGCGGTAGAGGTGGTAGCCTCCGCGCTGCTCGGTCTTGGCCCGATTGAGGGCGATGTTGGTGTTCTTGATCGCTTCCAGACCGCTGGCCCCGGCTTCGGCCAGGTCGGCTACGCCCAAGGTGCACGACACCAGGAAGGGGGTTTCGCCGAGCTGGAAGGGCTGGGTGAACAGGCCCAGGGTGCGCTCTGGTTCGAGTAGGGGGGCCGGGCCGAGCAGGGCGAAGACGTCGCCGGAGACCCGGGCCACGGTCACTTCGGTAGGCAGGGTGGCCAGCCGTTGGGCAACGGCGAGGAGAAGTTGATCCCCTTCCTGATGGCCCAGGGCGTCGTTGATTTCGGAGAAGCCGTCGATGTCGAGCAGCACCACCGAACGGGGCTGTTTGTCTTGATGCTGGGCGCGTAGCGCGTCATCGATGGCCCGGACGAAGGCGACCCGGTTGGGTAGCCGCGTCAGGGTATCGGCGTAGGCGTAGAAGTTGAGGTCGTTGAACAGGCCGACGTTTTCCAGACCGACCGCGATGTTGACGCAGAACACTTCGAGAAGGGTACGGTCGGTTTCCGACAGGGCGATGCCGGTTTCCAGGTACACCGCCGCATCCCGGCCGTGAGGGCAGGGGAAGAACAGCACCGTGTGGTCGTCGCCGAACTGATGGCGCTGTTCGGCCAGGGCGCGGCGGATCAGAGCGACGATGCGGGGGTCGTGCAGGCTGTCCAGGGGGGTGTCGATGCAGGGGGCGTAGCGGCCGGCGGCGGCGACGATCAGCAGCTCGTCGACCGGTGGCATGGTTGCACTGCTGGCACAGGGTTCGTGCTGGGCGCACAGCAGGCCTTCGGGACGCAGGCCGAGCAGGGCGGCGATCTGGGTCAGCACGCCTTCGGCAAAGCCTTTGAGCACGCGGCGCGAGAACAGGTCAGCAGCCGAGCGGACGATCAGGTCCAGACCGCGGCGGCTGGCGTTGATGGTGCGGATCTGTTCGAAGGAGCGCAGGGCCGTGGTCAGGGTGGTGACCAGGCGGGTGCGGGTCAGCTCGGACTTGGTCTTATAGTCGTTGATGTCGTAGTCGCGGATCACCGACAGTTCCGGCGCATAGCCGGGCTGGCCTGTGCGCAGGACGATGCGCACGTCGTAGAGCCCCAGCTCCTGGCGAATGTGGTGCACCAGACGCAGGCCGGCCTGCTCGTTTTCCATCACCACGTCGAGCAGGATTACGGCGACGTCGGGTTCCTCGCGCAGGACTGTTTCGGCATCTGCGGCGGAATAGGCGTGGCGAAATTCCAGGGAGCGGCCGAGGAGGGCGGTGCCTTCCAGGGCGAACAGGGTAGCGTGGTGGACTTCCGGGTCATCATCGACCACCAGAATTTTCCAGGCGTCCCGCCGGGGAGACTCTTGTTCTACGGCGGGTGTCTCATCTTCGATGATGTCGAGCGTGTCGTCCGATGCTTCCATGATGCTGATGAACTCTCCCTGTTGGTTCTCTTGCGGGTCCGTCGGTACCGCCAGTGCGCGCTCGATGGGGGTGGTCATTGGTTCTGAGGCGCGGCGGCAGCCGTGACAGACTCATGGTTATTTATTTTCAATGGCATTTTAATCACGAAGGTCGTGCCACTGCCAATTGGAGATAACCCGGAGGTCGCATCGTCAGCCTGGATGCTCTCGACCACGATACGGCCACCGAGAATCTGGGTGACGATGTTGTGCACGATGTTCAGGCCCAGCCCGCTACCGCCCTTGCCGAGCTTGGTGGTGAAGAAGGGGTCGAAGATGCGTTCGCGTAGATGGGGCGGGATGCCGACCCCGTCGTCGGCCACCCTGATCTCCAGCTCGTTGGGACCGGGCAGAGTCGCGGAAACGTGCAGGGTGCCATGCTCCCGTCCCTCGAAGGCATGGGTCAGGGCGTTGGTGGTGAAGTTGGTCAAAACTTGGCCGAGGGGGCCCGGAAAACTGTCCACCAGGATGTCGGGTGCAACGTCGATCACGACTTGGTAGGGGGTTTTCTTGAGCATCGGCTGCAGGGTGGCGAATACCTCGTCCACCACATGGCGCAGGTTGAATTGGCGACGCTGGCTGCTGGTCTGGTCCACCGCGACCTGTTTGAAGCTGGTGACCAGCTCGCGGGCCTGGGCCAGGTTCTTCATCAGCAGGTCGCAGGCGGTGCGCGAGCTATCCAGGTAGGCGTTCAAGGTCGAGCGCTTGAGGGCGCCTGATTCCACCTGGGCGATAAATTCCCGGGTCCGTTCGTCCAGGGTGCTGGCCACGGTGACGCCGTTACCGATCGGCGTGTTGAGCTCGTGGGCGACCCCGGCCACCAGGGAGCCCAGGGCTGCAAGTTTTTCCGAGCGGACCAGTTCTGCCTGGGTCTGCTGCAGGGTGAGGAGGGCTTCGCCCAATTCGTTGTTGGCCTGTTCCAGTTCGGCGGTGCGTACCCGGACACGGGCCTCCAGGCTTTCGTTGAGCTCTTCGATGCGGTGTTGGAAGGCGCGTTGCTCGGTGATGTCCACCGTGCTCCAGATGATGCAGGGGGCATCGCCGAGGCGAATCAGGTGGCCGGAAAGTAGGGTGCTGAGTGCTTGGTGCTGCCGGTTGTAGATGGTGATCTCGAAGTTCTCGGCGTGTCCATGCTCGGCGAGAGCTTCCAGGGCGGCGCGCAGTACCTCGGGATTTGCGACGACGCCGAGGTCGTGGGCCGTATGGCCGACTACCTGTTCCAGGGTCAGGCCGTGGAGCCGCTCCCAGGCCGTATTGACGTCGAGATAGGCGCCGGTCTCGGCATGACTCAAGGCCAGGGGTAGGGGCGAGACGCGGAACAGGTTGGCGAATTTTTCTTCGCTTTCGGCCAGGGCCCGGCGCTGCCGCTCCTGTTCGGTCACGTCCCGGGCGACCATAAGGAGGTAGCGTTCGCCGCGCAGTTCGATCTGGCTGGAAGACAGCTCGGCCAGGAAGGGGGTGCCATCCTTGCGTCGCAGGTGTACCCGCTGATTGCGTACCGAAAGGTCCGTCATCAGCTTGTTCACCAATTCGCGCCGCTCTTCGGTGTGGATCCAGATTCCCAGGTCGTAGGTGCTCTTGCCCAGGGCTTCTTCACGGGTATAGCCGAACAGGCCTTCCCAGCTGCCGTTCATGTCGAGAAAGCGGCCATCCTCGATACTGCTGATGGTGACCACGTCAGGCAGCAGGTAGAACATGCGGTAGAAACGTTCTTCACTTTCCTGCAGGGCGAGTTGTGCCTGTTTGCGGCCAGTGACGTCCTCTACGGTGCCGACGAAGCCGCCGTGTCGGCCTTCTTCCAACAAGGGGGCCGCATGAACCTGGATCCAGCGGGATGAGCCGTCGGGCATGGTCAGCTGGCTCTCGCCGGTGAATGCCTTGCCCGCGACGAGGGCTGCTGCCCATTGGGCTTCAACGGACGTCCGCGCCGAGGGGGCGACCCGTTCCCGCCAACCGCCCTTGAGGGCTTGTTGCCGGTCGAGCTGCATGATTTCCAGGTAGCGGTCGTTGAAGAAGACCGGGCGCATTTCTCCGTTGGTGACGAACACCCCGAGAGTGGTTCCTTGGGCAAGCGCATTAAAGCGCTGATGGGATGCCGCTAATTCCGCTTCGAGATGGCGCAGTGAGGATAGATCGAGATCGATGCAGTAGATCTCAGGTTCGCCATTGGCCCCGGCGATGAGCACCTGGGTCGAATAGATGGCCCGGATGCTCCCGTCCTTGCAGCAGGCCTCAAATTCACCCGGTGCGGGCGGATGGCCGCTTTCCACCGCGGCATCGCAGGCGGCGGCGAAGGCGGCGTACTCGTCGGGCCGAAGAATCAGTTGCTCGATGGGTTGTCCCAGGGCTTCTTCCGCCGTATAGCCGTAGAAGGCCTTGCTGGCCCGATTCCAGTAGATGACTTGTCGGTTTCGGTTGAAGCCCTGTACGGCAATGTTGTCCACCGCTTCGAAAATACGCCGGAAGCGGCTCTCGCTCTCGCGCAGGGCCGATTCTGCCTCGCTGCGGCGTAAGGATTCGGTATGGAGTTGGGCCGCATTTCGGGCGGCCTGCAGGCGCTGCTCCTGCTCGGCGAGCAAGATCAAGACAATGCCGATACAGAAGGTCAGGGCGGCAGTGAGCAGGTAACCGTAGGGGGCGAGGTCTGGCTGCAGGCGTACGTAAGGGGCGTCCATGACGTGGATGCCGTAGAGAACGAACAGCCCTCCCGCCACGCGAGCCAGTCGGTCGTCACGTACTCGGGCGCTGCGCCAGAATAGGCGGCCGATTTCGATCAGGACGCCCCCGGCGAGGAGAACGATCGGCAGGGTGCGGGCGACGAAACCCAGGTGAAGCAACTCACTCACGACGGCCCAGGCTACCGTCAGGCCGGGCAGGGCGACTATCGGCATGGGGCGCAGCGGGCGGTTGGCGTACTGGCGGGAACCGATCCAGAAAAAAGTGGTGGCCAGGGCGAAAGCCAGTGAGATCAGTCCGATGATCAGGCCGTCATGGCGTTGGAGGGTGTCCTGAACGAACTGAATCCCCAGGCGCAGCATGTTCACCAGGAAGGCTGTTCCCCACCAAGCCAGGTAGCGCCGCTGCCGATCCCGGGACCAGAGGTAGAAGAAGCAGCTGGCGAGGATGGAGGTGTTGATGATCGTCGCGACGATGGCTGTGGGCAGGGAGAACGCCATAGGCGGATGTCCGGTGGAATGCGGTGGGAGGGGCAAGGAGTCGTGGGCATTTTCGGTAGCTTTGATGCAAAATGAAAGCTTTCCCGACCCAGATTCCTCCCGTGGTGGATCTTGGGGGATGGGTTTTAGCCCTTTACCTTTGCTTCAGGAGAGTTTTCATGCAGGTTGCCACCCATCTGTTCGGCACCGTGGACGTCAATCCCGACACCATTCTCCAGTTTCCCCAAGGGCTGCTGGGGTTCGAAGAGAACCATCGTTTCCAGCTGATTCACGAGGAGTCTGCCGGCTCCCCTCCAGCGACTTTCACGCTGCAATCCCTGGACGATCCCGAAGTTGCGTTCCAGATCATTGACCCTACCGCGCTGGGATTCGAATACGAAGTGGAACTATCCGACGAGGAAACCGAAGCCTTGAAGCTTGCCTCCCTGGCGGACGTGGCGGTGATGGTGGTGCTGTTCAAGGAAGAGGGCAAGGTCGGGGTGGGCACCCGCTCGCCCTTGCTGATCAATGTTCGAGAGCGTCTCGGTATGCAGAAGGTGTTGCCCCAGATCAAGCCTAAGGTGATGCTGACCAGTCTGAGTACAGGCGTGTGAGTCTTTGCTGGCCTCGGCTTGGTTCTGTGGCTGGTTAAATAAAAACGACAACGGGCACCTCGTGGTGCCCGTTGTCGTTTTGGGTCGTGCTTGGCCGATAGGCCAGGTTGGTCAGGCGAGCTCGGTCAGTCCCTGTGCGTAGCGCTGGGCATTATCCACATAGTGGTCGGCACTGTGCGCCAGCCGGGCGATCTCCGCATCATCCAGTTGCCGCACCACCTTGCCCGGACTACCGAGGATGAGAACACCGTCCGGATAAACCTTGCCTTCCGGAATCAGGGTGTTGGCCCCGACGATACTGTTTCGCCCAATGACGGCCCGATTGAGCACGACTGCCCCGATGCCGATCAGTGAATTGTCGCCGACCGTGCAGCCGTGCAGCATCACCAGATGCCCGACCGTGACGTTGCGGCCCAGCGTTAGGGGAACCCCCTCGTCGGTGTGCAGCACCGAGCCGTCCTGGATATTGCTGTTGTCACCGATGGTGATGGGATCGTTATCGCCGCGCAGTACGGCGTTCCACCACACGCTGGCGCCGTCGCCAAGGCGCACGTCACCGATGATCGTGGCGTTTGGAGCGACCCAGGACGATGCGGCGAGCTGGGGTGTCTTTCCGGGCAGGCTGTAAGTCGGCATGGGGATTCCCTAATCAGTGGATGCTTACAGGCTGGCCCGATAGGTGGCGGCATCCATCAGCGTGGCGATTTCCGCTGGGTCGGTGGGGCGCAGCTTGAATAGCCAGGTCCCGTAGGGATCGCTGTTGACCGATTCGGGGGCGTCGGCGGCAGCCGCATTTACTTCGATAACCGTACCGGCCACCGGCGCGTGGGCGTCGGCGGCGGACTTCACCGATTCCACCACGGCAACCGGGTCACCGGCGGCCACCACTTTGCCCACTTCAGGCAGACCGACGAAGACCATGTCGCCAAGCAAATCCTGGCCGTGGTCAGACACTCCGACCACCACGGTGCCATCGGATTCGGAACGGGCCCACTCGTGGCCAGGGGCGTAGCGCAGATCGTCGGGGATATGGGTCATGGAATTCTCCTGAGCGGCCCTTGGGGTTGCGGCCTGTATTGATGGACTGGCCTGGGACTATACCGGACCCTCCCCATTCCCGGAACGGCGGGAGAGGGCGGGCCAGATACAAAATGTTCACACAATGAAGATAAGAATTACTTGCATTGAACTGTTTGTTTGATAATAATTCTCAAAACGACACCCGGTTCCGGGTCTTCACTTGAGAGTAGCCGCCGCCATGTACGTTTGTGTCTGCCATGCCGTGACCAGCCGTGATATCTCCCGGGAAATCTCCCAGGGGGCCACGACCTACCGCGAATTGCGTGAGAACCTGTGCGTCGGCACCTGCTGCGGCAAGTGCTGCAAGGACGTAAAGGCCCAGTTACGCGAAGAGACCGCCGGTGCCTTCTCCCTGCCTGGTCTGCTGCAACCCGCCTGAGTCGGGGCTCCGGAGTACTCCCGCTTTCGCCTGGCGGGGCCTGTGCTAACCTTGAGGAAATCCTTAAATTCAGGAGTTCCGGGTTATGAAGGGCGACAAGAAGGTTATCCAGCACCTCAACAAAATCCTCACCGGCGAACTGACGGCCATCAACCAGTACTTTCTGCATGCTCGCATGTTCAAGAACTGGGGGCTAAAACGGCTCAACGATAAGGAGTATCGCTCCTCCATCGACGAGATGAAGTTTGCCGACAAGATCATCGAACGGGTGCTGTTCCTCGAAGGTCTGCCTAACCTGCAGCAGCTCGGCAAACTCTACATCGGCGAAAATCCCCGTGAAATGCTGGAATGCGACCTCAAGCTCCAGCATCACCTGCTGCCGTTGCTCAAGGACGGAATCGCCTATTGCGAATCGGTGGCTGACTACGTTACCCGCGAGTTGCTCGAAGACATCCTGGAGGAAGAGGAAGAGCGGGTCGATTGGCTGGAAACCCAGTTCACCCTGATCGAGCAAGTAGGCCTGGAGAATTACCTCCAGGCTCAGATGAACGACGACTGACCTCTCGTCGGGCGTGCTCCAGCGGGCCGGTCGAACCGGCCCGCTGTGTTATGATCGGTTCTGTTTTTTCCTTGATTGGCGGGTGTTTCCGCCATTGCAAAGCGTGTGTGTGACCGCTTTGACCGTGCCTGCCCGCATCAGTGGCTCTGATGCGACGTCTTGTCAGGCCTGCCGCCGCTACCGGCAGATTGCATCCATGAACTGCGATTTCCACTGTCACTCCACCTGTTCCGATGGCCTATTGCCGCCGGCAGACGTCGTGCGTCGCGCTCACGCCAACGGGGTAACCTGGCTGGCCTTGACCGATCACGACGAGTTGGCCGGAATCCCCGAAGCCCAGGCTACCGCCGAGGAGTTGGGAGTGCGCTTTGCCCCGGGCGTGGAAATTTCCATCGAATGGGCCGATACCCCCATCCATATGGTTGGTCTGGCGGTTGATCCGACCAGTGCCGATCTGGTGGCCGGTCTGACCGCTATACGCAATGGTCGGGAAGATCGAGCGCGGCGAATGGCAGCGGAACTGGAGCGCATTGGCATCCGCGGTACGTTCGAAGGTGCCATGGGGTACTGCGAGAATCCAAGCCTTATCTCGCGTGCGCATTTTGCTCGCTATCTGGTGCAGATCGGCATTGCCAAGGATGTGAAGAGCGTCTTCGACGATTACCTGGTGCCCGGCAAGCCCGGCTACGTGCCGCACCGCTGGGTGACCTTGGAGGAGGCCTTGGCCTGGGTGCATGGCGCTGGCGGGCTTGCCGTCGTGGCGCACCCGGGACGTTACAAGCTATCCAACAAGCACTTGGGGTTTTTCTTCGAAGCCTTCAAGGACTGTGGTGGCGATGCCATCGAGGTGGTGTCCGGCAGCCACGGCCCCGACGAGGTAGCCAAGTTTGCTCACGTGGCGCGCAAGTTCGGTTTTCTCGCCTCGCGCGGGTCCGATTTTCACGGACCGGGCGAGAGCTACTCTGACCTGGGGCGTATTGCCTCCCTTCCCGACGGGCTGACCCCGGTCTGGGAAAAAATGTAGTTCGTTTTCTCCTATTTTTTATGGCCGAGTATTTTTCTGTCCACCCGCAGAATCCCCAGCCCCGCTTGCTTGCCAAAGCGGCTGAACTGATCCGTGGGGGGGGTATCGTCGTTTTTCCCACCGACTCCTGCTATGCCTTGGGCTGCCATCTGGGTGACAAGGATGCCCTGGAACGGATCCGCACGATTCGCGGCGTGGACGAGCGCCATCACTTCACCCTGATGTGTCGCGATCTTTCCGAGATCGCCCACTATGCCCGGGTGGACAACGCCCAGTACCGGCTGCTCAAAAACACCACCCCAGGCAGCTATACCTTCATTCTTGAGGGCACCAAGGAATTGCCGCGGCGGGTGCTTCATCCCAAGCGCAAGACCATTGGCCTGCGCGTACCGGATAACGTAATTGCCCAGGCCTTGCTGGCCGAGTTGGGCGAACCGCTGCTTACCTCGACCTTGCTTCTGCCCGGTGAGGATCTGCCCCTGAACGATGGCGAGGAAATCCGTGAGCGCCTCGATGCACAGGTGGACTTGGTGGTCGATGGTGGCGGTTGCGGCGTCGAGCCGACCACAGTGATTGACCTGACCGGTGGGCGCCCTGAACTGATCCGGGCCGGCCGCGGCGATCCGTCCCCTTTCGGGCTGGAACGGCCCTGAACCGCCGTTTCGTGCCTACCTCAAGCGTCGCCTGGCGGCTTTGCTAGAATCCGGGGCCGCCTTCATTCGCCTATCATGGATATCAACAGCCTGATTCAAACCATCGCCATCGTCGCGCTGCCGGTGATCTTTGCCATCACCTTGCACGAGGCTGCCCATGGTTACGTGGCGCGCTATTTTGGCGATCCTACCGCCTGGCAAGCGGGGCGGATCAGCCTCAATCCCTTGCGCCACATCGATCCGGTGGGCACGCTGCTGGTGCCGGGGCTGATCTTGTTTACCAGCTACGCTCTGGGTGGCGACGCCATTCTGTTTGGCTGGGCCAAACCGGTGCCCGTGGATTTCAGCCGCCTGCGCAATCCCAAGAAGGATATGTTGTGGGTAGCAGCCGCCGGGCCGGCGGCCAACGTGGTGATGGCCTGCATCTGGGCGCTGTGTCTCAAGCTGGCCTGGGAGATGCCGCTCAATCCCTACAGCCTGCCCCTGGCGGAAATGAGCAAGGCGGGTATCAACATCAACCTGGTGTTGATGGCCCTCAATCTGCTGCCTCTGCCGCCCCTTGATGGCGGGCGCATCGCTGTTAGTCTGCTGCCGCACCGCGCGGCCTGTAAGTTTGCCCAGCTTGAGCGCTGGGGCTTTCCAATTTTGCTGCTGCTGCTGTTTACCGGGGTGCTCAGCATGGTGCTGGTGCCCATCGTTAGCCTGGCTCAGGCGTTGCTGGTCGCCTTGTTTCAGCTTCCTGGCTAATCCTCGTTTTCCGGCCTTTTTTTCTCGGAACCATCATGTACGTCGAACGCATCGTTTCTGGCATGCGCCCCACGGGGGCGCTCCACCTTGGTCACTACCATGGTGTGCTCAAGAACTGGGTCAAGCTCCAGCATGAGTACCCTTGCCTGTTCTTTGTGGCCGACTGGCATGCGCTCACGACCAACTACGACAGCCCCCAGATCATCGAGGATTCGGTGTGGGACATGGTGATCGACTGGCTGGCTGCCGGGGTGGATCCTTCCCAGGCTTCGATCTTCATCCAGTCCAAGGTGCCCGAGCACGCCGAGCTGCATCTTTTGCTGTCGATGATGACGCCTCTGGGCTGGCTGGAACGGGTGCCGACCTACAAGGATCAGCAGGAAAAGCTCTCGCACAAGGACTTGTCCACCTACGGCTTCCTTGGCTACCCGCTGCTGATGAGTGCCGACATCCTCATCTACCGGGCCAAGTACGTGCCGGTGGGCGAAGACCAGATTCCCCACATCGAGTTTTCCCGGGAGCTGGTGCGCCGTTTCAACCACCTCTATGGCCGCGAGCCGGGCTTTGCCGAAAAGGCCCAGGAAGCGGTGAAGAAGCTGGGCAGCAAGAAGGCCAAGCTCTACGAGGAACTGCGCACCCGCTACCAGCAGGAGGGTGACGCTGCTGCCATTGGCCAGGCCCAGGCCCTGCTCGATGAAGTCCAGCACCTGTCCAACGTGGACCGGGAGCGTCTGTTCGGCTACCTGGAGGGAACCGGCAAGATGATTCTGCAGGAGCCCGAGGCCTTGCTTACCGAAGCTTCCAAGATGCCTGGCCTGGACGGGGGCAAGATGTCCAAGTCCTACGGCAACACCATCACGCTGCGCGAGGACGAAGAATCCGTGCGCAACAAGATCAAAAAGATGCCTACCGACCCGCAGCGGGTGCGCCGCACCGACCCGGGCGATCCCGAAAAGTGCCCGGTGTGGCAGCTGCACCAGGTTTATTCCGGCAGTGAGGTCAAGGAGTGGGTGCAGAAGGGTTGCAAGAGCGCCGGCATCGGCTGCCTGGAGTGCAAGCAGCCGGTGATCGACGGCATCCTCAAGGAGCAGGCGCCGATGCGCGAGCGGGCCCAGATGTACCTGGACGATCCCCAGCTGGTACGTAACATCGTCGCCGACGGCAACGAAAAAGCGCGCAAGCTCGCCCAGGAAACCATGCGCGACGTGCGCGAGGCCATAGGCCTGGGCTACAACTGACACCCAAAGGGCGACCCGGTGAATCCTCAGGCCCCCGCTACGCCTCCGGCGCCAGACGCGTCCGACGCGCCGGACATCCTCGACACCGCCCCGGAAGGAATGGTGGAGGCGGCGGCCGAGCAGGCGGCTCTGGCCATCGAGTCCATTGATGCGGTGGCACGCATCTACGGCTCGCCGATGACCGAGGTGCCTCAGGATTTGTATATCCCGCCGGATGCCCTGGAGGTGTTTCTCGACGCCTTCGAAGGTCCTTTGGACTTGTTGCTGTATCTGATCCGCAAGGCCAATATCAACATCCTCGACATTCCGATGGCGCCACTGACTGTCCAGTACCTGGAGTACGTGGAGGCAATGCGCACCACCAACCTGGAACTGGCGGCGGATTACTTGGTGATGGCGGCGATGCTCATCGAGATCAAGAGCCGCATGCTGCTGCCCCGGGCCAAGACCGAGGACAGCGACGAGGTTGAGGATCCCCGGGCCGAATTGGTGCGCCGCCTGATCGAGTACGAGCAGATGAAGCGCGCCGCTTTCGCCTTGGATGAACTGCCTCAGGCTGACAGGGATTTCCACTGGGCCGAGGTGTGGGCCGAGAAGAGCGAGGCCCTGCGCTACCCGGATGTGAATCCGGAAGACCTGAAGCGGGCGTGGCAGGTGATCCTGCGTCAGGCCAAGCTGACCAAGGCCCACACCATCCGCCGCGAAGAACTGTCAGTACGCGAACACATGGGCATCATTTTGCGCGAGTTGCGCGACCGGGGCGGCTTCGTCGAATTCACCCACCTGTTCGACACCACTCAGGGGGTGTCGGTACTGGTGGTGCACTTCCTCGCCATGCTCGAGTTGGCGCGAGAAAAGCTGATTGCTCTGAGCCAGACCGAGGCGTTCCAGCCCATTTACGTGAGGTTGTCCGATGGCCAATCCAGCAGCGAAGTCGTCGAACAGTCGGTCGAGTAAGACCGGGCCGAGCAATACGGCCGAGCTCAAGCGCATCCTGGAAGCCGCCTTATTGTGCACCCAGGAGCCCTTGACGCTGAATGAACTCAAGCGCATGTTTGACGAGGACTATGGCAACGACCTGTTGCGCAAGCTCCTCGACGATCTGCGCATCGAATGGGAAGGGCGCTCCGTCGAATTGGTGCAACTGGCCTCCGGCTGGCGCTTCCGTACCAAGGCCGAATATGTCTCCTATGTGGAGCGTATCCATCCGGAAAAGCCGCCGCGCTATTCTCGGGCGGTGATGGAAACCCTGGCGATCATCGCCTACCGCCAGCCGGTCACCCGGGGCGATATCGAAGAAATCCGTGGGGTGGCTGTGGCCACCCAAGTCATCAAGGCCCTGGAAGAGCGGGGCTGGGTAGACGTGGTGGGCTACCGTGAAACGCCGGGGCGTCCCGGCCTCTATGCCACCACCAAGAAATTCCTGGACGATCTGGGGCTGCGCAGCCTGACCGAGCTGCCGCCCCTGGAAGACATCAACCCGAATCTGGATCTAGCCGATGCCTTACAACAAATCTAAGAGCCCCAAGAACAGCGCCCCCCGTGACGGCCAGGAAGGCGCCGCCGGCGGCCGTCCGGAAGGCCGCAAGGGACCGCGCCGTCCGTTCCGTAACCGCCCGCCCCGTGGCGAAGGTCAGGGGGGAAGTGAGCGCAGTGCGCAAGCAGGAGCGGGCGGCGACGTTCGCCCCCCCCGCCAGTCCGGTGAAGGACGCCCTCCTCGTAATGGCAATGGACCGGAAGGCTCCCGTGGTCCGCGTCCACCGCGCCCCGAAGGTGCAGGTGGTTCGGGCGGTGGCAAGTCGTTTGGCCGCGGTGGCCGCCGCCGTCCGGATGGTGAAAGTCGGGAGGTAAACGGCAACGTGGCGGAACGCCAGGAACGGCGCGGATCTTCCGATGGTGGCCGTGGCGAGGGGCGCCCTGAGCGGCGTTTCGAAGGGGAGGGTTCCCAGCCCAAGCGGGGGCCCGTCCGCCGGGCCAAGCGGATTGCCGCTCCCGGCGAAGAAAAGCGCGGTCCTGGCAAAGGGGCGCCCCGCGGCAAGATCAAGGGGCCGGTCGAGCCGACCAAGCCCGAGCGTCTG
This sequence comes from Oryzomicrobium terrae, assembly GCF_008274805.1. NCBI lineage: Bacteria > Pseudomonadati > Pseudomonadota > Betaproteobacteria > Rhodocyclales > Rhodocyclaceae > Oryzomicrobium > Oryzomicrobium terrae. The sequence continues at coordinate 1,387,452 of NZ_CP022579.1, forward strand.
CATAAAGTGCTGGCCCAGGCAGGTGTCGGCTCGCGCCGGGAGATGGAGGAATGGATTCTCTCCGGCCGGGTCAGCGTCAATGGCTTGCCTGCCGAAGTGGGGCAGCTGGTGGGGCCGACGGACCGGGTCAAGGTCAATGGCAAACTGCTCAACCTGAAATTCGCCAACCGGGTGCCGCGCGTGATCATGTATCACAAGCCGGAAGGCCAGATCGTTTCCCGAGACGACCCGGATGGCCGTGAAACCGTCTTTGAGGCCTTGCCGGTCCTGCGGGGTGGGCGTTGGATCGCCGTTGGCCGCCTCGACTTCAATACCAGCGGTCTGCTGCTGTTCACGACCTCGGGCGAACTGGCTAACCGGCTGATGCACCCGCGCTACAACATCATCCGCGAGTACGCGGTACGGGTGCTGGGGGATTTGACCGACGAAGCCCAGGATCAACTGGTGGACGGCATCGAGCTCGAAGATGGTCCGGCACGCTTCTCGACCCTGGAAGACGCAGGTGGGGAAGGGGCGAACCGCTGGTATCACGTGACCTTGTCCGAGGGGCGTAACCGGGAAGTGCGGCGTATGTTCGAAGCGGTGGGCGTGACCGTCAGCCGTCTGATGCGGGTTCGCTACGGTCCTCTGATCATGCCCAGCCGCCTCAAGCGTGGGCAATGGATGGAACTGCCCGAGCACGATGTGGCGGCACTCTTTCAGGCAGTCGGTATGTCGGTGCCGGGGACTGGCAACAACGCCTTCCGGCGCGGCATGACCGGGGTGTATACCGGGAATGACAACTCGTCCCAAGGTCGTCCGCCGCGTGGGATGCGTTAACCGCGTCCTGTCGGCCTTTCAGGCCAGAAATCATCTGGAAAGCTCGCTGCGGTGCCTTTTTGCGGCACTGCAGCGATTGATGGGGGGCTGGTTTCCGGATATAATTCAAAGGCTTTGTATGTAGGCTGCTATCGTGCTTTGCCGTCGTGACGGCGAAAGCGGCATGAGTAGCCGGTTAAATCATCTTTTTTTGGATGGGCGTTTCGCCCATTTTTTATTTGTAGCGCATGGATCTGCGAGAACTGCTGGATACAACGGTTACGGGCCTCGGTTACGAGCTCGTACTACTCGAGTTGTCGCCCAAAGGGCGGCTGCTGCGGGTGTTCATTGACAAACCTGAGAAGGAAGGTGGGGTCAATGTGGACGACTGCGTCACCGTCAGCAATCAGCTGACACGGGTGCTGATGGTTGAAAACATCGACTACGACCGCTTGGAAGTTTCCTCTCCGGGGCTGGACCGTCCCTTGGTCAAAGAGGCCGATTACGCGCGCTTCGCTGGTCAGGAAGTGCAGATCCGCTTGCGTGTGGCGAAGGAAAATCGCCGAAATTTCAATGGCATCCTGCTCGGCCTGCAGGGTGGCAAGGTAAGCCTGCGAACGGAAACCGGCGATGTGGAACTGGATTACGACCACATTGAAAAAGCCCGGCTGGTTCCCAAGTTCGACTGACCGGCGATAGAGGAGGTGCAAGAATGAGCCGCGAGATGTTGCTGCTGGTAGATGCGCTGGCGCGCGAAAAGAACGTCACCAAGGAAATCGTTTTCGGTGCCCTGGAATTGGCGCTGGCTTCGGCTACGAAGAAGAAGATCGCCGAAGAATCGGATGTGCGGGTGACGATCGATCGCACGACCGGTAATTTCGATTCCTTCCGTCGCTGGGAAGTTGTGGAAGACGAGGCGCTGGAAGACGAGGCGCTGCAGATTTCCCTGGAAAAAGCCAGAGAGATTGATCCGGACATCGAACTGGGTGGTTTCATTGAAGAGCCCCTCGAACCGGTGGACTTTGGCCGGATTGGTGCCCAGGCTGCCAAGCAGGTGATTCTGCAAAAGATCCGTGATGCCGAACGGGAACAGGTGCTGACCGACTTCCTGGCGCGCAAGGAACACCTGGTGACGGGCACCATCAAGCGCATCGAGCGCGGTAACGCCATCATCGAATCCGGCAAGATCGAGGCCCTGCTGCCCCGCGATCAGATGATTCCCAAGGAAAACCTGCGGGTTGGCGACCGGGTCAAGGCCTATTTGCTGCGCATCGACCGCAATGCCCGCGGTCCCCAGATCATCCTGTCGCGTACCGCTCCTGAGTTCATCATCAAGCTGTTCGAGCTGGAAGTCCCTGAGATCGATGACGGTCTCATGGAAATCAAGGCGGCTGCCCGGGACCCCGGTGTGCGCGCCAAGATCGCGGTCAAATCCAACGACCAGCGCGTCGATCCGATTGGTACCTGCATCGGCATGCGCGGTGCGCGCGTCAATGCGGTGACCAACGAACTGGGCGGTGAGCGCGTGGACATCATCAACTGGTCGGCTGATCCGGCCCAGTTTGTGGTGGGCGCCCTGGCGCCGGCCGAGGTTCTGTCCATCGTGGTGGACGAAGATCGGCACACCATGGATGTGGTGGTGAACGAAGAAAACCTGGCGATCGCTATCGGCCGTGGCGGCCAGAACGTCCGCCTGGCTTCGGAGCTCGCGGGCTGGAACATCAACCTCATGACTGAGGAAGAATCCGAGAAGAAAGCCGAGGCTGAACAGGCCGCCACCCGGCTGCTCTTCATGGAAAAGCTGGATGTGGACGAGGACGTGGCCAACGTGCTGATCGAGGAAGGCTTCTCCTCCCTCGAAGAAGTGGCTTATGTGCCCTTGGCCGAAATGCTCGAAATCGAAGCCTTCGACGAAGCTTCGGTGCACGAGCTGCGGGAGCGTGCCCGCAACATCCTGCTCACCGAGGCCATCGTCACCGAAGAGCAGCTGGAGCAGGTCTCCGACGATCTGCTGTCCCTCGATGGCATGGACAAGCAACTGGCGGCCAAACTCGCCCAGAACGGTGTGAAGGCGCGCGATGACCTGGCTGACCTGGCCATCGACGAACTCACCGATATGACCGGCATCGATCCGGAACGGGCCAAGGCTCTCATCACTACGGCCCGGGCCCACTGGTTCGAGTAAGCACGGAGGACAGTAAAGAATGGCGCAAACGAGCGTAGACCAGTTTGCCAGCGAGCTGAAAATGCCCGCAGCGGTGCTGCTCGAACAGTTGAAGAAGGCCGGTGTTGAGAAGCATGCGGCAGGTGACTTGCTCTCCGAGCAGGACAAGAACCGGCTGCTTGATTATCTGCGGCGGTCCCATGGGGACGCCGACAAGACCAAGATCACCCTGACCCGTAAGCAGACCTCCGAAATCAAGGCTCAGGACTCCCACGGCAAGACGCGGACGGTCCAGGTCGAAGTACGCAAGAAGCGCGTACTGGTAAAGCGCGATGCCAACGATACGGCGGTTGAATTGCCCTCTGGTGAAGCAGAGGCTGCGCTGGTCGAGGTGGCCGAGACTCCCGTGCCTCAAGAGGTGGTTGCCCCTCAGGCCCACGAAGCGGTGGTGGAAGAGGTCGTTGCTGCTCCCGAGCCTGTTGCGGCTCCGGTAGCAGAACCGGAACCGGAACCCGTTGTTGAGCCGGAACCGGTAGTGGCCGTTGAGCCGGAACCCGAGCCGAAGCCGGCTCCGGAACCCAAGGCTGAGCCGGTCGCTGCGCAGAAAGATGCCGAGCCGGCTGCTTCTGCTCCCGCTCCCGCGGCTAAGGCAACCGTGACGGTACGCAAGAAGCCGATCCTCGACGAGGCGGAAGTCCGCCTGCGTGAGGAAGAGGCGCGCCGTGCCGCGACCCTGGCCGAAATTCAGGCCCGCGAATTCCGTGAAAAGCAGGAGCGGGAAGCCGAGTTGGCCCGCATGCGCAAGCAGGCGGAAGAAAAGGCGGCCGCCCTGAAGGTTGCCGAGGCCGCCAAGCAGGCTGCTGCCGCCCAGACCAAGGCGGCTCCGGAAGAGGCGCCCAAGGCCCGTGACGACAAGTCCGCTGCCCGTACCCCCGGTCGTCCTGGTGAAAACCGGGATCGCCGTGCCGGCGAGGCGCCGGGCAAGGGGCGTCCCGGTGTCAAAACCCGCGGTGCCGGGCCGACTTCCGGCTGGAAAGATCCGCGTGGCGGCGGTGGTCGCCGCGGCCGTGGTGATCGCCATTCCAGCGAAGAATCCCACTCGTTCCAGGCGCCGACCGAGCCGGTGGTGCGTGAGGTGCATGTTCCCGAAACCATCACCGTGGCCGATCTTGCACACAAGATGGCGGTGAAGGCGACCGAAGTGATCAAGGTGCTCATGAAGATGGGCTCCATGGTCACCATCAACCAGGTGCTAGACCAGGAAACGGCGATGATCATCGTCGAAGAAATGGGTCACAAGGCATTGGCAGCCAAGCTCGACGACCCGGAAGCCTTCCTTGAAGGTACCGAGGCTCCCGAAGCACCGGTGTTGCCGCGTCCCCCGGTTGTGACGGTGATGGGCCACGTGGACCACGGCAAGACCTCGCTGCTCGACTACATCCGTCGTGCCAAGGTGGCTGCCGGCGAAGCGGGCGGCATTACCCAGCATATCGGTGCCTACCATGTGGAAACCGAGCGCGGTGTGATCACCTTCCTCGACACCCCGGGTCACGAGGCCTTTACGGCCATGCGTGCCCGCGGCGCCAAGGCGACCGACATCGTCATTCTGGTGGTGGCTGCCGATGACGGCGTGATGCCCCAGACAAAGGAAGCGATCCACCACGCCAAGGCCGCCAACGTGCCCATCGTGGTAGCGATCAACAAGATCGACAAACCCGAAGCCAATCCGGACCGGGTGACCCAGGAGCTGATCGCCGAAGGCGTGGTGCCCGAGAGCTACGGCGGCGATTCGCCGTTCATTCCGGTTTCCGCCAAGAAGGGTACCGGCATCGACGAACTGCTCGAACAGGTGCTGCTGCAGGCCGAAGTGCTGGAACTGACAGCCCAACACGACACCCACGCCAAGGGCATCATCATCGAAGCCCGCCTCGACAAGGGGAAGGGCCCGGTGGCCACCATGCTGGTTCAATCCGGTACCCTCAAGCGTGGCGATGTGCTGTTGGCTGGCCAGACCTTTGGTCGCATCCGCGCCATGCTCGACGAGAATGGCAAGCCGATCCAGGAAGCCGGCCCGTCGATCCCGGTGGAAATCCAGGGCCTCTCCGACGTGCCGTCCGCAGGCGACGAAGCGATGGTCATCGCCGACGAGAAAAAGGCACGGGAAATCGCCCTGTTCCGTCAAGGCAAGTTCCGCGAGGTCAAGCTGGCCAAGCAGCAGGCTGCCAAGCTGGAATCTATGTTCGAGCAGATGGCCGAGGGCGAGGTCAAGTCCCTGCCCCTGATCATCAAGGCGGACGTACAGGGTTCTCAGGAAGCACTGGTTCAGTCGCTGAACAAGCTGTCCACCGACGAGGTCAAGGTGCAGGTGATCCACGCCGCTGTGGGTGCCATCTCCGAAACCGACGTCAACCTGGCTTCCGCCTCCAAGGCAGTGATCATCGGCTTCAATACTCGTGCCGATGCCAATGCCCGCAAGGCTGCCGAGAACTTCGGTGTGGATATCCGCTACTACACCATCATCTACGAGGCTGTGGATGAGGTGAAGGCTGCCCTTTCCGGCATGTTGTCGCCGGAAAAGAAGGAGCAGATCATCGGCCAGGTGGAAATCCGCCAGGTGTTCGTGGCCTCCAAGATCGGCACCATTGCCGGCTGCTACGTGCTCGAAGGTGTGGTGCGTCGCAACTCCCGCGTCCGCGTCCTGCGCAACAACGTGGTGGTCCACGACGGCGAACTGGAATCCCTGAAACGCTTCAAGGATGACGTCAAGGAAGTGAAGTCGAACTACGAGTGCGGTATTCAGTTCAAGAACTTCAACGACATCAAAGAAGGCGATCAGCTCGAAGTCTACGAAATCCTCGAGGTCGCCCGGACGCTGTAACCGGAGCACGACCGCGAGGCGCGGGGAGAAGGGGGTAACCCCTTCGACCCGCGCCTTTTTCATTGGCACGGCGCCAGGCGCCGCGCCTGTCTGGAAGGAAACGCCATGAAAAGCTTTAGCCGGGCGGATCGCGTCGTCGAACAAATCCGCCGTGAACTCGCCGAGTTGCTGCATAGCGAGGTCAAGGACCCGCGCATCGGCATGATCACCCTGACCGCCGTGGAAATCTCACCGGATTACGCTCACGCCAAGGTGTTCTTCACCACCATGCTGGGGGCCGAGCGGGTACCGGAAATCCTCGTCGGCCTGAAAAAAGCTTCCGGGTTCCTGCGCCGAGAGATCGGCCGCCGGGTGCGCATTCACACCACGCCGGAACTGCACTTCGTCTACGACGATTCCATCGACCGGGGCGCCAATCTCTCCAAGCTGATCGACGAGGCCGTGGCCGTTACCCGCGAATCCGAAGCGCGTGACGGTGCGCACAACGACGAAGGACAGGGCTAAGTGCAGAAAAAGCGTTGGCAGCGGGTCGACGGGGTGTTGTTGCTCGATAAGCCCCAGGGGCTTTCTTCGAATACGGCACTCCAGCAAGCACGCCGCCTGGTGTCGGCGGCAAAGGCGGGTCATACCGGTACGCTGGATCCTATGGCCACTGGCTTGCTGCCCCTCTGCTTTGGCGAAGCGACCAAGTTCTCCGCCGACCTGCTTGACGCAGACAAGACCTACGAAGCCGAGGTCTGTTTCGGCGCCACTACCGATACCGGCGATGCGGAAGGCGAGGTGCGCGAGCAACGCCCGGTGACCGTCGGCGAAGCTGATCTTGTTGCGCTATTGCCGCGCTTTACCGGGTCCATCACCCAGGTTCCTCCCATGTATTCGGCCCTCAAGCGCGATGGCAAGCCTCTCTACGAGCTGGCCCGCCAGGGGGTGGAGGTCGAGCGCCAGCCGCGGGCCGTGACCATACATGCACTGGAATTGCTCGGGGTCGATGTCGATAGTCGTGGCATGCTCACGCGGGCCCGCCTAGCGGTCACCTGCAGCAAGGGCACCTACATCCGCGTCTTGGCCGAGGACATCGGTGCGGCCTTGGGCTGTGGTGCGCATCTGACTGCCCTGCGCCGTACCCGTGTTGGCAGCTTGAGCTTGGCTGATGCCTTGACCCTGTCAGAGCTGGAATCCGTGGTGGAAACCGAGCGTGTCGGACGCCTGGCGCCGGTCGACGCGCTGCTGTCCACGTTGCCGCGCATCGATCTGACCGCGGAACAGCAGGGGCCAATCAGTCACGGCAATCCGGTGCGGCGCGCAGCCATTGGGGATATCGGCAAGGTACGGATTTACGCGGACAACGTGCTCTTGGGGGTAGGTGAACAAGGGGCCGATGGCTGGTTGCGCCCCAAGCGCTTGGTGCAAGCCCAAGAATGTGGTGGCACTTCTTGATGCTGCCGACTTGCGATTGTAATCAGGGCCGAGGGCCCGTATAATATCGCGCTCTTCATGTCGCCTTGCGGGGTGAAGGTCGTTCGGGGTGCCGGCTCTCTCAAACCGGGGTGGCGCCATAGTCCGAGTCTGAGGTTTGACGATAGAAAGGTAACAACATGGCTGTCTCCACCGAACAAAAGGCCAAGATCGTTGGCGATTTCCAGCGCGTCGCTGGCGATACCGGTTCCTCCGAAGTGCAGATCGCGCTGCTGACCGCGCGTATCAACGACCTGACCGGTCACTTCAAGATCAACGCCAAGGATCACCACTCCCGTCGCGGCCTGCTGCGCATGGTTTCCCGTCGCCGCAAGCTGCTGGACTACCTGAAGCGCACCGATGTGGAGAAGTATCGCTCCGTGATCGAACGCCTGGGCCTGCGCAAGTAATCTGTTTCTTCAGGATTTGCGCACCAGTGAAAAAAGCGGGCGGCCCTCTGGGCCGTGCCGCTTTTTTTATTTTTATCCCGTTGTTTTTAGGTGCTTCAGCCGACGGTTGGCGAAGTGACTTCAGGGTAAAATCCGGCCTGCACCAAGACGATATAACTGCTGAAAAAAACTGTAAAAGCGAGAAAGGAAAGTTTCGTGTTCAACATTGCTAAGCAAACTTTTGCCTACGGCACCCATCAGGTGACCATCGAGACCGGCGAAATCGCCCGTCAAGCCTCCGGTGCCGTCATGGTGTCTATGGACGACACCGTCGTCCTCGTCTCTGTTGTCGCTGCCAAGGATGCTAAACCCGGCCAGGATTTCTTCCCCCTGACCGTCGATTACCAAGAAAAGTCCTACGCTGCCGGCAAGATCCCCGGCGGCTTCTTCAAGCGTGAAGGCCGTCCCTCCGAAAAGGAAATCCTCACCTCGCGCTTGATCGACCGCCCGATCCGCCCGCTGTTCCCCGAAGGCTTCTACAACGAAGTCCAGGTCGTGGCCACGGTCATGTCTCTGAATCCGGAAGTGGATGCGGACATCCCCGCGATGATCGGTGCCTCCGCCGCCCTGTCCATCGCCGGTATTCCCTTCCAGGGGCCGATCGGTGCTGCCCGCGTCGGTTACATCGACGGTCAGTACGTGCTCTGCGCCAATGCTTCGGAGATGAAAAACTCCAAGCTGGACCTGGTGGTTGCCGGTACCGAGACCGCTGTGCTGATGGTGGAATCCGAAGCTCAGGAACTGTCCGAAGAAGTCATGCTTGGCGCCGTGGTGTTCGGCCATGAGCAAATGCAGGCCGCCATCAATGCCATCAACGCCCTGGTTGAAGAAGCCGGTAAGCCCGAGTGGAACTGGCAGGCGCCGGCCCGCGACGAAGTCCTCGTTGCCAAGCTGGAAGGCGTGATCAAGGCCAAGCTGGAAGAAGCCTATAGCATCACCAGCAAGCAGACCCGCAGCCAACGTGTCAAGGAGCTGAAGGCCGAGGCCATCGCTGCTCTGTGTGAAGGCGAGGGCGCTGCCGACGAAGGTGTCGTGGCCGACCTGTTCTTCGCGCTGGAAGCGTCCATCGTGCGTGGCCGCATCCTGGCTGGTCAGCCCCGTATCGACGGCCGCGATACCCGTACCGTGCGTCCGATCTCCGTGCGTAACAGCGTGCTGCCCCGTACCCACGGTTCCGCCCTGTTCACCCGTGGCGAAACCCAGGCCCTGGTGGTGGCGACCCTCGGCACTGGCCGCGACGAGCAGATCATCGACGCCCTGGCCGGTGAGTACCGCGACCGCTTCATGATGCACTACAACATGCCCCCGTACGCCACCGGCGAAACCGGTCGCGTCGGCAGCCCGAAGCGCCGTGAAATCGGCCACGGCCGCCTGGCCAAGCGCGCCCTGCTGGCCGTGCTGCCGCCGGCGGACGAGTTCGGCTATTCCCTGCGTGTGGTGTCCGAGATCACCGAATCCAACGGCTCTTCTTCCATGGCCTCCGTGTGTGGCGGCTGCCTGGCGCTGATGGACGCTGGTGTGCCCCTCAAGGCCCATGTGGCCGGCATCGCCATGGGTCTGATCAAGGAAGGCAACCGCTTCGCTGTGCTGTCCGACATCCTGGGTGACGAAGATCACCTCGGCGACATGGACTTCAAGGTGGCCGGTACCGACAACGGCGTGACCGCCCTGCAGATGGACATCAAGATCACCGGCATCACCAAGGAGATCATGCAGGTCGCTCTGGCCCAGGCCAAAGAAGGCCGGATGCACATCCTCGGCATCATGAAGGGGGCTGTCGAAGGTCACCGTACCGAGATGTCCGAGTTTGCTCCGCGCCTCTACACCATGAAGATCAATCCGGAGAAGATCCGCGACGTGATCGGCAAGGGCGGCGCCGTGATCCGCGCCATCACTGAAGAAACCGGTACCACCATCGACATCCAGGATGACGGCACCATCACTATCGCCTCCGTCAATGGTGAGGCGGCCCAGGCTGCCAAGAAGCGCATTGAGGACATCACCGCCGAGGTGGAAGTCGGTGCCATCTACGAAGGCACCGTGCTGAAGATTCTCGACTTCGGTGCCATCGTCAGCGTGTTGCCGGGCAAGGATGGTCTGCTGCACATCTCCCAGATCGCCAACGAACGCGTCAATGCCGTGACCGACTACCTCAAGGAAGGTCAGCAAGTGCGCGTCAAGGTACTGGAAACCGACGAGAAGGGCCGTATCCGTCTGTCCATGAAGGCTGTGGCTGCGGAAGAGGGTGCTGCCCAGTAGCAACCGCAGCAGTAAGGGCGGTTACCTTGAAAAAGGCACCTGCGGGTGCCTTTTTTTATTGTTGTCCTGGGCGGGTCGTGCCAACGAAATGAAATGCCAACAAAAAACGGGCAGCCCCGGTAGGGCTGCCCGTTTTTTGGTTGAGGCGCGGAAAAAGGGGGCTTACTTGGCGACCTGCTTTTCCTTGATCTCTTCCAGGGTCTTGCAATCGATGCACAGCGTGGCAGTAGGGCGGGCTTCCAGGCGCTTCAGCCCGATTTCCACGCCGCAGTTGTCGCAGTAGCCGTAATCGCCGCTGTTGATGCGGTTCACCGTCTCATCGATCTTCTTGATCAGCTTGCGTTCCCGATCCCGGTTACGCAGTTCCAGGGCCATATCGGTTTCCTGGCTGGCGCGATCGTTAGGGTCGGCGAAGACCGTGGCTTCATCTTGCATGGTGTGTACCGTGCGCTCGATGTCTTCCACGAGTTCTTGTTTGAGCGTCTCGAGCATCTTGCGGAAATGCTCAAGCTGCTTGGAGTTCATGTACTCCTCGCCCTTCTTCGGTACGTAGGGCGGGAATTGTTTATGCAGCAGATCTTGGGCCATGATCGAAGACCGTCGTTGGTAAAAAAGTACGCTTTAATAGCATATTGGAAAGTATGCCGCAAGTTTGTCGTGAGAGGTGAAGTTTTCCAGTGTGCGGCCGTACAGCTAAAAAGTGAACAAAAGTTGTAGAAATCTATTGACCGCAGTAGGGGGGCTCTCTATAATTCGCGGCTCTCGGGGTGTAGCGCAGCCTGGTAGCGCATCTGCTTTGGGAGCAGAGGGTCGCGAGTTCGAATCCCGCCGCCCCGACCAGGTATTCCCCGTGCCCTGCAAGGCGCCTGTAGCTCAACTGGATAGAGCAACGGCCTTCTAAGCCGTAGGTTGTGAGTTCGAGCCTCGCCGGGCGCGCCAAGTTTCAATGGCGGCATTAGCTCAGTTGGTAGAGCACTGGATTGTGATTCCAGGTGTCACCGGTTCGATCCCGGTATGTCGCCCCAGTATTTGAGCGGGTTAGGATGTAGATACGCGAAGTCGCGGTGTTCTACAAAATTCAGCCCGTTCTACAAAAAAGGCCAGCCTTCGGGCTGGCCTTTTTTTATTTCACCGGCGCGACTTTCAACCCTCGGCGCTTTCTTCGGTAGTGCTCAGTCATACCTTCCGTGGTGTGGCCGAGAAGAAGTTGTGCCTTTTTGAGCGATTCTATGTCGCTCGCGGCTTTTGCTCGTAAATCTCTAAATTGGATCGCCCGAATACGCTCTGCCATTGGGGCATTGTCTGCTGCTTTTGCTGCAGCCTCTCTTGCTTTGTCGAAGCGATAACGTAACGCATGCTTTCCCATGGGTTGCCCCTTTTCGTTGCAAACCAGCGCCAGCGATCGCACACCCTTGATAGTTGCCTTCCTCGCCTTGATTCGGTCGATCAATTCGGCGAGTGCACCTACAACCTCAACCCGAAGCTTGGCCCCGGTTTTGTCTTGTTCTAGCTCGATCGTTCCATTCCGGATGTCCGTCTCCATGATCTGGCGGAGGTCGCTCGGACGCTGTGCGGTCAAATAGGCAAGATCAATGGCCTCCTGGAGCGGTTCGTCAGCATGGACCAGGATTAGGGCGAGTTCGTCGTCTTCGACGTAGATATCCCGCCCTTTTTCCTTATGGCGCTTGATACCGACAGTGGGATTGAGAGCCTTCGTTATTCCTCGATCACGGGCCCAATTCCAGGCGGCAGAAAGCCAGGCAATTTCCCGGTTCGCTCTGGCATGGCCTTCTCGACCAGTTGATGCCAGCGGCGGCTTCCCTTCTTTCGCACGCGCGGAATTCTTCTCCTGTTTTTCCTTTACAGCTTCGGATACGCGCCAGTCCAGGTATTGCCGGATATGCACGGGATCAACCTGGTCAAGTGGCGCTGGGGGCTCTCCAAAGAATTTTAGGAGAGGGGGCAGGGCGTAACGGATGTCGTCAACCGTTCCTTTCGGGCGGCCTGGCGCTGTTTCAGTGCTCCATCGTTTCAGCAATTCAGGCACGGTCACTGCCGGGCCTTTGGCTGTTTCCACTTTGGAAGCGTAGGAACGAAGCGCCTCATAGAAGTCGGAACCTAGCGGCCCCCATCGTCGCTTCCCATCTTGGCCTTGGCCATGGTCAAGGTAAAACCAGGTTTTCCCCTTGGCTCCTTTCTTGATCCGCATTCCCGGAGGCAAGTGCAGATTCACAGTTGGCTTGCGCCCCATCGCTATCTCCGTTCGACAGCTTTTGGCTGCCAGCTTTTGGTTGCTGCGGGTAGGTGATGGCCCGCTCCAGTTACTGCCTGTCGGGTAACTACCGGATGCCCGATGGCATTTACATGAAACGGGATCATCATCCGGCGCAAAGCTTCAATCTGCAATCGGCGAAGCCGGCGACCGGTGAGGGTGGATATTTCCTCTGCAGTGAGGAACAGTGGTTGGGGTTCCATCATTTAGCCTCTTGGCCTTCCTTCGCAAACTCGATCCCCCACACCCAGGGGTTGGCCTCCCGCGCCATGCACATCACGTCTTTACGGCTGATGGTTGCCATCACGCGCCCTCCCGGCTGGCGGCAATGGCAGCGTCAGGTAGGTACATCCAGACGCAATCCCACGTTACAAAGCTGCCGAACGGAGGCGTCATTGCTTTGAATCCGCCGCCGGTATGCTTACCGAGATAGACCTTCCCAGCGTGGCAGAACAGCACCGGCTCCCCAATGTTCGGAAGGTATCGCGCCTGAGTCTTATTGTTCGGGTTGATCCATCCAGCATCCTTCGCCACTGCATCAGCAGGCGCGGCCCCAATCGCCGCCCGCAGCGCGGATAGATTTTCATTTGCCTTCTTGATGCGCTCCGCCTCCTTCTCTGGCGTCACCTCGAACTCATACAGGCGCTGGGCAGCACCGATAACTGTGCTCCACGCAATGCCCACGCCGAATCGTGTACAACCAACCTTGGCAGGCTTATCAAGCCTTGGTGTTGCATCAGCAGGCGCGGCGGGCGCGGCGGAGAGCATGAATCCGGCGTAGTAGAGGATGTGGTGAATCGCCCAGGTTGGGTCTTCAGCAGCTTCACCGCCAGCCTCTTCCACAGCGTCAATGCACGGGGAGTAATCGCCTGCGATTTTGGCTGCCTTCTCCACAGCTTCAAGGTAGCCAACCGGCACCAGCTTCCACCCCTCCGGCACTCCGGCAGGCGCGGCAACGACGGGGCGGGTGTAGAGAGGCCCCACTTTCACTAAACGCGGGTTGTTAGCTTCAAACCCCCATTCAACTTGCTTAACATCCACGCACATTGTTTGTCCGGTATCTTCGTGCTGGAACAGGTAAGCCACCGGCTCCTGCCCCTTCGCCAGTTCCTGGGCAACCAGATCGGCCACGGCGCGTAGTCCGGCCAGGTGTGCCCCGTCAGGGCTTCCCCGGTAGGAGTCGGCGAAGGCCTTGGCAAGCACGTCGTCGCTGATCGTGAACATCACCGGCCCTCCCGGGTAATGATTTCCCACACCGTTCCGGTATAGCGGATCTTCCCGGTCTGACGCAGGACCTGGAGTCTGCGGGCGATGACTTCCCACTCGTTGGTGCTCGGGTCGCAATACGGCTTCGCCATCGCAAGCAGCGGTTTGTGGATTTCGAGCTTCATCAAGCGATTGCGGCCGGCTTTGATCTGCGCAAGCAGCTCGGCGTCAAACGCGGTGTAGTCGTGCTTGCTCATTTCTTGGCTTCCTTCTTCTTGAACTCGTTGCAGCTGCCCATCTTCTTGACTGCGAAGCCGCCGATCCCGCAGCGCATGTTTCCCTCTCTTGCATAGTTTTTCTCGTAGTCAGGGTCGCCCTTTGCCCAGGCAGGGGTGATGGTTTCGCTTTCAAACTGCCGGCAGTTCCCGCAGTTGTTCAGCAGCTTGGCCGTATAGCCCTGGTCCTTCTTCGCTTCGGATTGCTTGCTCATCACGCGACCTCCTTGCAGGCTTCGACGGTTTCGCGGATTTCGCCACCCAGGGCTTCCAGAAGGTCGGGGAGGAAGCGTTGCAGTTCGCCGCTCATCAGGGCGAATTCGGCGTCGAACAGTTCGTCGCCGTTGGCGCCATTGGCTTCGCTGGCTTCTTCTTCCTTGGTGTCCAGGTGGGTGAGGCGCTTGATTTCGAGCTTTTCGGTGAGCACAAAGGACAGCCGGTCGCCCCAGGTGAGGGCCAGGCGGGTGGGCAGCTTGCCGGCCGCTAGGTGCTCACGGACCTGGGCCCTGGCCTCGTCGGAATCGAGGGCGTGGCGCACGTAGCGGACAGCGGACTTTTCGTCGGAAACCGACTTGAGTTCGCAGTCCCGATCCACGGTGAAGCCTGCCGGGGCTTCGCCGGCGGCGAGCCAGTCGGCCATGGCCGAGGTTGGGGAACGCTCGGTCTTAACCGGCTGCACCGGAAATTCGTCTAGGGACTTGGCCAGCAGTTCCAGGGCGTCATCGGCCTTGCCGCGGCTGGCGGCGTCCACCGCCAGCCAGCCGTTGACCGGGTCGAGCCACAACCAGGTGGTGGAGCGGCGGGTGAAGGCCCGGGGCAGCAGTTCTTCGGTGACCCGTTCCTTGAGTTCGCGCAATTGCTTGCGGCCGGGGCGGGAGCCCTGCTGGGCTTCCAGTTCGTCGGCCCGGTCGGTGGCGACCTGGTTGACCACCGACGAGGGCAGCAGGCGGTGCTCGGTGGCCATGGCGATCAACCACTGGCCGCCGACGGAATGGACCAGGGGCAGAGCCGCACAGGCGGCGTCCTTGTCGGCCTTCTCCAGCTTGCCCCGGGGCGGGACCCAGCCCCGGGATTGCTTGTCCTGGCTGCCGCAGCGGGTGAACACCACCCGGCCGAGCTGCTCTTCGAGCTGGGCCAGGGTCAGGGAGAAGGGGGCAGGGAGGCGGTAAATTTGGAGGTTCTTGAACATGGTCAGCCTGCACGGACAAGTTGAGGGAAGAAGTTGGCGCCCGGGGTGGCCTGGCGCAGGCGGTCCTGCAAACCGGCGATGTGTTTCTCCATCGCGTAGATCAGGTCCACCGTGGTCTTGGCGTCGTAGAAGGACATCAGGTCTTGCACTGGCTCTGGCACGGTGGCGAGAAGCAGTGCGCATGCAGCCTTGCCCGGGATTTCGTCGCCCTCTGCAGCCTGAATTACGGCCTCGCGCTCCAGGTGGCGAGCCACGCCGCGAGAACCGATTACGCCGTCGGCGGCGTTGAGCCGGCGCCAGGTGGGCATGCTTCCGGTGGGCATGGACGCCAGCGCGTTGAAAATGATCCGGTGGGCAGCTTTCAGCTCGGCCAGCGCGGGGTCGGCCTGGCCTGCTTGTACGGCGGCGCTCATCGCTTGCTCCTATCCAGCAGTTGTTGAGCCGTTGCACCCTCGCGGATCATTTGAGGAATCACGAAGGCTTTGGGGAAATAGGGCCTCACTGTGACCAGGAATGCTTCGTCGGCATTGGTCAGGCTGTAGCGCTTGGGATCTGCCTTCTCCACGGCAAGCCCGCTCTCATGTACCAGCTTCCAGGGGTCGCCGTGCATCGTCACCGAAAGGCCCATCAAGTCGTGGACTACGCAATGCACATAAAGGGCTTGTGAGGCGTTTGCGGCGGCAGGTTGATAGGCTTTCACCCATCCATTTCCACCGCAGGCCTTGCAGTCTGTGTCTGCTCCGCAGCAATGGCATTCATCTCCTATGCCGCTTCCGTTGCAGGCAGTACATTCCACTCGTACTTCGCCTTCCTCGGTGCCTTCCAGGGCCGCTACGTCGGCCAGTACGCCGGCCTTCCATTCTTCGTAGGTAGCGATCTTCACGCGGTTGCCTCCGTAATCTTCTCCAGCTCCCAGCCGATCTTTGCGTCGCGCAGCAGGCCCTTGGCCTGGCCGAGCGTCAGCGTGGTGGCGTGGCGCTTGAGTGTGTCAATGCAGACCCGGGCAGACGCCAGGTCGTTTTCCAGTAGAGGGCTGTCCAGGTCGAGCTTGCGGTGCAGCCGCTCCAGCGGCGCCAAGTCGATGCCCCAGCCGAAGCGCCCGGCCGCGATGCGGTGGAAATCGATGATTCCTTGCAGGGCCTCGGCCACTTCGTACCAGCCACCGCGGCTGTCCTCGCGGAACACCGGGCGGCCCTTGGCGGTATCCACGGTCCCATCGATGTCGATACGGGACAGGACGCGCTCAAGTGGGGCAAAGACCGCATCGATCTTCCAGGGCATGACGGCCAGCCTCACGCCGTCCGGGTCGGCCTTTGGCTTGCGCACAGGGGCCACAAGCGCCCGGCGTGTGGCCCGGGCCATGGCTCGATCGATAGCCCGGCTCAAAGCACTGCCCCATACCGCACGTTGTCTTTGCGCCCCGTCCGGTACAGCTTCCCTGCTGTGACGAGTCCAGGGAGGCGGTTTTTGAGCGCCATCACTTCCACTTCCAGTTCGTCCGCAATTTCCATGGACGACACCGGGTGACCTAGGGTGGCCACGACCTTGACGATTTCCTCGTTGGTCACGGTTCGGGTGGTCTTGGGCCTGGGGGCGCCTTCCCCCATCACCCGGTGCACCCGGCCGAGGCCCTCGGGCACCGGTGGCGGGGTGAACGTGAAGAGGGCGGCGAGGGTCAGCATGCGATGGCCTCCCGGTGGGCGAAGACGCAACCGGACAGGCGAGCCCAGCCCTGGGGGAACTGGGAGGGCTTGAACAGGCCGACCCGGCCGGGCGCCGTGCCCACCACCAACCCCCGCGCCTTGGCACATTGGTCCAGATCCGCCAGTTCAACATCAGCGAAGTGGCAAGCCGGAGCGAAGAACGCGGTTACCGGACCGGGGGGGAGAATTGCGGCCGCGGTGGTCATTGCGCGGCCTTCGCTGCCTTGGCGGCATCCTTGGCCAGTTCCTTGTAGAGCTTGGGGTTGGCTTCCTTGAGCTGCTTGGCCACGGCCACGTCCTTGCCGGTCACGCCGGCGAGGTCGATTCCTTCGACGTGGACCAAGCGAACCAGGGTAGCCACGGGCTCGGGAATATCCCGGCCGGTTTCGTAGCGCGATCCGCAGCTTTGGGTGACGTGGACGGCACTCCAGAATTTGCCCTGGTTCAGACCCTTGCGTTGGCGCAGGTCGCGGCAGAATTCGCCATTGATTTGGTTTTCCATGGTCAAGCCACCTTCCTAGTAATCTGTTCAATCAGTTCTTGTGCGGTCGATTCGGCCTGAAGCACTGCCTCTTCCAGCCGTTGAATGAACGCCTCGTCGCGTTCAACTCGGATCAAC
The DNA here is from genome assembly GCF_008274805.1 of Oryzomicrobium terrae. Lineage (NCBI taxonomy): Bacteria > Pseudomonadati > Pseudomonadota > Betaproteobacteria > Rhodocyclales > Rhodocyclaceae > Oryzomicrobium > Oryzomicrobium terrae. The sequence goes on from NZ_CP022579.1 coordinate 1,404,719, forward strand.
AGCAGGCGGTGGCTTTCGGGCATTCGCGGGTCGTAGCTGACGAAATCCCACCACTGGCGCCCCGTCACCCACATGCAGCCCTGGATTTGTGGGATGTACTCTTCGGGGACGCCATTCAGGAACCGCTCGAGGTGAATGGCCGAGTTCTTCGGGCACTTCATTTCCAGGCCGCCAACCTCGCCGATCAGCCCGTCCGGCGAGCAGCCAGCGAAGGGATGGGTCGGGTGGGGAATGAATCCCGATTCAACGACCACGTGTCCGCTCTCAAGCTCGTAGGCCTCACGAGCGTAGGGCTCCACGTCCTGACCCCATTGCAGGGCAAATCCGCTAGGGCCTTCCACCGCCTGGCCGGTCATGCGCTCCACGACCACCTGCCAGATCAGGTCGTGGTAGGCCTTGAGCGGCTCCCCGGTGCGCTTGTTGCGGGCCAGCACGTCCACAAACCGGCTGCCAGTGAATTTCCCGGCGCGTTCGGCGTGCCAGGCGTCGGTGCGTTGAAGTTCTTCACTCATTGCCGGCCTCCGCACGCTCAACGGTGGCGGTTACGGTGATGCTGTCTGCCACCTTCTTTAGGCGCTCGTGCTCATCGGCACCGATCATCTTGCGCTGCGCAGACGAGAGGCGGCCCCAGGCTTCGGCATAGGCGGCAATTCCCTGCTCGCTGGCGACGATTTCAAGGTCGGCGACCAGGTTGGTGCGCTCTTCCGAATCGGCAGGCGCTGCCACCGCGCGTGCGGCCTCGGCTGCCTGGGTGCCGGTCTGTCGGGCTTGGCGGGGGTTGATCTCAACTTCGGCGATGCGCTCGGCTTCGTCCTGGTCGTAGATTCCGGTGTATCCGAAGGCCAGGCGGGCACACTGGATCATGGCCTTGTGGCGAAGCATCCGCTTGGGGTGGGAAGTCCATGGTCCGACATTCGGTCGCCTGCACTCGCTCATGTACTCCGTCACAACAATCGGGCGGCCACGATCCTTGCGGTACATCCGGCAGGTGCAGGACTCGCTATCCTGTTCGAAGTCCATCCCGTCGAATTGCGGGTGGTTGTTGATGATCCGCGACCAGCCATCCACGCCGACCACCGGGACGATCCCGTTGTTCTTGTCCGGGAACGCGTAGATTTCCTTGGTCCAGGGGTTAAGGCCGTACTGGTTCGCCACGACCAGCAGGGCGGTCATCTGGGCATCGGATACCTGCCCCTTGAAGGCCGTATCCTTGAGGGTGTTTACCAGGTCGCCGCCTTCGCCCATATCCAGACGGGCGGCGAGCTTCGTGGTGAGTTCAACGATTGCGGTGGTCATGCTTCTTCCTTTCTGCCGCGACTCTGGCGGCGTAGAGGGATGGACTTCAAAAGGTGATGCGGGCCAACCGCCATGACTTACGCATCACGCAGCTTCGGCTACCAGCCCAAGAGTTGTGGCCAGCGAGACCTTGATCTCCATCTCTTCGGTGGGCATGTAGTCGTCGCTGTCAAAGCAGATGTCGGTGGCGAGGCTCACGGCATCACGGCTGGAAATCGCCTTGACGGTCATCTGGACGACCACGCCGCTGGACTTGATGCAGACGTTGAAGCGGCGGTCGGATGCTTTTCCCAGGGCAAACGGTGCAATCGCCTCGCGGAGAATCGGATGGACGTTGTTCATGGTTCGCTCCTGGTGTTCGTTTGCGGCCCGTCTTGTCTACCGGCGCGGGCCGCTTAACCGTGCTGCGTTCCGGCTGACTTGCCGCCGGTAGCGTCTAAGAGGTGCCGGGTTCCGATACCCACCCCGGCGGCAGTTTTAAACTTCCCGTCATTTGCCCGTGACGGGACGCCATCGGATGGCGCAGAGCCGGGTCATGCAATCGACAGTTCCAACACGGAGGCGGGCCGGGCTTGATACCGGCTAGGCTTACCCGTTAGGGCCGTGTCTCAGTCCCCGCTTTAAATGCGCGAAGAGTTGCGTGTCCTATCCACGCCGCCGCCTCAGTGTTGGAACTGCTGGCGGGCTTCCACCGCCTCCCTGTCTCTCCAGTGCCACGGGGCTTTCGTTCTCCCGTTACGCCAGCCGATTCGGCGCTGGTCCCTGTTCGGTTACGGTTCCGACTCGCGCTGCCGGCCCATGCCTGGGCAAGCCATGCGACGATTTCCTGCCATGCCTCCCTCAAAAAAACGGGGCCTGTACTAGCGCCCCCCAAGGTCTTGCGGAGGGAGATGCATGTGCTGCTCTTGCCTGATCCCGTGGCGCCTTTCCGCAGATCCGCGCCTTCACTGTGCCCATCAGGTCTTGAGCGACTTCCGCTACTCGCCGGTACCGCTCTATCCGTCTTTCGCTGCGCCCTGGGCTGCCGGGTTTAACTAGCCGAAGTAGTTGCGGCATGGACGAATACTAGCGCCGCTATTTCTCTATTGTCAATAGCGCCGCTAGTTCGTCGGAAAATAAAAAGCCGCCCGAAGGCGGCTTTCGCTTGCGCTAGTTGCTCTGGTTTTACTGGCTCTGCCCGGTTCCGTTCATGGCCTCGGTGAACTTTTCAACTACGACATACTCGCATCCACGCCCATCCAAAGAGATGACTTCAGAATTAGTTTTGTTATCAATTAATGTAATGTCGTAGAACAGGGCAGGGGAGAAGTTAGAGATGCAGGTGTCGTACTGATGCCACTTCAGGATCAGTTCATAACGCGTATGGAACGTGTCGTATTGCTCAAGTCGCGTGTTATCTCCCAGTCTGCCCTCGGTCACCCGCGGCCCTCCCCGAACTGCCATTTTCCAGCCGGATTTAGACAAAGCCTCCTTGATCTTGCCTGTTAGGCCACTTGAACCAGGGGGGACAGTCACGGACTTTTCGTTTTGGTCGACTGCGCCATATGTATGAAGGTTGTAGGACATACAGCCACTCAGAGTGAGGGCAGTAATTAGCGCAAGAACAGCAGTTTTCATCATTTCCTCTTAAATACCACCACTGATAGCAACGACTCGGCCAATCACTTGTAGGTGCTCTAGTTGTTCTGGTCCTACGTCCCAGTCGGGGTAGCGGATCTTGTCGGGGTTGTCGCTGACGATGCGCACCCCTCCACCGACGCGTTTAAACAGACGCTTTACGAACACCTCGTTCTCGTAGGCGATTGCGTAGACCTTCCCATCATTGATGCCGGTCTGTGTGTGGTCGATGACCAAACTGTCGCCGTCGCAAATGCGCTCTTCCATGGAGTCGCCACTTGCAACGATGGTTGCGCACTTCTCGGGATTGATGCCCAGGCGGTCCGCCCAACTCCGGCGGAATGCGTTGCGCTGTCCCTTCTCTTCTACGTGCCAGGCTACCCGGCCATTCCCGCACGACGCCTCAACTGTCAAACGCGGAATGAACACGTACTGGTCTTCTGGAAGTTCACTTTCATGCTCCCAGGATAACACCGGCCGTGCACTCGATCCTATGTTGCTGCGATCTGGTGGTGTGGTTCCGACGATCCTCTCAGCCTCTTCGGCAAGTCTAGAACTGAACTCACCAACAGAGCAGCCAAGTCCACGGGCGAACTTGCTGGCCGCCTCCAGATTGAGAGGGCTGCGCGCATTGAGGTACTGCCAGACCATCCCCTGGCTGCCAATCTCGAACTTGGCGCCAAAGGCTTCTTGAGACATGCCGGCCCGGTTTTTGAAGAGTTCCCGGAGCTTCTCTGCCTCTTCGCGGTGAACGTCTTCAATCTTCGATTTCTTGGATTTTTCCATTATTGAATTATGAGTTGCGCTAATAACTATGCAACAAGCGCCGCTATTGACCTCTAACAACTAGCGGCGCTAGTATTCTGGGCGTCACAACCCGGAAGAAGAACATGCGACTCGACGAATACCTCGCACAAAACAAGCTCAGCCAAGCTGAGTTCGGCGAGAAGCTCCACCCCTCTGTTACGCAGGGCCTTGTCAGCCAATGGTGCCGCGGCGACACCCGCATCACGCTGGACAACGCTATCCAGATTGAAGAGCTGACCGCCGGCCAAGTCACGGTTCGTGACTGCCATGCGATGTACAGCAGGGAGGCCGCGTAATGCCTTGGTACAACCCTCTCTCCTGGTTCTGGCGCCGCAAGCCGGTCGCCGAGCCCCAGGTGCGCATGTCCCGCCGCGCTGTTGATTCCAGCGACCTCCCGTTCGAAGGCCAGTTCTCGATGCGCCTTCCGAGCGACATCCGAGAGGATGGCGGCCGTGTTGCCCGGGCCCGTGGGTTCAGTTCCCTCGCCGAGTTCATGCGGTTTCTCTTGAATGCTGAGATTCGGAAGCACTTTGACCATGTGGACAGAGTATTCGATGAGTCGCCGGCGAATGTGGTGCAAATGGGCGAGGGCGGCAATGCTGACCATCGGTATTGATCCGGGCGCCTCGGGCGCCATCGTTGTGCTGGATGAAAAGCACAACCTGATCGAGTGGGAACTGATGCCCACCATGGCGGTTGGTTCCGCAACCCGGGTGAATGCCGCGGCCCTTGCCGCGTTCCTGCGGACTTTCGACGCACCCCGGGCCTTCCTTGAGAACGTGGGCGCCATGCCCGGGCAAGGCGTGACCAGCATGTTCGCTTTCGGCCACGCCGCTGGTGTTGCCTCTGGCGTCCTGGCCGCGCTGGAAATCCCGACCACCCTTGTCACCCCCCAGTCCTGGAAGAAGCGTGCCGGCCTGATCGGCTCCGAGAAGGATGCGGCCCGTACCCGGGCCATCCAGCTGTGGCCCGGGTGGCGGGACCTGGACAAGAAGGGGAGGGGCCAGGCCCTGGCCGATGCCGCCCTGATTGCGCGGTTCGGAGCCCAGCAATGATCTACGGATCAGTGTGCAGCGGCATTGAGGCTGCCACCGTTGCGTGGCATGGCCTGGGATGGGCGCCGGCATGGTTCAGCGAGATCGAGCCCTTCCCGGCTGCCGTACTCGCGCACCACTACCCCCATGTGCCCAACCTGGGCGACATGACCAAGATTGCCGTGCAGGTGCTGCGCGGCGAAGTCGAGGCCCCCGACATTCTGGTGGGCGGAACCCCTTGTCAGGCATTCAGCGTTGCCGGGCTACGCAACAGCCTGGACGACGAGCGCGGAAACCTGACCCTTCGTTACGTGGAACTGGCTGATGCAATTGACCATGTTCGAGTTTCCAAAGGACGACCCCCCTGCGTTGCCGTGTGGGAAAACGTCCCCGGTGTCCTCAGCACCAAGGACAACGCCTTCGGGTGCTTTCTGGCAGGGCTTGCCGGTGAAAATGAGCCGTTACGAGCTCCAGGGGGAAAGTGGTCAAACGCTGGTGCTGTGTATGGACCCCGGCGTGCAGTCGCATGGCGGACCTTGGACGCCCAATATTTCGGACTGGCCCAACGACGCCGCCGTGTGTTCGTTGTCGCAAGTGCTAGAGAAGGGTTCGATCCCGCCCAGGTTCTTTTTGAGTGGGACGGCCTGCGCCGGGATATTGCGCCGAGCCGAGGCCAGGGGAAAGAACCTACCGCCGGCACTCTACGAAGCTCTGACGGCGGTAGTGACATTGACCACGCAAGAGCCCACCACCTCCAGCCAGTAACCAGCGCACTGGACGCCAGCTATGGCCGGCTGCACGGTGCATCCCACCAGGATGCAAACCACGGGCACAGCCATCTTGTGCCGGTGGCCTTCGGTGGAAACAACACCGCGGGACCAATCGAAGTAGCAACAGCCCGCAATGCTTGCTCCAGCGCCAGTGGGCGGATGGACTTCGAGAGCGAAACGTTTCTGCTGCACCCGGCCATGGCCGTGCATGGCACCCAAAACCCGGACGTACGCATCGAGCAGGCGCATACCCTGGGCCGAAACAGCGGGCAGGAAAATGCGGTGCTGGCCTTCGACACCACTCAGGTGACGAGTGCGGCGAACTACAGCAACCCGAAGCCCGGCGACCCGTGCCACCCGCTAGCTGCAGGCGCACACGCACCGGCCATCGCATTCTCCTGCAAAGACCACGGCGGCGATGCGGGGCTGGTGTCGCCGACCCTGAGAGCTATGGGGCATGGAGCGAGTCACGCAAATGCCGGTGGGCAGGTGGCGGTGGCCTATACCACCAAGCTGCACAACACGGGCAGCAACAACGCCGGCAAGATTTTCGAGGAACGCACCACTTGCCTCGATGCCAACAGCCCTCCGCCAGCGCTGCTGACGGGCACGCAGGTGAGACGACTCATTCCTACTGAATGCGAACGTCTCCAGGGATTCCCCGATGGCTATACAGCCATCCCGTGGCGCAACAAGCCGGCAGACGAGTGCCCCGACGGCCCGCGCTACAAGGCCCTGGGCAACAGCATGGCAGTGCCGTGCATGCGCTGGATTGGCAGGCGCATTCAGCAGCTGGTGAACCGCGGAGGTCGTCATGGCTGATCAACTCCTTCGTGCCCACTGGCCCTCCCAGGCTGTGGCCGGTCCGAACTTCTCGTCGGTGATCGCCCCCTGGTGCAAGTCCATGTGGGAGGCCGGCCACAAGCTGGAGATTGAGATCCGGCTGCATGAGGACGCCAAGACCGACAAGCAGCGCCGGTTCTACCACGGGGTGGTGCTCAAGCAGATTGCGCTACAGGCCCGGCCGAATGGCCAGACGCATGCCCTGGCGGTGTGGAAAGAGTATTTCCGTGACCACTTCATCGGCTTCAAGACCGTCACCTACAAAGACCCAATGACCGGGAAGAAGACCCGGCGCCGGGTGCGGCAGAGCACCGAGGACTTGGGGGTGAAGGGCTACAGCAAGCTGATCGACCAGGTGACGGCCTTCGCCGTGACCGAGCTTGGGGTGCGGTTCCCGGTGGACTGGGCGACCTTCGAGGCCCGGGAGATCGACATGGAAACCGGGGAGATCCTCGGATGATCCGCCGATCCCCGCTCAAGCGTACCGGCTTCAAGCGGCGCGAGCTGCCGAAGCCACGGGCGAAGGCCCTGTGCATTGCCCCCGGGCAGTGGCGCGCCGGCGCCGCTTCTTCACCGGTGGCGAACCCAGCCCAGCCGAAGCATTCCTATGTGCGCAGCAAGAAGCTGCGCGAAGCCTACCGGCTGATCCCCTGCCAGCACTGCGGCTGCGCCGACGGCACCGTGTGCTGCGCCCATAGCAACTGGGCCACCCACGGCAAAGGCGCCGGCATCAAGGCCGACGACAGCCGCGGCGCCAGCCTGTGCGCTGCCTGCCATGTCCCGCTGCTCGATCAGGGGGCAGCCCTGACCCGGGCCCAGCGCCGCGCCCTCTGGTGGGCCGCACATATCAAGAGCGTTCGCCTTCTCGTAGAGATCGGGGCATGGCCCAAGGCCATCCCCGTGCCCGACACCTCGACTTTCCCCTGGGGGGAGCAAGACGATGACAACAAAGAAATCAACAACCCTCCTCGTTTTTGAGGCCGTGCAGGACCTGCACGCCATGGAGCAGGTCGTGACGCGGGAGACGCTGGCCGAGCACACCGGCCTCAAGCTGACCGTGATCGACGACCGTATCGCGATCCTGGTCGATGACGGCGCCGTGCTCCGCGTTCAGCGCGGCGTGTTCGTGCCTGCCCCGGAGCATCCGCCGGCACGGCCGATCAGCAAGACGATCCTCCCCGGCGGCGCCGTGAAGATCGAGATAGGCGACGACGTGCTGACGCTCACCCCGCGGGAGAGCCGCATGCTCGGCGAACTGACGGCCGGGGCAGGCCAGCAGTACGCCGCCGTGGAAGCCGGCCACCAGGCCGCGGTCGTGAATGCTGAACTTGCTCTGAAAGTGAAGCAGCTCCAGCGCCGGCTTGTTCTGCTTGAAGGCGGCGGGCCGCCTGAGCAGCTGGGGCTGCTCGATGTGACCCAAGGAGCGCCGGGGGGGGCAAATTGAGCCAGTTTCAGATTCATACAGGTGATTGCCTTGATGCGCTTCGCGGCATGGCCGATTCCTCCGTTGATTCGGTCGTCACCGACCCCCCTTATGGACTTTCCGACCATAAGCCTGCCGATGTAGTTGCCTGCCTCACTGCCTGGCTCGCCGGCGAAGAGTACCGGCCGAAGAAGAAAGGCTTTATGGGCCGCAGCTGGGACGCCTGGGTACCTGGCCCCGAGGTGTGGCGCGAGGTGTTCAGGGTGCTCAAGCCCGGCGGCCATGTCGTCGCCTTCGCCGGCAGCCGCACGCACGACCTGATGAGCATCGCGCTGCGCCTGGCCGGTTTCGAGTGCCGGGACACAATAATGGACCTGTACGCCACGAGCCCAGTGGCCCGCCAGTTCATCGACAGCCTGACCGAAGATCAGCGCATGACCCTGGCCGCCGCGCTCCCCGCCGACCTGGGGGTGCTATGGATCTATGGGTCCGGATTCCCGAAGTCCATGAACGTGGGCAAGGCCATGGCCAAGCTGCCTATGGAGGATTTACCGGAGGGGGTGGAGTGTCAGGCCGACCGTGACCGCTGGATTGCCGACTGGTCAGACTGGGGAACTGCCCTCAAGCCAGCGTTCGAGCCGGCACTGCTGTTCCGAAAGCCGCTGATCGGTACCGTTGCGCAGAACGTCCTGCAACACGGTACTGGGGCGCTCAACATCGACGGATGCCGGGTGACCCTGACCGGCGAGGTAAACCCAAGCATTACGCGCCGGCAGGGCACGATAAATCACCTGTCTGACAGACCTTCCGCAGCGAGTGAGGCCGAGGGCCGCATGGTCAGCCGCCAGTCGCCGGAGGCATACCGGGCGGAGCGTGCGGGCGAGGCGCTAGGCCGCTGGCCCGCCAACTTGATCCACGACGGCAGCGACGAGGTGGTGGCGCACTTTCCCGATAGTGCGGGGAGCGGCGGAAGCGTGCCGAATGTGAAGGTCACCGGCTACGGCGGCGGAATCGGAACGGGCGAAAGCAAGTACCTTGGCGGCGAGCGCACCAAGGTCGATGCCGGGTCGGGCAGCGCCGCCCGCTTCTTCTACTGCGCGAAGGCGAGCCGGAAAGACCGCAACGATGGTTGCGACGAACTGCCCCAGCGTATTGGCGGCATGGTGAGCAACACGTCAGGTCAGCACATCACCCGGCGCGATGAAGGCTATGAAGCGAAGCCCCAAGGCAACCATCACCCAACCGTCAAGCCAACCGACCTGATGCGGTACCTGTGCCGGCTGGTTACCCCGCCGGGGGGCGTGGTCCTGGACCCCTTCACCGGAAGCGGAAGCACCGGGAAGGCGGCAACCCTGGAGGGCTTCCGCTTCGTCGGCTGCGAGCTGACCGAAGAGTATGCGGCCATAGCCGAGGCCAGGATTCGGCACGCGACGGAGCAGGGCCATGAAAATCGCGGAGCTGTTGCTTCGCAGGTTCAGCATGACCTGTTCGAGGTGGCCCATGCGTGACTACGGCAAGGTCTTCACCTCCTTCTGGACGAGCGAGACGACCCGCGACCTTTCGGACAAGGCCCGACTGCTGGCGCTCTACCTGCTCTCCAGCCCGCACACGAACATGATCGGCTGCTTCCGCCTGCCAGACGGGTACGTAGCCGAAGACCTGAATTGGGGTATGGAAACGGTTGCGGAAGCCTTTGCCGAACTGTTCGAAAAGGGTTTCGCAACCCGGGATTCCGGCTCGAAATGGGTGTTCATCCATGCGTTCCTGAGTTGGAACGAGATCGAGAACCCGAACCAGGGAATTTCGGCGATCAAGCTGGTTGATCAGGTACCCGATTCATTTCCTGCAAAACCCGCTCTGGTGCTTCGTTTGCACGATTCCATAGCGAGGTTTTCGGACAAGTTCAGGGCTGAAATCTGGAACGGTTTCGCAACCCTTGTGAAACGGTTCCGAAACCAGGAACAGGAACAGGAACAGGAACAGGAACAGGAACAGGAGAAACCCCTTGTTGGCCCCGCAGCGGACCCGGAAGCCCCGGGCCCTGACATGCAGCAGCCCCAGGGGGAGACGCCTACCGGCGCCAAGGCGCCGGCCACCACAGACGGCACCCAACCATCCCGGCGCGGAACCCGGCTGCCTGCCGACTGGCAGCTGCCCAGGGCCTGGGGGGAATGGGCACTGGCGGAGTTTCCGGGCTGGACGGCAGAAACCGTGCGGGCCGAGGCCGAGAAGTTCGGTGACCACTGGCGCGCCAAAGCAGGCCGTGATGCCGTGAAGCTGGATTGGCCAGCGACCTGGCGCAACTGGTGCCGGAACGCCCGGCCCGGGCCTGCACCGGTGGCTGCGGGTGGCGACAACCGGCTGTCCAGCGCCGGCCGGCAGACGGCCGAGGCGGTCAAGCGGCTGATGGAAGGGATGCCGTCATGATCCGGGAGGACTTCATCCGCTTTGGCGAGGCCCTGGCGGGGCTGGCCGACTACTACGGCAAGCCCCTGTCAGACGGGGTGATCAACCTCTACTGGCAGGGCCTGCAGGCCTTCGAGATCGACCAGGTGGAGCGTGCCATCTGGCAGCACCTGCAGAACCCCGACAACGGGCAATGGATGCCAAGGATTGCTGACCTGGTGCGCGCCCTGGAGGGATCGAGCCAGGATGCGGCGGCCCTGGCCTGGGGGAACGTGATGCAGGCGGTGAGCCGGGTAGGGATGCACCAGTCCATCGCCTTCGACGATCCGATCATCCACCTGGTGATCGACGACCTTGGCGGCTGGCCCGGGCTTTGCCAGACACCGGAGCGGGAGCAGCCGTTCATGGCCAAGCGCTTCGAGGCGGCCTACCGGGCCTACCGGCAGCGGGGCGCAGCCCTGCCGCCGCACCCCCGCCACCTGGCCGGGGTGTCCGAGATCGCTAACGCCGGTCGCGGCTACACCTCCGACCCGCCCCGGTTGGTGGGTGACCCCGAGGCGGCGCGCCGGGTGATGCTGGCCGGTACCAATTCCCCCCGGCTTCAAGTCTCGCTCGCGAAGCCGGCGGCCGCGGTTCGGCTGGTCCACAACACCACGGCAGCGGCCTGATGTGCGGGAGGGAGCCATGCAACAAACCGAACTGCACCTGGGGAGAGGCACACCGGCTGGAGGGCGAGGCCCGGGCCGTGGCCGCGATGTCGGCCGAGGCGCGTACCGAGTACCACGCCCTGGTGGTGAAGAAGCGAGGGGAGGTCGCGGGTCAGGAGCTGATCAGGGCGGTGCGCGAGCTGTGGAAGCACAAGCCGGGGGCGAAGTGATGCTAGGCCCTGACCGGACTGCCCTGGCCATCCGCCCGGTGCTCCGTGGCTACATCGACACCGGTGCCCGGGTGGAGTGCATCTACGACTACCAGGTGACCGCCGGCGGCGAGGTGGTGGGCTACTGGCTCAAGGAGGAACTGAACGAAAAGGGGATCGGCTACGCCCTGGCCGACAGCCGGCGCCGGCTGGTTGGGGCAGGGCCGGTGTACTCGGTGTCACCTGCGGCACTGCTGGAGGCCTTCCGGCTGGCCGCCTGAATTCGTACCAAGGCGCCCGGCCAGCCGGCCCCGGGCACCCTGCACCACAAGACCGGTAGTTTCTACCAGGGAAAACCCCATGAACGACCAAGCAATCGAGCAGGAAATCCAGGCCAAGGGCCTGACCGCGCCGCGCATCACGCCGGAGGACATCGAGACGAACATCGCCAGCGAGCACTACTTCACGGCAGCGGATGGGGCGAGGATGTCCACGCATGGAAACCACCCCATCTATAACCTGGACACCGGAAGCCTTGGACTTTTGACCTTCTGCGTCCTGGTGCTGAAGAACGGCTTCACCGTCACCGGCGAGTCGGCCTGTGCCAGCCCGGATAACTTCGACGCTGAGATGGGTCGCAAGATCGCCCGCGAGAACGCCATCAACAAGGTGTGGTCGCTGATGGGCTACGCGCTTAAGGATCGGCTCGCCAACGCGCTGCCCACCGGCCCGGTCCTACACACCCCGAGCGGTGCCGTGTTCGACGAGGTGATCGCTGCCGTCGAGCTGGCCGATATTGTCGCGCTCACGCCGAAGCCCAGCCAAGGCGCCACCGACGGCCGCAGCCACTCGCCGGAGGGCATCGTACAGGGGCGGACATACGCGCCCGAGGCCATTGAGGCCATGGAGAAGTTGCTGCAGCAGCCCATGCCGCTGGTTCTGGCCGAGCCCGAACTGTCGGCCGCCGCCCAGGACGTGCTGGACGAGCGCCGGCGGCAGATCGAGGACGAAGGCTGGCCGCCGGAGGATGACGACCGCTACATCAAGCGGGAGCTATCCGCTGCCGCCGAGTGCTACGTTGGGGCCGCCAGCGCACGCGATGAATGTCCGGCGATTTGGCCTTGGGCCCGTGAGTGGTGGAAGCCGAGCGATTACCGCCGCAACCTGGTTAAGGCTGGAGCCCTGATCCTGGCCGAGATTGAGCGCCTGGACCGCGCAGAGGCCAAGAAGGGCGGTGCTGCATGAAAACCATCGCTCTCCTGTTCACCTGGGTTCCCCTAATCTTGGTTTTCAACCCGCGCACCAGCGCCGACGTGGATTACATATTCGGCACCATGCTGCTGCTCTGGCTGGCGGTGGAATTCTGCACTGACGCGTACCGCGAGGCTTGCTCGATCAGCTTTGATGCAATCCGCGCGGAGCACGAACAGCGCTACGAGCGCGCCATGGCGGTGAATGACTTCGACGCGGCCATGGAGAGCATCATGGCCCATCGGCTCTTCATTACGCGTGGGGGTTAAGGACTGAACACAGGAAAGACCCGGGGCGAAGGCTACAGCTTCATTCCGGTTTTCACCTTCGGCGGAGGAGGCGTGACATCCTCAGTATTGATGCATCCGAACTTCTCGGCGCAATCATTGGGCTCCCCGCCTTTTTCGACACAACGGCGAAAAGAGATTGCGTCTTCGGTGGTGTCGAAGTGGTAGATGAAGTTGCCAACCTGAACAGCAGTATCGGAAACGAAATGCATTGGGGTGCCTATTGGTCGTTGGAACGCAGTAGGTAATGCTACCCGAATAGCCCTGCAATCAGATCCTGCTCAAACGCATAGTTCCAGGAAGTCCCATTCCCGGCGGCGTAATTCCGGTGGGCCCCGGTTCCCGTCCGGGTGACCAGAACCTGGCGATCGACAGGCCCCACGCCCGGGCCTTCCGGGAATTTCTCATGCACCTGAATTACAAAATCGGTGGGTTTGAGATCACGCTTTGCACATGCAGAGATGAAATCCTCCTGCTCATCGTCTTTAAGGGAATCGAAATCGCTTGTAGACATGGTGCTTCCTCCAGAAGAAGAGAAACGCCCGGCACTCGGTAGTGTTATGAGTCCGAGGAGAGATCACCGATACGAGCAAAAAGCTCATTTACGGAGATAAGCGGGAAATTGTCAGGTTCCGGAGTGCGACCACGTTCTGCCGGAGCAAGGCCCATGCGGAAACCAAGCTGCATCGCCTCCTGGAAAGATCCGGAACGGATGTTCTCAAGCATCTGGCTAAGGGTCCACGATTCCCAGGAATCGGGTGCTCGACCATCGATATTGAACTGAGCCGTAAGCTGGCTTGCAAGTTGCAAAGCTTTAGATCTGAACGTTTCCTGCGACCAAGTGGAAAACTCAGGAATCTGGTAGCAGGGCAAAGAAATGATGTCGGAGAAAGGCATTTTCGACCCCGGGCAAAATCAAAATTCTACCTTTATGGCATGAATCAAGTCGAAAATGGGGCCGACACCCTCTAGGGTTCGACTATCTCGGCCCCTGCCGCAAGACTTCCGGGCATGGAACAGAAGCCCGGGGCGAAGAAGCCCACCACCACGTCTCCCGTAGCGCCATCAAAAGGTGCGCTGGCTGCTACTGCCTCGCCTGACTGGGAACGCATTGAACTGGACTACCGGGCAGGCATCAAGACGCTGCGCCAGATAGCCAGTGAGCACGGCATCACCCACGGTGCCGTCAATAAGCGGGCAAAGGCCAATGGGTGGGAGCGTGACCTGTCCGCCAAGATTCAGCAGAAGGCGGATTCCCTGGTATCCAAGAGCCTGGTATCCAGCCCGGTATCCACGGAAACCAGAATTGCAGAACGCCAGGTTGTCGAAGCCAACGCCCAGGCTGTAGCCGACATCCGCCTCGCCCACCGCAAGGACATCCAGCGCACACGGACCATCACCATGTCCCTGCTTTGTGAGCTTGAGCAGCAGACGGGCAGCGATGCGGTTGCCTTACTGCAAGAGCTTGGGGTTCTGATGCGCGCCGAGGATAAGAACGGCCAGGACAAGCTGAACGACCTGTACCACAAGATCATCAGCCTCCCGGGCAGGGCCAAGACCATGAAGGACCTGGGCGAGTCGCTGCGGGTGCTGGTGGCCCTGGAGCGGCAGGCGTTCGGCCTGGACGACAAGGACAACGCCCAGGTAGATCCGCTCACGGCCCTGCTGCACGGCATCGCCAAGAGCAGCGGTAACGCTTTCCGGCCGATTGCTGACGATCCTGAGCACGGCGAGGCGCCGGCCGGCGGGTTCCAGCCAGTCGCTGACCCGGAAGAGGAAGAGGACTGACCCGTGGCCGGGCGCTACGAGCAGCCATTACTGCCGCTCCCCACGGATGCGGCCGAGCTTGCGCGCTGCCTGGCCGATCCTGAATGGCGCCTGTTCTCCGGGTGCCTGTACAAGATCATGGTCAAGGGTGACGACAAGATCGGCCCGGATGGCCAGATTGAGGAAGGCGACAGCTACGTGTTGCCCTTCCTACCCAACCGGGCGCAGCGGCGCTTTCTCAAGCGCCTGTGGCACCGAAACCTGATCCTCAAGGCTCGGCAGTTGGGTTTCACGACCCTGATCGCCGTTCTGTGGCTTGACCACGCCCTGTTCAACGCCGACCAGCGTTGCGGCATCATCGCCCAGGATCGGGACTCCGCGAAGGTGATCTTCCGCGACAAGGTGCGATTCGCCTACGAGAACCTGCCCGAGCAAATCAGGGAGCGGTTCCCGACCCGCGAAGAGAACGCCGATGAACTGGTGTTCGCGCACAACAACTCCAGCATCCGCGTGGCCACGTCCATGCGCTCCGGCACGATCCACCGGCTGCACGTCTCCGAATTCGGCAAGATTTGCGCGAAGTTCCCTGACAAGGCCCATGAAGTGGTGACCGGCTCGATCCCGGCTGTGCCCACCAACGGCATTCTGGTGATCGAGTCCACCGCCGAGGGCCGCGAGGGCGAATTCTTCAAGATGGTGCAGATCGCTGAGGCGAACCACGCCAGCCGCAAGAAGCTGACGCCCCGGGATTACCGCATCCACTTCTACGCCTGGTGGCAAGAGCCGAAGTATCGGCTGGACTCTCGTACTGTCCCCATCAGCCAAGAGGAGCATGCCTACTTCGACATGGTGGAGGTGGTGGCCAAGGCCAGCATGGGCCTGGACATCAAGATAGACCCGGACCAGCGGGCCTGGTACGTGGCCACCAAGCGAGCCGACTTCTCCGGCGCCGAAGAGAAGATGTGGCAGGAGTACCCCAGCTTCCCCGCCGAGGCCTTCCAGATCAGCACGGAGGGAAACTGGTACGCGAAGGACATGATCGCCCTGCGTAAGCGCGGCGGTGTAGGCCGGGTGCCAGCCCTGGATCTGCCGGTGAACACCTTTTGGGACATCGGAAACTCGGACGGCTGCGCCATCTGGTTCCACCAGGAAATGCGCGGCGAGGACCGCTTCATTGGCTACTACGAGGCTCACGGCGAGGACCTGCGCCACTACGTGGCCGAGCTGCGCGCCAAAGGCTACGTGTTCGGCACGCACTTCCTGCCGCACGACGCCGCCCACAAGCGCCTATCCGACTTCAACAGGAGCACCCAGGAGATGCTCCAGGACTTGCTGCCCGGGGAGCACTTCGTGATCGTGCCGCTCATCACCGAGTTGGTTACCGGCATCCAGCAGGTACGAAAGCACATGAAGAGCGCTTTTCTGGATGAGACGGCATGCGCGAAGGGTATTCAGCGCCTGGAGGGGTACCGGAAGCGCTTCAACCGGGCCGACAACCGGTTCACCAACCAGCCAGACAAGGCCAACGGATGCAGTGAGGGCGCAGACGCCTTCCGCCAGTGGGCTCAGGCCAAGGAGCTGGGCATGCTGGATTCGGTCACCCGCAAGACAACCTACGAGGAAGCGCCGCCGCCCGATTGGCGCACGTGAGGACCACGACTATGGACGACATCTACACCATCCCCTCCGGTGACCAGGCCTTGAGCCAGGTCGAGTACATGGAGATCCACAAGGAAATCGAGCAGCAGCCGACCTGGCGCCGTGTCGCGGACAAGGAAATGGACTACGCCGACGGCAACCAGCTGGACAGCGAGCTCCTGCTCAAGCAGAAGGAATTGGGCATCCCGCCGGCCGTCGAGGACCTGATCGGCCCGGCGCTGCTCTCCATCCAGGGATACGAGGCCACGATCCGCACGGACTGGCGCGTGACGCCGAACGGACAGCCCGGTGGTCAGGACGTGGCCGACGCCCTGAACTTCAAGCTCAACCAAGCCGAGCGGGAGAGCAAAGCCGACAGTGCGTGCAGCAAAGCCTTTCGTGGGCAGATCGGCTGCGGTATTGGCTGGGTGGAGGTATCGAAGGAGTCGGACCCGTTCAATTACCCCTATCGGTGCTTGGCCATTCACCGGAACGAGATCCATTGGGACATGAAGGCCAAGAAGGCGGACCTGTCCGACGCCCGGTGGCTGCGCCGCCAGCTCTGGCTGACGAAGGAGCGCATCGCCCTGACGTTCCCCGAGCATGCCGAGATGGTGATGATGTGCGGCACACATGGTCCGCTGTGGTGGGCCGACCGGACCCTGAGCATCGACGGCGGCGTGAGCACGGGCCTACAGAACGCATGGAACGACTTCCGGGCCTGGACGATGCAGGAGGACCGCTGGTTCAACCCCTACACGAAGGAGCTGTGTGTCGCCGAGGTGTGGTACCGGCGCTGGGTGCGCGTGCCGATTATCAGGACGCCAGATGGCCGGGTGGTGGAGTTCGACGAGAACAACATGGCCCACAACGTGGCCGTGGCCAGCGGCATGGCCCGGGTGGAGCACGCCACGGTGACCCGGGTTCGCCGGTCTTACTGGCTGGGGCCGACCATGCTCCACGATGGCCCGACGCCCTACAGCCATCGCCACTTCCCCTACGTCCCCTTCTTTGGCTTCCGCGAGGACAACACCGCCGTTCCCTATGGCTACGTGCGCGGGATGAAGTACGCCCAGGACAGCCTGAACAGCGGGAACTCCAAGCTGCGGTGGGGGATGAGCGTTAGTCGGGTGGAGCGCACCAAGGGAGCCGTGGATATGACCGACGCCCAGTTGCGCCGCCAGGTCGCTCGGCCCGATGCGGACATCGTGCTCAACGCCGAAGCCATGGCGAAGCCCGGCGCCCGGTTTGAGGTGAAGCGCGACTATCAACTCACGGACCAGCATTACCAGATGCTGAACGATAACCGGGCCACCATCGAGCGGGTGTCGAACATCACCTCGGGATTCATGGGGCGCAAGGGCAATGCCGCGTCCGGGGTGCAGGAACAGACCCAGGTGGAGCAGAGCAACCAGAGCCTGGCCCACATCATGGATCACTTCCGTCAGGCGCGAACCCAGGTTGGAGAGCTACTGCTTGCGATGATCGTGGCCGATATGGGAACGGAGCGGCATGAGATTGTGATCGAGGGCGACGCCGTTACCGCAGACCGCACGGTGGTGATCAATGGCCCTGAGAAGGATCCGGAGACAGGCATCGCCTACCTGTCCAATGACCTGCAGCGCACCCGGCTCAAGGTCGCTCTGGACGACGTGCCCAGCACCAACAGCTACCGTGGCCAGCAGCTGAACGCCATGAGCGAAGCGGTGAAGTCGATGCCCCAGCAGTACCAGGCTGCCATCCTGCCGTTCCTGGTATCCCTCATGGACGTGCCGTTCAAGCGCGACGTGGTGGAGGCCATCCGCAAGGTGGACCAGCAGCAGACCCCCGAACAGATCAAGCAGCAGATCGACCAGGCGGTTCAGGAAGCCCTGGCCAAGGCCGGCAACGACATCAAGCTGCGCGAACTGGAGCTGAAAGAGCGGAGAGCCGACAGCGAGATCAGGGGGCTGGATGCCAAGGCCGTGCAGATCGGGGTCCAGGCGGCCTACAGCGCAATGCAGGCCGGAGCCCAAATCGCGCAGATGCCCATGATCGCCCCGGTGGCCGATGCGGTCATGCAGGGCGCCGGCTACCAGCGCCCGGCCGGTGGGCAGGACCCGAATTTCCCGGTAGCCTCGCAAACCGCCGCCATGAACATCAAGAGCCCCTACCTCCAGGGCCAGGACCCTGCCGCCGAGGAAGCAGCAGAAGCCGGCGCCCAGGTCCGCGAGAACACGCACCCGGCCTATCCGCCCGTGCCGCGTGACTCGGCCACCGGTGAGAGGGGAATCGAGACGGCGCGCACCAGCGACAACCTTCCGACCGAGGCACCACAATGACCGACATCGACCCACGCGAGGCCTGCAAGCCCCTGGGATACCCACGAACCCTGTCCGAAGAGGATTACCAGCGCGCCGTGGCCGCGCTGGCCGACCGCGAAGGCCTGACCAACGCCCAGCGCAAGCGCGCCCGGGAATGGCTCGACCGGCAGCGGAACCCCACGAGCGGGTGAATCAACGTCATCCAGCAGAGCAAGAGACGACCCATTGCGGTCGGTCGTGATGTCGAGTTGACCGCCCGAAATCAGACGCTCTGAGCTAAATCAGGCGAGCGACAGGCCGTACCTCTGCTGCCCTTGATGCGTGCCGCTCGGAGTCACCGAGTGGACGAGGACGCCGTCCGCTCGTCGTCGAAATGTGGTCGCTTAGCGCAATGGCCTCAGGGCGCGCTCGGCACCGAGAGTTCGCTAGGACACATGGACCTCACCTTGAGAGCGAGCTGACTGGAAGGTAAGGGATTACGTTTTCCCCACCAACTTTATAAAGCGGCCCGAGCATTCTTTTGTCATTTGTAAGAACGTCAAATTTCTCCGAAAGCTGGATGATTGAGCCATCGGTCAGGCCGAAATCAATGTAGAAGTCGTTCTCACAGTCCTTAGCGATCGACGAATCGACTTGCTTGAGCATAGAAAAAACCTCCTTGGCAATACCATATGCCTTGACGCCGGCCTCTCCATGCAAGTCAATTAAATTCGAAACTTCGGCAGCAATATAGGGAGTGATCCAAACCTCATCATATAAATCAAAGATTTTCCATAGTTTGTCGTAGTCCTTAAGAGAATACGATCCCAAGCGCTTCGATTTGGCGATGTACTTACCCTCTTCAACGGCGCCGATTATCATGACAAGCCAAAGGTTGGTGTCAATCAATAATCGCTGACATTCCCGACGTTTGGCCTTCGTCATTCTTTGTAGGCTCTGAATCCGCGGAAGGCGAAAGTGTTTTTATCAACCAGGAACACTTTGTACTCTCGTCGTGAAGTCATCATTGCCGCAAGCAAGCCTAGGGTTTCCTTCTTGCTGCGCTGGGAAAGCTCAAGTGGACTTTGACCGGAAATATAATAGCTAAGGGTTACTTCGTAGTCTTTACCCGAAATGACTACGCCCTCCAACTTCAAATCGGATAGCCCGGGCAACAGTTCCCTGGCACTTTCCTCAGCAACTTGAATTGCTTTTCCGAAACCTGCTGCTGCAACGCTCATATGTCGGCTCCATCCGTGTAAGTGGCTTTTAGATAAGGACGAGTGTAAACCAGACCCGGAGCATGGCGAAGTTGTGGGCGAGAGTTCCGACTTCGACTGCCGGAGACTAGTCCATTCAACCGAATCTCGCTGATGGGCCGGTATCTGAACTCGCACGCTTACTGTGATCGTTACGGCTGGGGTCGGCGACGGGCGTCACACTCTGGCTGACACTGAGCGTTCGGGCTTCCCCATGTGCGAGAAGCGACAACAGCTTCCCAGCCTCCCAGAGATCGCTTCTGGCCGAGAGGTGACCTATGCCTAGATCGACAATTACTCACAAGCCCCGATCGTAATCGACCGTCAACAGTGCGTGATCGCTGAATCTCTGATCTTTGAACACGCTCGCTTGTAACGCTTTAGCGGCAATACCACCCGAGGCGATCTGGTAGTCGATAAGCGCACCAGCAACACCCTAGGCCCTACAGGTTCCCCCCTGTAGGGTTTCTTTTTTCGCCCCCCTGAATCCCACACTGCAACGCAAGCCAAGCGCGACGGCGCCAGGCGATGCGCGGAGCAATCCGCTTGCTGATGACCCCAGCGGCCACGGCGATATGTGGCGGGACAACAGGCATGACGATCACCAACCAACAAAACGAGTTCATCCAGTCGCATGACGGCGTAATGACCCCGGAACTGGCGGCCCAACTCCTTGAGATGGGCATGCAGGGCGATACCGGCGCACCGTCGCCGGAAAGCGTGGCGCAGCCCGGCGCCGCGGCCGAAGCAGGGACACAAGCCAACAGCGACACGGCCCAACCGAACGCATCGAACAGCGAATCTACGGCCCCCGGCCAGCAAGCGCCCGCCACTACCGGCGCGCCGGAGCTGACCCCGGATAACACCGTGATTCTCGCCAAGGACGGCAAGCACACCATCGACTTCGAGAAGTTGGTGGAAGCCCGCCAGGCGGCACAGGACTGGAGAGCCAAAGCGGAAGCGGCACAGGCCCAGCTTGCAGATTTGCAGGCACTGGCCCAGCAGCGCGCCGAGGCCGGTCAGGCGCCGACCCAGGTCGACAACCAGGTCGCAGCGGCCCAGGCCGCAATTGATCAGGGGTTCGATCCGGCCATCTTCGGGGATTTCTCCGAGGAATCGCTGGCGAATGGCATCCAGACGCTGGTTGCCCAGCAGGTCGCAGCCCATGTGGGAAAGGCCCTTGAGCCGATCCAGAGCAAGCAGGCACAGGACGCCACCCAAGCCCACATCGAAGCGATTTACGCCAAGCACCCCGATGCCGAGTCACTGGTGGAAAGCCAGGAGCTGGCCAAGTGGATTGGTGACCAGCCGTCCTTTGTCGCCGATGCCTGCAAGGCAGTGCTCGAAAAGGGCACCGCCCAGCAGGTCATCGAGTTGTTCGACCGCTTCAAACAGGCCACGGGCGCAACTCAAGCGGCCCCGGCACAAACGCCCCCGGCACAGATGCCTACCCCGGAGGACGTGAAAGCCGCGGCCAAGGCCGCCATCAACAGCGCCCCTAGCAAGGTGCCCGCCAGCCTCTCGGATTTTCCGGGCGGCAGGCCCTCGGCGATGACGCTGGACGAACAGCTGGCGGGGATGACTGGACCGGGAATGCTCGATGCCATAGTCGGCGCGAATATGACCCCGGAGCAGATCGAGCGCTACCTGAACCGCAATATTTAATTGAGAGGAACGCAGCATGACTGCCGCCAAGACTTACGCCGCCTATGGCGATAAGACCAATATGGTCCAACAGGCCGTTGGCCTGTTCGCTACCCACATGCAGCGCAACTCGGTGCTCAACCGCCTGACCGGCAAGATGCCGGCCGGCACCGCCGGCGCCGAGGCCACGCTGCGCAAGCAGACCACCCAGCACATGCCCATCGTCCGCTGCCAGGACTTGAGCAAGGGCAAGGGCGACGAGGTGACCTTCCACCTGCTGAACCCCATCGGCGCCAAGCCCATCATGGGCTCGAAGTACGCCGAAGGCCGTGGCACTGGCATGTCGATCACCCAGGACCGCCTGCACGTCAATCAGGCCCGCTTCCCGCTGGACCTGGGAGACGCCAT
This sequence comes from Oryzomicrobium terrae, assembly GCF_008274805.1. Lineage (NCBI taxonomy): Bacteria > Pseudomonadati > Pseudomonadota > Betaproteobacteria > Rhodocyclales > Rhodocyclaceae > Oryzomicrobium > Oryzomicrobium terrae. The sequence continues at coordinate 1,426,307 of NZ_CP022579.1, forward strand.
GAGCTCCATCCGCAGTCCGGTGGAGTTCCGCAAGCTGGGGCGCCCTGCTGCGCAGGATCTGATGGACCGCTATGTTGACCAGACCCTGCTGGTGCACATGGCCGGTGACCGCGGATTTCACAACAACATCGAGTGGGTTGTTCCGACCGCGGCTGACCCCGATTTTGCCGAGATCATGGTGAACCGCGTCAAAGCGCCGACCCGCAACCGGCATTTCGTCGCTGACGGCTCCGGTGTGGGGAAAGTGGTGGACAACGCTGGGGAACTGGATATCACGTCCTCCGACTTCTTCAAGATGGACACGGTGGATTCCATGCGGACGGTTCTCGATCAGATCCCGCTCCCCCCGCCCATCGTGCAGTTCGAGGGTGACAAGGCCGCCACGGATTCGCCTCTGCGCGTGTGGCTGTTGTCCCCGGCCCAGTACAACAAGTTCGCCGCCGATCCGGCATTCCGCCAGTTCCAGGCGTCTGCCATGGCCCGGGCCAACCAGGCCAACCAGCATCCCCTGTTCCTGGGCGAGGCCGGTCTGTGGAACGGGTTCCTGCTGATCAAGATGCCCAAGCCCATCCGCTTTTACGCCGGTGATCCGATCAACTATTGCCCCAACCTGGATAACGAAACGGAATCCCAGGTTCGGGTGCCGGCCAGCTTCACGGACAAGTTCGCAATCGACCGCTCGATCATCCTTGGCGGCCAGGCGATTGCCGAAGCGCTGGCGGCGTCCGACAAGTCGGGCATTCCCTTCTTCTGGTCCGAGAAGGAACTGGACCACGGCGATAAGGTGGAGCTGCTGATCGGCTCTATCCGGGGCGTGTCGAAGGTCCGCTTTGAAGTGGATACGGGCATGGGCAAGGAAATCACCGATTACGGCGTCACCGTGCTGGATACCACGGTACCCATCATCGGCGCCCGCAATTAAGAGAAGGGGCCGGTTCATTCCGGCCCCTGCGCTATCTCGCTGACCCCCCCCCGAATTCGAAGTCTTTCTAGGAGGCCAACATGGCTACCGTCAAAGTGAATCAGTACCAGAGCCGCCAGTTCGGCGGCTTCTCCCCCTTCGGCAACGTCACCTCCCTGAGCTTTGCCCTGGCGACTGCCGCCAACGGCGGCGCGCTCAACGCCGACAATGCCACCCCCCTGGCTGTTGGCACCGTGGTGGAGCTTGGGTTGCTTCCCCCGGGCATGCGCCTGGAGGACGCCAGTTTGTTCGTCACCACGCCCATGACCGCCAGCGTGACCGGATCCCTGGGCTTCAAGTACGCCGACGGCGTGGACGATGCCGGCGTGCCGCAGGATGCGTCCTACTTCGGCGCCGGGATCGACCTGGCCGCCGCCGGACGCAAGCGCGCCACCGGTTCCAAGCTGGTGGTTCTGCCGAAGGCGGCCACCCTGACCCTGACCATTGCCGGCGCGGCCAACGCCAAGGCCAGCGACATCAAGGCCCTGGTCACCGGCGAGCTGACCGGCGCTCGCTAACCGGCGCCTCACCGACAGATAGGCCGGCCTCGGTCGGCCTATCCCTTCATACCCAATACCGGAGCTGGAGCCCATGAAACGCGCACTGATCGCCGCGATCGCCCACACCATCAACGCCGCCTACTGCGCTTCCCTGGGCGACGCCTCCCAACCCACCTGGGACGATGCGCCCGAGTGGCAGAAGAATTCCGCCCTGGCCGGCGTGGACATGCACATCGCCAACCCCGACGCTACGCCCGAGCAGTCCCATGAATCCTGGCTGGCTCAGAAGTTGGCCGATGGCTGGCAGTACGGGCCCGAGAAGGACCCGGAGAAGAAACTGCACCCCTGCTGCGTTCCCTATGCTGACCTGCCGGTCGAGCAGAAGACCAAGGACTACCTGTTCCGCGCCACCGTCCATGCGCTCAAGGACATCCCGGACGCCGACGAGGCGGTGGCCCAAGCCCTGACCAAGCTCCCCATGGTGACCGGAACCGTCAAGGCTCAAGGCGAGCCCGACGGCTTGGACGCCGTGCGCTATATCGGCAAGCGCGACGAGTGGTTCGATCGTGTTTACAACTCCGGCTTGGTTTTCTTTCCCCGGCAGGTACGGCGTATCCCGCCCGAACTGGCTCGGAAACTTCTCAAGCACTCCGACCTGTTTGAGCCTGCAGGAGACGGGGAGGACTCTGGCGACACCGCCCAGGTGCTGGCCCAGGCCAAGGGCGAGCAGACCCAGAAATCCCGAGAGCTGGAAGAAATCCAGGCCCTTTACGACCAGGTGGATCGCATGGACAAGGCGGCCCTGGTCGAGTTCGCCAAGGTGAACTACCGTCAGGACCTGGATAAGCGCAAGAGCGCTGGGGCTCTGCAAACCCAGGTCAAGCAGATGATCGATCAATTCGGTGTCGTATGACCCTGGCCGAGCTGATCGCCCGCTACCGGCTTGAGGCTAAGGACCAGGTGGCCCCGTTCTTCGTCAGCGATGACGAGGTGCGGGGCTTCCTGAACGAGGCCCAGCGGGAGGCGTGCATCCGCGCCCGGCTGATCCACGAGAACAGCAACACCAGCGTGTGCAACATCTCGGTCAGCGTAGGAAAGGGCACGTACAAGCACCACCCGGCGCTGTACGAGATCACCCATAGCGGCTTCAAGTTGGCCGGTGAACCGGTGCGGCGGCCTGTTTCCCTGGTGTCCTCCGAATGGCTGGACGCCAATGTGCGTGACTGGCGCGACGCTTCCGGGACGCCCATCTACGCCATCCAGAAGGACCGAGCGTTGCGCCTGGTGCCGACGCCTAGCGCGCCCGGAACGTTGCTGTTGGAGGGATTCCGCACCCAGCTGGACGACCTGGAGGCCAAGGACGACGAGCCCGAGATCAACGCCATCCACCACCTGCACCTGGTTCAGTGGGTGCTGTTCCGGGCATTCAGCATTCCCGATGCCGATATCTTCGACGGGAAGCGCGCCGCCGTGGCCGAGTCGGCCTTTACGGACTATTTCGGCCTACGCCCGGATGCGGACTTGCGGCGCAGCACCCGGGAGGATGTCCCGCAGCACGTACAAGGGTTCTGGGTGTGATCGACCCCATCAAGCTCGGCCCCTTCAAGGGCATCAACAACCGCCTGCCGGCAACGCAACTCGTGGGCGAGGAGGGGGCGTTCTTGGCAGATGCGGTGAACGTGGATATCACGGCCGCCGGTACGCTGAAACGCCGGGCCGGGTTTGGCCTGATAACCCCTCTGCCCGGGGCGCATTCCCTTTGGGGCGATGAGCAAGCCGCATTCGTGGCGGACGCGGACACCCTACACCGGATCGACCCGCTGACCCTGGCGCTGACCCCGTTGTTCACCGGGCTGGCCAGCGCTCGATTGTCCTACGCCCGCATCAACGACGACGTGGTGTGGACGGACGGGGACCGGGTGCGGCGCGTCACCGCGGCCGGGCAGGATCGGGCCAACTGGCTTGATGCCCCCTCGACAGCACCCGTCCCCCTTCGGGTTCCTGGTGGTGGAAGCATCCCGGCTGGGCAATACCGCTTCATGGTGGCCTGGGCCGAGGCCGACGGCGCCGAATCCCCGGGCACCTACCCTGTAGCCCTTGATGTTCAGGCCGGAGACGCCATCCAGCTCACCGGCCTGAGCACCGTTGCCCCGCCCGAGGCAGCAGTGCTCAACATCTTCATGACCGAACCGAACGGCGCCCAGTTCTACTTGGCTGCCTCGCTGCTGGTCTCCGTGCTGATGCCGGTCTTCGAACTGCGCGACTTGCCGGCGCTCTCCCGGGCGCCTACCTCCTGGCAACGCGCTACGCTGCCTGGCGGACAGATCATCCGTGGGTACAACGGTCGGGTGCTGGTGGCCCGGGGGGCCATGCTCTACTACACCGAGCCCTACCACCGTGGCCTGCTCGACCCGACCAAGGGCTACATCCCGTTCGACGCGGACATCACGCTCATGGAACCCTGCCAAAACGGGGTCTACGTGGCGGCCGGCGACACCACATGGTGGCTGCAGGGGGCCGATATCGCCCAGGCAGAGATGATGCCGGTATTGCCCTACGGGGCCGTGCTAGGCACTGGCTGCACCATGCCGAACAGCAACGACGTGTGGTGGTACTCGCCCAGGGGCATGGTGATCGGATCCCAGGACGGCCTCGCCAAGAACGTGCAGGAGGCCAACGTGATTACGGGTGGCGCCGGCTATGGGGCGTCAGTGGTGCGGGAGCAGGGCGGAATGCGGACCCTGATCACCTCCGTGTTCGATAGCGCTGCGGCTGTCGGCGGAGATCCCGTCACGACCTGGGCCTTTGCGCTGGAGACGGGAGCGACCGCCAGGTACGACAAATTCCGCTTGAACAGCTTCGCCAATATCCTCGGGAAGTGCTACGGGGCCACCGGTGACGGGGTCCACCTGCTGGAGGGCGATACCGACGCAGGGGCCGCCATCGAGGCGGTGGTGGACTTCGGGTCTTCCGACTTCGGCACATCTCGGCTCAAGAGCCTTGCCACGGCGTATCTGGGGGTACAGGCCACCGGTGACGTGGCGTTGCGGATCACGGTCAACGGAGCAGACCAGTACACCTACAAGACCCGGCGCACCGATGCCTTTACCCGAAGCCAGCGGGTCGATACTGGGCGCGGCCTACGGGCCAATTACCTGAAATTCGAACTGATCAACCCGGGCGGCGCAGATTTCGAACTGGATCGGCTGGAGCTGACGGCCATCCCGTTGTCGCGGAGGATCTGATGTCCTGGGACGACCTGTTTCCATCCCGATTCGGGGGGATCAACAAGGCCGAAGAGCGGTCGATGCTTGCGCCGATCGACACAACCGGGTTCAGGACGATTCAGCGAATCAACGCCGACGGCTCCACAACCCTGATTAAGACGCGGGGCGGGGCGATCAGCATCGTCCACGAGCGCATCGAGGCGGCCGTCGAAAGCATGCTGTGCTTCTTCTACTCCTGGGCCCTGTATTTGGGAGGCAACTACTCACCCACGCCGCAGGCTCCGACTTCGACCAGATCGAGCACGGTTAAACGGCTTGTGGTGGCAGATGGCGTCCTGGATTTCTGGCAGTCGAAAACAACCAGTATTACCGGTGTTGAGCGAGCCAAGTACGCCAAGGTGATCACCTATGAAGGCCAGGACGTGGCGGAAATGTGGCACCCCGGGGGGAGAGACAACAATTTCTATTTTCCCGGAATTCTGGATGGTGGCACCTTCTATGCGGGTACTACCATGCACGGGAAGATCAGCAGCCGGCTTTCGAATGTGAGCGGGCTGGATATCGTTACCGATGACGGGAGCACCTTCGCATTCCCGAATCTCCAGCACATCTCGCTGCCCTACACCTACTTGGCCAAGCTCTCCAAGGATGGGCAGGCGCTGCCGGCCCCTGGGACCGTGCCAGGCCGCTCCGTGAAGCCCTATGCTGTCCTGTTCGGCGAAATGCGGTCGTATGACCTCCCATCTGGTCTTCGGCTCAACAACACGCAGCCATATGAAGCGGAAGACGGTGAGCGGTTCAGCATTACCGTTAATGCCTATACCGGGACAACCGACCTAAGTTCCGTGACCAGTGGGGCGATCTCACTCAACATCCGGGCCGAAAGGACGCGGCCGAGGGCGAATTACCCGGAAGGGGAGGGAATCCTCAACGTTTCCTTGCCCTTCTCGCGCTGGACCGACTCCCTTAATCGGTACTGCACCTGGCATGTGACCTCGTCCCCTGACGGCAAGAAGGCGTGCGTCATCCTCTTCGGGATACCCACCAATCCAATGCCGGGTCCATCCCTGGACGTGCGCATGTCCCAGGAGGCCTTTGGAATCTGGGAGGTGACCTTTGCCGGAGGATCACGAACGGAACTCCCAACAGCCACGGTGAGAACGGTTTCCTCTGCCGCCGATTACTCCGATACGAAAAGTTGGGCGCCTGGGCTCTGCATTGGGTACTACGCCAACACCTGGTTGCCCAGCGCGTATTGGGATACGAACTACAACGCCTATGTTTCGTTGATGTGGACGGGGGGAGGAGGTGTGCGGCAGCCGGATGGAAGCTACCGATACAAGGCCGGCTACGTGTCGCCAGTAACCCCCAAGCAGATCCTGCTCGATGTTGGGCAACGCACCAGGCGCTATCCCGTTTTTGCCGGGTACGACGCCGCCAACAACCTACAGGTCATGACCTGCGAGTTGATCGATGCCGTTGAAGGAGACTCGACGCAGACAACGAATTTCGACCAAGACCATACGTGCGAGTGGGTGGTATCGGCTGCCGGGGCCACGACCTGGATTAAGCGCCTCCCGGACCTGAGCTGGACCGTCAATTACGAGCGACGGGCATCGCGCACGATTCGCATCCTGAGAAACAACGAGAAGGTTGCTGAGCATGTTGATAGGTGGGGGGAGGTGGCCACAACCTGGTGGACCGCCACGAGCCTTGGTTACGGCTGGGTCCTGCACGAGAACGAAGGCGTGGTTTGGGCAAACGAGCCAACCACAAAGCCCACCCTGATGGCCAGCAACAACGTAGTGCTGCTTGCCCACCGGGATGTGGTGACCCTGAATGGCCATCTTGTCTCCCTGCCTGCCGAACCGGCACGCGACAAAAAGAATCGCTTCTGGGTGTCCTGGCACCCCGTCACCGACCAATACACCACGGTTCCCGGCGAGACGTGGTGCTAGGAGAGCTAAATGAGTACCTTGATTCCTACCGTTACCATCCCCCTGCCTGCGGGCATCGACGCCAACCCGGCCAGCGCCTTCACGTCGGGGGCCCTCAAGAGCGTCATCGAGACCGCCTGGAATTCCGGGTCCGTGGTCGGCAACGTCTACATGGACAAGATGGCCGCCATCAATGGCGCCGGCGGATACCTCGATACCGTAGGGACGCCCACGGTCTCTGCCGGGACGGTTGGGGCCCCGACCCTGAACGAGCCCGCGGTGAACATCCCGAGCACCGTGGACACCAGCGGAATCTATGGGGAGTACAAGACCCAATATCTGGAACTGGTAGCCCTGCTGTCCGATAAATACACGGCATTCCAGGCCAGCTATTTCCCCAACGACAGCGCCGACTACACGGCGGTGCAATCTTGGCTTGAGGCTGCGGTCGCAAACCCGAACGCCGGGGTACCCCTGGCCGTGCAGCAGCAGATGCTCGAAGACGACCGGGGCCGCATCCTGGCCGATGCCACCCGAGCGACCGAGGAGGTGCTGGGCAGCTTCGCCGCCAGGCGCTATCCGCTTCCCCCGGGAGCCGCCGCCACGGCCGTGCTGCAGATCCAGCAGAAAGCCCAGGATGGGATCGCCGAGAGCAGCCGGAAGATCGCCATCATGTCGGTCGAGCAGATGAAGTTCGCCGTTGAGAAGTTGCTCAACTGCCGGCAGATGGCCATGACCAGCGCCATGGAGTACATCAAGGCCCTGGCCTCAGGCCCTGACATGGCCGGCCGGCTGGTGAACATCGGCTACGACGCTCAATCCAAGCTGATCTCGTCCGCATCGCAGTTCTACAACAGCCGGATTTCCGCCCAGGAGCTGGCCGCCAAGGTCAGCCAATTCAACGTTTCCACCGGCCTGGAAGCGGCAGCAAAGAATCAGGCAGCAGAGCTGTCCTTGGTGGAGCAACGGATCAAGTCGCTGCTGTCCGAGGCCCAGGTTCTGGCAACGATCACCGCGAGCCTGTTCAACAACGTGCACGCCTCGGCGGGCACCGGCTACAACGCCAGCGTGGCCGCCTGATCGCTACGGGGGCCACAAAAAAGCCCGCACGGGGCGGGCTTCTTATCTCACCTTATCATTCGGCCTGTCGCCAGGATGATCAAGAAGATGAGGAGAAGGGTGTAGTTATCCATTGGGGCCTCCTTCCCACGCGCTGTAGGAAGGGGGGATGGGGATGACAACCGGTGGTGCATCAACAAAGTTCATGCGTGATCTTCCTCAGATAGGCGACCATTTTTCACTACGCTAGCAACTAGTATGTTGACTCTAGTGTCGTGAAACGTGGAGAATCGCCCTATAGAAAAACCAGCCAGGGTGTGCTTTGCGAGGGCCTCCCCTTAGCTGGGACTTTGAACGAACACTACGATCCCCATCACAGCGGAGCTGAGGTGGGGATTTTTTATTGCGAGTCGTAGTGTCAGTTCAGTGATGAATCTACTACATGTAGTGCATGCTGCCCAAGTCTTGACTAAATACAGGATTTTCTCGCTGTGAAGTCGATCCGGTTAAAGAGCATTGCCCCTGTTAGCTTTCGGGCTGTTCCCTCCGGAAAATGAGGCCAACGTCAGACGATTACGACGGAGTGATGTGGTAGATTTCATGCCTTCTGAGTACGGGGTAGGCATGAGCACCAAAATCTCACACACGTCCCTGCTGCTGCTCTTCGTTGCAGCCCCAGCAATGGCCGGCGGCAACTACGCCACCTGCCTCCTAGACAAGCTCCCAGGCGTAGCCAACGACGTGGCTGCAAACGCCATCGTGCAGACGTGCACTGCCAAGTTCCCAGGTGGGTTCCAGACCGTAGGCCTGGGCTCAGGACGGGGGGATTGGTTCGGGTTCAAGAGTGGCGCCGAGTGCACGGCGAAGAAAGCGGCCGACACCCGGAGTGAGCGGGCTGCACTCATGATCGGGGCAGCGTGCCGGCGACTGTACGAAGACCCCGCTTCACCAGGTGCGAAGGCAGTGACAGTGGACGAATTCTTGAAGGATGCTCCACCTACGCAGAAAAGGCCTAACTACTTTGACCAATTCGATGATCATCCTCGTAGGTGAAGTGATGATGCTCCATCGCCATATTTTTGATCAAATTCAGCTGCCAAACTTGGGTTCTTCTTGAGGGCTTCGATCGCTGCCGGCGGTGGGGGAGAACGCGAGAAATCTTTCCCTTGTTCAACGAACTTCCCCGTCTGATTGTTGAGCACCCGAGCCGGCCTGGTCACCAGCTGATTGCTGGTCGGATCAATCTCCTGGCCACCAGGTACCACGGTGAACCGGTTGGCGTGGTCCTGCTTCCCAGACAGGTCGCGGATCTGCTGCGCGATGGCAGCGCGTTCCTCCGGCGTTGTGGCGGCCTCGTACTTCTGGGAAAGGGCTTCCTGGCGTAGTGCGGCCCGGGTCTGGAATCCTTGTGCCGCTCTCTTGAGATCCAGTTCGTCGCGATGCAGGGCGTTGGTGGCATTGGCCTGGGAATAGCGAAGTGCCAATTCAGCATTGCGCACTTGCGCCGCGGCCGCTGTGGCATCTGTCTGGTTGAACGCCCCTTGGCCCTGGACCATGGCGTGCTGGAGGAAGCCGAGGCGATGGTCGAACCCGTGATTGCGCTCGGCCCGGGCGGCCAATCCGTTGGGGTCGCGGGCGGAGCGGTTCATGATGCTTTCCGTGCCGAAGTTGGCCCAGTCCTGGGCTTTCTTCAGTGCATCGTATTCGGCTTGGACGTTGAATGTCGCCGCCGGGCCATGGGTGGCACTAAACCCCCGTGCCCCGCCGCCGATCGCCGATTCACGAATGGCGTTCTGTTGTGCCCGGGCCTCGTTGTCGGCGCGCATGTTGAACCCGCTCCCAACGACCGGAGCACCAAGCCCAGGGCCGGAGGCTGCCGGCATGCCAGGCGCCGGCGCATCGCCCGGGGTGCCCTGGGGGATGGACGGGGCCGGCTGGGTGCCCAAAGTCTGAGTCTGCCAAGGCTTTGCCCCAAGCCCTTTCATCTGCTCAACGGCTTGGCCCGGGTCCGTGTTGGTATATAGCGGAGAGGATCCGCCGGTGACCTTGGTGATGCCTCCGCCCATATCACGCGCTTTGAACCCGTCGGGAAGGGCAAGGGCGCTCGGGGGGGCGCTGGGGGAAGGCGCAGTGGGCAAGCTGGCCGACGGGGAGGCAGTGGATGGCGCGGAGGCAGCAGCCGGTGCGCTGCCCCCCACAGGCGCAGAGGGGGCCGAAGTCTCACCCGAGGTATCCAGGCCTTCCCGAGATTTCGCAAGGGCATTATCGGCGCGGCCGGATGGGGTCATCTCATTGAACAGATCACCCAGGGACTTGGGGGTCGGGACATCGCGTTCGGAAGGAAGCAGGGAGCCCGGGTTGCTCCCGCGGAGCGTTACCCCGCCGTCGGCGAAGAACATGCCGGGCTTGAAGCCAGCGGCTACGCCTTGGGTGGTGGGAGTATGGGTTGCATCCTTCAGCTTGGTGAGCGCCTTAACCCCAGCGGCATAGACCTCTTCCGGGGGAAACTGGTACTCTCCGTTGCTGAGATGCACAGGTACGCCGGGCTTGAAACCTCGGCCCAGTTCGGCCAGGGTCTCCTCGCCGAGTTGCTTCGTGGAGTCGGCAGGCATGATGAAGCTGCCTTCCGGGACCACGGCCTTGATGGAGTCTGACGTACCGGAGCCCGGGCCACGGATGGGACCGCCACGAAGAACGGGGAAGCCGAGGCCGGGGCCCGTAACTCCACCATCAGCAAATTTTTTGCACCCAGGCTTGATCCCACGCATGATGCTACCTCACAGAATGGTTTGCCCCATTCTGGGCAGCCAAGGCTTGCAGGGGAAACACTACAAGGGGTCTTGATGCGGCTTGTTCCGTTTCATCCGGCAGCGTTGGCTTTCGGTATGTTCGCGGTGATGCCCTTGTGCGCTAATGCTGGCATTTTCTGCCGTATAGTTGGAGTCACCGACGGGGATACCCTCACAGCCCTGTGCCTAGGCGATGAACGCGTAAAGGTCCGCCTTGCTGAAATTGATGCCCCCGAGAAGAAGCAGCCTTTCGGCGCCCGGGCGAAGGAGTCGCTCTCTGACATGTGTTTCGGCAAGGATGCCGAGATCGTCCCACAGGCCAAGGACCGCTACGGGCGCACCGTGGCCCGGGTGATCTGCGCCGGCGTGGATGCGAACGTCGTGCAGGTCCGCAGGGGGATGGCATGGGTCTATGACCGGTATGTCACTGATCGGTCGTTGTATCAGGTGCAGGACGAGGCTCGGGGCGCCCGGGCGGGGCTGTGGGCAGAGCCTGATCCTGTGCGGCCGTGGGAGTGGCGGAAGGCTCTTCGATCAAGAAGACGCTAGCGATCTATACATCATCACGCCGGGTAAAATTGCTCACAATTTCGATCAGGCCCATTGGAACTTATGATGACCAAGCCACCTGTTGTTAAGCGGATAGCGTCAAAGGAACTTTCCTTTGATCCCCAGAACCCTCGTTTTTATCGGCTTAGCCAAAATCCCAGTGACGAAGATGTCATCGAAGAGATGCTTGATGACGAAGGAGTTCAGGATCTAATTGCTTCGATTGGTCAAAAGGGCTATTTCGAAGGCGAGCCCCTGCTGGTGACCCGCGAACATGGAATTCTCATTGTAGTTGAAGGCAACCGTCGCCTGGCTGCTGTCAAGCTGCTCAACAGAGAACTAGAACCACCTCCCCGTCGCAAAACAAGTGTCGAACAACTGCGCGATGAAGCCGAAGTAGTGCCACCAACCGTACTTCCATGCATCGAATACCCTACGCGCCGAGATGTGATGCGCTACTTGGGTTATCGGCACATCACTGGCATTAAAGAGTGGGATTCACTATCGAAAGCCAAGTACTTGGCGAGTATTCGTCAAGAGTTCTACGCAGACCTCGATCACTCCACTCAATTGAAGTCCCTAGCGAAGGACATTGGCAGCCGATCTGATTATGTCGGCCAGCTACTGACAGCACTGGGGCTTTATATCGCCGCCGATAATCAAAATTTTTTCCATCTCCCAATGACGGCGAAGGATGTCGAGTTTTCGTACCTGACCACTGCGCTCAACTATCGAAAGATTACCGACTGGCTCGGGCTTGAAGGTAGGACCGACATCGACATGCCGGACCTCAAAATAGATAACCTGAAACGAGTCTTCAGCTGGATGTTCCCACGTGATCAGCAGGGAAGGACGATCGTCGGCGAGTCTCGGAACATCGATAAACTGTCCGAAATCGTCAGCAGCGATGCAGCCATTGAGATTCTTGAAAAAACTTCTAGGCTGAGCGAGGCCTATCTATACAGCGAAGGCCCTCAGCAAGCCCTCATTACTGCATTTACCCAAGCCCAGGAGCGCATATCCAAACGATATGGAACATGCTCCCCACAACCAATCCATTAACCATGCAGCACCTCGAACTGTCCGAAAAGCTTGCTGACGACACAAGAATGATCAGGGGTTACTTGCGCGATAAGCTGGAGGACTGAAATGCTGCTGGCCATGGAAACTCCACCGTCAGCGGCAGATCCCCTTTTCTGGGCAGACTTTGTGGAGCTGCATGCATTGGTTCATCCGGACCACTGCTATTCGCGAGGCGACCTTTCTACCCTGCTCCGACGAAACCGCGACACGGCGATCAACCGTACAGCTGATGAGGAAACCCGGTGGCGCGACATTGCAATTTTTGCCGCGACGCGTTCCAGCGAGTTCGGCGCAGCCTACCCTTACAGGGTTTCAGATGATGGCGACACGCTGGAGTTAATTGCTGACCTAACGGCAGAGAATGAGGCCTACCTGAAGTTACTGCTCGCATCGCTAATGCGTCACGCGCCGCGAAATCGGCGTGCAGAACTTGGCCGATTCTTTGAGCAAGCATGTCATTTAGTTTTCTGCAAGCTGATGCCAACTGGAAGCACGGTCTACCCAACCTGGGCGAGTGGGGGAGAAGCTGCGCACTACCAGGGCACGCTTTTCGAGAAAATGACAAAGCTGGCAAGCGATATTCGCTGCACTGCCAACTTCAAGGAACGAGACTTCAAAGCAAACGATACGGGAGACGGAGGAATCGACATCGTGGCCTGGCATCCCATGGCCGACGTCCGCGACGGAATGCCGATGGCCTTTGCCCAATGCGGTTGCTCAAAGGAGGATTGGTCGTTTAAGCATCTTGAGGCATCACCTTCCAAGCATTTCCGGCACTTCCCGGTGATGCACCGCTGGGCAACCTATTACTTTATGCCGCTAGACTTGCGCCATGCAGATGGTGACTGGGCCTATAAATCCGATATAGGCGAGGCGATCATTGTCGACCGTCTTCGTCTGCTCAGACTCTCGACGCAGTATGACCTGCTTGACGACTTCCCTGAGCTCCCACTTCTGGACGATATTAGAGCCCTTGCCGCAGCTTAGTCCCACACCGCGGGAAGCGCCCGAGCTACTGCCTCGAACAGCGGTGGAGGGACGGCGTTCCCGGCAACCTTATAGCGCATGTCTAGGCTGCTGCGCTCGGTGTCCGGGAATATAAAGTTACGAGCAAAGCCTTGTAGCCGTGCCGCCTCACGGTAGCTAAATCGCCGAGCCGGGGCGTCCGTCTCAAATCGCCAAACGTTATGTTCCAGCTTTTTGAGCGGCGGGCTCATCGGGTGAAGGGGCATGTGCCGAGGGTTGGCCACAATCGTTTTTGAAGCCTCACCCCAGTCACGGCGCCGGTCTCGGCTCAGATAGTACCAATGGAAGTCGCGAGCATAGAACTCACCTTCCGGCCATTCGGGCAGGTCACCGATGGCGTCGCGAATGGTGAGATGGGCCGCTCCACGCCCTTCCCCATGGGTAGGCTCTGGAAACTCATATTCCACCCCTAGATCATCACGCAAGCCAACGATGAAGATACGCTTGCGCTCTTGGGCCACGCCGTAATCGACGGCATTCAGCACCTGCGCCTTGACACGGTATCCCGCTTCCTGAAACACCTTGAACTGATCTTGCAGGAGATGCGCAAAATTCTTGCGCACCATGCCCGAGACGTTTTCGACAATGAAGGCCTTGGGTCGAATGGCCCGCAAGGCTCTGGCAAATTCCAGATACAGGGTATTAATTTTGCGCGACGGGTCCCGCAACCCGCCTTGGCTAAACCCCTGGCAGGGGTAGCACCCTACTAACAACTCCGCTGCGGGGAAGGCCTCGACCTTGGTCACGTCTTTGACTTGGTAATCCGTTTCAGGGTGATTGGCGAGGTACACGTCTCGAGCATAGGGAAGGAGGTCATTAGCCATCACAACTTCAAAACCAGCAGCTATCACCCCTGCGTCAGACCCTCCACACCCGGAAAACAACGATACAACTCTTGTCATAGCCCATCTCCTCTGTGGCGCGAATTGTAATGGAGCCGCCATGAACGGTCATCCACCGGCCTGTCAGCCAAGGCAATTCAGCCCGCCCTGAGCGGCTTTTTGCGCTCATCCAGAAAAAATGATCGGTAAAAAACCGCGGTTTAACTACGCGAATTCTGTGCGCTAGTCGCACATCCTTGCCCCCACTTACCAATAACGCGGGGCTTCCCATGCGCACCATCCTGTTCATCACACTCTTTCTCACCCTGACTCTTACCCCATGCCCGGCCTGGTGATCCGGCCAAGGGGAGGTGCTGGGGCGGGAGGATGCCCAGGGCCGGGCCGCCGGCGCCGAGCGCATCCGTCAGGCCTATGACCGGTCCGCCGAGGTTGCGGCGGTGGCGGCCTGTACGGTGTTCGAGGCCCTGCTTCGGGGTGACGACGCCAGCCGCCAAGGCCGGTGGCGGTTCGGCCTGGGGATGCCTGATCGGGAGGGGAGCGCTAAGCCCTGGGCCATGACCATCGGCAACCGGGATATGGTCGTCTCGATGGAAGAGCTTCCGCGCCGGCTGCTGGAGCCCAACGGGATGATGCCCAGCAACAAGGAACTGGCCTCGGCCTGTAACCAGCGCCTGGCCCAGCGGATGGCCTACGGGGCCAGCAGGGCGACTTGATTTAGGCAGGGAGGCCAGCCGGCAGCGCAGACTGCTGGCTGGCCCTAGGAAGGGCTGGGTTGATGTCGATGACAACGTCGGCATGCTCGTACATGCCTTCGCGGATTCCATGACCAAGAGGCACAAGGAACAACTGGGCTCCCTCACGTCGCGCAAACTTCATAGCGGGGATGAAGTCGCTATCACCCGTGACGAGCACGATCACCTTGATGTGGTGCTTGAGGGTAAGCGCCGCAATATCAAGGCCGATCCGCATATCAACCCCCTTTTGCTCAATATTTGGGCGCAGGTTGTCGCTGGTGATCGAAACTTCAGGGGCGTCTACCTTGAGGGCCTGTGAGCCAATGTCCCAGCCTCGGAACGCCAACTCGCCAAGCCGTAGGGAAAAGAAGGGTATGCGGGCCAACTCTGTAAAAAGCTGCCGGCTTCGCTGGACGATAGCCTGAGCACCAAAGTTCAACTTTCCGCCCTGCAACGGTTTATCAACAGCCTCGGTCAGTGGCGATGCGTCGTAGTAGTAGACGCGGTGAAGCTGGTGGTCCCTTAAATATGGAGAAGCGCAGACCTGATCTACCAATCGCACCAAGTCTGATGCCTTCATTGGCTCGGCGCGAGAGCCCAACTTGCGCTTGACGAAGCCACCGTCGATCAGGATGGAGAACGAGGTGTGCATGTGCGGGGGGAAAGGTAGGGGGGATGGCGTCGGGCAGGCGGGGACGAATCCCACTTGGATGGTAGCCCGCCGTCGGCCAGTCTTCTATGTGCGCCCATTGTAGTAGTACTTCAAGCCTTTGATCAAATTTGATCAAAGGCTGAGACGATTGGCACGAGGTGCGTTCATTCCGGTAGTCGCGCCTTCCCCCTGTAGGGTGTGCTTCCTCCCTCATTCCTCTAGAGACTGGCCGCCTTGTGGCAGGGATTCTTGGGGAAAAGGATGGCTAACTACTTTGATCGGTTCGAAGCCGACAGGGAGCAGAAAACGCCGGGTAAGGCTGCGACTCAAACGCAGAATTATTTTGATCGGTTCGATGAGGGGGTAGCTGATCCCGGCGGCCTCGTCGCCTCCGCCAAGCAGTCCATCGGCTCCGTGATCAAGGGCGCCGGCCAGGCGGCAGCCGACTTCGTACCCGGGGTAAGCCAGGACAACGCTCTGAAGCAGTACGGCCAGAGCGTGATCGACGCCAACCCGACGGCGGTCACCTCCCTGGGCGACATTGCCGACAAGCCGGGTACGGCGGTCAAGGAGGCGGTGGGCAATGCAGCGGGGTCGATGGGCGGCATGCTGGGCGCCCGGGTGCTGGGCCAGGCGATCACCGCCGCGGCGCCGCTGACCGGGCCGTTTGCGCCGGCAACGGCCATTGTGGGCCAGGGGGTTTCCTGGCTGGGCCCGGCGGCCGTGGCGGCGTTGCCTTCGTTTGGCGGTATCCGCGAACAGCAGATCAAGGACGACCCGAGCCGCGAGAACGACCTGGGGGCGAAAGCCCGGGCCGCTGTGGGTGCCGCCGCCGTGGGGGCTGTCGAAAGCAAGTTCGGCCCCCAAGAGTGGGCTATGTCTGCCCTCACGAAAGAGGGCCGAAAGAAGGTCACCGAGAAGTTTGCGGCGAAGACCCTGGCGGGGTCGGTGGGCAAGGGCCTGGCGAAAGGCGCGGCGGTCGAGGGCGCTGAGGAACTGGCGCAGAACCCGATTGAGCAGGTGGCGGCCTACCAAGATCCCACGACCGCCGAGAAAGTGAAGGACACGGCGTTCGGCGGGGCCATGGGGGCCATTGGCGGCGGGGTGATGGGTGGTGGCTTCGGTGCTGCCTCACGCCTTGCGCAGCCTTCGGAGAAGCAGGCTACGCCCCAGCAGGCCCAGCCCCTTCTGGGCTATAAGCCGGACCCGCTGGTGGCATTCCCTGATGGAACCGTAGGCCGGCAGGCAGACGTCGACGCCTATATCAATGGCCTGCCCGAATCGCAGCGGACTGCCGCACGAGCAAAGCTGTATGGCCAAGGCGCGCAGCCGGTGGATGTTCCCGGGAACCAGGTAGGGGCCGGCGAAGCCCGGCAAGCCAACTACGAGGCCCGGGTACGCGCCGCCGAGCTTGCACAGCAGGAAGCCGGCGAGACGGCCGTTCCTCAGACCACGCCCCCCGACGGCGCCGCCATACTTTCCGCCAAGGCCGCCGAGCAAGAGCGCGCCCGGTTGGCGGAGCAGGAAGCTAACCGCTCCGTCTCCACCCCGGATGACGAGATTTACCAGTCGGTGGGGATCGACAACCGCAGCGCGTCCCAACGCCTGGGCCTGGACCCGGCAGCCGGCCCAATGTCCAGCGCGGCTGCCCTGGCGGTGGACTCCGGGGCCGCCGATCACGTTGCCCAGCAGTCCGCCATCGCACAGGCTGCGGAGGTAGCCCAGGGCCAGGGTAAGGAAAGCCCTGGCGAGAAGATCGGCAGCAGCACCGGTGAGATTACCCAGGGCGAAGAGGCGACTACCGATCCGGAGGCGGAGCTGGTCACCCGCATGGAGGATGTGCGCAGCCAGGCCCGGGTCAGTGGCTGGAATCAGACCCTGGTGTTTGAGCGCAACCGCATTCAGTCGGAGTTGGCGAAGTTGCGGAGCGCCCGCGTCCAGGCGGAGGCCGCAAAGGCTCAGGAGCCTTTTGGCCAGAGTGGCTCCGGTATCGATCTGTCCGGCCGCACCGATGCCCAGCTCCAATACCTGACCACCAATGGCCAGGCCGGCTACCGGGAGGCTGCCGCGGCAGAATTGGCCCGAAGGCAGGGGAAGAGTCCGGCCGGTGATCAGGCGCCTGCCAGCAATGAAGGGACTGCCGTTGCCGGGGCGCCGGATGAGGCCCCGCCGGCGAGCGTGAAGGAAGGGATTCAGCGAGTCCGGGCGAAGAAAGCAGCCAATGCTCAGGTGACTGCGCCGGCGGCGCCGCTTCCCGCTCTACCTGCGGCCACTGCGGATTCTGCCGAGGTGGCCGGGCTGCGCGCCAAGCTGCGCGAGGTGGAGGGCAAGGTGTTGGCCGCCGCGCCCGCGGCGATGGGGCAGGGGGGTGGCGACATCGAGGCTGCCCTGAAAAGCCGCAAGGTGCCGGTCACCCTGAAAGCCCAGCACAAGAAGCTCCGGGACCAATTGCACGCCGCCATCCAGGCACAGGGCGATGCCGCTCCGTCCACCGATGCGCAGGTGGCTCCGGCCACCGCGCCCAAGGAACCCGCCATCGAGGGCAAGGACCTGGGCGACGGTTGGGCCGAGTTCCACAAGGACACCGGAACGGTGGGCATCCCACGCGCCGAAATGCCGCAGATCAGGGCCGAGCACCGCGGCGCCATGACCAACTTCATGAACGCCCGGGGGGTACAGCACCAGGAGGAAACGGTGCCGGCCGCAAGCCTCAAGCCGACCCAGGCCGAGTTCTCCCGCGACAAGGTGGCCCGGGCCAAGGCCCACGAGGGCGGCGACCGCTCCATCCTGATTTCCAGCGATGGCCATGTGCTCGATGGGCATCACCAATGGCTGGCTGCGCGCGAGGCCGGTGCGGACGTGAAGGCCATCCGCCTGGATGCCCCGATCCGCGACCTGGTGAAGCTGGCACATGAATTCCCCAGCTCGACCACCTCCACTGCCAGTGAAGCCGCCGTTCCGGCCAAGGCTGACGCCACCCAGGCCCAGCCCTCCGAACTGGAATCCCTGTTCGAGCGCCTGGGCGCCAAGGGGCGCATGCGCAAGGTGGCCGAGAAAGAAGCCGCCGACCACCCCCGGGCCGAGCAGATCAAGACCGTTACAACGGACTTCCACGACATCCTGATCGCCTTGATGGATGCCGGGAAGCTGGAGGTCAACGGCCACAACTCCCTCACTGAGGACAACAAGGCATGCCTGTGAAATCTCTCCTGACTAGCAACGAGAAGACCCTGCTCAACCGTGCAGTTGAGGCGGAACTGTACGCCTCGAACTTCTACCGCCACCTGGCCAACCAGTGCCAGCGCCTGGGTTACTTCGGTGCCCAGAAGTATTTCCAGGCCGAGGCCGGGCACGAGGTCGAGCACTACCAGGCACTGGCCTCCTTCATCAACGACCGCGGCGACGTGGCCACCGTTCCCACCATCGAGGCGCCCGAGGACGAGATCACCAGCCTGCGCGATGCCATCGAGGCGGCCTTCGACACGGAACTGCAGCTTGAACGGGACTACTCCGACTGGTACCGGCGCTGCGATAGCGAGGTCACCCGGCAGTTTCTGCTGCAGTTCCTGGAGATCCAGCGCAAAGCCGTGGGTGAGTTCGGCGACCTGATCGCCCGGCTTGACCGAGCCGGCGACGATCCGTGCGGACTCCTGTTGATCGACAAGGAGCTGGGCGAATGACCTGCACCTACAAGATCACCGGCGCCGACGGCAAGGCCGTCACCCTGACCGGCCAGAACGCCATGAAGGCCTATCTTGCTGAGGGCGGCCTGCAGGAGTTGCTGCCCGGGTGGGGCGGCAGCGCTTCGGAAATCCTCTCGGATGAGCAGGTAGCTGCGCAGAAACCTGCTCCCGTGATGGCCGCCAAAGGGGCGATCACCGACTTCGGCGAGAAGATCGGCGGTGCCCGCAAGGACAAGGCAACGTCTGGCGCCAAGCGTGCTTCCAAGCCCACAGATGAACGCCCTGCCTGGGCCCGCCGCTTCGAAATAAGCCAAGTGGTCTCCAGCAACCGGCTAGGCGAGGTGGGGCGGTGGGTGATCCGCGACACTCGCAAGACGGATTTCCTTGGCCAGGCCAAGAAGATGCCCGGCGACTACTCGACTCGCGAAGAGGCCGAGAAGGCATTGCCCCTGCTGGCAGTGGCACAGAAGCACCGCGTTGTCTCTGCCGGCAAGGATGGCGGCTGGGAAATCTGGCGCGATGTGACAGACCGCAAGCGCGTGAAGGTGGTTGAGCAGACGTTCCCCTCCCGTGATGAAGCCCTGCGCTACATGGCCGACAACGCCGAGGCCATCATCAACACCAGCACGACGTTTGGGGAAACCGACTTGCCACGGCCGCAATCTACCCAGCGAGAAGGCGTTGAGCGCCGCACTGGGCCGGCCAAGGACACTGATTTCACCGATACCTTCGGCTTCCGGGGGGTCGAGTTCGGCAACTGGAACAACCAGGAGGAACGCCAGCAACTGCTGGATGACGCCTACGACGGCCTTTTGGACCTGGCCGAGGTAATGGGCATCCCGCCCCGTGCAATGAGCCTAAACGGCGAACTGGCCTTGGCCTTTGGCGCCCGTGGTCATGGCTTGAGCGGCGCTCGGGCTCACTATGAGCCGAACAAGGCCGTTATCAATCTGACCAAAATGAACGGCGCCGGCTCCCTGGCCCATGAATGGTTCCATGCCTTGGACCACTATTTCGGCCGCCAGGACGGAAAATCCTCGACCGAATGGGTGACGGACAAGGACGGTACCCGTTCCCTCAAGGCTTCCAACTCCTTCGAGAACGACGCCGCTAGCAGCGGATTCCGGCGCACCAACTCTGGCGTGCGCGAAGAGGTCCGAGGGGCCTATCAGGCTCTGATGAAGACCATGACCCTCAAGGCCGAGCAGTACGTGGAGGACACGGCCAGGGCCGATAGATTCGTGGCCGGCGCCCGTCAGAACGTCGCCGACCAACTGCAACGCATGCGCCAGGACCTAGCCGAGCAGAAGGACCCGCAATACTGGAAGCGAAACAACAAGCCGGCCACGGCGGAACAACTGGCCCAGTTCGATACGGTAGCGCAACAGATCATTGAGGGCACCGCCCTGGAGGCCGAACTGCGCTCCAGCGTCAAGGAAGGTACCCGTGTTTCCAGTCGCTCGATCATGAGCGGGGCACGCTGGACAAACGATGCTCTGGAGGCATTGAGCGCCATCAACAAGGCCGTACGCGGGCGTTCCGGTTTCACGTCCGACCAGGCAGGAATCCTGGACCGGCTGCGTGACAGCATGAGCACCTACTCGGCCCGCCTCAAGATGCTGGCCGATGCCCAATCCGGTTCCGAGAAGACCAAGCAGGTACCGACCAGCTTTGCCATGGACGCCAAGGAACTGGACCAGGGGCGGGGATCTGATTACTGGACCACGCCGCACGAAATGGCAGCCCGCGCATTCCAGGGCTATGTCGAGGACAAGATCGCGGCTGGTGGAGGGAAAAGCCCATTCCTTAACCACGCCCCGGAACGTGCGGTTATCGAAACCCCCTGGGGCTGGAAGCGCCCCTATCCCCATGGCGCCGAGCGCAAGGCCATCAATGCCGCGTTCGACAAACTGGTGGCCACGATCCAGGTGAAGGACGGGGAAAATGGTAACAAGGTGCTTTTTTCCTTCGCCGGCCGCAAGGCCCAAGGCGCGGACCTGCATGCCCTGAATACCGCCCAGCAGCGGCTGGCCCGAGGCGAGGACGCCGAGGCCGTACGCCAGGCAACCGGCTGGCACCGGGGCGCCGATGGCAAATGGCGGTTCGAGATCAGCGACCACCAGGCCAGCATCGCCGTGGGCGGGCTGACCGCTGGCGACGTGATCGACTTGGCCCGGGTGGTGGCCATGGCCGACGGGCGCAACCAGGTCGCCGTGGGCGATGTGCTGGCGCACGACCGGCTATTTGCCGCCTACCCGCACCTGGCCGACATCCCGGTGTCGGTGATGCCGTCGGGCGAGCGTTCCACCGCCAAGCTGCGCAACCGGGGTGGAAAGCTCACCCTGGAGGTGAAAGCAGGCGTTCCCCGCGCAGAGCTTCCGTCCGTGCTGATGCACGAGTTGCAGCACGCCATCCAGCTCAAGGAGGGGTTCGCCCTGGGCGGCACGGCCAAGCCGCTGGCCGGCGGCGCCGTCAGTGCCCTGGACCAGGCCGGCGCGATCACCTACCGGCGCCTGGCCGGCGAAGTCGAGGCCCGCAACACTCAGGCTCGCATGAACATGAGCCCCCGGGCGCGCATGGACATTGCGCCGGAGGAAAGTGCTGACATCCCGGCCAGCCAGGTGCTGGTGACCTTCAATGGCCGCGACTTGGCCGACCTGCCCGGGCCCCGCAACGCCAGCGGCGCGCCGATGACCGAGCGTGCCCTGGTGCGCGCCTTCGATCGTCAATTCCCGAACCTGGGCAAGGCCCTGCGCACCATGCTGGCCCGGGGCCGCGCCGGGAAGCGCGGCGGGGTTGTGCTGCTGGACGATGCGGATCCGCTCCATATCGCCCGGGCCTTCACGTCGAAGACCGGGACGGCGCTATCCAAGTCAGTACAGCTCTTCTCCGATGCCGGCCAGGTCAACGGGTTCTTTGACCCGAAGAGCGGTATGACCTTCCTCGTGGGCCCGAACCTGAACCCGGTGACCGGCCCGGCGGTGCTGCTGCACGAGATGAGCCATGGCCAGCAGCGCACGGCGCTGGACCGACGCGCCCTGGAGATGCTGACGACCCGGGGAAGCGTGAAGAACGCCGAATTGCGCGCCTTCCTCGATCGGGTGGCGGCCCGCATGGGCAGCGTCGGCGAGTCCGGCAACGCGGCCGAGGCCACGGCCTACATCGTGGAGCAGGCAGTGATGGAGGGGCGCAGCCAGGGATTCACGGTGGCAGATGGCCGTTTCCTCTCCTGGGTGGACCAGAACCTGGGGCAGCGGGTCGGCGACTTCCTGCGCAGCGCGCTGGCCATGGTCCGCGCTTTCATGCTGCGCCACGGCATGGGCGTTGGCGAGGTAACCGTGGACGACCTGGTGGGCTACGCCATGGTGGGCATGGAGCGGGCGGCCCGTGGGGCGGTGGGTGGCGTGGAGCCGGCATTCAGCCGCAGTGCGATGAAGTCCGTGGAGGCCAACGTCTCCCGGGGCCGGGAGGCGATGTCCAATGCGCTCAACGACCGCAATTCAGTTCATCGTGCGATGTTCCGCAACGGCCTGGGCTGGGTGGACTTCGTGTGGGGAGATGAAAAGAAGGGAATTGCGCACATCATCGCGCGCCGCATCGCTGCCGATCACATGACCCGCTCCGATGTTGAGCGGATGCTTACCGAGTCGGTTGTCGAAACCATTGCTCGCGGGAGCGAATTGCGCCGCAACGAGTTCGGCGGTGCTGTGCGGTTGGTGCTCACGCACAACCAGAATGAGGCAATTCTGATCCGGAAGCCCGGCAGCAACGCATGGATGCTGACGAGCTTCAATGTTAAGCCCGGCGCGGAGGCGGGGGGTGCGACCCAATCCTCCGCTACGCAAGACGCCCCTATACGTTCTCGTGGCGCCCAGGGAGCGGGCAAGTCCATTGTGGACCAAGACGGTGACATGAACAACGCCCCGGGCATCAAATTCAGCCGTTCCGGCCTGCGAGAAGTCGCCAGCCTGGCTACGGCCGAGCTGGACAAGGCGTTCAGCGCCCCGGGGGGGCTGTCCTGGTGGCACAAGACCGTGGGCACCATGTACAACCTGGCGCAGCGCTCGCCGGCGTTCAAGCCGGTGTTCGAGGCAGCCCAGGGCTTTGTGGACGACGTGAGCCACTACGCCAACGACGCCGCGGACCTGGCACCCAAGCTGCTGCCCAAGTTGGATGGCTGGCGCGACATCATGAAGTCGCCGGTCAGCGCCGAGGACAACAAGGTCTTGGCCGTTCCGGTGTTTGAGGGCTCCTTGTCTTGGACCCGGGACGAGTCCGGCAAGCCGGTGCGCGTGGACGATGTTGCGGCCGAGGCGGCCCGCATGACCACCGAGCAGAAAGCGGAGGACCTGCGCCGGCGCGACAAGCTGCCCGAGGGCATGCTGCGCGCCTGGCAGGCGCTGCCGCCGGAGCAGTTCGCCAAGATGATCGACAGCCGCTACGAATCGCAGCTGCTCAAGCCAGGGGTGGTCTGGACCGATGCCGAACTGCGCGACATGTTTAAGCTGAACGACGGCCAGGTGGCCCTGTACCGGGAGTTCCGCGCCGCGGTGGATCGCAGCCTGGACACCATGGCTCGGGCCGACATGCTGCGATTTGGCGGCGAGGACGTGAAGGCGTTGCGCCAGCAGGTGATGGATACGCCGAGCGTTCAGGACGCCGCCCTCCTGTTGCGTGACCACCTGTCCGATACCGCCGACGCCTGGCCAGGCCGGGCCACGGATCTGCTGAATGTGGCCAACGGGATCATGGAGCGAGCCGAGAAGGTGACCCAGCTCCAGGCCGAGGGCTATGCTCCGCTGTCCCGCTTCGGCAAGTACTCGGTGGATGTGGTGGACCAGACCGGTGAGCGCCAATACTTCGGCCTATTCGAGACGAAGCGCGAGGCCAACCAAATGGCCGAGCAGATGCGCGCCGCCTTCCCGGGCGCTGAGGTTTCCCAGGGCACGATGTCGGAGGAAGCCTACAAGCTCTTCTCCGGTGTCACGCCGGAAACCCTGGAGCTGTTCGGCAACGCCTTGGGCTTCAACTCCACCGGCGACAGTGCCCAGGACCGAGCTTTCCAGCAGTACCTGCGTCTGACCAAGACCAACCGCAGTGCCATGA
Source organism: Oryzomicrobium terrae (assembly GCF_008274805.1). Lineage (NCBI taxonomy): Bacteria > Pseudomonadati > Pseudomonadota > Betaproteobacteria > Rhodocyclales > Rhodocyclaceae > Oryzomicrobium > Oryzomicrobium terrae. The sequence goes on from NZ_CP022579.1 coordinate 1,450,455, forward strand.
AGCGGCTGATCCACCGCCAGGGCATCGCCGGCTACAGCGAGGATGTGGGCCGGGTGCTGGCTGCCTTCGTCTATTCCAACGCGCGGCAGACGGCCGCCGGCTTGAACCTGGGCGACCTGACCGAGGCGGTGGACGCGATACCGAAGGAGCAGGGCGAGCTGAAAGACGCCGCGGTGCGTCTGGCTGAGTACATCAAGAACCCCCAGGAGGAAGCCCAGGCCGTGCGCGGGCTGCTGTTTGCCCAGTACCTGGGGGGCTCGATCGCTTCGGCGTTCGTGAACATGACCCAGCCGGTGGCCGTGACCTTCCCCTGGTTGAGCCAGTACGGCGGAGCCAAGAAGGCGGCGGCAGAGATTGGCCGGGCAGCCAAGGAGATGGCGGCCAAGGGCCACAAGTACGAGGACGACCTGGCCAGGGCCCTACACGAGGCCGAGGAAGACGGTACGGTGTCGCCCCAAGAGGTCCACCAGCTTATGGCCCAGGCCCAGGGCCGCGGATCGCTGCGCTCCGGTGATGGCACTAAGCAGGGGGAGGCCCTGGCCACCGCGGCCAATGGCCTCAAGCGCCTGGCCTTTGCCTGGGGCAAGGTGTTCGGCCTGGCCGAACAAGCGAACCGCCGGGTGACCTTCATCGCCGCCTACAGGATGGGCAAGGAGCAGGGCATGGCGGACCCGGCCGGGTTCGCCCGCCAGGCGGTCAAGGAGACCCAGTTCGTTTACTCCAAGGCCAGCAAGATGCAGTGGGGGCGGGGCGCCGTCGGCGGAACGCTGATGACGTTCAAGACCTATTCCATTGCCTACCTGGAGCTGCTGCACCGCATGTACACCCAGGGCGGGCCGGAGGGAAAGCGGGCTGCCCTGCTGGCCCTGGGTGTGCTGATGCTCATGGGCGGCGCCGGCGGTCTGCCGTTCGCCGACGACGCTGCCGATGCAGCTGACGCCCTGGCCCAGTTGCTGGGCTACAACATCAGCACCAAGGCGGCACGCCAGGAATTGCTGGAGCAGGCCTTTGGCCGCGGTATCGCCGGGTTCATCGAGAAGGGCATCACCGGCCTGCCCGGGGCGCCGATCGATGTGTCTGGCCGCCTTGGCCTGGGCAACCTGATTCCGGGCACGGGCCTGCTGCAGAGCAAGACGAGCCATACCAGCGACGTGCTGGAGATCGTTGGCCCGGCTGGTGACTTCGCCAAGCGTATCGGCGAGGGGGCTGCCCAAGTACTACACGGCAACATCGCCAGCGGCCTGCTCACCATGGCCCCCCAGGCAGTGCGCAATGCGGCCAAGGGGGCCGACATGGCTGCCACCGGGATGTACCGGGACGCCAAGGGGTACAAGGTTCTCGATACCAACCCGCTTGAAGCAGCGGCGAAGGCGATCGGCTTCCAGCCCCAGAGCGTTGCACGCATCCAGGAGGCCAACGCCGAGGCCCAGCAGGCAAAGAACTTCTACAACCTACGGGCCCAGGAGATCCGGGCAAAGTGGGCGCAGGGCATTTTCGAGAATGACCCGGGCAAGGTGAAGGAGGCCCGGGAGGAAATCGCAGACTGGAATGCCAAGAATCCGGATCAGCGGATGCTGATCACCGTCCCCTCGGTGATGAAGCGGGTTAAGGAGATGCGCAAGTCCAAGGATCAGCGGATTGCCGACACCGCACCCAAGGCGATGCGTGCCCAGATCCGGGCGGATCTGGCCCAGGCCAGGGAGGCACCGTAACGGACCCCTTGTAGGGTTGGTCTTGGCCGGCGGCATTGGCAACACTGATTGCCATGAAGCCGGCCAAGACGAAACTCACCATTTTCCAGGGCGCCACATTCCGGAAGCGCTTTACCTGGTACAGCCCCGGAGGGACGCAGCCCATTGATCTGACGGGCTGCACGGCGCGCATGCAGGTTCGCCTGGAGATAGATGATCCCGCCGTGCTTCTGGATCTGACCACGGAGAACGGCGGAATCACGCTTGGCGGGGTGGCCGGCACCGTGGACCTGCTCGTGTCCGATACGGACACCTCCCATATTTCCTGGGACACCGGGGTTTTTGACCTGGAAATCAAGTTCGCCAATGGCGACGTTGTTCGCATGGTCTACGGCCCCGTCGTTGTCTCGCCCGAGGTGACACGCAGTGCCTGACCTGATCGTCACCAATGAGGAATTGGTCGTCCTCGAAACGGAGGAAGTGATCAGCCTGATCGCCTCAGCCGAGCAGGGCCCCCCGGGACCACCAGGGCTGGCTGGTCTACCGGGCGGTTCTTCACTCACGTACCCGGCCGGCACCGCCCTTGGCGGCCACCGCATGGTGCTGCTGGATGCCACCGGCAGCGCGGTCTATGCCGACGCGACCGACCCGTCGCACGCCCTGAAAGTGCTCGGTATGACGGTCGGCGCCGCCGTGGCCGGTTACCCGGTCGACATCCAGACCGGCGGTGAGATCACCGAGCCGACCTGGAGCTGGGACGTGTCCCTGCCGGTTTTCCTTGGTGCAAACGGACTTCTGACCCAGGTCGTGCCCGCCGCACCCTCCGCCTTCTCGTTGGTCGTGGGAATCCCGCTCTCGCCGACCACGCTTTACGTCAGCCTGCGGGAACCCATCCTCATCTAAGGAGAACCTTCCATGGGCACCGCTTCCGCCAAGAAGTTCATCAAGAACAATGCTGGGCAGCTGACCGAAGAGGCCGCGCTCACCACGTCCGCTGGCGCTGCTGACGCGGACAAGATTCCTGCGCTCAACGCCTCCGGCGTGCTGGACGCGACCATCGTCAACGCCAAGAACGCCTCTGCCGGGGCCGCCGATGCGGGCAAGGTCGTGCAGCTCGACTCCACCGGTCGCATCGACAACTCGATGATGCCCGTGGGTATTGGTGCTGACACCGCGATCATCCCGGCGTCCGAAGCGCTGGCAGCCGGCGACTACGTGAACATCTGGAACAACGCGGGCTCATTCAACGTCCGCAAAGCCGACGCCACCACCGCCGGCAAGGAAGCTCACGGCTTCGTTCTGGCCGCTGTGTCCAACGGCGCCAACGCCACGGTGTACTTCGAAGGCAGCAACACCCAGGTGACCGGGCAGGCCGCGGGCAACGTGTTCCTATCCACCACCCCTGGGCTCGGCTCGGCCACTGCGCCGACCGGCAGCGGCAACGTCGTGCAGCGGATCGGCTTCGCTACCAGCGCCACTGCGGTGAACTTCCAGTCTCAGACCCCGGTGGTCCTGGCCTAAGCGGGTAGCCAGTCATGGCCGACGTAATCCCGCTCAAGGCAAAGCGCAGCGGCGCGGACGTAGTTGCCCTGGCCGAGTTCGGCACGGGCGACACGATCCCAGCCGCCGTGCTTCCGGCCGTTGCCGCGCGCACCGACGTGTCGAAGACCTTCAAGGCGCAGCAGGTCCCGTATGCAGGGGCGCTCACCGACGGCGCCACCATCGCCTGGGATGGCGACGCGAACGGCCAAGTCGTGAGTGTGACGACCGCGGCCGCCCGAACCTTCGGTGCGCCGACCAACATCAAGCAGAACGCGCTCTACGTCCTGATCTTGACCACTGGTGGTTTCACGCCCTCGTGGAATACCGCGTTCAAGTGGCCTTCGGGCGGAGCGCCGTCGCCTCTGGTCAGCGGCGTCTACGTGTTCACCTTTGTCGGCGGGGCGAGTAACACCCTGATCCCCACCGGCCCGGGCTACCTCACCGGAGCTTGATGTGTTTCCGCCCATCCCCTCCGGCAGCCCTGGGACGTACTCCGTCCCAAACTCGCTCCGCTTCCGGTACGCCGCGCAGTCGTACCTGAGCCGCACGCTCGCAGCGACTTCGATGAGCGGGACGATTCGCACGATCAGCTTCTGGGTGAAGCGGGGGGCTCTCGCGCCGTCCGGCATCCACAATCTCTTCTACGAAGGGAACGTGGGTGCGTCGGCGAACATGGTGAACATCGACTTCATCAACGACCAGCTCCGCGTCACGTTCGACACTGCGGTGACGTACCGGCTCGTCACCAGCGCGTACTTTCGGGACCCCGGCGCGCACATGCACATCTGCGTGGGGATCGACACGACCCAGGCGACCGCGGCGAATCGGGTGACGCTTGAGATCAACGGCGTGCCCGTGACTTCGTTCGCCACGGCCGCTTACCCGCCGCAGAACCACACGTTCCTCACGGCCTCCGGCAACGTCCAGTATTGGGGCGGGTACACCACCTCTATCCCGTCCGAGTCCTACCTGAGTGAGTGCCGCTTCATCGACGGCATGAAGCTGCCCGCGAGTAGCTTCGGGCAGTTCGACGCGGCAACCGGAGTGTGGGTGCCTAAAGCATGGGCCGGGACGTATGGCACGAACGGCTGCTACCTGGACTTCAAGGATGGGAGCAGCTTAGCCAACCTGTGTCTGGACCGCTCGGGTAATGGGAATAACTTCACTGCGAACAGCATCAGCCTCACCGCGGGGGCGGCGTACGACTGGTCGTCGGATACCCCATCGAACAACTTCTGTACGCTGAACCCACTCAACGGCTTGGCCGCGGTGTCGCTCGGCTGGGGCGCCCTCAACATCCTCGCGTCCACGACGACCGGACATCGTTACGGCACCATGGCTCTGCCGACGCAGGGCAAGTGGTATTGGGAGCTGGCAGTCACTAGCGGCACTGGCGGCGTAGGGGTAGGAGTCATTGGCGATACGACGGACGGCACCACCTACAGCACGTCCCGCATGTACACCAACGACGGGCAGAAGTATCTGGGGACTACCGCGAGTGCGTATGCCGCCACGTGGACGACCAACGATGTCATCAGCGTCCTGTTCGACGCCGATGCAGGCACGCTCGCGTTCTGGAAGAACGGCACTTCCCAGGGCACCGCGTTCACCGGACTTACCGGAACGTGGTATCCGCTGTTCCGCATCGCCGGTACGTCGATCGCTGGTTGGATCAACTTCGGGCAGCGGCCATTCACCTACACCCCTACGACGGGGTTCAAGGCCCTGTGCACGGCCAACTTGCCCGACCCCGCTATCAAGAAGCCAAACCAGCACTTCGACGTGAAGCTGGATACCGGGGCGAATATCAAAGCGACTGCCGAGGCGGTGTTTAGCGGCGCCGCATTCCTGGAGTGGATCAAGGACCGCGCGAACGCGACCAACTGGCAGCAGGTCGACACGGTACGTGGCACGTCCGCCGTCTTGCAGTCGAACACCACCAACGCGGAGACGACGTTCTCGACTCCTTCGGGGAGCAGCGTCGCGGCGGTGTGGAAGGCCGGCGGGGCCGCAGCGGCGAATACTTCGGGTAGCACCACCGCGCAGGTCAGCCCGAATACTTCGAGCGGGTTCAGTGTCGCAACTTATACCGGCACTGGCGCCAACGCCACTGTTGGGCACGGCCTCGGCGTCGCGCCCAAGTTGGTGATCGTGAAGTCTCGGACCGACAGTTCCAACAACTGGATGGTCTACCACGCGTCGCTCGGTGCAGGGAACTATCTGCTACTCAACCTCTCCGCGGTCTCTTCTGCCGCAGCGACGGTTTGGAACAGCACCGCGCCTACAGCATCCGTGTTCTCGATCGGTTCGGCAAACGGCTCCAACCAGAACGGCATGAGCTATGTCGCGTACTGTTTTGCTGAGGTTGACGGCTTTTCGAGGATTGGTAACTACACCGGCAATGGCTCCGCAGACGGTACGTTCGTTTGGTGTGGCTTCCGCCCTCGGTGGATTCTGATCAAACGTGTCACCGGCGCCTCTGACTGGATGCTCCTCGACACTGCGCGCAGCCCTAACAACGCAGCGGCGCTGCTGGTGTATCCGTCTCTCGCCAACGTAGAGGGCGACGGCTCTGGGGCCGGGCAGGCCGTAGACATCCTGTCCAACGGATTCAAGTTGCGCGGTAGTAACGCGGCCCTCAACGGCGCTGAGAGCTACATCTTCGCGGCCTTCGCCGAGTTTCCGTTCAAGTACGCCAATGCGCGCTAAGGACAACCAATGACAATCTTCGTTCGCAATGGCCGCCGCTTCAATATCCATGCTCCGCAGGAGATCGACGGCGTGCTCTATCCCAGCTTCGTCGACCCGGAGCTGCGCGCTGCGCTCGGCATCCTGGAGGTCGACGTGCCGGAGCGCGAGTCGGAGGAGACGCACTTCGTCCAAGAGCTGGATGAGGCGCCCTTTGTCATCAACACCCCAAAGCCAGCGGACATGGTCTTCCAGTCGAAGACCAGCAAGGTGCAGGCGCAGCGCGCGGCCGCATACCGTGAGGAGGCGGACCCGCTGTTCTTCAAGGCCCAGCGTGGCGACGCCACGATGGATGATTGGCTGGCGAAGGTCGCAGAGATCAAGGCCCGCTTCCCCGATCCTCTGCCGGAGTAAGCCATGCGCCGTCGTCCACTTGTCGTCGTCGGTGGAGCGGTCGGAGAACTTCCGATTGGCGACACGCTGTCGAACACCAACGTCCCTGTTTACGACGCTGCGGGCACGCTACACCTGCTCCTGCTGACCTCGGACGGGAAGGTGCCGTTCATCATCGCTGACGGTACGACACACAGCGACGTGCCTTTGGTGGAGGGTGATTCGAGCCCGGGTCTTGGCGACCTCGCATACCAGATGGCGAACGCCGTCTCCATCACTGGAGGCACCGTCGGCGGCAAGGACGTGACGGCGCTCGTCGATACGTCGACCGCGCAGACGCTCAGCAACAAGAGCATCCGGCAGTCGATCAACGCGCAGACCGGCACGACCTTCACCCCGGCGCTCTCCGACGCCGGCAAGCTCGTCACCCTGAACAACGCCGCTGCGATCGCGCTCACCATCCCGCCGAACAGCAGCGTTGCTTTCGGCGTTGGGGACTCCGTGGACTTCGCCCAGATCGGAGCAGGGCAGGTGACCGTGTCGCCCGGCTCTGGAGTGACGCTCATCGCCACGCCCGGCCTGAAGTTCCGTGCTCAAGGCTCGGCGGCAACGGCAGTGAAGATCGCCACCGACACGTGGCTCCTGGTCGGAGACCTGTCGGCATGAGGCGGGTAGGCTTCTTCGGCGGGGCGGTGGTCGGACCACCCGGGCTACCCGAGTCGTATCTGGCCGTCAGCATGGTCTCCTCGGAAGACGTGCCTTCTATCGGCATCTACAGGCGTGATGGTGATGCGCTGATCAGATTGAGTGGGCCAATACCGGCGCCAACACTAGAGCCGAAAGGGCTCGCCTTCTCACCCGACGGAACGCACCTCGCTGTCGGCCTGGGCACTGGTTCAGCGGCCGCCAGCTTTGCTGTCTACGACCGCGTCGGAGATACGTTCACAAAGACGGCACAGAACCTATCCGGTTATACCACCGACCCAATAGCCTATTCTCCGGACGGCTCGCACTTGCTGCTTGGTGGCGCCACGAAGGGCAGCATGCCGGTGCTCAAACGGTCCGGCGCAACCTATAGCGCGCTCAGTGCGATTGCGTTTCCCGAGAGTACAGCCAGTTTTAGGGCGGCGGCGTACACGGCGAACGGTAGTCTTCTCATCGTCGCCACGCTCACCAGCAGGGAAGTACCAGATGGAGGCCAGCTGCACGTATATACACGCTCGGGCGATGCGTATGCCCGGGCGAGCACGATCACACTGCCAGGGACGTACTCACCACGAGCTGTGGCCGTCGCCCCCAATGGCGTACATGTGGCTGTCGCTTCCGACGACACGGTACGAATCTACAAGCTCTCGGGCACTACGCTGACCCTTTTAACGTCGCTCACGTCGTGGCCGTCAGGTGTCGCGTTCTCGCCAGACAGCGGCTATTTGGCAGTTGGGACGTATCCCAACATCTCGTTATTCAAGCGTAGCGGGGACACATTCACGTCGCTGCCGGCGCCATCGGCCGGAGCCACGAACATGGTCTTCTCAGGCGACGGAAACTACCTGTCGTTCCTGACAGTGAGCGATTCCGGCACAACCTCGGTAACCACGTGCAAGCGTGTCGGTGACACGTTCACGATCTTGCCACCTCCTGCTGTTCAGCCGGAGCCTTATGTCTGGGGGTTGGCCGGGTATCCGCTCGCGCTATACGGGTAGCTCCATGCCCTTTAAACCCCCCCTGTAGGGGTCGCGCCACTCGCGCCGGATCAGCAAAGTCCGTTCCTGGAATATCGAAACCCAGGAGCCCCTTCGATGGAAGGAAAAATGCCGACGACAGTGAGTTATTCCGGCGCGGCGGCGTCGATTCTGTCGTCTTTGACGCTCACGGAGTGGGGGATCGTTGTTGGCATCATCACTGCCATCGCGACCTTCGCGTTCAACATTTACTACCAGATGCGCCGGGATAGCCGGGAGCAGGCCCAGTTCGAGGAAAGCATGCAACGCCTCAAGGGCGGCCGGCGGCCGGACGCCTGCTTTGAATGCGCTGGGGGCGAAGATGAACGGGGGTAGCCCAGGGGGCGGGAAGCTAGCCCGCATGCTGATCCTGGGCCTTTCGCTGTCTGCGGCTGGCCTGGTGGCCACCGTCTCCAACGAGGGGTACACCGATACCGCGGTGATCCCGGTCAAGGGCGATGTCCCGACAAATGGGTTCGGCTCTACACGACGGGAGGATGGATCCCCGGTGCAGCTCGGTGATCGAACCACACCGCCCAGGGCAATCAGGCGGGCCATGCGCGACATGCGGGAGTTCGAGGGCTCCTTGAAGAAGTGCATGGGCGACGTTGAATTGTTCCAGCACGAGTACGACGCCTACGTTGACCTGGCCTACAACGTCGGCGGCGCGGCCGTCTGCAAGTCGAGCATCCCACGCAAGCTCCAGGCGGAACAGTACGAGGCCGCTTGCCGCACCATCCTGGATTTCAGGAAAGCTCAGGGGCGGGATTGCTCTCTGCCCGAAAACCGCCGGATTTGCGGTGGCATCTGGACGCGCCGCCAGGAAATGGCCCATCTGTGCCTGACCGGGGAGTACCCATCGTGAGCTACAGAATACTGGCAGCTTTGGTGGCAGGCCTTAGCCTCACTGTCGCCGGATATATCTTTGGCCTACATGTTGCCTCCGGTGAGCAGGCCAAACGAGATTTGGCCGCATCGGAAGCGCAACGCCAGCAGGCAGTTGCCTATGCAGGCGAAATCCTACGTCGTCAGGCCACGGCCGATGGCCTGGCGGCAGATCTTGAGTCTGCCCGTTCCGCCCAGGCATCGAACAACCGCATCATCTATCGGGACGTGATCCGCTATGAAACCCTTACCCCTGCTGCTGCTCGTGTCGTGCTTGATGGCCGGTGGCGCCTGCTCCACGACGCCGCTGCCACCGGCACCCCCACCGACGCCGCCGGCTTGGCTACTGGTGCCGCCGACCCCGTTGAAGACGCTTCCGCCATCGAAGTCGTCAGCGACAACTACGAAGCCTGCCGAGGGTGGCGAGCAGCCCTGATTGGGTGGCAGGAGTGGTGGGAAATGTTCAAGCGATAGCCGGGGTAAGCAGATCTGGACCTTGATTCCGCACATTCCCAACATCTTTTCCAACCGGGTATTTCGCTATCCAATCTGCAGGGCAGGGCACAAGAAGCTGGTGAACAAGGTCCTGCTCCGTCTCTCCTGACAGCCATAGTCCATAGTCCTCTGGCGCCAGAATAACGGGCATTCGCTCATGGATATCGGTCATGGCGGTGTTCGCCTCGGTCGTGACAATGGTAAAAGTATCCAGCGGGTCGGCATCTGGAAGCGTCCAGCGCTCCCAAAGCCCGGCAAAGCCGATCAGTTCGGTACTGGCTGGGTGGACGTAGTAGGGCTGCTTTTCTTTTCCCTCAGTCTTCCACTCATAGAACCCGCTAGCTGGGACGATGCAGCGACGCCGCTTATATGCGCTTCGAAAGCTCGGCTTCTCGGCCAGGGTTTCGCTCCTGGCATTGATCAGCTTAGGGGCTATCGATGTGTCCTTCGCCCAGGACGGCACAAGACCCCAGCGGAGAAAGTGGGCAACACGCTCACCGGTTGGACGCTGCCGTACTACCAGGGAAGGCTGCATCGGGGCGATGTTGTAGCGTGGCGTAACCTCTGGGCACTCGCTCAACTCAAACGCGCTGACCAACGTTTGCCGGTCGGCGTGAAGGGCGTACCGTCCGCACATTTTTGCTCGTCCTCTCTGAGTGCTGTATAAAATTACAGTGTCTCGGATGTTTGGATGTGCCATGACTGTACTCTCCCTGCCGGTTGGCCAGTGCGCCACCAGGCTCGGCGGCCCGGAGGATTCGCCCGGAGTGCTGCTGCCAGCCCTCGATCCCCCCACCTGCTTTATTCCCCTCGGGGCTGTTAAGGTCTCCGCCGGATTTCCGTCGCCGGCGGCGGACTACGAAGAAGACCGCCTCGACATCAATGATTACCTGGTGCGCAGCCCCATCAGCACCTTCTTTTTCCCTGTGCAGGGCGACTCGATGGAGGGGGCCGAGATCTTCGACGGCGACATCCTGGTGGTGGACAAGGCGGTTGCACCGCGGCACGGCCACATAGTCGTGGCCTTTGTGAATGGAGAACGCCTGGTCAAACGGCTCCACAATCGCCACGGCCAAGTTGCCCTGATCGCTGAGAATCCGGCCTACCCGCCCCTGGTGATCCAGGATGGGGCGGAGCTGGTGGTCTGGGGCGTGGTAGTCGGCAAGTTCAAGCGCTTCGCGGTCTGAGCTATGTCGACCTTCGCCCTGGTGGACGTGAACAACTTCTACGCCTCATGCGAGAAGGTGTTCGACCCGGCCCTGGCCAGCAAGCCGGTGGTGGTGCTCTCGAATAACGACGGTTGCGTGGTGGCCAGGAGCGCCGAGGCCAAGGCCATGGGGGTGCCCATGGGGGTGCCCTGGTTCAAGATCCGAGCCACATTCGAGCGTGCCGGCGGCGTGGCCATGTCCAGCAATTACGCCCTCTACGCCGACATGAGCAACCGGGTCATGACCCTGCTCGGCAATATGGCCCCGGGTCAAGAGATCTACTCCATCGACGAGAGCTTCCTTGATCTGACCGGGCTCCCCAATCCGGTGGCCATCGGCCGCAAGATACGGCACGAGGTGCTGCGGCATACCGGCCTGGTTGTCTGCGTCGGAATTGGGCCATCCAAGACTTTGGCTAAGCTGGCCAACCACGTGGCGAAGAAGGCCGTGCACGATCGGAGTGGGGTTTGCGACTTGGGGGCCATGACGCAGGCGGATCTGGAGGGGCTGCTGCGGCACATCGACGTGGGCGAGGTCTGGGGGGTCGGACGCCGGCACACTGAATCCCTGGCTAGGTACGGCATTCGCACGGCCTGGGATCTGCGCCAAGCCGATCCGGAAACTTTGCGCCGTCGATTCTCGGTGGTAATGGAGCGCACCGTCCGTGAGTTGCGAGGCACCTCCTGCTTGCAGCTGGAGGAGGTCGTTCCGGCAAAGCAGCAGATCATTTCATCCCGATCATTCGGCGCACCGGTGCGAAGAATGGGGGATCTGCAGGAAGCCGTCAGCCTTTACGTGAGCCGGGCCGCTGTGAAACTGCGGCGTCAGGCATCCCTAGCAACGGTTGTTCAAGTCTTCATCATGACGAACCGGTTCAAGTCAGAAGTGCCCCAGTATTCCGGCGCCCTGGCTGTACCACTCACCGAGCCCACGGACGACACCCTGCGGCTGCTCCGGGCCGCACGATATGGGTTGCAGCGGATCTATCGGCCAGGGTTTGAGTACGTGAAAGCTGGAGTTTCTGTGTTCGGTTTGGTGTCCAGCACAGGATGGCAGCCGGGTTTGTTCGAAGCTCCTGGACGAGCGGTGGAGCGTGGCCGGCGGATCGCGCTAATGGCCGCAATGGATCAGGTCAACGCGAAGTGGGGGAGGGGGACACTTGGGCCGGGAGTTGTTGGGCTACAGGAAAGCAGGGTGTGGTCAATGAAACGCGGGAAGATGTCGTTACGCTACACAACCCAGTGGGACGAGTTACCGCTGGTTTTGGCGAAGTAATGGACCCGAAAATAGGTGGTGAGCGTTCTACAAAACGCACTGGCGGCAAGCAACCATGCGGGATACGAGCGAGGAAGGATCGGGCGTTAGTAGATTTGGAATCGGCGCAAGGTGCTGAATCGCAAAGAAACTGCTAAGGATTGTGATTCCAGGTGTCACCGGTTCGATCCCGGTATGTCGCCCCAAAATAAATCCCGCATAATCGCAAGGTTATGCGGGATTTTTCTTTTGTGTTTTGAATCGCTTGATTCGGTCAGGCTGTTTTCCCTCCCTTTACGAGCGTTCAGTGCGATACAAGGCCAGCTTCACGCTGGCCTTGCCTGTTTTGGTATGATAAATCCCTGTCTTGCCCTTGAGAATTTCTCTTGCTCGCTTGGGTGAAGCGTATGCCGAGAGAGGCTCAAAGTTGCAGTTTTACGGTCATTCGTAATTGCTGGCAATTTTTTCCCCGAAATTAATAAATTCCATACCGCATTCCCGGCTTTTGGTGAGTCACCGTATTGTGTTTTTATCCAAGACCAATCCGGGGCTTTCAAGCATGCCTAAGCCTTGTCCCCAACTCGCAAGGGGCTCTGAGGGCGTGTGGGGCATCCGTTGAGACAATCAAGGGGGTAAAGTTTTCTGTGTGGGTTGGGGGAGCTCCTGGAGCGACTCGCTCACATCCCCGTTTGCATCATGACTTTCGAGGCCATCGCGACCGTCGGAAAGCTGCTTGCACCAGACCCGCTCGTGCAACTTCCATCCAGTGACCACTTTGCGCATCACCCAAATCTGATCACCCCGGCGGCTGAGGTTGGCAACCGCGCTGCTAGGTGTCCATTCTCCATCTTCGACATGGACGTGCAGGGGATCAGCTTCCGTTTGCTTGAACTGGTGGAGAAAAACCTGATCGATCACCCCGTGTTGCATCGTGATCATGGAAATTCCGTAGAAGCCCATGGCAAGCCTCCTTGCGCCAAACGCAACAAGCTTCTCTCTTATCCTAGCCTGCCTGCCAGGGAGCACCAGGCGGGCTGCGGGCTTAGTGGTGTGTGGTGATGGCTTAGGAGGGAGGGGGCTGCTTGCGATACGGGGAAGCACTGGGCGCGCCATGCTAGGCCTCATGGGGCTAAAAGGAACCATGGGGCGTCTCGTAATGCGCGCCTGAGCTACGGGTCAGCGATTTTCCAGACGGTTGTAGTCGAGCAATCCCCCTTCGATGGGCGCGCTGCGGATCACTTCGGTGTGGAGCGCGTCGCTGACACTCCAAAAATCCGAGCGGCTGCGCCGTACGCCAAAACGGTCGACCAGGGCTTGGTAGCCGTCATCGGAGCTAAGTTCGGCCACGGCTGCGGTGAAAGCGGGGAGATCCCCCTGGCGAACCCGGTAGATCGCGTTGGGGTAGGCACCAATCAGGCCGGGCAAGACATCCAGGCTGTGCTCTTCGGGAACGATGGTCTTGCTCTCCAGAAGCAACTGGGAGACGTTGAGGTGGCCAGTGTTGCGCACCAGGGTCAGGTAGTGCGCGTGCCCTGCAGGATCGTCGACACGCAGGAAAGCGAGTTCCGGCACCCAGGTCAGGGACTTGCCTTTCAATCCTTGCAGTTTGGCGAGGGCAGGCTGCAGTTTGGGATCGGCCACCCAGGCCGGGTCGGGGTTGCGTGGCAGCACGGCGGCCAGGCGGTGGCCGAGTTGCGTGAACAACTCGCCTTGAGGATCTGCGCCGGTCAAGGGTACGCCGGATTCACCGTCGAAGTAGGCGTGGCGACCATAGACGTAATCCTTGGTATCGTCGGAGACGCCGCGGTACCAGTAATCGCGGATGGGCAGACGACTTTCCTTGGGCAGCAGGATGAGGAAGTTGAATTCTCCTTCCATGCGTAGAAAGTCCATGTACAGACGGGTATTGAGCTGATGGCCGATATTGCCGAACACGTCGTAGCCGGCGACCAGCAGATAGTGGATGCGTTCGAGCAGAGGGTAGGTCAATACCCAAGCCGTCTTGGGTCTTTCGCCCACCAGGCCCTTAAGGACCGTGGCGCTGTCGAAATGTCGGTAAACGGTGAGTGCGGCATTCGGGTTGCTGCCATCGCCGTCCCAGACCGTGCTCAGGGTGAGTTTATTTGGGGAGTCGATCCGCTGGGCGAGATAGCGTGACTTGGCTTCCAAGTAGTCGACCTGTTGGCGCGAGTATTTGAACCAGGGGCCAAGCACCGGTGCATTGCTTTTTAACTCGGCCGGCATGCTCAGATTGCGGCTTTCACGCTGCAGGAATTCGGTGTCGCTTTCCTTGAAGGCCTCCGGGTCCATAAAAAATACCCAGAAGTGATCTTCGATCACGTTCAGTGCAGTCTGGCCGCGGCATACCGGTCCCTTGATGAAACCCATGATGGTGAACTCCGCTTCGTCGAGCATGAAGCGATAGCGGGCTTCTACCGGTAGGGCCTGGAAGGTGAGAAAGGGGTTGGCGGCGGTTTCCGCAGAATAGGAGGGGAGTTCCTCGACTGGATAGTCCGGGGTGAGGAAGAGCTGCCGCCAGCGCGCCATACGCGCCTTGTTGAGGGCGTAGGGCATGTGCGACTTGATCGAGATGCTCTCCTGCTCCACGGCCAGCCGGTAATACACCCGTTCAAGGCCAGGGTCGTCGAAGGGGCGGCGTGTGGTCAGCGGCCGCAGCGGTGTTCCCGGTGGCGTGGCGGAGCGCACCAGGCGGAAGAAGCGGTGCTGGGGATCATCGTCGAAATAGAGGTGACCGAGGAACAGGTGTTCGTACACGTAGCGGCTAACCAAGCGTTCCTTGAGCGAGTCGCCATTGAGGAATTGCTCCCAGGCGGTCACTTGCTGCTGTACCGAAGCACTCAGGGGCTCGCTGTCCTCGTGGGGGGCGCCCAGCTGTAGCCAGTGCTCCAGGGTGGCGGTTTCGCCCGCGCTCAGGCCGGGCAGGCCGAAGGGCATACCCCACAGGGGATGGTCGCGCTCGAAGCGATCGAATTCCTCGATACGCGGGCACTGCTGCTCCCGGTCCAGGGAAAAATCGAAGGTGTCCGGCAGTACGGTGTTTTCCGGCAAAGGGTGGCGCTGCTTGAGACGCAGCATGCGCGCCAGGGGGCTGGCGGCCAGTTCAGCGGCCGGTGTTCCCGGGCGCTCGTTGAGCACCGGATAGAAGCCCTTCTCTCGCCATTCCGACGGCTTGTCGGCGTCGAGGAACAAGCGGGTGGGGGGGGCTTCGAGCAGCCGGGTGCCGTCATAGACCTGGGCCTTGGAGGCGCCCCGGGCGATACCCTCCCAGGCGCTCAGTTTGAGTTGGCAGGGTCCGTCGTAGCAGGCGTGACAGACGACGCAGCGGTTGTCGAGGATCGGCTTGATGTCGCGCCGGTACGAGATCGGCCCCTGGCCGGGCAGGGCATGGTCGAAACGGTCCGGCTGTTCCGGGCCGTAGACCTGGTCCAGGTTGTGGCGGGCCAGGGTCATGCAGCCGGCAAGCAGGGCTGCGGCGAGCAGCAGGGCGGAGGATTTCTTCATCGGCCGGTCGGTCGGGTAATGCCGAATGGTACGTCAGGCCGCCGGAATTGCCGCAGGTTCCGGCGCAGAAAACGAAGCGGCCGGCCCAGGGGGCCGGCCGAAGGGACGAGCAGCGGGAATTCCGGCGCGGCGCCGGGAATCAGTTGCCCGGCAGGTCGGCGGCGGGGAGCAGGAAGACGAACTCGTTGCCGCTTTCGGTTTCCAGCCAGGTGAACGGGGTGTCCGGGTAGGCCGCTTCCAGGTCGTCCCGATTGTGGCCGATTTCCACCACCAGGAGGCCGTTTTCCGTGAGGAAGCGGGGTGCCTCGCGCAGGATGGTATGCACCAGGTCGAGGCCGTCCTCGCCACCGGCCAGGGCCATTTCCGGCTCGCGCCGGTATTCCTCCGGCAGGGTGGCCATGGAGGGGGCGTTCACATAGGGTGGATTGGACAGAATCAGGTCGTAGCGCTTTTGCGGCAGGGCCTGGTAGAGGTCGGAGTGGTACAGGGTGACCGTGTCTTCCAGGCCGTAGTCGGCCACGTTGAGGCGGGCCACCTCCAGTGCATCGGTGGACAGGTCCACCGCATCGACCTTGGCATTGGGGAAGACGTGGGCGGCGACGATAGCCAGACAGCCGGAGCCGGTGCACAGCTCCAGCACGTTCCCGATGGCTTCCGGATCGTCGATCCAGGGAGCCAGGTCGCCGTCGAGCATCAGCTCGCCGATGAAGGAACGGGGCACGATCACCCGTTCGTCCACGCGGAAGCGGTAGGGGCCGAGGAAGGCTTCCCCGGTGAGGTAGGCGGCGGGCACCCGTTCTTCGACCCGGCGGCGCAGCATGGCCAGCACCGCTTCCCGCTCGGCCTGGGTTAGGCGGGCATCGAGAAAGGCGTCGATGCGCTCCAGGGGCAGGTGCAGGGCGTGGTGTACCAGGTAGGCGGCTTCATCCCAGGCGTTGTCGCTGCCGTGACCGTAGAACAGGCCGGCCTCTTCGAAGCGGGTCACGGCAAAGCGCAGCAGGTCGCGCACGGTGCGCAGCTGGGCGCGGGCGTCGTCGTAGTGGTCAATCATGGGCAAGGAGCTTTTCGA
Source organism: Oryzomicrobium terrae (assembly GCF_008274805.1). NCBI lineage: Bacteria > Pseudomonadati > Pseudomonadota > Betaproteobacteria > Rhodocyclales > Rhodocyclaceae > Oryzomicrobium > Oryzomicrobium terrae. The sequence goes on from NZ_CP022579.1 coordinate 1,466,923, forward strand.
GCATGGAGCGGTAGATGGCGGCCAGTTGGGGCAGGGCGGCCAGGTCGATGTGTTCGTCGATCTTGTGGCTGGTGGCGTTCACCGGGCCCACTTCCACCACCTGGGGGCAGATCGGGGCGATGAAGCGGCCGTCGGAGGTGCCGCCGGTGGTGGACACCTCGGTGTCGATGCCGGTGACCTCGCGGATGGCGCTCACCGCCGCGTCCACCAGGGGGCCGCGGCCGGTGAGGAAGGGCTTGGCGCCCAGGGTCCAGTCCAGGTCGTAGTCGGCGGGGGCCAGGCCGTGCCTGGCGAGCACGGCCACCAGCCGCGCTTGCAGCCCTTCCGGGGTGCTGGCGGTAGAGAAGCGGAAGTTGAACTTCACCTCCACGGTGCCCGGGATCACGTTGGTGGCGCCGGTGCCGCCGTGGATGTTGGAAATCTGCCAGGTGGTGGGGGGGAAGTACTCGTTGCCCGCATCCCATTCCACCCCGGCCAGCTCGGCCAGGGCCGGGGCCACCATGTGCACCGGGTTCTTGGCCAGGTGCGGGTAGGCGATGTGGCCCTGGATGCCCTTGACGGTGAGCTTGCCGGAAAGGGAGCCGCGCCGGCCGTTTTTGATCATGTCGCCCAGGGTGCCGACCGAGGTGGGCTCGCCAATGATGCAGCAGTCGAGCTGCTCGCCACGCTGGGTGAGGGCCTCGACCACGGCCACGGTGCCGTCGGTGGCGTCGCCCTCTTCATCGGAGGTGAGCAGGAAGGCGATGGAGCCCGGGTGGTCGGGGTGGGCGGCGACGAATTGCTCCACGGCGACGACGAAGGCGGCCAGGGACGACTTCATGTCGGCGGTGCCCCGGGCGTAGAGCTTGCCGTCGCGGCGGCTGGGGGAAAAGGGCGGGGTGGTCCAGCGCTCCACCGGGCCGGTGGGCACCACGTCGGTGTGGCCGGCCAGCACCACCAGGGGCCGGGCGGTGCCGCGCCGGGCCCACAGGTTGCGGGTGTTGCCCCGGTTGATGAATTCGATGGCAAAGCCCAGGGGCGCCAGGCGCGCGGCGATCAGGTCCATGCAGCCGGCGTCGTCCGGAGTGACCGAGGGCCGGGCGAACAGGGCTTCCGCCAACAGGGTGGTCGGATCGTCGGGGTTGAGGGGTAGGGGGCTGGAAGTGCTCATGGATAAAGGCTCTTAAAGCAGCACCCCTGGCGATCGGCCAGGGGTGCGGAGTTTCAGAGGGGGCTGCTGGAGATCCGCGCCAGTCCTCATTCTTCGGACAGGGTAATCTTGAATTCCTGGAATGAGGGAATCGACTGGGTAAGGTCGGTGACCACCGGCGCCGGGTCGGTGGCGTCGGCCTGGGCCGGCACGCCCAGGTCCGAGTTGTTGATCAGCCAGGACAGGTTGGTGGGCGAGTCGGCGTTGGCCAGGGCCTCGTCCAGGGTGATGGTGTTCTCGCGGTAGAGGCGGAACAGATCCTGTTCGAAGGTCTGGGAACCGGGGGCCAGGCTTTGCTCCATGGCCTCCTTGATGCCGTTGATCTCGCCGCGCTCGATCAACTCCTGAATGTGGCGGGTGTTGAGCAGGATTTCCACCGCCGGGAAGCGTTTACCGTCGGGCTTCTTCACCAGGCGCTGGGACACGATCGCCTTGAGGGTTACCGACAGATCCAGGTACAGGGCCGTGCGGTTTTCCAAGGGGAAGAAGTTGATGATGCGGTTGAGCGCGTGGTAGCTGTTGTTGGCGTGCAGGGTGGCCAGGCACAGGTGGCCGGTCTGGGCGTAGGACAGGGCCGCCTGCATGGTCGTCTTGTCGCGGATTTCGCCGATCAGGATGCAGTCCGGCGCCTGGCGCATGGCGTTCTTCAGGGCCGCATCCCAGTCGGCGGTGTCCATGCCGATCTCGCGCTGGTTGACGATCGACTTCTTGTGCTTGAAGAGGAATTCGATCGGGTCTTCCACCGTCAGGATGTGGCCGGAGCGGTGGGTGTTGCGGTAGTCCAGCATCGAGGCGATGGTGGTGGACTTGCCCGAACCGGTGGAGCCGACGATCAGGATCAGGCCGCGCTTGGCCATGATCAGCTCCGAGAGCACCGGGGGCAGGCCCAGCTGGTCCAGGGGCGGGATGTTGCCCTGGATGTAGCGGATCACCACCGAGATCGAGCCGCGCTGACGGAACAGGTTGATACGGAAGTTGCCGACACCGGGAATGCCGATCGAGAGGTTCATCTCGTGGTTCTGGGCGAAGCTGCGCGCCTGGTCGGCGCTCATCAGCTCGGCGGCGATGCGCTCGATGGTGGCCGGATCCATGGTCTGCTGATTGACCGGGACCGTGTTGCCCTGGATCTTGATATGGATCGGCGCACCGGCGGAAATGTACACGTCCGAGGCCTGTTTTTCGGCCATCAGCTGGAACAGCTTGTCGAGGATCATGCGGGGCTCCGCCGGGAGGTCGGGTGGGGAGGATATAGGAGGGGGCTGCAAGGGGCTACGCACCCCGGGCCGCCGTAGCGGCCCGGGGCAGGGCGGAATTAGTCGCCGCGCAGCAGGTCGTTGATGCTGGTCTTGGCCCGGGTCTGGGCGTCCACCTTCTTGACGATCACGGCGCAGTACAGGCTGTAGGAGCCGTCCTTGGAGGGCAGGTTGCCGGACACCACCACCGAACCCGGGGGCACGCGGCCGTACATGATCTCGCCGGTTTCCCGGTCGTAGATCTTGGTGGACTGGCCGATGTAGACGCCCATGGAGATCACCGAACCTTCGCCGACGATGACGCCTTCGACCACTTCGGAACGGGCGCCGATGAAGCAGTTGTCCTCGATGATGGTCGGGTTGGCCTGCAGGGGTTCCAGCACGCCGCCGATGCCGACGCCGCCGGAGAGGTGCACGTTCTTGCCGATCTGGGCGCAGGAGCCGACGGTGGCCCAGGTATCCACCATGGTGCCTTCATCCACGTAGGCGCCGATGTTCACGTAGGAGGGCATCAGCACCACGTTCTTGGCCAGGAAGGAACCGCGCCGGGCGGTGGCCGGCGGCACCACGCGGAAGCCGCCCTGCTGGAAGCGGTGGGTGTCGTAGCTGGCGAACTTGGTCGGCACCTTGTCGAAGAAGCGCAGGTCGCCGGCTTCTTGCACCTTGTTGTCTTCCAGGCGGAAGGACAGCAGCACGGCCTTCTTGATCCACTGGTGGGTGACCCAGTCGCCGTCGATCTTCTCGGCCACGCGCAGCTTGCCGGAGTCGAGTTGCTCGATCACGGCGGCGACGGCTTCGCCGATCTTCGCCGGGGCGGTGCCGGGTTGCAGGCTGGCACGGTTTTCCCAGGCGTCTTCGATGATGTTTTGGTAATCCTGCATGGTGTGCTCTCTGAAAAGGGGGGGGTAAAACGGATTGAGGGGACTGTGAAAAATGCCGGCCAACCGTACGACGGTCGGTGCCGGCGTTTGGAATTAGTTACTGGCTGAGGCTGCTGGCGAACTGGCGGATGCGTTCTGCCGCCTCCAGGCACTGTTCCAGCGGCGCCACCAGGGCGATGCGGACAAAGTTCGCGCCCGGATTGACCCCGCCCGATTCCCGGGCCAGGAAGCTGCCGGGCAGCACCACCACATTATATTCAGCATAAAGACGACGGGCGAAATCCGTGTCGGCAATGGGCGTGCGGGCCCAGAGGTAGAAGCCGGCATCGGGCAAGGCGGTATCGAGGACTTCGGCCACCAGGGGGGTCACCGCGTCGAACTTGGCTCGGTACAGGCTGCGGTTCTCGGCCACGTGGGCCTCGTCCTCCCAGGCCACCACCGAGGCGGCTTGCACCGCCGGTCCCATGGCGCTGCCGTGGTAGGTGCGGTAGAGCAGGTAGTTCTTCATCACCTCGGCATTGCCCGCGACAAAACCGGAGCGCATACCCGGCACGTTGGAGCGCTTGGACAGGCTGGAGAAGACCACCAGCCGGGCGAAGTCGCTGCGGCCCAGCTGCTGCGCGGCGGTCAGGGCGCCCAGGGGCGGTACGCCTTCGTCGAAGTAGATTTCCGAATAGCACTCGTCGGCGGCGATGACGAAATCGTAGCGATCGGCGTAGTCGAATAGGCGCTTCCAGTCGGCCAGGGATAGCACCTTGCCCGTGGGGTTGCCCGGGGAGCAGATGTAGAGCAGCTGAACACGCTTCCATTCGTCTTCGGACAGGGCGTCCAGATCGAAGGTGAAGCCGTTTGCCGGCAGGGTGTTGAGAAAGCGCGGTTCGGCACCGGCCAGGTAGGCCGCCCCTTCGTAGATTTGGTAGAAGGGGTTGGGGCAGACCACCAGGGGCGTATAGCCCCGGGTCGGGTCGATCACCGTCTGGGCGAAGGAGAAGAGGGCTTCCCGGGAACCGTTCACCGGCAGGATTTGGGTCTCCGGGTTGAGGTCCACGCCGAAGCGGCGCTCGATCCAGGCGGCGATGGAACGGCGCAGGGGCGGGTTGCCTTGGGTCGAGGGATAGTTGGCCAGTCCGCCCAGATTGGCGGTGAGGGCTTCCTTGATGAATCCCGGCGTCGGGTGCTGGGGCTCGCCGATGGACAGCTTGATTTCCCGCAGGCTCGGGTTGGGGGTTACCCCCGCAAACAACTGGCGCAGCTTTTCAAAGGGGTAGGGGTGCAGCTTGGCGAGATGGGGATTCACGGTGAAAGCCTTCAATGATTCCGGGGGCGCCGCCAAGAGAGTCTGCCCGGTTTGGGGCAAGGTGGGCGGCGGTTGGGCAGAAACGCGCCATTATACGAGAGCTGGAGAGCGCTGGACGGCGGCGACGGTCCCCGCAGCATGGCCCGCCGGGGTGGGGGCGTACTGTGGCGGCGGGGCATGGGCACGGGAAAATTGAGGAAGTGGGCCCTTTTCGGCTATCATTCCTTTTTCCCGCAGCACGTTCTCCCATGACCAAGTACGTCTTCGTTACCGGCGGTGTCGTGTCCTCTCTGGGCAAAGGCATCGCTGCCGCCTCGCTGGGGGCGATCCTCGAATCCCGAGGCATCACCGTCACCCATCTCAAGCTCGATCCCTACATCAACGTCGATCCCGGCACCATGAGCCCTTTCCAGCACGGAGAGGTGTTCGTCACCGAGGATGGCGCCGAAACCGACCTGGATCTCGGCCATTACGAGCGCTTCACCAGCGCCAAGATGAGCAAGCGCAACAACTTCACCACCGGTCAGATCTACGAATCGGTGATCAAGAAGGAGCGGCGCGGCGAGTATCTGGGCAAGACCGTTCAGGTCATCCCCCACATCACCGACGAGATCAAGGCTTCGGTCAAGCGCGGCGCCGAAGGCGCCGAGGTGGCCATCGTCGAAGTCGGCGGCACCGTGGGCGACATCGAATCCCTGCCGTTCCTCGAAGCTATTCGCCAGATGGGTATCGAGGAAGGCCGCAACAACACCTGTTTCATGCATCTCACCCTGCTGCCGTACATCGCTACGGCGGGTGAGCTGAAGACCAAGCCGACCCAGCACTCGGTCAAGGAACTGCGCGAGATCGGCATCCAGCCAGATGTGCTGCTGTGCCGTGCCGACCGGGAAATCCCCGAGGACGAGCGGCGCAAGATCGCCCTGTTCTGCAACGTCATGCCCGAAGCCGTGATCGAGGTGCTCGACGCCGATTCGATCTACAAGATTCCGGCCATGCTGCACGGTCAGATGCTCGACCAGATCGTCTGCCACAAGCTCGACATCCTGGCCCGTCCTGCCGACCTGTCGGTGTGGGACCGCCTGGTTGAGGCCATGGAGCATCCCGAGCACGAAGTGGACGTTGCCTTCGTCGGCAAGTACGTGGATCTGACCGAGTCCTACAAGTCCCTGATCGAGGCCTTGAAGCACGCTGGCATGCACAATCGTGCCCAGGTCAATATCCACTACCTGGATTCCGAGGATATCGAGAAGGACGGCGTCGGCGTGCTCAAGGGCATGGACGCCATTCTGGTTCCCGGCGGCTTCGGCAAGCGCGGTACCGAGGGCAAGATCGCGGCGATCCGCTATGCTCGCGAGAACAAGATTCCCTACCTGGGCATCTGCCTGGGCATGCAGCTCGCCGTGGTCGAATTTGCCCGCGATGTGGCCGGCATGGCCGGTGCCCACTCCACCGAGTTCGACAAGGCCTCCCCGTACCCGGTGATCGGCCTGATCACCGAGTGGCAGGACCGCTCCGGCAAGGTGGAAAAGCGCAGCGAGGATTCTGACCTGGGCGGCACCATGCGCCTGGGGGGGCAACTCTGCCATCTCAAGGAAGGCAGCTTGGCGCGCAAGATCTACGGCAAGGCCGACGTGACCGAGCGCCATCGCCACCGCTACGAAGTTAACAACACCCTGCTCGCCGAGCTCGAAGCCAAGGGCCTGGTGGTTTCCGGCCGGGCGCCGGGCACCGACCTGTGCGAGATGGTGGAACTGCCCACCGACCAGCACCCCTGGTTCGTCGGCTGCCAATTCCACCCCGAGTTCACCTCCAATCCCCGCCAGGGCCACCCGCTCTTCTCCGCCTACGTGCAGGCCGCCATGGCCCAACGCAAGGCGGCCAAGTAAGGTTCCGGGCAGGTTGTCCGTTTTGCGAGGTAGCGCATGAAACTCTGTGGCGTTGAAGTCGGCCTCGACAAGCCGCTGTTCGTCATCGCCGGGCCGTGCACGGCCGAGTCCCTCGAGCTGTGCGTCGAGGTGGCAGGCACGATGAAGGCTCTGTGTGATCGTCTCGGCATCCACTACATCTTCAAGGCTTCCTACGACAAGGCCAACCGCAGCTCCGGCAAGTCCCCCCGGGGGCCCGGGCTGCAGGGTGGCCTGAAGATGCTCGACGAGGTGCGCCGCCAGGTCGGTGTGCCGATCCTCACCGATGTGCATACCGAGGGCGAAGTGCCCGAGGTGGCGGCGGTGGTGGATGTGCTGCAGACCCCTGCCTTTCTGTGCCGGCAGACCGATTTCATCCACGCCGTGGCCGCCTCAGGCAAACCGGTGAACATCAAGAAGGGCCAGTTCCTGGCCCCCGCGGACATGAAACAGGTAGTGCTCAAGGCCAAGGAAGCCAATGGCGGTGCCGACACCATCATGGTCTGCGAGCGTGGCGCTTCCTTCGGCTACAACAACTTGGTGTCGGACATGCGCAGCCTGGCGATCATGCGCGATACCGGCTGTCCGGTGGTATTCGACGCTACCCACAGCGTCCAGCTTCCCGGTGGCCAGGGCACCAGTTCCGGCGGTCAGCGCGAGTTCGTGCCGGTGCTGGCCCGGGCGGCGGTGGCGGCCGGTGTGGCCGGGGTGTTCATGGAAACCCATCCCTGCCCGGAAAAGGCCTTCTCCGACGGCCCCAACGCCTGGCCCCTGGACCGGGCCGAGTCCCTGCTCACCACCCTGGCGGCTATCGACCGCCTGGTGAAGGCTGGCCCCTTCGACGAAACCGCTCTGTTGCAAGGACGCTGAGATGGCCGCCTACCTGATGGCCGAAGCCAAGGTCACCGATCCGGACGCCTACGAGACCTACAAGCGCCTGGCCCAGGTGGCCATCGCCCAGTACGGTGGGCGTTACCTGGTGCGTGGCGGTGCCGTGGATGTGCTCGAAGGGCATTGGACGCCACCCCAGCGCCTGGTGGTGGTGGAGTTCCCCTCCGTGGAACAGGCCAAACGGTTTTACGATTCCCCCGAATACCGGGCGGCGCGGGAGGCGAGAGCCACCGCCGCCGACATGAACATGCTGGTGGTGGCGGGCATCTGATGCCGGCTTCCATCGCCACGTTTTTATCTTGAGAAAGGGAGTGCAATGAGCGCTGTTGTTGATGTCGTCGCCCGCGAGATTCTCGATTCCCGCGGCAACCCCACCGTTGAAGCCGATGTGCTGCTTGAATCCGGCGTGATGGGCCGCGCTGCGGTGCCGTCCGGCGCCTCTACCGGTTCCCGCGAAGCCATTGAACTGCGTGATGGCGACGCCGCCCGTTACCTGGGCAAGGGCGTGCTGCGCGCCGTGGAGAACGTCAACACCGAGATCTCCGAAGCCATCATCGGTCTGGACGCCCAGGAGCAGGCCTTCATCGACAAGACCCTGATCGACCTGGACGGCACCGAGAACAAGTCCCGCCTGGGCGCCAACGCCATGCTGGCCGTGTCCATGGCTGTGGCCCGCGCCGCTGCCGAGGAATCCGGCCTGCCCCTGTACCGCTACTTCGGCGGCATGGGCCCGATGCAGATGCCGGTGCCGATGATGAACATCATCAACGGTGGCGCTCACGCCAACAACAGCCTGGACATTCAGGAATTCATGATCATGCCCGTGGGCATGGGGTCCTTCCGTGAAGCCCTGCGCTGCGGCGCCGAAGTCTTTCACGCCTTGAAGAAGCTGCTCGATAAGAAGGGCTTCTCCACCGCCGTGGGCGACGAGGGCGGTTTCGCCCCCAACCTGGGCAGCCACGCCGAAGCCATCCAGTTGTGCATGCAGGCCATCGAGAACGCCGGCTATACCCCGGGCCAGGACGTGCTGATCGCCTTGGATTGCGCTGCTTCCGAGTTCTACAAGGACGGCAAGTACCACCTGGCCGGTGAAGGCCTGCAACTGACCTCCGCCCAGTTCGTGGACTACCTGGCCAACCTGGCCGACCAATTCCCCATCGTCTCCATCGAAGACGGCATGGCCGAAGGTGACTGGGACGGCTGGAAGCTGCTCACCGAAAAACTGGGTGGCAAGGTTCAGATCGTCGGCGACGACCTGTTCGTCACCAACACCAAGATCCTCAAGGAAGGCATTCAGAAGGGCATCGCCAACTCGATCCTGATCAAGATCAATCAGATCGGTACCCTGACTGAGACCTTCGCTGCCATCGAAATGGCCAAGCGCGCCGGCTACACCGCCGTCATCTCGCACCGCTCCGGCGAAACCGAGGACAGCACCATCGCCGACATCGCCGTGGGCCTCAACGCCGGCCAGATCAAGACCGGCTCCCTGTCCCGCTCCGACCGCATGGCCAAGTACAACCAACTGCTGCGCATCGAGGAAGATCTGGGCGACACCGCGACCTACCCGGGCCGCGAGACGTTCTACAACCTCAAGTAAGCGGTTGCCGGCATGAGAGAAAGAGCGCGAGGATTGAACGGTCCTCGCGCTCTTTTTTGAGCGCCGATACCCCGACCTCATTCCATGCGCTGGCTTTCCGTCGCTCTTCTCTTTGTCCTCGCCCTGCTCCAGTACCCCCTGTGGCTGGGCAAGGGCGGTTGGCTGCGCGTCTGGGACGTGGACCGGCAACTCGAACAGCAGCGCGAGGCCAATGCCCAGCTTGAGGCGCGCAATGCCGGCCTGGATGCGGAAGTCCGCGACCTCAAGCAGGGATTTGACGCCATTGAGGAACGGGCCCGCTTCGAGTTGGGGATGATCCGCAACGACGAGGTGTTCGTGCAGGTTCCGGAGCGTGGCGAGACCGCCGCGGCGCCTGCACCGCCTGCCGAGGCGCCACCCCAGGCCCAGGCCAAGCCCAGCGCAAAAAAAGCCGGACGATAGTCCGGCTTTTTTCTTGGCTCTTGGGCTGAGGTCGTCGTGCTTACTTGTCGAGTTCGATCTGTCCCGACACCGTCACCGTCACCTGGCTCTGCCCTGCCTCGACCGGCATCGGTGCCGCCGCGGCATCGGCCATCATCGGCGCGGCCATGCGGTACATCGGCCCCGGTGCGCGGCTATGGCTGCTCACCGACAATTGCTTGATCTTGTAAGGCTGGCCCAGGGTCGCGGAGATGCGCTTGGCGCGCTCCTTGAAGGCGGCGATGGCTTCTTCCGTCGCGGCATCCTCGGCCTTGGCTCGGGTTGCCGGCGAGGGGGCGAAACTGAGGGAGCCGAGACCCAGATCGGCGGCCTGAAGCTTGCCGAGCAGTTCGGACAGCACCGTCGGATCGGCCGATTCCAGCTGGAGTTCGGAACGCACCCGCCAGCCTTCGACCTTGCCGTTCTTGCCATAGGTCGGGTAGGTCTGAGTGCCACTGCTTTGCACCTGCACGCCGTTGGCGGCCTTGGCCAGGCGAAGGGCCTCGCCCAGCTTGCTGTTGACCTGCTTGCCCGGCTCGCCCGGAGTCGCGCCGCTGGCCTCGGTAAACACCGTGGCTCGAGCCAGGTCGTTGGGAGCGGTGCGGGTCGCTTCCGCTGACAGTTCTACCGTGGTGTCGGCCCATGCGGCCGCATTGGCACCCAGCAGGGCGCTGCCGGCGAGGAGGAGGGGCAGCAGCGCAGTGCGGCGCGGGCGAACGGCGGGCTGGGATGTGCCGCCGCGCTTGGTGGCAATCTCAATCTTTTTGCTGGCAGGATTCATGGCAACTCCCGTGACAAATGAATAACCATTCTAGGCTGCGGCGGCGTTGCCCGTCTGTGGTCGCGATGTGACGATTAGTAAGGGATGCCCGCGGTGGCGGGAGCGGGGGGGCTCCGCTAGAATTCGGCTGTTCTCCCTTTTCTTTCACCGTGGCGACGGTGTGCGGCTGACCGCCGTACCGCCGCCGCGGCCAGCCATCCGGAGCCTTGCATGACCCAGACCATTCTCAAGAACACCGTCGTCACCCTGGACTACAGCGTGACCGACCCGGACGGCAATGTGGTCGATCCTGGCGAAAAGCCCATGGTTTACCTGCACGGCGGCTATGGCGACATCTTCGACAAGATCGAGGAAATCCTCCAGGGCAAGAACGTCGGCGAAACCATCAAGGTCAAGCTGCAGCCGGACGAGGCGTTCGGCGACTACGATCCGGAATTGGTCCAGGTCGAACCGCGCAACCGCTTTCCCAAGGAACTGGCGGTGGGCATGCAGTTCGAGGGCGGGGCTGAGGACGCCGACGACGACGATTTCATTCTCTACCGCGTCACCGACATCGCCGGCGACAAGGTGGTGCTCGACGGCAACCATCCCCTGGCTGGTACCGCCCTGGTGTTCACCGGCACGGTCATGGAAGTGCGGCCGGCCAGCGAAGAAGAAATCGCCCATGGCCACGTCCATGAAGAGGACGACGACGAAGACGGCATGAGCCTGACCGTCGGCAGCAGCCACTAAGGCCCTTGCATCGCCCGGGGCATGCTCCGGGTGGTGTCTGCCTGATCACGCCACCGCGTTCGCCGGTGGCGTTTTGCTTTGCGGGCAAGCTGTAGGAGGGAGTCGGTGAGCGCCCATGAGAAAGGCCGCCTCGTGGGGCGGCCTTTCTCATGGGGGTTGGCGAGGTGCTCAGCGGAGCAGGCGGCCGTCCTGGTTGAGGATGGTGATGTCCACGTAGCGGGAGCCGGCGTGGTTGGTGCCGCTGAAGCCCAGAATCAGGCCCCCAACATCGAAGTCCTTGAGGGTCTCCAGAGCGTCGCGCACTTTCTTCGGTGTCGGGTTCGGGCCGGCGCGCTTGAGGGCCTCGACCAGCACCTTGGCGCCGACGTAGCCCTCGGCCACGGTATGGTTCAGTTCGATGTCCTTGGGCGGAAAGCGCTTGAAGGCATCGGCCAGTTCCCGCGATAGGGGGGTGGTGCGGGCCAGGGGGTCGGGCACCACCTGGACCACCGACAGTCCCCGGGCGGTGGCATTGCCGATCAGCTTGGCCACCTGGGGTCCGTCGGTGACAGACAGGGCTACCAGCTGGGCCATGTTGCCGGCCGCACGCAATTGCTTCATGAACTCGGCGGAGGCGGCGGTGTTGGACACCAGGATCACCGCCTGAGGATCGGCGGCGGCGATGGTTTTCACCGCGGCGTCCACCTTGGTGGTGTTCTTCTCGTAGCTGCCCTTGGCCACCAGGCTGGCGCCTGCCGCCTTCAGGTAGGTTTCGGCTGCGGCCAGGCCGTCGTGGCCGAATGGGTCGTCCTGGTAGAACACAGCGATACGCTGGAAGCCGATGGGCACGAACTGCTCCACCACCTTCTTCACCTCGTCGGCGTAGGTCGCCCGGGTGACGAACAGCCAGGGATTGGCCGGCTTGACCAGGGCCTGGCCGCCGGAGCGCACCGTTACCAGCGGAATACCGACCTCGGCCAGCACCTTCTCCTTGAGCAGGGCTTCCCCGTTGCCGGTGCCGACCACGCCGAAGAAGGCGATGGGTTGGACTTCCTTGGCCAATTCGCGGACCACCCGCACCGTTTCCGGCGCCTTGTAACCATCGTCCCGAGAAACCAGGCGCAGCTTGGCGCCGTGCACCCCGCCGGCGGCGTTGACCGTATCGAAATAGATTTGGGCTCCGGCGCGCAGTCCGCTACCGGTGGGGGCAAGGGGGCCGGAAAAGGGGGCGGATTGGGCAATGACCAGTTCGCCGCCACCACCGGAGCTTGCCGCGGGAGCGGCGTGGGCTGCGCCGCCGGCCAGCAGACCGAACAGAGCAGCAAGCAGGATCTGGCCGGCGGAACGGAGCGGATGGGAAAGCGTAGCGGCCCGCGGCTGACGCAGGCGGAGGATGGCGCGGTACATGTATTCCCCTGAGAGAACTATATTTATGCGTAATTTTATTGCGAACCCTACAACCCGCAGGCCGATCGGCCTATGCGGGTTTTCCACAGGGTGGCCGCGGCGTTAGCGGGGCGGCCAGGCGCGGGTTTCGAAGCGGAACAGGGTCGGGCTGGCCGGGTCGATGATGCCCTTCACCCAGCCCATGATCGGGTAGCCGAAGGTTTCCACCCGGGTGAAGCGTTGCAGCGGTTCCCGAGTGATGGGGTCGCGCAGCGGATGGTCGATGCGGTTCCAGTGGGTGTCACCGTGTACCAGCACTACTGGGCCATCGAAAGCGAGGGTTTCGGCCTTGAGTTGATCGAGGAAGTCCCGATAGCCCTGGTGGGTCAGGCCACCTTCGTAGTGCTTCCAGCCCGGATTGGCCTGGATGATCACCACTACCCCCTTAGCCCCTTCCTGGCGGGCGAGGGCGAAGGATTCGCCCAGCCAGGCCCGGTTGGCGGCGCCGCGGCGCATGAACTCGGCGCTAGGCTTGGGGCCCGGGCCGTAGTTGTTGTTGCTGCCGGTGACGTTGAGGGTGATGAAACGCACCGGGCCCAGGGTCCAGCGGGCGTTTTCCTGGTACTCGGACCAGGGACCGGTGGGCTGTTCCAGAGGCAGGGTGGTGCGGCCCAGGGAGCGGCCATGGGCGAAGAACAGGCGGCGCAGGGCGGCCAGCCGTTCTTCCGGCTGGAAGTGGCCGGCCGTGGCCCGGTCGCAATCGGTCCATTCGTTGTCCCCTGGCGTGTAGAAGAGCGGCACCGGCGAGGCGTCGAGCATGGTGTGGCGCTCGCGTAGCAGGGCGTCGGAGCAGGGCTCCCGGCCGCCCTTGATGTCGCCGTCGTGGACCACGAAGGCGACGTTTTCCTCGGCAATGGCGGCGAGCATCTTGGGCAACTCGGCCCGTTCGTAGCCCGAATAAGGCACGTCGCCGATCAGGGCGAAGGTGTAGCGCTCCTGAGCGGTGGCGGGCAGGGGCGCGGTGGCCAGCAGGGCGGCCAAGACGGCGGCAAGCCGGAGGGGCAACAGGGGGCGCTTCGCTGTCCGGGCGGCCTGCTGGCGGCGGAGGAAGTGGTTCATTGTGCCAGGGCCTTCAGTTCGTACAGGGCGGCCAGGGCTTCCCGGGGCGTGAGGGCGTCCGGGTCGATGCCAGCCAGATGGGCGGCCACGGCCTTGGCCTGCAGGTCTTCGGGCGTTGCCTGAAACCCCGCGTCCCTATTGGCTTTCCAGGGGGCATCGTCAAACTCCGCGTCTGGCGCGGAGTTCGGGGCGGGGGCGGCGAACAGGTCCGGCTGGAGTGGGTCCAGGGTGGTGCGGGCTTCCAGCTCCCGCAGCTCGCGTCGGGCCGACTTGAGCACCGCCGTGGGCATGCCGGCCAGGGCGGCGACGTGGACGCCGTAGCTCTGGCTGGCCGGACCGTCCTCCACGGCGTGGAGGAAGACGATCTTCTCGCCGTGCTCCACCGCCGAGACGTGCACGTTGGCCAGCACCGGGTATTCGTGGGAGAGCCGGGTCAGCTCGAAGTAGTGGGTGGCGAACAGGGTCAGGCTGCGGTTCTTTTCCACCAGGTGGCGCAGGATGGCGATGGCGATGGCCATGCCGTCGAAGGTGGAGGTGCCGCGTCCCACCTCGTCCATCAGCACCAGGCTATGCTCGCCGGCCTGGTGCAGGATGGCGGCGGCCTCGGTCATCTCCACCATGAAGGTGGAGCGGCCCGAGGCCAGGTCGTCGGCGGCGCCGATGCGGGTGAAGATGGCATCCAGTGGCCCGAGCACGGCGCGCTTGGCCGGCACAAAGCTGCCGACGTGGGCGAGCAGGGCGATCAGGGCCGTCTGGCGCATGTAGGTGGACTTACCGCCCATGTTCGGGCCGGTGACCAGCAGCAGGCGGCGTTCCGGCGACAGGTCCACGTCGTTGGCGATGAAGGCCTCGCCCTTGGCCGAAAGCTCGCCTTCCACCACGGGGTGGCGGCCGGAATCGATCAGCAGCCCCGGGGTGTCGGCAAATTCCGGGGCGCACCAGTTGCGGTTGGCGGCGGTGTCGGCCAGGGCCGCCAGCAGGTCCAGCTCGGCCAGGGAACGGGCCAGGGCTTGCAGGCCAGGCACCGCCGGTTGCAGCGCGTCGAGCACCTGCTCGTAGAGCCATTTTTCCCGAGCCAGGGCCCGGTCCTGGGCGGACAGGGCCTTGTCCTCGAAGGCCTTCAGCTCCGGGGTGATGTAGCGTTCGGCGTTCTTCAGAGTCTGGCGGCGCCGGTAGTCGTCGGGAATCTTGGCGGTATGCGCGTGGGTGACCTCGATGTAGAAGCCGTGCACCCGGTTGTATTCGACCTTGAGGCTGGGGATGCCGGTGCGCTCCCGTTCCCGGGCCTCCAGTTCGATGAGGAAGGCGCCGCAGTTGTCGTGGATCGCCTTCAGCTCGTCCAGTTCCGGGTCGAAGCCTGGGGCGATCACCCCGCCGTCGCGGATCAGGGCCGCCGGCTCGGGCAGGATCGCCCGGGCGAGCAGTTCGGCCACGCCTTGCGGGGCGTCCAGGCCGGCGAGCAGTTCCCCCAAGTGAGGGGCGGCCGGGCCGGTGGCGCCGAGCACGGCTTGCAATTCCGGCAGCCGGTGCAGGGTGTCGCGCAGGCTGGAGAGATCCCGGGGCCGGGCGTTGCGCAGGGCCACCCGGCCGGTGATGCGCTCCACGTCGGCGATGCCCTTCAGGCGCTCACGCACCTGGTGGGCCAGGCGCAGGTTCTCGTCGAGCAGCTCGGCGATGGCCTGGTGGCGGGCCACCGGCAGGGTCCGGTCGCGCAGCGGGTGGTGCAGGGCGTGGCGCAGCCGGCGCGAGCCCATGGCGCTGACGCAGGTGTCGAGCAGGGAGAACAGGGTGGGGGAGGGTTCGCCGCGCAGGGTCTCGGTCAGTTCCAGGTTGCGCCGGGTGGCCGGGTCCAGGCCCAGGTAGGCCGATTCCCGCTCCACGATGAGGCCGCGCACATGGGGCAGGGCCCGGGCCTGGGTGGCCTGGGCGTATTGCAGCAGGGCGCCGGCGGCGGCCAGGGCGGGTTTCACCCCCTCGGCGCCGAAGCCGCTCAGGTCCTGGGTGGCGAAGTGGGCGGTGAGCAGGCGCTTGGCCGCGTCCAGGTCGAAATGCCAGTCGGGACGGCGGGTCAGGGGCACGTCCACCGCCAGGGCCAGGGTGCCGAGCTGGGCGCTGTCCGGCACCAGCACTTCGGCCGGGCGGATGCGCTCCAGCACGGTGGCGATGCGCTCCGGTGCCACGTCGGAGACACGCAGTTCGCCGCTGGCCAGGTTGAGCCAGGCCAGGCCGTGGGCACCCTTGGCCGTGGTGCCGGGCAGCCAGGCGAGCAGCAGCAGGTCGCGCTTTTCGTCGAGCAGCGCCGCGTCGGTGATGGTGCCCGGGGTGACGATGCGCGACACGGCGCGCTCCACCGGCCCCTTGCTGGTGGCCGGGTCGCCGACCTGTTCGCAGATCACCGCCGATTCGCCCAGCTTGACCAGCTTGGCCAGGTATTGCTCGACGGCGTGGTGCGGCACCCCGGCCATCTTGATCGGCATCCCCGCCGACTGGCCCCGGGTGGTGAGGGTGATGTCGAGCAGCCGGGCGGCTTTTTCGGCATCCTCGAAGAACAGTTCGTAGAAGTCACCCATGCGGTAGAACAGCAGGGTGCCCGGGTGCTGTGCCTTCAGACCCAAATACTGCTGCATCATCGGCGTGTGGGCGGGCGCCGTCGCCACGGCGGATTTCTCGTCTTTTTTATTCAATTTCAAAACGTTGCTGCCATCAGGGCAAAAGGAAGAATCAGGAGAGTCGGGAAAGGCGGGGCGGCAAGCTTAGCGTGCCTTGAAATCGTCGAACATCGGTACGGCGGCCAAGAGCAGGAGCAGGGCGGCCAGGGGAACAGTGGAAACGAAACCGATGTGCTTGAACCCCAGGGCGCCGAGCAGGCCGCCGATGAAAAACATTCCGAGTAGGGAACCGAGAAGCTTCAAGCGACGCCGATTGGCCAGCACCGGCGGGGGGGCCTCCGCCCGGTCGATACGGTTCCAGTAGAACAGCTTGCCCAGTTCGATGCCAATGTCGGTAACCAGGCCGGTGACGTGGGTGGTACGGATCTCGGCCTTGGAGATCTTGGTGATGATGGCGTTCTGCAAGCCCATCACGTAGCAGAGCAGGGCCACGGTGGTGGGCACGAAGAGCAGGCGGTGCTGCTCCAGATTGGCGCCGAGCAGGCCAAACCCGAGCAGCAGCAGGGCTTCCAGCAGCAGCGGCAGGGCGTATTCGCTATTGGCGTTGTGGCGCCGCCCCCAATTGATCAATACGGCCGAGGTCGCCGCACCGATCAGGAAGGCGAGAAAGGCGCCCAGGGCGGAGATGGCCAGGGCGATTTCACCGATGGCCAGATCGTCGGCCACCGAGGAAACGATGCCCGACATATGGGAGGTATATTGCCCCACCGCGAGGAAGCCCCCGGCGTTGGCCGCGCCGGCGACGAAGGCCAGGGAACGCCCCAGGTGCCGGTTGGCGTCGTCGGTACGCTGACGTCCCGTGAGGCTGCGGAGGTAATTGATCGGCACGCGGCGGGTCCAGTGAAGAGGCTGGTGGGGCAAGGGGGCCCCATGGGCAAGACCGGGAGTTTACCCGAGGCACGGGCCGCTGGTATCGGGACAAAAGACGACCGGTCGGCCGCCCGGGGTCGGCTTGGCGTTGGGTTTGCAGGCCGGGGGCTCGTAAGCTGGGCGAACCCGGTCGGGGAATTGGCAACGTTTCAGGAAAGGTAATTCAGCCCCCTGCCGGGTTATCACCGTCGGCGATACGGCCGACAATGGCGTCTTAAGCCGTGGGTCGCGCCCCCGTGTCCTGCCGGTTCCGGCAAGGCGGCACTCGCGGTGGGCTGCGGCTATAACGGTGATGACGCTTTGGAGGATTGCACCATGCACATCGATTTGTCGGGCAAAACCGCCCTGGTTACCGCATCCACGGCCGGCATCGGCCTGGCCATCGCCGAGGGCCTGGCGCGGGCCGGGGCCGCCGTGGTCATCAATGGCCGTCATCAGGAAACGGTGGATCAGGCCGTGGCCGGGATCGTCGCGCGCATCCCCGGGGCGGCGGTGCGTGGCGTGGCCGCCGACGTGGCGACGGCGGCGGGGTGCGCCGCCCTGGTGGCCGCGCTGTCCCAGACGGATATCCTGGTCAATAACGCCGGGATTTATGGCCCTCAGGATTTCTTTGCCACCGACGACGCCGAGTGGCAGCGCTATTTCGACACCAACGTCATGTCCGGCGTGCGTCTGGCCCGGGCCTACCTGCCCGGCATGGCAGCCCGGGACTGGGGGCGGGTGGTGTTCATTTCGTCCGAGTCGGCCTTCAATATTCCGGCGGACATGATTCACTATGGCTTCAGCAAGACGGCGCAACTGGCCGTGTCCCGGGGGCTGGCCAAGCGGATGGCCGGCAGCGGCGTGACGGTGAACGCGGTGCTGCCCGGTCCAACCCTGTCCGATGGAGTCAAGGCCATGCTTCAGGATACGGCCCGCGAGCAGGGCAAGAGCATCGAGGAAACCGCCCGGGATTTCATCAAGCAACACCGGCCCAGCTCCATCATCGGTCGGGCGGCCACCACCGACGAGGTCGCCAACATGGTGGTCTATGTCTGTTCGCCCCAGGCTTCCGCCACCACCGGCGCTTCCCTGCGGGTGGATGGCGGGGTGGTGGATTCGCTCTAGCCGGATGCGGATGGATACGCCATACGATTCCCGGCCAGCCATCGTCCATGAGCCGTTGGATGTGACCCTGACGCGGCAGGCCAGGGCGGGCCGGTTTTTCTCGGCCTCTCCCCGCACCTTACCGTTCGAGCCCCGGGATTACCCGGAGTGGCATCGGGGCCGTACCACCTACGGCGTCTGGATGGTCGATGCCGATATCGCACCGCTGCGTGCCCGGGTAGCCCGAGCCCGCGATCACCTGGACGGGGTGTTGACGGCGCACCAGCGCCAGCCCCACGTCACCCTGTTCGTCTGCGGGTTTTGCGCCGACCGGCCGATGAGCGACGACGATTTCACCCCGGCCATGCTGGCCCGGCAGCGGCGGGCCCTGGAGGCGGCTGCGGTGGCGCCGTTCGAACTGGAGATCGGTGGCCTGGCGAGTTTCGATTCGGCGGTGTTCCTCGAGGTGCGCGATCCCGACCATTGCCTGGCCCCGATCCGTGCCGCCCTGGCCCACGGACAGGGGGAGGTCTGTCCTCACGAGGTTTACACGCCACATCTCACCGTCGGCCTGTACCGCGATGCTTTCGACAAGCCGGCGGTGACCCGGCGCCTGGCGGCGTTTGCCGAGGATGCACCCCTGCGCCTGGCCGTTACGGGCTTGCACTTTGCCGTCTATCCGGCCCAGCACCCCTGTGGCTTGCTGGAGACCCGCGAGGTGTTTCCGCTGTCGGGCCCCGTGCGAGGTTGAGACTTGGCTCTGGCTTGGACTCTGCGGATGGGGTTCGTATCGCCAGCGGAGCGGCCGACAAAAAACCCCGCCTAGGTGGCGGGGTTTTTTGTCGGCCGAAAACGGCCCGGGGCGAGGCCTCCGTTACTGCTTGATCGCTTCGAGGGCGATGGTGATGGTCACGTCGTCGCCCACGTGCGGCGCGTACTTGCCGGCGTTGAACTCGGTGCGCTTGATCACGGTGGTGGCGTTGGCGCCGATGGCGTCCTTCTTCAGCATCGGGTGCGGCATGGCCTGGAAGGAGGTCACGGTCAGGGTCACCGGCTTGGTGATGCCTTTGATGGTCAGGTTGCCTTCGACCTTGCTCGGCTTGTCGCCTTCGAACACCACCTTGGTGGACTTGAAGGTGGCGGTGGGGTACTTGGCGGTGTCGAGGAAATCGGCGCCCTGGATGTGCTCGTTAAAGACGGGGAAACCGGTGTTCACCGATTTCATGTCGATGGTCACATCCACCGCGCCGGTACGGGCTTCCTTGTCGAACACCACGGTGCCGCTGGTCTTGTCGAAGCGCGACAGCTGGGTGGAGTAGCCGAAGTGGCTGTAGGCGAAGCGGGAGAAGCTGTGGCTGCTATCGAGCACGTAGGACTCGGGGGCGGCAAAAGCGGAAGCGCTCAGGGTGGCACCAAGGGCCAGGGCGATCAGGGAGGATTTCATCGTTAGGGTTCTCCGTTGGGTTGGGGGAGTGGGGAGGGGGGTGGGGTAAGGCTTACTTCTTGGCGCCGGGCAGGGCGTAGAACTTGAACTTGACCTGCACGTCGTCGGCGACCACCGAGGGATCGGACCAGGAACCTTCGCCGATCTTGTAGGGCAGGCGCTTCAGGGTGAAACCACCGTCGAACCAGGCGCCATTGCCTTCGGGGCGGACGGTGAACACGGCCACCACGTCACGGCTGATGCCCTTGATCGACAGCGGGCCGTGGGCCTCGAAACGGCCATCGGCCAGCTTCTTCACGCTGGCGGCGGTGAACACGGCCTTGGGGAAGGCGGCGGTGTTGAACCAGGGTTTGCCCTTCACCTCGCCGTCGGCCTCGGCATTGCCGGTGTCAATGCTGGCCAGATCCACCTCGATTTTGGCCTGGGCGGTTTCGGGCTTGGCCGGGTCGAACTTGACCTGGGCATCGACGCGCTTGAAGCGGCCGTCCACCGGCACGTTCATTTGCTTGCTGACGAAGGTGATCTGGCTCTTGTCGGCGCTTACCTGGGTGAATTCGGCGGCGTGGGCGGCGGACAGGCTGCCCAGGGCGAGCAGGCTGCTGCCCAAGGCCAGGATCAGGCGGGTGCCGGGAGTGCGGCGGGAGGTTGCGGTCATGGGTGTTCTCCGTAACGGGGGGCAGGGAGGGGAAAGGACGTCAGTCGGCGGGTCTGGCGGTCACGCACGCTTGAAACGCATGCGGTCGAGCAGCCCGTCCTTGTCGATGAAGTGATGCTTGAGGGCGGCGCCGACGTGGGCGGCGACCAGGGCCAGCAGGGTGTAGTTGAGCAGTTCGTGCACCTCGCGCAGCAGGTCGCCCAGGGCCTTGTCCTTGGCCACCAGGTCGGGCAGGGGCAGCACGCCGAACCAGACGGTCTGGAAGCCCTTGGCCGAGCTCATCAGCCAACCGGACAGGGGCACGACCAGCATCAGCACGTAGAGCAGGTGGTGAACGGCGGTGGCGGCCACCTGCTGCCAGCGCGGTCCGGCGGGCGCCGGCGGCGCCGCGTGGGTGGCGCGCCAGGCCAGGCGGATGGCCACCAGCAGCAGCACGGTGATGCCGATCCATTTGTGGTACGAGAAAAGCTGCAGCTTGTTCGGCGAGAAGGGCAGGTCGGCCATGTACATCCCCAGGGGGAAGGCGGCGAAGATCAGCAGGGCGACGAGCCAGTGCAGCAGGATGGCGGTGCGGGTATAGGTCATGGCTTACTCGGCAAGATCGGAAGAGGTCGGTTGTCCGGAAGGCTGGTGGGCGAGGAAGGAGCGGCGCAGGGTGTCCAGCCCGGCTTCCAGGCTGGCCCGGGCTTCCGGCGTGAGGCAATCGAAGGCGGGCCGGCAGAAGTCCATGTGAGCCGGGAAGACCCGCTGAAACAGGGCATCGCCCTCCGGGGTCAGTTCCACCCGGGTACAGCGACGATCCGACTCCAGGCCGACGCGGCGCACCAGACCCTTTTCCTCGAGCCGATCCACCACGCCGGTGAGGGTGCCCTTGGTGATCAGGGTCCGCTCGCCCAGTTCGCGAAACGTCATGCCCGGGGTGTTGCCCAGGGTGGCGATGATGTCGAACTGGGGCGGCGTCAGTCCCAGGGAGCGCACGTGACCGCCGGAGAAGGCCTCGAAGGCCTGGTAGCAGCGCACCAGGGCTGCCAAGGTGGACAAGTGGGGTTCGCGAGGCATGACGTTGGGTCCGTAATTAGTTCTAACTCGAACTAATATTGTTCGAGTTAGAACTAATTGTCAACGCGCGGTGCGTAACGTTGTGTTACCGCAAAAAAACCAGCCTCCCGAGGGAGGCCGGCAACGTGCCAGGATGCAAGGCCCGGCACAGGGGGGCGGTCATGGCGCCCTGTGGCGTCAGGCGACCACGCTCAGGGTGCTCACCAGGCTGTTGCTGGCGGTGCTGCTGGCGTTGCGATACTGCTGCAGCAGGGCGTTGATGAAGGACGACAGTTCGTTGCCGTTGCTCGACGAAGTGTCGGACGTGTCCGATGAGGACGACGAATCGGCACCGCTGGCGGCCGACACCTGGTCGCCCCTCTGGCCGCTGGGCGGGGCCGGCGGCGGGCCGCTCTGGGCCATGCGGCTTTCCATATCGCTGCGGCGCTTGTCCATGGCGCTGGTGAATTCGGACTGGCTGATCGCCCCATCGCCGTCGCTGTCGTCCTGCTTGAGGATTTGATCGACCTTGGAGGACACATCGCGGCCCTGGTCGCTGGATTTACTCTGCAGCAGGCTGGTCAGCTCGCTCTTGCTGATCGAGCCGTCGCCATCGCTGTCGGCATCGGAGAACATCTTCGCCGGATCGCCGCCGGGGCCACCCGGGCCACCGGGACCATGGGGGCGGCCGCCGCCCATGGCGCTGCTCAGCTGGCTTTGCAATTGTTCGAGCACCTTGCTGATGGCGGCCGAGGTCTCGTCCTTGGAAACGCTGCCGCTGCCGTCGCTATCGAGCGCCGAGAACAAAGTATCGATATCGCTGCTGCTACTGCCCGACCCGTCCGAGGACGCGTTGCTCTTCAGCAGGGACGACAGTTCGCTTTTGTCGATGCTGCCGTCGCCATTGGCGTCGGCTTTGGCGAACAGCTTTTCCTGCAGCTTGGACAGGTCCGGGCCTCCCCGGCTTCCGCCCATGCTGGAGAGGGTCATGGAGGAATACCCTCCGCTACTGACTCCACTGATCATGGCTGGCTCCTTGCACGTTGGATGACCCGTCTGCAAGACGCACGACGGGCCGTGCCATGCTCGGGTCCCCGTGTAACCAGCGGTTGTGCGATTTGTAGCGGCACCGATACACAGCCAGGCCAAACCCCGCGCCAATAAACGATCTCCGGGCGGTATGCCTGGAGATGCCCGTGGATACTGGGGTTTGGCGAGGCCCCCCTGGAAAGCCAGGCCAGAAGCCAGCCTTCGCGGGGGCAGCCTCGACGGTGGTCTTGGGCGCACGCACCTTGGTACCCATCGGATTGACGGCCACGGTCCGTACCACCACCCGCAGCTCCCGGGGCGAACGGGGGCTGGCCGCCTGGTTCGACGTGCTACCGCCGTCGGATCGATTCCGATACGGGGGCAGGGCGCGTAAACACGCCGCACACCCGCCGTACACCACGAGGTAACGGGATCGGGGCGGGGAGGAATTTCCGCACAGGCATCCGGAGGCTACCGCCGGATAATGGCGGCACTGCCCCACCGGAGCACTGATGTGCCGCTCAATGTCCTGATCATCGACGATTCGGAAATCAACCTTACCCTGTTCCGGGCCCTGGTCGGCCGTATCGACGGGGCCGTGCCCCTGACCTTCCTGTCTTCCGCCGAGGCGCTGGCGTGGTGCCGCCAGGGGAGCCCGGACGTGGTCGTGGTCGATTACATGATGCCGGCCCCGGATGGGCTCGATTTCATCCGCCAACTGCGCCGCCTGCCGGGTTGCGCCGATCAGCCGGTGCTGATGGTGACGGCCAACGAACAGAAAGACGTGCGCTACCAGGCCCTGGACGAAGGCGCCACGGACTTTCTCACCAAGCCGGTGGACAAGCGGGAGTTCATCGCCCGGGTGCGCAACATGTGTGCTCTGCGCCAGGGCCAGCGGGCCATGGCCGATCAGGCGGCCTGGTTGGCCGACGAGGTGGCCAAGGCCACCGCCGCCCTGGTGGCCCGGGAAAAGGAAACCATCCTCTGCCTGTCCCAGGCGGCCGAGTACCGGGATCCGGAAACCGGCGCCCACATCCTGCGCATGGCCCATTACTCGCGCCTGATCGCCCGCAATCTGGGGTTATCCGAAGCGGAGCAGGATCTCATTCTGGAAGCGGCGCCCATGCACGACGTGGGCAAGGTCGGCACGCCGGATTTCATTCTGCTCAAACCCGGCCGGCTCACCGAGGAAGAGTTCGCGGTGATGCGCCAGCATGCCCAAAAGGGCTGCGACATTCTGGCGCGCAGCACCTCGCCGATCCTTCAGAAGGCGGCAGAGATCGCCCTGACCCATCACGAGAAGTTCGACGGCAGCGGCTACCCCAACGGTTTGGCGGGGGAGGCGATACCCCTCCATGGACGCATCGTCGCCGTGGCCGACGTGTTCGACGCCCTGACCTCGTCGCGCCCCTACAAGCCGGCCTGGAGCCTGGATCGGGCCCGGGATTACCTGCGCGAGAGCGCCGGCGGCCATTTCGACCCCCGCTGCGTCGAGGCCTTCCTGGCCGATTGGGAGGCGGTGCTCGACATCCATGGCCGCTTCCAGGACGAACACCGGGACTGAACATGCACCACCTGCTTACCCGGCAGCTGAGCCGCTTTCTCGGCGTTGCAGACCCCGCCCAGGGGGCGCGGGTCCTGGCCGACCTGCGCCAGTTGGCCGCACGCCCCGATGTCGCCCCGGAAACCGCTGCCGCCCTGGCCGGCCTGGAAGGGCTGTTGGCCGCAGTGGATGAGGCCTACCAGCATCAGGATCGCACCCTGGCGCTGCAAACCAGCAGCCTGGAACGGAATGCCCGGGAGCTGGAGGAAGCCAACGCCCGACTCTCCCAGGATCTGGCCGTCCGCCGGGGGGCCGTCGAATCCTTGCGCGAGATCGCCAACCGCATGCTGGCCCAGGCCGGCCTGCCCGCCATCAGCCCCCAGGACGATAGCCTGGAGGCCATCACCCTGTTGCTCGATGACCTGGTGCTGGAGCGGGAGAGCACCCGGGCCCAGTTGGACGGTGCGCTACGGGCCCTGGAACAGCAGCAGGCGGCGGTGGACCGTCACGCCATCGTCAGCATTGCCGACGTGACGGGCCGGATCACCTACGTCAACGACAAGTTCGTCCAGATCAGCGGCTACAGCCGGGACGAACTGCTGGAGCAAAACCACCGGATCCTGAATTCCGGCCACCATCCCCCCGAATTCTTCGACGACCTGTGGCGCACCATTGCCGCGGGGCAGGTCTGGTCCGGGGACATCTGCAACCGCAGCAAGAGCGGCCACAACTACTGGGTGAACGCCACCATCGTGCCCTTCGTCGATGCCCAGGGACGACCCTACCAGTACGTGGCGATTCGCACCGATATCACCGCCCGTATCGAGGCCGAGGAAAAGCTCGATGCCCAGCTGCATTTCACCCGTCAGCTCATCGAGAGCATTCCCGTTCCTCTCTATTTCAAGGATACGGAGGGGTTCTACCTGGGCTTCAACAAGGCTTTCGAAGATTTCTTCTGTCTGCGCCGGGAGGAGTGGCTGGGCCGCCATGTGCGCGACCTGCTGCCCCCGGATATCGCCGCATTCCACGCCACTCGCGACGAAGAACTGATACAGCACCTGGAGCGGCAGAGTTATGAACTGGAAGTGGTGACCTTGCGCGGCGAGCGGCGGGTGGCCTTCTATAGCAAGGCGCCCCTGACCCGGCCCGACGGCACGGCGAGCGGCCTGATCGGTACCATTCTCGACATCTCCGACCGCAAACGCTGGGAACAAGAGATCCTCCGGGCCAAGGAGGCGGCTGAGGCGGCCAACCAGACCAAGAGCGATTTCCTGGCCAATATGAGCCACGAAATCCGCACGCCGATGAACGGCATCCTCGGCATGACCGAACTGGCGCTGGACACGGCGCTGGACGAGGAGCAGCGAGAGTACCTGCAAGCCGTCAAGCGCTCGGCGGATGCCCTGCTGGTCGTGATCAACGACATCCTGGACTTCTCCAAGATCGAGGCCGGCAAGCTCGATGTCGAATCGGTGCCTTTCGACCTGGAGCCGGTGATCGGCGACGCCCTGCGCGGCGTGGCCCTGCGCGCCGAGCAAAAGGGCATCGAATTGCTGGCGGACATCGACGCCGATGTCCCGGGCCGGCTGCTGGGCGATCCGGGGCGGTTGCGTCAGATTCTCCTCAACCTGCTGAGCAACGCCGTCAAATTCACCGCACGGGGCGAGGTGGCGGTGGGCGTGCACCTGGAGCGCCAGGATGCCGACGGACTGCTCCTGCACTTCACCGTGAGGGACTCGGGCATCGGCATCGCGCCGGAAAAGTGCCAGATCATCTTCGAACCCTTTTCCCAGGAAGACGCGTCCACCACCCGCAATTACGGGGGTACCGGCCTGGGCCTCACCATCTGCAGCCGCCTGGCCGCCTTGATGGGGGGGTACATCTGGGTCGAGAGCACGGTCGGCAAGGGCAGCACCTTCCAGTTCACCGTGCGTCTTCAGCCCTTGAGCCCGCAATCCGAGCCGCCCTTGCCCCTGGCCGGGCGGCGTGCCGTGGTGGCGCTCCGTCACCCGGAACAGGCCGCCACGCTGTGCCGGCAACTGGCTGCCCTGGGCATGGCGGCATGCCCGATCGAGAATGCCGCCGCTCTGGCGACGACAGATGCGGCCGATCTCTACGCCATTGATGTGGATCTGCCGTTGCCTGCCGGTACGACCTGGGAGGCCGTGCTCGACGCTACCGGAGTCATGCCTGCCCAGGTGCTGTTGCTCACCCGCATTTCGGCGCCGACCGGGGGGGGGCTGCGTGACTGGGGCGTTCGCTGGGCCATTCCCAAACCGGCCTTGCCCGGGGAGCTGCGCCACGCTTTGGCCCAGTGGTGCGGCCAACCCGGGGAGAAGGGCGTGGCCGGGCGGCCGTTACGCGTGTTGCTGGCCGAAGACCACCCGGTCAACCAACGCCTGATGAGCAGTGTGCTGGCCCGTCTTGGGCACCAGGTGGTAGTGGCCGAGGACGGGGAAGCGGCGGTGGAAAAGGCGCGGGACGAGACGGTGGATCTGATCCTGATGGACATGCAGATGCCCCGTCTGGACGGCCTGACAGCCACTGCCCGGATTCGCGCCGAAGCCCGGCGCGCCGGGCGACGGCGGGTACCGGTGTATGCCCTTTCTGCCGCAGTGGAGGACGTGGATCGCGGTGCCGGCGAGGCCGCCGGGCTGGACGGCTATCTGGGCAAACCCCTTGCCCAGGAAGCGCTGCGTAGCGTCCTGGAGAGCGCTGCCGTGGCGCTGGGACCGGCCCGGAAAACGAGCGGTGGCACGCCGGTGGCCCAGGAGGCTCAGGACGCTAAGGAAGATTACGCCCGTCTGTTGGCCCAGGCCGACCCGGACATCGTCGGCATCATCGGCCAGGTTTTCATCGAGACCGCCCCACGGGACGCCCGGGCCCTGGCCGAAGCCCATGCCGCCCAGGACTGGGAGGCCCTGGCCCGGGTGGCCCACACCATCAAGGGCAGTATTGCCAACTTCGCCGCCGAAAATCTGGTGCACCAGGCAGGAGCCCTGGAGGCGGCGGCCCATAGTGGGCAGGTCGAGCCCGCAGCGGTGGAAACCCTGGCGGCCGAGTACCAGCGCTTTTGCGATGCCCTGGCGAGCTACCTGGCCCGGACCGAGGCCTAGAAAAAGGGATCTCGGAACGAGGGTATGGGTGCGGGAATGCACTCGGTGTAGGAAGGGGCTTGCGCCTCCCATTCCTGCCGGCCGGGCAGGGGCCCGGGGAGGCGGCCCCGCTCCCGCCTTCTGTTCAGGCGATGCCCAGGGCGCGGATCAGCACTTCCCGATTGATCGGCTTGATCAGCAGTTCGCTGAATCCGGCTTCCATGATGCGGGCCTTTTCGTTGCTGAAGGCGTGGGCGGTGTAGGCCACGATGTGCAGCTGCTCGCCCCCGGGCTGGCTGCGCAGGGTCTGGCAGACCTCGGTGCCGCTCATATCGGGCATGCTGACGTCGAGCAGGATGTGGCTGATTTCCGGATGTTCGGCGACTTTTTGCAGGGCGTCCTGGCCCGAGGCGGCTTCTTCCACCGCCACACCGAGCTTGCGTAGGATCACGCAAGGCAGCATGCGATTGACGTCCTGATCGTCGACTACCAGTACCTTCATGCGACTTTTTCCTTGCGGGGCGCCGTGGCGCTCAGGGTGAAGTAGAACTCGCTGCCTTCGCCGGGGGCCGAGCGGACATCCAGATGCCCTCCCATGAGTTCGACGAGTTGGCGCGAAAGGGCCAGGCCGAGGCCGGTGCCCGAGTGTTTGCGGGTGATGAAGTGCTCGCCCTGGCGGAATTTCTCGAAGATGGCCCCTTGATCGGCCAGGGCAATGCCGGGGCCGGTATCGCTGACCGAGAAGCGCACGCCCTGGGGTGTCCTGCTCACCTGGAGGACGACCTGGCCCTGGTCGGTGAACTTGAGGGCGTTGTGCACCAGGTTGTTGAGCACCTGGATCAGGCGGGTTTGGTCGCAGTGCAGGGTGGCGGGGACGGCGTCGTCTACCTTGGCTTCGAAGCCCAGCCCCTTCTGCCGGGCCGTGGGCAGGTGGGTGCGGTGCACCTGCTCGACCAGGGCGCGGCAATCCTCATCGGCGAATTCCAGGTCGAGCTTGCCGGCCTCGATCTTGGACAGGTCGAGAATCGAATTCACTAGGCCGAGCAGGTGGTTGCCACTGTCGTAGATGGTGGCGGCGAAGACCTGCTGCTCCGCATCCGGGGCCAAGTCGCGGAGCAGTTCGGCGTAGCCGATGATGCCGTTGAGGGGCGTGCGCAGTTCGTGGGACATGGAGGCGAGAAACTCGGATTTGAGCCGGGTGGCGGCCTCGGCCTCGGCCCGGCTGGCTTCCAGGCGGCGCAACAGGCCCGAGGACGAGAGGGCAAAGGCCAGGATGAGCAGGCTCATCACCACGGCAAAGACCACGTAGGCCTGACAGCGGGCATAGTAGCCGGCCAGGGCTTCCCGTTCGCTGACGCCCACGGCCACCACCATGGGGTAGTCGGGGAGGCGGCGGAAGGCGGTCAGGCGGACGATGCCATCGACCTTGCTGCTGGCGGTGTATGTCCCCTGGTCGGTCCGCGCGAGCATGGTGAGCATGGGGGCACCGCTGATGTCCTGGCCCACGGTCATGTTGTCGCCGCTCTTGCGCGCCCGGATGATGCCGTCGGTACCGGCCAGGGTGATCACCCCGCCCTTGCCCAGGTCGACGTCGCTGTAGAGGTTGGTGAAGTAGTAGGGGTCCACCGATACCACCACCACCCCGCCGAAGCTGCCGTCGGGCTTGTTGATGCGCCGGGTCATCTGGATCGACCACTTGCCCGAGGCCCGGCCGAGCACTGGCTTGCTGATGAACAATGCTTTGCTATCGACGTCCTTGTGTACCCGGAAGTGTTCCCGGTCGGAGAGGTCGATGGTCTTGTGATTGGCCAGGTTGGAAAGGATGTACTGGCCGTGCTCGTCGATCACCCCGATCTGGTTGAAGAAGGTGGAGACGATCAGTCCCTTCTCCATGTAGTCGTAGATGTCGACATCGCCCTGGTTGTGCTCGTACTGGTACTTGAGGAAAACCACCGCCTGATCCACGCTCTTCAGGGTGCGCAGGGTGTGTTCTTCCAGGGAGCGGACTAGGTTGACGTTGCTGCGGTTGGTGTCGTCGATTTCCTGCTTTTCTTCCAGGTGGATCTTGTAGCCGATGGCGAACCACAGCATGCCCAGCAGGAGCAGGGCAAAGCCCCAGATGCGCCGCGTGATGCGCGACGAGGCCGGGGTAGAGGCAAGGGGAGTGCGGTGCGTGTTGGGCATGGAAGATAGAGCAGGCCAGGCGCGGCGTGCCTTGCGCTATGGTAATGAAAGCGCGGCAAAACACCCGTGAGGAATTCGGCATTTACCGGTCGAACTTCCCATGAAGCCTGCCGCCGGTCGTGCCGGGGGCATTTGGGTCAGGATTTCGCGGTAGCCTTGTCCCTGTCGCCCCATTCCCTTTCCATGTGCTGGCCGTGGCTGCACCGGGGGAGGGGCGTTGCCGATCCCGTTCTTCCCGACTTAGCGTTTTCGACACCACCATGCCTGCCCTGTCCCGCCTTGCCATCGACCGGCTTCAGCCCGGTGTCTTCATTTCCCTCGGCGACCTGGGCTGGATCCACCATCCGTTTCTGCTCAACGAGTTCCGTATCTCCAGTACCAAGCAGATCCAGGTGCTGCACGGGCTGGGACTGACCGAGGTGTTGTGGGACCCGGCGCGCAGCACCGCCGAGCCGCTCCCTGCGTCCAGTGCCTCGGCGGCAGCCGAGGTGGGCGAGGAGGAGTTCGACTTCGCCAGCGCCGCCTTGGCCGGCATGCTTGATGAAAAGCGCCACCGCATCGAGCGGGTGCGCTCCCAGCGCGACGTGTTTGCCCGGCGCGAGCGGGAATACGAGACCGATGCCGCCTCCATCGGCGAAATCCTGCGCACCTTTACCGCCCAGCCGGCGGAGGCCCATAGCGAGGCCCTGGGCCTGGTCGGCCGGGTGGTGGATGGCCTGATGGATGCGCCCAGCGTGGCCATCCACCTGATCAACCAGAAGAGCAAGGACAGCGGCCTGGCCTTCCACTCCCTCAACGTCATGGTGCTGACCCTGCTGCTCGGCAAGACCGCCGGCCTCACCGCCGAGGAGATGCGCCAGGCCGGCCTGGGCGCCATGTTGCACGATGCCGGCAAGAGCGAGATTCCGCCGCGCATCCTGCGCGCCACCTCGCGTACCCCGCCGGAAGAGGAGTTTTACCGCGCCCACATCGGCTATGGCATCAAGGCTGTGGCCGGGGCGCGCAACCTGTCGGTGGCGGCCAAGAACGTGATCGCCTGCCACCACGAGCGCTGGGACGGCAGCGGCTTTCCCAACAAGCTGGCCGGTGAGCGCATTCCGCGCCTGGCCCGGGTGGTGGCCATCGCCAACCGCTACGACAACCTGTGCAACCCCTTTGACATCAAGCGCGCCCTGACCCCGGCGGAAGCCCTGGCCCAATTGTTCAAGAAGGAAACGGCCCATTTCGACCCGGATCTGCTGCAGCGCTTCGTCAAGACTCTGGGCATCTACCCGCCGGGCAGCTTCGTCGCCCTGTCCAACGGCGCCACCGGCCTGGTCATCGAGACCGACCCGGCCCGGCTACTGTCCCCCACGGTGATGCTCTACGACGCGGAAATCCCGCGCAACGAGGCTCTGGTGGTGGATTTGAAGGAAGCGGAGCTGGCCGTCGAGTCGGTGGTCAGCCCGGCCACCCTGCCTTTGGCGGTGGTGGAGTACCTGGCGCCGCGGGGGCGGGTCGATTACTACGTCGAAGGTTCGGCGTGAGGATTCGCGCCTGAGGGGCCCCGAACGCCGCGCCAGTCGCGGCGTTTCAGCATGGGGGGCTGGAAACCCGCGTCCTTCCTTGTTGTCGGCAGGGCATGCCTGGAGATGACCGACTGGCGCGGGGTTCGGAGCGGTGGTTGGTGCGGCGGCCTCGGCCGAAGGGGGGGAGAAAGCCTGGCGCCTGCCGCGCGGCCCCATCCGGGCCGCATCAGAGCCCATGGCGACCCACCATCCGCGCCGGCGGTGCCCAGTCTCGGCGCTTACCGTGATTTTGTCTTGCTCGGGGCGTGCGGCGGTTCGCCGGGGCGGAGCCCCTCCTGCGGCCACTCGCCACACCACGGCCGCCATGCTTCCCCTCAGGCGTATTGTCCGCCCATGAAAAAGCCCCGCCGGGTCAGGGCGGGGCTTTTCGTTGCTGCGATGATGCTCAGTTGGCCGGCTGGCCTGGCGCAGCGGCATTGGCCGCCACCGGGGCGTTGCGCGGGCTGCTGTCCTGCCAGCCGCCGCCGAGGGACTTGAACAGGTCCACCGTGGCGCTCAGGCGCGTCTGGCGGGCCGAGATCAGGTCCATCTGGGCGTCGTTGGCGGTGCGCTGGGCATCGAGCACTTCCAGGAAGGGCGAGTAGCCCGACTTGTAGCGCAGCTGGGCCAGTTCCAGGGTCTTTTGGGCCGCGTCGGCCCGGGTCTGCTGGGCGGCTTCGCCTTCGCCAGCCTCGCGTACCGAGACCAGCGCGTCGTTGACCTCCTTGAATGCGGTCTGCACTGCCTTCTGGTAGGTCGCCACGGCCTGCTTCTGCCGCGCCGTGGCCTGGTCAAGTCGGGAAACGTACTTGCCGGCGGCGAAGATCGGCATGGTCAGCCCGGCACCGTAGGACCAGACACTGGCCGGGGAGGTGAACAGGCTGGACAGGGATTGGCTTTCGCTGCCCAGGTTGCCGGTGAGCGAAATGGTCGGGAACAGGGCGGCCTTGGCCACCCCGATCTGGGCGTTGGCCGACACCAGCAGCTCTTCGGCCTGACGCAGGTCGGGACGGGCCTCCAGCAGGGTGGAGGGCAGGCCCGCCGGCGGTACCGGCGGCAGGGGCAGGGTGCGCAGATCGCCCGCCGCCACGGTCAGGTCGGGGCGACCGGTGAGCAGGGCCAGTTGGTTGAGGGTCAGGGCCCGCTGGCGACGCAGGGTGGAGGTCTGGGCCAGCAGGGTGGCCCGGTTGGTTTCCGCCTGCTGCACGTCCAGGGCCGAGGCCAGGCCGCCGCGCTGGCGGTTCTGGGCGATGGTCAGGGCCTCTTCCCGGCTCTTCAGGCTTTCCTGGGCCGCCACCAACTGGGCATCGTAGGCGCGCAGGGTGAAGTAGGCCTGGGTTACTTGGCCGGCCAGGGTCAGCTCCACCGTGTCACGGTTGTAACGACTGGCCAGCGCCTGGGCCCGGGCTGCCTCGCTGGCGCGGCGCAGTTTGCCCCACAGGTCGAGTTCGAAGGAGGTGGCGAGCACTGCCCGGTGGTTGACCCGGACCGGGTCCACCGAGGCAGGCAGCGGCGTGGCGGTCACCGAGCTGATGCGCGAACGGGAACTGGCGCCTTGTGCGCTGATCTCGGGGAAGAAGGCCGAGTTGGCCTCCCGTACCAGACCGTCGGCCTCTTCGAGGCGCGCCACCGCCAGCAGCAGGTCGGTGTTGTAGGCGCGAGCCTGCGCCACCAGATTATTGAGGGTCGCATCCTGGAACAGGGTCCACCACTCCTTGTCCACCGCCGTGGCGCTGGCCTGGGCGGTGGCCTCCGCCTGGGCGAAGCGCTCGGGCAGGGCCGTGTCGGGACGTTGGTAGTCGGGCCCCACGGCACACCCTGCCAGCAGCAGGGCGGCGGAGAGGGCGGCAGCCAGGGTTTTCAGTTCAGGGCGTTGCATTACTGGCCCTCCTTGTCGCTGGCCTGAGCCGGTGCACCGGTCGCAGGTTCCAGCTGATGATGGGGGTGGTGGCCGGTGGGGCGGCGCATCTTGCCCCGGGACAGCCAGCTGAAGAACATCGGGATGAAGATGGTGGCGATGAAGGTCGCCGCCAGCATCCCGCCAAACACGCCGGTACCCATGGATTTGCGCGCTGCGGCGCCGGCCCCGCTGGCCTTGACCAGGGGGAACACGCCGAGGATGAAGGCCATGGAGGTCATGACGATGGGGCGGAAGCGCAGACGGGCGCCTTCCTGGGCCGCTTCGAGCACACCCATGCCCTCGGCACGTTTCTGGGCGGCGAATTCCACGATCAGGATCGCGTTCTTGGCTGCCAGACCGATCAGTACCACCAGGCCAATCTGGAAGTAGATGTCGTTGGGCATGCCGCGGATCATCACCGCCGCCAGGGCGCCGAACAGGGCGAAGGGCACGGCCATGATCACCGCCAGGGGCAGGGTCCACTTCTCGTACTGGGCCGCCAGGATCAGGAACACCATGATGATGCCGAAGCCGAAGGCCACGGCGGAGGTGGTGCCGGTGCGCTTTTCCTGGAAGGCTTGGCCGGTCCAGGCCAGCTCGTAGCCGGCCGGCAGGGTTTCCTTGGCCACTTCCTCAACGATCTTGATCGCGTCGCCGGTACTGACCTTGGGGATGGAGTTGCCCATCACCTTGGCGGCGAGGAAGCCGTTGAAGCGTTCCAGCTGCTCCGGACCAACGATCGACTTGACCTTGATCAGGGCCGAGATGGGCACCGCGGCGCCGCTGCTGGAGCGTACGTAGACCTTGCCCAGATCTTCCGGCTTGGCCCGGTAGGCGGCGTCGGACTGAAGCTGGACCCGGTAGGTGCGGCCGTTGAGGTTGAAGTCGTTGACGTAGAGCGTACCGATGGAAGCCTGCAGGGTCTGGTAGACGTCGCTGACCGGAATACCCATCGAGATGGCCTTGGCCTCGTTCACTTCGACGTAGAGCTGGGGCGAGGTGGGGCGGAAGAAGGTGTTGATGCCCACCAATTCCGGCCGCTTCTTCAGGCCATCCATGAACTGCTGGATGACGCCGGCCAGTTTCTGCGGGTCGGCCTCGCCCCGGGCCTGGATGTAGGCCTCGAAGCCGCCGGCGGCGCCCAGGCCGCGGATGGCGGGCGGGTTGAAGACGATGCCCAGGCCGTCCGGCAGCATCATGCCCATGCCGGTGAATTTCTTGGCCAGGTCGTCGGCCACGCCGGTCCGTTCCTTCCAGTCCTTGAGCGGGATGAACACGGTACCGGCATTGGGCTTCATGCCGCCGCCGATGATGTCGTTACCGGCAATGACGAAGACTTTGTCCACCGCTTCGTCCTGCTTGATCATCGACTGGAACTGCTCGCCGGTGGTCCGGGTGCGCTGCAGGCTGGCGCCGTCGGGCAGCATCAGGGCGCTGATCAGGTAGCCCTGGTCTTCGGCCGGCACGAAGCCGCCGGGGACCGCGCGGAACATGAAGATCGAGCCCCCCAGGATGATGACGCAGGCGACGGTACCGATGATGCGGTGGTGCAGGGTCTTGTGCACCGTGTTGGTGTAGGACTTGGTGAAGCGCTCGAACAGACGGTTGAAGGGTCTGAAGATCGCCGGCTCCTCGTGCTTTTCCTTGAGCAGCAGGGCACACAGGGCCGGGGTCAGGGTCAGGGCGACGACCCCCGAGATGGTCACCGAGATGGCCACCGTCACGGCAAACTGCTGGTACAGCTTGCCGGCGATGCCGCCGAGGAAGGCCACCGGGATGAACACCGCGCACAGCACCAGGACGATGGCCACCACCGCGCCGGACACCTCGCGCATGGCTTCGATGGCCGCCTCCTTGGGCGCCATCTTTTCTTCCCACATCAGGCGTTCGACGTTCTCCAGCACCACGATGGCGTCGTCCACCACGATACCGATGGCCAGCACCATGGCGAACAGGGTCAGGGTGTTGATCGAGAAACCGAACAGCCACAGGCCGGCGAAGGTGCCGATCAGGGAAACGGGCACGGCCACTAGGGGAATGACGGTGGCGCGCCAGTTCTGCAGGAAGAGGAAGACCACCGCAGCCACCAGCACCAGGGCTTCGACCAGGGTGTGCACCACTTCACTGATCGAGGCCTGGACGAACTTGGTGGTGTCGAAGGGGATGACGTAATCCATGCCGCTGGGGAACTTCTGCTTCAGTTCCTCCATGCGTTTCTTCACTTTGTCGGCCACCTCCAGCGCGTTGGCGCCGGATTGCAGGAAGATGCCGACGCCGACCACGGGCTTGCCCAGCAGGGTGGTGCTGGCATCGTAGTTCTGGGCGCCCAGCTCGACCCGGGCCACGTCCTTCAGGTACAGGGCGCCCTTGGGGCCATCGGCGCGCACGACGATATTGCCGAATTCCTCGGGGGAGTTGAGGCGACCCTTGGCGGTGACGGTATAGACCAACTGTTGGCCGTTGGGAGCCGGTTCCTGACCGATCTTGCCGGCAGCGTTCTGCTTGTTCTGCGCGCTGATGGCGTTGGCGATCTCGGTAGTGGTCACCCCCAGTTGGGCCATGCGGTCCGGCTTCAGCCAAATCCGCATCGAGTAGTCCAAGGCGCCGAAGATCTGAGCATCGCCCACGCCGGGAATGCGCTTCAGGTCATCGAGAATGTTGACCAGGGCGTAGTTGGACAGAAAGAGCGGGGTGCGGCTGTTGTCCGGCGAGGTGACGGTGGCCACCAGCAGGATGTCGTTGGAGCGCTTGGCCACGGTCACGCCGAACTGGCGCACCACGTCCGGCAGGCGAGGCTCGGCGATCTTGACCCGGTTATTCACGTTCACCGTGGCCATGTCGATGTTGGTTCCAACCTCGAAATTGGCGGTGATGGTGAGGGTGCCGTTGGAGGAGGCCGTGGAATTGAAATACATCAGGTTTTCAATCCCGGACAGCTGCTCCTCGATGGGGCCGGCCACGGTCTTGGTCAGGGTCTCGGCGGAAGCGCCGGGGTAGGAGGCGGAAATGATCACCGTCGGCGGAGCGATTTCCGGGTATTGGGCGATCGGTAGCCCCCGGGCCGCCATGATCCCGGCAATGACGATGATGATCGAGATGACCGATGCGAAGATCGGTCGATTAATGAAAAAGCGTGACATGGTAGGGGTGCTTCCCTTTCTGGCGCAGCTTACTGCTTGCCTTGAGCGGCAGGCTGGGCGGACGCCTTGGCGCCGTCGGCGGCAGCCTTGTCGGTTGCAGCAGGGGCTTCGGCCGGCTTGGCGGCGGGCTGGCCCTGGGCCGGCGCGGCGCCAGGCGCTGCCTGGGGACCGTGGGGGGCCACCGGGGTGCCGGGGCGGGCCTTCATCAGGTTGTCCACAATGACCTTGTCGCCGGCCTTGAGGCCGCCGGTGATGACCCAATCTTTACCGCGCCATTCGGCGGTCTGCACAGGGCGGGGAGCGACCTTGCTTTCCGCATCCACCACCATTACCAGGCGGGCCTGTTCGGTCTGCAGCACAGCAGCCTGGGGCACCAGGAAGACGCCTTCCCGATTGCCGGTGAGCAGGCGCACGCGCACAAACTGGCCGGGCAGCAGCTTGCCGTCGGCGTTGTCGAACTCGGCGCGCAGCTGTTGAGTGCCCAGGGTGGGGTCGATGGTGGAGGCGAGGAAGTTGATCTTGCCCGGCTTCGGATAGACGCTGCCGTCCGGCAGGATCAGCTCGACGCCGCTGACCATGCCGGGTTTGATCTGGCCGCCGGGCAGGGAGGCCGTGTCGGATTCGGACAGACCGAAACGCACCCACATCGGATTGGACTGATACACCGAGGTAAGCAGGCTGGCATCGGAGGTATTGATCAGGTTGCCTTCAGACTTCACGGCCCGGCCGGAAACACCGGACACGGGGGCGGTGACGGTGGTCCACGACAGATTCAGCTGGGCCTGGCGCAGGGCAGCCTGGGCAATGGCGTTATTAGAGACAGCGTCGTCGTATTCCTTTTGGCTGACGGCCTGCTGGGCGATCAGGCCTTTCAAGCGGGCTTCTTCCCGAGCTGTCTGGTCGGCCTTGGCCTTGGCTTCGGCCAAGGCGATCTCATAAGGAGCCGGGTCGATCTGGAAAAGGGGCTGACCGGCCTTGACCGGCGCGCCTTCCTGATAGAGGCGCTTGAGCAGGATGCCACCCACCCGGGCACGCACCTCGGTTTCCTTGGCGCCTTCGGTCTGGGCCATCAGTTCCAGAGCGCTGGGGATATTTTGCGGTTGAACTTCTTGCACCGTGACCGGTAGCCCGCCTGGAGGCATTCCTCCACCCGGCCCGCCGGTTTCGGCGGGCTTGGAACAGGCGGCCGCGAGGGCCGCTACGACTGCCAATACTCCAGCCCGCACGGTTTGGCGGGCGATCCACATGTTCTTATGGTGTTGCATGGAATTCTCCGTTGGAGGCGTAATCGGTGCTATTATATACAGTCATGATTGTATGTAAATCATGTTTTGCATTTCCGTTTTGTATTTATACAGGTAGCCATGGCCCGCAAAACCAAAGCCGAAGCCGAACGGACTCGACAGCAAATCATTGATGCTGCACGACAGGTATTTCATGCCAGCGGCGTCAGCCGAACCTCGCTGGAAAAGGTCGCCCAGGCGGCCGGGGTCACCCGTGGTGCAGTGTATTGGCACTTCGCCAATAAGGCCGAGTTGTTCACGGCCATGCGCGAGCATTCCCACACCCTGATCGAACCCGCCGATCGGCTCGTCCTGTCCGAGGATTTTGCCGATCCGCTCGACGCCGTCGAGCAATCGATGCTGGCTTTTTTCCGCGTCCTGGAAGAGTCGGAAGAGTTGCGCCAGACCTTCGAGATTATGTCGCTGCGTTGCGAATACGTGGACGAGTTTTCCACCGTACTGCACGAAGTCAATGGCCCCTGCCTGGAGTTCCTCGGCAAGCTGGAGATCGCCTACGCCCGCGCCCGCGACAAGGGCACCCTGCGCGAGGGGTTGAGCCCGGAAGCCTTGGCCCTGGACACCATCTCGTTTACGACCGGCGTGTTCCACAACTGGCTTTCCAGCCAGCCCGGGGAACGCTTGCGCACCGAGGTGCCGTCCATGATCCGCACCCATATCGCACTGCGTCGCCGCTAACGCTAAAACAACCAGACCCGACAAAAGGCTTTGACTAATCCCGGAAGTTTGCTACTATGCGCGCCTTCCACACGGAGAGGTGGATGAGTGGTTTAAGTCGCACGCCTGGAAAGCGTGTGTAGGGTAATACCCTACCGCGGGTTCGAATCCCGCCCTCTCCGCCAGTATTACGAAAGGCCCGATTTCTAAACCTAATCAATAGGTTGCTGAAGTCGGGCTTTTTTCGTTTACCACACGCTTTTACCACACACTCGTTGTTTCTTAGTTGATGCCGGTAATTGCACATTGACAACCTTTGCCCCCGTTGCAGCAATTCTTGGCTCCGCTTACTTCCTCTTCAACAAGACCAAGGAGGTAATGCCTATGCTCTTCATCCATCGTCCCGTGTTTTTCCGCCTGGGTCGCCTTGAGGTGTTCGCTGAGGGCTGGAGTCATCAGAGCGGGGAGCGGTGGATTCAAACCGAGAACAAAACAACGGAAGCCGCAAGGGAGTTCCAACTCTGGATGCCGGGGCTTCACCTTGTGGCGTGTCTGCTGCGTCGGCGTGAAGTTGCCGAAGTGTCAGCCTGATGGTCTGACAAAAAGGACAGATAGGCACGTGTCATGACAAAAATCGTGCCAGATTTACGAAAAAAGCCCAAGACCACCTTTCGAGGGGTAGCTTTGGGCTTCTTTGTTTGTGTCAGTCGCGGATTGACTCGATTCCGAGATTCGCCAGAGCATCAGCGCGTTCGTTGCCGGGGGTCCCATTGTGGCCTCGCACCCAATGCCACTGAATGTCATGGACTGAGGCCATCTCATCAAGCGCCTTCCACAGGTCGGCGTTCTCGACCGGCTTTCCGTCAGCCTTGCGCCACCCCTTGGCTTTCCACTTAGGGAGCCATTGGGTGATGCCCTGAACAAGATACTTGGAGTCCGTGTAGAGGATGGCAGGAAGGGGGCGTTTGAGGGCTTGCAGTGCCTTGATGACCGCTGTCAGTTCCATCCGGTTGTTTGTGGTCTCAGGTTCTCCCTCGTACCGTTCCTTGTACTGTTTGCCTCTGCTCAGGGTGACACCCCAGCCACCGGGGCCGGGATTGCCTCGACAGGCACCATCCGTGTAAATCGTAACGGGTTGATCAGCCATGCTGCCACCTGTCTCTGTACGTCCTGACGGACTCAGGCACACAGAGCGGAGACGCCCTGATCGACGAGCTTCTCCATCAGCGATACAGGGAGATCAAACTTCAGCGCGGCCTCTTGGATTGCCCATTCGCTACTCGCTTGGCTTCTGGCTGGTGATTTCCAGTGATCATGCTCAGTCTGCCTGTCGTAGTAGCGAAGAGCAGGGAGAGCATTTTCTCGGATGGTCTTGTGAAGAGCGGCCACCAATGTTGGTGACAGGCTCTCCTGACCTGCCAAGTAACCGCCATGCTGACGGATCGAGGGAAGCACTGTGGATGTAACCCATTTCTTGAAACGCTTGGCTTCCTTTCGGCGACTCCTAAGGATGGCAGAGTAGAGACCCGATTCGTTGATGATCAGGACTACTTGATCGCCGCCAAGGGTACCCACAATCTGGGTATCCTTTTCGTCGTCATCAAGATTGCGAACCATCTTTTCCGCATCCCGGTAGCCAAGGATTTGAGCAACATCTTTGGCGATGAGCCAAGGTTCGCCATCACGGGAAAACGCCCGGACAGGGGATTGAGATTCTGCGGAGTGATCGGCAGATGGAAATGCGAAGGTAATCACGTTCATGCGTGTAGTCTTCCTATCGGTAAAACCCGCGTGAAGCCCCTCCATGTCAGCCACCAGCCCCCACTACACGGGGAACTGACATGGCAACACACGGGCTTTACGGATCGGGCTGGTTAAGGGAATGGCCTTGGGGAGGCCGGGGTGAGGTGCACAGGAACACCAAAGCGGTCACGCTCGGTTCATCACCGGGTGGCCTTCGGTATCACCTGTGTTGGGTCTTCATCTTGGTTATTCATGGATGAAGAACATGGAGGCGGGGTCACCTCGGAAAGATGCTGGTCTCTCCGATGTCACACGTTGGGGGAACCTTCGGTGACACCATCGGTATCACCAGCGTTGATACTGAAGATGCTGATGATCAGGGATTGACCCTAGATCATCTTCAGATTCCCCTCCACCCTCTCATCCACCACGCCGCGGCATACACAAACCCAAGCGGCTGTGCGCTTAGGCTGGTTGTCGAGGATTACCGTGTGGTCTGCCTCGATGCTGGTTCCACCACCTCCAGCACCGGCTACGTCAAGTTCGCCACATCTACTCGTCTGCCTCGATTGGCGGCAGATTGAACGAATCCCATGATGATTCGCGGAGCGATGGACGCTTGAAGACCCAAAGGACAAGGGCAGAGGAGCGCGTCGGTTTCATGGGCTTGACCCTGAGTCACCTTCGAGTTCCCCGGAAGGGCGTTCCTTCCTATGGGGTGTCTTAATTGAAAATCGTTGAAAAATCAGTTGGTTGCCAATATCATAAAATGACGATTGGTTTGCCGATTGATGGGTTCTTCGGCAAGGCGCACGAAACTCACTACAAGCGGTTTTCTTGATTGGGTAATGGGTTGGTGTTGCCAGGCTTCAAAAAACGGCTTTTGTGCACCTTTGCATTCGTCTGAGCGGTGTTGCTCAGGTGGTGGAAGTCTCGCTTTCCCTAATCCGCATGATCGTTTGGCGGCTGGTGTTGAAGTCACGGGCAAGCGCAGCGACAGCTTCACCCTGTTGGAGTCGCTGAAGGACTTCGGCTCGTTGCTCTTCGGTCAGAGCAGCAGGGCGTCCACAGTGCTT
Source organism: Oryzomicrobium terrae (assembly GCF_008274805.1). NCBI lineage: Bacteria > Pseudomonadati > Pseudomonadota > Betaproteobacteria > Rhodocyclales > Rhodocyclaceae > Oryzomicrobium > Oryzomicrobium terrae. The sequence goes on from NZ_CP022579.1 coordinate 1,507,371, forward strand.
CCCTTCCGCCTTGGCTCTGGTGAGTCCCTGCTGGGTACGTTCGATCAGCAGGTCGCGTTCAAACTCGGCAACAGCGGCGAGAACCTGCATGGTCATCTTCCCTGCTGAACTTGTCAGATCAACACCACCCAAGGCAAGGCAATGAACCCGGACACCGATCTGGGCCAGTGCTTCGACAGTTGCCCTGACATCCATCGCATTACGTCCAAGGCGGTCGAGCTTGGTGACAACAAGGATGTCTCCTTCTTCGAGTCGATCAAGGAGCTTGGCAAAGGCTGGACGTGCAGAGGCTTGGGTAGAGCCACTGATGCACTCAGAGACGATTCTCTTGGGGTCAATGCTGAACCCTGCCGCTTTGATTTCCTGAACCTGATTGTCGGTGGTCTGATCGGTAGTGGAGACTCGGCAGTAAGCGAAGAGACGGGACATGGACAACCTCGTGTGTACGAAAACGGTGTCCGTATATTCGATGTGTCCGAAAATTCTGTCAAGCTATGTTTCGGACATGTCTGGGCGAGGTGTCCGTAAGGGGTCGGTTTTGGACTGCACCCCAAAGGGCTTCAGGGGCAACGCCGACCAAGACACTCATCGGTCAGATGAGTCCGCTCAAAGATTGTGGGCAGAGAAAGAAAGTCGCAGGTGGTTTCTGGGGCGCGAGGGGGTGGAGGGGGGAGTCGTCAGGTCTCACTCCAACGATTCCCCTCTGAGATTTTTGCGGCGTTTTCAGACCGACATTTTCCGGAGGTCATCGCGTGTCAGGTGCTGCTATGGGACAATATTCGAATGGTAGACACTCGCACTGCACAGAAGCGTAGCGAGATCATGTCGAAAGTTCGCTCAAAAGATACGAAGCCTGAGCTTGTGGTGAGACGAATGATCTTTGGCATGGGGTATCGTTACCGTCTGCATGTCGCTTCATTGCCCGGAAAACCAGACATTGTGATGGTTGGGAGGCGAAGGATTGTCGATGTGCGAGGTTGCTTCTGGCATGGACATGAAGGGTGCAGGTATGGAAGGTTACCCAAGACCAGAGAGGATTTCTGGGGGACGAAAGTCGAGCGTAATCGAGAGCGGGATAGGCTGAATCAGGCCAAGCTGGAACGCGCTGGTTGGCGTGTGCTGGTGGTCTGGCAGTGTGAGTTGAAAAATCAGGAAGTATTGAAGGCAAGGCTGCATGAGTTCATCGAAGCAAAATAATCGTCCGATTGGTATTGATCTCTTCGCGGGGGCGGGCGGGTTGTCGCTTGGTTTTGAACAGGCTGGATTTGACGTTGCCGCTGCTGTTGAAATCGACCCAATTCACTGCGCTGTTCACGAATACAACTTTCCAGATTGCGCGACCATCTGCGCGAGTGTTGTTGATCTGACGGGGGAAGAGATTCGTCGTCGCGCAGGATTGGGCAACAAAGAAATCGACTGTGTTTTCGGTGGGGCACCTTGCCAAGGATTCTCGATGATCGGAAAGCGGGTGCTGGATGACCCACGAAACCAACTGGTGTTTCACTATGTTCGCTTGGTTCGAGAATTACGCCCGAAATACTGCGTTTTTGAGAATGTTAAGGGACTTACAGTAGGGAAGCACAAGCAGTTCCTGGCCGAGCTAATCGAAGCACTCGCTCAAGCGGGATACGATGTCCTGCTGCCATATCAGGTACTGAATGCTGCTGATTTTGGTGTTCCGCAGGATCGTCGCCGTCTTTTCCTTATCGGGACTCGAAAAGGTGAAACTATGCCGGATTACCCTTTACCCACGGGTCGGGTAACCGTAAAGGAGGCGATTGGAGATTTGCCTAATGCTGATGATTTCAGTCAGTTAATGCTCACGGATTCTATTTCCGTTAAGTTCAAAACTGAAAGCGAATACGCCAAGCGACTGCGTGGATTTGATGTCGATCCGGAAGACTTGAGCTACCCCCGCGATTTCGATCCTCATGTTCTTTCGTCCAGCCTTCGTACCGAACATACTGAGGTGTCTCGGAAGCGTTTTCTTGAAACTGCGCACGGCAAAAATGAACCAGTCAGCCGTTTCCACAAGCTGAACCCGGATGGGGTAAGCAACACCCTTCGCGCAGGAACAGACAGTGCAAGAGGTGCATTTACGTCACCTCGCCCAATTCATCCTTACCACCCGCGTGTCATTACGGTAAGAGAAGCGGCTCGTCTCCACTCCTACCCCGATTGGTTCCGTTTTCATGTTACCAAGTGGCATGGATTCAGGCAGATTGGGAACAGTGTTCCTCCACTACTTGGAAGGGCTGTGGCTGGTCAGATAGTCAAAGCACTTGGTGTTAAGCCAACGAAGCCATCTGAAACAGTCTCGCTCGATGATTGCGATCAACAGCTACTGAGCTTTGACATGAGTAAAGCAGCGAGTTACTTCAGTGTTCCACCTTCGGTGATTGCGCAGAGGACACGGAAATCCTATGACAAAAAAGAAGAAAGCGAGGCGGCGAGTGTCTAAGAAAGAGAAGAATCGCTACGACGCGATCATTGAGAATATTTTCGCGAATCATTACTCAACCAAGAAGAACACGTTCGAATTCACACGCGAAGAGTTCGAGGAAACCGCTACGAAGCTGGAAATCAAACTCCCGAAGAATATCGGCGATGTCTTGTATTCCTTCCGCTACCGCAAAGATTTGCCCGCTACCATCACCAAAACTGCACCGGATGGGCTGGAGTGGATCATTGAGGGGGCGGGGCGAGCTAAGTACCGTTTTCGTTTGGCGAGTGCCAACCGGATTGTTCCCAGCACCACTCTGGTTACTATCAAAGTGCCGGATGCAACCCCGGAAATCATTACGGCTTATGCCCAGTCTGACGAACAGGCACTGCTGGCAAAGGTTCGCTACAACCGCCTAATCGACATTTTTCTTGGAATCACGACTTACTCACTCCAGAATCACCTGAGAACCACGGTGAAGGAAATTGGGCAGATCGAGATTGATGAAATCTACGTCGGAGTTGATAAGTACGGTCGTCAGTTTGTCATTCCTGTACAGGCCAAGGGGGGGGGCGATAAGCATGGCGTGGTACAGACGCAGCAGGACATTGCTTGTTGTGCTGCAAAGTTTCCGTCACTTATCTGTCGTGCTGTTTCGGCGCAGTTCATGCACGATGACAAGATCGCCTTGTTTGAACTGACCGTAGAGGATGGGGACATCAAGGTGGTTGAAGAACGGCATTACCAACTCGTTGCCTCAAAAGAGATTTCTCCCGCAGACCTGAAGGCATACAGCGTTCGGAGAAGCTGAAATATTAGGCGGATTGGTCTGAGAATGGGTAGGCTACTCGTTCAATCGCTTCCTTCTTCACAGCCAGCGTTGCGCCGCCAGAGTACAGCCCGTAGGTAATCCGGGGCTTTTCATGTCCAACGATGTCGGCGGCAAGGTTCTCGCTAATACCTGCATTTTCCAACAGCGTAATCAAGGTTGAGCGCAGAGAGTGGAACGTGTAGGCATCGGAAAATCCAAGAGATTCCTTCAGTCGCCCGAATCGCTTTCCTATGGCGTTTGACCTGTCGCCATACTTGTTGAAGGTCAGGTCGGAAAGCAGGTAGCCATCGCCCGAGTCTTTCACCAATCGCCGAACGACAGGCAGCAATGCCGAATGAATTGGAACCTCTCGGTGCCCTGCCTCTGTCTTGGAATCCGTGATCCTGAACGAGTCTTCCGCAACTTCGGAAACCTTCAATGAGCAGAGTTCTTCAATTCTCGCGCCAGTGTAAGCACCCAGCATGATCAGGTCGGCCAATTGGGTATCGAATGGGGCGTTTTTGGCCCTGCCGACCCTCCGCTGTTTGGCTGTCTCCCAGAGTTTCACTACCTCTGCCGGGGAATAGGGAAGATTCGAGGCTTTTGCCCGATTATTTCCGTTCTTGCCCTTGCTGAGTGTGAGTATGCCGTGGAACGGATCAAGGTCGGAAGGTACGGCATCATGTGACTGAAGGTACTTCCAGTAGTTGCGGCAGAAACTGAGGATACGCTTTTGGGAGGCAATGCCCTTTCCTGACTTGGCGATGTCATCCATCCACTTTCTGATGCCAGACTTGGTGACTTCCTCCAAGGTTGCAAACCGCTTGGTCAATAGCTGGACATCCTTGATCGCCTGATCCTGGGATTTGGCCGCAAGGGTAAGCTGCGCTTGCCATTCGGGGAATAGCTCAGAAGTGAGACGGGCTTTGCCAGTGGCTATGCCGTAGAAACGGCTGGCTGCTTCCTCACCCACTTCGTTTTCAAGTGTGATTGCCCGCTCTCGTAGTTCATCGCGTAACACCTCAAGGCCGGTCACGTACAAGCTTTCGCCGGATTGAGCCGACGTTTCCTGCATCGAAAGGTGACGCTGCCAACGTTTCGCCTCTTCGGTCAGTGCGTCTTTCTCGCCCCTCGCTTCGGCAATCATGGCTTTCCACTTGGCAATCAGAGGGAGTTTTTCTTGGTCGGCCTTGCGTTTGTCGGGGGTGCCAAGAGATTGAACAAAGCGGATTTTTCCGAGGGCGTCCCGTGCATCTTCCGGGATAGTCAGTACGGCGTACCAGAGGTTTCGGCGGCGTTCGAGGTAAGACATGGTTCAGTTGTTGCGTATGGATTTACCACACATTTTTACCACACGTCCAGTTGCTTTGAAAGCCTCTTTTCAAGCTATTCAATGGGTTGTATTGGTTATGGCGGAATGTCCCGCCCTCTCCGCCAAGTTATGAGAAAAAGCCCTTGATTATTCAAGGGCTTTTTCTTTTGTTTGGTCAGGTAGAGGCGCCTCAGCGTTAGGGCCGGCGCTCTTTGGTACTGCCGTGCGCCTGTCCTTCCTGTAGAAAAAAGCCCTTGGGATCACCAAGGGCTTTTTTCATGGGATCCGCTGCATGCCTCGAGCTCAGTTATTTGCGGCCAGGGCTAGGGCCAGGGACTGGCGGCTTTTCTCCAGATAATCGCTCATGGCCTCCGCCGACATGGGGCGTTCGAAGTGGTAGCCCTGGGCTTCGTTGCAGCCGAAGCCGCGCAGTTGCTCCAGAACGTTTTCGTTTTCCACCCCCTCGGCGATGGTGCGGAGCCCCAGGCTGTGGGCCATCTGGACAATGGCGCGGATGATGGCGGCGTCGTCGGAATCGTGGGTCAGGTCGCGGACGAAGGATTGATCGATCTTGAGCTTGTCCACCGCGAAGCGCTTCAAGTACGACAGGCTCGAATAGCCGGTGCCAAAGTCATCGATGGAGAATTTGACGCCCAGCTTCTTCAATTCCCGTACAGTGGTGAACACGCTGTCGGTCCCCTGGAGCAGGATCGACTCGGTCAGTTCCAGCTCCAGGAACTGAGGGTCCAGGCCGGAGGCGTCGAGGGCGCGCACCACGGTGTGCTCCACGTCGCCCCGGCGGAACTGGATGGCGGATAGGTTCACCGCCACGACTATTTTTGGCAGTCCTGCCCGTTGCCAGCACGCCGCCTGGCGGCAGGCCTCCTGGATGACCCACTCGCCGATGGGTACGATCAGGCCGCTTTCCTCGGCCACCGTGATGAAACGCCCGGGGGCCATCAATCCCAATTCAGGGTGCTGCCAGCGGATCAGGGCCTCGACACCGATAACGGTACCGCTCGCCAGGTCGATCTGGGGCTGGTAGTGGAGCACGAACTGGTCGTTGTCCAAGGCCCGGCGTAGCCCATTACGCAGGCTGAGGTTGGCGACGACCTCGCTGTTCATGGTTTCATCGAAGAAACGATAGGCGTTGCGCCCGGCCTCCTTGGCCTTGTACATGGCCGTATCGGCCTTTTGCAGCAAGGTGTCGAAATTGGCCCCGTCGTCAGGGTAGAGGGCGATACCGATCGATGCCGAGGTGGTGATCTCGGTGTTGTCGATGACGATGGGCGCCTGAATGTCGCTCATGATCTTGCTCAGGATCGGCGTGCAATCCTCGCTGCTGTTGAGTCCGGGAACCAGCAGCACGAACTCGTCGCCCCCCTGGCGGCTCAGGGTGTCGGTACTGCGCAGGCTGCCCTGCAGGCAGGTCGCGAGCTTTTTCAGCAGGGCGTCGCCAACGGTGTGGCCAAGGGAGTCGTTGATCGTCTTGAAATTGTCGATATCGATGAAGATCAGTGCGACCCGGGTATGACTCCGGTCGGCCCAGACCATGGCCTGCTCCAGCCGGTCACGGAGCAGCAGGCGGTTGGGCAATTCGGTGAGCGGGTCGTGGTAGGCAAGGTGCTCGATCTTGTGCTCGGCCTGTTTGCGTTTGGCCACGGCAACCTTGAGGCGTTGGTAGGGGTCGCGCACGCTGGCGACGAAAATGGCCCGGTAGATGAACAGGTAGGCGACGATCTTGTAGATATGGCCAACCAGATTGAACAGGTCGTACACACTGGCGTACAGGGTGAAGCAGAGTTCGCTCAGGATGCCGATCATGCTGGCGGCGAACAGGTTGGCCGCATCGAAAGCGGCGCCTTGGCGATGCAGTTGCCGGAAGCGGATAGCGGCCAGGGCGAGCATGGCGATCACGCCGAGTTCAGCTCCGATCTTGAACGCGGTCAGTCCCTGGCCTTCGATGAAGGTACGCGGCCAGATCGAAGGGAAGAACAGCTGCAGCACGAAGATGAGGGCCGTTCCGGCCAGCACCCCAGCCAGCAGGCGGTAGCGGGTGGCGCTCTTCTGCAGCGGCGTCCACGGCCGCAGGGCGACGGTAAGTAAGGTAGCGGCCGAGAGGTAGCGCGCCGCGAGCCAGAAGTCGATCGCTTTTTCCGCCGAGGCGGGGGTGACCAGGTCGGGCATGCCCCGGTAGGAAAGGGCGTGGCCGAAATCGAGGAGGCCGACGCCAAGGAAGCCGCAGGCCAGAATCAGGATATTGCTCGGGCGCTCCCGGGCATAGGTGTTCCAGGCGACGGCAAAGACCAGGGCGGCGACGACAACCGCGAAGATTTCCGACAGGGTGTGGAGGGCCAGGGGATAAAGGGAATGGTCGTTCTTCAGCGCTTCCAGCGGCATCAACCAGCAAACCAGCACCACCAGCGCCATGCCGGTGATGGGGCGCCAGGGCAGTTCTGGTGCCGGAGCCCCGGTCGCAGTCACGGCGGGGATGAGCGATGGCGTGTCGTGGTGTGACATGAGCGGTTGCGGCGGTATCGGTTTAGGAATCACCCCGCCGGGTTGGGCGGAGAGGCCGGTTGAAGTTTGCTACGGTCTGTCACGAAGTGTTTTGCCGCACTCCGGTAGCATTGGTCGATGCCCATGCCGGGCATGCGCGTTGATCCTACCTGGCTCGTATTATGACACCAGGGCGTGCCCCGGTTGGCGCTTGCCTGCAACTCTGCCTGCGGAGGCGTGAATGGTCGCGCCTCCGGCCACCGGGACGACCCGGTGCGCAATTTCGTTTGGGGACGGCCCCGTCTGGAGTTCCCCATGTCCTTCCTCCCGCCGTTATCCGCCGCTGCCGCTTGGCTGGTGCTGATCGTCGCCGCACTGTGCGAAATCGCCTGGGCCATCGGCCTCAAGTACAGCGACGGCTTTACCCGCCTCATTCCCTCCCTGGCCACGCTCCTGGCCATGGCCGTCAGCGTGGTGCTGCTCGGCTGGGCGGCCCGCACCCTGCCGATCGGCACCGCCTACGCGGTGTGGACCGGCCTGGGTGCGGCGGGCACGGTGCTGCTCGGCATCGTCCTGTTCGGCGAGGCCGCGACGGCCCTGCGCCTGCTCTGCGTGGCCCTCATCCTCGGTGGCGTGCTGGGCTTGAAGTTCGGCTGAGGCGGCAGGCCCGGGGCTTGAAATTCTCCGGCGGGGCTCCATATATCAGCATATCCTGATCGACCGGAGCCCTTTCATGTCCACCGCCACGTCCTCCTCCCTCCATGCCGTCTGTCCGGCCTGTGGAGCCGTTAACCGGGTCGCCGCTGCGCGGGTTGGCGAAGGGCCGGTCTGCGGCCAGTGCAAGGCTTCCCTATTGCCGGCCACACCGATTGCCCTGGGGGCCGGCGGGAGCGACTTCGACCGCTACGTGGGCCGTTCGGACCTGCCGGTTCTGGTGGATTTCTGGGCCGCCTGGTGTGGTCCATGCCAGGCCATGGCGCCGGCCTTCGCCGCAGCGGCGGCGCGCCGGCCCGGGGTGCGTTTTGCCAAGCTTGACACCGAAGCCAACCAGGCCCTGGCGGCACGCTACGGCATCCGCAGCATTCCCACCCTGATCCTGTTCCAGGGCGGCCGCGAGGTGGCGCGCCAGTCCGGCGCCCTGTCCGCGGAGCAGATCGATACCTGGCTGGCGCGTCTTCTCTAAGCGCCATATTGCCGGGCTGCCACGCAGCTAACCACGACCGACGCCGCCGTTGGGCGTCCTTCTGCTACCGTCATTCACCCGGCCGTGCCGGGTAGATGGCGCGCCGGGTGTGGGCCGCTGAAACGCAGGCGGCGGCCGTCCGTCAGCATTTGCTTGCACTTCCTTACCGGGGGTCATCAAACTTTGTGTCAACGTTATGGCGTTTCGTGCGTCAAATAGAGACGACTGACAGAGGAGACCCCCAATGAAACGCTTTCTTTCCGCCCTGGCTCTGGTGGCCGTCGCGGCCCCGGCGGTTGCCGACGTGGGCGTGTCGGTGAGCATCGGCCAGCCCGGCTTCTACGGGCGCCTCGACATCGGCGACTATCCGCCGCCGGTACTGCTTTATCCCCAACCGATGATCATCCAGCGCGGGCCGGTGATGCCGCCGCCGATCTATCTACGCGTGCCCCCGGGCCATGCCAAGAACTGGGCCAAGTACTGCCGCCGTTACGAGGCCTGTGGCCGCCCGGTCTATTTCGTTCAGGACCGCTGGTACAACGATGTCTACGTGCCCCGCTACCGGGAACAGCACTACGGCGGCCCCGGTGGTTATGAACGGCGCGGCGATGGCTGGCGCGGTGATGAGCGCCGCGGCGACGATCGCCGTGGTGATGGCTGGCGGGGCGACGACCGCCGAGGTGGTGACCGGGGCGATCGGGACAATGGCCCGGGACGCGGCAATGGGGGCGACCACGGTCGTGGCCATGGCCGTGGCCGTGATTGATCCGCCCTGACTGACCACGCCGTGCCGCCGTGACGGCGCGGACAGCAAAAAAGGGAGCCGGCGGGCTCCCTTTTTTATGGTCGCCGGCCTTCCTGCCGCCGTGGCCTGGGGGCGTCAGGGGCGGCGGTAGATCGTCTCGCCGAGGATGTGGGTGGCCCGTACCGCCCGATCATCGCCGAGCAGCATCAGGGCGAAGAGGATTTCCCCGGCCGCGGCCGCCAGGTCGCCCCCGGCCCGTTCCCGGGCCCGGGAGGTGCGCCGTGCCAGCACCGGGGTGGCAGCGGGGTCGAGAATGACGAAGTCGGCCTCCTTGCCGGGCAGGAAGTTGCCGATCTGCCCCTCCAGCCCCAAGGCCTGGGCCCCGGCCAGGGTGGCCAGGTAGAAGCCGCGCCAGGGGCTGAGGCTCTGTCCCTGCAACTGCAACACCCCGTAGGCCGAGGCCAGGGTGCGCAGCAGCGAATAGGCGGGGCCCGCTCCCACGTCGCTGCCCAAGCCTACAGTCACGCCGGCCTCGCGCGCCCGGGTCAGGTCGAACAGGCCGCTGCCGAGGAATTCATTGGAAGAGGGGCAGAAGGCGAGGGCCGTGCCGGTGGCCGCCAGGCGGGCCCGGTCGGCATCGTCCAGGTAGATGCCGTGGGCGTAGATACAGCCTGGGCCGAGCAGGCCGTGGCGCTCATAGACGTCCAGGTAGCTGCGCGCTTCCGGGTACAGCTCCTGCACCCAGGCCACCTCGGCCCGGTTTTCCGCCACGTGGGATTGGACCGCCAGGCCGGGCACCTCGCGGCGCAACTGGCCCATCCAGGCCAGCTGTTCGGGGGTGGAGGTGGCGGCGAAGCGAGGCGTGAGGATGTAGCGCAACCGATCGTGCCCGTGCCAGCGGGCGATCAGCCGCTCGGTGGCAGCCCGGCCCCGATCGGGGCCGTCGCGCAGGGCCTCGGGGCAGAGGCGGTCCATGCCGACCTTGCCGCAGACGATGCGCAGACGGCGCCGGGCGGCCTCGGCGAACACCGCCTCGGCGGCGCCCTCATGCACCGTGGGAAAGATGCAGGCGCTGGTGGTGCCGTGGGCGGCCAACTGGTCGAAGAAGAACGCGGTAGCCGCGGCGGCGTGGGCCGGATCGGCGAAGCAGGCTTCTTCGGGAAAGGTGTAGCGCTCCAGCCAGTCGAGCAGTTGGGCGCCGTAGGAGGCGATCACGTCCACCTGGGCGGCGTGGATGTGGGTGTCCACGAAGCCCGGCACGATCAGGTCGTCACCCCAGTCGTGGCGGCGGGCATCCGGGTAGCGGGCAGTGAGGACCGTCGCCGGCCCCCGCGCCACCACCCGCCCGGCCTCCACGGCCAGGGCGCCCTGAGGGATGAATTCCCAGGCCGTGGGGTTTCCGGGGCCGGGACCCGGGTCGGCCAGGCAATGGAAGAGGGTGCCGAGGTGCAGGTCCATGGAAGGTTCTCGTGAGGCGTGGCAAGACGGCGAGGCGCGCTGAGGTAGCGCTTGCCAAGCGGGGCATCTACCCGATGCACCGGGGCACCGGTCGGGGGGCGCCCGACGCTCCGCTGTGGCGGAGGGCAGGGGCGAGCCTGGAGTCATTGTCTCGCCGCCGGACAAAACCGTCACCCGGGACCGACTGGACACCTTGCCCAGGGCAATGGCGGCAGGAATGGTCCGAGGCCTGGCGCCCCGCCTAGCGATCCACCAGGCGGGGCGCGGCGTTTCAGATGGTGGCCTCGGAACGCCGCGTCCTGCCTTGTTCTCCAGGCCACATGCCCGGAGAACAAGGACTGGCGCGGGGTTTGCCGCGGGGGGCTGCAGCACGTACCAGGGGAATTGGGTGACCCGTTGTCTGCCCCCGCGGATTCCTCCCGGGGTCTGGGCGAAGAGGGCATGCCACCGCTTGCCGTGAGCACCGCCCACGCAGCCCCGCCTGTGCTCGGACCGTGCAATCCACGGCGGCCCTTCGCCGCGCCGTGGTTCAGGCGATGGCGCGTTCCACGCCCCGGGCTTCCGCTTCGATCTGCTCGCCGTAGTAGGCAATGGCGCGGGTTCGGGCTGTCGGCAAGACCGCTGCCGGCACGTCCCCGGCCAGGGCGTTGGGGTTCAGGCTGGCGGCGGCCGGGACGAAATCGGACAAGTGGGTGTTGGCGATCAGGGCCGCGTAGAGGGGCTCCTTGACCAGGCTTTGTTGCCGGGCAAACGGATCTGCCAACAGCGCTTGCAGTGCCTGGGCAGCCCGGGACGCCTGCTGGTCGGCTGCTGCCGCATCGTTGGCAGCAGTGCTCGGCGCCGCCTGCGCCGCCCCACGGTTGGCGGCGGCAATGGGCGTGGTGGCCGTGCTTGGGGTGGTGACCGCCGTGGTGGTGGTCGCGGTGGCCAGGGCCTGGGTCAGCAGGGTGAGGGGCGTGGTCGCCGTGGTCTGGTCGGTGGTCAACAGGGAGGCGGCCGTGAGCAGGCTGGGGCTGGTTTGCGTGCTGCCGACCACCTGGGCCTCGAAGGCCGCGATCTGGGTGGTCAGGCTTTGGCTGGTCTGGGCGAGCAGGGCCTGGGTTTGCGCGGGCGCGGTGGCGTTCGCCGCCTGGAGCAGGCTCTGGAACAGCTCGGGGGAGGTGAGGGTGCCCAGGGTGTCGAGGGCGCTGGTGGTTGTGGCGGTGGTGTCCGGAATCAGGGCCGGGCTGAACAGCGTTGTGCCCCCGCTCGTATCGGTCAGGGCCGTCGCATCGAGGTTTTGCAGGAATTGCGCAACCAGGGAAAGGGGCGACGGGGTATCGAGCAGGGTTGGCAGGGTGCCGATGTTCTGTAGCAACGCATTGAAGGCGTTGCTCACGTCCTGGGCCGTGGTGTTCAGTGCGGCCGGGTCGGCGCTGGCCAGGTTGGCCTGGGCGGCCTTGAGGGTGTCGGCCAGGGTGCCCAGGGCCGATGCCAACTGCCCCTGGGGCGACAGGGTCACGACGCTCGAACGGCTGGCCGGGGCCGTGGGCGCCGTCGTGGCGGCGGCTGCCGGGGGGGAAACCGTTGTCGCGGTTACCCGGGATGTGCCGGACGGCGCGAGCACTGCTCCGGCAAGGGAGACGTCCATGGCATCAGGCATGTGCTTCCCGTGGCCGTTGAGGAAGCCAGGTGATTTTCCGCCGGCCAACCCTTCTCCGCGTTCTACTGGCGCGCATCGAAGGCCAAGAACCTGTTTCTTGCCAATTGGAACGCGTTGGGCGCGAAGAATTCCCGGTGATGGGCCTATGCCTGCCGGCGCGGGGCGCTTGCCGCACAACGAGAAGAGGGGCCGGGGTTGATTCGGCTCATCACCGCCAGGAGGGCCCGTGGCCCGGGCGGACTTGCTCGCAGGACAGCCCGACGCCGTGCCGGACGCGGCGGATTTGCCGTCAGGCCCGGAGCGCTTCCGGTAAGACCCGGCGGTGCTGCCGGGCTGTTAGGCCAAGGCGGCGCCCCGGCTTAGCCGTAGCGCCGCGCCGCTTCCACCGCCAGGCCGGCGCCGATGCTGCCGAACAGGTCGCCTTCCACGGCACGGGCCTGGGGCAGCAGGGCGGCGATGCGCTGGCGCAGGCGGGGGATGCCGCTGGAGCCGCCGGTGAAGAACACGGTGTCGATGCTCTCTGCCGTTACGCCGGCATCGCGCAGCAGGGCGGCGACGGTGGCCTCCACTTTGTCCACCAGCGGTGCCCCGGCCTGATCGAATTCGGCCCGGCTGATCGGCTGGCGCAGCGCGGCCTCCAGCCGGTCGAGCTGCAATTCGGTGCTCTCCTGGTCGGACAGGGCGATCTTGGCCTGTTCGACCTCGTTGGCCAGCCAGTGGCCGGCCCGCTCCTCGATCAGGGTGATCAGGCGCGCCGTCTTTTCCGGCTCCGCCGCGTCGAGGGCCAGGCGCTGCTGCTCGGCCAGCACCGGCCGGGCATAGGCGAAGTTGATGGTGTGCCAGGTGGCCAGGTTGAAGAAAATGCTGGAGGGCATTTCCCGGGAGGTCTTCAATCGGCTGCGGTAGCCGAGCAGGGGCATGACACAGGCCAGGCTGAGCTGACGGTCGAAATCGGTGCCGCCGATGTGCACGCCGCCGTTGGCCAGCAGGTCGTCGCGCCGGTCGGTCAGCTTGGCCCGCTGCGGCGATAGGCGGATCAGGGAGAAGTCGGAGGTGCCGCCACCGATGTCGGCCACCAGCACCAGTTCTTCGTGGTGGATTTCCGTCTCGTAATGGAAGGCGGCGGCGATCGGCTCGTACTGAAAGCTCACTTCCTTGAAGCCGACGGCGTGGGCGATCTCGGCCAGGGTGGCTTCGGCCGCCTGGTCGGCGGCCGGGTCGTCGTCCACGAAGTAGACCGGCCGGCCCAGCACCACCTGCTCGAAGTCCCGTCCCGCCTGCCGGTCGGCGCGCTGCTTGAGTTCGCCGATGAACTGGCCGAGCAGGTCGCGGAAGGGCAGGGCGCGGCCCTGGACTTCGGTCTTGCCGTCGATCAGGCGGCTGCCGAGCAGGCTTTTCAGGGAGCGCATCAGGCGTCCCTCGTAGCCCGCCAGGTAATCCGCCAGGCCGGCACGGCCGAAGCGGGTGGCCTCTTCCTCGGCGTTGAAGAACACCACGGAGGGAAGGGTGGCCTTGCCGTCTTCCATCGCCAGGAGCGTGCTCTGCCCGGGGCGCAGGCAGCCCACGGTGGAGTTCGAAGTACCGAAATCGATGCCGCAGGCGCGGGCGGAGGAGGCGGGAGACATGGGGGAGCGAGGCGGTGGGTGGTGCGGCAGCAGGGGGCGGCGATGCTAAGCGAGGCGGCAAATGATGTCCAGAAATGATCGCCTTTCCAAGCACAACGGAGTGGCGCCGCCGGGCGCGTGGCGTTTGTCAGGGCCCCCTGGCGTTGCCGGCGGGGCGGGGGGCTGGATGAGCGGGCCGCTCGGCCCCGATTCGTTCCGCTCGATCCGAAGCGATGCGCCGCCGTTGACGGAATAATCGCAGCCGGACATGAAATCTGCTGGCCAGAAGCGGACAATAGCGGCTGTTGTGCGCGGCGCCACCTTTGCCGAGGCCCCGTTTGGAGCCCGCCGCCGCGCCGTCCCTCCCTTTTCTTGCGCCCGCCCCCTTCGCGATGAATCTGGCCCCAGACCAGCTCAAGCCCTGCCTTGCCCGACTTTTCGGCCTGCTGCGCCGCCCCACCCGCCGGGGCCTGTTCCTGGCCCTGGTGACCCCACCGGCCCTGTTCCTGCTCTACGTCCTCCTCCTGATCCCGTTCACCCCGGGTATCAGCGACATCCGCAAGGCCAAGCAGGAGCAGCCGGCCCAGGTGCTGTCCGCCGACGGCAAGGAACTGGCGGTGTTCAAGCGCGCCAATCGGGAATGGGTGCCCTTGGCCGACATCTCGCCCCGGGTGGTGGAGGCCTTGGTGGCCACCGAGGATCACCGCTTTTACCAGCACCACGGCATCGACTGGCGACGCACCGTCGGGGCGGCCCTGCGCACCTTCTCCGGCGACCGCCAGGGCGGCTCCACCATCACCCAGCAGTTGGCGCGCAACCTCTACCCGGACGATATCGGCCGGGCGCCGACCCTGACGCGCAAGCTCAAGGAGGCCATCACCGCCTTCAAGATCGAGGCCCTGTACACCAAGGACGAGATCCTCGAGACCTACCTGAACACGGTGCCCTTCCTCTACAACGCCTACGGTATCGAGATGGCGGCGCGCACCTATTTCGACACCAGCGCCGGCAAGCTCGACGTGCTGCAAAGCGCCACCCTGGTGGGCATGTTGAAGGGCAACAGCTACTACAACCCGGTGCTCAACCCGGAGCGGGCCGTGCAGCGGCGCAACACGGTGCTGGCCCAGATGGTCAAGCGCGAGCACCTGACGCCCGCCCAGTTCGAGGCCCTGAAGAAGAAGCCCCTCAACCTGGACTTCGAGCGCCAGACCGAGCCCCCCGGGCCGGCGCCCCATTTCGCCCAGCAACTACGCAAGTGGCTGATCGCCTGGGCCGACGACCACGACTACAACATCTACGCCGACGGCCTGGTGGTGCGCACCACCGTCGATTCGCGCCTACAGGCCTGGGCCACCCAGGCGGTGGCGCGCCAGGGCGCCCAACTCCAGGGCCTGGCCGACGGCATGTGGGCCGGGCGCTTCCGCCGCGGCACCAAGGGGGTGGCCGATCCGCTGCTGGCCGCCTTCATCGCCGAGACGCCGGACTACAAGGCCGCCCGGGATGCCGGCCTGGATCAGGCCCAGGCCATGAAAAAGCTGCTCGCCGACCGTAGCTTCATGGAAGGCCTGCGCAAGCAGAAGGCCACCATCCAGACCGGCTTCCTTGCCCTGGACCCGCGCACCGGCCAGGTGCGGGCCTGGGTGGGCAGCCGGGATTACCTGCAAGACGGCTTCGACCATGTGCAGCAGGCCCGCCGCCAGCCCGGCTCCACCTTCAAGCCCTTCGTCTATGGCGCCGCCTTTGCTCAGGGCGCCAAGCCCGACGACACCCTGGTGGACCAGGCGGTGGAAATTCCCCTCAAAGGCGGCGAGGTGTGGCGCCCCGGCGACCACAGCCCGCCCAGCGGCCAGCCCATGACCCTGGGCGACGCTTTGGCCTATTCCAAGAACACCATCACCGCCCAGCTGATGCAGACCGTGGGCCCGGCCAAGGTGGCCAAGCTGGCCCAGGCCATGGGGGTGCGCCAGAGCCCGCTGGAGCAGGTGCCGTCCCTGGCCCTGGGCACCAGCCCGGTGACCCTCAAGGAAATGGTCAGCGCCTACGGCACCATCGCCAACGGCGGTGCCTATATTGCGCCGACCATGGTCACCCGCATCGAGGACCGGGACGGCAAGGTCCTGGCCGAGTTCGCCCCGGCGGACGCGGAGCCAGCCCTCTCGGCGAAGGCCGCCTACACCCTGCTCGACGCCATGCGCGGGGTGGTGGACAAGGGCACCGGCGTGGCCATCCGCAGCCGCTACGGCATCCGCGCCGATGTGGCGGGCAAGACCGGTACCACCCAGGGCAACACCGACGGCTGGTTCATCCTGATGCACCCGGAGCTGGTGGCCGGCGCCTGGGTCGGCTTCAACGACAACCGCATCACCCTGCGCAGCGACTACTGGGGCCAGGGCGCCCACAGCGCCCTGCCCATGGTGGGCGACTTCTTCCAGCGCGCCCTGCGTGGCAAGGCCATCGACGCCAAGGCCCGCTTCGAGGAACCGGAGAAGAGCTTCGTCGTGCGCTGGTGGAACCGCTTCACCGGCTGGGTGGCGGAATGGGCCCAAGGTTTGTACGAGACACTGCACGACCGCCTGTTCGGCCCGGCGCCGCAGGCGCCTCGGCCCGTTGCGCCGCCGCCGGAAGCGCCGGCGGAGGTTCCGCTCGAACCCCAGGAGGCGGCGCCGGTGGAGGACATGGGCGCGTCCCCGCCCAATCCCGATCTGCCGCCGGACCTGGTGCCCCCCGAGGCCCGGGGACTGCCTGGACCGGCGGGGGCGCCGGGATTAGGGGGCAGTGGTGCCAGTGCTGGCAACAACGGTGGAAGCAGCAGCGCGCCGCCCGGAGGCGCCGCCAATCCCCCGGGCAGCGCCCCGGGGGGCGCCGTGCCCGGGCCAGCCAGTGGCGCCGCCCAGCCGTAACGCCCCGCCGCCAGGATGCTGGCCGGAACGCCGCGCCCTGCTTCGATCTCCAGAGGGTGGCTCTGGAAACCCGCGCCAATCCTTGCGTTTGAGGCGGACTATCTGAAAGTCCGCCTCCCTGTTGGGTTTCCGGCCGGTTGGCTTTTGGGGGCCCCGGGGCGCCCGGGATTTTTCAGCGCGGCGGCAGGGCCGCCAACAGGGCGGTGAGGAGCTGCCAGCACTTGGCCACGCTGGCTACCTCGACCCGTTCCCCCGGGGCGTGGGCGCCGCGGATGGTGGGGCCGAAGGAGAGCATGTCCAGCCCCGGGTAGGCGGCGCCGATGATGCCGCACTCCAGGCCGGCGTGGATTACCTCCACCTTGGCCACGCCGCCATTGTCGGCGGGGAATTCCTTGGCGAACACCTCCTGCGCCAGGGCCAGCAGGGGCGACTCCGGGTTGGGCCGCCAGCCCGGGTAGTTGTCGCCGGTGGTGACGCGGCAGTCCGGGCCCGCCGCAACGAAGGGGGCGAACAGGTCGGCAATCGCCCGGGCGTGGGCCAGGGCGGCCGAATCCACCAGGGAGCGGACCATGAAGTTGGCCCGGGCGCGGCCCCCGGCCAGGGTCAGCACGCCCAGGTTGTTGGAGGTTTCCACCACCCCGGCCACGCTCTGGCTCATGCGCGCCACGCCGTGGGGCGCGGCGTTGAAGGCCGCCAGCAGGGCGGCCTGGGCGGCGGCGCTGAGGACGGGGGAGGGGGCCTCGTCGGGTGCCCCCGTGGAAAG
The DNA here is from genome assembly GCF_008274805.1 of Oryzomicrobium terrae. Classification (NCBI taxonomy): domain Bacteria; kingdom Pseudomonadati; phylum Pseudomonadota; class Betaproteobacteria; order Rhodocyclales; family Rhodocyclaceae; genus Oryzomicrobium; species Oryzomicrobium terrae. Next base: position 1,524,731 of record NZ_CP022579.1, read on the forward strand.
CCGCGCCGATAAACGATCTTCAACCCCTGCGTATTCCCGGCCAATAACGGCGGCCTTTTCCAGAAGGGTGGCCTGAAGATCGGCCAGGGACGCGGGGTTTGCCGCGAGGGTGGCCGAGGCTTCCCGCGCCAGGGCGTTGCGCGCCGTGCCGCCGTCCAGGCCGGTCAGGCGGAAGGCGCCCGGGTGGGCGTCCGCCAGGTCGCGCAGCAGGCGCACCAGCAGCTTGATGGCGTTGCCCCGGCCCTTGTCGATGTCGATGCCCGAGTGGCCGCCACGCAGCCCGGCCAGGTCGATGCGCGCCGCGGTCCAGCCCGCCGGCGCGGGGTTACTGGGCAGCGTCCAGTCCACATTCACGTCCAGCCCGCCGGCGCAGCCCAGGTAGAAGTGGCCCCATTCCTCGGTGTCGATGTTGATCAGCCGGGTGCCGCGCAGCCAGCCCGGTTGCAGCCCCAGGGCGCCGCCCATGCCGGCTTCCTCGTCCACCGTCAGCAGCACCTCCAGGGGCGGGTGGGAGAGGCCCTCCGCCTCTAGCACCGCCAAGGCCAGGGCCACGCCCAGGCCGTTGTCGGCCCCCAGGGTGGTGTCCGGCGCCACCAGCCAATCGCCGTCCCGTACCGGGCGGATCGGGTCGCGGTGGAAGTCGTGGTCGGTGCCACTGTTCTTCTGGCAGACCATGTCCAGATGGCCTTGCAGGATCACCCCGGCTTCATCCTCCCGCCCCGGGCTGCCGGCCTTGCGGATCAGCAGATTGCCGGCCCCGTCCTGCTCCGTGGCCAGCCCGCGCTCCGTCGCCCAGGCCGCCAGATGTGCGCGCAGGGCGGCCTCGTGCTTGGACGGCCGGGGAATGGCGCACAGGGTGGCGAAGTGGCGCCAGACGGGGGCGGGGGTGAGGTCGGCGAAGGGGGCGGTGGGGCAGGAATGGTTCATGGGACACGGGGGAAAACAAGGAGTGCGGAACGGGGGGATTGGATCGGTGGGTTTGCTGGGCGATGGCTGCCGCGCTGCGTGGGACAGCCCCGGCCGGCCAGGGCGCTACCTTAACAGATGCCCGAAGCACCATGGCCGCCCTGGACGGATTGGATCGGGATGCCCGATCGGCGCAGATTGTTGCTCCACATCCACGTTATTTTTTAATAAGTTTTTCTGCCTAAGGAATCGGCGGCGGCCTTGCTACCGTGGCGGCCTTCCGGAGCGATCCAGCGCTCCACCCCCCACAACACGACAACAAGGTCCATCCCCATGATTCCTGCCGCATTGCCGCGCCGGGGCCCGATTGCCCGGGCGCTGGCGACCGCCTTCCTTTCCCTGGCCGCCGTGGCGGTCGTTCCTTCCGCCCAGGCCCGGGTGGTGGCCCTCGATGTGGTGTCGGTGGAGCCGGCCTTCGCCGGCCGCAGCTTCGGCACGGTGGGCGCCTACGAGCGGGTGGTGGCCAAGGCCCGCTACGCAGTCAGTCCGGCCGATGGCCACAACGCCGGCATCGTCGATATCGACAAGGCGCCGCGCAACGCCCAGGGCGAGGTGGAGTTCAGCGGCGACGTGGAAATCCTCCGTCCCGTCAGCGCCGGGCGCGGCAACGGCCGCCTGCTCTACGACGTGCCCAATCGGGGCGCCAAGCTGGGGCTGGCCCTGTTCAACGACGCGCCCTACAGCAACGGCACGAGCAAGGCCGAAGAGGCGGGCAACGGCTACGTCTTCGCCCAGGGCTACACCGTGGTGTGGAGCGCCTGGCAGCCCGACGTGGCGCCGGGAGCCGGCCGCCAGGTGCTCCAGGTGCCGGTGGTGCCCGACAGCCGGGGCCTGAGCCGGGAAGAGATCGTCTTCGACAACACCACCAACCCGGCGGTGCTCGACCTGACCTATCCGGCCGCCAGCCTGGATCCGGCCCAGGCCACCCTGACGGTGCGCAACAACGAGGCCGATCCTCGTGCCTCCTTGCCGGGCCTGTCGTTCCGCTACCTGAGCCCGACCCGCATCGAGATCACCCGGCCCGAGGGCGCCCACCTGGGGGCCATCTACGAATTCATCTATCCGGCGGCCGACAGCAAGGTCAGCGGCCTGGGCTTCGCCGCCGTGCGCGACCTGGTGTCCTACCTGCGCTACGAGGCGCCGACGGCGGTGAGCGGCGGCAAGCGCCCCGTGTACGCTTACGGCTTCGGCTTCTCCCAGAGCGGCCGCTTCCTGCGCGGTTTCGTGCAGGAGGGCTTCAACAGCGACGAGCGGGGACGCCCGGTGTTCGACGGCATCATCCCCCATGCCGCCGGCTCCCGGGGCGTCTACCTCAATGCCCGCTTCGCCCAGCCTGGCCGTTATTCCCGGGAGCATGAAGACCACGTCTATCCCGGCGACCAGTTCCCCTTTGCCTGGGGCGTGAGCCGCGACCCGGTGAGCGGCAACAAGGGCGGCCTGCTCAACCAGGGGCGCAACCAGCCCAAGGTGATCCAGACCGACACCGCTCTGGAGGTCTGGCAAGGCCGCTCGTCCCTGCTCAACACCGACGGTGCCGGTAATCCGCTCAAGGTGCCGGACAACGTGCGCCTGTTCCTTTTGGCCGGCCTGCCGCACTTTCCGGTGATCGGCCAGAAGTCGGCGGTCAGCCCGGTGTGCAAATACCCGACCAACACCCTGTTTCCAGGCGCTCCACTGCGCGCCCTGCTGCACGACCTGGACGAATGGGTGAGCGCCGGCAAGAAGCCCCCCGCCAGCCGCTTCCCGGGCAGCGCCCCGGGCCAGTGGGTGACGCCGGAAACGGTTCCCGCCGCCCTGGCCAAGGTGCCCGGCTTCACCTGGACCGGCGCTATCAACCGCATTAGCGTGGTGGACCACGGCACGGTGCCGCCCAAGGAGGGCAAGCCCTACCAGGTACTGGTGCCGCGCACCGACGACAACGGCCACGAAATCGACGCCCTGCGCCTGCCGATGATCGAGGTGCCCCGGGCCACCTACCTGGGCTGGAACACCCGCCGCTACGGCTACGGCGACCCTCACGTCTGCGGCCTGGCCGGCAGCCGCTTGCCCCTGGCCGCCACCCGCGCCGAGCGGGAAAAGAGCGGCGACACCCGGGCCTCCCTGGAAGAACGCTACCCGACTCCGGCGGCTTACGTGGCCCAGGTAAAGAAAACCGCCGACACGTTGGTGGCCGACCGCCTGCTGCTGCCCGAGGACGCGGAGCGCTTCGTGCGCCTGGCGGGAGAGGGCGGATTGGAGTGATGTGCGTTATGGCGCGCTGACCCTTTTCAGCTGAATGACAAAGCGGCCACTCTTTGGAGTGGCCGCTTTTCTTGTGGAGGCGTTATGACGTTGCTGTCTCGGCGATTGGGGCTATTCGTCGTCGCTCCATCCTGCGTTGTCTTGCTCCCCCGAGTTGCAGCCGCAGTCCGCATCGGCGGCTCCCCGCCAGCCTTCCTCGCCATCGTCGAGTTCCTGGATCCAAACGGTGGTCAGGCATTTGTGGCATTGGTGATTGACGGTGCTCATTGAGCGCCCCCTTTTCCTGTGGGCAGGCCTTCCGGGTTGGAAAACTCATCACGGCCTTGTTTGATGGCGAGCTTGTCTTCCTGGATGTAATGCCGGCGGCTGGCCGCGTCGTCGAGTTTTTCAAGCGCCAGCTGTTGAAATTCCTCAAAGCTCTTGCCGGTTTTCAATGCGACTCGCCATAGGTTGATCGATTCATTCAGATAATCGAGATGGCGGCGAAGCTCCCACTCCAGTGACGCTAAGGCTGCAGGAAGTACGGTCAAGTTGGTGGCGGCCCATTCTTTTTGCAGTTTTTCTTCCGAGTCGATTTCACGCTCGGCGTAGTCGACGCCAAACCGGTTCTTTACCTCCCATGCCGTCAGCGGGGCCTCTGCCGGGCGCGCCACCGTTTGGGGTGGCGGTGCGTAGGTTTCCAGGGCCGCAACCGCCCACTCGGGGCAGGTACGACTACTGCGCTTGGTCGGCTCGGCAAGCCAGGCCTGGATGGAACGTGCCGATATCGTTTTGCCGGAAATACCCGAAATTACGCTGGCTGCACGGTAATTGTCTCCGCCGAGTTTGTTGCGGATGAGAGAGCTCAATTGCAGTCGCAGATCTGCTTGTTTCCATACGCGCTGCATTTCCAGCCACAGGTCGGCTTTTAACTGCTCCAACTCTTCCGGCAACCATGCGTTGATTGACCCGTCGGGAGGAACGAGTTCGAAATCGGCGGGGGAGTCCAGCCGTCTGCTGCTCCGTTGAATCTTGAACGTGGCCTGGCTTTCCAGGTTCAAGGCCAGATGGTTGAGAGCATCGTATTTCCAAGTCATAGGTTTGTACGTTTTGTGCGATATTTGTGCGTTTGTGCATTATTCGCGCGCACGTGGGTGCAGTCAACCCGCTCCGTTACCTGCCCGTCCAGAAGCCATTTGCCCGCCTGCGATGAATGCGTTTAGGGGTGCCGACAAAGGTGGATAGGGGCTAAACACTCTTCCGGCTAGCGATTCAGTGAAGGTTTTTCCCCCGCGATATTTGTCAGATCGCACCGTGATGTTGGGTCTGGCAGGTATGTACGGCTCAACCCTCGCCCTACCAGGAACGGGCGCCGAACTTGTAGGTGCGTGTTTCTTGGGACGGGGTCGGTTCCGTGGACGCAACGGCCGGCGCAGGCGCTACCGCCGGCAGCAGCAGGGCGCGCAGGCGCAGGACCATGACCAGCAGCTCTTCGTCCTCGGCGGCATCCTCGATCTCGGCGAGCCGGGCCTTGGCGTAGTCCGGATCGTGGGCCAGTTGCTCCAGGCTCACGGATTGGTCGAGGGTGCGGCGCACTTGCAGCTTGAAGCGGGCCAGCAGGCGAGCGGTTTCGAGGGAGTCGGGCAGGGGAGCGTCCATGGCAGTCTCGTGGCGGTTGGGCGGGCCAGTCTTGTGGGTCAGCCAGGCTCCATCCGCATCAATCGGAAGTGATGGGCCGTTCGCAGCGATTTTCATGCCAATCAGATAGGTTTGCTTGGTTGCACTGGCATGGCCGGGTTGCACAAGCCAGGGCCCGGGGTATGGGCGTGCGCACCCGCGAGCCGTGGGGCGCCGGCCTGGTGCGTGGTGGCGCCCCCGGGCGGGAACCATGCACCAAAAGGGCCCGCAAGCCGGGCTACAATGCCGACCCGGCCACGGCTCGGCCCAACCGCCGTGGCCCTGCACCGCCCCCCGCCATCTTCGGAGCCCGTCCATGAAGTTCGAGATCGTCCCGGTCACCCCCTTCGCCCAGAACTGCACCGTGCTGTGGTGCGAGGAAACCCGCCGCGCCGCGGTGGTGGACCCGGGGGGCGATGTGGAGCGCATCGCCGCCGCCCTGGAGCGCCACGGCCTGACCCTGGAGCGCATCCTGCTCACCCACGGCCACCTGGACCATGTGGGCGGCACGGTGGAAATGCGCGAGCGCTACGGCGTGCCGGTGGAAGGCCCCCAGGAGGAGGATCGCTTCTGGCTCGACGGCCTGCCGCGCCAGGCCCAGATGTTCGGCTTTCCCCACACCGACGCCTTCCTGCCGGACCGCTGGCTCAACGACGGCGACACGGTGACCGTGGGCAACGCGACCCTGGCGGTGATCCACACCCCGGGCCACACCCCGGGCCACGTGGTGTTCTTCCATGAGCCGTCGCGGCTGGCCCTGGTGGGGGACGTGCTGTTCGCCGGCTCCATCGGCCGCACCGATTTTCCCAAGGGCGACTACCAGACCCTGATCGCCTCGATCAAACAGCGCCTCTTCCCCCTGGGCGACGACGTGGCTTTCATCCCCGGCCACGGCCCCATGTCCACCTTCGGCGACGAGCGGATCGACAACCCTTTCGTCAGCGGCCGGGCCGGCTGAGGCTGCGGGAGACGGGCATGGGAGCACGGGCGGCCCCTATCTCTCCCCAGGGTGAGCCTGGTGCTGCCACAGTGGCCGCCGATACGGCACCGGCGCCTGGGCCAACCACCTACCGCCTGCACATCCGCGTCGCGGCGCTGCTCACCGTGACGGTGGGGCGGCTGGGGACGTTTGCCTTTCCGGCCGGGGACTACGTCTACACCGGTTCGGCCCGGCGCAATCTGGAGGCGCGGGTGGCCCGCCATTGCCGCCGGGCCACGGCGGAGCGGCCCAAGCCCCTGCGCTGGCATATCGACTATCTGCTGGCCAGGCCGGAAGCGGCGGTGGTTCGGGTGGAGCGGCTATGCGCCGATGAATGTGCTGCCAATCAGGCGATGGGCGGCACCGTGCCGGCGCCGGGGTTCGGCGCCAGCGACTGCGCCGCCGGCTGTATCAGCCATCTACGCTACCTGGGACCGGGGGAGGCCAGCCCGGCTGGGCGTTAGCAGCCCCTTGGTGGGTGTCGGGCTTAGTGGGTGGTTGCCGGGGTGGCCGAGGCGATGCCGGCGGCGCCATTGACCCGGGCCAGCAGGGCGGCGAACTCGTCGGCTGGGAGCGGTGGCGAGAAGTGGTAGCCCTGGATCTCGTCGCAGCCGGCTTCGGCGAGGAAGCGCAGTTGGGCCTCGGTCTCCACCCCTTCGGCGATGACGCACAGCTTGAGGGCCTTGGCCATGCCGATGATGGCCCGGGCGATGGCCGAGTCGTTGGCGTCCTCGGGCAGGCCGCGGACGAAGGATTGGTCGATCTTGAGGTTGTCGATGGGAAAGCGCTTCAGGTACGCCAGGCTCGAATAGCCGGTGCCGAAGTCGTCCAGGGACAGGGACAGGCCGGCCTGCTGGAATTCTTCCATCATCGCCACCACCCGTTCCGAGTTGTGCATCAGCATCGACTCGGTGATTTCCAGTTCGAGCACGTCGCCGGTGAGGCGGTGGCGCGCCAGGGTGTCGCTGATCTGCTGTGGCAGGCCGGGCTGGAACTGGCGGGATGAGAGGTTAACCGCCAGGCGCACCAGGGGCAGGCCCTGATCCTGCCAGGCGCGGGCCTGGGCGCAGGCGGCATTGATGACCCACTGGCCGATAGGGATGATCAGGCCTGTTTCTTCGGCCAGGGGAATGAACTCGGCCGGCGGGATCGGTCCCATTTCCGGGTGGCGCCAGCGCAGCAGCGCTTCGGCACCGACGACCCGGTGGCTGGTCAGGCACAACTGGGGCTGAAAGTGCAGGCTCAGCTCGCCCTGCTCCAGGGCCCGGCGCAGGGCGCCTTCGAGCTTGAGACGTTCCCGGGAGCGACGGTTCATTTCCTGGGAATAGAACAGGAAGCCGTCGGCGGTGGATTGCTTGGCCCGGTACATGGCCACGTCGGCGTGGCGCAGCAGGGTTTCGGCGTCGCGCCCGTCGTCGGGGAAGAGGGCTATGCCGATGGCCGCCGAGATGCGCACTTCCTCGTGGCTGCCGTCACCGGCCTGGAAAGGGTGGTGCAGGGCATCGAGCACCTTGTAGGCGACCCGGGCGGCATCGTCGCGATGGGCGATGTCGAGCAGGGCGATGACGAATTCGTCGCCGCCCAGCCGGGACACCACGTCCTCGGCGCGCACCGCCTTGGTGAGGCGCTCGGCCACGTCGCGCAGCAGGTAGTCGGCGGCGGCATGGCCGTAGGAGTCGTTCACCGTCTTGAAGCGGTTCAGGTCGATGAACAGCAGGGCGCCGTGGGACTGGCGCCGCTGGGACTCGACCAGGGCCTGGGCGAGCAGGGAAAAGAGCAGGGAGCGGTTGGGCAGGCCGGTGAGGCTGTCGTAATAGGCCAGCCGGTAGATCTGCTGCTCCTGGGCCTTGCGCTCGGTCAGGTCGGAAAAGACGAAGAAACGGTGGGTTTCCTCGCCGGCGGTGTTGCGTACCGCGGCCAGGGATACCCAGGCCGGGTAGCGCTCGCCGCTCTTGCGCTCGTCCCACAACTCGCCCTGCCAGGCACCGCTGGTGGCCAGGGCGAATTCCACCTCGGTGGTGGCGCCCGGGTCGCGGCGTACCGACTCCAGGATGCGCGGCGGCTGGCCCAGTACCTCGTCCTCGGCAAAGCCGGTGATGTCGCTGAAGGCCCGGTTGACCGAAACCACGTGGCCCCGGTGATCCACCACCACGACCCCCTCGCTGCTCTGCTCGAAGATGTGGGCATGCAGCCGCAGCTTTTCCTGGGCGGCCAGTTGGTCGGTGATGTCGATCAGGTAGCCGATGATCGAATGGGGGCGTTCCTGGGCATCCCGGGCCAGGGAAAGGGTGATGCTGGCCCAGAATTCCGCTCCGTTCTTGTGCCGGCCGCGTACCTCGAATTCGCGCTGGTTGCCTTCGAGGAAGGCGTTGAACATCCTGTCTTCCTCCCGCTCGTCGGCGTAGAGGAACAGGATATGGCGGCCGATGGCCTCGCTGGCGGCATAGCCGAACAGGCGTTCGGCGCCCTTGTTCCAGCCAGTGATGAAGCCGGACAGGTCCATGGTCAGGACCGAGTCGTGAATCTGGTCGAGGATCGCCCCCTGCTGGGCAAGCTTGGCTTCGGTACGGGCCAGGGCGGCTTGGCGCTCCTGCAGTTGCTGGCGCACGTGCAGGCCGTGGGCGAGCAGGCCGGCGATTTCGGCAAAGCGTTGCTGTTCGGCCCGGCCATAGCCGCCGCTGCGCCCGGCGACGCCGACCATACCCAGGGGCACCTGGCCGTAGCGCAGGGTGACGCCCATGCGAGTGCTAGCGCCTGTGGCCGGATCGCTGGCGGCAACTACCGGCAGGCCGGTTTCCAAGGCCTGGAGGAACAGTTGCCGCCAGGGAAGCGGCAGGGCGTCCCGGTAAGCGGCGAAGCAGGTTTCCGGCCCGACCAGGGTCAGGGGCGAGGGCGTCGCGGCCGCCACTCCGTCACCCAGGCAGCTGACGAAGCAGCCCTCGGGGCTTTCCAGGGCGCTGCAGCACAGCGCCTGGATCAGCTCCTCGGGTACCGGGCCGGTGCTGCCGACCAGGGTCGCGGCCAGGCGGGCGGCGAGGTCCAGGTCGCTGATCCGGGCGGAAGACATGGCGGTGGGGGAGGGGATCGGGTCGAATTCGGGGGCCACGTTGATCCTGGCGCGTTAGTTGTCCACCGCCAACTGGCTGGTCCAGCCAAAGGCTTGCTGCTGAATGCGCAGCCAGGTTTCGGGGGCGACTCCTGCCTTGCCGAGGGCCGCGCTGGCCTCGTCGAAGCGCCCCTGTTCGGCGGCGGCGATCAGGGCGAGGCCCCAACCCAGGGTGCCGTCGCCCTCGAGCAGGCCGCGCCCGACTTCATCGGGCAGCGGCAAATTGACCAGGATGTCGGCCATGGGCAGATGCAACAGGGTGGGCAGCAGGGAGAACACCCCGACCATGTAGGCGCAGTCCGGGCATTCCTCGGCACCCCGCTCGGCGATGGCGTCGTGGAGCAGGCCTTCGAGCAGGCTGCCCCGGTAGGCGGCCTGCTTGAGCAATGGGTTGGGCTGCTGATGGGCCTGGCTGAACTGGTTGGCGTAGATGAGCAGTTGCAGCCAGCGTTGCAGCTGGCGGCGGCCGAGCAGCATCAGCGCCTGGGACAGGCTGCTGACCTTGGACGGGCTGCCCACCGAGACCGAATTGACCAAGCGCAGCAGGTTGTAGAGCAGTTTGGGCTCGCCGCGGAAGACTTCTTCCAGATCCTGGGTCGGGGCGTCCTGCACCACCAGGGAGAGCAGGCGGAGCAGCTTGAGCTTGGTCGGGTCGGTGGGGGCGTTGGGGTCGGTTTCGCTGCGGCTGATGAATTCGGCGCTCAGCAGGGTAAAGCCCCGGGCTGCACACCAGTCGAACAGGTTGCGGTTGGTGACCTGGAGACCGACCAGGGGGCGTCCTTCCTCGCGAAAATGCAGCAGCAGATGGGGCGAGATCGCTTCCCGGGCCAGGTGGGCATCCACTACGTCCGCAGTGATGCCGGCGAATTGGCCGTCCACCAGGGCTTGAAACGACAAGGCGTCGGAATGCCACAGCGCACTGCCCAGTCCGGCCTGGGTCAAGGCAGCGGTGCGCTGTCCATCGGCCTGCTCTGGACGCAGGGGAATGAAGAACGGAGTCAGGGGAGCACCCAGGCCGTAGCCTTTGGGCGGGGGGACCGGGTCGCCATCGATCGCTTCGGGCTGGACCGTGCGCGCCAACACCGGCCAGCGGGCGGCTTTGCCGGGGCCAAAGGCGGCGATGAAATCGCTGGGGAAAAAACTGGTGGGAAACGCCTCGGGAGGCGGTTGATCGGACTTGGCTGCCGAAGCTGCCGGCGGTGCCAGGACCAGGTCGATGGCGGCCCAGGACTGATCGGCGGCCAGCAGAGGGCGCAGGAAGGCGTAGCGGTTAGTCACGATCGCGGGAAATCCTCGGTAGCCCAACACTGCATATGCAGGATGGGAGTAATGGGGCAATGCCGGGTTGAAACCGCTGCAGAGTCGTTGTTGTTAGGCGTGGTGACGCTGGTGCAAACGGAAAGCATGAGGCCGGAAACAGAGGAAAGCGCCGCTTGAGGTTTTATTCTGGAAAAGAATAGCGCGAAGGTGCGCAAACACCAATCCGGCCCGCGGGATTGTGATGCCCCTTGGGGCTCGGGCGGGTTGATTTTAAACAAATATTGCCGCAAATATTATTCTCCCGTGGCGCGGGTTTCTTGCGCTTTTGTGGCCTCGGCCACCCGTTCGAGGGCTTCGGCCGTATTTAGGTTGGCAAAAGCGTCAGGGTCGGGGAATGGGACAACGGCCGTTGCAAAGCGTTCATGCCAACCGCGTATCGAACGGCCGCCGCCGGCCAAATAGGCCGCCAGATCCGCCGCCAGATTCGTGCGCAACAGGGCGCAGGCGTAGTGCTGCCGGCCACCGGCTTCGGCCAGGGCCAGAGCTGCGCCGCTGCCGGTCAGCGCCCGGTGCAGGCACACGGCCAGATCGGCGGGAAAATTCGGAGTATCGCAAGGCACTACCACCAGAAATTGGGGGGGCGCATCGCTGGTCGCCAAGGTGTCCAGGGCGGCCAGAATGCCTGCCAGGGGGCCGTTGAAGCCGGGTTGGGCGTCTTGCACCACCGGGTAGCCGAAGCGCCGATAGTCCTCCAGGTGACGATTGGCGCTGATCACCACCCGTCCCACCTGCTCCTCCAGGCGCCGGGCGGCATGCAGGGCCAGGGGGATGCCGTGGTGCAGCAGCAGGCCTTTGTCCAGGCCCCCCATGCGCCGACCTTCGCCGCCGGCCAGTACCAAGCCGGCCACCACCCCCGGGGGCAGGGGCACGTCTTCCGCCAGCGTGCCGGTGGGGGCGGGAACAGGGGAGGCGAGGGGACTTGGTGCGGCCGGCGGGGGGGATGTAGGCGGGGTAGGCATGAACGAAATGGTAGCGGTGTTTTCACACCGGACGATGAATTAACCGAGGGAAGGAGCAGGAAGCGCTACGGCCGGTGTGCGACTTGGGGCGCGGCCGCTTCCGCTTGCGATCATGGTTCCAGACTATTGGCCCGCCGCGACCCGGGCCCTTGCTGCCGACGATGCGGTCATGGCCGAGCTGGTGCGCCGCTACGCGGGCTTTACCCTGGTGTCCCGGGGCGATGCCTTTACCACCCTGGCCCGGGCCATCGTCGGCCAGCAGATCTCAGTCAAGGCCGCCGATGCGGTGTGGGCCCGCTTTGCCGCCCGGCTGGAGCGCGAGGGCGAGATGCGCTCCGGTCGGACGGGACCGACCCCCGAGCGGCTGCTGGCCATCGGGGCGCCGGGGCTGGCCGGCTGCGGACTGTCGGCACGCAAGACCGACTACCTGCTCGACCTGGCCCGGCATTTTGCCGAGGGGCTGCTCCACCCCGGGCGTTGGCTGACGATGGACGACGACGCGGTGATCGCCGAACTGACCGCGGTGCGCGGCATCGGCCGGTGGACGGCGGAGATGTTCCTCATCTTCAACCTGCTGCGCCCGGACGTATATCCGCTCCAGGACCTGGGCCTGGTCAAAGCCATCCGCCTGCACTACTTCGCCGGCGAGGACGTGCCCCTGCCGGCCCTGGCGGCCTTCGGCGAACGCTGGCGCCCCTGGCGCACGGTGGCCACCTGGTACCTGTGGCGCAGCCTCGATCCGGTGCCGGTGACCTATTGAATGGATTGAACGGATCAGTGGCTGAAGGTCTGCCAGGCCACCTGGCCGAGCAGGAGCACGGCCATGACCGCCAGCGAGACGTTCAGCCACTGCCGGTATTGGGCCGGCGAGGTGCGCGCCTGCAGGCGCATGCCGACCAGCAGGGCGAGCACCGCCAGGACGGTCAGGGCCAGGTTGCCCGGCATGTCGGCCCAGTGGATCTCACCGGCGGCGGCCAGGGAGCCGGCCTGGGTGAGTTTGCCGACGATGAAACACAGGTTGAAGATCTGGATGGTGGCGATCGGCGACAGGCCCAAGGCCATGAAGTAGATGGCGAGGGGCGGTACCGAGATGTTGACGGTGCCCGCGAGCAGGCCGCCGGTCAGGCCGGCCACCGCCTCCCAGGTCCGCGGCGCGCGGCGGATGAAGCCCCAGTCGAAGCCCTTGATGCGATTCATCGCCACCGACACCAGCATCATCAGCGCCAGCAGCACCTTGAGCGGCGCGCCGGGCACGCCGATCAGGAAGTGGGTGCCGACCAGGCTGCCGAGCAGCACATAGACCGGCAGGCGCCAGTGGGGCAGCAGGCTGGCGCCCAGGTTGCCGCCGCGCAGGATCGACAGGATGTTGAGGGCGATGTTGGGGATGACAGTGAGCACCACCGCCGTCTTCAGGTCGGTGACCGCCGCCAGGGTCGGCGTCGAGATGAGGGGGAAGCCGATGCCGATGAAGCCGTGGACCCAGGCGGCCAGGCCGACCAGGACAAGGGTGAAGGCGAGCAGCAGGGGATCGTCGAGCACGGTGAAGTCGCTGGGGTAAAAATTGGCACGCTACAGGAATGCCCCGTCCTGACAATCCGGGATTGCACGGAGAGGCGCGCCGGTAAAGGCGTTCCGAGGAGGTCGGGTGGGAGGCCGCGCCAGTTCTCGTTCTCCCGATAGGGTGGCTGTAGAACAAGCATTGGCGCGGGTTTCCGGCAAGGTGGCTGATGATTTTTGGCACCCTCTGCCGGGAAAAAAGCCCGGGCCGCCAGCCGTGTAGAATACGTCGCCCCAGGCCTGCTTCGGGTCGTTTTTTCGCCGTCCCACCGTCTTGAGCGCTCCGCCTTCCTCCCCCCGCTCCCGCCGCCTCGCCCCATCCTTCCGCAGCCTGCTGACGGTGGCCTTCCTGCTCGCCGCCTTGCCCCTGGTCGGTGCCCTGGTGGAGAGCGTGATCAGCCTCGAACGGCTCTCCCGTGAAGCGCGCCAGGCCGTGACCCAGGCTGCCGCCGGCGCCCGGGCCAGCCGCCAATTGGCGGACCAGGCCCTCACCCTGGAGCGCATCGCCCGCCAGGTGCAGATCCTCGACGACGCCTCCCTGCTGGCCGATTACCGCACGGTGCGCCAGCGCTTCAAGGCCACCTCCAGCGAACTGGCCCTGCTGCCCTTGTCCGAGGCCCAGCTGGCCACCCTCAACCAGGCGGTGGAAACTGAGCAAACCCTGTTCGCCCGCCTGAGCGATGCCGCCGAGGAAGGGGTCAAGGCCGCCAGTCTGGTGGAGGGCTACCGGCGCCTGTCGGACAGCGCCACCCAGCTGCTGGCGGCGAGCAACGAGATCAACGACCGGGAAGTGGCCCGCCTGGGCACCCTGGCCACCGACACCGAACGCCAGCTGTGGTGGCGCCTCACCGCCATGATCGGCCTGTCCCTCACCGGCGCGGCGCTGGCGTCCTGGCTGGTGGCCCGCCCCCTGAAAGCCCTGGGCCAGGCCGTGCGCCGCCTGGGGGAGGGGGACTTCACTCGACCGGTGGCGGTGAGCGGGCCCGCCGACTTCGAAGAATTGGGACGCCGCCTGGAATGGACCCGGCAGCGCCTGGAAGAGTTGGAGAGCCAGAAGCAGCGCCTGCTGCGCCATGTCTCCCACGAACTGAAAACGCCCCTCACCGCCCTGCGCGAAGGCGCCGCCCTGCTCAAGGAGGGCGCCCTGGGGCCGCTCAACCCGGCCCAGGGCGAGGTGGTCGGCATCCTCGACGACCAGTCCCGTCAACTCCAGGCCCTGATCGAGCGTTTCCTCGACTACCAGCGGGCCCTCCAGGATCTGGGCCGGGTCGAACTGGCCCCCCTGGACCTGGCCGATCCGGTGCATACGGCGGTGGAAAGCCATCGCCTCGCCGCCCAGGCCCGGGGGGTAGCGTTCGTGCTGGACGAGGCCGCTGCGCCCCTGCGGGTGCGTGGCGACGCCGACAAGCTGGCGACGGTGGTGGACAACCTGCTCTCCAATGCCGTCAAGTATTCCCCGGCCGGCGGCCGGGTGCTGGTGCGCCTGACCGCCCGGGACGGCGCTGCCGTGCTGGAGGTGTGCGACCAGGGGCCGGGGATCGCCGCCGAGGCCCGGGACCAGGTGTTCCAATGGTTCTACCGCGGCGCCCCGGGTCATTCCGCCCTGGCCGGTTCCGGCCTGGGCCTGGCCATCGCCCGGGAACTGGCCGAAGCCCAGGGCGGCCGCCTGGTGCTGGGCGAACCGCGCCTGCCCGACTACCCTGGTGCGGCATTCAGCCTCACCTTGCCGCGCCTGACCGAGTGAACGGCCGGCGCCGACGAAAGATGCGACGATGACTTTTGCTTTTTATTTTTTCCCCAGCCGGCGCTGGCTGCGCCGGCTCGCCCTGGCGGCCTGGCTGCCCCTGGCCGCCTGCCAGAGCCTGCCGCCGGCAGCCAGCCTGACGACCATTCCCGGCAGCGACGGTGCCCGGGTTCTCGATGCCCTGGCCCTGGGCCAGCGCATGAGCAATGCCGGCGGCGACGAGCAAAAGCGCGAGTTGAGCCACGCCCAGCAGGCCTACAACCGGGAAAAATCCCTGGAAAACCGCCTCAACCTGGCGACCCTGCTGGCCTTGCCGACCCCGCTGCTGGGTGACGAAACCCGTGCCATTGCCCTGCTGGAGCCGGTGGCTGCCGGTTCCCCCGGCCCGGCCCGGGATTACGCCGGGTATCTGCTCGCCCACCTGCGCGACCGGGTGCGCGAAGGCAAGTCGGCCCGCCAGTTGAAGGAACAGCTCGACGCCCTGAAGTCCCTGGAGCGCCAGCTGATCGAACGGGGAGGGCGCTGAGCCATGGCCGCCCCGATTCCCGACATCCTGGTGGTGGATGACGAACCCGATCTGCTGCGCCTGATCGGCCTGCGCCTGACTGCCGCCGGGTATGCGGTGCAGGCCGCCGATAGCGGCGAGGCCGCCCTGGCCATGTTCGACGCCTACCAGGAGGCGCGCCCGCGGCTGGTGATCACCGACCTGAAAATGGGCGGTATGGACGGTCTAGCTCTGTTCGACGCCTTGCAAAAGCGGGCGCCGGGCCTGCCGGTGATCGTGCTCACCGCCCACGGCACCATTCCCGACGCGGTGGAGGCGGTGCAGCGCGGCGTGTTCGGCTTCATTCCCAAGCCTTTCGAGGGTTCGACCCTGCTCGCCGAAGTGCAACGGGCCCTGGCCCTGGCCGCCCTGCCGGGGGGCAACGGCAACAAGAGCGGCTGGCGCGACGAGATCATCGCCGTCGGCCCGGCCATGCGCACCGTACTGGAACGGGCCGAACTGGTAGCCGCCACCGACGCCCCGGTACTGGTGCTGGGGGCCAGCGGCAGCGGTAAGGAGGTGCTGGCCCAGGCCATCCACCGCGCCAGCCCCCGGGCGGCCCGGCCCTTCGTCGCCATCAACTGCGCGGCGATCCCCGAACACCTACTCGAATCCGAGTTGTTCGGCCACCGCAAGGGCGCCTTCACCGGCGCCGCCTACGACCACAAGGGCCTGTTCCAGCAGGCCGAGGGCGGCACCGTCTTTCTCGACGAGATCGGCGACATGCCTCTCATCCTCCAGGCCAAGCTGCTGCGCGTGCTGCAGGAGCGGGAGGTGCGCCCGGTGGGGGCGTCGGCATCCCTGCCGGTGGACGTGCGGGTGGTTTCCGCCACCCACCGCAACCTGGACCAGGCCATTGCCGAGGGGCGCTTCCGCGAGGATCTCTACTACCGGCTCAACGTGGTGTCCCTGGTGTTGCCGCCCCTCTCCGAGCGGCGCGAGGACATCCCGGCCTTGGCGCGCCACTTCCTGCAGCAGGCGGCGGCGCGCTACGGCCGCCCGATCAGTGGTTTTGCCCCGGAGGCTCTGGAGCTGCTGGTAGCCGCCCCCTGGCCGGGCAACGTGCGCCAGTTGCAGAACGCGGTGGCCCAGGCCGTGGCCCTGACCCCCTCCGGCGTCGTGCCGGCGGAGCGGGTGCGCGAGGCCCTGCGCGAGGAGTCCGTGGCCCTGACGCCGCTGGACGAGGCCAAGCTGGCCTTCGAGCGGGATTACCTGGTGCGCTTGCTCAAGCTCACCGCCGGCAACGTCACTCAAGCCGCCCGCCTGGCCGAGCGCAACCGCACCGAGTTCTACCGCCTGCTTGAACGGCACAGCCTCGATCCAAAGCGTTTCAAGGACGTCGGCTAAACCGGGTCTCGGGCCGGGTAGAGCGCAGCAGCCCCACTGTCGGGGCTAAACGACAGCCGATAATCCCGTTAAAACAATGCGTTGGTTGTTCGCGTCGGGTTCTCTGCCTACCGGGCTGTCGTGCTGGCCCGACGGGTCCGGGGCGTTGTCGTCACGATTTCGTCCGGGCCCCGGCTGCCGCTGCTTTTTAGTGTTCCTAGTTCCTTGATGTAGTGATGTTTTTTCTTCCCCGGGATGGTCCTGGCACGGCTGTTGCGATGGACTAGACAACGATGCCCACTCGGGCGTCGATCCTGGAGGAAAAAAACATGTCTCGCACCCGTCGTTTCGTGCTCCCCGCTGTGCTGGCCGGTCTAACCGCCGCCCTGCTGGGAAGTGCCACCCCGGCGCTGGCCCATGGTGGCTTCAGCGGTGACGCCGTGATTGGCGGCGCCCTGGGAGGCGCTGCAGGCGCGGCCGTCGGCTCCGCCGTGGGCGGTCGCGATGGCGCCATTGTCGGCGGGGCCCTGGGGGCCGCCACCGGGGTGGTCGTCAGCGGTTCCCGCCCGTCGTACTACGCCCCGCCCCGTCCCGCCTACGTCTATGGCCCGCCGCCGGTAGTCTATGCGCCCCCGCCGCCGGTCTACGTGGTGCCGGCCTACGCGCCCCGTCCGGTCTATGCCCCTTATCCCTACTACGGCCCGCCGGGACGCGGCTGGGGCCGTCATGAGCATTGGCGCGGCCGCCACGGCTGGCGCGATGACGATTGATCGCCCGCTGCGATTCATCTGCTACCCGGTGCCGCACTAGCGCTTGGCGCTGCCGGCACCCATCAACGACAAGAACTCAGGAGATCCCCATGAACGCTTCGACGACGATTCCGACCTCCCCGACCGGTGCTTCGCCCCAGGATGCCGCTTCCCCCAGCCTGGCCGCCAAGCCCCGCTTGCATCCGCTGCTGACCGCCGCTGCCGTTTCGGTCACGGTCTTCAGCCTGATGGGGGTGGCGGCCATGACGGGCTTGCTGCCTCATGCCCAATCCACCACCCCGTCGGTGCAAAGCGCCGCCGCCGAGGGGGCGGCCAAGGCCTTGGTGCCGGAGGAGGGCGCCCGCAACGGGGCCGAGGTGAATCGCAGCGCAGAGCCTCTGGCGCCGCCGGCAGAGCCCCGTCCGGCCGCCGCGCCGCGCAGCCACCGGCAGGCGCCCTTGCAGGTTCGCTCCGGCGCTGCTAGTAACCCGGCCGCTAACGCCAGCGAAGCAGGTCAGATGGCCGCCGCTCCGATCTGTGCCAGTTGCGGCGTGGTGGAATCGGTGCGGGCCGTTGAGGTGGAAGGCAGTGGCAGCGGCCTGGGGGCCGTGGCCGGCGGGGTGACCGGCGGCCTGGTGGGTAACCAGATGGGTAATGGCAACGGCCGTACCGCCATGACCCTGCTTGGCGCCGTTGGCGGTGCCTTCGCCGGCAACGCCATCGAGAAGAATGTGCGCAAGGAAACCACCTACCGCATCACAGTGCGCATGGACGATGGTTCCTACCGCACGGTGTCCCAATCCCACGTCCCGGCCGTGGCCGTGGGCGACAAGGTAAAGGTGGTGAACGGCACCGTTACCGCCCGGACCTGAGCTCCTGAATTTGACTGCCGGGCGAGCGGCGGCGTTGTTGCGGTGCCACCCGATGTGATGTCCGATCAGGCAAGCCCTGTGGCAAAGCTGCTGTCGGGATAGGGGCTGTCGATAGCTCCCCGATTCCGTCACCCAGAACCGTTTTCCTCCCCCTTGCCCGGTGTTCGCTTGCGACGCCGGGTTATTTTTTTGTGATTTGGCCTGCTGCTGTCCGGATGAAAAAAACGGGAGCCCGCGGGCTCCCGTTCGGCTGTATTGCGGCCGTACTGTCAGGCGGGCAGGCGATCGCCGCGATGGGCCTGGATGATCGGCAGCAGTTGGCCGAACACCTTGGGGTTGCCGGCGACCACGTTGCCGCTGTCGAGGAAGTTGCCTTCGCCGGCCAGGTCGGAAATTAGCCCGCCGGCTTCGAGAATGAGCAGGGAGCCGGCTGCGCTGTCCCAGGGGGCCAGGCCAAATTCCCAGAAACCGTCGAGGCGGCCGCAGGCGACGTAGGCCAGGTCCAGGGCAGCGGCGCCCGGGCGGCGTACGCCGGCGGTCTTTTCGGTGATTTCGCGGAAGATGTTCAGGTAGGCGTCCGCATGGTCGAAGGTGCGGAAGGGGAAGCCGGTGCCGATCAGGGTTTCGGACAGCTTGACCCGGTTGGAGACGCGGATGCGCCGGTCGTTGAGGAAGGCGCCGCGGCCGCGGGTGGCGGTGAACAGCTCGTTGCGGTTGGGGTCGTACACCACGGCCTGGGTGACCACGCCCTGGTGGGCCAGGGCGATGGACACGGCGTACTGGGGAAAGCCGTGGATGAAGTTGGTGGTGCCGTCCAGGGGATCGATGATCCACTGGAATTCCTCGCCCTGGGCGCCTTTGCCGGGAGTGGCGCCGGTCTCTTCTGCTAGAATTCCGTAATTCGGATACGCCTCTTTCAGGACTTCCAGGATGGCCGCTTCGGCTGCCTGGTCCACCTCGGTGACGAAATCCTTGGGGCGCTTGGTGGCCACCTGGATACGGTCCAGGTCCATGGAGGCACGGTTGATGATCTGACCGGCGCGGCGCGCCGCCTTGATGGCGATATTCAGGGCTGGATGCATGGTGATAAAGAACCGAAATGCGGAACCGGATCCCGGTTCCGTTAGTGCCGGACTAGCTGGGTCGCTAGCCGCCAACTTCGCTAAAAAATAGCAAATCGGGCGGCGCCTGCTGGGGCCGCCCGACTCGTTTAATGGCTGCATTTTACTATGAACACCGTTCTCACGCCTCTCCTTCCTTCCCCGGGCCCTGTCGAAGCGGCTCTGGCGCGTATCCGCATCGTGTTGTGCCGGCCGAGCCACCCGGGCAACATCGGGGCGGCCGCCCGGGCGATGAAAACCATGGGGCTGACCCGGCTGGTGCTGGTGTCGCCGAAGAGTTTTCCCGATGAAGAGGCCACCACTCGGGCAGCCGGTTCCCAGGACGTGCTGGAAGCCGCTCACGTTTGCGCCACCCTGGACGAGGCCCTGGCCGGCACCGTGATGTCCCTGGCCCTGTCGGCACGCAAGCGCGAAGTGGGGCCGCCGCCCCTGGCTGCCCGGGAGGCGGCGGCGACCCTGGTCGATCTGGCGTCCCGCCCGGACGAGGCAGGGGGAGGTGAGGTGGCCCTGGTGTTCGGCAACGAGACGGTTGGTTTGTCCAACGATGAGGCGCTGCGCTGCAGCCGGCTGGTGACCATTCCCTCCAATCCGGCCTACAGCTCCCTCAACCTGGGGGCCGCGGTGCAGTTGCTCGCCTGGGAGGTGCGCATGGCGGCCTACGACCAGCGTCCGCCGGAATCGACCGTGGCCACGCCGTTTTCGTCGCCGGCGGCGGCGTTCGAGGACGTTGAAGGGTTCATTGCCCATCTGGAACGGGTGATGATCGACAGCGGCTTCCATAACCCTGCCCAGCCCAAACGCCTGATGCCCAAGCTGCGCCGCCTGTTCGCCCGGGCCGGACTTGAGCGAGACGAGGTCAATATCCTGCGCGGATTGCTGGCGGCGGTGGAGGCCAAAATGGCGCCCGCCAAGGCATCGTCCCCGGAATAAAAGTTGAGTGAAAAAGTCGGGTAATTTAGAATTTAATCAAATCCCGTTTTTCTGCTTTCCTCTCAATCCCCGTAGCCCGAAGAGACCGCTTCCATGTTCAAGCGCATGCGCGAAGACATCCGTTCCGTATTCGACCGCGACCCGGCCGCCCGCTCGGTGTGGGAGGTGCTGACCTGCTATCCGGGCATGCACGCGGTGTGGATGCACCGGATCGCACATTGGTTCTGGGGGCATCGCCTGCGTTGGCTGGCGCGCTTCACCTCGCACTTGGCGCGCTTTTTCACGGGCATCGAGATCCACCCCGGCGCCACCATCGGCCGGCGCTTCTTCATCGACCACGGCATGGGTGTGGTCATTGGCGAGACGGCCCTGATCGGCGACGACGTGACCCTCTATCACGGCGTCACGCTAGGCGGCACCTCGTGGAACAAGGGCAAGCGCCATCCCACCCTGGAAAACGGGGTGGTGGTGGGGGCCGGCGCCATGATCCTCGGCCCGATCACCATTGGCGCAGGTGCCAAGGTTGGCTCCAACGCGGTGGTGGTCAAGGAAGTCCCCGCCGGTGGTACCGCCGTGGGTAATCCGGCCCGGGTGGTGCTGCGTGAGGAGGGCGACAAGGACAAGGCGCGCATGGAGATGGCCCAGCAAATGGGCTTCTCCGCCTACGCCGTGGGGCGCACCGAGGACGATCCCCTGACCAAGGCCATCCATGGTCTGCTCGACCACGCGGTGGAAACCGACCGCCGTCTTGCCTTGCTGATCGCCCGTCTGGAGCAGATGGGCCTGTCGGCGGAAGAGGCCTTGGAGACGGCCGACAAGTTCGATCCCAAATACCTGAGTAAAATAGTTGACTAAATAGTTGACTGAAAAAAACGGGTATTGCTATAGTTGACTAAACGGATCAGGTATTGGGCTGGCCTTGTGTTGAGGCTGTGTTTACCGATTTCCTGAATCATTACGTCATAGAGATCGAAAATCGAGACTGCGAGGTTGCCATGCGACTCACCACCAAGGGACGTTTTGCGGTTACGGCCATGATCGACCTGGCCCTGCGCGGTCAGGACGGGCCCGTGACCCTGGCCGGTATCAGCGAACGGCAAAAGATTTCCCTCTCCTACTTGGAACAGCTGTTCGGTAAATTGCGCCGGCACCAGTTGGTGGAGAGCGTGCGCGGTCCCGGAGGCGGTTACTGCATGGCCCGGCCCCTGGATCAGGTTTCCGTAGCCGACATCATCCGTGCGGTAGACGAGCCTCTCGATGCCACCCAGTGCGGCGGACGCGAGAACTGTCACGGCGAGCACCGCTGCATGACCCACGATCTGTGGACCACGCTCAACCTCAAGATGTACGAGTACCTGAGTTCGGTGTTTCTCGCCGATCTGGTTTCCCAGCAGCAGGCCCGCCATGTCGATGCGGACGCTGCTGCGGTGGCCGGCGGCGTGACCAATATCCCGGCTGCGTCGCTGCAGCGTAGCCCGGCCAAATCCATGGCCGCGGTATAAGGCCCTTCGTTGATCTTGCTTTCCCTGGATACCCAAGGCTGACGCCGTGTTCGCCCCCGCTTACCTGGACCACAACGCCACCACCCCGGTCGCTCCCGAGGTGCTGGAGGCCATGCTGCCCTACCTGCGCGAGCAGTACGGCAACCCCTCCAGCCGCCACGAGTACGGCCGGGCGGCGCGCCGGGCAGTGGACGAGGCCCGGGAACAGGTGGCGGCCGCCGTCGGTGCCCATCCCACCGAGGTGGTGTTTACCAGCGGCGGGTCGGAAGCCAACAATCTCTTCCTCAAGGGCGCCACCTTGGTGGGCAAGCCCGGTGCCCTGGCGGTTTCGGCCATCGAGCACCCCTGCGTCATCAAGCCGGCCGAGCAGCTGGCGCGGGCGGGCTGGGCCGTGACCAAGATTGCCGTCGATCCGCTTGGACGCCTGTGCCCCAATGCCTATGCGTCGGCCCTGGCTGCCCATCCGTTGCTGGTGTCGGTGATGCTCGCCAACAACGAAACCGGGGTGGTGCAGGACGTGGCGGCCCTGGCGGCGCAAGCCCGCGCGGCAGGGGCCTGGTTCCACACCGATGCGGTGCAGGCCCTGGGCAAGATGCCGGTGGACTTCCGCGCCCTGGGCGTGGCCGCCATGACGGTTTCGTCGCACAAGATCTACGGCCCCAAGGGCGCGGCGGCCCTGGTACTCGACAAGCGTGTCGATCTCCAGCCCCTGATTGCCGGCGGTGGCCATGAGCGTGGCCTGCGCTCCGGTACCGAGAACGTGGCGGCCATCGTCGGTTTTGGCCATGCCTGCACTTTGGCGGTGGCGGGCCTGGCCCGTCGGAGCGAACACATGCGTACCCTGCGCCAGGCGCTGGAAACGGGCCTGGTCGGCCTGGGGGCGACCCGTTTCGGTGCGGAGGGGCTGGACGATGCGGCGCGCCTGCCCAATACCAGCTACTTTGCGTTTTCCGGCATCGACGGCGAAACCTTGGTGGGCAAGCTCGACCGGGAAGGCTTCGCTTGCGCCAGCGGCGCTGCCTGCTCCTCCGCCAACCCCGAGCCCTCCCATGTGCTCGCGGCGATGGGCGTGGACGCCGGCCTGGCCCGGGGCGCGGTGCGCGTCAGCGTGGGGGAGGGCAACACCCTCGCCGACGTGGAGCGTTTTTTGCAAACCCTAAAACAGACGGTGGAACGCTTGAAAAGCCTATCCACCTTGGCAGCTTGACCGGGCGCAGGCGGTAAAATACTGCCCCGCCCCTCGACCCTATTGACTCAACGGAGCACAGAAACATGCTGAAACTGCCGATTTACCTGGACTATTCGGCCACCACCCCGGTGGATCCCCGGGTCGCGGAAAAGATGATCCCCTACCTGGTGGAGAATTTCGGCAACCCCGCTTCCCGTTCCCACTCCTTCGGCTGGACTGCCGAAGCGGCGGTGGAAGAGGCCCGCGAGCAGGTGGCTGCGCTGGTGGGGGCCGATGCCAAGGAAATCGTGTGGACCTCCGGCGCCACCGAGTCGAACAACCTGGCGATCAAAGGGGCGGCCCATTTCTATTCCGGCAAGGGTAAGCACCTGATCACGGTGAAGACCGAGCACAAGGCTGTGCTCGACACCATGCGCGAACTGGAGCGCCAGGGCTTCGAGGTCACCTACCTGGACGTTCAGGACAACGGCCTGCTCGACCTGGACGTGTTCAAGGCGGCGATCCGTCCCGACACCATCCTTGCCTCGGTGATGTTCGTGAACAACGAAATCGGCGTGGTTCAGCCCATCGCCGAGCTCGGCGAGATCTGCCGTGCCAAGGGCGTGATCTTCCACGTGGATTCCGCCCAGGCCACCGGCAAGGTGGATATCGACCTGGACAAGCTCAAGGTCGATCTGATGAGCTTCTCTGCCCACAAGACCTACGGCCCCAAGGGCATTGGCGCCCTGTACGTGCGCCGCAAGCCGCGTATCCGCCTGGAAGCCCAGATGCACGGTGGCGGCCATGAGCGCGGCATGCGTTCTGGCACCCTGGCCACCCACCAGATCGTCGGCATGGGCGAGGCCTTCCGTATCGCCAAAGAAGAGATGGCGGCCGAGAACGTCCGCATCGCCACGCTGCAGCAGCGCCTGCTGAAGGGTCTCACCGATATGCAGGAAGTCTATGTGAACGGCGATCTGGAGCACCGGGTGCCCCACAACCTGAACATTTCCTTCGCCTACGTCGAAGGCGAATCGATGATCATGGCGGTCAAGGACCTGGCCGTGTCGTCCGGCTCCGCCTGCACCTCGGCCTCCCTGGAACCGTCCTACGTGCTGCGTGCCCTGGGCCGCAACGACGAACTGGCCCACAGCTCGATCCGCTTCTCCATCGGCCGCTTCACCACCGAGGAAGAGATCGACTACACCATTGACCTGATGCACAAGAAGATCGGCAAGCTGCGCGAGCTCTCTCCCCTCTGGGAGATGGTGCAAGAAGGCATCGACCTGAACACCGTGCAGTGGGCTGCCCACTAAGTCACCAATACTGGCCCACGCACCCCTGACCCTAGGAGAAACATCATGGCATACAGCGTAAAAGTGCTGGATCACTACGAAAACCCCCGCAACGTCGGCTCCTTCACCAAGGACGAAGAAGGCGTCGGCACCGGCATGGTGGGTGCTCCCGCCTGCGGCGACGTGATGAAGCTGCAAATCAAGGTGGGCAAGGACGGCGTCATCGAAGATGCCAAGTTCAAGACCTACGGCTGCGGTTCCGCCATTGCCTCCAGCTCCCTGGTGACCGAATGGGTCAAGGGCAAGAGCCTGGACGAGGCCCTCGAGATCAAGAACACCCAGATCGCCGAGGAACTGGCCCTGCCGCCGGTGAAGATCCACTGCTCCATCCTCGCCGAGGACGCCATCAAGGCGGCCGTGGCCGACTACAAGAAGAAGCAGGACGACAAGTAATCCCGCCGCGGGGCCGCCCACAAGGCAGCCCTGCCGGCCGACCGTTTTTTCTAGTCTTCTTCAGGAGTCATCATGGCTATCACTCTCACTGAAAACGCCGCCAAGCACGTCACCGGTTTTCTCAGCAAGCGCGGCAAGGGCGTCGGCCTGCGCCTGGGCGTGCGTACCAGCGGCTGTTCCGGCATGGCCTACAAGCTGGAATTCGTCGACGAGCTGGGTGACGAGGATCAGGTGTTCGAGAGCCATGGCGTCAAGGTGGTGATCGATCCGAAGAGCCTGCCCTACCTGGACGGCACCGAGCTCGACTACGCCAAGGAAGGTCTCAACGAGGGGTTCAAGTTCAACAACCCCAACGTCAAGGATCAGTGCGGCTGCGGCGAAAGCTTCAAAGTCTGATGGATCTGAGCGCCAACTACTTCGCCCTGTTCGAGTTGCCGACTACTTTCGAGCTGGACCGGTCGGCCCTCGACAGCCGCTACCGGGTGCTGCAGGCCGAGGTCCATCCGGATCGCTTCGCCGGCAGCACCGACGCCGAACGGCGCCGTTCGATGCAGTGGGCCACCCGGGTCAACGAAGGCTACCGGGTGCTGCGTCGCCCGCTGGAGCGGGCCCGCTATCTGCTCGAACTGCACGGCCATGACGTGGATGCGGAACGCAACACCGCCATGGCGCCGGAGTTCCTCATGGAGCAGATGGAGTGGCGTGAAGGGGTGATGGAGGCTCGCATTGCCGGCGATCTCGCCGCCCTGGAAGACATCCATCGCCGTCTCAAGCACACCCTGGCCGAACGCTACGACGAGCTGGGGGCGTTGATCGACCAGCAATCCGCTTACATCGAGGCTGCGGACAAGGTCCGCGAATTGATGTTTCTGGAAAAACTGCTGACCGAGGTAGACGACGCTCTGGCCGATCTGGAAGACGCCTGACGATTTTCCGTTTTGCCCCGGGCCCGAGTTGCCTGACGCCGTTACGACGGCGCCGTATCTAACCTTTTTCTACCCGAGAGCCATGGCCCTTCTCCAGATCGCCGAACCCGGCCAGTCCGCCGCCCCTCACGAACACAAGCTCGCCGTGGGCATCGACCTGGGTACCACCAATTCCCTGGTCGCTACCGTGCGTAGCGGCATGGCCAAGGTGCTCAACGACGAGCAGGGCCGCTCCATGCTGCCCTCGGTGGTGCGCTACCTGCCCGACGGCAGCATCGAAGTGGGCCGGGAGGCCCAGCGCCACCAGGCCGACGATCCGCGCAACACCATCGCCTCGGTCAAGCGCTTCATGGGTCGCGGCCTGCAGGACATCGCCCACGCCGAAGCGCTGCCCTACGAATTCGAATCGGCCCCGGGCATGGTCCGGGTGCGCACCCGGGCTGGGGTGAAGAGCCCGGTGGAAATTTCCGCGGAAATCCTCAAGTGCTTGAAGGTGCGCGCCGAAGCCGCCCTGGGCGGCGATCTGGTGGGTGTGGTGATCACCGTGCCCGCCTACTTCGACGATGCCCAGCGCCAGGCGACCAAGGACGCCGCCAAGCTGGCCGGCCTGAACGTGCTGCGCCTGCTCAACGAACCCACCGCGGCGGCCATCGCCTATGGCCTGGACAACAACTCCGAGGGTGTCTTCGCCATCTACGATCTGGGCGGTGGCACCTTCGACATTTCGATCCTGCGCCTGGCCAAGGGCGTGTTCGAGGTGCTGTCCACCGGCGGCGATTCGGCCCTGGGCGGCGACGATTTTGACCACCGCATCTATTGCTGGATGCTGGAGACCGCCAAGATCAGCCCGCCGTCGGCTGAGGACGCCCGCCGCCTGATGGAGCGCGCCCGGGAGGCCAAGGAATACCTGACCACCCACGACACCGCGCCGATCAACCTGCGCCTGAAGAGTGGCGAGACGGTGGACGTGGTGCTGACCACCGAAATCTTCACCGAGATTTCCCAGACCCTGGTGTCCAAGACCATCCAGCCGGTCAAGAAGGCCTTGCGCGACGCCGGCCTGCGCCCGGACGACATCCAGGGCGTGGTGATGGTGGGCGGTGCCACCCGCATGCCGCAGATCCAGCGCGCCGTGGCCGAGTACTTCAAGCAGGAACCGCTCAACAACCTGGACCCGGACAAGGTGGTGGCCCTGGGCGCCGCCAAGCAGGCCGACCTGCTCGCCGGCAACCGCACCAGCGACGACGACTGGCTGCTGCTCGACGTGATCCCCCTGTCCCTGGGCCTGGAAACCATGGGCGGGCTTACCGAGAAGATCATCCCGCGCAACTCCACCATCCCCATCGCCCGGGCCCAGGAATTCACCACCTTCAAGGACGGCCAGACCGCCCTGGCGGTGCACGTGGTGCAGGGCGAGCGCGAACTGGTGTCCGATTGCCGTTCCCTGGCCCGCTTCGAGCTGCACGGCATTCCCCCCATGGTGGCCGGCGCGCCGCGCATTCGCGTCACCTTTCAGGTGGATGCCGACGGCCTGCTTTCGGTGACCGCCCGGGAGACCATCTCCGGCGTGGAAGCCAGCGTCACCGTCAAGCCGTCCTACGGCCTGAGCGACGACGAGATCACCACCATGCTGCAGGACTCCATGGCCCACGCCAAGGACGACGCCTTCCTACGAGCCCTGACCGAATCCCGGGTGGAAGCCCAACGCTTGATCGAAGCGACCCAGGTCGCCCTGGCGGAAGATGCCCACCTGCTCAACCCGGCTGAACGAGAAAAAATCGACCAGGCGCTGGCCAAGCTTCAGGACGTGCTGCAAGGGGACAACCGTCGCACCATCAACCTGACCATGGACGCGCTGGTGGATTCGACCAACGAATTCGCCGCCCGCCGCATGGACCAATCCATCCGCCGCGCCCTGGCCGGCAAGAAAGTGACCGAAGTAGCCGAAAGCGCCTTGGGCGGCGCTGCGGCCGGAGAAGAAAAGCAATGACCCAGATCATCGTCCTGCCCCACGGGGAACTGTGCCCGGAAGGGGCCCTCATCGACGCCGAACCCGGCCAGACCATTTGCGAAGTGCTGCTCAAGCACGACATCGAGATCGAGCACGCCTGCGAGATGTCCTGCGCCTGCACCACCTGCCACGTGGTGATCCGCGAAGGCTTCGAGAGCCTGGGTGAGGCCGACGAAACCGAGGAAGACCTGCTCGACAAGGCCTGGGGCCTGGAGCCCACCTCGCGTCTGTCCTGTCAGGCCAAGGTGGGCGATACCCCGCTGACGGTGGAAATCCCCCGTTACTCGATCAACATGGCCAAGGAAGGACACCGGTGAGCACCATGAGCGGATTCAAGTGGACCGACACCCTGCGCATCGCTGAAGAACTGCTCGATGCGCACCCGGACGTGGACCCGACCAAGGTCAATTTCGTCGACCTGATGAACTGGGTGATGGCATTGCCCGATTTCGCCGACGATCCCAAGCACTGCGGCGAGCGCATCCTGGAGGCCATCCAGGCCGCCTGGATCGAAGAAGCCGAGTAAGCGGCAGAGAGCGGGGCGCCCATGAGCACCATGTCCGACCTGCCCGGTGGCGGGCCTCAGCTCAACGTCTTCGGCGAGCCCCTGGCGCCGTGCAGCGGTGGCCAGGGCGCGCCGCGTACCGGCTTCTACCGTACCGGCTGTTGCGAAACCGGGCCCGACGACCTGGGCAGCCACACCGTCTGCGCGGTGATGAGCGCCGAGTTCCTCGAATTCTCCAAAGCCCGGGGCAACGACCTCTCCACCCCCCGCCCCGAATACGGCTTCCCCGGCCTAAAACCCGGCGACCGCTGGTGCCTGTGCGCCCCGCGCTGGCAAGAAGCCTTCGTGGCCGGCCACGCCCCCCAGGTGGTGCTGGCCGCCAGCCACTACGGCGCCCTGCAATACGCCCGCCTCGACGACCTGCGTCAGTTCGCGGTGCAGGGCTGAGGCCGCCTCGCCTTGGTCGCGCCGTTCGACGCCATCCTCCCCTGGCCGGCCGCCTCCCCTGAGAACGATAGTTCGCCGCTGACGGCGGAGATCTCCTGCGCCACCTGTCGCGCCTGCTGCTGTCAGCTCGAAGTGATGCTGATGGGCGACGACGACGTGCCCGAACCACTCACCGAGCAGGATGCCTGGGGCGGCTGGGTGATGGCCCGCCTCGACGACGGCTGGTGCGCAGCCCTGGACCGGGACACCATGCTCTGCCGCATCTACGAGCGGCGCCCGTTCATCTGCCGCGAGTTTGCGCTGGGGGAGAGCGATTGTCTGGCGGAGCGGGCACAGTTGGAGCCGTTGCAGGGGTGATCCAGTCCAGTCTTGGAGCGGACGGTCAAGACCGGCTGCTTTAGGGGCTGTTTTCGGTCAGTCTAGTTCGTAGCTGCAATCTTTGGCCTATCTAATAGTCAGCGTCTACAGAGAGCCAATGGCAACCTTGAGCATCGCCAACCGAGACATGTTGTATTCGCTATCGTGGTACATGTTCGCAAGAAAGACTGCACTGCGCTCCGCACTCTCTTTCCGCGCACCGCTCTCAGTCACTGACCGGACGGACATCAGAGTCCATTACTCTGGCTACTTTTTAAATCTT
This sequence comes from Oryzomicrobium terrae, assembly GCF_008274805.1. Taxonomy (NCBI): domain Bacteria; kingdom Pseudomonadati; phylum Pseudomonadota; class Betaproteobacteria; order Rhodocyclales; family Rhodocyclaceae; genus Oryzomicrobium; species Oryzomicrobium terrae. The sequence continues at coordinate 1,553,748 of NZ_CP022579.1, forward strand.
CTTGCAGCGACCGAACTATTCCGCGAAACGACTACGCTGCAGCCAAATAACTTTGAAGCGCAATTGTATTCGCGCTTTGTGTTTGATGGATTCCAGGACGGAGAGGCGAACTACTTCTATATTCGTGAGCTGCGCAATGCGATTGTTCATCGCGGGTTGGACATCACGTCTGCTGCTCATTTTGATGGCGACTTTCCAATGATTCTTGCGGAGCCGGAGGTTAAAAATCGGAATGGAAGAATTACATTCGTTGCCTTTGACAAATACTTACTGCACGTCATAGAAAAGTGTGAATCGGTCGTTGGCTCGGTGATGCTTAATTGTTTGAATGCAGCAGGAATCTTTGAAGCCGCGATGGATGCAGAAGCTTCCGTTACTGAATACTATGAGGCTGTTGAAAATTCCGGAGTCATTCCTGCGTGCATCAAGAGGATGGCCTTGGCAATGGAATTCAAGCCCGAGTGGGTAGCGGTCGCCCACAGCGATGCAATGACGAAGTTGCGTGAAGCGTTGGCACCGTGTAATGCCATTAAGCCATCCATGCCTTAGAACTTTCGCATACTCAAATGCGGATTTTAGAGGTCAGCGTAATCTCGACCTAGACCTGAGCAGAATGTCAGCTTTCGGGCTGCAAGATTTGAAACCGGGATGTCGCAATTGGGTCGTTAGCCGATATAAAGGCTGAGTGCTAACACGCAGTTTTTGCGTAAGAAAAAGGGCCGAATTCCTTGTGGAATCGGCCCTTTTGCTATGTGACACAGCTTCGTTGTGATGTGTTTCTTACCCGTGGTTCGATGCCTCCCGCGGCTCCAGGTGCGTCGTCACCGCCAGGTCGGGCAGGGTGGCCTCTAGCCGGGCTTCGACCGCATCGAGCAGGTCGTGCCCCCGGGTGACGCTCCAGTCGCCGGGGACCAGGATGTCCACCTGGACGAAGGACTGGGTGCCGGCGCGGCGGCTCTTCAGGTTGCGGTAGGTGGCTTCCGGCGGGAGCACCGCGTCCAGGGCGGTGGTGAGTTCCGCCAGTTGCTCCGGTTCCAGACTGCGGTCCATCAGGCCGTCCACCGACGTTTGGCCGAGGCGCCAGCCTTCCAGCATGATGTGCAGGCCCACGGCGATGGCGATGACCGGGTCGAGCCAGTTCTGGCCGGTGAGGGCCACCAGCAGCACGCCGGCGACCACGCCCACCGAGGTCCACACGTCGGTCATCAGGTGGCGCGAGTCGGCGGTGAGGGCAATCGAGTTGAAGCGCTTGCCGGCCCGGGCCAGGGTGAGAGCGACAACGAAGTTGATCAGGGTGCTGAGGCCGGAGAAGGCCATGCCCCAGCCCAGGGCTTCCAGGGGTTCCGGGTGGAGCAGGCGCTGCACGCCGGTGCCGACGATGGCCAGGGCGGCGACGAAGATCAGGCCACCTTCAAAACCGCTAGAGAAGTATTCCGCCTTGCCGTGGCCGAAGGGGTGGCCGTCGTCCGGCGGGGTGCGGGTGACCAGGATCATCCACAGGGCGAAGCCGGCGCCGGCCAGGTTGACGAAGGATTCCAGGGCGTCGGAGAGCAGGCCCACCGAGCCGGTGATCCACCAGGCCACGGTCTTGAGGGTAATGGTGAGCAGCGCGGCGGCGATGGAGAGCCAGGCGTAGTGGTGACGTTGGGCGGTATCGGGCAGCACGGTTTTGGGGAGCGATCCGGAAAGCCACGCCAGTCGGGCATCTTCGGGCAGGGGGTCTGAAGATGCCCGACTGGCGCGGGGTTGCGGGCAGGCGGGTCGGAGCGCCAATACTGGCGCGGCTTTGCGACCTGCCTATGACAGGATTACACGATTACACGAACAGGTTGACCAGCCCGTCCAGGCCGACGTGGTTGAAGGCGACCGAGGCTTTTTCCCGGGTCGCCGGTTTGGCGCGGAAGGCCACCGACAGGCCGGCCTCGGCCATCATCATCAGGTCGTTGGCGCCGTCGCCCACGGCGATCACCTGGTCGCGGGTCAGGCCCAGCTCGTCGCGCAGGCGGCACAGGTGGTGGGCCTTGGCGCTGGCGTCCACGATGTCGCCGACCACCCGGCCGGTGAGTTTGCCGCCGGAAATCTCCAGTTCGTTGGAGGTGGCGAAGTCAAAACCCAACTCGATGCGCAGGCGCTCGGTGAAGTAGGTGAAGCCGCCGGAGAGGATGGCGGTGCGCAGCCCGGCGGCCTGGACCGCTTCGAGCAGGGGGCGGGCGCCGTCGGAGAGCAGCAGCCGTTCGCCATAGACCCGGGCCAGCACCCGGGCATCGAGCCCGGCCAGCAGGGCCAGGCGGCGGCGCAGGCTTTCCCGGTAGTCGATCTCGCCGCGCATGGCGGCTTCGGTCACGGCCGAGACTTCCTTTTTCTTGCCGGCGAAATCGGCCAGCTCGTCGATGCACTCGATGGTGATCAGGGTCGAGTCCATGTCGAAGCAGATCAGGCCGTAGTCGGACAGGGCCTTGCCGGCGGGAACGAAGGCCCAGTCGAGCTTTTCGGCGGCGAGCAGGGGTTCCAGGGTGGCGGCGAAGTCGGCCGGCCGGGTCACGCCGTAGAGCCGGTGCAGCTGGGGCGCGCGGGGCTCGGCCCGGGCGGCGCCGGTGGCCTGGACGAGGCGATCGAGGAGGAAGGTGGGCAGGGGGCCGCCCTGGATGACGAGGTCGAGCATGGCAGAAAGTCGTGCGGCGGCCGAGGGGCCGCCGCGGTAAGGGTGAAGGAGTCGGGTCTACGAAGAGTCAGCCGCGGCGGCTGGGCAGCACGTCGCGCAGCAGGGTGGCGGCGTCGCGCAGCATCTTCTCGGTGGTGGCCCAGTCCACGCAGCCGTCGGTGACCGAACAGCCGTACTTGAGCTGGGACAGGTCGGCGGGGATCGGCTGGTTGCCGGCCTCGATGTTCGATTCGATCATGGTGCCGACGATGGACTTGTTGCCCAGGCGGATCTGGTTGACCACGTCGGCCATCACCAGGGGCTGCAATTCGGGCTTCTTGTAGCTGTTGGCGTGGGAGCAGTCCACCACGATGTTGGCCGGCAGCTTGGCCTTGGTCAGGGCGGCCTCGGCCAGGGTGATCGACACCGTGTCGTAGTTGGGACGGCCGTCGCCGCCGCGCAGCACCACGTGGCCGTAGGGGTTGCCGGTGGTGCGCACGATGGTCACGCCGCCGTCGTAATTGATGCCGAGGAAGGAGTGGGGCCGGGAGGCGGAGAGGATGGCGTTGACCGCCACGGTCAGGTCGCCGCTGGTGCCGTTCTTGAAGCCCACCGGGGTCGAGAGGCCGGAGGAAATCTCGCGGTGGGTCTGGGATTCGGTGGTGCGGGCGCCGATGGCGGTCCAGGCGATCAGGTCGCCCAGGTACTGGGGCGAGATCGGGTCCAGGGCCTCGGTGCCGGCGGGCAGGCCGAGCTCGTTCACGTCGCGCAGGAACTGGCGTGCCTTGGCCATGCCCTCGTCGATGCGGAACGAGTCGTCCATGTACGGATCGTTGATGTACCCCTTCCAGCCCACGGTGGTGCGGGGCTTTTCGAAGTAGACGCGCATCACCAGCACCAGGGTGTCGGACACCTCGTCGGCCAGGGCCTTGAGGCGCCGGGCATAGTCCAGGCCGGCCACCGGGTCGTGGATGGAGCAGGGGCCCACCACCACGAAGACGCGGTGATCCTTGCCATCCAGGATGGCCTTGAGGGTTTCCCGGCCCTGCACCACGGTGGTGGCGGCGGCCTCGGTCATCGGGATCCGGTCCAGGACCTCCCGGGGCGTGGGCATGGGGTCGAATGCGGCGACGTGCAGGTCTTCGATGGCTTGCTCAATCATGGCGTTGGCTTCTTGCGCTTTCTTGCGTTAAGGGGCGCCCGGGAGGGGCGCCGGTGCATCAGGCGGTCAGTTTCTTGAACAGGTCCTTTACCGCGGCCACTCGGTCGGCAAGGGTCGGGCAGGAGCGGGAAAGAGCGAGTTTATCCTGTCCGGCCAGCTTGTAGTTCCGGTCGGTCTGGATGAGGTTGATGATCTTGATCGGCTCGATGGGCGGATTCTTCGAAAATTCCGGGCTGAACTGCACCGTCACCTGTTCCCGGGTGGCATCGAGCTTTTGCACGCACAGGGGCTTGGCGAGCAGGCGCAGGCGGTGGGTGGCGAGCAGCGACTGGGCCTGGGCGGGCAGTTCGCCGAAACGGTCCACCAGTTCTTCCTGGAGGGCGCCGATCTCGTCGTCGGCCTCGCAGTTGGCCAGGCGCTTGTACAGCGACAGGCGCTCGTGCACGTCCGGGCAGTAGTCGTTGGGCAGCAGGGCCGGCACGTGCAGGTTGATTTCGGTGGCCACCCCCAGGGGCTGGGCCAGGTCCGGCTCGCGACCCTGCTTCAAGGCCGCCACCGCCCGGTTGAGCATCTCGGTGTACAGGTTGAAACCCACCTCCTGCATCTCGCCGGACTGGTTCTCGCCCAGCACCTCGCCAGCGCCACGGATTTCCAGGTCGTGCATGGCCAGGTAGAAGCCCGAGCCCAGCTCCTCCATCATCTGGATCGCTTCGAGGCGCTGCTTGGCTTGTTTGGTCAGGGCCTTTTCGTCGAATACCAGCAGGTAGGCGTAGGCCTGGTGGTGGGAGCGGCCGACCCGGCCGCGCAGCTGGTGCAGTTGGGCCAGGCCGAACTTTTCGGCCCGGTTGATGAGGATGGTGTTGGCGTTCGAAATGTCGATGCCGGTCTCGATGATGGTGGTGCACAGCAGCAGGTTGGCCCGGCCCTGGGTGAAGTCGCGCATCACCCGTTCCAGGTCTCGCTCCGGCATCTGGCCGTGGCCCACGGCGATGCGCGCTTCCGGCAGCAGCTTGGTCAGCTTCTCGCGCATGTTGTCGATGGTGTCGACCTCGTTGTGCAGGAAGTACACCTGGCCGCCGCGCTTGAATTCGCGCAGCACCGCCTCGCGGATGATGCCGTCGGAGAACTTGGAGACGAAGGTCTTGATCGCAAGGCGCTTCTGCGGCGCCGTGGCGATGGCCGAGAAGTCCCGCAGCCCTTCCAGGCTCATGGCCAGGGTGCGTGGGATCGGCGTGGCGGTCAGGGTCAGCACGTCAACCTCGGCGCGCAGGGCCTTCAGGGCCTCCTTCTGGCGCACGCCGAAGCGGTGTTCCTCGTCGATGATGACCAACCCCAGGTTGGGGAACTTCACGTCCTGCTGGATCAGCTTGTGGGTGCCGATCAGGATGTCGATCTTGCCCTCGGCCAGATCCTTCACCGCCTGGGCGGTTTCCTTGGCGGTCTTGAAGCGGGAAATCTCGGCGATCTTCACCGGCCAATCGGCGAAACGGTCGCAGAAGGTCTGGTAGTGCTGCTCGCAGAGCAGGGTGGTGGGGCACAGCACCGCCACCTGCTTGTTGCCGGCCACGGCCACGAAGGCGGCGCGCAGGGCCACCTCGGTCTTGCCGAAGCCCACGTCGCCGCACACCAGCCGGTCCATGGGCTTGCCCGACTTCATATCGTCGATCACCGCGGCGATGGCGGCGGCCTGGTCCGGGGTTTCCTCGAAGCCGAAACCGTCGGCGAAGGCGTCGTAGTCGCTGGCCTTGAAGGCGAAGGCATGACCCTGGCGGGCGGCCCGGGCGGCGTACAGCGCGAGCAGTTCAGCGGCGGTGTCGCGGGCCTGCTCGGCGGCGCGGCGCTTGGCTTTTTCCCACTGGCCCGAACCCAGGGTGTGCACCGGGGCGGCGTCCGGGTCGGCGCCGGAGTAGCGGGAGATGACGTGCAACTGGGACACCGGCACGTACAGCTTGGCGTCGTTGGCGTATTCCAGGTGCAGGAACTCGGTGTTGCCTTCCCCCAGGTCCAGGGTCACCAGGCCCAGGTAGCGGCCGATGCCGTGCTGCTCGTGCACCACCGGGTCGCCGACCTTGAGCTCGGTCAGGTCCTTCAGCCAGTTGTCCAGGCTGGCTTTCTTTTGCGCTGCCCGTTTGGCGCGGCGCGGGCTGCCGGCGTACAGCTCGGTCTCGGTGACGAAAGCCAGGGCGTCGCTGCCTGCACCAACGATGAAACCCGATTGCAGAGGGCCGACCCCCAGGGCCAGTTGGGGTGCCCCCGGGCTGGCAAAGGCCGCCAGATCGGCACTGGCCGCCGGCTTGAGGCCGTGCTCGGCGAACATCTCGTTGAGGGTTTCACGCCGGCCGGCGGATTCGGCCAGCAGCAGCACCCGCCCGGCAAAGCCGCCGGTAAACGCCTTCAGGGCGGTAAGCGGATCCTCGGCGCGGCGGTCCACCGCTACGGCTGGCAGGGATGCCGCCAGTTCTGCCGCGGCACTGACTGCCGGGCGCAGGGCCAGCCGCCCGTAGTTTTTTGCAGCGACAAAGAACGCCTCCTCGTTGAGGAAAAGCGTTTCCGGCGGCAGCAGGGGGCGGGCCTTGTCCCCCTGGAGGAGGTTGTAGCGCGACTGGGTGTCCCGGGCGAAGTCGCGGATGGCTTCGTCCACCGCGCCGTGCAGGCAGAACAGGGCGTCCTTGGGCAGGTAGTCGAACAGGGTGGCGGCGTCGCCTTCCTCGAAGAACAGGGGCAGGTAGTACTCGATGCCCGCCGAGGGGATGCCGTTGGAGATGTCCTTGTAGACCCCGGACTTGGCCGGGTCGCCCTCGAACACCTCGCGGAAGCGCTGGCGAAACAGCGTGCGCCCTCGGTCGTCCATGGGAAATTCCCGGGCCGGCAGCAGCTGCACCTCGGGCACCGGGTAGAGGCTGCGCTGGGAATCGGCGTCGAAGGCGCGCAGGGTCTCGATCTCGTCGTCGAACAGGTCGATCCGGTAGGGCAGCGGCGAGCCCATCGGGAACAGGTCGATCAGCCCGCCGCGGATCGAGTATTCGCCCGGGGAGACCACCTGGGTGACGTTGGTGTAGCCGGCCAGGGTGACCTGGGCGCGGAAGGCCTCGGCGTCGAGCTGCTCACCCTTCTTGAAGTGGAAGGTATAGGCCGCCAGGAAGGCCGGCGGGGCCAACCGCACCACAGCGGTGGAGGCGGGTACCAGCACCACGTCGAACTCGCCCTTGTACAGCGCCCACAGGGTGGCCAGACGCTCGGACACCAGGTCGTGGTGGGGCGAGAAGTTGTCGTAGGGCAGGGTTTCCCAGTCCGGCAGCAGTTTGACCCGCAGCCCCGGGGCGAACCAGGGGATTTCGTCGAGCAGGCGCTGGGCGTCCTGGGCCGAGGCCGTGACCACCGCCAGGGGGCGCTTGATGCGGGTGGCTGCCGCCGCCAGGTAAAGGGCGTCGGCGGAGCCGGGCAAGGAGGGGGCATCGGTACGCTCGCCGGGGGCGGGCAGGCGCGCCGGCAGGGCCGCCGCCATCAGGTCGAGCAGGGCGGATGCGGCGTTCGTCGCGGGGGAAGAGGCAGGGGCAGTCAACGCAAACCGGGCCCAGAGCGGATGCAGTGGGCCTAAAAAACGGGAAAGGCTGAATTATAGGCCCAGGGAGAAGGAGGGGCGTCCCCGCCCGTGGGGCGGTCTGAATGGAACGTTACGGCAGGTGGTGGGTGGCGTTGCTTACGGCCAGGAACACTTCACGCAGGAAAATACCCAGGCTGGCAATCAGGGCGACCATGGCCAGGATGAACAGCACGGCCACCATGCGGGCCAGGTCCACGGCCAGGAGCGCGCCGAGAAAGGCACCGGCCACCACCAGACAGACCAGCAGGGCGCCGGACACGGCGGCCAGGATGGCGAAATAGATGAGGCGGATGCGCCGCAGCAGGATGCGCAATTCCAGCCGGTCGGCGGCGGCATGGCCATCGGCCTTGTTCAGGCGGTCCTGCAGCAGACGGCGCCGGTCCACGTTGCGGCCGAGGCGCACGTTGAGGGTGGACACCAGGGTGGCGACGGCGGTGAGCAGGAATACCGGAGCAACCGCCAGCTGGATGACCCGGGAAATGTCGGAAAGATGGGATTCCATGGTTGTGGAGGCGCGACAGAGTTTTTGGCGAAGTTTGCTCCAGCTTAAGGTAAGGCCCGGGACAGCGGTCTAAAATTCGCTATTAATTTTGTATATAGCGATCCGCCTGCCCGGTGGATACGCACGCCAGGAGCCCGATACATGCCCTCGCCGTCCCGGCTTAATGCCCACGTTGCCCAAATTCCTCCACCCCCGGCGGGGTTTTCCCCGCCTCGTGCCCAGACCGTGCTGGCGCCGGGGGATCTGGCCCTGGGGCCCGTCCCCCTGGGCCTCCATCTCGAAGGTCGCTTCTGGCTGACCATCGGCGAGTCCGGCTATGCCGGTGAGGGCCGGGTGGCTCTGCTCGAAGCGATCGACCGGGAAGGCTCCTTGAACAAGGCGGCCAAGGCCCTGGGCCTGAGCTACAAGTCGGCGTGGGATGCCCTCCAGTTCCTCAATAATGCGGCGGGCGTGCCGCTGGTGACCGCCAGTACCGGCGGGCGCGGTGGCGGCGGCAGCCAGCTGACTTCGTCCGGACGCTGGCTGGTGGAGGTGTTCAATCGGGTGAAAAGCGTTCACCGCCAGTTTCTCGATGCCCTGGCCGCGGCGGTGGTGCGTAGCACGGCGGCGGGGGAGGGGGCCGGCGCTCCGGGCGCCCTGGAGCGCCTGTTCTTGCGCACCAGCGCCCGCAACCAATGGCTGGGGCGGATGGTGGCCCTGCATCAGGAGGGTATCTCGGTTCTGGTGGAGGTGGATCTGGGCGGTCCGCGCCTGCATGCCCGCCTGACCGCCGCCAGCGTCAGCGAACTGGGCCTGGAACCGGGCATGTCGGTCTGGGCCCTGGTCAAGGCCCAGGCGGTGCGGCTGGCGGCCCCCGACGAAATCGTGACGGGAGATGCACGGGCGCACAACCGCCTTTCCGGTCGTGTCCTCCCCGCGCCGCCGGTCGATGGCGGCGGTAGCGTCGATAGCGACGAACTGGAAGTCGCCCTGGCCCTCGACGGCGGTAATACGGTGCACGCCGTCCTGTCGCGGGCGCGGGCAGAGGCCTTGGGAGTGTCGGAGCGGGCCGAGGAACGGGAACTGCTGGCCGTGTTCGACCCGGCCCAGGTCATCCTCGGCGTGTTAGCTTAACCTTTGAGTGCACGCCTGGAGAGCGCCTTAGGGGTGTAACCAGCGCCGCAGCCAGGCGGTGACGGCCTGGGCCGTATCCTGGCGGCGCTGGCTGACAATCAGGTCGTGGGGCGCGTTGATCAGGGTCAGGGCGTGCTGGGCCGCGCTGGTTTCGGTGGAGGGGAGGGCCTCGCTATCGCCATGGCGGGCGTGCTCCTCGCCCACGTAAAGCAGTGGCACGCTTAGGTAGCCGAGGGCGTGGCGGCCCGCCTGGTCGATGAAGCCGTTGCGGCAGGCCAGCACCCGGCAAGCCCCCTGGCGGCTGGCGGTCAGCCGCAGCGCGGCGGGGGCGGCACCGCCGCTGGCGACGATGCCCAGCCCAAGCCCGCTCGGCAGGCCGAGGATGCGGCAGTCGTTGCCTTGCAGGTATTGCAGGCAGGAGGCCAGCCGGCTTTCGAGCAGTGCCACGTCGCGCAACAGGTCTGGATAGCGGGTGTCGTTGGGCGTCAGCAGGTCGATGCGGAAAACGGCATAGCCGGCGGCAAGCAGGGCTTGGCCGATGGCGTAGGGGCCGGCGTCGCGGAGGGAGGCCGGCTGCACCACCACGGCCAGCCCCAGGGGCGGCGCCGAGGCGGCCGGAAAGGCCAGCTCGCCGGCCAGTTGCGCCCCGTCGCTGCGCAGGGTCAGCGGGTAGCCGGTCGGCGTATCGAAGACGATGCTGGCAGGGTCTGATTCCGCCAGTGGTGGCACAGCGATTGCAGGCTGGGCGGTCATGATCCTTACCCCGCTATCCATGATGCGGTGCCTAGCCACCAGCCCCCGAGGCCGCCGATAGCCACGGCGCTGAAGCCGAGGGCCACCCGTTGCGCCAGTTGGCGCCCCGCCACGACCGTGACCACCGCCAGTTTGAAGCCCAGGTTCGCCAGCACGGCCAGGCCCACGGCGGTGACGGCCTGGTGAGCCGTGACCCGGTCCAGGCTGTACAGGCGCAGGCTGGACAGGGTGATAGCATCCACGTCGGTCAGACCCGAGGCCAGGGCCACCAGGTACAAGCCCCGGCTGCCGGCGATGTCGGCCAGCCAGGCCGAGAGGAACAGCACCACTGCATAGATGGCGCCGAAGGTCAGGGCCGTGCGGATTTCGGTGGGGTTGCGCAGTTCCAGCTCGGGGAGGTCGTCCTGGCGCCCCATGTGGCGCCACATCAGCACGGCCACCACCAAGCCGGCCAGGGCGCCGCCGAGCATTTGCGGCAGCAGGTCGCGCAGCAGGCCGGGCTGAACCACGGCGGTCAGGGTGCTGAGCCGTACCAGCACCACCAGGTTGGCGGTGAGGATGACGACCAGGGCCAGGCGGTTGAGGGTCGGCGTTTCCCGGCTATGGCGGGCATACACCAGGGTGGTCGCGGTGCTCGATACCAGCCCGCCCAGGACGCCGAGGAGCGGCGCGCCGTGGCGCTGTCCGGCAACGCGTAGGGCTCCGTAGCCGGCCAGGGAAACTCCGGAAATCAGCACCACCATCCACCACACCTGGTAAGGGTTGATGGCCTGGTAGGGGCCGAACCCCTGGTCCGGCAGGATCGGCAGGATGACCAGGGAGAGCACGGCGAACTGCAGGATGGAGATGATGTCCCGCTCGGTGAGCTTGCTGGTGAGGCGCTTCAACTGGGCCTTGAAGTAGAGCAGGACGGTGCTGACGATCGCCAGCATGACCGCCTGGGAGCGGAATTCGTCGTACCAGGCCATGGCGCCGAAGCCGAAGGCGAGCAGCAACGCCACTACCGAGGTGGTGCCCGGATCATTGGGATCGGGGCGAACCGAATAACTGGCGATCATCATCGCCGCGACCGCCAGCAGGCCGGCACCGATCAGCCAGGGGGCGTCGAAATGGCTGGCCAGCAGGGCGCATACGGCGCCAAGCAAGGCCGTCAGGCCGAAGGTGCGCAGACCTGCCCGGGACGTGGTGCGCCGTTCCCGTTCCAGGCCCATGAGCAGACCCAGCCCCAGGGCGGTAAGAAATCCCTGGGCGAATTCGAGGCCGACGTTGGTGAGTAGGGTAGTCACGATAGATAAAGCTTAGTGGATCGCCGCCCTGGGCGCACGGCGTGCCGGACGGCCGGGCGAAAGCCCCCGTTGATGAATGCGGAAAGTGGAAAAACGGCACCCGGTCGGGCGGATTTGATCTGGGTGCCGGGGGAAGTCCTGCCTGCTTCCGGTAGAATCGATGCTTGCCGTACCCGCGGTTCGACCGCCGGGCCAGTCGCCCGATTTTCCCTTGTCTGGCGCCCATTGTGCCCGAACCCAGCGCGCTCCCGCTCTCCGCCTGCCTGCGATCCTGACTTCACCGCTCCCCATGCCCGACCCCGTTACCGCTTCCGCCACGCCCGTTTCCGCCAAGTACTACGCCATCGTCCCGGCGGCGGGGCACGGCAGCCGCTTCGGTAGCGAAACCCCCAAGCAGTACCTGCCCCTGCTCGGGCGGCCCTTGCTCTACCACACTCTGGCGGTGCTCTGCGCCTGTTCGGCCATCGACCGGGTGATCGTGGTGCTGGCGCCGGACGACTCCTGGTGGGGCGCCTTCGAGTGGACTTCCCTCGGTGCCAAGCTGGAAACCGTGCGCCAAGGTGGGGCCACCCGGGCGGCCAGCGTCCAGGCCGGCCTGGCGGCGGCCGCTACCGCCGCCGCGGGTACTGACTGGGTGCTGGTGCACGATGCGGCACGGCCGTGCCTTTCCGCCGCCGCCCTTGGCCAGTTGCTGCAGACCCTGGCGGATGATCCGGTGGGCGGGCTGCTGGCGGTGCCGGTGGCCGATACCCTGAAACGCTCTGATCAGCGCGACCGGGTGGCCGCGACGGTGCCCCGGGACGGCCTGTGGCAGGCCCAGACGCCCCAGGTGTTCCGCTATGGCCTGCTCTGCGACGCCCTGGCCCGCTTTGCCGACGTTACCGACGAAGCCGGCGCCATGGAGGCCGCGGGCCACGTGCCCCGCCTGGTGCGGGGCGAACTGGCCAACCTGAAAGTCACCTATCCGGCCGACCTGGCCCTGGCCGAACGCCTGCTGGCGACGGCTCCCCGGGTCGGCTGATTTTCTTCCTGTTCAACTTTTCGGAATCCCTACTGTGCTCAGAATCGGACAAGGCTACGACATCCACGCCCTGGTGCCCGGGCGACCCCTCGTCATAGGCGGCGTCACCATCCCCTTCGACCGGGGCCTGCACGGCCACTCCGACGCCGATGTGCTGATCCATGCCGTCATTGACGCCCTGTTCGGCGCCGCCGGCCTGGGCGATATCGGCCGCCACTTCCCTGATACCGACCCCCGGTTCAAGGGGGCCGATAGCCGCGTACTACTGCGTGAGGCTATCGCCCGGGTAACCGCGGCTGGCTACGGCATCCTCAACCTGGATTGCACCGTGGTGGCCGAGGCGCCCAAGCTGGCGTCCTACATTCCGGCCATGGTGGCCAATATCGCTGCCGACCTGGGGCTGCCGGAAAAGGACGTGAACGTGAAGGCCAAAACCGCCGAGAAGCTCGGCCCGGTCGGTCGTGGCGAAGGCATGGAAGCCCAGGCCATCGTTCTCCTCGGCGAGCTGGCCGACGAGGATGAGCACGACCACGATCACGACCACTAAGCTCCTGCACGCTCCTCTTTTCCGGCTGTTTCCATGATCAAGAAAATCCCCGTTGCCCAGTTGCGGGTCGGCATGTTCGTCCACGACTTCAACGCTGGTTGGATGGACCATCCCTTCCTGTTCAACAAGCTGCTGATCAAAAGCGAGGGGGACTTGAACAAGGTGCGCAACAGCCGCATCAAGGAGCTGTTCATCGATACCGAGCGCGGTTTCGATGTGGAAGAGGACGTGGCTCAGGCCGATGCGGGCAGCACTCCGGCGGCGGTGGAGGCAGCCACGGCGACGGCGCCCGACCAATCCCCCGCGCCGGCGGAGGCCGTCGCGGCGGGAGACAAGCCGGCTGCCGATGCGGCGAGTGCCGCTTCGGACGGCGGGGCCCCCGGTGAGCGCGTGGCGGTGTCCCGGCCTTTGCCTGGCTATGCGGGAGCGGCTTCCGGGGTTTCCCTCGGGGCGGAAATGAGCCGGGCCCGGGCGGCTTTCGGCGAGGCCACCCGAGCTGTCCGTTCGGTGATGGACGACACCCGTGTCGGTCGGCAGGTCGAGCTGGCTCCGGTGCGGGCGGTCGTGGAAAAGATCACCGCCTCGGTGCTGCGCAACAGCCACGCCATCCTTACCCTGCGCCGCCTGCAGCAGCGGGTGGACGACTACACCTACAACCACTCGGTGGGTGTCTGCGCCATGCTGGTGGCCTTCGGCAAGTCCCTGGAACTGGACGAGACCATGCTGCATCAACTGGCCTTGGGCGGGCTGCTCCACGACGTGGGGCTGATGAAGCTGAGCAATGAACTGATTTCCAAGCCGGGCAAGCTGACCGACGACGAATTCAAGGTGGTGCGCTCCCATGTGGTGATGGGGCTGGATATTGCCGCTTCCCTGCCCGGGCTGCCGCGCCATGCCCTGGAAGTTCTGGCCGAACACCACGAACGGATCGATGGCACCGGCTACCCCAAGGGGCTGACCGGCGAGAACATCTCTTTGGCTGGGCGTATGTCCGCCATCGTGGACGTCTACGACGCCATGACCTCGCCCCGGGCGTATCGGGGTCCCACCCAGGCGGCGGACGCCGTGCGTCGCCTGTTCGAGGGCGGCGGAACCCTGTTCGACGCCGACCTGGTGAAAGCCTTCGTCAAAAGCGTCGGCATCTACCCGGTGGGTTCCTTGGTGCGGCTGGAAAGCAACCGCCTGGCGATCGTCACCGCCCTGCACCGGGACAACCTGCTCACTCCTTCGGTGCGGGTCATCTACGATGCAAAGCGCATGTATTACATCCCCCCCGAGGACATCGACCTGGCGCGTAATGCGGGGGAGCGCATCGCCGCCGCGGAGGATGCCGGTAAGTGGGGCATCGATGTCGCCCGCTTCCTGATCTGAGGGCTGGACGCGTCAAGTGGCCGGACGTACCAAGTCCATGCCTTGGTTTTTTCGCTCGCACCGGCGGGTTTCCCAACGTAATATCCATCGCTACAAAAAAGATCATGTGGAGAGGGAGACGCTTTGATCGAAACGAGGGATAGGGACAAGGACGATCGTCCCGTCGGCCATCGAGCGGAATTGGGCCTGCTGCACTTCGAGCAACTGGCCAACAATCTGCCGGAAAGCTTCTGGCTGATCGACATCGCAACCAAGCAGGTGGTGTTCGTCAACGAGGCTTACGAGCGCCTCTGGGGCGGACGCATGGAAGACCTGCGGCGCGACCGTTTTTCCTGGCTGTCCTGCGTCCATCCCGATGATCGGCCCCGCTTGCGCCGCGTCATCGCCGAGAACCGCTTCGGCGGTGTCAACGAGACCCTGCGAGCCCTGCACCCCGATGGCAGCGTGCGCTGGCTGCAACTGCGCAGCTTCGCCATGGCCGATGATCACGGCCGCATCCACAGTGTTGGCGGCATTGCCCTCGACATCACCCAGGTGGTGGCCCAGCGCGATGAACTCTCGGCCAGCATCGCCATCAACCGCTCGATTCTCGATGCCCTGCCGGCTCACATCGCCCTGCTCGATCAGGACGGATGCATCCTCGCCGTGAATGCCGGCTGGCGCCAGTTCGCCGAAGAGAACGACTATCCTGACGATACGGCCGGGGTTGGACTCAACTATCTGAGCCTGTGTGCCAGTAGCGGCGTGGCAACCGCCGAGAGTTCCGCCCATATCGAGGCCGGCCTGCGCGCGGTGCTCGACGGGCGGCAGAGCGAGTATTCCACCGTCTATCCCTGCCATGGCAACACTACCGAGCGCTGGTTCCGCCTGCTCGCGACCCCGTTGCATAACCCGGGGCGTGGGGCGGTGGTGATGCATATCAACGTCACCGAGAGCGTCAAGGCCGAGCGCCAGCTGGCCCAGGCGGCCCACTACGATGCCTTGACCGGGCTCCCCAACCGCCTGCTGGTGAAGGACCGGATCGAGCAGGCCCTGGCGGCGGCCAACCGCCAGCACACCAAGGTGGCGGTGCTGGTGATCGACCTGGACCGTTTCAAGCTGGTGAACGACACCTTTGGCCACGGCGTCGGTGATGCCTTGCTGGTGGCCGCGGCGGACCGTATCGCCACAGCGCTGCGGGAAAGCGACACCGTGGGCCGCATGGGTGCCGACGAATTCGCGATCGTCATTCCCGACCTGGAGTCGAGCGAAGATGCCGCCATGGCGGCCCAGCGCATCATGGATGCCCTGGCCCGGCCAATCCACGCCGAGGGGCAGGAGCTGTACGCCCAGGCCAGCGTGGGCATCGCCCTTTTTCCCGAGGATGGTTCCGAGGCGCAAACCCTGATCCGCAACGCGGATACCGCCATGTACCGGGCCAAGGAGGTGGGGCGCAACAACCTGCAGTTCTATACCGCATCGCTGAATGCCCGGGCCCAGGGGCAACTGCAGATGGTGATCGATCTGCGCCGCGCCCTGGAACGTGATGAGTTCTGCCTCCACTACCAGCCCAAGGTCAGCTGTGTCAGCGGCGAGATCGTCGGCTTCGAAGCCCTGCTGCGCTGGCAGCACCCCACCCTGGGGCTGGTGCCGCCGGACCGCTTCATCCCCTTGCTTGAAGACACCGGCGGCATCATCCCAGTGGGTGCCTGGGTGTTGCGCCAGGCCTGCGACCAGGCTGTCGCCTGGCATCGCCTCGGCGTCGGCACCCCTTCGGTGGCGGTTAACCTTTCGGTACGCCAGTTGCAGCAAAGCGATCTGGTCGCCCTGATCCGGGATGAGTTGGCACGTTCCGGTCTGGACCCAGCGGCCCTGGAGCTGGAGATCACCGAGAGCATGCTGATGCACAACGTCGAGGACTCCATCGCCACCCTGGACGCCTTGAAGCAGTTGGGCGTACGGATTTCGGTCGATGACTTCGGCACCGGCTACTCGAGTCTGTCCTACCTGAAGCGCTTTCCCCTCGATTCGGTCAAGGTGGATCGCAGCTTCGTCCAGGACATCGTCGCCGACCCCGGCGACGTTTCGATCACCCGGGCGGTGATTACCCTGGCGCACAACCTCAAGCTGCGTGTGGTGGCCGAAGGGGTCGAAACCGAAGCCCAGTTGGCGCTGCTGGCCAGCAACGGCTGCGACGAGATCCAGGGCTACTACTTCAGTCGACCGATACCGGTCGCCGAGACCGAGGCCATGCTGCTCGCCGGCCGCTGTCTGCCCGCCAACCTGTTGCACGCGCATGGAACCCATTTGCCGGCCGCCGAAGCATTGCCGAGCCTGGCCGTGCCGGCTGCGCCGATGTCCACTCCGACGACGGGTGGCCTGCAAGGATTGCTGAGCCGAACGGTGCTGGATGTGACCCAGGAGGTACTGAATTTCTTCCCTTGGCCGATGCTCGGGGTGGATGAAAACGGTCTGGTGATCGCCATCAACCCGCAAGCCGGAAACTGGCTTGGCAATGCCGCCTTGCTTGGCGAAGCTGCCCGGGATTGCTTGCCAGAACCCCTGCTCGGCATCCTGGCTCTGCGCGATTCCCGCCCCCGCCGGGTGATCATCGCCCACCATGCCCATCATGTATTTTGTCGCCCCCTGGGTACTGCCGAGCAGCCCCGTGGGTGGCTGTTGATTGCCTTGCCTGAGGAGCGCTCATGACCTTGAGTCCATTGACCCTGCCCGAACTGGAGGGCAGCCTGGGGCGCCTGCCTTCCATGCCCGCGGTCGTTACCGAATTGCTGTTGCGCCTGGAAGATCCCGATCTCGACACCCGTCAACTGGCCCACGATATTGCCCGGGACCAGTCCTTGGCAGCGAAGACCCTGCGCATCGCCAACTCGCCGTTCTATGGTTTGCGCGGCCGGGTGGCCAGCATTCAGGACGCGGTCACGATCCTGGGACTGCATACGGTCCGTACCCTGATGCTGGCGGCCGCGGCGGGTGAAACCCTGGGGCGTCTCAAGGCCGAAGGCCTGGACACCACCACGTATTGGCGCCACTGCACGGCGACGGCCATCCTGGCCCGAATTCTGGCGGTGCGGGCCCGGGCCAATCCGGAAAGCGCCTTTGTTGTCGGGCTGCTCCACGATATCGGTCGCCTGGTCATCGCCACCAATTTTCCTACCCACTACCGGGCGGTACATGAGCGTTCCAAGGCCGAATCCCTATCGCTGCTGGAGGCGGAGCGGCTCTGTCTGGGAATCGATCACGTCCAGGTCGGTGAACTGCTGGCGCGGCGCTGGGTGTTTCCGCTGACGATCGTCGAGGGCATCGCCGGGCATCATGCGCCGGAAAAATGGGGACATCAGCCCTTGGCCGCCGTGGCCAGCCTGGCCGACAGCGGTGCCCATGAGCTGGGCAAGAATCTGCCCGGAGCATGGACGCCGCCACCCCGTTCCGACTATGCCTGGGCCGCCCTCAACCTTGATGATGCCGCCTGGGCTGCGATCCTGGCCGAGGCTGGGCCGGCCGCGGAAGAGTTTTCGCAGGTTTTTGTGGCATAAACCGCCTGTTCAGGCGCGCCGCGGCAGACTGATCCGGGCGCGCAGGCCGCCCCCCTCGCGGGGGAGCAGATCGAGGCGGCCACCGTGGGCCCGGGCCGCGGCATCGACGATGGCCAGGCCCAGCCCGGTGCCGGATACGCCCCCCCGGGCGGCATCGCCGCGCATGAAGGGCCGCTTCAGGGTTTCCGCCAGGGCCGGGTCGATGCCCGGGCCCCGATCGAGGACTTCCAGTACCACCTGGCGTTGCCGGCCGCTGCCTTCTTCGCTCAGGCGGAAGGTCAGGCCGGCGGGCGCCGTGTCGGCCGGATCGGTGCTGCCGGCGTAGCGGCGGGCGTTTTCTCCCAGGTTGGTCAAGGCCCGTTCGAGTACCCGGCGCTTGAGGGGCAGGGGGGCGACCGTCGCCAGCTCCACGTCCGCCTCGGGAAAGCGCCGGGCCACAGCCGCCACGATTTCGCCCGGATCGCTTTGCACCGGCGTTTCCTCGCGCACACCGCGGGCGTAGTCGAGGAATTGGCTGAGCAGGCCATCCATGGTTTCCACGTCGGCAACCATGCCGCTCTTCAGACCGTCGTCGCTGGTACTCATCTCCAGGGCCAGGCGCAGCCGCGCCAGGGGAGTGCGCAGGTCGTGGGAGATGCCGGCCAGCACCTGGGCGCGCTCGTCCTCGACAGTAGCCAGATCGGCGCTCATGCGGTTGATGGCCTGGGCCAGCACAGCCAGTTCGAGGGGGCCGTCGTCGGTCAGCGGTGCCGGCCGTTCGCCCCGGCCCACCGCAACACAGGCCCGAGCCATGTCGGCCAGGGGGCGTCCGACCCGGGCGACGATGGACCAGGCGCCGGCGAGGGCGAAGGTGAGGGCCAGGGCGCCCCACCCGAGCCATTCCCAGGGGGTGCGCCGCCGTGCCCGCTCTTCAGGCAGCACCACCCAGTATTCGTCCTCCGGGTCGTCGGCGGCGACGTGAAAGCTGGTCCACAGGCCGTCCTCACCATTCAGGGCGATGGCGATGCGGGTGGAAAAACCCAGTTCCAGGCGTACCTGGTTGGCGTAGGTGTTGAAAAAGAAGTTGTCTGGCAGCGGCGTCAGGTCATCGCTCTCGTCGGCCGGTACTACCCGGATGCCTTCGCGCAGGGCTAGGTCGTCGAGCAGCGCCAGGCGCTCGCTGGGGGCGGCGTGGAGCAGGGCGGAGCGGGTCAGGTTGACCACGCTGGTGGTCAGCTCGGCCAGTTGCCGGGCTCGAGGCTCCCGTTCCGAATAACGCAGCAGCAGGGCCCAGCTGGTCACCGCCAGGATCAGCACCAGGGCGATCAGCAGGAAGGTGCGCCAGAGCAGGGTGCGCGGCCACAATTGGGCCCAGTAGAGGCGCCAGCGCGGCAGGGAGGGGGCGGGGCCGCTCACGGCGCCGGAGCGGGGGCGGCCGGTGCGGCGCTCGCAGGTGGGGAGCTTCCCGCTTCGTCCGGCACGAACACGTAGCCGAAGCCCCACACCGTCTGCAGGTAACGGGGGCTGGCCGGATCGGGCTCCACCAGCTTGCGCAGGCGCGAAACCTGGACGTCGATGGCCCGGTCGAAGGGACCGTGCTCCCGGCCCCGTGCAAGCTGGGTCAGGCGATCCCGGGAGAGGGGCTGGCGCGGGTGTTCCATGAGCACCTTGAGCACGGCGAACTCGCCGGTGGTGAGCCGGGTCACTTCGCCCTGGCGGCTGATCTGGCGGGTGGACATATCCACCTCCACGTCGCCAAAGGTGACGGTGCCGGGTTTGGTCGCCGGGGCGCCCGGGGGCGGCAGTCCGCGCCGGCGCAGCACCGCCTGGATGCGCGCTACCAGCTCCCGGGGGTTGAAGGGCTTGGGCAGATAATCGTCGGCGCCCATTTCCAGGCCGACGATGCGGTCGATCTCGTCGCCCTTGGCGGTGAGCATGAGGATGCCCAGCTGGGGGTCGGCGGAACGCAGACGGCGGCAGATGGATAGACCGTCCTCTTCCGGCAGCATCAGGTCGAGCACCAGCAGGTCGAAGGCTTCCCGGGCGAGCAGCTTGTCCATGGCCGGGGCGGCGTCGGCGGCCTTGACGGTGAAACCCTGTTCGGTGAGATAGCGGGTCAGCAGGTCGCGCAGACCCCGGTCGTCGTCCACCACCAGGATGCGTTTGGGCGTAGTCGTATTCATGGCTGGCATCGTAGCGCGCCCGATGCCGGGCGGGTAGGGTGGCGAACGGACCGGGGGGCGGAGAATCGTCAGCAGGTGTTTCGAAACTACCCGCGTGTCACATTTTCTTACAACTGGATGCAGCCCGGGAAAGCGCGACCGGCAGGGCTCCCGCTAAGATGAGTCCATACGCTACGACCGGCCCGCGCCGCTTGGCCCGACCGGTGTCCTTGGAGCCCCCAATGTCTTCCCCCCGTTTTCTTCCCTTTTCCGGCAGCGTGCTGCGTCAGACGGCCCTGGCCTGGGGATTGGCCGCCAGCCTCGGCAGTGTGCCGGTGCTGGCCCAGGCGGCCGGTATGCCGCCGCCCCCTCCGGGCAGCACGGCCGTCGCTCCACCTGCACCGCCCCCCGCCGTGACGGGGCAGGGCGGAGGCGCGCCCCAGGTCGACCTGGAGCGCTGGAAGCGCATGACGCCGGAAGAGCGCAACGCCGAGAAGGAACGGCTGCGCGGCAAGTGGCAGCAGATGAGCCCGGCCGAGCGCCAGGCAGCCCGCCAGGCGATGCGCGATCGGTTCGATTCCCTGTCTCCCGAGCAGCGTCAGGAGTTGCGCCAGCAGTTGCGCACCGAAGGACGGGACGAGTGGCAGAAGTTGTCGCCGGAAGAGCGCCAGTCGAAGCGTGAGGCGGTGCGTGAGCGCTGGCAGGCCATGCCGCCGGAAGAGCGCCAGCAATTGCGCGACCAGTTGCGCGAACGCCACGCCCAGGAACGGCCTCCGGCCAAAGGTCCGGGCCGGGGCCCCGAGCGGCGCGATCCGGCCGAGTCTCCCCGGCCCAGGCCATGAGCGCCTCCGGGATGTCCGCCAAGCGCTGCGCCGTCGGCGCGCATGTGAGCCGCCGCCGTTGGTTGCAGCGTGCCGGAGCGGGTGTCCTGGGACTTACCCTCGCCTTGTCCCTGACCCGGAGTATCTCCGGGGCATGGGCGGCCGAACGCCGGGAGGCCGGCGCGCCCCTGGGTATCGCCGGGGCCCGTCACCTGCTGGCCCGCACCGGCTTTGGCGGTCGCCCGGCCGATGTCGCCGCTTACGCCAAGCTGACCCGGTTGGCGGCCGTCGAACGCCTGCTGGCGGATACACCGACGTCGCCGCTGCGTGCTCCGCCGGCCGCGGCGCTGGACTACTTTTCGCCCCAGCGCCTCAAGGAAATGCGCGAGGAAGACCGCAAGGCCTTCCAGCAGGAGCGTTTTCGCGTCGGCGCCGAACTGCGCGCCTGGTGGCTGCAGGAGATGGTCGAGGCCGAAGCCCCCCGGGCCCTGGTCGAGCGGCTGACCCTGTTCTGGCACAACCATTTCGTTTCCAGTGACCAGAAGGTGCATGCCCACGCCCTGATGGCCCGGCAGAACCTGCTGCTGCGCGAGAACGCCCTGGGTAATTTCGCCGACCTGCTCCACGCCGTAGGCAAGGATCCGGCCATGCTGGTGTACCTGGACGGCGCCCAGAATCGGCGCGAAAACCCCAACGAGAATTTCGCCCGGGAGGTGATGGAGCTGTTCACCCTGGGCCGCGGCCACTACCAGGAAACCGACATCCGCGAGGCTGCCCGGGCCTTTACCGGTTGGAGCCTGGAGCCCGACAGCGGTGCCTTCCGCTGGCGCCCCGCCTTTCACGATACGGGTAGCAAGACGGTGCTTGGCCGCAGCGGCAATTTCAACGGCGACCAGGTGCTCGACATCCTGCTCGCCCAGCCGGCTTGTGCCGACTTCATTGCTGCCAAGCTGTGGCAGGAATTCGTGGCGCCGCCCCGGGACGATCCGGCCGAGGCGCGAGAGATCCAGCGTCTTGCCGAGGTGCTGCGCCGCAGCGGCTACGATCTGCGCCAAACCCTGCGCGCGCTGCTCCTCTCCGAGGCTTTCTGGGCACCGCGGAACCGGGGTGTGCTGGTCAAGTCGCCGGTGGACCTGGTGGTGGGCACGGTGCGCAGCCTGGACGTGACCGTACCCGACGCCCTGCCGCTGGCCTTCATCGTGCGCAACCTGGGCCAGGACCTGTTCGCTCCGCCCAACGTGCGCGGCTGGTCCGGCG
Source organism: Oryzomicrobium terrae (assembly GCF_008274805.1). Taxonomy (NCBI): domain Bacteria; kingdom Pseudomonadati; phylum Pseudomonadota; class Betaproteobacteria; order Rhodocyclales; family Rhodocyclaceae; genus Oryzomicrobium; species Oryzomicrobium terrae. The sequence continues at coordinate 1,575,500 of NZ_CP022579.1, forward strand.
GCGAGGCCTGGATCAATTCCTCCACCCTGCTGGCGCGCAAGGCCTTTCTTGAGCGGCTGCTGCGCGGCGAGGACTACGTGGAACCCTTGCGCCGCTTCGACGGCCAGGACGCCCGCTTCGACGAGGCGACGCCGCTGATGAAACGGCGCACCGCCCAATTGCGCGAGGCCTTCGGCCAGGTTGGCGGGCGCATGGACGGGGAGGCCCGCTTCCGCCTGGTGGCGGCCTGGTCGGCGATCCGGGTCGATAGCCGCCGCCTGCTCACCCGCTTTCCCGAGCGCGCCCAGCTCGAAGCCGCCCTGCTGGCCTTGCCGCCAGTCAATGCCGCCGCGGCCGGCACCATGACCGGGGATGGCCCAGGGCTGGCCCTGATCCGCACCCTGGCCCTGGATCCGGCCTACCAACTGACCTAGGAAGCCCGCCATGGACCGCCGCACCTTTCTCTTCGGCCTGGGCGCCGCCGGGCTGACCGTCCTGAACGCCACGGCCCATGCGGCTCCCCAGGCAGGCATCGCCAAGAGGGCCGCCAATGCTGGGGCTCTGGGCCTGGTCCCGGGAACGCCGCGCTACGGGCGGCTCCTGGTCCTGGTCGAACTCAAGGGCGGCAACGACGGCCTCAACACCGTGGTGCCCTATGCCGATCCTCGCTACGCCGCCCTGCGCCCCCGGCTCGCCCTCAAGCGCGAGCAGGTGCTGCCCCTGAGCGAGAGCATCGGACTGCACAACGCCCTGGAGGCCCTCCTGCCCCTGTGGCAGGCCCGGCAATTGGCGGTGGTGCAAGGCGTCGGCTACCCGGACCCGGATCTGTCCCACTTCCGCTCCATCGACATCTGGGAAACCGCCTCCAGCGCCCATGAAACCCGCAGCGACGGCTGGCTGGCCCGTACCTTCGCCACGGCGCCGGTGCCTGCCGCCTTCGCCGCCGACGGCGTGGTGCTCGGCGCTGCCGACATGGGGCCGTTCGAGGGGCCGGGCAGCCGGGCCATCGCCCTGGCCAACGCCGACCAGTTTCTGCGCCAGGCCCGTCTTGCTCAGCCCGGTGGCGAGGCTGCCCGGGCCAATCCGGCACTCGCCCACTTGCTCAAGGTCGAGCAGGACGTCAGCGCCGCCGCCAGCCACCTGGCCGGCGCCGTCACGGCCAGCCGCTTGGCTACCGTCTTCCCCGGCGGTCCCTTCGGCCAGGCGGTGAAAACCGCCTGCCAACTGGTTGCCAGCAATGCCGGGGTGGCCTGCCTGCGCCTGACCCTGAACGGCTTCGACACCCACCAGAACCAGCTCGGCGCCCAGGCCGGCCTGCTCAAGCAGCTCGGGGAGGGGCTCGCCGCCTTGCAGGCGGGCCTGAGCGAACTCAACCATTGGAACGATACCCTGGTGCTGACCTACGCCGAATTCGGCCGTCGCCCCAAGGAAAACCAGTCCGGCGGCACCGATCATGGCACCGCCGCGCCCCATTTCGTCCTCGGCGGCCGGGTCGCCGGCGGGCTCTACGGCGCCGCTCCGGCCCTGGATCGCCTCGACGGCAACGGCAACCTGCCGTTCGCCGTGGATTTCCGCCAGCTTTACGCCACCGCCCTGGACAACTGGTGGGGCATTCCCTCCCGGGACATTCTGGGTGGCCGTTTCGCCCCGCTGCCGCTACTCGCCTGAATTGGCGCCGTTCTCCGGGCGGCGCGCCGGAGTGCGGCGGGGGAGGGCACGGGGTACAATCCGCCCCCATGAAACTGCTTGCCCTGGATACCACCACCGAGGCCGGCTCCTGCGCGCTCTGGCTCGATGGCCGGGTGATCGAGCGGGACTGCCCGGCCGGTCGTTCCCATTCCGAAACCCTGCTGCCCCTGGTGCGCGAGTTGCTGGGCGAAGTCGGGGTGGCCTTTGCCGACCTGGATGCGATCGCCTACGGTGCCGGTCCCGGGGCGTTTACCGGTCTGCGCGTGGCCTGTGCCGTGGCCCAGGGGCTGGCGGTGCCCTTCGACCTGCCGGTGGTACCGGTGGGATCCCTGCTCACCCTGGCCACCGCCTGTGCGGCGGCCAGCGGAGCCGGGCAGGTGCTGGCGCTGCTCGATGCGCGCATGAACGAGGTATACGTCGGGCGCTACCGGCGCAATGCGGAGGGCGGGCTCGAACCCCTAAACGACGATCGGGTCTGCGCTCCGGACCAGGTGGCGCTGCCCGACCCGGCGACGGGCTGGGTGAGCACCGGCAACGCGCCGGGCGCCTACCCGGTCCTGGCCGAGCGCCTGGCGGCCCTGGGCATCGTCCATCACGCGGCCTTGCCAGGTGCCGCCACCGTGGCCCGGCTGGCGGCCGCCCGGCTGGCGGCGACGACGCCCGAGCAGTGGCCGTCACTATTCGATGCCGCCCTGGCCGCGCCGGTGTACGTGCGCGACAAGGTGGCCTTTACCGTGGCCGAACGTCTCGCCCAAGGGGGTAAGGCGTGACCGATCGGGCCGCTCTGGCCGCCGAAACCCGGCTGCTCGCGCCGATGGGCGAGGCCGATCTGGACGCGGTGCTGGCCATCGAAACTGCCGCCGCGGCCTTTCCCTGGCTGCGGGGCCATTTTGCCGATTCGCTCAAAGCCGGCTACAGCGGCTGGGTGCTGCGGCTCGGCGGCGAGATTGTCGGCTTTGCCATGGTCATGGCGGCGGTAGACGAGGCCCACCTGCTCAACATTGCCGTTGCTCCGGCACTGCACCGGCGCGGCCTGGGCCGCTGGCTGCTGATCAAGGTGATGGACGCGGCCCGCCAGGCGGGCCTGTTCTCGATGCTGCTCGAAGTGCGCCCCTCCAATCTTGGGGCCGTGGCCCTGTACCAGGACCTGGGATTCGTCGAGATCGGCCGGCGCAAGGGCTACTACCCAGCGGCCGACGGTCGTGAGGATGCCATCGTGATGCAGCGCGCCCTGGTGGAGACCCAGGCATGAAACCCGTTCTGCTCAGCCGCGAGGCCTTGCTTGCCGAAATGGGCATTTCCCCGGTGTGGGTGCCGCGCCAAGGCGACGGCGCCGATACGGCGGCGTCGCCTGCCGACGAGGCCACCCAGGCGGCGCTCCAGGCCACGCCCGAGATGGCCGCTCCCGCCCCGGCGGCGCCCTCGCGCGCCACACCGCCTGCGGCGGCCCGGGGAACTGGAGGACCGGCCACGGTTGCTGAAATTCCGCCGGGCCTGTCCTGGCCCGAACTGCGCCAGACGATTGCCGCCTGCCGGGCCTGCGGCCTGTGCGAACAGCGCACCCAGACCGTACCCGGGGTGGGAGACGAGCAGGCCGACTGGCTGTTCATTGGCGAGGGCCCGGGCGCCGACGAGGACGCCCAGGGCGAGCCCTTCGTCGGCCAGGCCGGCAAGCTGCTCGATGCCATGCTGGCGGCCATCGACCTGAAGCGCGGCGACGACGTCTACATCGCCAACGCGGTGAAGTGCCGTCCGCCCGGCAACCGTACCCCGGAACCGGCGGAAATGGCGGCCTGCCGGCCGTTCCTCACCCGCCAGATCGAGCTGCTCCAGCCCAAGCTGCTGGTGCTGCTCGGCCGTGCCGCCGCCGACAGCGTGCTCGGCCTGGAAAAGCCCCTGGCCGCCCTGCGCGGCCGGGTGCACGAGTACCAGGGCATTCCCGTGGTGGTGACCTATCATCCGGCCTATCTGCTGCGCAACCTGCCGGAAAAGGCCAAGGCCTGGGAAGACCTGCTGTTCGCCCGGCGCACCATGGCCAAGCTGAAATCCGGCGGTTGAACGGCCCGACGGGCGTGCGCAGCGCCTTCCCCCCACTTGCAGGATTGCCATGGCGCCCCTACCTTGGGTGTAGCCTAGGCCGATGTCCTGAGGCGGCTGTGGTTTTGCGTTGTCCTGCCGCCCGCCATTCTTTTCCGGAGGTTCCATGCCTGCTCGCCTGATCGCCCTCATCCTCGTTGCCGTCTCCCTGCTCTCGGGCTGCGGCTACAACCAGTTCCAGACCCTGGACGAGCAGTCCAAGGCCGCCTGGTCCGAAGTCGTCAACCAGTACCAGCGCCGCGCCGACCTGGTGCCCAACCTGGTCAACACGGTGAAGGGCTACGCCTCCCACGAGAAGGAGGTGCTGACCCAGGTGACCGAGGCCCGGGCCAAGGTGGGCAGCCTCCAGGTGACGCCGGAACTGGCCAACAACCCGGAAGCCCTGGCCAAGTTCCAGCAAGCCCAGGGGGAACTGTCCTCGGCCCTGTCGCGCTTGCTGGTGGTGTCCGAGAACTACCCGCAACTGAAGGCCGACGCCGCTTTCCGCGATCTGCAGGCCCAGCTCGAAGGCACCGAGAACCGCATTGCCGTGGCGCGTAACCGCTATATCCAGTCGGTGCAGGCCTACAACACGGCGGTGCGCACCTTCCCCAACAATCTCACCGCCATGGCCTTCGGCTATCAGCCCAAGGCCAATTTCAGCGTCGAGAACGAGAAAGCCATTTCCACGGCGCCGACGGTCAATTTCGGCGCGCCGGCTCCTACTCCCGCTCCGGCGGCCCCGGCCAAGGCGCCGGGAACGGCACCGGCCTCGGGCTACTGAGTTGTCCGCTCCGGCCATGGTCGCTTGCCCCGGCCCTGCAGTGGGTTTTTTGAGAGGGGGGCGCCAAACCCCGCGCCAGTACTTGATCTTGGCGTGGTGCCTTCTGATCGCCGCATTCTGCCTCGCTCTCCCGGCAGGGGCCGTGGAGAACGAGGCGGGGCGCGGCCTTGCGGCCATCCCCCCGTTGACGGCCCGGGTTACCGATACCACCGGCAGCCTGTCGGCGGAGCGCCGCCAGGCCCTGGAAGCCCGGCTGGCCGGTTTCGAGAAGGACAAGGGCGCCCAGATCGCCGTGCTGATCGTGCCCACCACCCAGCCCGAGGCCATCGAGCAATATTCGCTGCGCGTTGCCGAGGCCTGGAAGCTGGGCCGCGTCAAGGTGGATGACGGCCTGTTGCTGGTGGTGGCGAAAAACGACCGGCGCTTGCGCATCGAGGTGGGCTACGGCCTGGAGGGCGTGGTGCCCGATGCCATCGCCAAGCGCATCATCAGCGAGGTGATCGCGCCCAAGCTGGCGGCCGGGGATTTTCCCGGGGGTATCGACGCCGGGGTGGAGGCCCTGATCAAGGCCGTTTCCGGCGAGCCGCTGCCGGCGGTGGCCGCGCCGCAGCCGGGGCCGGGCAGCGAGGGCGATCTGGAATCGCTGTTCGTGCTGGTGATGATCATGGCCCTGGCCGTCGGCCAGGTGCTGCGGGCGATGTTCGGTCGCCTGTTCGGCTCTGCCGCGGTGGGGGGGGTGACCGGGGTGCTGGCCATGCTGATCGCCGGCAGTCTGGGCATCGCGCTGCTGGCCGGCGGGGTGGCCTTCGTCTTTTCCCTGCTGGGCTTGAGCCCGGCCATGCTCGGCGGCCTGGGCGGGGGCGGCTCCCGGGGCGGCGGCAATGGCGGCTTTTCCGGAGGCGGCGGCCGCTTCGGCGGCGGCGGCGCCTCGGGAGGATGGTGAGGTGACGGTGTTGCGCGTACTCAAACATCTGCTCTTGCCCGGTTGGTGGGGCAGGCGCTGTTTTCCCGCTGCCAGCCTGGCGCGCATCGAGGCGGCCATTGCTGATTCCGAAGCCCGGCATGGCGGCGAACTGCGCTTTGTCGTCGAGACGGCCCTGCCGCTGGCCTACCTGCGCCAAGGGGCGGCCGGCAGTCACGAGCGGGCCGTCGATCTGTTTGCCCAGTTGCGGGTGTGGGATACGGAAGCCAATACCGGCATCCTCATCTACGTGCTGCTGGCCGACCGCCGGGTGGAGATCGTGGCCGACCGGGGCATCCACGCCAAGGTCGGCGAAGCCGCCTGGCAGCGCTTGTGCCGGCAGATGAGCGACGACTTTCGCCAGGGCAACTACGAGTCCGGCGCCTTGGCCGCGCTGGCCGAGGTGACCCGCCTGCTCGAAACCCACGTGCCGCCGCCGGCCGACAATCCCAACGAACTGCCGGACCGGCCGTTGCTGCTCGATTAGGCGGGATTAGGTTGGATTAGGCGGCAAACCGGGCATCCAGCTGCCGGGACCCCCGGCCACTGGGTGGGCGGCCTCGCCGCCGGCCGTAATCAGGCCGGGATATCCGCCGGGGTGGTATAGCCCAGAGCTTCTTCCGCCCAGGCCAAGGCCGCCTGATTGGTCGCGCGCAGGGTCGTGGCGTCCAATCCCAGTTGGCCGGCCAGTGTCGTGGCCCGTTCCACCTGGCCCTTTTCCACCGCCAGGGCCAGCATCAGGTAGCGGGCGTAGGGGCCGGTGTTGTGCAGTAGCACCTCGCTCACCGTTTCCGGCAGACGCAGCCGTTCGAGGATCTGGGACAGGGGTGTGGCCAGCAGCAGCTCGAAGAGGGAGAGCAAGCCGACCAGGAACAATTCGTCGCAGACGGCCCGTGCCTGGCTGCCGGCCGCCACGGTTTCGAGGAAACGGGCGCGCACCAGGGCCACCTCGAGCAGGGCTTCGTCCCGGTCCCGGGTCTGGCCGACGCGGAACATGGAAACGCTCAGCCAGCGGTAGAGCCGGTCCCGTCCCAGTACCAGGATGGCTTGCTCCAGGCTGGCCACCGGACTGGACAGCCCGGCCGCCGGCGAATTGGCCAGGCCCAGCAGCTTGAGGGCCACGCCTGGGTCCTTCTTGGCGATGGCGCCCAGTTCGGCCGGGTCGGAATCGCTGCGCAGCAGATTGAGCATCTCGATCAGCACCAGCCGGCTCTGGTCGAGCCGGCTTTGCTGCTCGTCGGCATCCGGGGTGGTGAGGAAATCCCCCAGGCAGTACTCGAAGCCCCACTTGGCGATCATGCGCCGCTCGGGCCAGGAATGGACTGCCTCCGCCGCCAGTTGCAGGCCCGCCCGGCAGGCCTTGAGCCCCCGGGCGAGCTGCTCGAAGGTCTGAAGGGGAAGATCCTGAAGGGAGAGGAAGACCAGGTCCGCATTGGCCGCCAGGGGCAGGGTAGCCGGCTCCAGGTCGAGCCCGGTCAGGGCGATGCGGCTGCCGCTGGCGTGCAACCGGCGAAAAACCTCGCTGGCGGCCGCGCTGGCGAGAAAGCCGCTGGCTTCGGCGCGCAGGTCGAACAAGAAGTAGCTGTGGGGGGCCGCCAGGGGAAGGTATTCGTCCTGTAGTACGGCATCGGCCGTAATCGGAATGACCGCCAGACGGCGCTGGGCGAAGTTGCCGATCTCGGCTGCCGCGAGGGCCGATAGCAAGGCCGAGGAGGCGCCGGGGGCCTGGAGGGAGCGGTAGGAGAAACGGTAGCCGTAGAGCCGGTTGCGGGCATCGACCACTTCTTCCCGGTGCAATAGGGCCTCGGCGGCTTGGCGGCGGGCGAGGGCAGCGTGGTCTGGAGCGGCCGCGGGGGCAGGTTGAGCGGGGGCGGGCGGCGTGACTGGGGTGGTGGCGTCGTTGCTCTGACGCTTGAAAAATCGACTGAAAACCATGGATTCCCTGGGCGAGGTGAATAACGGCCGGCGTCTGGTGCGCCGTATATGATCACCTGCTAATTTTCCAGGAAACATGCCGCTTCCGGGAGGAACTATGACGCACCGGGTGCCACCGTTCCCCCCGGATAGACCCGTGGGCTTAAGCCATCAACTGGCGCAGCACGTAGGGCAGGATGCCGCCGTGGCGGTAGTAGTCCACCTCGATCGGCGTGTCGATGCGGCAGGTGACGGCAATCTCCCGCCCCGTGCCGTCGGCGCAGGTGATGCGCAGGCCCAGGGTCTGCTGGGGCTGGAGGGTGTCGTCCAGGTCAACGATGTCGAAGGTTTCGGTACCGTCTAGGCCCAGGGACTGGATGCTGTCCTGGCCCTGGAATTGCAGCGGCAGCACGCCCATGCCCACCAGGTTGGCCCGGTGGATGCGCTCGAAGCTTCGGGCCACCACCATCTTCACCCCGAGCAGTTGGGTGCCCTTGGCCGCCCAGTCCCGGGACGAGCCGGTGCCGTATTCCTCCCCGGCCAGCACGATGGTCGGGATGCCGCGCTGCAGGTAGGCGCTGGCGGCCTCGAACACCGAGGTCTGCCGGCCGTCGAGCAGGGTGTAGCCCCCTTCGACCCGGCTACCGTCCGCCTTGGGCGGCAGCATCAGGTTCTTCACCCGCACGTTGGCGAAGGTGCCGCGCACCATCACGTCGTGGTTGCCGCGGCGGGAACCGTAGGAGTTGAAGTTGAGGGGCGTCACCCCCTGGCCTTGCAGCCACTGGCCCGCCGGGGTGGCGGCCTTGAACGAGCCGGCCGGCGAGATGTGGTCGGTGGTCACCGAGTCCCCCAGCAGCAGCAAGGGCTTGGCTCCGGCGATGCCCTGGATCGTGCCCGGCTGCATGGAAAAGCCGTCGAAGAAGGGCGGCCGGGCGATGTAGGTGGAGGCCGGCCAGCCATAGACCTGACCGGAGGGGGCGGGCACCGCGTTCCACAGGTCGTGGTCCTTGGTGAAGTCGGCATAGAGCCGCTGGTAGGTGGCCGGGTCCTGGGCGTAGGGCAGCACGGCGTTGATCTCGTCGCTGCTCGGCCAGATGTCGCGCAGGTACACCGGCTGGCCGTCGCGGCCCGTGCCCAGGGGTTCCGCGGTCAGGTCCACGTTGGCCCGCCCGGCGATGGCGAAGGCCACCACCAGGGGCGGCGAGGCCAGGTAGTTGGCGCGGATGCTGGGGTGGATGCGGGCCTCGAAGTTGCGGTTGCCCGAGAGCACGGCGGCGGCCACCACGTCGTTGCCGGCGATGGCCTCATTGAACTCCGGCGCCAGGTCACCGGAGTTGCCGATGCAGGTGGTGCAGCCGTAACCGGCCAGGGCGAAGCCCAGCTTGGCCAGGGGTTCCAGCAGGCCGGCCTTTTCCAGGTACGCGGTGACCACTCGGGAGCCGGGGGCCAGGGAGGTCTTGATGTGGGGCTGGACCGTCAGGCCCTTGTCCACCGCCTTCTTGGCCAGCAGACCGGCGGCGATCAGCACCGCCGGGTTGGAGGTGTTGGTGCAGGAGGTGATGGCGGCGATCAGCACGTCGCCGTGGTGCAGGCTGACGCCGGGCATGGCCGTGGCTACGGTCTCGCCCAGGGCCTGGGCGCTCTTGCCGAAGCCGTTGTCGGCCACCGGGGCGGAAAACAGCCGGTCGAAGGTGCGGCCCATCTCGGGCAGGGGGATGCGGTCCTGGGGCCGCTTGGGCCCGGCCAGGGACGGCACCACGGTGGCCAGGTCCAGGGTGAGCACCTGGGAATAGTCGATCTGGCCGGCCCGGGGAATGCCGAACAGGTCCTGGGCGCGGAAGTAGCCTTCGAACAGGTCGGCTTCCTCGTCGCTGCGGCCGGTGTTGCGCAGGAAGGCCACGGTCTTCTCATCCGGGGGGAAGAAGCCCATGGTGGCGCCGTATTCCGGGGCCATGTTGGCGATGGTGGCCCGGTCGGTGACCGACAGGCTGGCGGTGCCCTCGCCGAAGAATTCGACGAACTTGCCCACCACCTTGGCCCGGCGCAGCAGTTCGGTGAGGGTCAGCACCAGGTCGGTGGCGGTGACGCCTTCGTTGAGCTTGCCTTGCAGTTCCACGCCGACCACATCCGGGGTGAGGAAGTACACCGGCTGGCCGAGCATGGCGGCTTCGGCCTCGATGCCGCCGACGCCCCAGCCGACCACGCCGACGCCGTTGATCATGGTGGTATGGGAATCGGTGCCCACCAGGGTGTCGGGGAAATACACCCCGTCCTTGCCGCGCACGCCGCGGAACAGGTATTCCAGGTTCACCTGGTGCACGATGCCGATGCCGGGGGGCACCACCTTGAAGGTGTCGAAGGCCTGCATGCCCCACTTCATGAACTGGTAGCGCTCGCCGTTGCGCTGGAATTCGTATTGCATGTTGCGCACCAGGGCGTCCGGGGTGCCATAGACGTCCACCTGCACCGAGTGATCCACCACCAGGTCCACCGGCACCAGGGGCTCGATGCGCTTGGGGTCGCGGCCCAGGTCGGCGGCCACGTTGCGCATGGCGGCAAGGTCGCAGAGCAGGGGAACACCGGTGAAGTCCTGCAGAACCACCCGGGCGACGACGAACGGAATCTCGTCGCTGCGGGGCGCATAGGCACCCCAGTTGGCCAGCTGGGCGACGTGCTCGCCGGTCACCTTGTTGCCGTCACACTGGCGCAACACGGCTTCAAGCACGATACGGATCGACACCGGCAAACGGGATATTGCGGGAAATCCGGAGGCGGCCAGGGCGGGGAGAGAGTAAAATTCGCCGCTTCGGCCCGCCGGGGTCGAAAAGCGTTGCCGGGTGGTTGCGTAAGGGTTCGGCTGGGTCATGACAACTCCTTGAGGACTGTCGCAGGATCGGCTCCGTGGCTTGGAGGCACCTGATTGATCTTAGTCCGACCCGGTGTTGCCTGTCGGGTTCCGCCGCTGGTGCGTTGCAACGCACCGGCCGGCTTCGATCTCCCCCAAAGAATGCCAGTGTTTTTTTGCGCTTTTTTGGCGTCCGACGTTCACACCCTAACGCTAAAAAGCTATCATATATAAGACTTGGGTCCGCCTTGGCGGATGCCAGGGAGTTTGGACCTTCTCGTGTGAGGATTGAGCCGTGCTGGAAACCTATCGTGCCCACGTGGCCGAGCGCGCTGCGCTTGGCATTCCGCCCCTGCCGCTGACGGCGAAGCAGACCGAAGAACTGATCGCGCTGCTGAAGAACCCGCCCAAGGGCGAAGAGCAGGCCCTGGTTGAGCTCATCACCCACCGCGTGCCGGCCGGCGTGGATGACGCCGCCAAGGTCAAGGCCGCCTTCCTGGCCAAGGTCGCCAAAGGCGAAGAATCCTGCGCCCTGGTGTCCCGCGCCAAGGCCACCGAACTGCTGGGCACCATGCTCGGCGGCTTCAACATCAAGCCCCTGATCGACCTGCTCGGCGACGCCGAAGTGGGCGGCGTGGCGGCCGAGGGCCTGAAGAAGACCCTGCTGGTGTTCGACTACTTCCACGACGTGGCCGAGCTGGCCAAGTCCGGCAACGCCAACGCCAAGGCCGTGCTGCAGTCCTGGGCCGATGGCGAGTGGTTCACCTCCCGCCCCGAAGTGCCGGCTTCCCAGAAGCTCACCGTTTTCAAGGTCACCGGCGAAACCAACACCGACGACCTGTCCCCGGCCCCGGATGCCTGGTCCCGCCCGGACATCCCGCTGCACGCCCTAGCCATGCTGAAGAACCCGCGCCCGGGCATCACCCCGGAAGAAGCCGGCGTGCGCGGCCCGGTCAAGTTCCTCGAAGAACTGCGCGCCAAGGGCAACCTGGTTGCCTACGTGGGTGACGTGGTCGGCACCGGCTCCTCCCGCAAGTCCGCCACCAACTCGGTGCTGTGGTTCACCGGCGAAGACATCCCCTTCGTCCCGAATAAGCGCTTCGGCGGCGTCTGCCTGGGTTCCAAGATCGCCCCGATCTTCTTCAACACCATGGAAGACGCCGGCGCCCTGCCGATCGAAATCGACGCCGGCCAGATGGACATGGGCGACGAGATCGAGCTGAAGGTCGATCACGCCAGCGGTAAGGTCACCGCCCTCAAGAACGGTGCCGTGATCGCCGAATCCCAGCTCAAGACCCTGGTGATCCTGGACGAAGTGCGCGCCGGCGGCCGCATCCCCCTGATCATCGGCCGTGGCCTCACCGCCAAGGCCCGCGAGGCCCTGGGCCTGGCCCCCTCCACCCTGTTCCGCCTGCCCCAGAACCCGGCCGATTCCGGCAAGGGTTTCTCCCTGGCGCAGAAGATGGTCGGCCGCGCCTGTGGCCTGCCGGAAGGCCAGGGCATCCGCCCGGGTACCTACTGCGAACCGAAGATGACCACCGTCGGTTCCCAGGACACCACCGGCCCCATGACCCGCGACGAACTGAAGGACCTGGCTTGCCTGGGCTTCTCCGCCGACATGGTGATGCAGTCCTTCTGCCACACCGCCGCCTACCCGAAGCTGGTGGACGTGCGCATGCACCGCGAGCTGCCGTCCTTCATCAGCACCCGCGGCGGCGTCGCCCTGCGTCCGGGTGACGGCGTGATCCACTCCTGGCTGAACCGCCTGCTGCTGCCGGACACCGTCGGCACCGGCGGTGACTCCCACACCCGTTTCCCGATCGGCATCTCCTTCCCGGCCGGCTCCGGTCTGGTGGCCTTCGCCGCCGCTACCGGCGTGATGCCCCTGGATATGCCCGAATCCGTGCTGGTGCGCTTCAAGGGCAAGATGCAGCCCGGCGTCACCCTGCGTGACCTGGTCAATGCCATTCCCCTGTACGCCATCCGCCAGGGCCTGCTGACCGTCGAGAAGAAGGGCAAGAAGAACATCTTCTCCGGCCGCATCCTGGAAATCGAAGGTCTGCCCGACCTGAAGGTGGAACAGGCCTTCGAACTGACCGACGCTTCCGCCGAGCGCTCCGCCGCCGGCTGCACGGTGCACCTCAACAAGGAACCGATCGTCGAGTACATGAACTCGAACATCACCTTGATGAAGTGGATGATCGCCAACGGCTACCAGGATGCCCGCACCCTGAAGCGCCGCATCAAGGCCATGGAAGAGTGGATCGCCAAGGGCGAGCTGCTCAAGGCCGACGCCGATGCCGAATACGCCGCCGTGATCGAGATCGACCTGGCCGACATCAAGGAGCCCATCGTCGCCTGCCCGAACGACCCGGACGACGTGAAACTGCTGTCCGAAGTCGCCGGCGACAAGATCGACGAAGTGTTCATCGGCTCGTGCATGACCAACATCGGCCACTTCCGCGCCGCGGGCAAGGTGCTGGATGGCAAGTCCGACATCCCGACCCGTCTGTGGATCGCCCCGCCGACCAAGATGGACGCCATGATCCTCAACGAGGAAGGCTACTACTCGGTTCTCGGCAAGTCCGGCGCCCGCATGGAAATGCCCGGCTGCTCCCTGTGCATGGGCAACCAGGCGCAGATCCGCAAGGGTTCCACCGCCATGTCCACCTCCACCCGGAACTTCCCGAACCGGCTGGGCATCGACACCCGGGTTTACCTGGGTTCCGCCGAACTGGCGGCTGTCTGCGCCCTGCTCGGCAAGATCCCGAGTGTGGCCGAGTACATGGAGCAGGTGAACGTGGTCAACCAGAAGGCTGCCGATATCTACCGCTACATGAACTTCGACCAGATCGCCGAGTTCAAGGACGTGGCCGATACCGTCACGCTCTGACGATGCAGGAATAAAACCAAAGGAAGTAGCGAGGAGGGAACGGCTCCGCCCACAAGGCGGGGCCGTTTTTTTTTGCGCCTGTTGCAGGATGGGGCGGTGGCAGCACATATCCGAACAGGCGCTTCGATGCACGTGCAGCATCGCCAGGCAGCCCCTCAGTTTGCCGTTCTGAGTGGCCGACTTGCCGAATTGCCTGGCATCGATGGGCCGCGGTGTGAATATTTGCCTGGGTGTGTCAATTTATCGTCAGGAATCGCTCAAGTTTCTCCTGCAGCGAACGCTATAACGATAAGAGGCTGGCATAAGGCCGGTTCGATTCTGGAGACTCCCATGACGATTTCCCTTCCTACGGGCAGTGCCGCTGCCGCCACTGCTTCGCAATCGAGCAAAGCGGCCCAGCCGTTACCTGCGGCAGGAGCCGACAAGGCCAAGGCCAGCGGTGACTCCCAGGTGAAAAGTGCTGAAGCGTCTGCCCGCAGCGCCTTGAATGTGCAGATTTTGCAGTCGTCCTTGGAAGTGTCGATCCAGGCAGGGGATAAATCCCAGGCCCTGCTGTTCCGTTCGGCCATCGACAAGATCAATGAAGCGCTTGCTCCGGATCTGGGGCCCGATGCCCTGCAAGGTGCCATGAGCCAGGATAATTCTCCGGAGGCAACCGCCGGCCGTATCGTTGCCTTGTCCACTGGCTTTTTTGACGCCTACGCCGCCCAGCATCCGGGTGAAGATCCCGAGACCTTGGCGCGGAACTTCGTGGACCTGATCCGTGGCGGCTTCGAGAAGGGGTTTGGCGAAGCCAAGGAACTGCTCAAGGGATTGGGGGTGCTGAGCGGCGATATCGAGAGCGGCATCATGAAAACCTACGACCTGGTGCATAAGGGGCTGGACGATTTCCTTGGCGCCAAGCTTGCTCCGCCGGCCGCGAGCGATACCGCGTCCCCGGGTGGCGATAAAGCGACCGCCGCATCGTCCTGAGACGTTCTTATGCCTCATGCCCCCGCAGTGGATAACCGCGGAGGACTGCTGGGGGAGTTAGCCCGCATACATCCAGTTGCGGGTCAGGGGCAGGGAGCTGGCGTGGCCGTAAGGCGTCGCGAGGATCTGGTGGATGGCCATCCAGCCATGGCGAAAGCCGTGGGCACAACCGGCCAGGTAGACGCGCCAGATGCGGTAGCGCTTTTCGCCGGCGATGCGACGGATGGCTTCGGCGTTGGCCTCGAAGCGCTGCGCCCAGTGGTCCAGGGTCAGCGCGTAATGGCGGCGCAGGTTTTCCACGTCTGCAGTTTCCAGGCCGGCGGCTTCCAGTTCGCGCAGTGCCAGTGAGATGTGCGGTAGTTCCCCGTTGGGAAAGACATAGCGGTCGATGAATCGGCCGCCCCCCCAGGGAGTTTCTCCCGATTCGGGATCAGTGGACGTGATGCCGTGGTTGAGCACGATGCCGTCATCCTTGAGCAGATGGCGCAGGGTGGTGAAGTAGCCGCGCAGGTGTTTGAGGCCGACGTGCTCGAACATGCCGATGCTGGTGATGCGGTCGAACTTGCCCGTCATGTCCCGGTAGTCGGTGAGATGCACCTCGCAGCGATTGGCCAGGCCGGCCCTGGCAATGCGCTCCTTGGCTAGCTCGTATTGCTGCTGTGACAGGGTGATGCCCACGGCTGTGGCGCCATATTTTTCCACGGCCCGCAGGATCAGGGCGCCCCAGCCACAACCGATGTCGAGCAGGCGATCGCCGGGACGGAGGCGGATCTTGGTCAGGATGTGGTCGAGCTTGGCGACCTGGGCTGCTTCCAGGGTGTCGTTCGGACGATTGAAATAGGCGCAGGAATAGATCATTTCCTGGTCCAGCCACAGGCGATAGAAGTCGTTGGCCACGTCGTAGTGGTAGGCGATGGCATCGGCGTCGACCTTGCGTGAGTGGCGCACCATGTGGCGGATACGGCCGTAGCGACCGGTCGGTGCAAGGGCATGGCTGGCAAGCCGCGTCGCGCCGTCGATCAGCGTATGGAGTGGGCCTTCCACGTCGATATGGCCCTCGACATAGGCCTCGCCCAAGCGGTCCAGGCTGGGGCGGAGCAGGCGGGTGAGGCCAATGCTGTCGCGGATGTGCAGGGTGACGCCGGGGTCGTGGCCGAGGGCGAAGCGGGTGCCATCCCACAACGAAATCGCCAGAGGCAGATCGTAGCGGGTGAGGCGTTGGACGAAGTCAGGAAGCCGGTTGCGCCAAAACATGGACTGCTACCTCCCCGGAGCGGCAATGGGCAGCCAGCAACTAGCTGCTCAAAAAGGCGGGTAAAAAGCCTATGACGCCTAGTCTGCCGGTGAAGTTGCAACTTCGTCAGGAGCGGGGCTTGGTGTGTACCAGGCGGTGGGCAGGGCATTAGCCCAGCCCCAGCGTTCCACCAGCGCCGCAAATTGACCGTTCACGGGGGCCTGCAACAGCAGGGGGGCTCCGCTGATGGGGTGGTGCAAGCGGGTTTCCACGCAGTGCAGGAGCAGGCGGTGAGCGCCGTAATGCTCCTGGATCATGCGGTTGTGGCGGCCCTTGCCGTAGCGGGAGTCGCCGATGATCGGGTGGGCAATGTGCTTCATGTGGCGGCGCAGTTGGTGGCGCCGCCCGGTTAGCGGAGATAGGGCGACCAAGGCGTAGCGGCTGGTAGGGTAGCGGTCCACTGCAATCGGCACTTCGATAGTCGCCAGGCGTCGGTAGCGCGTGACAGCGGCTTGAACCGTTGCGCCGTTGGCTATGCCGGCTTCGGTATTGCGAGCGGTGTCGGGAGGTGCCTCGCCATCGTCCTGGCGTTCTAGGGGGTGGTCGATTTCCCCGCTTTCGGCGGGGTGGCCGCGCACCACGGCCAGGTAGGTTTTTTCTACGGCTTGGGTAGCGAAAGATTCGCTCATGGTGCGGCAATCCTCTGCCGACAGGGCAAACAGTAAAATTCCCGACGTGCCTTTGTCGAGGCGGTGCACCGGCCAGACTTTGCGGCCGATCTGGTCGCGCAGCATCTGCACGGCGAAGCGGGTTTCGTGAAAGTCGAGGAAGCTGCGGTGGGTGAGCAGGCCGGGGGGCTTGTCGATGGCGACCAGCGCGTCGTCCTGATAGAGGATGGTAAGACTCACGGCAAGGGCTGGTTCAACAGGTGCCGATGCGCTTGCCGGTCATGCGCTGCTGTACTTCGCCCAAGCCTTCTATGCTTGGCGAAAAGCGCATCTTGCTCTGCAGGTCGAAGCTTTCCGCTGCAACCGTACCGGTTGCAGAACCCGTCATGCTCTGGCCCCCTGTCTTGCAGGCCAGGTCGTAGGAAAACTTGCCGCCGCTATTCTTGACGTTACTCACTGTGCACGGGTTCTTGGGGTCGTTGGGCGCAATATGGCGGTTTTCCGCGATGTCCTTGGCCGTCAGGCAGCGCTTCAACGTTTGCGCCGGTATGGCGGTCATGCCCCCGGGGGCGGAAATTTCCATGCGAAATTCCCATAACCCCGGCTGAACCACCGGATCGGCTGCCTGCGCGGAGGCGAATGGAAGCAGGAGCGCTAAAGCCGGCAGGGCAAGGCGGTGAAAGGTAGGGCGGGGCATGGGAGTTTCCTCAGGTGACAGGGGAGGGGCGGGAGGTCCGGTCGGCAATTTTACGACGGGAGGCTTGCCGGTTCGGGCAATAAAAAAGGGCTGCCGGATTTTCCGGCAGCCCTTTTCGCAGTCGCAGG
The DNA here is from genome assembly GCF_008274805.1 of Oryzomicrobium terrae. Taxonomy (NCBI): domain Bacteria; kingdom Pseudomonadati; phylum Pseudomonadota; class Betaproteobacteria; order Rhodocyclales; family Rhodocyclaceae; genus Oryzomicrobium; species Oryzomicrobium terrae. The sequence goes on from NZ_CP022579.1 coordinate 1,592,340, forward strand.
CTCGATTACTTGAGCATGTCGGCCACAGCGGCGCGCTCGCCTTCGAGCTCGTCGAGGGTCTTCTGGATCTTTTCCTTGGAGTAGGCGTCGATTTCCAGGCCTTCGATGACCTTGAAGGAACCGCCCTTGCACTCGCAGGGGAAGCCGAACACCACACCTTCGGGGATACCGTAGCTGTTGCCGGCGGGAGCGGGTACGCCCATGGTGACCCAGTCGTCGGAGCCGAGGGCCCAGTCGTGCATGTGGTCGATGGCGGCGTTGGCGGCAGAGGCGGCAGAAGACAGGCCGCGGGCGTCGATGATGGCGGCGCCGCGCTTGCCCACGGTGGGCAGGAACACATCGTTGTTCCAGACAGCGTCGTTCACCAGGGCCTTGACGTTGTCGCCGTTGGAGGTGGCGAAACGGTAATCGGCGTACATGGTGGGGGAGTGGTTGCCCCAGACCACCATCTGCTTGAAGGAGGACACTGGACGGCCGGTCTTGGCGGACAGCTGGGACAGGGCGCGGTTATGATCCAGGCGCAGCATGCCGTGGTAGTTGTTCGGGTTGGTGCGGCCGACTTTGATGGCGGCGGCGCGGGCGATGTAGGCATTGGTGTTGCAGGGGTTGCCTACCACCAGGACCTTCACGTTTTCATTGGCGTTTTCGGCGATAGCCTTGCCCTGAACGGTGAAGATGGCGCCATTGGCGGTCAACAGATCGGCGCGCTCCATGCCGGGGCCGCGGGGGCGGGCGCCCACGAGCAGGCAGTAGTCGGCGTCCTTGAAGGCCACGTTCGGGTCGTCGGTCGCGACCACACCGGCGAGCAGCGGGAAGGCACAGTCTTCCAGTTCCATGATGACGCCCTGGACGGCCTTCTGAGCCTGGGGCAGATCGAGGAGTTGAAGAATGACGGGTTGGTCCTTACCGAGCATTTCGCCGCTGGCAATGCGGAACAGCAGGCTGTAACCGATCTGGCCGGCGGCGCCAGTGACGGCGACGCGAACGGGGGCTTTGGACATAGTGCGACTCCTGTTAAGGCTGTCTATAAAAAGTACTGCGTACGGTTGCTGTTGCTGCGTCCCTAGCCGGCAGGATGGCTCCTGGAGGGGGCGGGGCATCAGGGGAGGGCATTTTGCACTTCCTGGGGCCGGCCGTCGACCCGGGTACGGTGAGGGCTTTTGAGCCGAACAATATTAGGAATTAAGTGCTGATAAGTCAATGACCTATCATATGTCTTATATAAGATGTAAGAATAAAGTTTTAGAATAGACGTTCCTAACAATTTATGTTCAAATACCCGCCCATGAATCGCACGCCTGCTGCATCTCCGACTTTCTCGCCGCTCTACCGGCAGATCAAGGAGCTGATGATGAAAAGCCTGGAAGCCGGAGAATGGCATCCGGGCGATGCCATCCCCAGCGAAACCGAGCTGGCGTCGCGCTTTAACGTGAGCCAGGGGACGGTGCGCAAGGCTATCGATGAGATGGCAGCAGAGAATCTGCTGGTGCGTCGCCAGGGTAAGGGTACCTTTGTCGCGACCCATGCCGATCCCCGCGCGTTTTTCCGTTTCTTGCGCCTGGTGCCGATCGAGGGGGGCTTGCAGCCCCACGACAGCGAGCCGCTTGACTGCATTCGCGTCAAGGCTGGTGTCGATGCCGCCCGTGTTCTCGATCTCGAACACGGCGCGCCGGTGACCATCGTGCATCGCCTGCTTCGCTTTGAGGGCGAGCCGGTGGTAGTCGATGAAATCTATCTTCCCGGGGAGTTGTTCCCCGATCTCACTCTGGACGTTCTCCAGTCCAGCGATAAATCCCTCTATAGCCTGTTCGAGTCCCGTTACGGGGTACGCATGCTCCGTGCCGAGGAGCGCATCCGCGCTGTGGCTGCCGAGCGTGGCGTGGCTGAGCGGCTTCAGGTTCCGGAGGGTAGCCCCTTGCTTCTGGTCGAGCGCGTCACCTACACCTATGGCAACAAGCCGGTGGAGTGGCGGCGCGGCTTCTATTCGACCCAGAAGCACGTGTACCTCAACGAATTGAATTGATGGGTCGGGTGCAGGCGGGCGGTCGTCAGGACAGAGGTTTGTCGGGAAGGATATAATTTTCGTCTTACCTAAGTCCGGTAGGACGGGTTGGGCCGCTGTTTCAGCGGGGAGTCTAAATGCAGCAAAGCGGGTCGGGCGGTCTGACCCGGAAGTGCCGGAAGTTTCGGTGTTTCAAGATTCGGCCGCGCTTAGTTGAGGGAAGAAGATACATGGCTGAGCTCACCATGAAGAAGAAACGTCCAAAGAACTTGGACCTCCTGTCGATCAAGCAGCCGCTTCCGGCTGTGCTGTCGATTCTCCATCGCGTCAGCGGTGCGGGCCTGTTCCTGTTCCTGCCGGTGCTGCTGTGGTTGTTCCAAAGCAGTCTTGCATCGCCTGATTCCTTCGCCATGGTGAAGGGGTTGGCCGGGAATATCGTCGTCAAGGTGGTGCTGCTCGGTCTGCTGTGGGCCTATTGCCATCATTTCTGCGCCGGTATCCGCTATCTGCTGCTCGACGGTCACATCGGCATCGAGAAGGAAGCCGCTCGGATGACCAGCAAAATCTCTTTTGCCGTCAGCCTCGTGGCCACGGCGATCCTCGGGGGGGCGCTGCTGTGGTAAATCGTATCGTTGTTGGGGCTGGTTACGGCCTGCGCGACTGGATTGCCCAGCGCGCCACTGCGGTCATCATGGCCGTCTATACCGTCATTCTGCTGGTGGCTGTCGTCGCCAATGGCGGTAGCACTTTTGAAGCCTGGCACGCTCTGTTTGCCAACGGTTTCATGAAGTTCGCCACCTTCCTGGCGCTTCTGTCCCTCTTCTACCACGCCTGGATCGGCGTGCGCGACATCTTCATGGACTACATCAAGCCGACCGGTCTGCGCCTCGGTCTGATGGTGGTCTTGATCGCCGCCCTGGTGGGCTATGCCGGCTGGGCCGCCCAGATTCTGTGGAGACTGTAAGTGAATATTCCCGTTCATAAGTACGATGCAGTGATCGTCGGTGCCGGTGGTGCCGGCCTGCGCGCTGCCATCCAGCTGTCCGAAGCCGGTCTCAAAACCGCCGTGCTGTCCAAAGTCTTCCCGACCCGCTCCCACACCGTGGCAGCTCAGGGTGGGGTGGCTGCATCCCTCGGCAACTCCGAGGAAGATCACTGGCACTGGCACATGTACGACACCGTCAAGGGGTCCGACTGGCTCGGCGACCAGGACGCCATCGAGTTCATGTGCCGCAAGGCCAATGAAGTGGTGGTCGAGCTTGAGCACTACGGCATGCCTTTCGACCGTCTGGACAACGGCAAGATCTATCAGCGCCCCTTCGGTGGCCACATGTCCAACTTTGGCGAGCGCCCCGTACGTCGCTCCTGTGCCGCGGCCGACCGTACCGGTCACGCCATGCTGCACGCCATGTACCAGCGCAACGTCAAGGCCAACACCCAGTTCTTCGTCGAATGGATGGCCCTGGACCTGATCCGCGATGTGGATGGCACCGTGCTCGGCGTCACCGCCCTGGAAATGGAAACCGGCGAAGTCCACATCTTCCACGCCAAGGCGACCCTGTTCGCCACCGGCGGCGCCGGCCGTATCTTCTACAGCTCCACCAACGCCTTCATCAACACCGGCGACGGTGTCGGCATGGCGGCGCGTGCCGGCATCCCGCTCGAAGACATGGAGTTCTGGCAGTTCCACCCGACCGGCGTGGCCGGCGCCGGCGTGCTGATCACCGAAGGCGTGCGTGGCGAAGGCGGTATTCTGCGCAACTCCTCCGGCGAGCGTTTCATGGAACGCTACGCACCGAATGCCAAGGATCTGGCCTCCCGCGACGTGGTGTCCCGCGCCATGGCCACGGAAATCAAGGAAGGTCGCGGCTGCGGTCCCAACAAGGATTTCGTGCTGCTCGACATCACTCACCTGGAACCGGCCACTATCATGAAGCGCCTGCCCGGCATTCGTGAAATTGCCATCCAGTTCGCCGGTGTTGATCCGATCAAGACCCCGATTCCGGTGGTGCCGACCTGTCACTACCAGATGGGCGGTATCCCCACCAACTACTCCGGTCGTGTGGTGGTTCCCCAGGGCGGCGACTACAACGTGGCCGTGCCCGGCTTCTATGCTGCTGGCGAATGCGCCTGCGCTTCGGTGCACGGTGCCAACCGCCTCGGTACCAACTCCTTGCTCGACCTGCTGGTGTTCGGCAAGTCCTCCGGCGAGACCATGGTCGAGGACATCAAGGCCATGCCTGCGTCGCACCGCGAACTGCCTAAGGATGCGGCCGACGTGTCCTTGGCCCGGATCGCCCGCCTCGATTCGCAGAAGTCCGGCGAAAACGTGCATGAAGCTCGCCTCGCCATGCAGCGCACCATGCAGGATCACGCCGGTGTGTTCCGCTTCAAGGACATGCTGGCCAAGGGGGTGGAAAAGATCGCCGAGGTGGAAGAGCGGGTCAAACGTACCGAGATCAAGGATAAGTCCAAGGTCTGGAATACCGCCCGTACCGAAGCTCTGGAACTGGAAAACCTGATCGAGGTTGCCAAGGCCACCATGGTCTCCGCCAATGGCCGTACCGAATCCCGCGGCGCCCACGTGCGCGACGACGCAGTGGATACCCCGGAACATCCCGATGGCCGCAACGACCAGGAATGGCTGAAGCACACCCTATGGCATCGCGACGGCAACCGTCTCGACTACAAGCCGGTGAACATGAAGCCCCTGACGGTCGAGACGATCGCCCTGAAGAAGCGCGCCTACTAAGGAGTTCCAGATAAATGGCTACCGTGAAGTTTTCTATCTACCGCTACGATCCGGACAAGGACGACAAGCCGTACATGCAGGACATTTCGGTGGAACTGGATTCCACCGATCGCAAGCTCCTGGATGCCATGGTCAAGCTGAAGGCCCTGGACGATACCCTGGCTTTCCGTCGCTCCTGCCGTGAAGGTGTGTGCGGTTCCGACGCCATGAACATCAATGGCAAGAACGGCCTGGCCTGTCTGACCGATATCGACAGCCTGGCCCAGCCGATCGTGCTGCGGCCGCTGCCGGGTCTGCCGGTGGTTCGCGATCTGATCGTGGACATGACGCAGTTCTTCAAGCAATACCACTCGATCAAGCCCTATCTGATCAACAACGATCCGGCTCCGGAGCGCGAGCGGCTGCAATCCCCGGAAGACCGGGAAGAACTGAACGGGCTGTATGAGTGCATCCTGTGCGCCTGCTGCTCCACGTCCTGCCCGTCGTTCTGGTGGAACCCGGACAAGTTCGTCGGCCCTGCCGGTCTGTTGGCGGCCTACCGCTTCCTGGCCGATACCCGCGACCAGGCAACCAACGAGCGTCTCGACAATCTTGAAGACCCGTACCGTCTGTTCCGCTGCCACACCATCATGAACTGCGTCGATGTCTGCCCGAAGGGTCTCAACCCGACCAAGGCCATCGGCAAGATCAAGGACATGATGGTTCAGCGGATGGTCTGATCGGACGAATCACGTGAGTCTTACGCAAGAGGAACTGAATCGTCTGCGCTGGCGCTGCGTTCGCCGCGGCCTGCTTGAAGTCGACATCACGCTGGAAAGATTTCTCGACGAGAAATTCTCCAGCCTGAACGACGAGCAGGTCCAGGTGTTCGTGGAATTGGCAGACATGGACGATCACGAGCTCTGGGGGCTGATCAACGGCACCCTGGAGCCGGCAACACCGCAAGAGGCCGAAGTACTGGCCATGTTGCGCAAGTAGGAGAAAGCGGAAAGGAGCGGTGCCGTATCGCGGCACCGCTCCCCTTCGCAGGGTGCAGTGCAGACTTCCTAACAGGGACAGAAACATGAGCGAACGCAAGGCTATTCTCACGATTGAAGGCAAGGACCCGGTCGAATTTCCCATCATGTCGCCGACCCACGGCAACGACACGATCGACATTCGCACCCTCGGCGGCAAAACCGGGTTTTTCACCTACGACTCCGGTTTTCTTTCCACTGCTAGCTGCAAATCCAAGATCACCTTCATCGACGGTGACAAGGGTGAGTTGCTGTACCGCGGCTACCCCATCGAGCAGCTGGCCGAAAACTGCAACTTCCTCGAAGTCGCCTATCTGCTGAAGAACGGCGAACTGCCCAACAAGAAAGAAAAGGAACAGTTCGAGTCCACCATCAAGAGCCACACGATGGTGCACGAGCAACTGGCCAAGTTCTTCAGCGGCTTCCGTCGCGATGCACACCCGATGGCCGTGATGGTCGGCGTGGTGGGTGCCCTGTCCGCCTTCTACCACGAAGCAATGGACTTCTCTGACGCCGAGCACCGTAGCATCAGCTTCAACCGCCTGGTCGCCAAGCTGCCCACCATCGTGGCCATGGCGTACAAGTACAACACCGGGCAGCCGTTCATGTATCCCCGCAACGACCTGGGCTACACCGCCAACTTCATGCACATGATGTTCGGTACGCCCTGCGAGGAGTACAAGCCGAACCCCGTGCTGGTCCGCGCTCTGGACATCATCTTCACCCTGCACGCTGACCACGAGCAGAATGCTTCCACCTCCACGGTGCGTCTGGCCGGCTCTTCCGGTGCCAACCCCTTTGCCTGTATCGCCGCTGGTATCGCCTGCCTGTGGGGTCCGGCTCACGGCGGTGCCAACGAGGCCTGCCTGAACATGCTGGAAGAGATCGGCGACGTGTCCCGCGTGCCCGAGTTCATCGCCCGCGCCAAGGACAAGAACGATCCCTTCAAGCTGATGGGCTTCGGTCACCGCGTCTATAAGAACTTCGACCCGCGCGCCAAGCTGATGCGCAAGGTGTGCAACGAAGTGCTGACCGAACTCGGCCTGGAAAACGATCGCCTGTTCAAGCTGGCAATGGAACTGGAAAAGATCGCTCTGGAAGATCCGTACTTCGTCGAGAAGAAGCTCTACCCGAACGTGGACTTCTACTCCGGCATCGTGCAGAAGGCCCTCGGCATCCCGACCTCCATGTTCACCTGCATCTTCGCCCTGGCTCGGACCGTGGGCTGGATGACCCAGTGGGAAGAGATGATCACCGATCCGGAATACAAGATCGGCCGGCCGCGCCAGCTGTACGTCGGCGCTGCCAAGCGCGACGTGGTGCCGCTCGACAAGCGTGCATAACTAAAGGGGCGCCCGTCGCCCCTTTTTTACAAACACTCTGCCCGGCATCCCCCAAGGCACCCGTGTGCTGTGAGGATGGATGAGCGGGACGGAGTGCAAGACTCAAGCAAGACTGACGCACACCAAGGTGATCGCCATGATGATGGAGATGTTTGGCAATTCCTACCTCTTCGGCGGCAATGCGCCGTTCGTCGAGGAACTGTATGAAAACTACCTGGACAATCCGGCGTCCGTGCCCGACGAGTGGCGCGACTACTTCGACAAGCTGGTGCAAATGCCCGGCTTCGTCAGCCGCGATGTCCCCCACGCCCCCGTGCTGGCCGCTTTCGCCGACATGGGCAAGCAAACCTACCAGCGCGCTGGTGGTGCCCAGGTTGATGAGAAGAAGCAGGTCGCTGCACTGCAGCTGATCAATGCCTACCGCTTCCTCGGCAACCGCTGGGCTCAACTCGACCCGCTCAAGCGCCACGAGCGCCCCGAGCTGCAAGAGCTGGAGCCTGCCCACTATGGCTTCACCGAAGGTGACCTGAACAAGAGCTTCAATAGCGGCTCCTTCGCCGCTGTGGGCGATCAGGCCACCCTCAAGGACATTCTCGATGCCGCCAAGGAGACTTATTGTTCTTCCATCGGCGTGGAGTACATGCACCTCACCGCTACCCAGGAAAAGCGTTGGATCCAGGCCCGTCTCGAGCCGATCCGCGGCAAGGGCCAGTATTCCGCCGAGCACAAGAAGCGTCTGCTGGAGCGTCTGACCGCCGCCGAAACCCTGGAGCGCTACCTGCACACCCGCTACGTCGGCCAGAAGCGCTTCTCCCTGGAAGGTGGCGACAGCCTGATCGTGGCTATGGACGAACTGCTCAACGTGGGTGGTTCCAAGGGCGTTGAGGAAATCGTCATCGGCATGGCCCACCGCGGCCGTTTGAACGTGCTGGTGAACACCCTGGGCAAGGCGCCTTCCATGCTCTTCGCCGAGTTCGAAGGCAAGAAGGCTTCCGACCTGTCCTCCGGCGACGTCAAGTACCACAATGGCTTCTCGTCCGACGTCGGCACCCCGGGCGGTCCGGTCCACCTGACCCTGGCCTTCAACCCGTCCCACCTGGAAATCGTGAACCCGGTGGTCGAGGGGTCGGTCTATGCCCGCCAGCGCCGCCGCGGCGCCGAAGGCAAGGACAAGGTCGTGCCGGTGCTGATCCATGGCGATGCCGCCGTGGCTGGCCAGGGCGTGAACCAGGAGATGCTCAACTTCTCCCAGACCCGCGGTTACGGTACGGGCGGCACGGTGCACATCATCGTGAACAACCAGATCGGCTTTACCACCTCCGATCCTCGCGACCTGCGCTCCTCCCTGTACTGCACCGACGTGTTCAAGATGGTCGAATCCCCCATCTTCCACGTCAATGGCGACGACCCCGAGGCCGTGGCCCTGGTGACCCAGCTGGCCCTGGAATTCCGTCAGGAATTCAAGAAGGACGTGGTCATCGACATCATCTGCTTCCGCAAGCTCGGCCACAACGAGCAGGACGAGCCGATGGTGACCCAGCCCCTGATGTACAAGAAGGTCCAGGCGCACCCCGGTACCCGCAAGCTGTATGCCGAAAAGCTGCAGACCCAGGGCGTCATCGCCGAAGGTGATGCGGACCAGATGATCAAGGACTACCGCGCAGCCCTGGACGAAGGCCGTCTGGTGCACAACCCGGTGCTGGCCGACTTCAAGCGCGAGTTCGCCAACGACTGGACCCCTTACCAGACCAAGAAGTACCTGGAAAACGCCGATACCTCGGTGCCCCAGACCGAGCTCAAGCGTCTGGCGAAGGCCCTCACCACCATCCCGGCCAACTTCACCCTGCACTCCCGTGTGCAGAAGATCGTCGAGGATCGTCGCGCCATGGGCGAGGGTAAGCTGCCGGTGGATTGGGGTATGGGTGAAAACCTCGCCTACGCGACCCTGCTTGCCCAGGGCTTCGGCGTGCGCCTGTCCGGCGAGGACGTCGGTCGCGGCACTTTCTTCCACCGTCACGCCGTGTTCCACGACCAGAACCGGGAACGCTGGGACGCCGGCATCTACCTGCCGCTCGCCCACCTGCAGGAAAAGCAGGGCTACTTCCAGTGCTTCGATTCCGTGCTGTCCGAAGAAGCCGTGTTGGCGTTCGAATACGGCTATGCCACTGCTGAACCCAACGAGCTGGTGGTCTGGGAAGGCCAGTTCGGCGACTTCGCCAACGGTGCCCAAGTGGTGATCGACCAGTTCCTCTGCTCCGGCGAGGCTAAGTGGGGTCGTCTGTGCGGTCTGGTGATGCTGCTGCCCCACGGCTATGAAGGCCAGGGTCCGGAGCACTCCTCGGCCCGCCTCGAGCGCTACCTGCAGCTGTCCGCCGAGCAGAACTGGGAAGTCTGCGTGCCCTCCACCCCGGCTCAGATCTTCCACCTGCTGCGTCGCCAGATGGTACGCAAGCAGCGTAAGCCGCTGGTGGTGATGTCGCCCAAGTCTCTGCTGCGCCACAAGGAAGCCATTTCCACTCTGGCCGAGTTGTCCAAGGGCAAGTTCCAGCCGCTCATCGGTGAAACCGACGCCAGCATCGATCCGAAGAAGGTGACCCGCGTGGTGGCCTGCTCCGGCAAGATCTACTACGAACTGCTGGCTGCCCGTCGCGAGCGTAAGCTGAACAACGTCGCCCTGATCCGTGTGGAACAGCTGTACCCGTTCCCCGACGCCCAGTACGCGGCCGAGTTGAAGAAGTACCCCAAGGCCAAAGAAGTGGTGTGGTGCCAGGAAGAGCCCACCAACCAAGGCGCTTGGTACTCCACCCTGCACCACTTCGAGCGCGGCCTGCAGTCCGGCCAATCGTTGTACCTGGCGGCTCGTCCCGCGGCGGCAGCGCCGGCGGTGGGCTACTTGGCCAAGCACAACGAGCAGCAAAAGGCCGTGATCGACGCCGCTCTCGGCAAACTCAAGTAAGCGACAGAACTCTTTCGGGATGACTCGGAGAAAAAAATGATTATTGACGTCAAAGTTCCGCAACTCTCGGAATCCGTTTCCGAAGCGACCCTGGTTTCCTGGCACAAGAAGGAAGGCGAAGCGGTTGCCCGCGACGAGAACCTGATCGACATCGAAACCGACAAGGTCGTGCTCGAACTGCCTGCTCCGGATGCCGGCGTTATCGTGAAACTGATCAAGGGTAACGGCGACACCGTCGTATCCGGTGAAGTGATCGCCCAGATCGACACCGAAGCCAAGGCCGGCGCTGCCGCTCCTGCCGCCAAGGCCGAAGTCCCTGCTGCCAAGGCTGCTCCCGTGGCCGCCGCTCCGGCGGCTTCCGCCCCGGCCGCCGCCGGTGTGGCCATGCCGGCCGCACGCAAGATCCTTGACGAGAAGGGCATCGCCGCCGGCGACGTGACCGGCACCGGCCGTGGTGGCCGTGTCACCAAGGAAGACGCCCTGGGCGCCCAGGCCAAGCCTGCCGCTGGCCCGGTGGTCGCGGCTGCTGCCAAGTCTGCGCTGCCGACCCCGCCGGTGGCTGTGAACCTGGGCGATCGCCCGGAGCAGCGCGTGCCGATGACCCGCCTGCGTGCCCGCATCGCCGAGCGTCTGCTGCAGTCCAAGAACGACAACGCCATCCTGACCACCTTCAACGAGGTGAACATGGCGCCAGTGATGTCCCTGCGCAAGCAGTACGGCGAGAAGTTCGAGAAAGAGCATGGCGTGCGTCTGGGCTTCATGGGCTTCTTCGTCAAGGCTGCCGTGGCTGCCCTGAAGAAGTATCCGATCCTGAACGCCTCCGTGGACGGTAACGACATCGTCTATCACGGCTACATCGACATCGGTATCGCCGTGGGTTCTCCCCGTGGCCTGGTGGTGCCGATCATTCGTGACGCCGACCAGATGTCCATCGCCGACATCGAGAAAAAGATTGCCGAGTTCGGCCAGAAGGCCAAGGACGGCAAGCTGTCCATCGAAGAACTGTCCGGTGGCACCTTCTCCATCTCCAACGGCGGTGTGTTCGGCTCCATGCTCTCCACCCCCATCATCAACCCGCCCCAGTCCGCGATCCTCGGCATCCACGCCACCAAGGACCGGGCCGTGGTCGAGAATGGTCAAGTGGTGGTGCGTCCGATCAACTACCTGGCCATGTCCTATGACCACCGGATCATCGACGGCCGTGAAGCCGTGCTGGGTCTGGTGACCATGAAGGAAGCCCTGGAAGATCCGGCCCGCCTGCTGCTCGGCGTCTAAGCCCTAGCCGTTCAACCGCATCAACGCAGAGACCGCAGGGGCTCGGGGCCAGAGAAACCAAGCTCTGACTCCGGGTGCCGGCGGTCTCGGCGCATCACGAGGTACCTTACATGTCCAAACAATTCGACGTTCTCGTCATCGGCGGCGGCCCCGGCGGCTATGTGGCCGCCATCCGCGCCGCCCAGCTCGGCTTTTCCGTGGCCTGCTGCGAATCCAATCCCTACGCCGATCCCAAGGGCGAGCCCCGTCTCGGCGGTACCTGCCTGAACGTGGGCTGCATCCCCTCCAAGGCGCTGCTGCATACCTCCCACCTGTTCGAGGAAGCCGGCCACTCCTTCGCCGACCAGGGCATCACCGTGGGCACGCCGAAGATCGACGTGGCCAAGATGATGGGCCGTAAGTCCGGCGTGGTGACCCAGCTCACCTCCGGTATCAAGGGCCTGTTCAAGAAGAACAAGGTCACCCAGCTCAACGGCCACGGCAGCTTCGTCGGTCAGGGCGCCGCCGGTTGGCAGGTCAAGGTGGGCGACGAGGTGGTCGAGGCCAAGCAGGTCATCATCGCCACCGGTTCCAAGGCGCGCCATCTGCCCACCATTCCGGTGGACAACAAGATCGTCTGCGACAACATTGGTGCTCTGGAAATCGACAGCGTGCCGAAGAAGCTGGCCATCATCGGCGCCGGCGTGATCGGTCTGGAAATGGGCTCCGTGTGGCGCCGCCTGGGTTCCGAAGTGACCATCCTTGAAGCCATGCCCGACTTCCTCGCCGCTGCCGACCAGGACGTGGCCAAGGAAGCCCTCAAGGTGTTCACCAAGCAAGGTCTGAACATCAACCTGGGCGTCAAGATCGGCGACGTCAAGGTGACCAAGAAGGGCGTGTCCATCGCCTACACCGACAAGGAAGGCAAGGCCCAGAAGCTCGACGCTGACCGCCTGATCGTCTCCGTCGGCCGCATCCCCAACACCGACGGCCTGAATGCCGACAAGGTGGGCGTGAAGCTCGACGAGCGCGGCTTCGTCCAGGTGGATGGCCACTGCCAGACCGGCGTTGCCGGCATCTGGGCGGTGGGCGACGTGGTGCGTGGCCCGATGCTGGCCCACAAGGCCATGGAAGAGGGCGTGATGGTCGCCGAGCTGATGGCGGGCCAGGCCGGTCACTGCAACTTCGACACCGTTCCCTGGGTCATCTACACCAGCCCGGAAATCGCCTGGGTCGGCAAGACCGAGCAGCAGCTCAAGGCCGAAGGCGTGGCCTACAAGGTCGGTAAGATCCCGTTCCTGGCCAACGGCCGGGCCCTGGGCATGGGTGACCCCACCGGCTTCGTCAAGATGCTGGCCTGCGCTCAGACCGACCGCATCCTGGGCGTGCACATCATCGGCGCCAACGCCTCCGAGCTGATCTCGGAAGGTGTGGTGGCCATGGAGTTCGGCGCTGCCTCCGAAGACCTGGCCCGCATCTGCCACGCCCACCCGACCCTGTCGGAAGCGGTGCACGAAGCGGCCCTGGCCTGCGACAAGCGTCCGCTGCACTTCTAACGCTGCGATACGCTCCCGGCGTTTCTGCTCGGGGGTAAACGAACATCGGGCGGATACCCAGGTATCCGCCCGATGTTCGTTTACAGGCCCTTCAGTGTTGCTTGGCTGTTGCCTATTTGCTATCAGCCTTGCGCCGTGCTGTGGCATGGGATGTGGCCATCTGCTTGGGTTTGGTTGCCACCTTGGCGTCTCCCGCGCCTTGATTGGTCATTTTGCCGGGCTTCCCCTTTGGATTGGCTGGAGGCATCGCTTTCGTGGTGGCCGGCTTGCGGGGGCGAGGCGCTGCTCCCTTGCCTGGGGCAACCTTGACCGGAGGCACGGCGGTCGCGGAGTCGGTGGCCGGTTTGCTTACCGGCTTGGTGCGCCGGGTCACGGAAGTGGCTTTGACAGTTGCGGATGCCTGGGCTGCCGGCGCCGTGCTCTGTTCCGCAGGCATGGATATTTTGCCGACCGGAGCCGGCAGCGGTACCGCTTCGCCCAGTTCCTGGGCAAGGCGCGCCAGGCGGCGCAGGAACGTATCCCCCAGGTCGCCGCGGGCCTCGGCCAGGGTGTAGGCGGTGGCCAGGGCGCGGCGTCGTTCTTCCCGGCTGGCGAGCAGGCGGGGGAGAGCGGCCAGGGCCCGTTCCTCGTCGAGCAGGACCAGGAAGGCCTGGCGCTTTACCGCCGCCTTGAGATGGGCGAGGGTGGGGCGCTCGGGCAAGCCAGCTTCGTGGATGCGTTCGCGTAGCAAGTTGAAGGGGCGCTCGTCGAAGCCGCCTAGGTCGGGCTTGGTGAACAGGATGGCCCGCACCAGCCCTTCCAGGGGCGTGCCGTGCTCGAAGGAGCCCTCCAGGGCGTGGCGCTTGAGGCGGCGGAATTCCTCTTCCATCCAGCTGTGAGCCTGTTCCGGGCGGCGGCTGGCGTAGGAGCCCATGCCCACCAGGGCCTTTAGCATCGGCGATTCGTAGATCAACTGGAAGAGCTTTTCCTGGAGCGAATCCCGGCTGTCCCGGTAAGCGTCCCAGGCGGCCTCGATCTGGGCCGACACCTGCTTTTCCAGGCCGACGAAGGGGTTATCCTCCGCCGCCGGGCGGCGCTGGTGATGCACTAGGCCGGCCAGGGGGCGCAGGGGCCAGAGCAGCGGGTTGGCGTCGGAGAACCACCAGCGCTCGGCCCGGGCCGGGTTGAAGTTGCGGCTGGCTTCGGCGGTGATCTCGTTGCTCAGGCTCTTCACCACCGGGGATGCGAAGCTGTCGTAGAGGCCCTGGTTGGCCACGGCGACCCGCTTGACCACCTCGAAGGCCTCCTCATCGTCCCGCCCGTCGTCCAGGGCCAGGATGTCGTCCAGAGTGCGCGGTGCGAAGCGCACCAGGTAGCGGCCCTGGACGTATTCGCGGCCCGGCATTTCCGGGTGGGTGTCCTCGATGATCGCCTCGTACAGCCCCGGGGGCAGGGTGTCGATCAATTCCAGGGTGCCCACCAGTTTGTCGGTTTCCTTGCGCGCCACGGTGGCGGACACGAAGATGCCCAGGTGGCCGATCTGCTCGTGCAGGCAATAGACGATGGTCTGCTCGTTGAGGCGGATGTCGTCCACGCTCTCGTAGAGGTCGGGAATCCAGTTGAGTGCTTGCTGGGGCGGGGTGATGTTGTCGCCCCAAGAGGCGAAGACGATGATCGGCGAGCGGATGTTGCGCAGATCGATGCGGGTGCCGCCGTCGCTGGTGACCACCTGGCCGGTGCTCAGCCGGTTGCCGACGAACAGGTTTTGGGTGATCCATTCCATCTCCTGCTTGTTGAGCAGGTAGTGGCCGCCCCACCAGCGTTCGAATTCGAGGAAGCGCTCCCGTTCCGAATCCACCTTGGCGAACAGGTTGTAGAGCTTGCTCCAGTAGGTGTTGGCCGGGTTGAGCTGCTCGAAGTTGTTCACCAGGTAGGCGCCGTCGAAGCGGCCGTTGCCCAGGTCGCCGGCCAGGGAGGCCAGCCAGGTGCCGCCGAGCAGGCCGCCGGAATAGCGCATCGGGTTCTTGCCGCGCACCCCGGCCCAGTACGAGACGGGGGAGCCGGCCAGCAGGATCGGCCCCACCAGGGTGGGCGCCGCCGCTGCCAGCATCATCAGGGCCCAGCCGCCCTGGCAGTTGCCGATGACGAAGGGCTTGCCCTCGGCGTCCGGGTGCAGGGCGTTAACTTTTTGCAGGAAGGCGATTTCGGCCCGGGCCACGCATTCGATGGTCTGCCCCGGCTCCGGGGTGGGGAAGAACATCACGAAGTAGCAGGGATGGCCCTGGCGCAGGGCAATGCCGATTTCGCTGTCGATCTTGAAACCACCAATGCCCGGCCCGTGACCGGCCCGGGGGTCGATGACGACAAAGGGGCGCTTGGCCGGGTCGGTGGCCGGGCAGTCGGCGGGGGGATGGATGCGGGCCAGGGCGTAGTTGGCCGGCTGGGGCAGGGTGCGGCCGTCCATCACGATGTCGTAGTCGAACACCAATACCGGTGGCTTGCCCGACCGGGCGTGGGCCAGGTACTGGTTGCCCCGCTCGCGCAGCACATCCAGGGTCAGAATCTGGCGCTGCCAGCGATCGTTGCAATACTCAAGGGATGCGGCCAGGGTGCGGGAACCGGCGGCGATGGCGTGTTGCAGGCTGGAGAGACTGCTAGCAAACAGCATGGGGGACCTCCTGTCGGGAGAAGTGATCCATGGCGGGGATATTTTTGCTTGTGTTGCAGTGCAGCATAGAACTCGACCGGACCGTTTGGCAAGGTCGGCCGATTTTTCATCGCCTCTTCACCACGTAGCCGTTGGGCCCCAGCGCCGCCTTCGTCTAAACTTCCACGTTTTCCCGCTGCCCTCGCAGCACCGGCCCTGGCCTTTTGCTGCCGGCGTAACCGTTTTCTCCCTTTACCATGCCTCACCGAATTCTTCAGGTTTCCGAACGGGGAATGCTCGACCGCTACGAGCAACTCCTTACCAGCAAGGGTTTCACGGCGGACCCGGCGCAGCGCACCGCCGCCGAGCGGCTGCAGCAGCTCTACACCGAACTGCTTGAGTTCAAGGCCACCCGCCGTACCCGTTTGCGCAAGATGCTGCATTCCCGCCTGGCGGTACCCCGGGGTGTTTATTTCTGGGGTGGGGTGGGGCGTGGCAAGAGCTTCCTGATGGATTGTTTCTTCGAGTCGGTGCCCTACCAGCGCAAGCGGCGTATTCACTTCCATGCCTTCATGCAGCAGGTGCATCGGGAGCTGGAAACCCTCAAGGGCGAAGCTGACCCCTTGGAGAAAGTGGCGGCACGCATTGCCTCGGCCACCCGACTGCTCTGTTTCGACGAGTTTCACGTCTCGGACATTGCCGACGCGATGATTCTGGGGCGCCTCCTTACCGGGCTTTTTTCCCGGGGCGTGGTACTGGTGATGACCTCCAACTACCCGCCGGAGAAGCTCTACCCGAATGGTCTGCAGCGTGCCAATTTCTTGCCGACCATCGCCTTGCTGCAGGAAAAGCTCGACGTCCTCGAAGTGGAGGCGGGGATCGACTACCGGCTGCGCGCCCTGACCCAGGTCGATATCTTCCACGTGCCGGCCGATGCGCAAAGCGAGGAGCGTCTGGCAGAGGCCTTCAAATCCCTGGCAGGCGAGCCGGGCAAAAAGGGGGGCGCCATCGAAGTCCTGGGCCGGGAAATTCCGACCAAGCGGCGCGCCAACGGGGTCATCTGGTTCGATTTCGAGGCCCTCTGTGGCGGTCCTCGCTCTCAGAACGATTACCTGGAATTGGCGCGGGGCTATCACACGGTGCTGCTCTCCGGCATTCCCCGTCTGAGCGCGGCCCAAGCCAACGAGGCGCGGCGCTTCACCTGGCTGGTGGACGTGCTCTACGATCACCGGGTCAAGCTGGTGGCCACCGCCGAGTGCGAACCTGAGCAGCTTTACACGTCCGGAACCCATGCCAGCGAGTTCTTCCGAACCGTCAGCCGCCTGACCGAGATGCGCTCCAAGGAATACCTGGCCTTGCCCCATTTGTTGGGCAGCTAGGCCTGCTGCCGGCCTGCCCGGGACGTAACATTCCGATACAACTCCGCTATGGGCGGGATACGTCCCGTCCCTAATCTGCAGGCTCCAGATTCGTTTTCAAACGAGGAGCCCACCATGAAAAACTCGCTTCGTCCCCTGATCCTGGCCCTTTCTCTCGGCGCCCTGTCCCTGAGCGCCGCCGCCGGTGCCATGCCTGCTGGCCCCGGGTGTGCCCCGCGGGGACACTTCCAACCGGTGTTCAGCGAGTTGCATGACCGGCTGAAATTGACACCGGAGCAGGAAACCCTGTGGGCCAAGGCAGAAAGCGTCACCAAGGCCAGCCGCGCGGACTCCCGCCAGCAGCATGAGGCCAAGCGCGGTGAACTGAAAAAGTCCCTTGCGGCAGGGGATGCCGATCTGCGCGCCCTGGCCCGTCAGCAAGACGAGGAGATGGCTACCGGGCAAAAGCGTATGCAGGCGGTGCGTGATCAGTGGCTGTCGGTTTACGACAGCCTGGATGCTGGTCAGAAGCGCCAGGTGCAGACCTTCCTGGCGGAGCGCCTGGAGTCCCGCGATGGCCCGGGCAAAGGGCGCCCCCACATGGGGCCGCGCCGCCCCGGCGGCGACGGAGCACCGCCCGCTTCCCAGTCTCCGGCGGCACGCTGAGGAGAGATCATGGCCGGAACCGCCCGCGTCCTGATCGTCGATGACGATGAACAGATCCGCGATCTGCTCTGTACCTACCTGGCTGGCTTCAACCTGGAAACCCAAGGGGTCGGCGATGGCCAGGCGATGCGGGCAGCTCTGGCCGCCGCCGCCTTTGATCTGGTGGTGCTCGATGTGATGCTGCCAGGGGAGGATGGTCTCACCCTGTGCCGTCAACTGCGCCAGACGTCGCGCCTGCCGGTGGTCATGCTCACGGCCCGGGGCGAGGCCAGCGACCGCATCGTCGGCCTCGAACTGGGAGCCGACGATTATGTGGTGAAGCCCTTCGAACCCCGGGAACTGGTCGCCCGCATTCGCACCGTGCTGCGCCGTGCCCGGCCCGACGGTGCTGGCACGCCGGCCGTGAACGGTGCGGCGGCCAAGGAGGAGGGCGCCAACGAGAAGCGGGAAGAAATCCACTTTGCCGGTTGGCGCTTGCATCGGGTGTTGCGCCAGTTGGTGTCGCCCGAAGGGGTGGTCGTGCCCCTGTCCAATGCCGAATTCCGCTTGCTCTGGGTTTTCCTCGAACGGCCGCGGCGTGTCCTGTCCCGCGACCAGTTGCTGGACGCGGCCCGGGGCCGGACCATGGAGGCCTTTGACCGCAGCATCGACCTGCTCGTCTCCCGGCTGCGCCAAAAGCTTGGCGAGGACCCGCGCGATCCCCGCCTGATCAAGACCGTGCGGGGCGAGGGGTATCTGTTTGCCAGCCCCGTTGGTGACTCGGCCGCGGAATCGGGAGGAGGACGGTGATCCGTCAGGCCTGGTTGCGTTTGCGCCAGCGCCGCTGGCTGCCCCAGACCTTGTTCGGGCAACTGTTTGCCGTCCTTCTGGCGGGTATTCTGGTCAGCCATCTCTTTCTCTCCCTGCTCATCTTCAGCGTCTTCGACCAATTCCGCACACCTCCGGCGGGGCCGCCAGGCCCGCCACCACCGGCTGTTTCAGCGTTTGGCCCGCCCGGGCCGCCGGGGGGGCCGCCGGAACGCCAGGGGAAGGAGGCTGTTCATCGCCCTCCTCACCGAGGACCGCAACCCTTACGTCATCTGGGCTTCTGGCTGGGGATGCTGGCCCAGATCGGCGCCCTGGCCCTGGGCGCCTGGTTCGGCGCCCGTACCCTGGCGCGACCGATCCAGCGTCTGGGGGACGCCGCCACACGCCTGGCTGAAAACCTGGAAAGTCCGCCGCTGCCCCTGGATGGAACGCTGGAAGCCCGCCAGGCGGCGGAAGCTTTCAATCGCATGCAGCAGCGCATCCGGCGCCAACTGGAGGAGCGCAACCGCTTCCTGGCGGCGGTTTCCCACGACCTGCGCACGCCCCTGACCCGCATGCAGCTGCGCGCCGAGCGCATCGACGATGCGGAGTTGAAGGCCCAGTTGCGCCACGACATGGGTGAAATGGCCTCCATGCTCGACGCCACGCTGCAGACGCTGCGCGACCATGCCCAGAGCGAGGTTCCCGTACGCCTGAATGTGACAGCCCTGGTCCATTCCCTGGTCGATGACATGGCCGAGGTGGGGCAGCCGGTTTCCGTTTCCGGTGAGGCCGGCCAGGTAATGGCACGACCGGTGGCCTTGCGCCGCTGCCTGGCCAATCTGCTGGAAAACGCAGTGCGCTACGGCGGCCGGGCCCGGGCGGTGCTGAGCAATTCGGACCGGGGCGTGCGCATCGAGATCGAGGATGATGGCCCGGGTATCCCCGAGGCCATGCTCGAACAGGTTTTTGAACCGTTCTATCGCCTGGAATCCTCCCGCAATCGGGCCACCGGGGGGGTGGGGCTGGGCCTGTCCATTGCCCGGGAAGTGGCACGCCAGCACGGTGGCGACCTGACGTTGCGTAATCGGCCAGAGGGGGGCTTGAGTGCGTGCCTGCTGTTGCCCCAGGCGGTCGAGGTGTAAGGCAACCGGTTGCCGGGCGGTTTCCGGGGCGCCAAGATAGACTCCGGTCGCGCCAGTCGAGCGGGTTCCTCCGCATCCGGACGCCATCTTTCGCCTTTTCATTTCCTCGGGAGCCCCTGCCATGGCTCGTTTGCTCACCCTCATCGTTGCCTTGCTGGCCTCCGCCCTGGTGGCCTTCCCGGCGGTTGCCCAGCAGGAGGTGGAGATCATCCCCCTGCAACATCGTTTTCCCGATGAGGTGATCCCCCAGTTGCGGCCCTTCGTTGAATCGGGCGGGGTGCTCCAGGGGGCCAACAATCAGCTGATCCTGCGGGCATCCCGGCGCAACCGGGACGAGATCAAGCGCTTGCTGGCCAGCCTGGACCGGCCGCTGCGTCGCCTCGTCATTCAGGTCAGCCGCGAGCGTCAGGAAAGCAGCGTGCGCCAGGATGCCGGGGCGTCCGGCACGGTGGTGCTGGGCGATGGTACGGTCAAGCTCACCGAGCCGCGGCGCCTGTCGGGCGGTGCTTCGGTAAGCTTGGGGTCGGCGGGCAGTGCGTCCCGCCTGACCGGCAGTGCCGCCGATGTTCGCGCCAGCCGCAGCGAGCGCAGCGTACAGACCGTGCAGGTGGTGGAAGGCGGCCAGGCGTTCATCCAGGTTGGCCAATCCATTCCCATCCCCTTGACCCAGGTGGTGGTTGGTCCTGCCGGCACGGTGGTGTCCCAATCCATGGTCTGGCAAGACTTGGGGCAGGGCTTTTATGCCGAGCCCCGGGTTGCTGGCGACCGGGTGACCCTGGAAATCAGTCCTCAGGCCAGTCGCCCCGGTGCTTATGGTCCAGGCAGCGCCCAGGTGGAGCGCCTGTCCACCACCGTCTCAGGGCGGTTGGGTGAGTGGATCCAGGTAGGGGGCTCCGGGCAGGAAAGCAGTGGCCGGGAACGGGTCAATGCCTCGGTTTCGGCCCGGGATAGCCGGGATGGCGGGGCCATCTGGCTCAAGGTGGACGAACTGCCCTGATCCGGCTGATTTGCAGGGCGCTGCCAGCGCCGTGTCAGCGCGAGCAAACCCGGTTGCCACCGGCCTGATGGGCGATCAGGAGGGCTTCGTCGGCCCGGGCCAGCACGGTTTCCTGGGTGTCGGCGGGCCAGAACTCGGTGACGCCCCCGGACAGGACGACGGGCTTGCCGGCAACCGGTCGGGACATGGCGTATTGGCGGATGCGCTCCAGGCCGCCGCTGCCTTCAAGCAGACCGACACCGGGCATCAGCACCAGGAACGAGGCATCGCCCCAGGGGGCCATGGCGTCGGAGTCGCGCAGGCTTTGCTGGAGCCGTTTGCCGACCTCCCGGGGGACTTCTTCCTCCAGCGTGGGTGCCGGGGAGGCGGGGGGCGGGTCGATGTCGAGCAATCCCAGACAGAAATCGCTGCCGTAGCGGCGGGCCCGAGCGATCTCACCCGTGAGGATGCGTTCGGCCAAGGCGCTGGATACCCGATCCACCGACATGTCCACCAGGCTGACGAAGACGCCGCCCAATCCCTCGCCGTGCCCCTGCACCGGCAGGGCGCGAATCCGTACCCAGCGTTTGGCGCCCCCCTCGACGCCGAGCCGAGCAAAGCGCTCTTCGGCGGGCTGACCCGTGGCCAGTACCTGATGCACCGGGTTGCGCTCGGCCGCAACGGGCTGGCCGCGCTCATCGAACAGGGTCCATTCGGGCGGGGGGAGGGGCCACACCAAGTCCGAGGCGGTGCGCCCCAGAATGTCGAGGCCCGGGCGATTGGCATGCACGATCCGCCCGTCACGGGCGTCGAAGAGTAGAGCACCCACCCCGAGAGATTCGAGCAGGGTGCTGTAATCGCCCACCCTGTGGATGTGGAGCGTGCTGATTTGGCTGAGGGAAGAAGACGGAAGCATGATGGCAAACCCAACCGACGACCTTTTCACTGTAGAAGTCGCCTGGGAGTGGGGCAAGCACGCCGGGTAGGGCCGAAGGGACTACTCGCCATGCTAGAATCGCCAGCTTTTTCCCACCTTTTTACGCCATTCCGATGCGCTACCTTTCCACCCGCGGCCAGGCCGCCGAGCCTTCCTTCTGCGACATCCTCCTGGGCGGCCTGGCGCCGGATGGCGGCTTGTATCTGCCGGAAGAGACGCCCCGGGTGACCCGGGCCGAACTGGATGTCTGGCGCCAGCTGTCCTATGCGGACCTGGCCTTCGCCATCCTGTCCAAGTTCATCACCGACATTCCGGCGGACGACCTGAAGGCCATCTGCCACAAGACCTACACCGCCGACGTCTATCGCTACACCCGCAACGGCGGTGCTGCGGCCGAGATCACCCCGCTGACCAAGCTGGAAGAGGGCTTCTACCTGCAGGAACTGTCCAACGGTCCGACCCTGGCCTTCAAGGACATGGCCATGCAACTGCTCGGCAACCTGTTCGAGTACGTGCTGGCCAAGCGCGGCGAGGAGATCAACATCCTCGGCGCCACCTCCGGCGACACCGGTTCCGCCGCCGAATACGCCATGCGCGGCAAGAAGGGCGTCAAGGTGTTCATGCTCTCGCCCCACGGCAAGATGAGTGCCTTCCAGCGCGCCCAGATGTACTCGCTCCAGGACGCCAACATCTTCAACATCGCCGTGCGCGGCATGTTCGACGACGCTCAGGACATCGTGAAGGCTGTTTCCAACGACGCCGCCTTCAAGGCGAAGTACAAGATCGGTGCGGTCAACTCGATCAACTGGGCCCGGGTCGCCGCCCAGATCGTCTATTACTTCAAGGGCTACTTCGCTGCCACCGCCAACAATGACCAGCAGGTGGCCTTCTGCGTGCCCTCGGGTAACTTCGGCAATATCTGCGCCGGCCACATCGCCCGCCAGATGGGCCTGCCGATCGCCAAGCTGGTGTTGGCCACCAACGAGAACAACGTGCTCGACGAGTTTTTCCGCACCGGCGTCTACCGGCCGCGCAAGACCGCCGAGACCTTCGTCACTTCCAGCCCGTCCATGGACATCTCCAAGGCCTCCAACTTCGAGCGCTTCGTCTTCGACCTGGTGGGCCGCGACGCCGCCGTGGTGCGCGAGTTGTGGGCCAAGGTGGATGCGGGCGGCGCCTTCGACCTGAACGGCACGCCCTACATGGACAAGCTGGCCGGCTTCGCCTTCGTCTCCGGCGCCAGCAGCCACGCCGACCGGCTGGCCACCATCCGCGACGTGTGGCAAAAGCACGGCGTGATGATCGACACCCACACCGCCGACGGCGTCAAGGTGGCTCGGGAGCACCGGCAGGCCGGCGTTCCCATGGTGGTACTGGAAACCGCACAGCCAGCCAAGTTCGCCGAGACCATCGAAGAAGCCCTGGGCCGCGCCCCGGTGGTGCCGGAAGGCCTGCAAGGGCTGGAAAAGCTGCCCCAGCGTGTGGAGGTGATGAACGCGGACCTGGAGGCCATCAAGCGCTACATGGTGGAAAACCTGGCCTGAACAGGGGGCGGCACTTGCCCCGTTTGAGCGGATTTTCCCTGAGAAACCCGCTCAAACCTTGATTAGCAAAGGATAAGCCCGCTATACTAGCGGGCTTATCTGTTTTTTCACCTTGCCCGACCGTACACGCATGGCGGCGGGCTTTGATCCACAAGGAGAGTTCATGCGCCATTACGAAATCGTCTTCATCGTCCATCCGGACCAGTCCGAACAGGTCCCGGCGATGATCGAGCGCTACAAGTCGCTCGTTACCTCCCAGAATGGTCTGCTGCACCGCCTGGAAGACTGGGGCCGCCGCCAGATGGCTTACCCGATCCAGAAGGTCCACAAGGCCCACTATGTGCTCATGAACATCGAGTGCAATGGCGAGACCCTGGCCGAACTCGAGCACGCCTTCAAGTTCAACGACGCCGTGCTGCGCCACCTGACCGTGAAGATGAAGCACGCGGTCACCACGGCTTCCCCGATGATGAAGGAAGAGAAGTCCAAGAACCTGCTGAACGGCGAAAAGGCCGAGGGCGCTGCCCCCGCCGAAGTCGCTGCCCAGCCGGCCGCCTAAGCATTCAAGCAGGAACGTTGTCGGACACCGCTTCCACGCCCAACTCCGCTGCGGCTAACCGCCTCGACTTCGCCGGCAGCCTTTCCGAAAAGAAAGCGCTGCGCTATACCCCCGCCGGGGTGCCGGTAGTCGAAGGACGTGTGACCCACGCTTCGGAACAAACCGAAGCCGGCCTCAAGCGCAAGGTGGAGTGCGAAATCGGTGTAGTGGCCTTGGGCGATGCAGCAAAACTGCTGAACGCCGCCCAGCCCGGGCAGGAACTCCGGATCACCGGATTCCTCGCCGCCAGGAGCCGCAACAGCCGACAGCCCGTCCTGCATGTGATCACGATCGAATTTTTGGAAGGAAACGAAAATGGCCAGACCCTTTGGCAAGCGTAACGACGACAAGAACAAGAAGCGGCCCCAGCGCGGCGGCCTGTTCAAGCGTCGCAAGTACTGCCGCTTCACCGCGGAAAAAGTTGAACAGATCGACTACAAAGACGTTGAAGTGCTGAAGGACTTCATCGCCGAAAACGCCAAGATCATGCCCGCCCGCCTGACCGGCACCAAGGCCGGCTACCAGCGCCAGCTGTCGCTCGCCATCAAGCGCGCCCGCTTCCTGGCCCTGATGCCCTACACCGACAACCACGCTTAATCGGGAGAACGAACCATGCAAATCATTCTGCTCGAAAAGGTCGTAAACCTCGGCAACCTCGGCGACGTGGTCAAGGTCAAGGACGGCTACGCCCGTAACTACCTGATCCCCAACGGCGTTGCCCGCCGTGCCACCCCGGACGCCCTGGCCCAGTTCGAAACCAAGCGCGCCGAGCTGGAAAAGGCTGCCGCTGAGAAGCTGGCTGCCGCTCAAGCCGTGGGTGAGAAGCTCGCCGGTCTGATGGTCCAGATCTCCCGCAAGGCCGGTGTCGATGGCCGTCTGTTCGGTTCCGTCACCAACCACGACGTCGCCGAAGGCCTGCAAGCCCAGGGCTTCGCTGTGGAAAAGCTGATGGTGCGGATGCCGGAAGGCGCCCTCAAGACCATCGGTGACTTCCCGGTGGACATCGCTCTGCACACCGACGTGGTGGTGCAGGTGACTGTCTCCGTGCTCGGCGAACACTAAGTCCGTCTGGCGGCGCCTTCAGGCGCCAGGAAACATCGCTTCGGCGAAAAAATGCCGCTCAGTGCACACTGAGCGGCATTTTTCTTTTGAGTTTGCCACCGCTGGTGAAGTGGGTGCCGCCGTGGCCGACAGCATTTCCGGGGGAGCCTTGCCGTGGCCGACACATTAGGCTGGAGCGCAGGCCGGTGCGCTCGTAACCTGCCGCACCAACCGCTCAGGCGTCGTCGCGGCGCACCTGCCGGTGCCGGTCGAGCCAATATGCCCAGACCACCAGGATCCATTGGGCTTGGGCGCTCCAGGCCAGGGCGGTGACGTCCCCCGGGGGAGGGCCGAAGGTGTTGCTCAGTTGGATGATGACAAGCAGCGCCACCAGGCCGACCACGCCCCAGCGCCCGGCCGCATCCCGTGCCCGGGTGGCGCCCAGGTAGAACGTGAGGCCCAGGGCGAACAGGACGAATTCCGCCGCCAAGGTCAGGGGGAGGGACGACCACCAGGCAAAGCCGAGCAAGGGGCTGCTGCCGGGGTACAGGGGCAAGTCCGGGTAATGCACGAGCAGGTCGAGCAGCCAGTGGCTCAGCACCGCCGCGCCGAGCACCAGTGCGTCGCCACCGCGGCGGCGCCAGGCGTAGTGGCCGCCACTCAGCAGCAGGGCCCAGCCGAGTACGGCCAGCAGGCTGTGGGAAACCGGGTAGTGCTCGAATTGCAACGGCTGCCCGGGCGTCAGCCCGGGGGCAATCCGTACCGATTCGACACCGAGCAGCAATAGGGTGGGCCAAAGCAGGTCGAGGAACTGGGCGGCCACGAACAGGGTGCCCAGGGAAACCCGGGGGGCAGCAGCCTTGGCGCCGAGACCGACGCCGAAATGGGCAAGAAACATGGAGCGATCCGAGAAAGGAAGGGGGCGGCGGGAGTGTTTTTGTTGCGACGCAACATAATATTCTAAATGATTTTCCGCCACCGTTCTGTCAGCAAGCCGCGCGCAGAAGGATTGCTGTCGCCACGCCGACTCCGGAGCGACGACGGCAAGGCTAAGGGCTCCGGCTCGGGGTAAAATCCCGTTCCTGCCGTTTTCTGATTGCCGTTGTGAACAGCCCTTCCCGCTCCTTCAGTCGCAAGTCCGACGCATCCGCCAACCTTGACCCCGCCCTGGCCCAGCTGCGGGTGCCGCCCCATTCCCTGGAGGCGGAGCAGTCCTTGCTCGGTGGCTTGCTCCTCGACAACCAGGCCTGGGACAAGATCGGCGACAAGGTCAACGAAAGCGACTTCTACCGGGACGAGCACCGCCGCATCTTCCGCCACATCGCCAAGCTGATGGAAAAGGCCAAGCCGGCCGACGTGGTGACGGTGTTCGAATCCATCGAGGCGGCGGGCGAGTCCGAGCAGACCGGCGGCCTGGCCTACCTGGGCGAACTGGCGGCCAATACCCCGTCCGCCGCCAACATCGGTCGCTACGCCGAAATCGTCCGGGAGCGGGCGGTGCTGCGCAAGCTGGTCAGCGTCGGCGACGAAATTTCCACGTCGGCCCTCAACCCCATGGGCAAGGATCCCAAGACCCTGCTCGACGAGGCCGAGGCCAAGGTGTTCGCCATTGCCGAGGCCGGCAACCGCCACCAGCAGGGCTTCGTGCACATCAACCCCCTGCTCAACCAGGTGGTGACCCGCATCGAGGAACTGCACGACCGGGAGAATCCTTCCGAAATCACCGGCGTGGCTTCCGGCTTCATCGACCTGGACAACAAGACCTCGGGTCTCCAGCCCGGCGACCTGATCATCGTCGCCGGCCGTCCCTCCATGGGTAAGACCGCCTTCGCCCTCAACATCGCCGAGTACGTGGCGGTGGAAACGCGCCTGCCGGTGGGGGTGTTCTCCATGGAAATGGGCGGCGCCCAGCTGGCCCAGCGGATGCTGGCTTCGGTGGGCCGCCTCGATTCGCACCGCCTGCGCACCGGCCGCATCACCGACGACGAGTGGGGCAAGTTCACCTACGCCCTGGGCAAGATGCACGAGGCGCCGCTGTACATCGACGAGACCGGCGGCCTCAACCCTATCGACCTGCGCGCCCGGGCGCGTCGCCTGCACCGCCAGTACGGCAAGCTCGGCCTGATCGTGATCGACTACATCCAGCTGATGTCCTCGGCCCGCCAGGCCGACAACCGGGCCAACGAAGTGTCGGAGATCTCGCGTTCGATCAAGTCCCTGGCCAAGGAACTGGAAGTGCCGATCATTGCGCTTTCCCAGCTTTCCCGTAAGGTGGAAGAGCGCACCGACAAGCGCCCGATGATGTCCGACTTGCGCGAATCCGGCGCCATCGAACAGGATGCCGACGTGATCCTGATGATGTACCGGGAGGAGTACTACAAGCCCGATACCCCGGACAAGGGCATCGCCGAGGTGATCATCGGCAAGCAGCGTAACGGCCCCACCGGCACTGTGCGCCTGGCCTGGCAGGGCGAGTACACCCGCTTCGGCAACCTGGCCCAGGGCGGCTTCCGCGATTCGGAAAACTGATCCCTGATCCGCATCGCGGCGACTGCTGTCCGCGCACACCAACGGCCCGGCTTTGTCCGGGCCGTTTTTCTTTTGTCGGCGACCGACCGCTGCCTCAAGACCCGCGCCGATAAAGGCGCTCCAGCCATGGGGTTTGGAACGCCGCGCCAGTCGTGGCGTTCCGCAGGGCATGCCTGGAACGCTAGATCTGGCGCGGGGAAGCGCGGGGTGGTCTTTTGCTTCGTGTGACGCGGCCGTGGCGCGCACTGCGTCCGGGGGACGTCGATCGCCGCCGGCTCGGCCGGTAAGCGAATCGGCGCCGGGAATACACCCCGGGTATGCCCCAGGGAGTGCGGAACTAGGCGCCCGCCGGGTGCATCGGCGAGCGGAGGGACGCCCGGGGGTAACTCCGGGCCCGGGGCGAAAGGCGCAGGCGATGGATGCAGAAGCGCTGCTGCCGGTCGCTCCAGCTCCCCTCGGCCAGCCAGCCGGCAGCGTGGGCCAGGGCGCAAAAGTCGTCCCGGGAATACTTGTAGGAATTCTCGGTATGGATCGTCTCGCCGGCGGCAAAGTCGAAATGCCGGCCACACAGGCGCACCCGCTGCGGCCGGCGGCTGACCAGGTGCATCTCGATGCGCCCCAGGTCGGCCCGGTAGCGCGCCTCGTGGCGGAAGCCGGCGAGGGCGAAGTCGGCCCCCAGTTCTCGATTGATGCGGGCCAGCAGGTTGAGGTTGAAGGCTGCCGTGACCCCCCGGGTGTCGTCGTAGGCCGGCAGCAGGGCGGCCGGGTCCCGGGTGCAGTCGGTGCCGATCAGCATCAGGGCGTCCGCTCCCAGGGCCCCGGCCATCAGGCGCAGGAAGGCGATGGCGCCGGCGGGGGACAGGTTGCCGATGGTGGAGCCGGGGAAGAAACCAAGGCGCGGCCGCTCCGGCGCCTGCAAATCGTCGGGCAGGGCGAAGGGCTGGGTGAAGTCGGCCAGCAATGGCGCGATGCGCAGGCCCGAGAATTCCCGGGCCAGGGTCCGGGCCGATTCCCACAGGAATTCCTCGGCCAGATCGAGGGGCACGTAGGCGTGGGGAGCGGCCAGGGCGCGCAGCAGCAGCGGCGTCTTGCGGCTGGAGCCGCTGCCGATTTCCACCACCACGGCGCCCGGTCCCACCGGGCGGGCCATGTCATCGACGTGGGCTTCGAGGAGGCTGATCTCGGTGCGGGTCGGGTAGTACTCGGGCAGATGGGTGATCTCCTCGAACAGCTCGGAGCCGCGCCGGTCGTACAGCCAGGCGCTGGAAATCCGTTTCTGCGGTTGGGCCAGCCCTTCGAGCACGTTCGCGGCAAAGGCGGCAGTGGCCGCCGTGACGGTGCCCGGGGGCGGGAGGGCGTGGGGCGCGTTCATGCCGCGTCCTCGGCCAGGCGCAGGCCGGCAAACTGCCAGCGCTGGTGGGGGTAGAAGAAGTTGCGGTAGGTGGCGCGCAGGTGGCCGGCTGGGGTGGCGCAGGAGCCGCCGCGCAGCACGAACTGGTTGCACATGAACTTGCCGTTGTATTCGCCGATGGCCCCCGCCGCCGGGCGGAAGCCCGGGTAGGCGACGAAGGGGCTGGCGCTCCATTCCCAGACGTCGCCGTACATCTGTGCGGGAGCGCTGGCGGCGCCGGCCGGTTCGGCCTGTGGGCCTAGTGCGCCTTGTGCCGCTGGCGTGGCCAGGGGATGCAGGGCGCCGCTGTCGGCGAAATTGCCGGCGATGGGCAATTCCCGGGCGGCTACTTCCCATTCGTACTCGCTGGGCAGGCGTTTGCCGGCCCAGCGGGCGTAGGCGTCGGCCTCGTAGAAGCTGACGTGGGCCACCGGTGCCGCCGGGTCGAGGGCCTGCACGCCGGCCAGGGTCATGGCCCGGGGCGGTTCGTCCGCCGGGTTTTCCCAGTACAGCGGCGCCGTCCAGCCGTCGCCCTGGACCGTCTTCCAGCCATCCGAGAGCCACAGGGCCGGCGTGCGGTAGCCGCCATCGGCGATGAAGTCGCACCACTCGGCATTGCTCACCGGGCGCGCGGCCAGGCGAAAGGGGCGCAGCAGCACCGCATGGCGTGGCCCCTCGCAGTCGAAGGCAAAGCCGGGGGCGGTGGCGCTGTCGTGGCCGACTTCGTAACGACCGCCCGGGTAGGCGATCCAGGCCGGCGGGGAGGGGGCCGTCGACGCTCGCGCCGCGGCCTCGGCGCGCGGGCGGTAGGCCGGGCGCAGCGGATTCTGGGCGAAGAGGTGGAGGAGATCGGTGAGCAGCAATTCCTGGTGCTGTTGCTCATGATGCAGGCCAAGCACCAGGCGCGCCGCCAGCCCTTCGGCAAGGGGCGTGCCCAGCAGCCGGGCCATGGCGTCGTCCACATGGGCGCGGTACTCCAGCACCTCGGCGAGAGAGGGGCGGGTCAGCAGTCCCCGCCGGTGGCGCGGATGGCGGGCCCCGACGCTGTCGTAGTAGGAGTTGAACAGGTAGCGGTAGCGGGCGTCGTAGCCGCGGTAGGCGGGGGCCGCGCCGGCCAGGACGAATTCCTCGAAGAACCAGGTGGTGTGCGCCAGATGCCACTTGGCCGGGCTGGCGTCGTCCATGGACTGGACGGTGGCATCCGCATCGGACAGGCCCTCGGCCAGGGCGAGGGTGCGGGCGCGCACCGCGGCGTAGCGGGCTGCCAGGTCACAGCCGGAAGCATCGGCGGGCGCGGGCATCATCGACATCCTTCCTGCGACGGCGGAACGGCTTTTCACCTTAGGCGAGCCCAAGGGCTTTTGCCAGGCGCCCGTTGGAAGCGGGCAGCGTCATATCCCGGTAACAACGGCAGGCCACTCTCGACCCGTTGCAGGTCGACGGTGTGAATCGTTTAAATCCGAGGTCGCGATGGCTGAGACGATATTCTGCTACTGCTGCAGGCTGAAGCATCCCAAGGACCAGATGCGTCTGTACCCGACCAAGCGCGGGCCGCGTTGGCGCTGCCTGCGCAGCATCGAGGGCGCGAGCCGGAGCATCGCCGAGCGCGATGCGTTCGGCCAGCAGCAGACGGTGATCAACAGCGAACAGGCGCGCCTCCACGCGCAGTACTCCCTGCGCCTGCGCCACAGCGACGTCGCCCGGTAGCCCCGGCACCCGTCGCCGCCGGGAGTCCGGCTTGCCTGGATGGGGCGTCAGGTGGCCGGGCCTTGTTCCAAGGGCCGGTGGCCGCTGTGGACATTGCCCCTTGCCGCCGGGAAATCGCCGCTCACCCGACCGCTTTTCTTCAGGGGCTGGGCGAAGGTCCGCGCCAATAAAGGCGTTTCGAGGTGGTCGCCTGAAGAGCCGCGCCAATACTCGTTCTTCAGAGGGCATGCCTCAAACCCCGCGACTGGCGCGGGGTTCGGCCATATCGAAAACTACGGTTGGGAAAAATCAGCCCTGGGCAGGCTTCCAGCCCGGGTGGGCGAAGTAGTTGCCATAGGCCTGTAAGGCCTTCACCACCTTGACGGCGCCGTCGTGGCGGGCTGTGCCTTCCTGGCCTTGCATGACCTCGGCGCCAGCCAGCAGATCGGCGATCACCAGGTGGAGCATGGCATCGGCCTCGGCGTCGAGCTTGCAATGTTCCACGGCGTAGGCCACTTCCTTGTTCACCGTGGTGGCCAGGGCGGCGTAGTCGGCGTCGCTGAAGCGCTCCTGGTGGATCCGGGGCAGGGCGCGAACCATGGCGCCGTTGATGCGCCCCATGGCGCCGCGCAAGGGGGCATCGGTCTGCCATTTCTTGCCGGCGTTGAGGTGCAGCGAGGCCGGCGCTTCGGCGCTGCCGTGGTCGTGGGAATGGCCGTGGGCCTGCGCCTGGACGGCAGGGGAGAGGGCGAACAGGGCGGCCAGGAGCAGGGGCGTGGCGGGTAGTTTCATCGTGAGGTCTCTCGCAGAGGTGAAGGGCCGGGGCCTGGATCGGGGCCGCGGAAGAAATACCCGAGCATTTTTGTCGGCTACTGCTTAAACCAACCTTAAGCCAAGGGGCTGGATTTGATGCCGATCATAAAAGCCCGCTAGTGCGGATTCCCTGCCTGGTGCGCGGTCCAGGGGGAAGGCGATGCCCCCTGAAGAGGGTGTTTCCGGAGGAACCTAAATTTCATAGCCTGGCCTAACAACCGGCACAAAATCTGTTCTCACGGGATCGCTGCCACCGAATCAGTGCACGGTGCCGGTCACGGTTCCTGTCCTGGAGCAAGCCATGGCGCAACGCGTGTTGGTGACTGCCGGAGCCTCCGGAATTGGGCGCGAGATTGCCCGGGCGTTTGCCGCGGGCGGCGCCCGGGTCTTCGTGTGCGACATCGACGCCCAGGCGCTCACGGTGCTCACCGGTGAAATCCCTGGCGTGACAGTCGGCATCTGCGACGTGTCGAAGCGGGCCGAGGTCGAGCGCATGGTGGCGGACTGCGCACAGGCCCTGGGCGGCCTCGACGTGCTGGTCAACAACGCGGGCATCGCCGGCCCGACCGCGCCGGTCGAGACGATGGACCCGGATGCGTGGGAAAAGGTCATGCAGGTGGACCTGACCGGAACCTTCAACGTCACCCGCTGCGCCATTCCCCACCTGAAGCAGTCCAGCGCCGGGGTCATCATCACCATGTCATCGGTGGCCGGGCGTTTCGGCTACGCCAACCGCAGCCCGTATTGCACGGCCAAATGGGGGCTGATCGGATTCACCAAGACGCTGGCCATCGAGCTGGGCGAATACGGGATTCGCGCCAATGCCATCCTGCCGGGGGCGGTGGACGGACCACGCATCCAGCGGGTGTTTGAAGGCCGTGCCCAGGTGAGCGGCCGGCCCCTGGAGCAGATCAAGCAGGAGGCGATGGCCGTCCAGTCGCTCAAACGAATGGTCGATCCGAAGGACATTGCCGCATTGGCGGTATTCCTGGCCTCGGATGCCGCCAAGTCGATCTCCGGCCAGATGCTGCCGATCGACAACGACATGCAGCAGGCCAGCTGATCCCGCCACGATTCAAGGAGGCCAATGATGAACACGACGACCGCAACGACCGCAACGGCTGCGGAGCCTGTCCTGCAGCATCTCGACCAGCTGCTCCCCGACCTCGAGGCTTTCTACAAGGACGTGCCGCGCACCCCGAGTTGTCGATGCAGGAGACGCGCACGGCCGAACGGGTGGCGGAGCGGCTGCGCGCCGCCGGATATGAAGTGACGACGGGGATCGGGAAGACCGGCGTGGTGGGCCTGCTGCGCAACGGCGAGGGCCCGACCGTGATGTTGCGCGCCGACATGGACGCCCTGCCGGTCGAGGAGGCGACCGGCCTCGACTACGCCAGCAAGGAGAGGGCCAAGGACCGGGAAGGCAATACGGTGCCGGTGGGGCACATGTGCGGGCACGACATGCACGTCGCCTGGCTCGTGGGGGCGACAGCCCTGTTCGCCCAGGCCAAGCCGGCCTGGCGGGGAACGCTGATGGCGGTCTTCCAGCCCGGGGAAGAGACCGCGGAAGGGGCGCAGGCCATGATCGACGACGGCCTCTTCACGCGCTTTCCCAAACCGGCGGTCGTCCTTGGACAGCACGTCATGGTGGGGCCGGCCGGCGCCGTGGCCGGGCGCACCGGCGCCATCACGTCAGCGGCGGACAGCCTGCAGATCCGCCTGTTCGGCCGGGGCGCCCATGGATCGATGCCCCAGGCCAGCATCGATCCGGTGGTGATGGCGGCTGCGACGGTGATGCGCCTGCAAACCGTGGTGTCTCGTGAAGTCGCCGCGGCGGAGGCCGCCGTGGTTACGGTGGGGGCATTGCAGGCGGGTACTAAGGAGAATGTCATCCCCGACGAAGCCATCATCAAACTGAACGTCCGGACATTCGACGAGGGGGTGCGCAAGCGGGTGCTGGCGGCGATCGAACGGATCGTCAATGCCGAAGCCGCCGCATCGGGCGCCCCGCGGCCGCCGGAAATCACGACGCTCGATCACTATCCGCTCAACGTCAATGACGTGGAGGCGAGCAAGCGGGTGGTCGAGGCGTTTCGCCGGCACTTTCCCGCCGAGCGGGTCCGGCAAACCGGGCCGGCCCCGGCCAGCGAGGATTTCGGATCGTTCGGCACCGAGTGGCACGTCCCTTCCGTCTTCTGGTTTGTCGGCGGCACCGATCCCGAGGTCTATGCCGAAGCCATGAAGGCGGGGCGGCTCAACGAGCTGCCGGTCAACCACAGCCCGCTCTTCGCGCCGGTCATCCACCCGACGCTGCGGACGGGGGTCGAGAGCCTGGTGGTTGCCGCGCAGGCATGGTTTTCGGAGCAACAGGCGCCCGCGTAAGCCCGCGTGATCGCCGGGTCGTCCCGGCCAGCGGCTTCATCGGGCGCCTTGGGGAGAACCTGCGATGTCGCTTCTGCTTGTCCTCGATCTTGCCGGTACCTTCGTTTTCGCCCTCAGCGGCGCCACCGCCGGCGTGGAGCGGCGGCTCGACTTGTTCGGCATCCTGGTGCTCTCCTTCGTCGCCGGAAACTTCGGCGGCATTACCCGCGACCTCATGATCGGCGCGGTGCCGCCGGCCGGGATCGGCGACTGGCGCTATCTGGCAGTGTCGCTGCTGGCGGGGGTGATCACCTTCTACCGCTATGGGGCGGTGGATCGGCTGCGCTCCCCCGTCCTCTTGTTCGATGCGGCGGGGCTTGCGCTCTTCGCCGTTTCGGGGGCGCACAAGGCCCTCGTGTTCGGGCTCAATCCCCTCATGGCGGCGTTGCTCGGCATGCTCACGGGCATTGGCGGCGGCATGGTGCGCGACGTTCTGCTGGCCAATGTGCCCACCGTCCTGCGCGCCGACATTTACGCCACGGCCGCGCTGGCCGGTGCGGCCGTGGTGGTGGTGGGCGAGCTGCTGAAGCTCCCCCCCACCGCCACGACCATCGTCGGCGCATTGCTGTGCTTCGGCCTACGCCTCATGGCCCTGCGCCGCGGCTGGCATCTGCCGGTTGCCCGGCCCGAACGGTCGCCCGACCAACAACAGTCCCGGGATTAGACGTGCGCCAGTCATCCCCGTTTCCCGGGGAGCAGCGCACCCTATCGGGTCGTCCTGATAGGGGG
Organism: Oryzomicrobium terrae; assembly: GCF_008274805.1. Classification (NCBI taxonomy): domain Bacteria; kingdom Pseudomonadati; phylum Pseudomonadota; class Betaproteobacteria; order Rhodocyclales; family Rhodocyclaceae; genus Oryzomicrobium; species Oryzomicrobium terrae. The sequence goes on from NZ_CP022579.1 coordinate 1,626,464, forward strand.
CTCGGACGGGGGGGCGATTGACGGAAGAGGCTGGACACCCGCTACGCCGACGCAGGCGTGCAGAACCCGGGGCAGGAACTGCGCTTCAGAAATTTTGGAGGGATGCCCTTAGGCCCCTTCGGCGTACTCGATCACCAGTTGGGGGCTGGAGACACCGTTGTATTCATTGACGGTGAGGCGGTAGGCGGCGCGGATGCGGTCGCCGGCGTCGTCGGTGGAGTTGAAGCGGATCGCTTCCAGCCGGGTGTTGCCCTTGCGCAGGGTCAGCTTGAGGTGCTTCTCCTTGAGCACGCGGCGCTGTTCCACCACGAACTCGTCCTGGAACAGGGGTGGGGGGAAGCCCTGGCCCCACACCTCGCCTTCGAGCAGGCGGGCCACGTCCAGGTTGAAGAAGCCGGAATCCAGGCCGCCGTCGGTTTCCAGGGTGCGGGTCAGCTCGGCCTCGGTCAGCCATTCGTCGGCCACCCGGGCGAACTGGTCGCGGAACTCGTCGAAGCGTTCCTCGGGAATGGTGGCGCCGGCCGCCATGGCGTGGCCGCCGAATTTGATCAGCAGACCCGGGGCGCGCTTGGAGACGAGGTCCAGGGCGTCGCGCAGGTGGAAGCCGGGGATGGAGCGCCCGGAGCCCTTGATTTCGCCATTCTCGCCCCGGGCGAAGGCGAACACCGGGCGGTGGATGCGGTCCTTGATGCGCGAGGCCAGGATGCCCACCACGCCCTGGTGCCAGTCCGGGTCGAACAGGGCCAGGGCGGCGGGGATGGCGGTGCCTTCACCGCCCTCCAGACTGCCGGCTTCCAGCTCGGCCAGCCGCTCCAGGGCCTGCTCCTGCATGCCGGCCTCGATCTCGCGCCGTTCCCGGTTGAGCTTGTCCAGCTCCTGGGCGATGTTCAGCGCCCGGCCCGGGTCGTCGGTGATCAGGCATTCGATGCCCAGGCTCATGTCCGAAAGACGCCCGGCGGCGTTGAGCCGGGGGCCGACGACGAAGCCCAGGTCGAAGGCGGACAGGCGGTTGAGTTCGCGGCCGGCGGCCGAGAACAGGGCGCGGATGCCGGCGCACAGCTTGCCCTGGCGCATGCGGGCCAGGCCCTGGGCCACCAGGATGCGGTTGTTGCGGTCGAGCTTGACCACGTCGGCCACGGTGCCCAGGGCCACCAGGTCGAGCAGGTTGCCGAAGTTGGGCTCGGGCCGGTCGACGAAGAAGCCCCGGTTGCGCAGCTCGGCGCGCAGGGCCAGCAGCACGTAGAACATCACCCCGACCCCGGCCAGGTTCTTGGAGGGGAAGTCGCAGCCCGGCTGGTTGGGGTTCACGATCACCTCGGCCTCGGGCAGGGTCTCCCCCGGCAGGTGGTGGTCGGTGATCAGGGTGGCGATGCCCAGCTCCCGGGCCCGCTCAACCCCGGCGATGCTGGCGATGCCGTTGTCCACGGTGACCAGCAGGTCCGGGTTGCGCTCGGCGGCCAGGTCGACGATCTCCGGCGACAGGCCGTAACCCAGGGTGAAGCGGTTGGGCACCAGGTAATCCACAGTGCCGCCCAGGCTGCGCAGGCCGCGCACCGCCACGGCGCAGGCGGTGGCGCCGTCGCAGTCGTAGTCGGCCACGATCAGGATGCGGGCCTCGGCCTCCAGGGCGTCGGCCAGCAGCGCGGCGGCGTCTTCGGCGCCCTTCAGGGCTTTCGGCGGCAGCAGCCCGGCCAGGCCGTAGTCCAGGTCGCCCTTGGCGGCCACCCCCCGGGCGGCGTAGATCCGCGCCAGCAGCGGGTGCAAGCCCGATTGTTCGAGGCTCCAGACGAGTTTTTCGGAAACGGGGCGGGTGACGATGCGGGTCATGGCGTGGGGTGTCGGGGCGGAGCCTGGGGCGGGATGTAGCGCGGCTGGGTAATGGGAATGGCGGTGGTGCTGGTGGTGCTGGTAGTGGGCGGCAGAGGCGGGCGGATCAGGCACCCGGTCCTTCCGGGTTGAGGTCTACGCCCTCGGCCTGCCAGGGGGCGGCGTAGGCGGCTAGGGCGGCGGTAGGCAGGGGGCGGCGCCAGAATTTCCAGCGGTCGCCGGGAACCAGGGTCCAGCTCACCGTGGCCCGGGTGGCGGGCACGGTCAGGGTCAGGCCGGTGAGCCGGCCGGCCCACAGGGCGGCCAGGGCCGGGGCCAGCCAGGCGGCCTCCACGGCGGGTAGGGCGCGGCGCCAGGCGTCCCGGTCCTGGTACAGGGCGGAGTCGAACAGGCTCTCCAGCACCACCAGCCCCCGGCCGGCCGCGGATGTGGTGTCGGCGGCGGGCAGGGCGGAAAAGCCCGCGGGCAGGGCGGCTGCCCGGGCCGGACCGGCCAGGCCCCGGGCCAGGGGGGAGTCGGCCCAGAGGTGGGAGAGGGGGGCATCGGTGGCGGCGGCGGAAAAATCCGGCATCGCCGGCAGGCCGTAGCCCCACAGCCACAGGCTGTTGACCGGCAGGTGGCCGGCCTCCTCGCGGCGGGCGTTGGCCGGGTGGGTGTGCAGCACCATCTGGGCGTCGCTCACCACCCGGGTCAGGATCGGCGGCAGGTCGGCGGCGGGCTGGCGGCCGTCGAGGCGGCGGCCGGCCACCGCCGACAGGGGCAGCACCGGCGGCAGGCCGAGGGTGGCATCGAGCAGGGTCTGGGGCAGCCAGGCGTACCAGCGGTCGGGGGCCGGGGCGGCGATGCGGATGCCGTCCGGGGCGAAGTAGTCGTTGAGCCCGGCCACCAGGGCCTGGGCATCGGCGTCGTCCAGGGGGAATTGGCGGGCGTCGGCCACCACCACCTGCTGCTGGACGAAGCGCAGGTGCACCGGGTCGGCGCAGACCCAGGCGCCCGGGGCTGCGCCGGCCGGGGGCAGGGGGGGGGCTTCGCCGGCCAGGCGGGCGGCGGCGGGGCTGGTGGCGCTGGCAGAAGCATTGCCCGTCTGGATCCCCATCCGCTTGGCCAGCACTTCTTCCCAGCCCGGAGCCCGCTCCCGGGGATGGGGCGCTACCTGGCACCGGCCGCGGGCCAGCATCGTGCCGAGCGCCGGTAGGCTCAGGTCGGCGTAGATGGCGGTGTCGCGCCGGTCGGGCCAGAACAGGTCGGGAACGAGGATTTCCAGGTGCATAGAGGGAAGGACGGCGGAGTTTCTGCGGGGGACTATGTATGGCGTGCGGGTGGGCAGAGTCGGTACGCCCTTGGCCCGTATTGGCGTACAGCGCCACGGTGGGAGGGGCGCGATGTGCACCCGCAAGTGCGTGGCCGGGTGGCCCGGGGGGAGCGCCGGAGTGTAGCATAGCGCCTTGCCTCGGCCGACCCGGCCGGCGGCCCCGGGCTCGGGGGCGGTGTGGCGCCCTGGCGGGCATCGCCGCCGGCTGCGCAACTCTCTCTGGCCCGACATAACTCAACCCGCTGCCAACCACTATTTTCGCTGTGTCCTCTCTCCCCTACGAGTTGCTCATCGGCCTGCGCTACACCCGGGCCAAGAAGCGCGGCGCCCGGCGCAACCGGTTCGTGTCGTTCATTTCCGCCATTTCCATGGCCGGCATCGCCCTCGGGGTGGCCGCCCTGATCGTGGTGCTGTCGGTGATGAACGGTTTTCAGAAGGAGCTGCGCGAGCGCATCCTCGGCGTGGCGTCCCACATCCAGATCGAAGGCATGGACGGCCAGCTGCCGGACTGGCCCCGGGTGCTGGAAGAGGCCCGCCGCCATCCCGATGTGAAGGGGGCGGCGCCTTTCGTCCAGGCCCAGTCGATGCTGACCTTCGGCGACGAGGTGCGGGGGGTGGTGATCCGCGGCGTGCTGCCGGACATGGAAAACCAGGTGGCGGATTTCGGCAGCCACATCAAGAGTGGCGCCCTGGCCGACCTCAAGCCCGGCGAGTTCGGCATCGTGCTCGGCAGCGAGGTGGCCCGGGCCCTGCGCGTCTTCGTCGGCGACAAGGTGACGGTGATCGCGCCGCAAGGCTCGGTGACCCCGGCCGGGGTGGTGCCGCGGCTGAAGACCTTCAAGGTGGTGGGCATCTTCGAGGTGGGCATGTTCGAGTACGACTCGGGCCTGGCCTTGATCAACTTGCAGGACGCCCAGACCCTGTACCGGCTGGGGGACAACGTCTCCGGCGTACGCCTCAAGCTCGACGACCTGTTCCAGGCGCCCCGGGTGGCCCGGGAGGTGGCCCGGATGATTCGCGCCGACGCCTACCTGACCGACTGGACCCGCAGCCACGCCAACTTCTTCCGCGCCGTGCAGATCGAGAAGAACATGATGTTCATCATCCTGTCCCTGATCGTCGCCGTGGCCGCCTTCAACATCGTGTCGACCCTGGTCATGGCGGTCACCGACAAGCAGGCGGACATCGCCATTCTGCGCACCCTGGGGGCGTCGCCACGCAGCATCATGGCCATCTTCATGGTCCAGGGCGTGCTGATCGGCGCCGTCGGTCTGGCCATCGGCGTCGCCGGCGGCGTGGCCTTGGCCCTCAATATCGACGTGGTGGTGCCCTTCATCGAGCGGATTACCGGCGTCCAGTTCCTCTCCCGGGAGGTGTATTACATCTCTCAACTGCCTTCAGACTTGCAATGGGGCGACGTGATCACCGTTACCACCGTGGCCTTCGTCCTGGGCATCGTCGCCACCCTGTATCCCAGCTACCGGGCGTCCCGGGTCAACCCGGCGGAGGCGCTGCGTTATGAGTGAAACCGTGCTCCCTTCTTCCCCTACCGTCGCCCATGTTCCCGCCGAGGCGGTGATCGAGGCCCGCGGCCTGTCCAAGACCTTCAACGATGGCAAGCTGGCGGTGCCGGTGCTGAGCGGCATCGACCTGACCGTGGCCCCGGGGGAAACCCTGGCCATCGTCGGTGCTTCGGGCTCGGGCAAGAGCACCCTCTTGCACCTGCTCGGTGGCCTGGATACGGCCAGCGCTGGCGAGGCCCGCCTCAAGGGTCGGCTGTGGAGCGGCATGAACGAAAGGGAGCGGGGCGCCTGGCGCAATGCCCACCTGGGCTTCGTTTACCAGTTTCACCACCTGCTGCCGGAGTTCTCCGCCCTGGAAAACGTGGCCATGCCGCTGCTCATCCGCCGCACCAAGGAGGATGAGGCCCATCGTCAGGCCAAGGCGGTGCTCGAAGCGGTCGGCCTGGGCCACCGCCTCACCCATACCCCGGGCGAGCTGTCCGGTGGCGAGCGCCAGCGCGCCGCCCTGGCCCGGGCCCTGGTGACCAAGCCGGCCTGCGTGCTCGCCGACGAGCCCACCGGCAACCTGGACCGGAGTACCGCCGACCAGGTCTTCAACCTGATGCTCGACCTGGCCCGGGATCAGGGCACCGCCTTCGTCGTGGTCACCCACGACCTGGAGCTGGCCGGGCGCTGCCATCGCCACCTGCGCATCACCGACGGCCGCCTCGGCTAAGGCTGTCGTGCCGGCCTAGCGGTCGGTCGCGGTCGTCCATTCGTCGGTTGTCAGCCCGACGACAGGAACGGCTGTGTCCTTGCACCGACTCAAGCGGGGAGTTCCGGTTGCCAGGGCCGATCCTGGCTCCGGGCGGCCGCGATGGCCTTCTGTTGCGCGCCTGCCATGGGGTGCTACAGCGCCGGCACGGTGCCACTATGGGATTTTTCGCAATGCTGCCCGCGTAATTTTCTGCCAGACGCGTGCGTCTGTGCTGCCGCTTGTCGGTTTGCCCCTGTTGCTTGAGTGGTTTTTCCCCAGAGGTGCGTAAAATACTGGCCCTTTGATCGCCAGGGTGTCGCATTTGGCGTTTCGCCGGCATGGAATTTTCGGCGCCATCCTCTGGTCATATCCCGCGAGCCTATCTTTTTTCTCGCAGCGCACGCTCTGACAGGATTCCCATGAAGACTCTCTTTGGCCCTGCCGTCTGGCTGATGAACCGTTTGTCCTACCCGCGCAAGTTCCTCCTGCTTGGCGGGGTAGTCCTGGTTGCGGTGGTGTTGCTCCTGACCAACCTGTACACCACCCTCAACGGCTTGATCGACCTGTCGCGTAACGAGCTGAGCGCCCTGGAAACCCTGCGCGACAGCCAGACCCTGGTGCAGAAGCTGCAACAACACCGGGGCATGTCTTCGGCGGTGCTCAACGGCAACGAGGCCATGAAGGCCGGCCGGGCCGCCAAGGAGGGGGAGGTGAGCGAGGCCTTTGCCCGCACCGAGAAGGCCCTGGGGGCGGGCCTGGCCAACGATCCGGATTGGCAGAAGCTCAAGGACGACTGGGCCAAGCTGCGTAGCGAGGGGCTCAACCTGCCGGCGGCGGAAAACCTGGCTCGGCACACCCGGCTGATCGATGATGTACTCATCTTCCAGGTGACCATCGCCGATGTGCAGGGCCTGACCATCGACCCGGACATCGATTCGTTCTATTTGATCGATACCATCGTGCACAAGCTGCCAGCGACCCTGGAGCGCCTCGGCCAGCTGCGCGCCCGAGGTGCCGGCATCCTCACCCGCAAGGAACTGAGCGAAACCCAGAAAGTGGACCTGGGGGCCCTGCTCGCCGACCTGGACGCCCAGACCAAGTACTACCGTATCCAGATCGCCAAGGCCCAGAAGGTTAACGGGGCGGTCAAGGGCCTGCTCGGCGATTCCGGTCAGAACTTCCTGGCTGCGGTAGACGGCACCACCAAACTGGTCCGCGAGGACATCCTCGGCGGACACTACGCCACCGCGCCCAAGGCCTACTTCGACCAGGTCACCGGGGTGATCGACCAGGGCTACAAGCAGATGTTCGATACCCTGATGCCGGCCACCGCCACCCTGGTGCAGACCCGCATCGCCCACGCCCAGCGCAGTCTCTACATCGCCCTCGGCACGCTGGTGCTGGTGGCCCTGATGGCCGCCTACCTGGCGGCAGGCATGTACCTGTCGGTGATGAAGGGCCTGACCGACTTCGCCCGGGGGGCCTACGTCATGTCCAAGGGCGATCTGACGGTGCGCGTCAGCGTCGACACCAAGGACGAGCTGCAGTGCCTGGCCGAGGGCTTCAACGCCCTGGGCGAGGGATTCTCCAAGCTGATCCGCAAGGTCCAGGAAACCTCGGGCAAGCTCACCGAATCGTCCCGCCAGGTGGCCGAATCCTCCTCCCAGATCACCGAGGCGACCCAGCAGCAGAGCGATGCGGCGGCCAACATGGCGGCTGCTGTCGAAGAAATGACCGTGGGCATCGACCACATCAGCCATAGCGCCACCGAGGCCCACACCCTGTCGGCCCATGCCGGCGAGCTATCGGAAGCCGGGGCCGGCAAGGTCCAGGCGGTGGTGACGGAAATCCAGCGGGTGGCCGAATCGGTGACCGGCTCGGCCGCGGTGATCGAGGATCTGGGGCGCCATTCCGAGGGCATCTCGACGATCGTCAACACCATCAAGGAGATCGCCGACCAGACCAACCTGCTGGCCTTGAACGCCGCCATCGAGGCGGCCCGGGCGGGAGAAGCCGGACGCGGTTTCGCCGTGGTGGCCGACGAGGTGCGCAAGCTGGCCGAGCGTACCGCCCGCTCCACCCAGGAAATTTCCGAGATGATCGGGGCCATCCAGAACGGCACCCGGGAAGCGGTGGACAGCATGCAGGGCGGCGTGGAACGGGTCGATCAGGGGGTACAGCTGACCGGCGAAGCGGGGGAGGCCATGGGCGAGATCCGCAGCAGCTCGCACCAGGTGCTGACCATGACCAACGACATCGCCATTTCCCTCAAGGAGCAGAGCGCCGCCGCCACCGAGATCGCCCGCAACGTCGAGCGCATCGCCCAGATGGCCGAGGAAACCAGCGCCGCTGCGGCAGGCAACGCCGATACCTCGGCCCACTTGCAGTCCCTTGCCCTGGAAATGCAGGAAGAGGTGCGCCACTTCAAGCTCTGATCCGTCGCTTTCCGATCGCTGCCCGGATCGCAAGGACTGGCGCGGATCTTCAAGGTAGGGGCTCTGAGAGCGAGCAACGACGCCATTCTCCACAGGGGGGGCGTGAAGATCGGCGCCCCGCCTAGGGTTTGGGCCGGTGTGTCAAAAAAGACCGCTTTTTTAAAGCGGTCTTTTTGTTTTCATCCGCCTGAAATCTGATCTGCGTGAAAGACGACCTGGGGTGCCCTGCCTAGGATTTGCTCAAATCCTGCCGCGCGCATTGGAGCTCCGGCTCCCGCGCCAGCAGAGCAATCCAAAACCATCGGGGGGGTTTCCCATGTCGTTGTTCCTCACGCCCGCCGTGGCGCTCATGAACCGCTTGCGCTACGGGCGCAAGTTTGCGCTGATCGGCGCCGTCGCCCTGGCCGCCATCGCCATCGTTTTTGCCGGTCTGTTCATTCAGCTGCGTGAGGTCATCACCCAGTCGCGCCAGGAACTGGCGGGCATTGAATTGCTCCAGCCGTTTGGCTCCCTGATCCAGGCGAGCCAGCAGCATCGCGGCCTGTCCGGCGGCGTGCTGGGCGGCAACGATGCCCTCAAGGGCAAGCTCGACCAGCGCACCCGCGACATCGAACGCATGGTCGGCGACCTGGACGGCCGCTTGCCGGCCGAGTTGCGCGGCAGCCCCCGCTGGACGTCGGTGCGCGAAGAGTGGCAGTCCATCCAGAGTGACGGCCTGTCCTGGGTGGCCTCGGAAAACATCGGTGCCCATACCCGTCTGATCGACGACCTGCTGCTGATGCAGATGGATACGGCCGACCACTTCCACATCACCGTGGATCCGGACATGGGCAGCTTCTACCTGCTCGAAACAGCCGTGGTGAAGCTGCCGTCCATGCTGGAGCGGCTCGGCCAGACCCGGGCCCTGGGCACCGCCATCCTGGCGAAGAAACAGATCGCCGATAGCCAGAAAGTCAGCCTGGGAGTGCTGGCGGCCCAGGTGCGCGACACCCTGCGCTTTCTCAACCTCAACCTGGACAAGGCCGCCGCCCTCAACCCGGTGGTGCGCGACACGCTGCAGAATGCGGCCAAGGAGATTTCCGCCGGTAGCGAGGAGGTGGTGACCCTGGTCGGGCAGGATCTGCTGACCGGCAGTCTGGCGACCGAGTCCACCGCCTTCTTCGATCAGGTCACCCGCGCCATCGACAAGGGCTACGTCCAGTACTTCGACACCCTGCTGCCGACCGCCCGCGAACTGATCGATGCGCGCATCGTGAAGGCCGAGCAGACCCTGGCCATTGCCGTGGGGGCTACCGTGCTGCTAGCCCTGCTCTTCTCCTATCTGGCCGCCGGGGTAGCCCGGGCGGTGAGCGAGAGCATCGGCGAAGTCGCGGCGGGCGCCCAGCGCATCGCCTCCGGCGACCTGGGGGCCCGGGTGCGGGTGCGCAGCCAGGACGAGCTCCATGCCGTGGGCAATTGCTTCAATCAGGTGGCGGAATCCTTTGCCGCCCTGGTGCAGAACGTGCAAAGCAGTGCCCACCGGCTTACCGAAGCCGCCGAAGGGCTGGCGCGTTCCAGCCGGGAAATTTCCATTTCGACCCAGAACCAGAGCGAATCCGCCTCGGCCATGGCCGCCTCGGTGGAGCAGATGAGCGTCGGGGTGGATCACATCAGCCAGAACGCCGACGCTACCCGGGCGCTGTCTGCCGAGGCCGAGACGATGTCCGGCCAGGGCGCATCGGTGGTCGGCAACGTGGTCGAGGGGATCGGCGCGATCGCCGAGGTGGTGCATCGCTCGTCCGCCACCATGGCCGACCTGGGGCGTCACTCCGAGAGCATCACCACCATCGTCAATACCATCAAGGAAATTGCCGATCAGACCAATTTGCTGGCCTTGAATGCGGCCATCGAGGCGGCCCGGGCTGGCGAGGCGGGGCGTGGCTTCGCCGTGGTGGCCGACGAAGTGCGCAAGCTGGCCGAGCGTACCGCCAGTTCCACCCAGGAGATCGCTACCATGGTCGGCGCTATCCAGAACGGGGTGAAGGAGGCGGTGGTCGGCATGGACGAAGGGGTTGCCCGGGTCGGGGATGGGGTGCGCCTGACCCATGAGGCCGGCGCCACCATGACCCACCTCCAGGCAGGGGCGCGGGAGGTGGCCGGTAAGGTGGAGGAAATCACTGAGGCCTTGCGCGAGCAGAGCGCCGCCGCCCAGGATATCGCCCGCAACGTCGAGCGCATCGCCCAGATGGCCGAGGAAAACAGTGCCGCCGTGGCCGAGAACGCCAGTACCGCCGGCGAACTGGAATCCCTGGCGGAATACCTGCAGGGCGAAGTGGGGCGCTTCCGCGTCTGAGGGGCGGGCCGGGGTCAGGCGCTGTGCCAGCGGCCCCAGGCCAGCACCAGCAGCACTGCCAGCGCCAGCCAGACCAGGGTGGCCGCCGCCAGGGCGGGCACCAGGGGGAGGCGATCCACCAGGACGTAGAGGGACCCCAGGTAGCCCAGATAGGGCAGCACCGCCCACAGGCCGAACAGCACGGTGGCCTTGAGGTCGGCCGGGCCGCGTTCGCTGCCTACGATGTAGTGGGCGATCAGGGCGAAGGTGGGAAACAGCGGCACCAGCCCGGCGATGTAGTAGTTGCGGGTCTTGGCCAGCAGGGCGATGAGCACCACCACGGCGCCACCGAGCAGGGCTTTGAGTACGAGGGCCATTGGGGCGTGAGAGGGAAACGAGGCGTAGCGCCTCAGGCGATCATGGCGATCAGGGCTTCTTCGAGCTCGATGCGCCCCGCCGGGCTGGCCATGGCAATCAGCACGTGGCCGGGCTCCAGCTCGAATTCCTTGCTCGGGTTGAACACCCATTCACCTTGCATGCGTACCGCCAGCAGCACGTACTCGGCGCTGCGCAGGGCCAGCTTGCCGAGCAAGGTCGGGGTGAAATTGGGGGGCACCGCCACTTCCTCGACACGCAGGCGCTTTTCCGACTTGAGCATCTCGTCGAGGAAGGACACCACGTGGGGGCGCACCATCAGGGAGGCCAGGCGCATGCCGCCGGTCAGGTCCGGGGCGAAGATGGCATCGGCACCGGCCTTCTTCATCTTCTCGGTGTTGCGCACTTCCTGGCAGCGTGCCACTACCCGCAGGCGGGGGTTGAGCTGCTTGGCGGTGATGATGATCATCAGGTTGCGCGAATCGTCGCCGGTAACGGCGAAGACCCCGGCCGCTTCGGCGATTCCGGCTTTTTCCAGCATGTCGTCGTCGGAGGCGTCGCCGTGCAGGGCGAGCAGGCCGGGGAATTTCTCCCGGTAGGCGTCGAGGAGTTCGTGGTTTTCCTCGATGGCGACGAAGTGCCGGTTGGTGCCTTCCAGTTCCCGGGCGACGTTGCGGCCGACCCGGCCGAAGCCGCAGACGATGTAGTGGTCCTTGAGCTGACGGATCATCTTGTCCATGCGTTTTCTCTTCAAAGTGCCGTTCAGGTCCGATTCGAGCACCATCACCGTGACCGAGGAGAACAGGAACGACAGGGTGCCGGCGCCGAGCATGCCGATGAACACGGTAAACATCCGCGCCGGCGGATTGTCGGTCATCTCGATGATTTCACCGAACCCGATGGTGGTCAGGGTGATGAAGGTCATGTAGAAGCAATCGAACCAGCTGTAGCGGCCGCTGGTCAGAGCGTGGTAGCCGACGGTGCCGATGACGAGCACCAGGACCAGGAGTGCCAGTGCCGCCTGCAGGTAACGGAGCACGTTGCTGGATTCGCGTTGCAGGCTCATGGGCGCGGAGCGTGGAGTTGGGAGCGGGGGGAGGGGAACGGCGGCGCAAGGCCGTGTTCGTATCAGGGGGCGGGGGAGGGCGGCCGCTGCCGTTCGCGACAGCGCGCGTGCCAGGTGCGGACCAGGTAGTAGCGCCAGCCGGCGCGCACGATAGCGTATCCCAATGACGCCAGCAAGAAGGCCAGCAGTACCAGACCCACACCCAAGGGTTTGCCCAGCCCGAGCACCCAGTGGCCCATGGCATCGAGCCAGGCGGCCAGGTTGCCGAAACTGAACTCGGGCGGATTGACGAAGGTGCCGCTGGCGCTGCCCAGCACCAGCCGCCCCAGTTCGAAGGCCAACCAGTAGAGCGGAACGATGGTGAAGGGGTTGGTGTACAGGGTGGTGACGAGGGCCAGGGGCAGATTGACCCGCAGCACGATGCAGCAGATGGCTGCGCCGAGCATTTGAAAGGGGCCGGGAATCAGGCCGCAGAACAGGCCGACGGCGATGCCTCCCGCGGCGGAGTGGCGATTGAGATGCCACAGCCGGGGGTGGAGCAGGGTATCGGAAAAAGGACGCAGCCACCGGTTGTCGTGGACGGCATCGTGGTGCGGCAGGAAGCGTTTGAAAATCTTGCGCATGGCCTGGAAATAGTAGCGAGAAATTGCCCGGCGATGCGTTTTACCGATGGGCGGTCGGCCGGCCGGGTGCATTTTCGTCCGCCTGGGCCGGACATGCTGGGAGTCCGCCTGCGGGGGTTGAGTTCTGGTTTAATCCATTGTCATGAGACTGGTGTCGATTGCGTTCGCCCTGGGGGTGTTGCTGCTGCAACTCCAGGGCCATCTGCCCCCCTGGTCCTGGCTGACGCTGCTCCTGCTGGCGAGCCTGGGCGGGGCGGCAGCCGCCTTGCGTGTCCGGCGGCTGCAGCAAGTGGGTCAGGGGCGCGGCCGGGGGACGCATGCGCGCTGGGCGAGCCTCTTGCTCCTGGCCTGCTTTGCCGCGCTGGCCGGATTTTCCTGGAGCGCTTGGCGGGCTGGCCTTGCCCTGTCCAGCCAGCTTGCCGCCGCCGACGAGGGGCGCGACTTCGTCGTCACCGGCATCGTCAGCCGCATGCCGCAGAACACCGCCCTGGGCATCCGCTTTCAACTCGATGTGGAACAGCTCGACCCGGCCGGGCCGCTGCCCGGCCAGGCGGCACCGATTTCCATGCCCCAGCGCTTGTCGTTGGGATGGTGGGGCGGGCGGCGCCAGGGGGCCGTCGCCGAATCGGAGGAGCGGCATAGACCGGTGGTTCACGCCGGTGAGCGCTGGCGCCTGACGGTGCGCCTGAAGCGTCCCCATGGTTTGCGCAATCCTGGCGGCTTCGATGCCGAGGCCTGGATGCTGGAGCGCGGGATCGATGCCACTGGCACTGTCCGTCTGGCGCAGGAGCGCCTGTCACCTTTCGTGATTCGTCCCGACACCACCATTGAGCGGGTGCGCGAGGCGGTGCGCGATCGGTTTCTCGCCACCTTGCCCGCCCAGGACTATCCCTGGGGAGGCGTGCTCGCCGCCCTGGCCGTGGGCGATCAGCAGGCGGTGGATGCGGGCCAGTGGCGGATTTTCGCCCGTACCGGGACGACCCACCTGATGTCGATTTCCGGCCTGCATGTCACCCTGGTGGCGGGGTTGGTGGCAGCCCTGGCCGGCGCCCTGTGGCGCCGCCATCCCCGTGCCCCCCTGGGCCTGGCGACCCCCCGGGCCGCGGCCCTGGCCGGGGTGGCCGCTGCCTTGATCTACACCCTCCTGGCCGGAGCCGGAGTGCCGGCGTTGCGCACCTTGTCCATGGTGGGCGTCGCCGCCCTGGCCGTGGCGACCGGGCGCGCCACCCGGGTCAGCCGGGTATTGGCGGCCGCCTTGCTGGCAGTGCTGCTGCTCGATCCCTGGGCGGTACTGGCGCCGGGGTTCTGGCTTTCCTTCGGCGCGGTGGCGGCACTGCTGTACGTCGGGGCCGGGCGCGTGGGCCACCACGCCAGCCCCACGCCGGAAGCGGTGCCGGCCTGGCGCCGCCGGGTGCGGGACGAACTGGCACGCTTCGGCCTGACCCAGTGGGCGGCCACCTGGGCAACCCTGCCCCTGGTGCTGTTCTTCTTCCAGCAGTTCTCCCTAGTCTCCCCCCTGGCCAACGCCGTCGCCATTCCACTCATCAGCCTGGTGGTCACCCCATTGGCCCTGCTTGCTGCCCTGGTGCCCCTCGATAGCCTGCTGTGGCTGGCCCATGGCGTACTGGCACCACTCATGGCGGCGCTGCAGTGGCTGGCCGACCAGCCCCTGTCCGTGTGGACGCCGGCGGCTCCCCCTGCCTGGAGCGTGGCCCTGGCCTTGGCGGGTTTGGGATTGCTGCTCGCCCCCCGCGGCCTCCCCGGCCGTCTGGCCGGGCTGGTCTTGCTGCTGCCGGCGTTGTCCTGGCCGGCGTCCCGCCCGGCGCCGGGCGAGGCCTGGGTCACCGTGCTCGATGTCGGCCAGGGACTGGCAGTGGTGGTGCGCACCGCCGAGCACACCCTGGCCTACGATACCGGGCCGGCCTGGGGGGAAACGGATGCCGGCGAGCGGGTGGTCGCCCCCTATTTGCGCACCCTGGGGGTGGATCGCCTGGATGGGCTGGTGGTGACCCATTCGGACCGGGACCACTCCGGTGGAGCGCTGTCGGTGCTCGCTGCCTTTCCCGTCGACTGGCTGGTGGATACTCTGCCACCGGCCCATCCTGCCCACCATTTCGATGTCCCGCGCAGCGCCTGCGAAGCCGGGCTGGCCTGGGTGTGGGACGGCGTTCGCTTTACCGTGCTGCATCCACGCCCCGAGGCCCTGGTGCCCGGGGTCAAGCCGAATCGGCAGAGTTGCGTGATGATGGTGGAGGCTGGCGGGAGCCGCCTGCTGCTCGCTGCCGACCTGGAAATTCCCGATGAGGCCGCGGTGGTGGGGCGCAGCGGCAGCGCCTTGGCGGCCGATGTGCTGGTGGCGCCGCACCATGGCGGCGCCAGCGCCTCGTCCCCGGCCTTCGTCGCTGCAGTACGGCCGGCCCAAGTGGTGTTTTCCGCCGGCTATCGCAACCGCTTTGCCCATCCGCGGAGCGAAGTGGTGGAACGCTACCGACAAATCGGCAGCGTGGTCTGGCGCACCGACCGTGACGGGGCAATCGGTTTTCGCCTGGGCCCTGCCGGAGTCACGGGCATCGCCGAGCGGCAACGCCAACCGCGTTATTGGGCGACCGCCGACGAGGCATCGGCAAGATAGCGCGCATTGCTCCCGTTCTGGATGCGGAATCCGACCTAACCCCAACGCGGGTAAGGACTTTTTCGCTTGTCCACAGAATCTGTGGATAACTTTGTGAATAAGTTTGGGATGAGTGACCTAAGTCGCCTTTCCGCAAGGGTTTTTGTTACTTTGCCTATAAACCGGGCTCGAAAAATACTTATTTAAAAACAGTTGGTTAATATATTTTTTTGCTTGGCAAGAGGGTTTTGTAACCGATCTATAACTTTTGTTACAGGGAGCGGTGCGGTGTGCATAAGTCAAGGCCTTGGGGCAACTTTTTTTCCCGAAAAAGTCTTGACAGACCCGATTGCGCGCTGGGTAAAACCATTGCCCCCGGCAGGCGTATGGCATTGGTTATGATGGCGGCTGATTCGTTGTTGGGAAACTAATTACGCCATGTCCGCGTTAAGCGCTCTGCACCGTTGGTGGTCCCGGTTTGCCGGCGACACCAAAGATCAACACGCGGCAGTCGCTCCGGCTGCCCGTCCTGAGCCACGTTTGCATCAGGTGTTATGCGCCGACCCCCACGGTCTGCACCGCATGGCCTATGCCGAATGGGGCGATCCGGCCAATCCACGGGTGGTGGTATGCGTCCATGGCCTGACCCGCAATGGCCGGGATTTCGATGAACTGGCCCGAGTGCTGGCGACGGATTACCGGGTGATCTGCCCCGACGTCGTTGGCCGTGGGCGCAGCGAATGGCTCAACGATCCGGCCGACTACGGTTTTCCCGCCTACATCGCCGACATGGTGACCCTGGTGGCCCGGCTCAACGTGGAGTCGGTGGACTGGGTCGGTACGTCCATGGGCGGCCTGATCGGCATGTTGCTGGCAGCCCAGCCCAAATCGCCGATCCGCCGTCTGGTGCTGAACGATGTGGGGCCGGTGATTACCGCCGAATCCTTGCAACGCATTGGCCAGTACGTTGGCAATGCCCCTCGTTTTCCCAGTTTTGTCGATGCGGTGACCTATGTGCGTACCGTTTCGGCTCCCTTCGGTCCGTTGAGTGACGCTCAATGGCAGGCCTTGACCGAGCACTGTGTTCGCCAGGGCGACGATGGGCAGTGGGCCATGGTCTACGACCCGGGTATTGGCGCGCCTTTCCGTAACGCTTTTGTCTATGCCGACGTGGACCTGTGGGGCTTTTATGAGGCGCTGCGGATTCCCGTGTTGGCCATTCGCGGTGCCGAATCCGACCTGCTCACGCCAGATGTTCACCGTGCCATGGGCGCGCGGGGCCCCCGGGCGCAATTGGCGGAAATCCCCGGGGTCGGCCATGCACCCATGTTTACCGACGCCGGCCAGATCCGGCTGATTACCGAGTTTTTGCGTCAGGAGTCGCAATGAATGCAGGAATGAACGTTGTCTACCAGCCCAGCCGTGTGACGGTTCATGGATTGGAATTGGAAGTCGGTTGCTGGACCCCGACGGGTGAGGGGGAGGGGGCGGATCTGGTGCTGCTGCACGAGGGGCTGGGTAGCCTCTCGCTGTGGCGCGACTTTCCCGAGCAATTGGCGGCGGCCACCGGCAGGCAGGTATGGGCCTGGTCGCGCCAGGGCTATGGTGCCTCCGGCCGCGACCCCCGGCCCCGTACGCCGGATTATCTGGAGATCGAAGCCCGGGACTGGCTACCCGCCACCCTGAAGGCTCTGTGCATCGAACGTCCGGTACTGGTCGGCCATTCAGACGGCGGTTCCATCGCCCTGTTGCACGGCATCCTGTTTCCTGGCGCCCAGGCTGGATTGGTGGCGATCGCTCCCCATAGCTGGGTGGAGGAGGAGTCCCTGGCGGGCATCCGAATCGCCGGGCAGTCGTGGCGTGACAGCATGGGCAAGTCAGGGGGCTTCCAGGCCCGTCTGGCCCGCCATCACGGCGATGCCGACCGGGTGTTCGCCGACTGGCACGATACCTGGCTGTCGCCGCCGTTCCGCGATTGGGACATCCGGGGGCGCTTGTCCGCGATTGCCTGTCCGACCCTGGCGGTGCAGGGCCGTCAGGACGAATACGCCACCTTGGAGCAGATTCATGTGGTCCGCGACCGGGTGAGTGGCGCCCAGGCTGCGATAATCGAGGATTGTGGTCACTCGCCCCACCGGGAGCAGCCGGCGGCGCTGCTCCAGATTATTCATAACTTTCTCGACTAGAGATGTTAATTTTCTGACGAAAGGCTGACGTATTGGCTTCGCCTTTGCTCAGTTGTTTCTGGCGATTAATCCTTTCAAAACGCACCGTTACGGTGCGTTTTCTTTTTGAATTCCATGATGGGAAAGATGTTTTCTTGATCTTTGGTAAAAAATTAGTGTTTTTGCCGGTTTTTACATTTTTGATATTGCACCAGATAGCAAGCTTTACGATAATTATTCTCAGTTAGATCATGAGCAAGCCAGCCAAGCCCGTCGCGGGCCGCTCCTAAGGGGCCAGCCAGCTCGACATTCAAAAAATCACCTGGGAGTTTTCATCATGCGCTGGCGCCTTCTTCTTGGAAAAACGGTTTTTGCACTGGCTGTTTCCTGTCTTGCCACTCTTTCCGCCCAGGCGGTGGAATATCCGATCGGTACGCCACAGCAGCGCGCCGGTATGGAAATCGGCGCGGTCTACCTGCAGGCGGTGACCATGGAGCCGGACGGCATGATGCGCAAGGTGGAAGAATCGGACATCCACCTGGAGGCCGACATCCACGCCATGGGCGGCAACCCCAACGGGTTCGAGGAAGGGGCCTGGATTCCCTACCTGGTGGTCAAGTACGAAGTCACCAAGATCGGCGGCACCAACCAGAAGGTGAGCGGCGAGATGATGCCCATGGTGGCCAACGACGGTCCCCACTACGGCGACAACATCAAGCTGTTTGGCCCGGGCAAGTACCACGTCAAGTACACCGTGATGCCGCCTTCCGCCAACCCCCACTCCCATTTCGGCCGTCATACCGATCGCCTCACCGGTGTCCGCCCCTGGTTCAAACCCTTCGACGTGGAATACGAATTCACTTACGTCGGCGTGGGTAAAAAAGGCGGGTACTAAACCATGGCCTCTCAACCCCTGTGGCGGCCCGTTCGACTGGCCGCAATGGTGGCGCTCGCCCTGACGCCGGCCCTCGGTCAGGCCGCCAGCGACACCGATGTGCGCAAATTGCTGGAAAGACTCAACCAACGGCTCGACAAGCTGGAGCAGCGCAACGCCGAACTTGAGGCCGAATTGAAGGCTGCCCGGGCGGCGCCAGTTTCTGCGGTTGCCGGCTCGGCAGCGGCGACCAAGGGCCAGACCCGGGCATCCACCGCATCCGTTTCCTCCACCCAGCCCGGCCTGGCCGGTCAAGCACCGGCTCCGGTTTCCCTGGAAGAGCGGGTCAAGAGCCTGGAAGAGCAGAACGCCAAGGTGGCCGCGGGGCTCAGCCGTGAAGACGTGAGCGAGAACGAGCCCGACCTGACGGCACGCCTCAAGGCGGTGGAATACCAGTCCCTGGGCATGCTCAAGCAGGCCCGCATGGCCGAGGCTCTGGAAGGCATTACCGCCGGCATGAGCCTGTCCACCGTGGCCCAGCGTCCCGGAAACGGCAGCGGCCCGAATGGCACCGATCTCTACGGCCAGTCCAACAACAGCCAGCTCAACTATCGGGGCGACGTCTATGTAACCCTGCCCCTGGACAACATCGGCGACATCGAGAGCCGCATCTTCGCCCAGTTCCGCTTTGGCCAGGGCTTTGGCCTCAACAACCTGTACAGCTTCTCCAAGCCTAATGCCACCGCCTTCCGCGTTACCGGCCTCAACCCGGACGACTCGGTGGCAATCCTCGGCCAGGCCTGGTACCAGGCGACCATCCCCTTGCCCTACGGCGGCTTCAAGCCCCACTCCAAGGAAAGCCTGGAAGTCACCTTCGGCAAGATGGACCCCTTCGTCTTCTTCGACCAGAACGCCGCCGCCAACGACGAGACCAAGCAGTTTCTCAATACCGCCTTCGTGCACAACCCGCTGCTTGATGCCGGTGGCGACATCGGCGTCGATGCCAACGGCTTCGCGCCGGGCTTCCGCATGTCCTACGCCAACAGCGTGAACAAGCGCGAAGTGTGGCGGCTGTCGGCCGGTGTATTCGGAGCCGGACGGGGCGCCAACTACTCCCGCTTCTTCTCTTCGCCCTTGCTGATTGCCCAGGCCGAAACCCAGCAGCGCTTCTTCGGCGGTCTGCTCGGCAACTACCGCCTCTATTACTGGCGCAACGGCCAGGCGCCGACCTTCGAAGACGGCAGCGCCAAGCGCTCCGGCTGGGGTATTTCGGTGGATCAGCGGGTCGGCGATACCGTCACCCTGTTCGGCCGCTACGGCCAGCTGGTGCAGAATACCGGCGCCCGCTTCGACCGTGCTTTGACCCTGGGGGCCGAGATCAATGGTTCCAACTGGAACCGGGGTGGCGATTCCCTCGGTATCGGCCTGGGCATGATGCGCGCCGCCAACGACTTCCGCAGCGTGTCCAGCCTGATCGACGTGGATGGCAACGGCGTGCCCGACTACGGCTTTGCCGCCAAGGGCAGCGAGCGGCTGGTCGAGGTGTATTACCGCTATCGCATCAACAAGCAGTTCGAGTTGTCGCCCGACTTGCAGTACATCGCACGGCCGGCCGGCAACGCCGACAGCAAGGCGATTACCCTGATGGGCCTGCGTGCCCAGCTGACCTACTGATCCGGAGGCTTGCCCGTGAAATCCATCCGTCTTCCCCGTATCCCCCGACTGCTCCTGGCACTGGCCGCCCTGGTGGCGGGAGCCACGGTGAGCGCGCCGCTCCTGGCGGACGAACTGCCCACCTTTCCTCTCGTGATCCGCGCCGGCAAGTTCTATCCCGACGTGATCGAAGTGCCGGCCAACACCAAGTGGAAGCTGACCATCCACAACGAGGGCCCGGGGGCCGAGGAGTTCGAGAGCATCGAGCTGCGCAAGGAGAAGGTGCTGGCCCCCGGGGCCAGCAGCTTCCTCGTCTTCGCACCGATGAAGCCGGGCACCTACAAGTTCTTCGGCGATTTCCACCCGGAAACCGCCCAGGGCAAGATCATCGCCAAGTAATGCCGCCGTTGCGGCCACTCGCCTTCGTGTATCGCAGTCTTTGCAGTTGGAGTTCGCATCATGGGAAATGCCCTGTTCATCGTCTGGCGTGAAAGCCTGGAAGCCATGCTGGTGGTGGGGGTGCTCTATGCCTGGCTGGCGCGCAATGCTCCGGAGCGCCTGCGCGCCCTCTGGGCCGGCACTGCCGGGGGGCTGGCCCTGGCCGGCGGCCTGGCCTACGCCATCGTCAGTGTTCAGGACGAGTTGTCGGGCGAGGCGGTGGAGTGGTTTCAGACCGGGGCCCTGCTGCTCGCTGCGGTACTGATCGCCCAGATGGTGCTATGGATGCAGAAGCACGGTCGGCACATGAAGAAGAGTATCGAGGCCGACGTGGCGGCGGCGTCCGAAAAGGCCGGTGGCCTGGGCATCGCCCTGGTGGCGGCCCTGGCCATCGGCCGCGAAGGGGCCGAGACGGTGATCTTCCTCTACGGCGTCGGCCTGGAGCAGGGCAGTGCCCTGACCACCCTGAGCGGTGCGGCCATCGGCCTGGCGCTGGCCGGGCTGACCGCCTGGGCGGTCAGCCGCGGCCTGCGCGGCCTCACCTACGCAACCTTCTTCCGCGTCACCAGCCTGCTGCTGCTGATGTTCGGTGCCTCCCTGCTGGTGGCCGGCATCGACCGGCTGGTGGGGGCCGGTCTACTGCCGGCCCTGGTGGATCCGCTCTGGGACACCTCGGCCCTGCTCGACGACACCAGTGGCCTGGGCAAGCTGCTCTATGCCGTGCTCGGTTACCGGGCCATGCCGTCCCTCAGCCTGGTGCTGGCCTACGCTGCCTACTGGGCCGTGGTGTTCCTGGTCGGTCGGATCGGTAGTGCGCCCGCCAAGCCCGCCATGCCTATGCCTGCCCGGGAGAATGGTCGTGGCTAAGGCCGCCGTCATCCCCATCGTTCCGGTCGGACAGCGCGCGGCGCCTTCACCCATGCCGGCCACCTGGCTGGCCCGGCTTGGGGAAGCGATGCGCCGTCACCGCCGCATCATCCTGGCCATCCAGTGGGTGGTCATTGTCTTTTATGTCGTCCTGGTCACAGTACCGGCCTTCCTACCCCTGCCGGAAACCGGCGCCACCATCGTCTCCAACTTGACCCTGGCCGCCCAGTTCGTCTTCTGGGGCATCTGGTGGCCCTTCGTCATCTTCACCACCCTGTTCGCCGGCCGGGTCTGGTGCGGTGTGTTCTGCCCCGAAGGGGCCCTGGCCGAGCATGTCAGCCGCTTCGGCCTTAACCGGCGAGTGCCCAAGTTCATTCGCTGGAGCGGCTGGCCCTTCGTCGCCTTCATCCTGACCACGGTCTATGGCCAACTGGTGAGTGTCTATGAATACGCCCAGGCAGCCCTGCTGGTGCTGGGCGGCTCGACTCTGGCGGCCATCGCCGTGGGTTTTCTCTATGGCCGCGAAAAGCGGGTGTGGTGCCGCTACCTGTGCCCGGTGAGCGGCGTGTTCAGCCTGCTCGGCCGGGCGGCGCCGCTCCAGTTCAAGGTGGATCGCCAGGTATGGCGCGAGCACCGGCCCAACTTCCGTCTCGAATGTGCGCCCCTGGTGGATGTGAAGGGCATGACCGGCTCCTCCGACTGCCACCTGTGCGGCCAGTGCAGCGGCTTCCGCGAGGCGGTGCACCTCACCGCCCGCCTGCCCGGCAGCGAAGTGGCCCGGCTGCCGGACGGCGAGGTGTCAAAGTGGGACGCCCGCTTGGTGGTGTTCGGCATGCTCGGCGTGGCGGTGGGCGCCTTCCAGTGGAGTTCCAGCCCCTGGTTCGTCATGGCCAAGCAGGCCCTGGCCGAGTGGCTGGTGGATCGGGAATGGTTCGGCCCCCTGGAGTCGGACATCCCCTGGTGGATCCTGACCCACTATCCGGAGGCCGGCGACGTGTTCACCTGGCTCGATGGCGCCCTGGTGCTGGGCTACATCGGCGCCATGGCCCTGGTCGTGGGAACCTGGATCAGCCTCTGGCTGGCCCTGGCCGGCCAGCTGACGAAGGGGCCCGGCGACACCTGGCGCCACGCCGCCCGGCGCCTGGCCTACACCCTGACGCCCCTGGCCGGCCTGGGCATCTTCCTTGGCCTATCGGCCTTGACCGTCACCCTGCTTAAGGCCGAAGGTCTGCGCTTTCCCTGGCTTGGTAGCGCCCGCGGCATGGTGCTGGCGGTGGGCGTGCTGTGGAGCCTGGGCCTGGCCTGGCGCCAGCTGCATCACCGCAACGCCCCCCCGTCGCGTATGGCCGCTGCTTTGACCTGCATGGCCATGGCCGTAGTTCCGGTGGTAGGGAGCTGGATGATGTTGTTCTACGTCTGGTAAGCCTCAGCACGGCTGGATTCGCAACTGGCCGTTCGCTTTACCTAACCGCCCGGTCCGCGACCGGGCGGTTTTCATTTCACACTCAGCACACTCAGCACACTCAGCACGCGAACTTCCTGGCCCCGGCGACGCAGGCGACAGCGCCCAGGGTCGCGGCCAGCATTGTCCCGTCCACCGCTTCGTGGAGCAGCAGCGCCGCCAGACCAAGGCCGAGGAAAGGCTGAATCAGCTGTAATTGTCCAATTGCCGCGATGCCGCCTTGGGCCAGACCCCGGTACCAGAACACGAAGCCGATCAGCATGCTGAAGAGGGAAACATAGGCGAGACCGAACCAGGCTGCTGGCCGGACCTGGCCGAAGGCGGGCGGCCAGGTCAGCAGGGTGGCGGGCAGCATGACGGGAAGGGCCAGCGCTAATGCCCAGCTGATGGTCTGCCAGCCACCCAGCCGGCGGGACAGTACTGCCCCCTCGGCATAGCCGAGGCCGCAGCCGAGGATGGCCACCAGCATCAGCAGGTCGCCTACCAATGACACCTCCAGGGTGCCCCAGGCGGCGTAGCCGACGATGCAGGCGCTGCCGAGCAGTGAGAACAGCCAGAACGCCGGTCGGGGGCGTTCGCCTCCGCAGAGAACGGCGAAGAGGGCGGTGCACAGGGGCAACAGCCCGACGAACACGACCGAGTGGGCCGACGAAACATGCCGCAACGCCAGGGCGGTCAGCAGTGGGAAACCGACCACCACGCCCAGGGCCACCACGGCCAAGGCGGGGATATCGCCGAGTGCCGGACGGGGTTGCCGCAGCGCCAGCAAAAACCCAAGCCCCAGCAGCGCGGCGATCGTCGCCCGGGCGGCGGTGAGAAAAATGGGATCGAAGTCCAGGACGGCGATGCGGGTCGCCGGCAGCGAGCCAGCGAAGATCGCCACGCCCAGGAAGCCATTGAGCCATCCGTTCGATTTTTGCGTCATGACGCGCTCCGTTTGCGTGGGTCATCAGTTCATCACCCCGGCGGCAGAGCGGCCATATACAATGCAGTACGATTTAAAGTAACTGTTATGGGTTTGTTGCCCTTACAGTCCGCTGGTGGAGACCCAGGATGAAGGAACGTCGAACCCGGATCGACGCTGTCATGGAAGCCGTTCGCACCCGGATCGCTGCCCGCGCCTATCCGCCCGGGGCGCGCCTGCCCTCGGTGCGGGCCCAGGCGAAAACCCTGGGGTTTTCGGTGTCCACCGTGGTGGAGGCCTACGAGCGCTTGGTGGCGGAGGGCGTCATCACGCCTCGCCAGGGCTCGGGGTTCTACGTTGCTGGGCCAATCGCCCCTCTGGCCCTGGCGGAAATCGGCCCCCGGCTCGACCGGCAGGTCGACCCGCTCTGGATATCGCGCCAGGCCCTGGAAGCGGAGCCCGATGGCCCCAAGCCCGGCTGCGGCTGGTTGCCACCGTCGTGGATGTACGAGGCGGGGATGCGCCGGGCATTGCGCGCGGTGGCGCGGGCGGATTCCGCGATGCTGGCCGACTACGCCACGCCCCGCGGATTGCCGGCGCTGCGCCAGGTGCTTGCCCGGCGCATGGCGGCGGCCAAGGTGGAGGCTACGCCCGAGCAGATCATGCTCACCGATTCCGGCACCCAGGCCATCGACCTGATCTGCCGTTTTCTGCTGGAGCCGGGGGATACGGTCCTGGTGGACGATCCCTGTTATTTCAACTTCCACGCCCTGCTGCGGGCCCACCGGGTGAACGCCGTGGGGGTGCCGTTCACCCCCAACGGGCCGGACGTGGCCGCGTTCGCGGCCGCCCTGCGGGACCATTCGCCCCGGCTCTACATTACCAACTCCGGCATCCACAATCCGACCGGGGCGACGTTGTCTCCCGCCACCGCCCATCGCCTCCTGTCGCTGGCCGACGACTCGGACCTGGTGATCGTCGAGGATGACATCTTTGCCGATTTCGAAACCAATCCGGCACCGCGGCTGGCGGCCTTCGACGGCCTGCGGCGGGTGATCCAGGTGGGCAGCTTTTCCAAGACCGTCTCCGCCGCCTTGCGTTGCGGCTACATCGCCGCCCGGGCCGACTGGATCGACAGCCTGATCGACCTCAAGCTCGCCACCGGCTTCGGCGGCAGCCAACTGGCGTCGTCCGTGCTGCTCGCAGCGCTGACCGACAGCGGCTACCGCAAGCACATGGAAACGGTGCGCACGCGTCTGGCCGGGGCGATGCTTCGGACCGTGGACCGGCTCGCCGCGCTGGGCATAACGCCCTGGATCGTTCCCCAGGCGGGCATGTTCCTGTGGTGCCGCTTGCCGGCGGGCATCGATGCGGCGGACCTGGCCCGGGCGTGTCTGCGTGACGGCCTGGTGCTGGCGCCGGGCAATGCCTTCAGCCAGTCGCACAGCGCCGGCGGTTTTCTGCGCTTCAACGTCGCCCAGTCCGAGGATGGCCGGGGGTACGACATCCTGGCCCGGGCGCTGGCCGGCTGCGGCAACTGAAACGGGGCGGCCGAGGCGGCTAAAAAGCAACAGGCCCGCGATTGCGAGCCTGGAGCGGTGGAGGCGGGGGACGGCTCAGTCCTGGACGAAGCGCATCGACAGGTCCAGGGCGACCACGTCCTTGGTCAGGCCGCCGATGGAGATACGGTCCACTCCGGTTTCGGCGATGCCGCGCAGGGTGTCGAAGTTGACGCCGCCGGAGGCTTCCAGGATCGCCCGGCCGGCGGTGCGGGCCACGGCCTCGCGCATCTGTTCGTTGCTGAAGTTGTCGAGCAGCACCATGTCGGCACCGGCGGCCAGGGCTTCGTCGAGCTCGGCCAGGCTTTCCACTTCCACCTGGATGAACTTGCAGCGCCCCTCGGCGCCGGCCGCCACCTGGCGGGCCGCGGCCATGGCGGCGGTGATGCCGCCGGCGGCCATGATGTGGTTTTCCTTGATCAGGATGGCGTCGTAGAGGGCGATACGGTGGTTCTCGCCGCCGCCGCAGCGCACCGCGTACTTCTGCGCCAGGCGCAGGCCGGGCAGGGTCTTGCGCGTATCGACGATGGCGGCCTTGGTGCCGGCCACCGCCGCCACGTAGCGGGCGGTCTTGGTGGCGACGCCGGAGAGCAGCTGGAGGAAGTTCAGCGCCGAGCGTTCGGCGGTGAGCAGGGCTTGGGCGTTGCCGCGGATCTCGCACAGCACCTGGTTGGGGGCCACCCGGTCGCCGTCAGCGGCGTGCCAGACGATCTGCACGTTGGGGTCCAGGGCGGTGAAGCAGCGCTCGAACCAGTCCCGGCCGGCCAGCACGGCGTCTTCCCGGGAGATCACCGTGGCGCGACCGGGGCGGCCGGCGGGCACCAGAGCGGCGGTCAGGTCGCCGGGGCCTACATCCTCGTCCAGGGCGGCGGCGACGTTGCGGTCGATGATGTGGGAAGGGGGCAGGGCCGCGGCCAGGGCGGCGGAAGGGGCGCGGGACATGGGGGATACTCGGCTGTGAGTGACGGAAAGCCGGGCATTCTACCCCCTCCGTCCCCTCCAGGGCGGTCAGCTCAGGCAGCCCGGCCGGGCCAGTTGCGCGGCCAATCCTCGCTGCGGTCCAGGTCTACCAGGCATCCAGGGTCGTCCACCTCCACCAGTCTGGTATCGGGCTGCATCAGGAGATGGCGGGCTCCCTGTTCGCCATGGAGCGCCGACAGGGATGGTTCCAGATGACGGGCAAATGCCACCGGGTGGCCGCGCTGGCCCTGATACACCGGGGCTGCAATCGATGCCCCCTGGCGCAGGGCGGTAGCTACGGCCCGGGGCGTGTCGGGGTGGATGAACGGCATGTCGGCCAGGGTGACCAGCCAGCCCTGGGGGTTGAAGGCCAGGCTGCGGCGGATGCCGGTGGCCAGGCTGTCGCCCAGGCCCGGTTCCGGCTCGGTGGCTACCGGCACCAGGGCGATGCCGTGGTGGCCGAGCAGTACCGAGGCTGGCGAGCCGGGGCGCACCACCGCTAACACCAGGTCGCAGGCGCTCTTCAAGGATTGGGCTGCTGCCAAGGCCACCGGGGTGCCCCGGTCGGCGTGGGGCAGGTTGTAGGGCAGTGGTTCGAGCAGTTTTTCACCGCCGTAGCGCCGTGCATAGCCGGCGGCGAGTAGCAGGCCGATGACTGGACGGGTTGGTTGGCGTACGGTGGTGCGCTGGGGGCGGGATGTGGGCGGAGCCATGGTGACCTCACGAGCGGATCCCGCAGCGCGGCAGGGGGGATTGGAAAGCAGTAGCGACGACGGCGATGCCGGCGCCCTCGGTGGGGGCCGGATTGGTGCCCTGGCGCATGAGGGTATCGTCCGTGCCGCAGTCAGATGCGGCCGCCCTGGCATGGCCCGCCGGGGCCGCCGCATCCATCTGCCGGGCCGTGCCCCGGCTCACCGCCACCAATTCGGCAGCGATGGCCACGGCGATTTCCGCCGGGGTGCGGCTGTTGAGCGATAGGCCGATGGGACCGTGCAGCCGAGCCAGTTCGGCTTCGCTGAAGGCGAAGTGTTCCATCAGCCGGGCGCGGCGCAGTTGCTGGTTGCGTCGCGATCCCAGGGCGCCGACGTAGAAGGCCGGCGAACGCAGGGCTTCGAGCAGGGCCAGGTCGTCGAGCTTGGGGTCGTGGGAGAGGGCGACGATGGCGCTGCGCGGGTCGGGGCGGAAGGTCGTCACCGCATCGTCGGGCATTTCGCTGCTCAGCTCCGCGGCGCTGCTTCCACCCAAGGCCTGCAGGTCGCCCCAGGCGGCACGGGCCTCGGGGCGGGGATCGCACAGGGTGACCCGGTAGCCGAGCAGGGTGGCCATGGGCAGTAGGGCGGCGCTGATTTGGTTGGCACCGATCACCAGCAGCCGGTGGCGCGGGCCGTAGGTGACGGAAAAACCGTCGGGCCATGCGGTGAAGTCGGCCTGGCCCGTGGTCGCTGGGCTACCGGCAGCATCCGCCAGTTGCGGCGCTTCGCCCAGGCGCACGCTGCGGCGCACCAGCCGGCCGGCGGCCAGCCGCTCGCGCCAGTCGGCCAAGTGCGCCTGGGGCACCGCCGGCTCCAGGGCGATGGACAGGCGGCCTCCGCAAGGCAGGCCCCAGAGCACCGCGTCGGCCTGGTCCATGCCGTAGTGGCGCAGGGCCGGCCGGACAATCTGGCCGGCGCGGATGGCCTCGGCCAGATCGTCCTCGACGCAGCCGCCGGACACCGAGCCGACCTGGACGCCGTCGCCGCGGAAGAAGGCCACCGAGCCCACCGGCCGGGGGGCGGTGCCGAAGGTGGCCACCACCGTGGCGACGGTAACGGCTTCGCCCTGGGACGCCCAGCGGACGGCGGTTTCCAGGGCGGCCTCGTCGGGATCGAGGAGGGGCGCGGGGTTCATGGGATGGTCCTCGGAAAGCCGCGTCAGGCCTTGGCCTTGATGAAGGGCTGTTCGGTGGTCCACTCCCCGGTCAGGCTGGCCAGGGCGTTGGCCACCGCCGGGGCGATCACCGGGGTGCCTGGTTCGCCGACCCCGGTGGGGGCGCCGGCGGAAGGCACGATGTGCACGTCGATGTGGGGCATCTCATCGATGCGCAGCACCCGGTAGGCGTCGAAGTTGCGCTCCCGCACGGCCCCCTTGTCCACGTGGATGGCGCCGAACAGGGCACCTGAGAGGCCGTAGCCGATGCCGCCCTCCATCTGGGCTCGGACCACGTCCGGATTGATCGCCAGACCGCACTCCACGGCGCAGGTGACCTTGTCCACGGTAAAGCTGCCGTCGCCGCGTCGGGTGACTTCGGCCACCTGGGCCACCATGGTGTTGAAGGATTCGTGCACCGCCACGCCCCGGGCGCGCTGTTCGCCGGCCTTGCCCGGGGCCAGGGGCGTACCCCAGCCGGCCTGTTTGGCGGCCAGCTCCAGGGCTGCCAGGTGGCGCGGGTGGCCGGTGAGCAGGGCGCGGCGGCCGGCCACCGGGTCGGTGCCGGCTTCCTTGAACAGGCGGTCGAGGAAGGTCTCGGTGGAATAGGCGGTGTGGGTGGCGCCGACCGAGCGCCACCACTGCACCGGCACCGGCTGGGTGGGGGAATGCAGGTCCACGGTGAGGTTGGGGATGCGGTAGGGCAGGTTGGCGGCCCCTTCCACCGAGGTGCCGTCGATGCCGTTCTTGACCAGGGCACCTTCGAAGGCGGTGCCGGCGATGATCGACTGGCCGACGATGCGGTGCTGCCAGGCGACGATCTGGCCGGCCTTGTCCAGGCCCGCCACCAGCTTGTGCACGTAGATGGGGCGGTACCAGCCGGCGCTGGTGTCGTCCTCCCGCGTCCACACCAGCTTCACCGGCAACCGTTTGCCCTGGTCGGCCAGGCCCTTGGCGATGTGGGTGGCCTCCAGTAGGTAGTCGGAGTGGGGGTTGGCGCGACGGCCGAAGCTGCCGCCAGCGAACAGCATGTGCAGGGTGACCTTTTCCGGCGGCAGGCCCACGGCCTTGCCCAGGGTGATCTGGTCCACGGTCTGGAACTGCTCGCCGTTCCAGATTTCCAGGGCGTCGCCGGTGAAGTGGGCCACCGCGTTCATCGGCTCCATGGCGGCGTGGGCCAGGTAGGGGAAGGTGTAGGTGGCTTCCACCACCTTGTCCGCATTGCCCAGGGCCTGGGCGCTGTTGCCGTCGTTGCGTGCCACCAGGCCGGGCTTCTGCGCCAGTTGGCGGTAGTCGGCGATGATCGAGTCGCTGCCGCCGGCAAAGGCGCCGGTTTCGTCCCACTGCACCTGGAGTTTTTCCCGGCCTTGGCGGGCCGACCAGAAGTCCTTGGCCACCACGGCCACGCCGGAGGGAATCGGCAGCACTGCCACCACGCCCTTCACCGCCAGGGCCGGGGCCGCGTCGTAGCGGGCCATGCGGGCACCGAAGCGGGGCGGGTGGGCGACCACGGCGGTGAGCATGCCGGGCAGCTTGAGATCCTGGGTGTAGATGGCGCTGCCGTTCACCTTGGCGGCGGAGTCGGTGCGGCCGACCCGCTTGCCGATCAGGACGAAGTCCTTGGGGTCTTTCAGCACCACCGTCTCGGGCACCGCCTCCTTGGCGGCGGCGTCGGCCAGCTCGCCGAAGCTGGCCTGGCGGCCGCTGGCGGCGTGGCGCAGTACGCCGTCCTTGACCGTGATCTCGCCGGCCGGCACGTTCCAGCGCTTTGCCGCGGCGGACACCAGCATGGCCCGGGCGGTGGCGCCGGCCTTGCGCATCTGCTCGAAGGAGTTGGCCATGGCAGTGCTGCCGCCGGTGCCCTGGGTCGGGCCCCAGAACAGGTTGTTGTAGCGTTTGGCGTCCGCCGGGGCGCCCTCGACCTTGATCTGGCTCCAGGCCGCGTCCAGTTCCTCGGCCACCAGGGTGGGCAGGCCGGTGAAGGTGCCCTGGCCCATTTCCAGGTGTTTCACCACCACCGTCACGGTGTTGTCCGGGGCGATGCGCACGAAGGCGTTGGGGGTGAGGGTGGCACCAGCAGCGGTCTTCTTGTCGGCGGCCAGGGCTGGGGGCAGGCCCATCCACACGGCCAGGGCCAGCCCGCCGCCGGCCTTGATGAAGGTGCGCCGGCCGGCGCTGGCCGGGGCGTTGGCATCGTCGGCCGCGGGGATGGGGGAGGCGTCATCCACGGCCAGGGTGATTTTGGCGTCCATGGTGCCTCCTTACGCCTTGGCGCTGGAAAGATCGCGGGCCGCTTCGTGAATCGCGGCCCGGATGCGGTGGTAGGTGGCGCAGCGGCAGACGTTGCCGGCCATGGCGGTATCGATGTCGGCATCGCTGGGCGACGGGTTGTCGGCCAGCAGGGCCACGGCGGACATGATCTGGCCGGACTGGCAGTAGCCGCACTGGACCACGTCGAGGCGGGTCCAGGCACTTTGCACGGCCTTGGCGGCCCGGGCGCGGCGGTCCTTAGTGGGCAGGGCCGAGGACGGGGCGGAGACGCCCTCGATGGTGGTGATGGCCTTGCCGGCCACGGCGGAGACCGGCAACTGGCAGGAGCGTACCGGGGCGCCGTCCAGGTGCACGGTGCAGGCGCCGCACTGGCCGATGCCGCAGCCGAACTTGGTGCCAGTGAGGTTGGCGTGGTCGCGGATGGCCCACAAGAGGGGCATATCGGCGGGCACGTCGAGGCGGACGCGCTTGCCGTTGAGGGTGAACTGGATCATGGCGGCTCCAGAACGAAAGGAGAAGGGTGGGGCCGCTGCCAGGACCAGGGCATATGGCCCGTGGACAGGCATCGGCACAAAAACCGGTGTATGACCCGCGCCCGCTGGTGGGCGTTCCGTGAATGTTTGGGCGGACCTGCTGAATTGGCGGGCCATCCAATGATGACAGCCTGCCGTCCGGGACGGAACAGGGCAATAGGCCGTTTGGGTGGGCCCCCGCCGGCTGGGGTCAGCCCCGGGCGAGGGCTTCGGCGGCGTCGCGGATCGCCGCCGCCAGGGCGGGCAGGCCAAGGCGGATGGCGGCCGGGCCGGGGGCCAGGATGTCGGCGGACTTGACCTCGGCCAGCTGGCCCCGGGCCAGGGCCGGAATGACGTCCCAGCCCGGGCGGGCCTGGACCTTCTCGGGGCGGAAGTGCTTGCCGCACCAGGAGCCGACGATCAGGTCCGGGGCGCGGCGCACCACCTCGTCCGGATCGGCGATGATCCGCTCCTTGGCCCCGGGTTTAGCCGCCAGTTCGGCGAAGATGTCCTCGCCACCGGCAATGGCGATGAATTCCGACACCCAGCGGATGCCCGAAATCATGGGCTCGTCCCATTCCTCGAAATACACCCGGGGGCGGCAGGGTAGGGCGGCGGCAGCCTGGCGCACCGCCTCGACCCGGGCCGCCAGCTCGTTGGCCAGGGCCTGGGCCCGCTCGGGGGCGCCGACCAGCCGGCCCACGGTCTCGACCATGGCCAGGATGCCGGCCACGTCGCGCTGGTTGAACAGATGTACCTCGACGCCGGCCTTGACCAGGTCGGCGCAGATGCCCGCCTGGAGGTCGGAAAAGGCCAGCACCAGGTCCGGGCGCACCTCCAGGATCTTGTCCGCCTTGGCCGAGGAAAAACCGCTGACCTTGGGTTTTTCCTTGCGCGCCCGGGGCGGATGGACAGTGAAGCCGGAAATGCCGGCGATGCGCGCTTCCTCCCCCAGGTCGTAGAGCACCTCGACGGTTTCAGTGGACAGGCAGACGATGCGTTGCGGCAGGCGGGGCATGGGGGGCAGGCGGAACGGAAAAGTCCCGCATCTTAAAGAGAAACGGGGCGTCCGGAAAACCGTGGCCGGTCTTCCGGACGCCCCGCGGGCAGGGGGCGCGGCGCCTTTAGACGGCGGCCAGGGCCTGCTCCAGGTCGGCGATCAGGTCGTCAATGTGCTCGATGCCGATGGACAGGCGCACCGTGTCCACCGTGACCCCCGCCTTGGCCAGCTCTTCGGGATTGAGCTGGCGGTGGGTGGTGGAGGCCGGGTGGCAGGCCAGGGACTTGGCGTCGCCGATGTTCACCAGACGGGTGAACAGCTTGAGGGCGTCCTGGAACTTGGTACCGCCCTCGATGCCGCCCTCGACGCCGAAGGTGAGGATGCCGGAGGGCTTGCCGCCCAGGTATTTCTGGGCCAGGGCGTGGTCGGGGTGGTTCTCCAGGCCGGCGTAGTTCACCCACTTCACCTTCTTGTGGCCTTGCAGGTACTTGGCGATGGCGAAGGTATTGTCGACGATGCGCTCCATGCGCAGGGCGGCGGTTTCGATGCCCTGGAGGATGAGGAAGGCGTTGAAGGGGCTGATAGCAGCACCCATGTTGCGCAGGGGAACCACACGGGCGCGGCCGATGAAGGCGGCGGGGCCCAGGGCTTCGGTGTAGACCACGCCGTGGTAGGAGACGTCGGGTTCGTTGAGGCGCTTGAAGCGTTCCTTGTGCTCAGCCCAGGGGAACTTGCCGCTATCGACGATGATGCCGCCGATGGAGTTGCCGTGGCCGCCCAGGTACTTGGTCAGGGAGTGCACCACGATGTCGGCGCCGAACTCGATGGGGCGCAGCAGGAAGGGGCTGGCCACGGTGTTGTCCACGATCAGCGGAATGCCGTTGCGGTGGGCGATCTCGGCCAGCTTCTCAATGTCGGTGATGTTGCCCAGGGGGTTGCCGATGGTTTCGGCGTAGATGGCCTTGGTCTTGCCGTCGATCAGCTTCTCGAAGGAGGCCGGGTCCCGGTAGTCGGCGAAGCGCACCTGAATGCCCAGCTGGGGCAGGGTGTGGGCGAACAGGTTGTAGGTGCCGCCATACAGGGTGGCGGTGGAGACGATGTTGTCACCGGCTTCGGCGATGGTCTGGATGGCGTAGGTGATGGCCGCCTGGCCGGACGCCAGAGCCAGGCCCGCAATGCCGCCTTCCAGGGCCGCGACGCGCTTTTCCAGCACGTCCTGGGTGGGGTTCATGATGCGGGTGTAGATATTGCCCGCCACCTTCAGGTCGAACAGGTCGGCACCGTGCTGGGTGCTGTCGAAGGCGTAGGAGGTGGTCTGGTAGATGGGCACCGCCGCCGCCTTGGTGGTCGGGTCGGGCGAATAGCCGGCGTGGACGGCCAGGGTTTCGAGCTTCATGGAGCTTCCTTTGGCTGAAACGGGGCGCTCTGAGCGCCCCGTGGTCGGGTTGTTATCGTGTGCTGCCGGACCCGCGAGGTCCGGAGAGTGGGGCGAGTTTAGCACCCTGGAATTTCCCGCTTATACGGAATGGGAATACCCAAAGAAGCCGCTGGGCGATCCACGCCCCTGTCGCTCAGACGAGGCTGACGTGCCGGCGCTGGGTCCAGCCCCAGGCCAGCAGTCCAAGCAGGCTGAATACGATCCCGGTGCCCACCACGCCGCTCCAGCCCGCCTGGCTGTAGGCCGTGGCGGAAAGCAGTGACCCGGCGGCGGCACCGATGAAATTGCTGGTCATGTAGCCGGCGGTGATGCGATTGCGCGCCTCGGGGCGGATCCTGTAGATGGCCCCCTGGTTGCTGATGTGGACACCCTGCACCGCCAGGTCCAGGGCCAGGATGCCGATGATGAAGGCCGTCAGGGACTGGCCGGCGAAGGCCAGGGGTAGCCAGGAGAGCAGCAGCAGGACTAGGCCGACGCTGGTGGTGGCCTCCCCTTTGCCACGGTCGGCCAGCCGGCCGACGGGGGCGGCGGCCAGGGCGCCGATGGCCCCGGCCAGGCCGAACAGGCCGATGGTGCCCTCAGAGAAGCGGAAGGGCGGGGCGGCGAGCAGGAAGGCCATGGAGGTCCACAGGACGCTGAAGGTGGCGAAGGTCAGGGCGCCGAGCACGGCCCGCACCCGCAGCACCCGCTCTTCCTTGAACAGGGTGGCGATGGACAGCAGCAGGCGCGGGTAGGGCAGCCCGGCAGTTTCATGGTGGCGGGGCAGGGCCCGGTAGAGGATGGCGGCCATGACCACCATGGCCAGGGCACCGACCCAGTACACCGTGCGCCAGCTACCGAGGGCGGCCAGGGAGCCGGCCACGGTGCGGGCGAGCAGGATTCCAAGCAAGAGGCCGCTCATCACCGTGCCCACGGTCTTGCCGCGCTTGTCCGGAGTGGCCAGGGTGGCGGCGAAGGGCACCAGCAGTTGGGCCACCACCGAGAGCAATCCTGTCAGGGCGGTGCCCAGCAGCACCACGCCGAAGTGGGGGGCGAAGGCGGTGGTGAGCAGGCCGGCGGCGCACAGCAAGGTCATGGTGACGATCAGCCCGCGGCGCTCGAACAGATCCCCCAGGGGCACGATCAGGAGCAGGCCCAGGGCGTAGCCGAGCTGGGCGGTGGTGACGATGAAGCCGGCCTGGGCGGCGCTCAAGCCCAGCTCGTCGGCCATGGTCGGCAACAGGGGCTGGGGGTAGTAGTTGCTGGCCACGGCCAGGCCGGTGGCCATGGCCATGATCAGGACCAGCAGCGACGAGAGTGGGGAGTGGCGGGTGGTGGAGGCGGACGCGTTCATCAGGGCTGTCGGGGGAAAGGGGCGGCATCGAGGCCGCCGTCGTTGGAATCTTGGCTATCGCCGGCCAGGCCGGAGGGGTGGAGTATCTGGTACCTTGTTCAATCACTCCAATGCATTGTTTTCATCGAATTGATGATGAAATAAGATTAATCAATGAACCTGCGCCAACTCACTTACGCCGTCGCCGTGGCCGAGGAAGAGAACTTCACCCGGGCCGCCGAACGCTGCCATGCCGTGCAATCCGCTCTCAGCCACCAGGTGGCCCGGCTGGAGGACGAACTGGGCACCAAGTTGTTCGAGCGCACCTCGCGCCGGGTGCGCCTCACCCCTGCCGGCCGCACCTTCCTGACCCACGCCCGCCAAGTGCTGGAAGCCACACGACGCCTCCAGGACGAGGTCGCCGCCACCAGCGGCGAGATCCGAGGCACCCTGTGTATCGGCACCATTTCGACCCTGACCGCGGTGGACCTGGTGGAATTGCTCGCTGCCTACCAGGAACGCCATCCCCAGGTGGACGTGCAGATCCACATGGGCATGAGCGACCGGTTGCTCGACGAATTGCGCGAACAGACCAGCGACGTAGCGTTCATCGGCTTGTGGCCTGGGGAAGCGGTGGCCGGGGTGGAATCACGCCAGCTTTGCGACGAGACGCTGATGGCGGTGCTGCCGCCGGACCACGCCTTGGCCAGTCGCGCCCTGCTGACCCTGGCCGAACTGGCCGCCTATCCCCTGGTGGATTTTCACGCCGGCACCGGGCCGCGCCGCCAGACCGACGAGGCCTTTGCCGCCGCCGGGGTGCGCCGCCGCGTTCAATATGAAGTGAGCCATGTCGATCTGCTCGAAGGCATCATTCGCCGCGGCCTGGCCCTGGGGCTGGTACCCGCCGCCACGGCGGTGGGCTACCGGGAGTTGGCGGTGGTGCCCGTCCAGCATGCCCCGCGGCGGCGCGTCTATTTCGCCTGGGGGCGCAACCCCACCCCGGCGGCAGCGGCCTTCCAGGCCCTGGTCCACGCCAAGCTCGACACCATCGCCCCAGTGCCTGATCCGGCCGGCGCCTGAGCATCGCCGTTGTGCGCTTTTTTAGGCTCTTCTTCTTATCGTGAGCCCAAGATCCGCGCCAGATAACGATTTCCACGACCCCTCCCTGGAGAACCGCGCCATTCCTTGCCTTCCGAGGATGCCATCTGGAAAGCCGCGTCCTTCCTTGGGTTCGAGCCAGACCCCATGAAAAAGCCCCGGCAGGGCGAACCGTGCCGGGGCTTGTACAGCGGGTGGCTTCAGGCTTACTTGGCCACCGTCAACAACCCGAGGAAGTTCCACCAGGTCAGGGCAAAGAGCAGCAGCATGGCGTAGCCCACCGCGGTGATCCACAGGCCGAACTTGGTGAACTGCTTGCTGGTGAAGGTCTCAGTACCCAGGCAGACCATGTTCTGGGGTGCATTCACCGGCAGGATGAAGCCGAAGCTGACGACGAAGCCGAGCAGCATGGTCATGCCGCCGACGTTGATGTCGCCCCCCAGGCGCTGCAGCACAGCGATCATGATCGGGATCATCGCCGAGGTCAGTGCCGTGGCGCTGGCGAAGCCCAGGTGGATGAGGATCAGGAAGGCCGACAGGGCGGCGAACACCCAGAACGGGGTGAGGGTTTCCAGGTGAAGGCTGCGCACGGCGATGTCGGCCAGCCACAGGGCGGCCTTGGTATCTAGCAGGGCGGTCCCCAGGCTGATGCCGACGCCGAAGACGATCAGGGTGCCCCAGGGCACCTTGGTCTGCACTTCCTTCCAGGTCATCACGCCGATGCCGGGCAGCAGCATGATGGCCAGGCCCACCAGGGTGGTGGAGGTGGTGTCGAAGTTGTGGAAGGACTTTTCCGTGCTCCAGAAACCGAGCAGGGTGATGGCGATGGCCAGCACGCGCCATTCCTTGCCGGTCATCGGGCCCAGTTCGGACAGGGCCTTCTTCATGGCCTCGCGGCCACCCTCGATGCGCTCGGTCTCGGGCGGGAAGAGGCGGCGGGCGATGAAGTAGAGGGCTACCGACATGGCGATGCTCCACGGTGCGCCGGCCACCAGCCAGTCCATCCAACTCGGCGAGTCGCCCAGAATCTTGCGCATGAAGCCGATGGTCAGCACGTTTTGGGCGGCGGAGGTGAGGATGCCCACGTTCCACACGCTGGTGGCCTGGGCCACCATCATCATGATCGAGGCGGCGAATACCGAGCGCTTGTCCACCCCGAAGGCGGTGATGATGCCGGCCATGATCGGCACCACGCAGGCGGTGCGCGCCGTGGCCGATGGCACGATGAACGAGAGCAGGATGGTGACGACGATGGCCCCGAGCAGAATGCGCCGGGAGCCGGTGCCGATCACCGACAGGGTGCGCAGGGCGATGCGCTTGTCGAGGCCGCTGGCGGTCATGGCCACCGAGATGAACAGGGCGGCGCCGACCAGGGCCAGGGCGGTGTTTGAAAAGCCGCCCAGGCCCATCTGCAGGCCGCCGGTGGTGCCGAGGATGACCGCCGGGTTCTTCGGGCTCGGCGCGGTGCCGAGCAGGAAGGCCATCATGGCGACGATGACCACCGACGAAACAGCGTAATCAAGGGCCTCGGTCAGCCAGACGATCACCGCGAAGGCCAGCACGGCAAGCATGCGCTGGCCGGCGATGGACAGGCCGGCGGGTTCGGGCAGGGCGAGGATGGCGGCCGCTGCAACGGCGCCGATGACAACCCCCCAGGGGATCGTTGGGGGTGCCTTGGCGGCGATTGGGGTGGGAGTGCTCATGTTTTTCTCCTTCTAGGTGTCGTACGGGCAAGCCGCGGGAGTTCGCGGAAATCCGGACAGCATCCGCCACCCCTCGGTGTGAATTCGGCCAGACGTCTTACTAATGTCATAGCCGAGTCGCCAGTGGATTGTGAAGGAAAGCATGGGCGGAGAAAATCCCCTGGGTTGAACAGGGGTATTGCCGCGGAATTAACGCCGATGCCGGGCAGGCGCACCGCCATGCTTTGCTGTCACCACCGTGAATGCTGTCGTTGGATGGTGACAAAAGTATAGATGGTGAATTATTAATTCGCCTGAAAGTGGCGTGGATACTTGCGCTGGATCAATGACGGAATGTGATTTGCACATTCCGTAAGCAAACTTGTCGATGTGGCTAGCCGCGCTGGCTGCCGGTGCCCGGGGACGCGCTCAGTCTTCGCTGGCGGCCCGCCAGCGTCGTCCGGGCAGGAGGAAGCGGGCCGGGTCGAGGGCGCCGGCCAGGTCGATTTCCAGGGGCAAAGGGTCGCCGGCCATCTGCGACGCCAGCAGTTCGCCGGCGTGGGCCGACCACACCAGCCCCCGGGCGCCGAAACCGTTGGCCAGCCACAAGCCGGGCTGACGCGGGATGGCGGCCAGATCCTGGGCCGGTTCGGCAGCGACGGCGGGCAGGGCGCCAACCATGGGCAGCCGGTCCGGCGATACCGGGCGGAAACCCACCCGGCCTTCCAGGGTGTCCGGGTCCAGGGGCGGTACAGCCTGGGCCGTCAGGCCGGGCAGGATGAAGTCGAGCTTTTGCAGGTTTTCCCGATGCTCGTTGGGACGCATCGCCGGGTCCGTGTCCCCGGCGATGAAGCTGGCGCCGCACACCCGGTAACCATCCACCACCGGCGTGACGTAGCCGAGGCGGCACACCACCACCTGGGGTGCGGGCAGGGCGGCGGCAGGGATCACCGTGGTCTGGCCCCGGGCCGGGCGCAGGGGCAGCCAGGGCGCCGGGTAAAGGGCCTTGGCCGCCGCCGCGTTGGCCAGCACCAGGTGGGGAGCGCGGCCGAGCAGAGTACCGTCCTCGGCGTGGGCCGCCCATTCGCCATCGATGTGGGCGATGGACGCCACGGCCTGGCCGAAGCGGGTGCGGATGCGTTCGGGAAAGCGGGCCAGGTTGGCGCGGCACAGCGACGGGGGCACGCCCCAGCCGCCGCCGGGGAAAAACCAGCCGCCGGCAGAGGTGGGCCAACCGGCGATGGCCGAGGCTTCGTCCTGGTCGACGTAGCGCAGGTAGCCGGCGGGGGGCTGGTGCTGCTCCACCACCTTGCGCTGGGTGGCCTCATGGACCGGGTCCCGGCCCAGGTGGAGTACGCCGCTGGCGCCCCACTGCACCGGCAGGCCGGCGGCCGTGAGGGTTTGCAGATGGCGCCGGGTGTAGAGGAAGGCGGCCCGGGTGAGGCGGGCGAGACGGTTGTCATCCACCGCCGGCAGGGGGCGCAGCACCCCGACCCGGTTGCCCGAGGCCCCGGCGCCCGGGCCGACGCTGTCGATCATTTCTACCTGCCAGCCCCGGGCGGCCAGACGCTCGGCCACCGAGGTGCCGGCAAACCCGGCGCCGATGACCAGGGCGCGCCGGTCGTCGGCGGGCGTGTGGCTTGCCTCGGCCGGCGCCGGATCGTTGCTCCGGGCAGCCCGTTCCCCGGTCAGCCGTTCACGCTTGGTGCCAAAGCCCGGCACCTTCTCGACGCGGAAGCCGGCCCGGGCCAGCCCCTCGCGCACGGCGCCGGCCACCGACCAGGTGGCGATGCGCGCCCCGGGGGCAGCGAGGCGGGCCAGGGGGTAGAACACCTGGGGCGACCACAGCTCCGGGTTTTTGGCCGGGGAAAAACCGTCCAGGTAGATGGCGTCGGCCTGGGCCGAAAGCTGGGGCAGGGTGGTCAGGGCGTCGCCGAACAGCAGGGTCAGGGTGACCCGCTCCCCATCGTCGTCAGAGCCCAAGTGCAGGCGGTGAAAGCCGGGCAGCAGTTCGGGCCAGGCCTGGCGCAGCTCGTCGGCCAGGGGGGCGAGTTCCGGGTAGGCCCGGTGCAGCACCGCCAGGTCGTCCGCCGAGAAGGGGTGCTTCTCGGTGGAGATGAAGTACAGCTCCCGGGAACGGGCTGGGTCGGCGCGCCAGGCGGCCCAGGTGGCGAGAAAGTTGAGCCCCAGGCCGAAGCCGGTTTCCAGGATGGTGAAGCGCTGCCGTCCCTGCCACCGTTCCGGCAGGCCGCAGCCGGCCATGAACACCTGGCGGGCCTGTTCCAGCCCGCCGGCGGCGGTGTGGTAGACGTCGCCGTAATCCGTGGAGCGGGGCGTGCCGTCGGGGGCGAAGTCGAGGCGGGCCGGCTGGATCGGGGTGAAGGGATGGGCGGCGGACATGGCGGCGGGGGGACGAATTGGGTGTGAGGCGGCTGGAATGGACAACGGCCCGCGGTCAGGCGGGCCGTTGCGGCGGTGTGGCGTGAAACCCGGGACTCAGTCCTTGCGCATGTGCGGGAAGAGGATCACGTCGCGGATGGCCGGGCTGTCGGTGAGCAGCATCACCAGACGGTCGATGCCGATGCCGCAGCCGCCGGTGGGAGGCAGACCGTACTCCAGGGCGCGGATGTAGTCGGCGTCGTAGTACATGGCCTCTTCATCGCCCGCATCCTTGGCCTGGGCCTGGGCGAGGAAGCGCTCGGCCTGGTCTTCCGGATCGTTCAGCTCGGAGAAGCCGTTGGCGATCTCGCGGCCGACGATGAACAGCTCGAAGCGCTCGGTGATCTCGGGATCGGAATCGCTCTTGCGTGCCAGGGGCGACACT
The DNA here is from genome assembly GCF_008274805.1 of Oryzomicrobium terrae. Lineage (NCBI taxonomy): Bacteria > Pseudomonadati > Pseudomonadota > Betaproteobacteria > Rhodocyclales > Rhodocyclaceae > Oryzomicrobium > Oryzomicrobium terrae. Next base: position 1,666,207 of record NZ_CP022579.1, read on the forward strand.
TCCACCGGGTAGTCGACGATGAAGGTCGGCTCCCACAGCTGGGCTTCGGCGGTTTCTTCGAAGAACATCAGTTGCAGGGCGCCCAGACCCATGTCGCTGCGCGGGTCGGCCTTCATTTCGCGCAGCTTGTGGCGCAGCCAGGCGGCGTCGGTCAGCTGGGCCTCGGTGTACTCGGGGCAGTGCTTCATCACCGCCTGGACGATGGTCAGGCGGTGGAAAGGCTTGGACAGGTCCAGCACCCGGCCCTGGTATTCGAATACCTCGGTGCCCAGGGCATCCCGGGCGGCGTGGCGCAGTAGGCCTTCGGTGAAATCCATGAGGGTCTGGTAGTCGGCGTAGGCCTCGTAGAACTCCATCATGGTGAATTCGGGGTTGTGCCGGGGCGAGACGCCTTCGTTGCGGAAGTTGCGGTTAACTTCGAAGACCTTCTCGAAGCCACCCACCACCAGGCGCTTCAGGTACAGCTCGGGAGCGATGCGCAGGAACATTTCCATGTCCAGCGCGTTGTGGTGGGTGACGAAGGGCTTGGCCGAGGCACCGCCGGGGATGGGGTGCATCATCGGCGTTTCGACTTCGAGGAAGCCGGCATGGACCATGTAGTTGCGGATGGACTGGATCATCCGGCTACGGGCCAGGAAGGTGAACCGGGAGTTCTCGTTGGTGATCAGGTCCAGGTAGCGCTGGCGGTAGCGCTGCTCGATGTCGGTCAGGCCGTGGAACTTCTCGGGCAGGGGGCGCAGGCACTTGGAGAGCAGACGCACCTCGCTGGCCTTGACGGTCAGTTCGCCGGTCTTGGTGCGGAACAGGGTGCCGACCACGCCGACGATGTCGCCGCTGTCCCAGTGTTTGAAGTCGGTGTAGACCTCTTCGCCCACCGCGTCCTTGGCCACGTAGATCTGGATGCGGCCGGACAGGTCCTGGATGGTGATGAAGGAGGCCTTGCCCATGACCCGCTTGAGCATGATGCGGCCCGCCACCTTCACTTCCACCGGGGTGGCTTCCAGGGCTTCGCCGTCCTTGTCGCCGTAGATCTCGAACAGCTTGCCGGCGGTGTTCTCACGCTTGAAGTCGTTCGGGTAGGCGGCACCGGATTCACGCCATTTGCCAAGCTTGGCGCGGCGTTCGGCGATGATGTGGTTTTCGTCCTGGGGAAGCTCGTTGGTTGGGTGTGCTTGGGCTGCGTCGGTCATGGTGGTCTTTCGTGCGTGGCGTGGGGAGGCGCCACCGGAATCGTGCGTAATTCGTGCTTGACGTGCGTTGCAATGCATCATTTTCGCACATCGCGCCGGAGACGACGCGGGTGCGCGGGCCAACAACCCTCCGGGACCTGAGCCCCGGAGGCGGTCGGCGTTTAGACGCCCTGTTTCAGGCTGGCCTCGATGAACGGATCCAGGTCGCCGTCGAGGACGCCCTGGGTGTTGCCCACTTCGACGTTGGTGCGCAGATCCTTGATGCGCGACTGGTCGAGCACGTAGGAACGGATCTGGTGGCCCCAGCCGATATCGGACTTGGCGTCCTCCAGCTTCTGCTGCTCGGCCTGGCGCTTGCGCAGTTCATGCTCGAACAGGCGGGCACGCAGCATCTTCCAGGCTTCGTCCCGGTTGCGGTGCTGGGAACGGTCGTTCTGGCACTGCACGACGATGCCGCTGGGCACGTGGGTGAGGCGCACCGCCGAGTCGGTCTTGTTGATGTGCTGGCCGCCGGCGCCGGAAGCCCGGTAGGTGTCGGTGCGCACGTCGGCCGGGTTGATCTCGATTTCGATCGAGTCGTCCACTTCCGGGTAGATGAACACCGAGGTGAAGCTGGTGTGGCGCCGGGCGTTGGAGTCGAAGGGGCTCTTGCGCACCAGGCGGTGGATGCCTGTTTCGGTACGCAGCATGCCGTAGGCGTAGTCGCCGCTGATCTTGATGGTGGCGCTCTTGATGCCTGCCACTTCACCCTCGGACTCTTCCAGCACCTCGGCGGTGTAGCCGCGCCGCTCGCAGTAGCGCAGGTACATGCGCAGCAGCATGGAGGCCCAGTCCTGGGCTTCGGTACCGCCGGCGCCAGCCTGGATTTCCAGGAAGCAGGGGTTGGGGTCCTGGGGGTTGTTGAACATGCGCCGGAATTCGAGTTCGTGCACGTCCTTTTCCAGGCTGTCCACATCGCTCACGACGGACTGGAGCATGTCGTCGTCGCCTTCTTCCCGGCCCATTTCAAAGAGCTCGCGGGCATCGGACAGGCTTTGTTCGATGGTGTCGAGGGACACCACCACCCCTTCCAGGGATTTCTTTTCCCGACCCAGTTCCTGGGCGACTTTGGCGTCGTTCCAGATGGCGGGATCTTCGAGCTTTTTGGAAACCTCGACTAGGCGCTCTTTCTTGGCAGCGTAGTCAAAGATACCTCCGTAGGTCGGTGGTCCGCTGGGCGAGGTCGGCGAGGTGATTGGCGATGCTGTTGAGTTGTTCGGCTTCCATGGCGGTTTCCTATAGGGGCGCAGGCCTTGACGGCAGTGGAGCGGGCCCGGAGCGCGGCCCAGGGCAGGGCGGGCGAGGGGCCGGGCAAAACCTCATAGTATACCGCAGGGAGCCTGGTGCTTCGCTCATGATAGAGTCCATGGCCCTGTTCCAACTTTTGCTGCCGATGCCGGGCGAGCGAACCGCCAGCGGCGCCTGTTACCGTGACTTCTCCCAATTCTTCTTCCGCTGCGCCGGAGCGTGCCGTTGAGCACGAACGCCTGCCGGCCCTGGGCCTGCTGCTGCTGGCTGCGATCGCTGTCGGCTGGGGGCTCAACTGGCCGATCATGAAGGTGGTGCTGTCGGAGGTGCCGCCCCTGAGCTTTCGCGGTTCCTGCCTGACCTTGGGCGGCCTGGGCATGTTGTTCCTGGCCCGCTGCACCGGGCAGTCCCCGCGCATTCCTGCCGGTGCCATGCCGCGCCTGCTGCTGCTGTCTGCGACCAACATCGTCGGCTGGAACGTATTGATCGTGTATGGCCTGCTTACGCTGCCTTCGGGGCGGGGGGCGCTGCTCGGCTACACCATGCCCTTGTGGGGCATCTGCCTGTCGGTGTGGCTGCTCAAGGAACAGTTCACTGCGCGCAAGCTTCTCGGCCTGATCCTGGGATTTTCCGGTGTGGGGTTGTTGATCGGCGAAAGCCTGGGCGTGCTGTCCGCCACGCCCGTGGGGGTGGCCTGCATGCTCGGTGCGGCCTTTTTCTGGGCCCTGGGTGTGGTCCTGATCAAGCGTTTGCCGGTCGCCATGCCGACCATGGCGTTGACCGGCTGGATGATGCTGCTGGGTGGGGTGCCGATCGCCGTGGCGGCGCTGCTGCTGGAAACGGACAAGTGGCATCCCCTGACCTTCTGGCCGGCGTTTGGCCTGGTCTACAACCTCTTCGTCGCCTTCATGTTCTGCTACTGGGCCTGGAACCGTATCGTACTGATGGTGCCGGTGTCGGTATCGTCCCTGTCGTCCTTGGTCACGCCGCTGATCGGCCTCGCCGGTGGCATGGCCTTTCTCGGCGAGCGGCCGGGCTGGCAGGAGGCCCTGGCGGCGGCCTGCATTCTCGGCGCCCTGGCGGTGGTGTCGTTACCGGGGCGCCGCGATCGCTGAGAGGCGGGACGGTGTGGGGGGAACGGCCCCGACCGTTCAACCCGGTGGAGATGGGGACATGGCATTGGCTTGGCGTTGCGCCAGTTCGTCGAGGATGCGCCGGCGCACCACCTGGCGGAGGGCAGCCTTGCACGCTGGGCTGCATGTCATCTGGCGGCCGTAGCTGAGGCGATCAAGGATGTCCGGCACGTCGTGGATCTGGCCGCAGACCGGGCAGCAGTGCGCAACCATGGCTGCACTCCTTACAGAGCACGAGAGGCATAGCGGGCGAGGTCAGCTGGTTGGGCTGCCACCGCCGGCGATACCAGCATGACTTCACGGCGAGGCGTGTCCGCCAGCCCGATCGCCAGAGTGATGGCGGCGGCGCTGGCAGCAGCAACCGCCAGGCGGAGCGGGGTTTCCCAGCGCTTTAATGCCTGCGCCAGGGCCGCACAGCCATGGGCGTCGGAGGCGAACGTCTGGAACAGGATTTCTTCGCCGGGTCGGTCGGCCAGGCGCGTGGCGATGCGTAGCAGGTCGTGTTCCAGGGTGATGCCGATACAGATGACGCGCTTCATCGAGGGAGCTCCTCTTGGTTCCGGATTTGTTATCCGTATGGCGTCAGCGTAGGCCCGGCGGCGCAAGGCCGGCATCAAGAACGTTCCCTTGACGGTAAAGAACCCGTCAAGGGTCAAGCGGCGGCGCGGATCAGCTCTCGACCGTACGCGATTCCTGCTGCCAAGTGATGGCGTCTGCAGGCAGCAGCACTGCCTCGGGGCCATCCCCCAGGGCGACCTGGGGGGCCATGACCCAGCCGAGAGGGCGGCTTGGGCCACCGGGCAGGCGGACGTCGCTGCCGGCGTGGTAGGCGATCCAGTTCATCTCCCAAAAGCCGAACAGGCGTTTTTTCAGGGCCGAGGTTTTCGGATCTTCGGCGCGCAGATTGTCCTGGGCGATGGCACGGCGTACATCGGCCGGGTCAACGGGCACCCAGCCGTAGGCCGCCACATAGAACTCGGCACGACAGTGCTGGGCCGCGGCGATGTTGCCGCTGGCACCCAGGCTGGGGAACTGGCGCGATTCGCCGATGCGCTGGCCATAGACCACCCGGGCGGGGATGCCCGAAGCCCGGCACAGGCCGACGAACAGGGTGCTGGCGTTCCAGCCCGTGACATCGTCGCACAAGGTGATCTGCCGATCGGCGCCGATCAGGTTCTGTACATCGCCACTGGGGCAGTCGTTGCGTCCGGCGGACTTGATCGGCTGGTCGATGATCCAGTCGTAGAACGCCCGGGCCTGGGGCATGGGCTCGCGGATGCGACCGGAGATACGCTCGGCGGCATCGGCGATGGCACCATCCAAGGGCAAGCGGCTGCTGCCCTGCAGGTAGCGCTGCAGGGTGTCGTCGTCCTCGTGGCGGTTGCCACGCCGGGTGATGTCGAAGAGGCGCTGTCGGGTGGCTACGCGGCTGCTGATTTCCAGCTCCGGGGTGACGCCGTCCTTCCAGTCGGCTACCAGGAAGGTGATATCGCTGTAGGGGTCGCGCTTCAGGCCGATGCGCTCGAAGTTGCCTTTCCAGGTGACGTCCATCTCCCGTTGCCAGTCCGATTCCCGGGGCAGGGGAATCCAGGCGCGACTACGGCCGCGGCCCGGCAGCTTGGCCTGGAGGCGGCCGGTCAACTGGTACTCGCGCCATTCGAACTGGGGGGGCGGGGTGAGGGACACCGGGGTCAGGGGGCGGGACTGGCGGAAGCCGCTACCACTGGTTTCGCGCAGGCTGGAACTGGCGCCCTTCTTGGCGATGGGTTTGGCCTGGGTTTTGGCACCAGGTTTGGCGCCTGCTTTACCGGCAGGTTTGCCGGCCGGTTTGGCCGGGGCCGCCTTTTTCTGGACCGGCTTGGCCAGGACGGGGGCGGCGGAGAAGAGGGAAATGAACGCCGAGGCGGCGAGGAAAGCGCGTCGTTTCATGGACTGATTGATCCGTTCGCAGGAAAAAATACGACCGCCGGGAGCGGGGCTCAGGGCGGTCGTTGAAATTTGTATGGTTACAAAATCATAGCACCTCGGCGGCGTGGTCGGCCAGGCGGGAGCGCTCGCCCCGCGCCAGGGTGACGTGGCCGGAGTGATCCCAGCCCTTGAAGCGGTCCACCACGTAGGTGAGGCCCGACGAGCCCTCGGTCAGGTAGGGGGTGTCGATCTGGGCGATGTTGCCCAGGCAGACCACCTTGGTGCCCGGGCCGGCCCGGGTGATCAGGGTCTTCATCTGCTTGGGGGTGAGGTTCTGGGCCTCGTCGATGATCAGGTACTTGTTGAGGAAGGTGCGGCCGCGCATGAAGTTGAGGGATTTCACCTTGATGCGGCTGCGGATCAGGTCCTGGGTCGCCGCCCGGCCCCAGTCACCGGAACCGGCCTCGTCGTCGGTCTTGTTGAGGACCTCCAGGTTGTCTTCCAGGGCGCCCATCCAGGGGGCCATCTTCTCTTCCTCGGTACCGGGCAGGAAACCGATGTCCTCACCCACCGGCACGGTCACCCGGGTCATGATGATCTCGGCGTAGAGCTTGCTCTCCAGCACCTGGGTCAGGCCCGCCGCCAGAGTCAGCAGGGTCTTGCCGGTGCCGGCCTGGCCGAGCAGGGTGACGAAGTCGATCTCCGGGTTCATCAGCAGATTGAGGGCGAAGTTCTGCTCCCGGTTGCGGGCTGTGATGCCCCATACGGCATTCTTTGGGTGGGAGTAGTCGGTGAGGGTTTCCAGCACCGCGGTCTTGCCCGAGACTTCCTTGACCCAGGCCGCCAGGGGGTTGCCCTGGCCTTCTTGCCAGACGAACTCGTTGACCATGAACTGGGGGCACATGGGGCCAGTCAGGCGGTAGCGGGTCTTGCCGTTTTCCTTCCAGGACTCCATGCCCTGGCCATGCTTGTCCCAGAAGTTGGCGGGCAGTTCCTGGGTGCCGGCGTAGAGGACGTCCGTATCCTCCAGCACCTTGTCGTTGAAGTAATCCTCAGCGGCCAGGCCCAGGGCGCGGGCCTTGATGCGCATGTTGATGTCCTTGGACACCAGGATCACCTGGCGCTTCGGGTGCTTGCGCTGCAGGTGCACCAGCACCGACAGGATGTGGTTGTCGGCCTTGCCTGTAGGCAGCGCCGTGGGTAGCTCGCCCGAGATGGCCTCGGTCTGCAAGAACAGCCGGCCGGTGGCCAGCTTGTTGGACGGGCCGGTGAGTTCGACCCCTTCGTCGATGCTCTCGCTGGAGGCCACCAGCTCATCGAGCATGCGCGACACCTGGCGGACGTTGCGCGAGATTTCCGACATGCCCTTCTTGTGGTTATCCAGCTCCTCCAAGGTCATGATCGGAATGTAGATGTCGTGTTCCTCGAAGCGGAACAGACTGGTGGGGTCGTGCATCAGCACGTTGGTATCGAGGACGAACAGCTTGGAGGGGCTGGCAGCGACCGCTTTTTTGGCTGCTTTGGGAGCGGTTTTCGGGGCGGCTTTGGCTTGCGCTGCAGATTGGCGGGCCATGGAGTTTCCTTGCGTTCGTTGATGACGAGACTGGGGGGCAACAAGCGACACGACGGCGGGGTGCTACGGATAAAACGGCGAAGCTAGGGAACCGTATAGCAAGGCAAGGTTACAGGGCGCGCACGGCGTCCAGCACGGCCTGGGCATGGCCGGGAACCTTCACTCCGCGCCATTCCTGGGCCAGCTTGCCGGTGCGGTCGAAGACGAAGGTACTGCGCTCGATGCCGCGTACCTGCTTGCCGTACATGTTCTTCATCTTGATCACGCCGAAGGCATTGCAGACGGTTTCGTCGGTGTCGGAGAGCAGTTCGAAGGGCAGTTCCAGCTTGGCCTTGAAGTTGGCGTGGGATTTCAGGCTGTCCCGGGAAATGCCGACGACGACGGCCCCCGCGGCGAGGAAATCGGCATAAAGGTCGCGGAACTGTCCGGCCTCGGTGGTGCAGCCCGGGGTGCTGTCCTTGGGATAGAAATAAACCACGACCGCCTGGCCGGCCTGGGTGGCTGCTGCCAGGTGAAAGTCGCCGCCGGTGCCGGGGAGGGTGAAGTCGGCGGGTACGCTAGTGCTCATCGGGGTCTCCTTGAAAGGCCGAAAATGCATTCGTTAGGGCCATTCTCAGGAAAGTGGCGCTTCCCGGCAAGTGTGTCTGCGCAAACGCGCTGGGCCCGGCCGTTACCGGGCACCCTCTGGAGATTGGCTTGTGGCGCGGTTCTCCAGAGGGTGGGGGGTATGACGTCTTCTTCCGCGGTGTGGCGGCCGGCCTTAGCCGTCAGGCATTGGCCGGGCTGGCCATGGCGCCATCCAGCTGGCCCATCAGGTGATCGAGGCGTGAGGTCGCATCGGCGATGCTCTGGGTTTCCTGGGAAAGGACGCCGGTGGCTTGGCCGAAGGTCGTGATCTCGGTTGAGAATGCGCTGAAACGCTCCTGCTGATGAAGCGCTCCGGACGCGATGTCATTGAGCAGGCCGGCAATCACCTGCGCTTCGCCAATGACGGCGGCCAGTCGTTCCTGGGCCGCCCGGGCATTGTCCCGGCCATCCTTCATTTGCGCGCCACCGTTACGTACCGCCTGAAGGGCGTCCTGGGTGGCGGCGAGGATTTCGGCGATGCGCCGCTCGATGTCGCCGGTGGCGTGTTGGGTTCGCTCCGCCAGCTTGCGCACTTCGTCGGCGACGACGGCGAAGCCCCGCCCCGTTTCTCCGGCCCTGGCTGCCTCGATGGCAGCATTGAGGGCCAGCAGGTTGGTCTGGTCGGCCACGTCGCGGATGATCTGGACGATGGCGCCAATCTCGTTGTTGCGCGCCCCCAGTTCCTCGATTCGGGCCACAGCCTGGCCGATAGCCTGGTGCGCTTGCTCCAGGCGATCCACCGCTGAATCCATGACCACACCGCCGGCACTGGCCTGATCCCCGGCTGCTTCGGCCAGCCGGTTGGCCTCGGTGGAACGGCGGGCATTTTCCTGGGCGGCGGCAATGATGGCATCGGCGGTAGCCGCCATGGACTGGGCCCGTGTCTGCTGCTGGCCCATGGTGTCGGCGATACGGCCAGTGGCGCCGGCGATTCCTGCACTCTCCCGGGAGGCGGCGCCTACCGAGGTGGTGATTTGGGTGAGTAGGGTTTCAAGGTGGGCGGAGGCCGCCTCGGCGTGGCGGCGCGCTTCCTCCAGGTTGCCGAAGGAGTGCTGGCGGGCCCGCTCGAAGGCCAGGGCCAGTGCGAACACCACCACCAGCAGGCCGATCAGGGACTTGCCCTGAAGGGTTGGCAGCAGTTCATGGGGGAGGGGAGAGGCCGGTAGTAGTCCCCGGCCTTCGATGGCCATCAGCAACCCCACGGAGGCCAGGGAAAGGGCGCTCCACAGGTAGCCGGCTCCCCGCCCGGCAATGAACACCGCTGCCAGGGGGATGGTGGCAAACCAGACAATGCTGGTGGAGAAGAGGCCGCCGTTGACCGCCACCATCCAGACCACCATGCCGAACATGGAGGCGGTGACGAACTGGGCCGCCAGGCGCACGCTGCCGGTGCCTTTGAGCAGGAAGGGGCCGAGCAGCAGGCCAAGGCTGCCGACCAGAATGCCGTTGGCCATCGGGTAGTGGCCGTGCTTGTAGTAGGACAGGGCGAACAGGGGCGCCACCAGAGCGGCGATCAGGCCGACGCTGACCACGGTGCGGGCACGGACAGCGGCCTCCGGCGAAGTACGGACATTCTCGGGGAAAAACCAGGCGACGACCTGGGCAAGGGCCATGGCGAAATCCTTGATGACGGAAAAGCCATGAAATTTAGATCAAACGTTCGTTTGAATCAATTGCCGAGGGGTTGGCGGACCGCTCAAGTTGCCGAAAATTGTGAAAGCTTGCGTTCGTGGTGGAACAGTGGCGCCGACCTGAATACCGGTACCAGGCGAAGCCGACCGCTGCAGGATGAGGGGGGAATGACGCACCGCCGCCGTCCCGCAACGAAAATTCCGGGAAGGCGGCGGTATGAACGTGTGCCTGGATTGGGCCGCCAACTTCGGGCAGCCCTCCCTAGGCTGGAATCAACAGGGTGCGCCTTGCACCATTAGGCGGCCGGAGCGGCCGGGAATCTCACCCCAGCCGATTTCGTGGCGGGGCAGGCTGGCCACGTCCAGGGAATCGAACAGCGTACGAGTGGCGACAAGCTGGTAGCCCTGGGCTTTCCAGCCAGCGAGCAGGCGGTCGAAGGCCGGTGCCAGTTTGCCCCCTTCCAACTCAGCGTGCAGGGTGTAGACGTGGTCCCGGTCCGCCGCCTGGGTCAGGCGCAGCAGATGGTCGGCCACATTCCCCTCGGTGATGCCGTCGGCGCCGATCAGTTCGTCCAGGGTAGGCAGGGTCGTCGGCAACTGGGGTACGGTCAGCTCACGACCTTGCCAGACCGGGCGGAAGGGGTGGAGACCCCGGCCGTCGGAGGCGTAGTCCATGCCCGTTTCCCCTTCCAGGGCCAGAGCGGTGCCGTTCATCTGCCAGCCGGCTGCACCGTGGGTCCGGGGCGGTTCGCCAAAGACTTCGGTGAAGCGCTGCACCGCCTTGCCGAACTCGGCCCGAGTCCAGGCTTCGTTGGCATTGCCCACGCCGTCCTGCCACTTCACGTGGTCCCAGCAGTGGATTCCGACTTCGAAACCGGCGTCACGGGTGGCGCGCAGCACGTCGGCCGCTTTTTTGCCGATATCCGGCCCCGGCAGCAGGGTGCCATAGAGCAGGGTCTTGATACCGTAATGGGAGACTACCGAGGTGCGTTGCACCTTCTTGACAAAGCCCGGGCGCAGGGCCCGCTTGACCGCCCGGCCGGTGTGATCCGGGCCGAGGGAAAAGAGGAAGGTGGCGCCGGCCTGATGGCGGCGCAGCAGCTGGATCAGGGTGGGTACCCCTTCCCGGGTGCCACGGAAGGTGTCCACGTCGATCTTGAGGGCGAGGTAGGGCATGGGGGATTCGGTGAAGTGGAAACAGTCAGCAGCCGGGTGCGGGCTGGGCGGCTGGGCAGAGTGGGGCACCAAGAACAACGCGCCGCCGTCGGAATGATCCGGCCGGCGGCGCGTTGTTCTGGAGGATGGGCCCAGAGGTTGCGGGCGTAATCAGTCCACCAGCTTGCGGGCTTCCGCAACTTGGCCGCGGTAGGCGTCGAAGATGTTCTTGAGGGAATCCTCAAACGTGATCTTCGGTTCCCAGCCCAGGTCGGCCATGGTGTTGGTGATTTTCGGCACCCGGTGCTGGGTGTCCTGATAGCCCTTACCGTAGTACTCGCCGGAGGTGGTTTCGACCATCTGCACCCGACCAGCGCTCTCGGCGTACTCGGGGTACTGCTTGGCCAGGTCGAGCATCAGGGTGGCCAGTTCGCGCACCGAGTAGTTGTTCTTCGGGTTGCCGATGTTGTAGATCTTGCCGGAGGCCACGCCGTCCTTGTTCTCGATGATCTTCATCAGGGCGGAGATACCGTCGGACACGTAGGTGAACGACCGCTTCTGGGCGCCGCCATCCACCAGTTTGATGTTCTCGCCGCGCACGATGTGGCCGAGGAACTGGGTGATGACGCGGGAAGAGCCTTCCTTCGGGGTGTAGATGGAATCCAGGCCCGGGCCGATCCAGTTGAAGGGGCGGAACAGGGTGTAATCCAGGCCTTCCTGCTGGCCGTAGGCATGGATTACCCGGTCCATCATCTGCTTGGCGCAGGAGTAGATCCAGCGGGGCTTGTTGATGGGGCCGAGGACGAATTCGGAGTTTTCGGGGTCGAACTCGGCGTCCTTGCACATGCCGTACACCTCGGAGGTGGACGGGAAAATCACGCGCTTCTTGTACTTCACCGCCTGGCGGATGATCGGCAGGTTGGCTTCGAAGTCCAGCTCGAATACCCGCAGCGGTTCCTTGACGTAGGTGGCCGGGGTAGCGATGGCCACCAGGGGCAGGATCACGTCGCATTTCTTGACGTGGTACTCGATCCACTCCTTGTTGATGGTGATGTCACCTTCAAAGAAGTTGAAGCGGGGATGATCGAGCAGGCTGGCCACACGGTCGTTGGCCATGTCCATGCCGTACACCTCCCAGTCCGTGGTGTCGATGATGCGCTGGGAAAGGTGGTGGCCGATAAAGCCGTTCACGCCGAGGATCAGGATTTTTTTCATGACGAGGTAGAGAGGCAGGAAATCGAAAAAGGGAGATCAGAGCAGGATCGAATTGTGCTCTTTTCCGGTAACAAGTGCGCTAAAACGCTCCGCAGTCAGGGGCGTGTCATCCAGTTCAGCAGCCAATACGCGCAGTTTGCGACCATCGCCACAGCGGGCCGTCAGCTGGCCTGCCTCGACCGTCAGGGCGGGAGGCTGGCCGACTTCGGCCGGCGCGTCGACAAGCAGGGTACGCAGCACTTTGAGCCGACCCAGGTCGGTATCGCTGAAGGCACCCGGGTAGGGAGGCGCGACGGCGCGGACGAGATTATGAACGCTCTGGGCCATGTTCCGCCAGTCGATTCGGCCATCCTCGGGTTTGCGGCCCCCGAAGTAACTGCCATTGGCCAGATCCTGGGCCTGGAATTCGGTAGTGCCGGCGAGCAGGCCGGGAAGGGCACGATGCAGGCAGATTTCAGCTGCGACGGTCACCTTATTGAAGACCTCGAAGGCAGTGTCGTCGCCCAGGATGGGAACTGCCTGCTGGTCCACCAGGCGCCCTGCATCCGGCTTCTCGACCATTTCATGGAGGCTGGCGCCGGTTTCGTGTTCGCCATGGATAACCGCCCAGTTCACCGGGACGCGGCCCCGGTACTTGGGCAGCAACGAACCGTGCATGTTGAAGGCGCCCCGGGGCGGGATCGCCAGGAGCGGTGCCTTCATCATCTGGCGGAAGTAGAAGGAAAAGAAGAAATCCGGCCCGGCTTCCGCGATTCGGGCCAGCACTTCGGGGGCGTTGACATCTTCGGGGGTGATGACCGGGATGCCTCGCTCGCGGGCAATGTCGGCGACCCGCTGAAACCAGATGTTTTCACGGGGATCATCTTCGTGGGTGACCACAAGGGGAACGGTAACGCCGGCATCGAGCAGGGTCAGCAAGCAACGGGCCCCAACGTTGTGGTAGGCGAAGACGATGGCGCGGGAAGATGTGGACATCGTGAGAGTCTGGAAGTCAGGGCTGCAAGGTCGGGCGGGAGGCCGGCAGGGTAGAAGCATCTTCTGACGAAGTGCTGACAGCCGGAGATTCGAGGATGGTGCCGATCCGGTAGCGGGGACGGTAGCGAACCTGCATGTGGATGCGGCCCACGTATTCGCCCAGGATGCCTTGGCCGAACAGCACCAGACCAATCAGGAAGAAGGCGAGGATGTCCCGGTCCCAGATCACGTCGATCAGGCCGGTGACTTCATGGTTGAACAGGCGGTGGATGATCACGCCGACGTAGGTGACCACCGACAGCATGGAGACCAGGATGCCGAGCAGGGAGAAGAACTGTAGCGGGGCCACCGAAAAGCCGGTCATCAGGTCGAAGTTGAGGCGGATCAGGCTGTACAGGGAATACTTGGATTCGCCAGCGGAGCGGGCCTCGTGCTCGACAACGACTTCGGTGGGCTGGTGGGCGAAGGTGTAGGCCAGTGCCGGGATGAAGGTGTTGACCTCCTTGCAGTCGAGCATGGCTTCGACGATTTCACGACGGTAAGCACGCAGCATGCAGCCCTGGTCGGTCATCTTGATACGGGTAATCCGTTCGCGCAGGCGGTTCATGCTCTTCGAGGCGACCGAGCGCCACAGGGCGTCTTCACGCTGGCGGCGGATCGAGCCGACGTAGTCGTGACCGGCGCGCACGGCGTCGAGCAGCTTGCCGATTTCTTCCGGCGGGTTCTGAAGGTCGGCGTCCAAGGTCACCACCACGTCCCCACGGCATTGCTCGAAGCCCGCCATGATGGCCATGTGCTGGCCGGCATTGGCGGCCAGCAATACCACGCGGGTCACGTCCGGACGGCGCTGGAATTGCTCGCGCAGCAGGGCGGCGGAGCGGTCGCGGCTGCCGTCGTTGACGAAAATGACTTCGTAAACGGTGCCCAATTGATCCAGGGCCGGGTAAAGGCGATCGTAGAGCGACTGGAGACCGGCCTCCTCGTTATAGACCGGAATGACGACGGACAACTCGGGATGGGCGTGACTCATGGTTCGGCAGACGGTGATTGGTATTGATTCAGCGGAGCAGCAGGGTGGCCAGGGCGGCGACGACCCGATCCACGTCGGAGTCCGCCATGGCCGGGAAAAGGGGGAGGGTCAAAATACGCCGGCCGATGTCTTCGGCAACCGGGCAATCCCCCTCTTGCCAGCCAAGACGACGGTAGAGGGTGGTGAGGTGCAGGGCAGGGTAATGGACGCCGCTGCCGATGCCCTGTTCCTTCAAACCGGCCATCAGGGCCGCACGGTCGTGACCGGCAGGCACCAGCACCTGGAACATGTGCCAGTTGGATTGGGTGAAATCTTCCAGGGGCAAACCGAGCAGCTGCGCCAGGCCGGCGGCACGCAGGGCAACGAAATAGCGTTGGGCAAGCACGCGCCTGCGGGCGGTGAATTCATCAAGGCGCTTCAGCTGGCCCAGGCCAACCGCCGCGGCGACATCGGTGAGGTTGCCCTTGTGGCCGGTCATGTCCACGTCGAGAGTGCCATCGGGAAAACGCTGCACGCCTTGCAGGCGCAACCGGTCCACCTTGGCCGGTTCCACATCGGGGGGTAGCACCAGCGCCCCGCCCTCGCAGGTGGTCAGGTTCTTGTTGGCGTGGAAGCTGAAGGAGACAAAACCCGAGCTGTCGCCGAAGGCCTGGCCGATGGGCGTGCCGTTCCAATTGGCGCCCAGGGACTGGGCTGCATCTTCGATCACCCGCAGCTTATGGCGGGTAGCCAGGGCGTAGAGCGCGTCGCGGTCCAGAGGCAGACCGGCCAGGTCTACTGGAATGATGGCCTTCGTGCGGGGCGTGATGGCGGCCTCGACCTTGGCCAGGTCGAGCATGCGGGTGGCGGGGTCGATGTCGGCAAAGACCGGGCGGGCGCCACGCTTGACTACCACGTTGGCGGTGGCAGCCCAGGTCAGGGGGCTGGTGATGACTTCATCGCCGTGGCCTATCCCCGCCAGTTCCAGGGCAATTTCCAGGGTCAGTGTCCCAGAGTTGAAAACCTTGACCGGGCGTCCGCCGCACAGGGCAGAGAGTTCGGCTTCGAACTGCTGGCACTTGGGGCCGGTGGTGATCCAGCCGGAGCGCAGCACATCGGCCACGGCGGCAATGGTTTCCTCGTCGATGCTGGGGCGAGTGAAGGGCAGAAAATCCATGGCGATAACCTTGACGCTTAGTGGGAACGGGCGACTAGCCAGACGCCGACGATGATGAAGCCGATGCCCATGAGTTTCTGAGTGGCCAGGGGTTCGCCGAACCATTGCCAGGCGATGAAGGCGTTGATGACGTAGCCGATGGAGAGCATCGGATAGGCGATCGACACCGGCACCCGGGAGAGGGCCATGATCCATACCACCAGGCTGACGGCATAACAGGCCATGCCGCCCATGATGTGGGGCTCGAAGGCGAGCTTGAGGCCGATGGGCAGGACGTTGTCGAGCTGAAAGTCGAAATGGCCGACAGCATTGGTGCCGGCCTTGAGGAGCAACTGTGCCGCGGCGTTGAGCAGGACGCCGGTGAGGATGAGGGCGAAGCTGATGGCAGTCATGAGGGGAAATGGGGTGAATCAGGGCTGGGGCTTGCGGACGATCACCCGGCGGGAATCCTTGGCCAGGACCTCCATGGGCACGCCCTGGGCCTGCAATTGATTGAAGGTGTCCGGCGGCAGCAAGGCAAAGGCCTGCTTGTCGGCCTCCCAACGCTTGACGAAGCTGGGCACGTCCGGGATGAACTTTTCCGGCTCCTGCTGGATGCCGAAATCGAGCTCATCCTTGTACTGCACCATGGTCGTGGTGCGCTTGAGGTAGGGCTGCAGCGTCTGGTCGTAGGTGTTTACGCTGTAAAACGGCAGGCTGTCATCCATGTAGGGCTTGACCTTCTGCACGATGTCCCAGGCCGACATGGATTCGCGCTGGGTCTCGTGGCCGCTCAGGGTGAGCTGGGCGCAGACCAGGCCGCCGATGGCCACCACCATGGTTGCAAAGGTTTTGCGTTCGCGCTGGAACAGGATGAAGCCGGCAATGGCCGATCCCGTCAGGATTACCGCTGCGCCGATCAGCCAAGGCTGGTAGGCAGGAACATCGGGGTTGTCGTTACGGATCGACTCCAGGTTCGGCACCCACAGCGCGGCCCCAACGTAGATCAGGCCGAACAGCACTACTGGGAGCATGTGCCAGCGCAGTTTGCGCCCGGAAGTGCGGTCGATGGCCCGGCCAACCAGGATCGCTCCGGCGGGGAAGAGCGGAATAATGTAGGAGATCAGTTTGGAGTGGGACGCGGAGAAGAACCCGAAGATCACCACTGCCCAGATGAGCAGGAAGCGATCGGCGCGGAACTCGCCGCGGCCACGCCCGGGCGTGCGCACAATGTTCCAGCATTCGGCCAGGAACAGGGTGACCCAGGGCATGAAACCGACCAGCAGCACCGGAATGAAGTACCAGGCCGGCTGGTAGCGCCCATGCACCTTGGTCAGGAACCGCTCGAAATGCTCGTGGATGAAGAAGAAATGGAAGAACTCCGGGTTCTTCAGGCTAACAGCGACGAACCAGGGCACCGTAACCAGTAACAGCAGGCCCAGGCCCGACAACCAGCGCATGCGCAGCCAGAAGGCGAAATCCCGCTGGACCAACGAGTAGAGCACCAGGGCGGCACCGGGTAGTACCAGCCCGATTAAGCCTTTCGAGAGCACGGCCAAGCCCAGGCCGATCCAGGCTAGCCAAAGCCAATTCCGTTCGCTGCTGGTGCTGATATCGGCACGGCGGCTGAGGGCGAAGGCAAACACCGCCAGGTTGAGGAAGAAACAGACCCCCATGTCCAGGGACAGGACGTGGGAAAGCACGACGTACAACAGGCTGCCGGAAAGCGCCGCTGCGCCGAGAAACCCCGCGTTTTTGCCGAACAACCGGGCACCGGTAAGCCAGACGGCGAGAATGCCGAACAGACCCGTCAGGGCCGGCCACAGGCGGGCGGACCAGTTGTGTTCGCCGAATACCGTATAGGAAACCGCCGTTGCCCAGTATTGCAGGGCCGGCTTTTCAAAATACTTGAGATCGTTAAGCCGGGGGGTGGTCCAGTCGCCGCTCACGACCATTTCCCGCGGGATTTCCGCGTAGCGCCCCTCGTCCGGACGAACCAGCTTGCGGTATTCAAGGTTGCCAAACCAGACAACCAGCACAATCAGTAGAAATAGGAGTAGAGAGCGCGGGCGACGAGATTCCATTAGTTTTTTCTTTTGATGATGCGGTGTCCGGGAGCGTTACCACCAGGTAACGAGAAAGCCATGCAATTTGCAGCAAGTATCCCTGGTTAGGGCAGCAGCAAGGCGCAAATCACCTTGCGGTCCTCAGCAGCGAGGATGTTGTACGTACGGCAGGCCGCCTGGGTATCCATTGCTTCCAGACTGCGTCCGGTCGCGAGCAGGGGTTGGGTCAGGCGCGGGTGGGGGAAGCGGAAAGACCGGCCGGTGCCCAAAATAAGGATTTCGGCATCGGTGGCGGCCAGCAGTGCGAAATCATCCTCGCTCAAGGCGTCGAAGTCATGACTCGTCCATCCGGGGGTGAGCCGGGTTGGGCTGACCAGCAGGTTGCTTTCGTGGCGCTTCCCGTTAACGGTGACGTAGCCGTCGCCGTACCCGGAGAAGGTGTAGAGGCCATCGGTTCTGGAAAGGTGGAGCTTCATCGGTGCCGAGTGCTTCCGTTGCGATGCACAACGCCTTAAGAAAGGGTAGGATTATAGGCTTTCCCGACAAGATAGGCCGGGCCGTTTTAGTCGATCGCGCATCTTTCGGGTGCGCTTCGGGTGGGGCGGTTGCAGGGGCGTTGTATAACGCTCTCGTTCGGCCGATACCGACATGAGTGATCTCTCTAGCCCTTCCGGCACGCTTACCGAATCTTTTTCCGACGCTCAAGACGCGCCTACTGCCATGCAACCGATCCTGAAATCCGCCAAGCTTGCCAACGTCTGCTACGACATTCGTGGACCGGTGCTGGCCCGAGCTAAGCAGATGGAGGACGAAGGGCAGAAGATCATCAAGCTCAACATCGGTAACCTGGCTTCCTTCGGCTTCGACGCGCCCGAGGAAATCCAGCAGGACATGATCCGCAACCTGCCCAATTCTGCTGGGTATTCCGACTCCAAGGGCATCTTCTCCGCCCGCAAGGCGATCATGCACTACACCCAGGAGAAGAAGATCAAGGGCGTGGGGCTGGAGGACATCTACATCGGCAATGGCGTGTCCGAGCTGATCGTGATGGCCATGAACGCCCTGCTCAACCACGGCGACGAGGTGCTGGTGCCGGCGCCCGACTATCCGCTGTGGACTGCCGCCGTGAGTCTGTCCGGCGGTACGCCGCGCCATTACATCTGCGACGAGGGCGCCGGCTGGCTGCCCGACCTGGACGATATCCGCAGCAAGATCACCGACAACACCCGGGCCATCGTCCTGATCAACCCGAACAATCCGACCGGGGCCCTGTACCCGGACGACCTGCTGCGCGAGATCGTCGAGATCGCCCGCCAGCACCAGCTGATCATCTACGCCGATGAGGTGTACGACAAGGTGCTCTACGACGGGGTGACCCACACCTCCATCGGCTCCCTGTCCGAGGACGTGCTGACCATCACCTTCAATGGCCTGTCCAAGAACTACCGCTCCTGCGGCTACCGGGCCGGCTGGATGGTGGTGTCCGGCGACAAGCGCCACGCCCAGGACTACATCGAGGGCCTCAATATGCTGGCCTCGATGCGTCTGTGCGCCAACGTGCCGGGGCAGTTCGCCATTCAGACCGCCCTGGGCGGTTACCAGAGCATCAACGACCTGGTGGCCCCGGGTGGTCGCATGCGCCGCCAGCGCGATCTGGCCCATGAACTGATTACCGCCATCCCCGGGGTAACCTGCGTCAAGCCCAAGGCGACCTTGTACATGTTCCCGCGGCTCGACCCGAAGATGTACCCGATTGCCGACGACCAGCAGTTCATCTGCGAACTGCTGGAAGCGGAGAAAGTGCTGCTGGTTCAGGGCACTGGCTTCAACTGGCCCCACCCGGATCACTTCCGGCTGGTGTTCCTGCCCCATGAGGACGATTTGCGCGAGGCCATCGGCCGCATCGCCCGCTTCCTCGATGGTTATCGCAAGCGTCACGGCAACGCCTGACGCCACAACGGCAATTATTCCTTTCATCCACAAGCAAGAGCTCTATGAAACCCATCAATGTCGGCCTTCTGGGCATCGGTACCGTCGGGGGCGGTACGTTCACCGTTTTGCAGCGTAACGCCGAGGAAATTACTCGCCGTGCCGGGCGCCCCATTCAGATTACCGTGGTGGCCGACAAGGATGTGACCCGGGCGACAGCGATTACAGGCGGCGCCTGCAAGGTGGTGGACGATGCCTTTGCCGTCGTGAGCGACCCCAACATCGACATCGTGGTGGAGTTGATCGGTGGCTACGGCGTGGCCAAGGAGCTGGTGCTCAAGGCCATCGAAAACGGCAAGCATGTGGTGACCGCCAATAAGGCCTTGCTGGCTGTCCATGGCAGCGAGATTTTTGCCAAGGCCCGGGAAAAGGGGGTGATGGTAGCCTTCGAGGCCGCCGTGGCTGGCGGCATTCCCATCATCAAGGCGGTGCGCGAGGGGCTTTCTGCCAACCGTATCCAGTGGATCGCCGGCATCATCAACGGCACCACCAACTTCATCCTCTCCGAGATGCGCGACAAGGGCTTGTCGTTCGAGACCGTACTCAAGGAAGCCCAGCGACTGGGCTATGCCGAGGCCGATCCGACCTTCGACGTCGAAGGGGTGGATGCCGCCCACAAGGTGACGATCCTTTCGGCGATCGCCTTCGGTATTCCGGTGCAGTTCGACAAAGCGCACGTGGAAGGGATTTCCAAGCTCGATGCCACCGATATCAAGTACGCCGAACAGCTGGGTTATCGCATCAAGCTGTTGGGTATCACCCGGCGTCGCGAACAGGGCATCGAGCTGCGTGTCCATCCCACCCTGGTGCCGGCCAAGCGCCTGATCGCCAACGTCGAGGGTGCCATGAACGCCGTTCTGGTCCAGGGCGATGCCGTGGGCGCCACCCTTTACTACGGCAAGGGCGCCGGCGCCGAGCCGACGGCCAGCGCCGTGATCGCCGACCTGGTGGATGTCACGCGCCTGGCCACTGCCGATCCGGAGAACCGGGTGCCGCATCTGGCCTTCCAGCCCGATCAACTGGCCGACTTGCCGGTGTTGCCCATCTCGGAAGTGGAAACCGCCTACTATCTGCGCATGCGGGTCGAGGACAAGCCGGGTGTGCTGGCAGACATCACCCGCATCCTGGCAGACGAGGGGATCTCCATCGACGCCATGCTGCAGCGCGAGCCAGATGAAGGCGAAGCCCAGACCGACATCATCATCCTGACCCATATCTGCGTCGAGAAGCAGGCTGATGCCGCGATCGCCAAAGTCGAAGCGCTTCCTGTCGTTCAGGGTAAGGTCACCCGGTTGCGCCTGGAAAATCTTCAGTAAGGTGTTCGCCCCCAGCGCTTGACGGGGGCTCCTCATCCGATAAAAAGCCTGCGAAACTGTTTCGCAGGCTTTTTTCGTTGGAGGGCCCTGTATGACATCGTTGCCTTTGATGGGCTGGATTCGTCGGGCTCCGTGGCGCGCGCTTGGCGTGCTGCTCGGATTGGTCGTCCTATCTGCTTGTACCAGCGTAGGGCTCTATACCGGTGCAGCAGGTACCCAGGAAGAGGCGAGGGCGGTTGTTCGCGTGGTCTATGGGCAGGGCGGCGATAGCGAGGTGGATCGGCTGCCTTACGAGGGTGGTGATCTGAGTCGGGTCGTGCGTTGCCTACGCGACCGTTATCCGCGCTTGCAGGCGTGGTATGTCCAAGGCGTGATCGGCAACACCTTGGGGGGCTTTGTCGCTATTCGTGATGATGATCGTCGGCAAGAGGTGCGCGACTTGGTGCGCCAGGAGAACCGGGATCGGGCTCAGCTTTATACGCACTCCTCGGGCGAGGTCGGGCATGGCACTGACGACCTTCAATCCTGGCTGCCCTATGAGCAGGAAAGCTTTGGAGCCGAGTGGGTGAAACAATCGCCTTCCGGCTGGTGGTACATGGACAGGGCGCGGCTGTGGCACAAGAAACAGACGCCGGCCGACGTGCCGCCAGTGCGAGAGTCTCAACCGATTAATAGCCGCTTTGTCTGGTGATGCAAAGGTATGTTGATTTATCGTGGGGCACTACGGGTTTTGCGCCTCTTTCGTCAGTTTTCCGCTGCCTGGCAAGAAATTACACGTTCTTGTCCAAAAAGACGGTGGTTGGCGGCCTTAAACTGCTCTGGATAGGCTTTCTATCGTTGGGTTTTTGATGTTAGGGTCGGATTGAGGCGCGGAGGGCAAGCGCCAGGGGAAAGCGCAAAGCAAAAGGGGCTCCGATTTCTCGGAGCCCCTTCTGGAATTTGGCTCCCCGACCTGGGCTCGAACCAGGGACACACGGATTAACAGTCCGTTGCTCTACCGACTGAGCTATCGGGGAATCGCTTCGTTGCAGTTGTCTGCGTCGTTGCGAGAGCGCGAATAATAGGGGGTTGGCGTATCCAAGTCAACACTTTTCTTGCGAGAATGTTGTTTATGGACCAAAACCTCGTTTATTCCAAGACTCCGGCCGGTGAGGAGGCAATACGTCAGAGGACGCGTGTGGTGCAGCGAAACCTCCGTATGGTGCTTATCCTGGTCGATGGTAAAGCGCCCGTCGGTGAGTTGTCGGCAAAGGTGGGGAATGCCCAGTTGGTAGAGCAATCCCTACAGGAACTGGAGCGTGATGGTTTCATCGCCCCCGCAAGCGCGGGGAGTTCGGTATGGGTTCAATCTACCTCCGCACAGCATTCGGTGCATGCTGCCGATCCGGGGAGCATGGCTCCCGCTGAGCCGCTACTGGAGTCAGAAAAATCGTTCTTGCAGGCATCTCTGGCTGGCGGGGGTGAAGAAGGCACGGAGGATACCCGGCCGGAGGAGCCACCTGTTGCACCAAGCCTTCCGCCAGTTAAAAAGGAAAATAAGGCTGTCAACCTGAACGTGATTGATTTTTCTCGGTGGCGAAACTACCTGCCCAGGCCCGGCGTCATTGGGCTTGGTGCGCTGTTGTTGGCGATCGGAGCGATCTGGGCATCCTTTGGTGTCCCCGAGCAACGGTATCGCCACCTTCTGGCGGAAGCCGTGGGCCAGGTGCTTGGCCAGGCGGTCGAGGTCGGTGAGCTGCATCTTGGCTGGGCTGGGCAGCCTGCGTTGGTGGCCGGGAGCATCAAAGCTGGCAATGGAGGCATGAGTCTGGAGGAGGTTGCGCTGGTTCCTCAGTGGAGCAGCCTCCTTTCTCGGCATCCGCTATGCAAGCGTGTCGAGGTCAGAAGGGCGAACCTGCCCGTGGTTGCCACGGCGGGCCTTCATGCCCTCGGCGATAAGCTGGGGGGAGGAGGGCAGGGGGCCAGGATTGTTCTGCACGAGGTGACGCTTGGCTTGGGGAGCGTGGACCTTCCTGGACGATGGAGCGTCGATTCCCAGGGAGGCCCTGAGGGCCAGACGCTTATAACGAATACAGACAGGTCGCTGCGCGCAACCATTGCCGCTTCGTCTGCCGGGGTGACGGTAGCCTGGCAGGGCGTGAACTGGCAGCCAGATCCTGCGTTGCGCTGGAAGCTCGATCAGGTAGATGGGCAAGCGCTGATCTCCAGCGCACCGAGTGGCGCCATGCTGGTGACACTGAGCAAGCTGGATGTCCTGGCGCTGGATGGCCGCTGGCGGGGCGAGGGGAGGTTACAGCTAAACGGTGAAAAACTGATGCTTGATGGGCGGCTGGCGCTGCGTCATATGGCGGGCGCCCGTTTCTCCGAGTTGCTTGGACGCTCTAGGATCGCGTTGCAAGGCTCGTATTCGGCCGACTTGGCCGTGCGTGCCGAAGGTAGAGATTGGGCGGCACTGTGGGCTGGTTTGAGCTATGAGGGCAGTATCTCTGCGGGCAAGGGGGAGGTCGCCTCACTCGATTTGCTGCAAGCGGTCCGTGCAGGAGTGGGTCCATTTTCCCGTGGCGGTGCGACTACCTTCGACAGCTTGGAGGGGCGCATTCGCCGTGATCCGAAGAATATCCAGCTAAGTGGCTTGGCGCTGCAATCTGGCTTGGCCAGTGCAACGGGCCGGTTATCCATCGAGGGTGAGAGCAAGCTCGAGGGTATTTTTGACGTTCAACTGCGAGGCAGCGCCAATCGGTTGCGGGCTCAGGTGCAACTGAGCGGTACGGTCGCTGACCCGCAGCTGCGCCGACTCCGTTAATTGGCAGGATGGTGTAGCAATGAAAAACGCCCCTGAACGGGGCGTTTTTCATTGGTGAAAAAAGGCCTGAAACTCAGCCCTTCAGCACCTGAGCGATACCATCGGCCACGTAGTCGATGTTCTTGGCGTTGAGGGCTGCCAGACAGATGCGACCGGTGGAGACGGCGTAGATGCCGAAGTCCTTCTGCAGCACGGCCACCTGATCGGCGCTCAGGCCGGTATAGGAGAACATGCCCCGCTGCTTGACCACGAAGGAGAAGTCCTGGGCCACGCCCTTGGCGGCCAGCTTTTCAACCAGGCCAGTGCGCATGGCGCGGATGCGGTCACGCATGCCAGCCAACTCGGATTCCCACTGGGCGCGCAGTTCAGGGCTGCTCAGCACGGTGGCGACGATGGCGGCGCCGTGGATTTGCGGATTGGAGTAGTTGGTGCGGATGACGCGCTTCACCTGGGACAGAACGCGGGAAGACTCTTCCTTGCTGGCGGTGACGATGGACAGGGCGCCGACACGTTCGCCATAGAGGGAGAAGCTCTTCGAGAAAGAGCTGGAGACGAAGAACTGCAGGCCGGAGGCAGAGAACAGGCGGACCGCCACCGCATCCTGGTCGATGCCGTCGGCAAAGCCCTGGTAGGCCATGTCGAGGAACGGCACCAGGCCCTTTTCACGGCAGGCGGCGACCACTTCTTCCCACTGGGCATCGGAGAGATCGGCGCCGGTAGGGTTGTGGCAGCAGGCGTGCAGGAGAATCACCGAGCCGGCGGGCAGGGAGAGCAGCTTGGCCTTCATGCCGGCAAAGTCCACGCCGCGGGTGGCCGCGTCGTAGTACGGGTAGGTCTCCACAGGGAAGCCCGCGGCCTCGAACAGGGCGCGGTGGTTTTCCCAGGAGGGGTCGCTGATGTAGACCGTGGCGCCCGGGTTGAGGCGCTTGAGGAAGTCGGCGCCGATGCGCAGGGCGCCGGTGCCGCCGATACCTTGGGCGGTGACCACGCGGCCGGCAGCGATCAGATCGGAGCCGGCGCCGAACAGCAGGTTCTGCACGGCCTGAGTGTAGGTGGCCGGACCTTCGATGGGCTGGTAGCCACGGGGCGGAGCCGCTTCCAGACGGGCCTTTTCAGCAGCCTTGACGGCGGCCAGCAGCGGAATCTTGCCGTTGTCGTCGTAGTACACGCCAACGCCCAGGTTCACCTTGGTGGGGCGGGTGTCGGCGTTGAAGGATTCGGTCAGTCCGAGAATCGGATCCCGAGGGGCCATCTCGACGGCGGCGAAGATCGAGGAAGTCATAGGTGCTCCAGAAAGCTCCAAAAATAAAAACAGTGGGGTAGGGCAGGAACGTAACCGGAAAGGCCGGTCACTAACCCCTAGAATAGACGGCAACGGCAGGAACTTATCCCTGATAATTCCAGCGCGCCCGCCTTTGAACTGCACAAAATTTTAACATGGCTGAAATCGTAAAACTTGCCGAACACCGCTCGGTGGATAGCTCCAAGGTTGTTACCTATCCCGACAGCCCCTATCGCTTGCACCAGCCCTTTCCACCGGCCGGCGATCAGCCTGAGGCGATCCGCCAGTTGATCGAAGGTCTGGAGGACGGATTGTCGTTCCAGACCCTGCTCGGGGTGACGGGGTCGGGCAAAACCTACACCATGGCCAACGTCATTGCCCGCACCGGGCGGCCCGCCCTAGTGCTGGCCCCGAACAAGACTTTGGCGGCCCAGTTGTACGCGGAGATGAATGAGTTCTTCCCGGAAAACGCGGTGGAGTACTTTGTCTCGTACTACGACTACTACCAGCCGGAAGCTTACGTTCCCTCCCGTGATCTGTTCATCGAGAAGGATTCGTCGATCAACGAGCACATCGAGCAGATGCGCCTGTCGGCCACCAAGTCGCTGTTGGAGCGGCGCGACGTAGTGATCGTGGCCACTGTGTCATGCATCTACGGTATCGGCGACAAAGATGACTATCACACCATGATTTTGCACGTCCGCAAGGGCGACAAGATTGGCCAGCGCGACATCATCGAACGCCTTGCTACCATGCAGTACACTCGCAACGAGATCGATTTCCGCCGTGGCACCTTCCGGGTTCGGGGCGACGTAATTGACATCTTTCCTGCCGAACATGCCGAGCACGCCATCCGCATCAGCTTGTTCGACGATGAGGTCGATGGGCTGACCGTGTTCGATCCCCTCACCGGTCAGATTCTGCACAAGCTACCGCGATTTACTGTCTATCCATCCAGTCACTACGTAACCCCCCGGGCCACGGTGCTCCGGGCGGTGGAGACGATCAAGGCCGAGTTGCGCGAGCGCAGCCAGTATTTCCTGTCCACTGCCAAGCTAGTGGAAGCCCAGCGTATCGAGCAACGCACCAAGTTTGACCTGGAGATGCTGAACGAACTGGGGTTCTGCAAGGGGATTGAAAACTACTCCCGCCATCTGTCTGGGCGGCAACCCGGGGAGCCTCCGCCGACCCTGATCGATTACCTGCCGGCCGATGCCCTGATGTTCATTGATGAGTCCCATGTGACCATTGGACAGGTGGGGGCCATGTACAAGGGGGATCGTTCGCGCAAGGAAAACCTGGTGGAGTACGGTTTCCGTCTGCCCTCGGCGATGGACAACCGGCCGCTCAAGTTCGAAGAGTTCGAGCGGATGATGCGCCAGACGGTATTTGTCTCGGCGACTCCCTCCGAATATGAGGCGACCCACGCCGGCCAGGTGGTGGAGCAGGTGGTGCGGCCTACCGGCCTGATCGACCCGGAAGTGGTGGTTCGTCCGGCCATGAGCCAGGTGGACGATGTGCTCTCGGAAATCCGCAAACGGATCGCCCGGGAAGAACGGGTGCTGGTGACCACCCTGACCAAGCGCATGGCCGAGGATCTGACCGATTACCTGGGCGAGCACGGCGTGCGTGTGCGTTACCTCCACTCGGACATCGACACGGTGGAGCGGGTTGAGATCATCCGTGATCTGCGCTTGGGCGAGTTCGACGTGCTGGTGGGGATCAACCTGCTGCGTGAAGGTTTGGATATCCCTGAAGTGTCGCTGGTAGCCATCCTCGATGCAGACAAGGAAGGCTTCTTGCGGTCCGAACGTTCCCTCATTCAGACCATCGGTCGGGCGGCGCGTAACCTCAACGGTAGCGCAATCCTCTATGCAGACCGGATCACCAACTCAATGCAGCGCGCCATGGACGAAACCGGTCGTCGGCGCGAAAAGCAGATGGCGTTCAATGCGGCTAACGGCATCACGCCAAAAGGCGTGAGCAAACGTATCAAGGACATCATCGACGGTATCTATGATGCCGACGCCGCCCAGGAAACCCACAAGGTTGCCCAAGAGCGGGCTCGTTACGATGCCCTGGATGAAAAGACCGTGGCCAAGGAAATCAAGCGGTTGGAGAAAGCAATGCTGGAGCACGCCAAGAATCTTGAATTTGAGAAAGCCGCTGCAGCCCGTGATGAGCTTTTCAAGCTCAAGGAGAGAGCATTCGGGGCGGCAGTTCACGATGAGGAATGAGGCCCTAGTGCTCTTCAAGTGCCAGTTGTCCCGTGGCGGTCGCGTGCCCCTAATACCTTGCTATGTTAGCTCAATAACCTTGCTGGCCGAGTGAATCCTTAGTCGGCCATTGCCCATGTTGCAATGCAAATTGCGCAAAGGCACTTAGGGTGGCATTCTGTAATTAAGAATTAGGCGGTGTTTTTATTTGCGCGAATACGCACATTTCGGGCGATTTTTCGTCTGAAATGTAAATAACGCATTGAATAACAAGGCGTTTATGAAGATTTTATTCGTTTGCATGGGGAATATATGCCGCTCTCCGACGGCAGAGGGGGTTTTCCGTCATTTCGTGAACCAGGCCGGCTTGTCCGAAACGATTGAAATCGATTCTGCAGGTACTCACGGCTACCACGTAGGAGAGGCGCCGGATTCCCGTACACAGCGTGCCGCAGCAATGCGCGGCTATGATCTGTCGATGCTGAGGGCGCGGAAAGTTGCGGCTGCCGACATGGATTATTTTGATCTGGTGCTGGCGATGGATCGAGCCAATCTGGACACCTTGCGGCGGCTCTGCCCAAGCGACCGGCAGCATCGGCTCAAGCTCTTCATGCATTACGCCCGCCAGTTCGACGACGATGAAGTTCCCGACCCGTATTACGGCCTCGGGCATGGTTTCGATCTGGTTCTGGACATGGTGGAAGATGCTGCCCAAGGGCTGCTGGCTTCAATCTGCCGAGAACTGGGCAAGGATTCACTGCCTTCCTCTTCAACTGAGGCTAACGCTGAAAAGATGGCGTCGCCTCCGGAGGCAGGGGGAGCTCTTCCGGTCGCAGGGTTGGAGAGCGGTAAGTCGTTGCACTGAGTGGGGGGCGCTTAGAAAAAAACAAAGGGAGCCTAACGGCTCCCTTTGTTTTTGCAGCAAAGTTTAAGCTTGAGGGGCTAGATCAACCCTGGTTGTCCGTAGCACGGGTTTCAACCATGACCAGGGGTTCCGAGCTGACAGCATGCGCAGCACGACGAACCGGGCGACCACGAGGGGCTGCCGGCTCAACCGGAACACTCACTGGAGCCGCATCGGCTTTCGTTTCGATCATCACCAAGCCGGAATCGGCCAGGGCTTCGGCCACTTTGGGTGCTGGCGCCGGTGCCGGGGCGGTAACCGCTTCGATGACTGCCGGCTCAACGGGAGCAGCGGCTTCCACGGGGGCGGTGGGGGCCGGTTCTGCGTGGGCCTGAGCCAAAACTTCCGCGGCTTCTTGTGCCACTTCCTGGATCTGTGGGGCAGGTTCCGCCGCGACAGGGACCGCAGGGCTGAGGACAGGCTCGCTGGCTGCGGGGGCGGTCGTTGCAGCCTGTTCCACCTGCTCGGCAGGTGCGGACGCAGTCACATCGATTTCCGCTGTCGGCTGGACGATTTCTTCCTGGCCAGTTTCCCCCGCTACGTTCTCCTGCGGGCGGCGCTCACCGCGTTCGCGACGGCCACCACGGCGACCGCGACGGCGGCTGCCTTCTTCGCCGCTGCCTTCTGCAGTAGCTTCGCTTGCCGGAGCTTCCGCAGCCGGAATCGCTTCCACGGCAATACCGGCTTCCACTGCCGCGGCATTCACCAAGGCCTCCTGGGTCGCTACTGCATCGGCCTGTTGCTTGGGAGAGCGCTCACCGCGCTCGCGGCGCCCTTCGCGACGTTCACCGCGCTCGGGACGCTCAGCGCGTTCCTGTCGTTCGGCACGCTCAGCCGTGACCTGGCCTTCTTCGTTCTGCTGGACCGGGCGCTCACGACGATTGTCGCGGCCTTCGCCACGGGGCTCGCGCCCTTCGCCGCGACTCCGACGGCCTTCGCCAGCTTCACCGCGTCCTT
The DNA here is from genome assembly GCF_008274805.1 of Oryzomicrobium terrae. Lineage (NCBI taxonomy): Bacteria > Pseudomonadati > Pseudomonadota > Betaproteobacteria > Rhodocyclales > Rhodocyclaceae > Oryzomicrobium > Oryzomicrobium terrae. The sequence goes on from NZ_CP022579.1 coordinate 1,694,599, forward strand.
GCTGAGCCGGGCGATTTTCCTGGGAGGAGCGATTGCGCCCTTCGCCACGGCTCTCACGGGTTTCCTGGGTCTCCTTGCCGCGGCCTTCGCCACGGCCCGTATCGCTACGTTCGCCGCGCCGGCCACGGCCTTCGCTGCGACGACCATCACGCCCCTCCCCGCGGCCATCGCGCTGGCCGTTACGGCCGCGAGGCGCCGGTGCCGGAGCGGCTGTCTTCTCCTCCGGACGATTGCCGCGGAACCAGCCGAAAATGCGGGAAATGATGCCCGGCTCGCCGACTTTGGTGCTGGCTTCAGGCGCCTTTTCCGGCACCACAGGGGCGGGCTGCTCCGGCGTCAGATTCTTGATGGCAGCTTCCTGACGTACCGGTTTGGCGTTGGCTTCGGTAGCCAGCGCTACTTCGTCGGCAGGCGCATTGACCATGCGATAGGACGGGGCGCGGACTTCTTCCTGGTTCAGGTCGTCGTGGCGCAGGCGGATGATTTCGTGGGCCGGGGTCTCCAGGTGCTTGTTGGGGATGAGCAGGATTGTGACCTTGTGGCGGAACTCGATCGCCTGGATGTCGTTGCGCTTCTCGTTGAGCAGGAAGGTGCCCACGTCCACCGGCACCTGGCAGTGCACGGCGCCCGTGTTTTCCTTCATGGCCTCTTCTTCGAGGATACGCAGGATGTGCAGGGCCGCGGACTCGGTGGAGCGGATGTGGCCGGTGCCGTTGCAGCGCGGGCAGGGGATGTAGCTAGTTTCGGCCAGGGCGGGACGCAGGCGTTGACGGGACAGTTCCATCAGGCCGAAGCGGCTGATCTTGCCCATCTGCACCCGGGCGCGGTCGTAGCGCAGCGCATCGCGCAGGCGGTTTTCCACCTCGCGTTGGTTGCGCTGGTTTTCCATATCGATGAAGTCGATGACGATCAGGCCGCCCAGGTCGCGCAGGCGCAGCTGGCGGGCCAGTTCCTCGGCCGCTTCCAGGTTGGTGCGGAAGGCGGTGTCCTCGATGTCCTGACCGCGGGTGGCACGGCCGGAGTTCACGTCCACGGCCACCAGGGCTTCGGTATGGTCGATCACGATGGCGCCGCCGGAGGGCAGGTTCACCTGCCGGCCGAAGGCGGTCTCGATCTGGTGCTCGATCTGGAAGCGAGAGAAGAGGGGGACGTCGTCGCGGTAGCGCTTGACCCGGCTGACGTTGGCGGGCATTACCGTGCCCATGAAGGCTTGGGCCTGCTCGAAGATCTCGTCGGTGTCGATCAAGATCTCGCCGATGTCCGGCTGGAAGTAGTCGCGGATGGCGCGGATGACCAGGCTGCCTTCCTGATAGATCAGCAGCGGGGCTTTCTGTTCGGAGGAGACGCCTTCGATAGCGGTCCACAGTTGCAGCAGGTAGTTCAGGTCCCACTGCAGCTCTTCAGCGCTGCGGCCGATGGCGGCGGTGCGCGCAATCAGGCTCATCCCGCCGGGGACCTCGATCTGGTCCATGATCTCCCGCAGCTCGGCACGCTCATCACCCTCGACGCGGCGGGAAACACCGCCACCGCGGGGGTTGTTGGGCATCAAAACGAGGTAGCGGCCGGCCAGGCTGACGTAGGTGGTCAGGGCGGCGCCCTTATTGCCGCGCTCGTCCTTGTCGACCTGGACGATCAGCTCTTGACCTTCGCGCAGAGCATCCTGAATACGGGCCTTGCTGACTTCGACGCCCGGCTGGAAGTAGGCGCGGGAGACTTCCTTGAACGGCAGGAAGCCGTGGCGGTCGGCGCCGTAATCGACGAACGCCGCTTCGAGCGACGGTTCGATCCGGGTGATGACCCCCTTGTAGATGTTGCTCTTGCGTTGTTCCTTGGCGGCCGACTCGATGTCGAGGTCGATCAGTTTCTGACCGTCGACAATCGCGACACGGAGTTCCTCGGCCTGTGTCGCATTGAAAAGCATTCGCTTCATGTGTGGGCTCCCGCGCGCCGGCACGGGCAGCCTCCCACTGCAGGGCAGCGAGGCAATTAGTTGTGCGGTTTCCTGTTGTACATGAAGGGCCGTAGGTTCAACTAATTCTTGAAAATCGCTGGGAGTATCGGGTAGCGCTGATGGGTCGGTAGGTTATTACCGGGTTTCAGCCGGAAAAGCCGTTGTGGGGCGTGCCGGGGAAACCGCTACTGTTCTGCATGGGCGGCTGAACGTGCGTTTATCGCTTTAATGCTTGAGGCGCGCAAATCCAGTACCATCGCTGCTTTTTGGTGAGCGACATTAACCGTCTGATTTAGCGTTGGCCTGATCTTGCGCAGGTTCGCGCAAGCGAGGCGGCTGTGGCTGGCCACGGGTGTATTCCGGTGTGTTGGAACGGGTCCGTTCGGTCTTACAGCGCAGCGTCCCTTTCAGGCTGAGACGAAAATCGCAGGAAGTATATATCCAAAAATGTCCGAGATTCAAAAAAGCACGGTAAACCGCGTCGTTATTGATGCCGACGAGGCGGGGCAGCGGCTCGACAACTATCTGGTGCGCGTCTGCAAGGGCGTGCCGAAAAGCCATGTTTACCGCATCTTGCGCAGCGGTGAGGTGCGGGTAAACAGCGGCCGGGTCGATGCCGCCTACCGTTTGCAAGCGGGTGATACGGTGCGTATCCCGCCCATCCGCCTGGCCGAAAAGCCGGTGGCTACCGCTACCGCCGAAGTCGGCATGCTGCGCGCCGAGTTGCCGGTGGTGTATGAAGACGACGCCTTGCTTGCCATCAACAAGCCGGCAGGTATTGCCGTCCATGGCGGCAGTGGCCTGTCCTTTGGCGTCATCGAGGCCTTGCGCCGGCAGCGCCCCCAGGCACGCTTCCTGGAGCTGGCCCACCGGCTCGACCGGGAAACATCGGGGCTGCTGTTGATCGGCAAGAAACGCTCGGCCCTGACGGCGTTGCATGATCTGTTTCGCCATCACCGCGCCGACAAGCGCTACCTGGCCCTGGCCAAGGGTCGCCTGGAAAAACCGGTGACCCACGTTCAAGCGGCACTGCACAAGTACTTGACCGAGGACGGTGAGCGGCGTGTTTCGGTCCATGAAGACGGCAAGGCTTCCCACAGTATTTTTCGTCTCGTGGCCCGCTGGCAATCGGCTTCGCTGGTGGAGGCGCAGATAAAGACCGGGCGAACCCACCAGATCCGGGTGCACTTGAACCACCTGGGGCACCCTATCCTGGGGGATGAAAAATACGGGGATTTCGCCCTGAACAAGGCCTTGGCCAAGGATGGACTGAAACGCATGTTCCTGCATGCCTGGCGCTTGTCGTTTCCTCACCCTTTGACTGGGGAGCGACTCAATCTGGAGGCTCCCTTGCCCTCTGAACTACACCAATACCTCGTCCGACTGTCGGCACGGGAGCAACAGGATTATGGCGAAGCAATTTGATCTGATCGTTTTCGACTGGGATGGCACCTTGATGGATTCGGCGGCGGCCATCGTCACTGCAATTCAGGCCGCCAGCCGCGATCTGGGCCTGTCGGTACCCACTGACCGCCAAGCTCGCTACGTGATTGGCCTAGGGCTGGCCGATGCACTGCATCATGCCGTGCCGGACCTGCCTCGGGAGCGCTACGAGGAAATGGTCGAACGCTACCGCTACCATTACCTCTCCCGGGATCATGAACTGACGTTGTTTGGCGGGATCCCCGAACTGATGGCCGAGCTACAGGATGCCGGCTATGCGTTGGCGGTGGCGACCGGCAAGAGTCGTCTCGGTCTCAACAGGGCATTGGCGGTGAGCGGTCTTGAAGATTTCTTCCATGCCACGCGTTGTGCCGACGAGTGCCATTCCAAGCCCCATCCGCAGATGTTGCAGGAGCTGATGGAGGAGTTTGCGGTTCCGCCCGGGCGCACCCTGATGATTGGCGATACCACCCACGACCTGCAGATGGCGGCTAACGCCGGCACAGGTGCAATTGGCGTTACCTATGGTGCTCACGTGCCTGAGGAACTCAAAGCCCTGGGGCCGCTGGCAGTGGTTGATGCGGTCGAGGAACTTGGGACGTGGCTACGCCGTCACGGATGATGGAACCCGAAGACGGGGAATCCACCCAATACGCTTACATCTGCCAGGCCGCCGACTTGGAGGATGGAGGAAAAGGTGTGCGCTTTTCGGTGTGGCGCCACGGTGTAGCCGAGCCGGCCTTCGTCGTCCGTTTTGCCGGACAGGTCCGGGGATTTCTCAATCGCTGCGCCCATGTTCCCGTAGAGCTGGATTGGCAGGAGGGAGAATTCTTCGATCATTCAAGGCTATACTTGATTTGTGCAGTGCATGGCGCGCTCTACGACCCGCATTCCGGGCGCTGCCTCGGTGGCCGTTGCAATGGTCGCGGATTGATTCCTGTACCGGTGGTGGAACGCGAAGGGGCCGTATTTCATATGGTTGATGCCGATAACATTGATCTGTGATCGGGAATCTCAAGCAAGTCGTCGCCCCGCACTGCCTTATTCATTATTTCAAGTGTTGAAATCTCCATGGCTGATTATCCTCAACCCGACTCACAACCGAGCGGTACCACCGACCCCCAATGGGAGCGCAAGCTGCTGGAAAAGCTCGCTACCGCATCCTTGAGCGAGCAGCGCGCACGGCGCCGCTGGGGGATTTTCTTCAAGCTGCTAGGGTTCGGCTACCTGGCGGTTTTCATCTTCCTTGCCCTGGATCTGGGGGGATCGGACAAGCTGCCGGACGGCAAGCATACGGCGGTCGTCTATGTGCATGGCACCATCGACGCCGGTGGCGTCGCCAGCGCCGAGAAGATCAATGCCGCGCTACAGTCAGCCTTTGAGGACAAGCGTACTGCCGGCGTCATCCTCCGTATCAATAGCCCCGGCGGCAGCCCGGTCCAGTCGGGCATCATCTACGACGAGATCAAGCGCCTGCGTACCAAGTACCCGGATACCCCGCTGTATGCGGTGGTCGAGGATCTGTGTGCTTCCGGCGGCTACTACGTGGCGTCCGCGGCGGACAAGATCTACGCCAACAAGGCCAGTCTGGTCGGGTCTATCGGCGTGCTGATGGACGGTTTCGGCTTTACCGGCACCATGGACAAGCTTGGCGTGGAGCGGCGCCTCCTGACGGCCGGCGAGAACAAGGGCTTCCTCGACCCGTTCTCGCCCCAGGAGCCGCAGCAGAAAGCCTACGCCAAGGCCATGCTCGACGAGATCCACCGCCAGTTCATCGAGGCCGTGCGCAAGGGGCGCGGAAATCGTCTCAAGGAAAGCCCGGAAATCTTCTCCGGCCTGGTCTGGACCGGCACCCAGGGCGTCAAGCTGGGCCTGGTGGACGACTACGGCACGGTGGATAGCGTCGCCCGGGACGTGATCAAGGCGGAAAAACTGATGGATTTCTCGGTCAAGGAAAATATCGCCGAGCGTTTTGCCAAGCGTTTCGGTGCCGACATGGCGCAGAGCCTGGTGCTCAAGCTGTTCGGCGAAGGTCCGGCGGTACGCTGATCGGGTTTCTCCTGCCAAGCAAAACGCCCATCCGGCTTGGATGGGCGTTTTGCTTTGGGCAGTGTGAAACCCTTCCAGGGACGCGTCGTCCTCAGTAAACGTCGCGACGGTAGCGACCTTCCACTATTAGACGATCCAGGGCGTCGACGCCGATCAGATCGGCGAGGGTCTGGTGTACGGCTTCTGCCATGCCTACCGCGTTACCGCAGACGTAAAGGGAGGCGCCCTGGGCCAGCCAGCTGTGCAAGTCGGTAGCGGCGGCACGCAGGTGGTCCTGGATATAGACCTTGTCGGCCTGATCCCGGGAGAACGCCAGATCCAAGCGCTGCAGCAGCCCCGTTTGCCGATAGTCCTCGATCTCCTCCCGGTAGTGGTAATCGCAGGCAGCGTTCCGTTCGCCGAAGAGCAGCCAATTCGGTCTGGCCCCCGCTTGCCGGCGCGCGCGCAGGTGGCCGCGCAGGCCGGCCATGCCGGTGCCGTTGCCGATCAGGATCAGGGGACGCCGGATGTTATCGCCCAGGCGGAAGTTGCGGTGTGGGAGCAGGCGGGCCATGACGCAACCGCCGACGGCGATGCCTGTACTCAGCCAGCCTGAAGCCGCTCCGAGGCGCCCGTCCGGGCCACGCTGCTGGCGGATGAGCAGATGCACCCGGCCGTCGCTGGGGATCGAGGCGATCGAATAGTCCCGAGGAGGCAGTAGTTCGCCGTCGATGCCGGGGGCGGCCACTTGCAGCAGGTCGCCGGATTCCCAAGAGGGCGCCGCGTCGTTTTCCGGCGGGCAGAGTTCCAGGTGGAATACCGCTTCACCCTGGCTTCCCGGATTGAGATGGCGGCGCTCGGCAAGGCGCCACGGGGAATATTTTGGGGGCAGCCAGGAGAGGGTTTCACTACTGCTGGCGCCATCCCCGCTAGCCTCCCGGTACCCCGCGACGTGGGCCAAGGCATGGCGCCAACGTTCCAGGGCCGTGGCATCGCCGTTGTTCACCTCAATGCGTTCGAATAGCGGAGTCGCTCCTGCTTCTTGCAGCCAGGTGTCGAGATTGCGACCGAAGCCGCAGAAGTGGCGATATTCCCGGTCGCCCAAGGCTAAGAGGCCGTAGGTAAGACTCCTCAGTGGAGTGGTTTGCCCCGTTTTTTCCGCCAGCAGGCGGCGCACGAAGGTGGCGGCGTTGTCCGGAGGATCGCCTTCGCCGCAAGTGCTGACCACGAACAGGGCCGGTGAGCCGCTACGCAAGTCGGCCAGGGCGAGGTCGGCCAGGGGGGTCAGGCGCACGGCTTGTCCCGCGCCGCGCAGGGCCGTGGCGCTGCGCTCGGCCAGTTCCTCGGCAAAGCCGCTCTGGCTGGCAAAAGCCAGTAGCAGTGGCGCCTGCTGGCCCGGGATGGGCAGGATGGGTAAGGTGGCGGCGGCCTGGAGGGCGCGGCGCCGCTTGTTCCGGGCGCGGACCAGAATGCCGGCACACAGGCCGGCATAGGCCAGCAACATGGCGGCGGCCCCGGCCAGCCGGGGCACGTCGGGCAGGATCAGCATGGCCGGACGATGGCGTACTGCCGGGGCATCACTGGGGCAGCACTTCCAGGGTGACGGCGTAGGTCAGGCGCCGTTCGCTGGCTGCCTTGACCGTGGTGCGCTGGTCTTTGGTTTCTGCTTCCAGCCAGTACATGCCGGGTTCGGGCCAGGTGAGGGTGATATTGCCGTCGGCGTTGGTGGTCAGGCGGATTTCACCCTGCTGGTTGCGGTAGCGGGATTGGCCGCGCACCACGGTCACCTCGATGCCGGCCGCCGGCTTGCCATCCACCAGGAAGCGGAAGCTGGCGGCCTCGCCGGCCACCAGATCGTTGGGGTGGCTGGGAGCCACGGCGATCATTTCCAGTCCGGCGCCGCTGGCTTGGAGAGGGCTGGGCTTGCCGACGGTGACGAAGGTCTCGATGCGGCCGACCTGCTCCCCGAGGCGCACTTCGGTGGCGCCAGCGGGAATGTCCTTGGCGTAGGCGTCGATGGTGCCGCGGAAGCGCTTCGCTTCGCCGTTGAGCTTGTAGTTGCCCATGACACCGTGGTTGACCACGGCCAGCCGGTAAGTACCAGGTTGGGCCAGGTTAACGTCGAAGACGCTGCGCAGTTTGCCGCGGGAGAGGTTGTCCACCGCCACCTTGTCGCCGTTGGGGGCGGACACCGTCAGGTTGTCCAGGGCCAGGGGCATGTGGTTGAAGAAGAACAGATCGTTGGAGACGGCGGCGTCCACGGTGATCCACTGGGCCTTGGAAAGGACGGTGGAGGAGGGCAGCAGCCAGACGTTGTGGGCCTGGGCCAGGGGCAGGTTGAGGCACAGGGCCAGGGCGGCGGCGAGCTTCAGGGGGCGGGACATCGGGGACTCCTTGGACGAAAGAGGGAAATCGGCGGGATGGCGCGGTCAGGGCTTCAGATCGAGGACGATGGTGCCCAGCTCGGTCTTGCCCTGAGCCTTGAGCTGCAGGGGTTTTTGCGGTGGCCATTGGAAGGGGATGTACACCACCTCCCGTCCGCCCACTTCCCGGGCGGCTTCCACTGCCAGGCGATAGTCGCCGGCGGGCAGGCGGCCGAGAGGTTTGCTGCCCTCGCTGAAATTCAGCTTGTGCTTACCCACCGCCCGGGTGGCGCTGGTCACCGCATCCAGGGGCATTTCCAGTTCCCGGCCGCTGCGCCGCCACCACTGGCGCAGATCCTGGAGCCACTTGGTGCCTTCCTTATTGGACTTCTTCAGGTCGTACCAGACGGCCAGGTTGGCGGCCACGCTCTGATCGGCCCGTTCGACCCACAGGGCGACGTAGGGGCGGTGGTATTCGGCCACGTTGAGGCTGGGAATTTCGACGTCCACCGCCAGGTCGGCAGCGGAGGCGCCGCTGGCGGCGAGAAGCATTGCGGCAAAGGATAGGGAATGTCGCATGGGAGGATTCGGGGAGCAGTCAGTGAATGAAGAGGAGGACCAGCAGCGCCGGGATCACGACCCCCAGGCCGACCACCGGCCAGGTAGCGGGACGGTTGCCGGCGTGGTACTTGAGGATGAGCAGGCCGGTGAGGGAAAACATCAGGCAGGCGGCAGCGAAGATGTCAATGAACCAGCGCCAGGCGGTGCCGGTGTTGCGGCCTTTGTGCAGATCGTTGAGGTAGGACACCCAGCCCCGGTCGGTGCGTTCGTACTCCACCGCGCCGCTGGCCCGGTCGATACGCAACCAGGCATCGCCACCAGGGCGGGGCAGGGGCAGATAGACCTCGTCGGCCGACCATTCCGCCTCCCGGCCGGCAGCGTTCACCGCCAGGGTGTCGCGCAGCCAGGGCTGCAGCGCGGCGGGTAGGGGTGCGGTAGCCTGGTTGCGCTCCAAGGTGGTGAGCAATTCCGCCGGTAGCTGGGCTGTACGTTGTTCCACCTGGGGCCGGGCGGCGATGTCGGCGGCGTGGTTGAGGGTGATGCCGGTGACGCTGAACAGCAGCATGCCGAGCAGGCAGACGGCGGAACTGATCCAGTGCCAGTGGTGCAGGGTCTTCAACCAGCCGGCACGGCGCTGGCTGTGCTTCAGGTCGTCCATGGCCGGGTGGTTCACAGCTCTGCCCATTGGCGCAGCAGGTTATGGTAATGGCTGGTGAGGGCAATGACTTCCGGGGTGTCCCCCACCTGCTGGCGCAGCTTCTGGATGGTCACGTCAAGGTCGAACAGCATCGTGCGGCGCCAGTCGTCCCGGACCATGCTCTGGGTCCAGAGGAAGGAACAGATCCTGGCGCCTTTGGTGACGGGCTCCACCCGGTGCAGGCTGGTGGAGGGATAAACGATGGCATCGCCGGCGGGCAGCCGGGCAGCGTGGCTGCCGTAGGTGTCTTCGACGATCAGTTCGCCACCCTCGTACTCGTCCGGGTCGGAGAAGAACAGGGTGGTGGAAACATCGGTGCGCAGGCCCAGGGGGCTGCCGTGGGCGTAGCGGATGGCGTTGTCCACGTGGTTGCCGAAGTAGCCGCCGCCCTCGTAGCGGTTGAAATAGGGCGGCAGGATGCGCTGGGGCAGGGCCGCAGAAAAAAACAGGGGATTGGCCATCAGGGCACTGGTGACGATCTCCCGGAGGTGCTCTAGCGCTGGGGAGCCTTCCGGCAGTTGCCAGTTGCGCTTGGCCTGGGCGGATTGGACGCCGGTGGTGGCCTTGCCGTCCCCCCATTCGGCGTTGTCGAGGATGCGACGGCATTCCGCCACCTGCTCGCGGCTGAGCACTTCCGGTACGTGCAGCATCATGATGGTGTTTTCCTCGTAGTGCGTGTTTAGCGACGGGGGAGCGTGGGCTGCTACCCGAAAAAGCGAGCCCCCGTCCGCGCTTGATGTACGCACGGACGGGGGCTGCAACGGCTTAGAACTTGAAGATGCCGGTCAACATGGCCTGGCGGCCCGGTGCGACGCCGACCATGTGGGTGGCGTAGGCAGCGTTGTAGTAGGTCTTGTCGAAGATGTTGTTGACGTTGAGGCGGACGCTGATGCTCTTGTCGACGTCATAGGTCGCCATGCCGTCGAAGCGCCAGTAGCTCGGCACCCACTTGGTGTTGGCCGCATCGCCATAGACCTTCGACATGTAGTAAGCGCCACCGCCCACGGTCAGCTTGGGCATGACCTTGTAGGTGCTCCACAGGCTGAAGCTGTCCCGCGGGGTGTTGGGGAATTGGTTGCCCTTGTTGGCGGCGTTGTCGTTGTAGGTCCAGCTGGTGGCGGCGGTGTAAGGCGGCGTTGCCCGGGTGGTCCATACCGAGGGCCCGGTATCCACCAGCTTGCTGTCCATGTAGGTGTAACCGCCGAATACCTGCCAGGCCGAGGTGATGGCCCCGGCAAAGCCCAGCTCGACGCCATTGATGCGCTGTTTGCCGACGGTGGCCATGGTGAAGGGGTCGATGTTCACCTTGGCGTTGGTCTTCTCGATGTTGAAAATCGCACCGGTCAGGGCCAGCTTGTTGTTGAGCAGGTTCCATTTGGTACCCAGCTCGATGCTGCGCACCTCTTCGGGTTCCAGGTCCTTGTTGGTCAGGGTAATGCTGTCGGCACCGTCGCCGGACGAAATACCCGAGGGGTTGGCTGCCGTGGCGTAGTTGAGGTAGATGCTGCCGTTGTCGCGGGGCTTGTACACCACGCCCATCTGATAACTCCAGAAGTTGGAGTCGTTGCTCAGGTTGGCCGTGGTCGGCTTGCTCCCGTCGGTGGAATACCCCTCCTGCTTGGTCGAGAAACGGTCGTGACGCAGGCCCAGGTTGAGCAACCACTGCTTGCTCAGGGTCAGGGTGTCGAAGGCGTAGATGCCCAGGGTGTTGGTGGTGGTCCGCGCCCCTTGGGTGCTGCGCGCTACCGTCCCGGTCCAAGGATCGTTCGCATTGGGGTTCTGGATGTCGGCCAGGGACGTGCCGGTCACGGTGTAGCCACGGCTATCCACCTCGTTCCGGCTCAATTCGACGCCGGTAGCGATGCGGTGCTTGATGCCGCCGGTGGTGAATTCGCCGAGCAGCTCGGTGGCGTTGATGATGCCGTCGCTGACCGAATGACGGCTCTTGGCCGACCGCGGCAGGGTGGTGCCGGTGACGATCGAGAGGTTTGAATCGCCCGGGTTGGTCGCCACGTAGTCGTTGGACGAACGGGTGTAGCGGGTCGAGTTGCGCAGGGTGAAACGGTCGTTCAGGTCGTGCTCGATCTTCAGGGTGCCGCTATCCACCTCGGTCTTGCGGAAGTCGCGGTCCTTCAAGCCGTAGAAGTTGGCACGATCCACGTTGAGCGGTCCGCCATCGCCATTCTTGCTGTAATTGGGGTTGATGGTCGGTGCTGTAGTGGGGGCGGTGGCGCCGGTTTTGGTGTTGTACTTGCTAACCGGGTTGTTGTACGGAATGCCGTAGTCGGGCATGTCATCGGTCTGGAAGTGGTACAGGCCCAGGTTGATGCGGGTCGGGGTACCCAGGCCGAGGGCCAGGTTGGGCGCGATGCCAAAGTGCTTGAGATCCACGTGGTCGCGGCCGGCGACGTTGCTGTCCTCACCCAAGACGTTGATGCGGAAGGCGGCGTTGTCACCGACCTGACGGTTAAGGTCCGCCGTGGCCCGTTTGTAGCTGCTGGTGCCGACACCGGCGGTGACTTCGCCAAAGTTGCCGAGACGGGCGTTCTTGGTGGTCAGGTTGATGCTGCCGCCCACGGCGCCGCCGCCGCTATACGCCGAGTCCGGCCCTTTCACCACGTCCACCTGTTCGACGTTGAACATGTCGCGGGATTGGGAGCTCGGGTCGCGCAAACCGTCAATGAAGAAGTTGGACTGGGAATCGAAGCCGCGGATGAAGGGACGGTCCCCCGCCGGGTTACCGCCTTCGCCCATGCCGAAAGTGATGCCCGGGGTGGTACGCAACGCTTCCTGCAGGGAGGTGGCGTTGGTCTGGTTGAGTACTTCCTTGGTGATGACCGTCACCGATTTTGGCGTGTCCACCAGGGGTGCGGTGAACTTGCTGGAGGCCGCGGTATCGGCCTTGTAGGCGGTATCCGCAGCATTGGCGGAAACATTGACGTTGGGCAGCACGGCCTCGCCCTGGGTCTGGGCCAGGGCGGCACCCGGTACCGAAATGGCCAGGGCGGTCAGGGCGGCGGTGCCGTTGAGGCGGGGATGACGGTCGAGCGGATGCTTGCGGCTTTCGATGTGAGCCATGAAAGGGAAACTCCGGATAGAGAGAAGTCAGGTTTTGGCTGGCTTCCCATCCATGAACCGAGGTTTCCGGCGTGATCGCGTGACGCGTCCGAAGCGGTTGGAGGGGTGGCTTGCTGGTGTCGGATGCGACGTATGAGCGTGCATCCGTTGAATTTTGCAAATGATAAGAAATCTCATTTGCAAAAGTCAAGAAATTGTTACATTTCCCGCCGTGACGGCTCATGCGTGTTTTGCCGCTACAACACGTGGTGGTCGCGCCGTACGGCCGGCGGCAGCGATGCGCTAGGTAAGTGAAGCGTTGGTAGCTTGTGCGCAGCAACGCGCCTCGCGCTTGGCGGCGGGCATCATGGCCACAGGCGATCCGGGCCGATGTCGTCGAGCCGGGCGCAGCCGGTCAGGGCCATCACCACTTCGAATTCTTCGCGCAGGATCTTGAGCACATGGGCCGCGCCCAGGGGACCGGCGGCAGCCAGGCCGTAAACCCAGGGACGGCCGATCAGCACGGCTCGGGCGCCCAGGGCCAGGGCCTTGAAGATGTCGCTGCCGCGGCGGATGCCGCCGTCGAGCAGGAGCGGAATACGCCCGCTCACCGCCTCGGCCACCGCGGGCAAGGCGTCGATGGCGGCTGGCAGGGTGTCGATGGTGCGTCCGCCGTGGTTGGAAACCACCAGGCCATCGACGCCCAGCGCCAGGGCCTGGCGGGCGTCCCGGGGCGAGAGGATGCCCTTGAGGATCAGCGGCAGCCGGGTGAGGTCGCGGATGGCCGCGATGTCGGCCCAGGTCGGGGCCGTGGCCAGCAGGCCGTCGAAGACCGGGCTCTGACCCGGCTGCAAGGTGGCCAGGGGGCTGGACGGCGCCGGCATGTCGCGCAGGTTGGCCGCGTCCACGCCAGGAGGCAGGTGAAAGCCGGCCCGTTGTTCCTGGTTGCGCAGCCCGCTCAAGGGGGCGTCCACGGTGACCACCAGGGCCCGGTAGCCGGCTGCTTCGGCCCGTTCGATCAGGTGCCGGGTGTAGCCCCGGTCGGGCTGGATGTAGAGCTGAAACCACAGGGGCGCCCGGGTGGCCTGGGCGATTTCTTCCAGGGGCACGCTGGCCAGGGTGCTGACCACCATGGTCGCTTCCAGGGCTTCGGCGGCCTGGGCAGCGGCCAACTCGCCATCGTTGTGGAAGAGACGCTGATAGGCCACCGGGGCGAGCAGGATTGGGTGGGCCAGGGGCTGGCCGAACAGGTCGAGGCGGGTGTGGCCGCCGCGTAGGTCGGCCAGGACGTGGCTGTTCAGGCGCAGGGCGTCGAAGGCATCCCGGTTGCGCCGATAGGTTAGTTCGTCGGCGGCGCCGCTGGCCAGGTAGGCCCAGGCGTTGTCGTCCAGGCTGTGGCGGGCATAAGGCTTGTAATCGCTAACGCAGGCGATGTCGCGGGGGATTGCGGTGAGGCAGGGGGTCGGCATGGGCGCGGCCTGGAGGGTCGTCGATCGCGATAGATAATAGTCATTATCATTTGCGAGTCAACGCAAGCGGCCACAAGCGAACCCGGGTGCTGGGGAAGCAAAACTGCGGGGGGAGGGCTGAAGGTCCGCGCCAGTGCTTGTTCTCCGCGATGGTGCCCGGAAAACCCGCGCCGTTATTGGCGCTTGGGGGGTACCGGCTGAAGAACAAGCATTGGCGCGGGGTTTGGGCTGCCTATACCTGGAGCTCGTCGAGCAGATCGCTTTCCAGGCGCACTCGGCCCGCGCTTGAGACCAGGTCGCCACCGGAAATGAGAAAAACGTCTTCCACCCGGTCGCCGAGGGTGGCGATCTTGGCCGTGTGCAGGTAGGCGCCGTGCCGGGTCAGGGTCAGGGCAATCTTGAACAAAAGCCCCGGCCGGTCGGCAGCCACCAGGGATAGGACGAATTGAGCGCCTTTTTCGTCCGGGTGGATGGTGACTTCCGGCGTGATCGGGAAGTGCTTCACCTGGCGCGATAGACGGCCGGTGGGCGGTGCTTCGGGCGGTGTCTGATGGCAGAGGCGCTGAGCCAGTTCGTGCTCCAGGTAACTGACCAACTGGCGGTAATCCTCGCGCCCGGCCACGTCGAGCAGCACGAAGCTGTCCAGGGCGTAGCCGTGGCGGGTGGTGTGCACCTTGGCGTCGACGATGGAGAAGCCCTCCCGGCCGAAAAAGCCGCAGATGCGGGCGAACAGATCCGGTTGATCCTTGGCGTAGACCATCACCTGGAGCCCTTCCTCGTTGCGGTTGGGGCGGGCCTTGACGATGGGTTCCGGGGTGTTGATGCGGTAGTGCAGGTTGCGGGTGTGCCAGGCGATCTCTTCGGCGCTGTGGCGCAGGAAATAGACCGTGTCGAGCTGCTTCCACAGCCCTTCGTGCACCGTGTCCGACAGGGCGAAATAGCGCAGCAGGCGCATGGCCTCCTGCTGGCGCTCCTGGATGACGCCATGCGGCTCGGGGGCTTCGTCCCGGGAGAGGACGTTCAGGGTTGCCTTGTACAGCTCTTCGAGCAGCTGGCCTTTCCAGGCGTTCCACACCTTGGGGCTGGTGCCGCGGATGTCGGCCACGGTGAGCAGATAGAGGGCCACCAGGTGGCGCTCGTCGCCCACCACGGCGGCAAAGTGCTTGACCACGTCCGGGTCGGAAATGTCCTGCTTCTGCGCGACGTGGCTCATGGTCAGGTGATGGCGCACCAGCCACACCACCAGTTCCGTATCCTCCGGCGCCAGGCCGTGGGTGTCGCAGAAGGCCCGGGCGTCCGCGGTGCCGAGTTCGGAGTGGTCGCCGCCACGGCCCTTGGCGATGTCGTGGAAGAGGGCGGCAATATAGAGCACCCATGGTCGCTCGAAGGCGTTGATCAGCCGCGAGCAGAGGGGGTATTCGTGGGCGAATTCCTCGACGGCGAAGCGGCGCAGGTTGCGCAGCACCTGGAGGATGTGCTGGTCCACCGTATAGACGTGGAACAGGTCATGCTGCATCTGGCCGACGATGGCGCCGAAATTGGGCAGGTAGCGGCCGAGGATGCCGTAGCGGTTCATGCGGCGGAATTCGTGCACGATACCGCGGGGGCTCTTGAATAGTTCCAGGAACAGGGCTTGGTTGGCCGGGTCGGCGCGGAAGCCCTCGTCTATGTGGAAGCGGGCCCGGTACAGGGCGCGCAGGGTGCGGGCGGTCATGCCCTTCAGCTCCGGATGGCGCTGGAGCAGCAGAAAGGCTTCGAGGATGGCTGACGGCTGGGTTTCGAACAGGTCGTCGGCACGCATCTCGAGCAGGTCGTGGGCGCCCTGGAAACGTTCGTTGATCGGCCAGGTGGCCCCGACCGGGGGCGGGAAAAGGCGCACCCCCAGATTCTGCAGCAGGATGGTGTTGAGCTGCAGCGCGGCTTTGGCCGAGCGGTAGTACTGCTGCATCAGCAATTCGCTCTCGCGCCGCGTGGCGGTGGGCTGGTAACCGAACATCTGGGCCACGGCCGTCTGGTGATCGAACAACAGGCGGTCCTCACGGCGCCGGGTATGCAGGTGCAGGCGGATGCGGACATCGTCGAGAAAGCGCTCGACGCTGTTGATCAGGGTTTCTTCCTCGGCGGTGAGCAGCCCGGCGGCGGTGAGTTCGGCCCAGTTGTCGCCGATGCCCGCCGCCTTGGCGATCCACAGGATGACCTGCAGGTCGCGCAGCCCGCCCGGGCTTTCCTTGCAATTCGGCTCCAGGCTGTAGGGCGTCTCGTCATAGCGGATGTGCCGCTCTTCGAGCTCCAGCTTCTTGGCCTTGAAGAAGGCCTTGGGGTCGAGGTGCTGGTACAGGCCGGCCTGAAACGTCTTGAACAGCTCCCGGTCCCCGGTCAACAGCCGGGCTTCGATCAGGGCGGTCTGCACCGTGATGTCGTTGTTCGCCTCGGATAGGCATTCTTCGACGGTGCGCACACTGTGGCCGATTTCCAGGCCAATGTCCCAGAACAGGCTGACCAGTTGCGATAGGCGGGCTTCTTCGGCAATCCCCAGGGCGCCCGGGAGGAGGATCAGCAGGTCGATATCGGAGGCCGGAAACAGCTCCCCCCGGCCATATCCCCCCACCGCGACCAGGGCGAACGTGGCGGGCAATTCCAATTCATTCCACAGGTCGATAAGGGCTTCGTCCACTACCCGGGCTCGCCCTGCGAGCAGTCGGCGCGCATCGGGGGTTGCCAGGTAGGCGATGCGCAGGGCTTCCTGTTCGTCCTTGAGGCGGTTGCGGTAGCGGGGAATCAGATCGTTGGGCAGGGGCAGGGGGGCCATGAAGCGGGCAATCAATAAATGATCGGATAGCCATCCACCAGGGCAGGCTTGGTCCGGCTGCCGGCGGAAACCGTCAGCACTTCGACCCCGGTTTCGGTCACCACCACGGTGTGTTCCCATTGGGCGGAGAGGCTGCGATCCTTGGTGACGATGGTCCAGCCATCCGGCAGCTCCTTGATCGCCGCCTTGCCGGCGTTGATCATCGGCTCCACGGTGAAGATCATTCCCGGCTTGAGTTCCGGCCCCGTGCCGGCGCGGCCGTAATGCAGCACCTGAGGGTCTTCGTGGAATTTCTGGCCGATACCGTGGCCGCAGAATTCCCGCACCACCGAGAAGCCGTTGCCTTCGGCGTACTTCTGAATGGCGGCGCCAATGTCGCCCAGGTGGGCGCCAGGCTTGATCTGGGCGATGCCGAGCCACATGCATTCGAAGGTGATTTCGCACAGGCGCTTGGCCTGGATCGAGCCTTCGCCGACGATGAACATGCGGCTGGTGTCGCCGTGCCAGCCATTCTTGATCACGGTGATGTCGAGATTGACGATGTCACCGTTCTTGAGCACCTTCTTGTCAGAAGGAATGCCGTGGCAAACCTGCTGGTTGATCGAAGTGCAGATCGACTTGGGGTAGGGAGTATAGCCCGGCGGCGTGTAATTAAGCGGAGCGGGGATGCAGCCCTGCACGTTCACCATGTAGTCGTGACACAGCCGATCGAGTTCGGCGGTAGTGACGCCGGGTTTGACAAAGGGCGTGACGTAATCGAGCACTTCTGCCGCGAGGCGGCAGGCAATGCGCATTTGTTCGATATCGGCTGGGGATTTGATGGTGATGCTCATTGTTCTTGGGATCTTTCGAGGGAAAAACCGGGCGCATCGCCCTGGGCAAAGGGGAAAAGGATAGGCCAAGGCCTCGCCTTAGGCAATTTGGAAGACCCCGGCAGGGCCGATGAAAGGGTAGGGCGGCGAGCGGCAGGGGAGTGCTGGATTGGGCCGGTCTGGGGGAAAACCGTTCCCGGAATTGAAGCGGCCGGCCGTTGGGTGCTATACTCTTGCGGCTTTTCTTCGGGGCTTCCCGAAAGAAAGTGGCTTGTAGTCTAGGCTAAACAGTAAGGCCGTTGGTTCGGGGCGGTTCGTTCCGGGTTTTCGGCTGTTTCCCCGTGCGGCGGTAGCGCTGCCGGGTCAATCCTCACATCCGCACATATATGGGGTGTCCGTGAGTTTCGCGGATCGACAATGGCGGATGGCGGTTTAAACCCTTAGGAGTCCTTTCATGGCAACCATGCGTCAAATGCTTGAGGCCGGTGTTCACTTCGGCCACCAAACCCGTTTCTGGAACCCGAAGATGTCCCAGTACATCTTCGGTGCTCGCAACAAGATTCACATCGTCAACCTGGAAAAGACCCTCGTTAAGTACAACGAGGCGATGGCGTTCGTGAAGAAGCTCGCGTCTAACCGCGGCAACATCCTCTTCGTCAGCACCAAGCGTCAGGCTCGCGAGATCATCGCCGAGGAAGCTACCCGCGCTGGCGTTCCTTACGTTGACCAGCGCTGGCTGGGCGGCATGCTGACCAACTTCAAGACCGTGAAGCAGTCCATCAAGCGTCTGAAGGATATGGAAGCCGCCGTTCAGGACGGTTCCGCCGAGCGCATGGGCAAGAAAGAGGCCCTGCTGATGAAGCGCGAGCTGGAAAAGCTGCAGAAGTCCATTGGCGGCATCAAGGAAATGGGCGGCCTGCCTGATGCCCTGTTCGTGGTCGACGTGGGCTACCACAAGATCGCCATCACCGAAGCCAACAAGCTGGGCATCCCGGTGATCGCCGTGGTCGATACCAACCACTCCCCCGAAGGCGTGGACTACGTCATCCCCGGTAACGACGACTCCTCCCGCGCCATCCGTCTGTACGCCCGCGGCGTGGCCGACGCCATTCTGGAAGGTCGTAGCCAGTCCCTCCAGGAAATCGTTGCTGCCGGTTCCGACGACGAGTTCGTCGAAGTCCAGGAAGAGTCCGCCGAGTAAGGCTGGCTGAACGGTTCTTCCCCGCTGTGGCTGCAAGGTCCGGTGGGCAGGTAGTGTGCAATGTCAGCGGCCGCCTTCGGGCGGCCGCCGCTTAATCAAGAGATTGGAGCAGAAAATGGCGGAAATCACCGCAGCGATGGTCAAGGAACTGCGCGAAAAGACCGACGCGCCCATGATGGAATGCAAAAAGGCCCTGTCCGAAGCCGCTGGCGACATGGATAAGGCTGAGGAAATCCTGCGCGTCAAGCTGGGCAACAAGGCTTCCAAGGCCGCTACCCGTGTGGCCGCCGAAGGTATCGTTGGCGTGTACATCTCCGCCGACGGCAAGCTGGGCTCCATCGTCGAAGTCAACTGTGAAACCGACTTCGTCGCCAAGAACGACGACTTCCTGGCTCTGGTGAAGAACATCGCCGAGCTGGTCGCCACCAAGAACCCGGCCGACGTGGCCGCCCTGTCCGCCCTGGAAATCGGCGGCCAGTCCGTGGAGTCCATCCGCGCCGCCCTGGTGGGCAAGATCGGCGAGAACATGACCATCCGCCGCTTCGTGCGCACCGAAGCTCAAGGTAAGCTGGTCTCCTACATCCACGGCGGCGCCAAGATCGGCGTGCTGCTCGACGTGGTTGGCGGCGACGAAACCACTGCCAAGGACATCGCCATGCACATCGCGGCGTCCAAGCCCAAGTCCTTGGATGCCTCCGGCGTTTCCGCGGACCTGATCGAAACCGAGCGCCGCGTCGCCATCGAGAAGGCCAAGGAAGCCGGCAAGCCCGAAGCCATGATCGAAAAGATCGCCGAAGGCACCGTGCAGAAGTTCCTCAAGGAAGTCACCCTGCTGGGCCAGGTCTTCGTCAAGGCCGAAGACGGCAAGCAGACCATCGAGCAACTGCTCAAGGCCAAGGGTGCTTCGATCCCGGGTTTCACCCTGTACGTGGTGGGCGAGGGCATCGAGAAGAAGGTCACCGACTTCGCCGCCGAAGTGGCCGCCCAGGCTGCTGCCGCTGCCGCCAACAAGTAATAACTGTCCAAGGGAGATCCCATGTCCGCACCCCGCTATAAGCGCATCCTTCTCAAGCTGTCCGGTGAGGCGCTCATGGGCGCGGACGCCTATGGGATCAACCGCCAGACCATCTCCGAGATCGTCGAGGAGATTCGGTCGGTGACCGACCTGGGTGTCCAGGTCGGTATCGTGATCGGTGGCGGCAACATCTTCCGCGGTGTTGCCCCCGCCGCCACGGGCATGGACCGGGCCCAGGCCGACTACATGGGCATGCTGGCCACGGTCATGAACAGCCTGGCGTTGCAGGACGCCATGCGCGCCGCCGGACTCGTTTCCCGGGTCCAATCGGCTTTGAATATCGAACAGGTGGTCGAGCCCTATATCCGCGGCAAGGCCATCCGTTATCTGGAGCAAGGCCGGACGGTGATCTTCGCCGCCGGTACCGGCAATCCCTTCTTCACCACCGATACCGCCGCCGCCTTGCGTGGTGCCGAGATCGGGGCCGAGATCGTGCTCAAGGCCACCAAGGTGGATGGCATCTATACGGCCGACCCGAAGAAGGACCCCAGCGCTACCCGCTTCGACAAGATCAGTTTTGACGAGGCCATCTCCCGCAATCTGGCGGTGATGGATGCCACGGCTTTTGCCTTGTGTCGTGACCAGCAGCTGCCGATCAACGTTTTCTCCATTTTCAAGCGCGGCGCCCTGAAGCGGGTCGTGCTCGGCGAGAACGAAGGCACCCTGGTCTACTGCTGACGGAGAACTTGCAATGATCGCTGAACTGAAAAAAGCCACCGAACAGAAAATGATCAAGTCGCTGGACGCGTTGAAAAACGATCTGGCGAAAGTGCGTACCGGCCGTGCCCACACTGGCATCCTCGACCATGTGATGGTGGATTATTACGGCACGCCGACCCCGATCAATCAGGTGGCCAACGTCACCCTGGTCGACGCGCGCACCATCGGTGTTCAGCCTTGGGAAAAGCCCATGGTGGCCAAAGTCGAGAAGGCCATTCGCGATGCGGATCTGGGCCTGAACCCAGCCACTCAAGGGGATTTGGTGCGTGTTCCGATGCCCATGCTGACCGAGGAGCGCCGCAAGGAGCTTATCAAGGTCGTCAAGGGCGAAGGTGAAAATGCCAAGGTGGCGATCCGCAACCTGCGTCGTGACGCCAACAATGGTCTGAAGGATGCGGTCAAGGCCAAGGAAATCTCCGAGGACGACGAACGTCGCGCCCAGGACGATATCCAGAAACTCACCGACAAGTTTGTAGCCGACGTGGACAAGCTGCTGGTGGAAAAGGAAAAGGAACTGCTGGCCATCTAACGTCCGGCTTCCCTTATCCATGTCCTCGTTTGTCAGTTCCACCGGCGGCATCCCGTCGGTGGGCGATGTTCCCCGGCATATTGCCATCATCATGGATGGCAACGGTCGCTGGGCGAAAAAGCGCTTCCTGCCCCGTGTCGCCGGCCATACCCGCGGTGTCGAAACCGTGCGGGAAATGGTGAAGGCGTGCCTTGCCCGCGGGGTTTCCTTCCTGACCCTGTTCGCCTTCAGTTCCGAGAACTGGCGTCGCCCGGAAGGGGAGGTCAGCTTCCTCATGCAACTGTTCGTCAAGGCGTTGAAGCAGGAGGTCAAGCGCCTCCACGCCAATGGCGTACGCTTGCGGGTCGTCGGCGATTTGTCTCGCTTCGATCCGGCCCTGCAAGAGATGATTGCCCTGGCGGAGGCTGAGACTGCAGCCAATGAGCGTCTTACCCTGACGGTCTGCGCCAACTACGGTGGTCGCTGGGACATCCTCCAGGCTGCCAATCGGCTGGCTGCCGCTGAGCCTGCCAAGGTTGGCGCCTGGACCGAGCACGATCTGGCCCCCTACCTGGCCATGTCTTACGCGCCTGAGCCGGATCTCTTCATCCGTACCGGCGGCGAGCAGCGGGTTTCCAACTTCCTTCTCTGGCAACTGGCCTACAGCGAACTGCATTTCACCGACGTCCTCTGGCCGGAATTCGATTGCTCGGCATTGGATGAAGCGATTGCGTCGTACCGTCGCCGTGAACGCCGCTTTGGCCGTACCAGCGAACAACTCCAGGCTTCACCGCCTTCCTCGCCCCATGCTTAAGACGCGGGTCATCACCGCGGTCATCCTGCTGCTCGTCTTTCTGGGCGCTATTTTTCTCCTGCCGCGCAGCATCTGGGCGTTGTTCTGCGGTGTGGTCGCCGTGCTGGCAGCCTGGGAATGGGGGGGCTTTCTCGGTTTGGCTTCCCGTAGTCGGGTGTTTTTGGCCGGTGCTGTGGGGCTGCTACTTTTGGCGCTGACCTTGGCGCTGCCTGGCATGCTTGGCATCAGCGACGGTTTCGTCTTGCAGGGCTGGGCCTTCGGCCGCTTTCTGCTCGTGCCCTCGGTACTGTTCTGGGCCGTGGCGGTACCGCTTTGGTTACGTTACCGCTGGCCGCTGAAATCCCTGCCACTGGGGTTGCTTGTCGGTGCCGTGGTCATTCTGCCCACCTGGTTGGCCCTGGTTCAGTTACGCGCGCTAGGCCCTTGGCCACTTCTGGCGATCATGGCTGTAGTATGGATGGCCGATATCGCAGCATATTTTTCCGGCCGGGCTTTCGGTAAACACAAACTCGCCCCTAACATCAGTCCCGGCAAGACTTGGGAGGGGGCGCTGGGCGCGGGGGTAGGGGTGATTGCCTATGGCTGGATCCTGCGCACCACGTTTCCGGATTACCTCGATATTGCCCCGCTCACCCTGGCCCTGGGCTTGGTTCTGGTCACGGCGGTCAGCGTGATCGGTGATCTGTTCGAATCCCTACTCAAGCGCCAGGCCGGTATCAAGGACAGCAGCCAGTTGCTGCCCGGCCATGGCGGGGTGTTGGACCGGATTGACAGCCTGACGTCCACCCTGCCGCTGGTGACCCTGCTCTGGTTGGTGTTTCAACGCTGACCGGGCCATTTTGGCCAAGTAATTCCATGCCTGCGCAGACCCTCACTCTTCTTGGCGCCACTGGCTCGATTGGTGGCAGCACCCTGGACGTCGTCCGGCGCCACCCCAATCGCTACCAGATCTTTGCCCTCACCGCGTTTCAGCGCATGGCCGAGCTCGCCGAACTGTGCCGCGAATTTCGTCCTGCGTATGCGGTGGTGGCCACCCCGGAACAGGCGGTAGCACTGACGGGGCAATTGCGCGCTGCTGGCCTGGCGACCGAAGTCCTGTCGGGTGAACAAGGCTTGATCCAGGTTGCCGCCCATCCTGACGTCGATACCGTGATGGCGGCCATTGTCGGAGCTGCGGGCCTGGAGTCCGCCTTGGCGGCCGCCCAGGCCGGCAAGCGGGTGCTCCTGGCCAACAAGGAAGCCTTGGTCATGGCCGGTCCTGTTTTCATGACCGCAGTCCGAGAGCATGGGGCCACGTTGCTGCCGATCGATAGCGAGCACAACGCCATTTTCCAGTCCTTACCTCAAGGCTTCTCACGGGATTTGGGGGAGAACGGGGTGCGGCGCATCCTGCTAACTGCTTCTGGTGGCCCCTTCCGCTCGACGCCTGCCGAAGTGCTGGCCACGGTGACGCCGGCGCAGGCCGTCGCCCATCCCAAGTGGTCGATGGGCCCCAAGATTTCCGTTGATTCGGCGACCTTGATGAACAAGGGCTTGGAAGTCATCGAGGCCCACTTCCTGTTTAATCTGCCTGCGAACCGGATTGATGTAGTGGTGCATCCGCAGAGCATCATCCACTCCCTGGTCGAGTATGTTGATGGCTCGGTGCTGGCCCAGCTCGGCAACCCGGACATGCGCACTCCTATTGCTCATGCCCTGGCGTATCCGGAGCGGATTGCCTCCGGGGTGGCACCCCTTGATCTCTTTCAAGTCGCCCGCCTCGATTTCGAAGCTCCCGACTTGGTGCGTTTCCCCTGCCTTGGTTTGGCTTATCGGGCGTTGAGCGAGGGCGGGCGGAGCCCCGCCGTGCTCAATGCGGCCAATGAAGTGGCTGTGGTCGCGTTCTTGGCCGGCCGGATCGGGTTTACGGCGATTCCCTCCACGATTGCCGCTGTGATGGATGAGGTCGGGACTGGACCGGTTCGTTCGCTGGAAGACGTTCGCGAAGCCGATCGCCAAGCCCGCCAGGCGGCGCATAAGCGCTTGGCGATCCATTGACCCCTGCTAACCGGTAGCGCTTGTTCCGAGGGCGATGGCCTTGATCAATTTCCTGTACTACGTAGTCGCTTTTGCTGTCGTCCTCGGTGTGCTCATCGTTGTGCACGAGCTTGGTCATTACGCTGTGGCGCGCTGGTGCGGGGTCAAGGTATTGCGTTTTTCAGTTGGTTTTGGGCAGCCGTTGTGGTCCCGACACCTTGGGCGTGATGGCACAGAGTGGGTTTTGGCCGCTTTTCCCCTGGGCGGTTACGTCAAGATGCTCGACGAACGGGAAGGCGAAGTCGATCCCGCGGAGCGCCACCGTTCCTTCAACGCCCAGTCGGTTGGCAAGCGAATGGCGATAGTCGCGGCTGGGCCTGTGGCTAATTTGCTGTTGGCGATTCTTCTCTACTGTTTTGTTTTCTGGCAGGGCGCCCCCGAGCTGCGTCCCTTGCTTGGTACTCCGCCGGCTGCTTCTGCCCTGGCGCAGAGTGGTGTGGAAAATGGCGAAGAGGTCCTCCGGCTCGACGGTCATGAGGTCGCTTCGCTGCAGGATTTGCATTGGCAGTTGTTGCGCCGGGCCAGCGAGGCCGAGTCTGTTGTGTTGGAAACCCGTAATCTGCGTGGCGAGATCAACGAGCGCCGTGTCGCGATAGCGCCAACCCTGGCTGAGTTTGGCTTGGAGGCCGATTTGCCGGATAGGCTTGGCGTGACCTTGTTCCGGCCGTACATCCCGCCACGCTTGGGTTCCGTCTCCTCGTCCGGCGCCGCGGGCGTGGCAGGGATGCAGGTTGGCGATGTGGTGGTTGGTATCGATGGTGTCACTGTCGATACCTGGGGTGAGGTGGTTACTCGTGTCCGTGAGGCCGTCGGTAGATCCCTGGGGATTGAGGTGGTACGCGCCGGTAGGCATCTGCATTTCGTCGTGACCCCGACTGAAGAGAATGAGCGGGGTCGGGTCATTGGCAGGATCGGGGTTGGCGTCGCCGTCCCCGAGAACTTGCCGCAACTTGCAATCACGGTGCGGTACCCATTGGGCGAGTCACTGCAGCGGGCGGCGCGGGAAACCTGGGAAAAATCCTTTTTCAGCCTCGAAATGATGGGCAAGATGCTGGTGGGGCAGGTCTCCCTGAAAAACCTGTCCGGGCCTGTCACCATCGCCGACTTTGCCGGACAGTCAGCCAAGCTCGGCTGGGCATCGTTTCTCAAGTTCATGGCCCTGGTTTCGATCAGCTTGGGGGTGCTGAATCTGCTGCCGATTCCCGTCTTGGACGGTGGGCACCTGATGTATCATATGCTGGAGTTGTTGCGGGGCCGCCCCGTTTCCGAACGTATCCAGGAAGTTGGTCAGCGGATTGGCCTTTCCCTGCTGTTTGCCCTCATGGCATTCGCCCTTTATAACGATTTCGCCCGTCTCGCTTCCGGTTGACTATGAAGAAAAACCTCATTGCGGGGTTGATCGGGGGGCTTTTTGCCACCGCGATCGCCTCGCCTGCCTGGGCCTTTGATCCTTTTGTCGTCAAGGACATCCGTGTCGAAGGGATCCAGCGTACCGAAGCTGGCACCGTGTTCAGCTATCTACCAGTCAAGGTCGGCGAGACCATGACTGAAGAAAAGGCCTCCCAGGCCATCAAAACTCTTTTTGCTACTGGCTTCTTCAAGGATGTCCGTATCGAAGTCGAGGGGGATGTGCTCGTCGTGTCGCTCGAAGAGCGCCCGGCCATCTCCAAGATCGATTTCGTCGGCATGAAGGAGTTCGAAAAAGATCAGATTACCAAGGCCCTTAAGGAAATCGGCATCGCCGAGTCACGCATCTTCGACCGGGCCATGCTGGATAAGGCCGAGCAGGAGCTGAAGCGCCAATACTTGGCGCGCGGCAAGTACGCAGCCAAGATCAAGACAACGGTGACGCCGTTGGAGCGGAATCGGGTCGGGATCAACTTCACCATCGATGAAGGGGATGTCGCCAAGATCAAAGAGATCAGCATCGTTGGCGCTCAGGTATTCAAGGAAAAAGAACTCCTTGAACTGTTCCAGCTGACTACCCCCGGATGGCTGACCTGGTACACGAAGAACGATCAGTACTCCAAGCAAAAGCTCTCCGCCGATCTGGAAACCCTGCGTTCTTATTATCTAAACCGTGGTTATCTGGATTTCAGCATTGAATCCACTCAGGTATCCATAAGCCCGGATAAGCAGGATATTTTCATCACGGTCAACATTGTTGAAGGTGAGCGTTACCAAGTTTCGTCCGTAAAACTGGCAGGTGATCTTTCTCTCTTGCCGGAAGATGAGTATAAAAAGCTGGTTACGCTGCGTGCAGGTGATGTGTTTTCTCGCGAAACACTGAATGCATCGACAAAAGCGATTTCTGAGCGATTGGGGGCTCAGGGTTATGCGTTTGCTAACGTGAACGCAGCTCCCGAAGTTGATAAAGAAAAGCGCCAGGTTGCTTTCACAATTTTTGTCGATCCGGGCAAACGGGTGTACGTGCGTCGCATCAACATTGCCGGCAATACCAAGACCCGCGACGAAGTTGTTCGCCAGGAAATGCGCCAGATGGAAGGTGGCTGGTACGATGCGGATAAAATCCAACTCTCCAAACAGCGCATTGACAAGACCGGTTATTTCTCTGAAGTAACTGTAGATACTCCTGCCGTCCCCGGTACTTCGGACCAGGTTGATGTCAATATTGGCGTCACTGAAAAGGCAACCGGCAATGTAATGGTCGGCATTGGCTTTTCCAGTTCGGACAAAGTCATCCTTTCCGGTTCCATCTCGCAGGCCAACCTGTTCGGTAGCGGTAAATACCTCTCCCTGCAGGTGAATACGGCCAAGGCGTTCAAGACCTATGCCTTGTCTTACACCAATCCATACTTTACGGTTGATGGTATTAGTCAAGGTTTCGATATCTACAAGAAAACCTACGATCCTTCCCTTTCTTCCAGCTATGTGCAGACCTACAAGACGGTTTCTTGGGGTGGTGGATTGCGCTGGGGCGTACCAATTGCGGAGAAGGAGTCGATCAGCTTCGGCTTAGGCTATGACAGTACTAATGTCACCTTGTTTGATGATAGCCGCCGGATCTACAAGGAGTTCGTGCAGAAGTTTGGTAACGACAATTCCAGCATCCTCTTGTCATCGGGTTGGTCCCGGGATACCAAGGATAGTCTGATCTATCCAACTTCAGGTGGATATACTCGCGTTGGTGCTGAAGTTTCCACCCCAGGCGGAACTTTGCGTTATTACCGTGCGACGGCGCAGCATCAGCGTTACTTCCCGCTATCTAAGACGTTCACCTTGATGGTAAACGGTGAGCTTGGTATTGCTAATGGCTATGGTAATCGGGATCTGCCGTTCTATAAGAATTTTTATGCAGGCGGTGTGACTTCGGTTCGTGGTTATCAGCAATCTAGCCTCGGCCCCCAGCAGGATGGCGAGGCTATTGGTGGCCAGAAACGTGTGCTGCTCAATACTGAATTGCTTTTCCCGTTCCCCGGTTCAGGTGTAGATAAATCCTTGCGCCTTTCCTGGTTTGTTGATGCGGGTCAGGTGTTTGGGTCGAACGACGATTACGGCCGCTACGAAAAACTTTCCTTGTCCGAGTTGCGTTATTCCACTGGTCTGGCCCTTGCTTGGACTTCTCCGCTTGGGCCGCTAAAATTTGGTATCGCCAATCCGCTGAACAAGAAGGACGGGGATAAGACCCAGCGCTTCCAGTTCCAGTTCGGAACGGTTTTCTGATCTAGGAGTTCAAGTTGAAACGCACGATGCTTGCGGTGGCGCTGTCTGCCGCTCTGTTCGGTGTGGCGGGTTCTGCTGCCGCCGATACTAAAATTGGTTTTGTGAATACCCAGCGCGTTTTCCGTGACGCACCGGCTGCGGTCAAGGCGCAGAAGAAGCTGGATGGCGAGTTTTCCAAGCGTGACCAGGAACTCCAGGCCATGGCGAAAAAACTCCAGAGCCTGCAAGAAGGTCTGGAAAAGAATGCCGTGACCCTGTCCGAGAATGATCGCCGCAACAAAGAGCGGGAAATCAACGATCTGAACCGGGATTTCCAGCGTAAACAGCGCGAATTCCGGGAAGACCTCAACCTGCGTCAGAACGAGGAGATGGCTGCCGTTCTGGAACGGGCCAACCGTGCCATTAAGGCTATTGCCGAGGCCGAGAAGTACGACCTGATCCTCCAGGATGCGGTCTGGGCCAACCCGCGCCTCGATATCACCGACAAGGTCATCAAGGCTCTGTCTGACGACAAAGCGGCCGCCAAGTAAATTGGTAGGGAAGATTTTGTCAGGGCAGGGGCTGCGTCTTGCCGACATCGTCGCCCGTTTGGGTGGTGAGTTGATTGGCGATGGCGATACGCTGATTTGCGGTATCGGAACTTTGGCAGAGGCGGGGCAGGGCGATATCGCTTTCCTCGCCAATCCCAAATATAGGGGCCAGTTGGCGGATACAGGTGCCTCGGCGGTTATCGTTCCGCCGGCTGCCGCCGACGGGACGGAGCGGCCGCGCATCGTGGCAGCCAACTCCTACCTTTACTACGCCCGCGTTGCCCAGTTACTACACCCGACGGCAGTGCCAAATCCGCCGATTCACCCCAGCGCCGTGATCGGCGAAGGGGTAACCCTGGGGCGCAACGTCGTCATCCATGCGGGTTGCGTAATTGGCGATGGCGTATCCATCGGTGACGACACAGTCATTTACCCGAATGCGGTCATCTACCAGGACTGCGTGATCGGTGCCCGTTGTGTCATCCAGGCCGGTGCAGTGATTGGTGCTGATGGTTTTGGCTTCGCCAAGGATGGTGCCGCATGGGTGAAAATTCCCCAAATTGGCCGGGTGGTAATTGGCGACGATGTTGAGGTTGGCGCCAATTCGACCATTGACCGGGGGGCGATCGATGACACGGTGATCGCTAACGGGGTCAAGATCGACAACCTGGTGATGATCGCCCACAACGTCCAGATCGGTGAGCACACCGCCATGGCCGGTTGCGTGGGGATTGCCGGAAGTACCAAGATCGGTGCCCGTTGCACGATCGGGGGGGCTGGCATGATCAGTGGCCACCTGACGCTCGGGGACGACGTGCATATTTCCGGCGCCACCTTGGTGGCTCGCAATCTGCCGAATCCTGGTCACTACACGGCCGCCTATCCGCTCGAAGCCCACGAGGGCTGGCTCAAAAACGCCGCTCACTTGCGTCATCTCGATAAGTTGGCCAAGCGGGTCAAAGAGCTTGAGAAAAAACTTGAAAAATCAGAGGGAAAAAATTGAATTCCATGGACATTAAAGCGGTAATGGAGCATCTGCCGCACCGTTATCCGTTTCTCATGATCGATCGTATCCTGGCCATCGAGCCTGGCAAGACTGTGCATGCGGTCAAAAACGTGTCGATCAACGAGCCCCAGTTCCAAGGACATTTCCCCGGCAACCCGGTTTTCCCGGGTGTCATGATCGTTGAAGCGCTGGCCCAGGCGGCGGGCGTGCTGGCATTCACCTCTACCGGTGACAAACCCAACGAAAAGACCGTCTATTACCTGGCCGGCGTGGATAAGACTCGCTTCAAGAAGCCGGTGGTGCCGGGCGACCAGCTACACCTGCATGTCACGGTAGACAAGGTGAAGGCAGGTATTGGCCGCTTCAAGGCCGTTGCCCAGGTGGATGGCCAGACCGTGTGTGAAACCGAACTCTTGTGTGCCGTACGGACCATCGAATGACCCAGATTCACCCGACCGCCGTCGTCAGCTCCCATGCGCAACTGGGGGAAAACGTCACTATCGGCCCCTACAGCATCATCGGTGATCACGTCGTCATCGGCGACAACACCAGCGTGGGCGCTCATACGGTGATCGAGGGCCATACCACCATTGGCCGGGATAACCAGATCCACCATTTCTGTGCTCTGGGCGGGGTTCCCCAGGACAAGAAATACGCAGGTGAGCCGACCAAGCTGATCATCGGTGACCGCAACACCATCCGTGAATTCTGCTCGTTCCACACCGGCACCATCCAGGATGCGGGTGAAACCCGCGTAGGTAGCGACAACTGGATCATGGGCTACGTGCATATCGCCCATGACTGTGTGGTAGCCAACCACACCATTCTCGCCAGCAATGCCCAGATCGCCGGCCACGTACACGTGGATGACTGGGTGATCTTGGGCGGCATGACTGGTGTTCACCAGTTCGTGCATATTGGTGCCCACGCCATGACCGGCGGCGGCACCATCCTGTTCCAGGATCTGCCGCCCTTCGTGATGGCCGTTGGCAACAATCCGGCGCCCAAGGGCATCAACAGCGAAGGCCTGAAGCGTCGCGGCTTCTCGCCGGAAAGCGTGATGGCGATCAAGCGCGCCTACCGTACCCTCTACCGTTCGGGCCTGACCCTGGAAGAGGCACGGGAGAAGATCGGCGCCGAGGCTGTTACCTATCCCGAACTCAACCCCCTGGTTGAGTTTCTCGCCCAGTCCAAGCGCGGCATTCTGCGTTAAGCATGACCCGTCCCCTTCGCATCGCCATGGTGGCGGGGGAGGCGTCGGGCGACCTCCTGGGCGCCAACCTCATCGCCGCCCTCAAAGAACGCCTGCCCAATGCCCATTTCATGGGCATTGGTGGTCCGAAAATGCTCGCCCAAGGCCTGGACTCCTGGTGGCCCCAGGAAAAACTGGCCGTCATGGGGCTGGTGGAGGTGCTCAAGCACATCAAAGAGCTGTCCGGGATTCGTAAGGGCCTGGTCAAGCGCCTGCTGACGGACCCACCCGATGTCTTCATCGGTATCGATGCTCCGGATTTCAACTTGGGGCTGGAAAAACAGCTCAAGGCCAAAGGCGTGCCCACGGTGCACTACGTCAGCCCGTCGATCTGGGCCTGGCGGCCAGGGCGGATCAAGGGTATTGCCAAGGCGGTGTCCCACATCCTCTGCCTGCTGCCGTTCGAGCCGGCCTTGTACGACGCCAAGGGCATTGCCAATACCTACGTCGGCCATCCCCTGGCGGATCTGATTCCCCTGCACGTGAGTCAGTCCGAAGCTCGCTTCAAGCTCGATCTGCCGCCCAATGCACCGATCTTTGCCCTGCTGCCGGGTAGCCGTACCACCGAACTGAATTTCCTTGCCGACACCTTCATCGCCACCGCCAAGCTGATTGCTGAAAAGCTGCCTGGAGCGATCTTCTTGGTTCCCTTGGCTACCCGGGAAACTCGGCTTCAGTTCGAAACCGCCTTGTACCACGCGGGCGCCCAGGAGCTGGCCTTCCGTCTGCTCTTTGGCCATGCCCAGGACGCCATGGCGGCGGCAGACACTGTGCTGGTGGCCAGCGGTACCGCCTCCCTGGAGTGCGCCTTGATGAAGCGCCCCATGGTCATCACCTACAAGGTGGCGCGCCTGTCGGCCTTTCTGTGGCGGCGCATGTCCATTTCGCCCTGGGTGGGGTTGCCCAACATTCTGGCCCACCGGGAGGTGGTGCCCGAGTTGCTGCAGGAAAAGGCCACGCCGGAAAACCTGGCCGAAGCCCTGCTCACCCTGCAGCAGGACAAGGATGTGCGAGCCGCCATGGTCGAAGAGTTCGAGCGCCAGCACCTGCTATTGCGCCAAAACGCAGCTGAGCGGGCCGCGGGCGCGGTGTTGAAGACCTTGGGTATCGTTCCGCCCCCGCTGGCGGCAGCGGCCCTGGCGACCGAATCGGCATCCCATGGCGGATAAGCTGGCCAAGGTGCCGCTGGTATGGCTGACCGGCCCCGTCGCCGGGGTGGATGAAGCTGGTCGGGGCCCCCTGGCGGGGCCAGTGGTGGCTGCCGCGGTCATTCTCGATCCGGCCCGCCCCATCACCGGCCTGAACGACTCGAAGAAGCTATCAGAAAAGCGCCGCGACGCCCTGGCCCCGGAAATCCGTGAAAAAGCCTTGGCCTGGGCGGTGGCCGAAGCCAGCGCCGAGGAAATCGACCAGATCAACATCCTGCAAGCCACTTTTCTGGCCATGACCCGGGCCGTGACGGCTCTGGGGCAGCTGCCGGAAAAGATCCTGGTGGATGGCAACAAGGTGCCGCGCAGCCTCGCCGTCCTTTGTCCGGCTGAAGCCGTAGTTAAGGGCGACGGCACCTATGCCTGTATCGCTGCCGCCTCGATCCTGGCCAAGACCCACCGGGACGCCCTGATGAAAGCCCTGGACCGGGACTACCCGGTCTACGGCTTTGCCCAGCACATGGGCTACCCGACCGCCGCCCATCTGGAGGCCTTGCAGACTCACGGGCCTTGCACCGCCCACCGGCGCAGTTTTGGCCCGGTGGCACAATTGAGCCTGCTCTAACCGGCTCCTCCCGCCACCTGCCTGTCCTGTGGCGGCTGGTGTCCACGCTTCCCCTTATTCAGCCACCCCCATCGTGAAGAACGTCCGCACCATCAGTTCCCGGGACAATCCCCGCATCAAGCGCCTGAAAAAGCTTGCCGGCTCTGCCCGGGAGCGACGGGAGGAGGGGATGATGCTGCTCGACGGGGTGCACCTGCTTGAGGCCCTGCTGGCGGTCCGCATCAAACCTCGCGAACTGTACGTGGCGGAAAGCGCCCTTGCGCAGACCTCCGGCGAGATTGCCACTTGCCTGGCTCGGCCTCTGCTCGGCGCCACCCCTTTGTACGTGCTGCCCGACCACCTGCTCCGGGACGTGGCGCCCACCGAGACGCCGACCGGCCTGCTAGCCGTGGCCGAACTGCCGGCGGCGCCGGGACAGCCGGACCCCCAGGCCGATGCTGTGCTGCTCGATGGGGTGCAGGACCCGGGCAACCTGGGCACCCTGATCCGCACCGCTGCCGCCGCCGGCTTTCGCCAGATTGTCCTGTCGCCCGGCTGTGCCGACCCGTGGAGCCCCAAGGCCTTGCGCGCCGCCCAGGGGGGCCAGTTCCGCGCCACCCTGTTCGAGGGCCAGGACCTGTGCACCTTCCTCAAGGTCTATCGGGGCACGCCCATGGTGACGCGGCTCGACGGGGCCACCTCCCTGTATGCCATGGCCGATGCCCCGTTCCAGGGACCGGTGGCCTGGGTGTTCGGCGCCGAAGGGCGGGGCGTTTCCCCTGCGGTGATGGCGGCCGTGCCTACCGGCGTGCTGATCCCTCTGCCGGGGCGGGTCGAATCCCTCAACGTGGCTGCCGCCGCCGCGATCTGCCTGTTCGACACCCTGCGTCGGCGTGGCGTTAAATAATCACGGGAGTACCCGGTGCGTCCAACAAAAAACCCGGCTTCGGCCGGGTTTTTTGTTGTCTGGGTTGCCTTGGTTGTTCAAAGCACCGTGTTCAGAAGTCTTCGCTGCGCTCGATGCGCACTTCCTGCATCACCGTGGTGGAGATCTCCTCGATGGATTTCGAGGATGAATCCAGCCAGCGGATGCCTTCGCGGCGCATCAGCTTTTCGGCTTCGTGCACTTCGTACTGGCAGTTGGCCAGGGACGCATACTTGCTGTTGGGCCGCCGCTCCTCGCGGATCTGGGACAGACGTTCCGGATCGATGGTCAGGCCGAACAGCTTTTCCCGATAACGCTCGATGGTGGACGGCAGCTTCATGCGCTCGAAGTCCTCGGGGATGAGCGGGAAGTTGGCCGCCTTCACGCCGAACTGCATGGCCAGGTACAGGGAGGTGGGGGTCTTGCCGCAGCGGGAGACGCCCACCAGGATCACGTCCGCTTCCATCAGGTTGCGGTCGGTGATGCCGTCGTCGTGGGCCAGAGTGTAGTTGATGGCGTCAATGCGGCTCTGGTAGCCGGTGGAGTTGGTGCTGCCGTGGGACTTGCCGACACTGTGGTTGCACACGGCGCCCAGTTCGGCCTCCAGCGGGGCGAGGAAGCTTTCGAAGAACGACAGGCAGAAGGCGTCGGCCTGATGGACGATGGCCGAGAGCTTGCCGTCCACCAGGGTGGTGAACACGATCGGGCGGATGCCGTCGCGCTGGGCCGCCTCGTTGATGCGCGCCACGGCGGCGTGGGCCTTCTCCTCGCTGTCGATGAAGGGTGCGCGCACCGGCCTGAATTTCACCCCCTCGAACTGGGTGAGCAGGCTGTGGGCCATGGTTTCGGCGGTAATGCCGGTGCCATCGGAAATATAGAAGACGGTGCGGTTGATCGACGAATTCATGAGGCGGTCGCGGGTTGGCGCCGGGGTGCGGCGCGGATGAAGGGCGCAGTAAATAAAAACGGCGGCCGAAAGATCCGGCCGCCGCTGAAGTTTACTGGAAGTTGCTATCCCGGACTCAGGGAATCATCCACGTAAACACGTAGGCCTGCAGGGTGGTGATGATGCCCACCATGGTGGCGAACAGCAGGCTGTGCTTGACCGTGAAGCGGAACAGGTCCGATTCCTTGCCGACCAGGCCCACGGCGGCGCAGGCCACGGCGATGGACTGGGGCGAGATCATCTTGCCGGTGACGCCGCCGGTGGTGTTGGCCGCTACCAAGAGGGTGTCGGAAACGCCCACCTGGTGCGCCGTGGTGGCCTGCAGGGAGCAGAACAGGGCGTTCGACGAGGTGTCGGAACCGGTCAGGAACACGCCCAGCCAGCCGAGGAACGGCGAGAAGAACGGGAACAGGGCGCCGGTGCCGGCCAGCAGCAGGGCCAGGGTGGCGGACAGGCCGGAGTAGTTGGCGACGAAGGCGAAGGCCAGCACCATGCCGATGGAGTAGATCGGGCGCTTCAGTTCGACCACGGTCTCCTTCAGGGTCTTGGCCGCCTCGGCGGGCTTCATGCCGAGCACTAACATGGTGATGATGGCCGCCAGGAAGATGGCGGTGCCGGTGGCGGCGAGCAGGTCGAGCTTGTACACCGCGGCGTAGGGCGTGGCCTTGGCGACGATCGGTTCCACCTTGGTCACCAGCTTGTCGAGCATGGGCACCGGGAACTGGAGCACCGTGCCGTACAGGGCACCGTCCTTGGCGAACAGGGCCTTGAAGGGCTTGAGGCTCCAGATGGTGACCATGACGGTCAAGATGACGAAGGGCGACCAGGCCTTGGCGATCTGGCCGAAGGTGTAGTGCTTGTCTTCGCCCAGCTCGGCGTGGTGCTGCTTGTCGAAGCGGAAGACGTTCTTCGGCTTCCAGTTCTTCAGGAACACGGTCAGGCAGATCAGGCTGACCAGGGCCGACGTGATGTCCGGCAGCTCGGGGCCGATGAAGTTGGCGGTGAAGTACTGGGTCACGGCAAACGACAGGCCGGCCACCAGGATCGCCGGCCAGGTCTCGCGCACGCCGCGCAGGCCGTCCATCATCATCACCAGCCAGAAAGGCACGATCACCGACAGCAGCGGCAGCTGGCGGCCGGCGGCCTGGCCGATCTTGAAGGCGTCGATGCCAGTCACCTGGCCGGCCACGGTGATGGGGATGCCCATCGCGCCGAAGGCCACCGGGGCGGTGTTGGCGATCAGGCACAGGCCGGCGGCGTAGAGCGGGTTGAAGCCCAGGCCGACGAGCAGGGCGGCGGTGATCGCCACCGGGGCGCCGAAGCCGGCCGCGCCTTCGAGGAAGGCGCCGAAGGCAAAGCCCACCAGCAGCATCTGCAGGCGCTGGTCATCGGTGATCGACACCACCGACGAACGGATGATGTCGAATTGGCCGGTCTTGACCGTGATCTTGTAGAGGAACACCGCGGCCACGATGATCCAGGCGATCGGCCACAGCCCGTAGAGGAAGCCGTAACCGGCCGAGGCCAGGGCCATCGGCACCGGCATCTGGTAGAAGAACACGGCCACGGCCAGGGCGATGGCCACGGTGATGGTGCCGGCGATGTGCCCCTTCATGCGCAATACGGCGAGGGCGATGAAGAAGAAGAAAATCGGCAGTGCGGCGACCAGCGACGACAACCAGAGGTTGCCCAGCGGGTCGTAAATCTGCATCCAGGGTTGCATGAGGTACGGCCTCCTTCAGGGGATTGCTGTGGGTAACGAAAGTTAGTGCTTGAGGGGTGCTGGGGAGCATTCCCGCCGGTCGCTTTTAATTGGGTACTGCCTCGATCGCCGCGCGGGTAGTTGATCTCCACGGGGTGCCTTCGGAAAACAAGCACACACGGGCCTCCCGAGACGGTCCCTTTCGAGATCGGCTCCCAGTCTTGCTTTCAGGGGAGGGGTGTTGTTTTCCGGCGGCACCGCCGCGGGGAATTGGGATCAGCAGGTCGCCATGCGGGCGGCCTCCTGGCTGCATTCGTCGAGCAGATGGACGATGGACTGGTACGGCACGCCGGTGGCAGCAGTCAGGCCGATCTCGCAGGTCTTGTTGCTCGAATAGCCGCCGCAACAATTGGCCGGCACGTCGTCGTGAATCTTGCGCAGGGCGTGGGCGTTGAGCTCGGGCACGACAAAGCCCCGGTCGCCGCCGAAGCCGCAGCACTTCACCTCGGGGGGCATCACCACCTGCTCGGCGCAGGCCCGGGCCAGGGCCTTGAGCTTGGTTTCGGCGCCCATGCGCCGGGCGCTGCAGTTGAGGTGAATGAGCACCGGGTCGGCCTTCTTTTGCAGCATCAGGCGCGGCAGCAGGGCGTCGTGGGCGAACTCCACCAGGTCATAGACTGGCAGCCGCTCGGCCAGGTAGGTCTTCATGCGCAGGGAACAGGCGCTGGCGTCGAGCACGATCGGATACTTGCCGTTGTCGCTGGCCTCGCGCAGGGCCGCCTCCAGCTCCGCCGACTTGCGGTCGGCTTCCGCCGCCAGGCCCTTGCTGGCAAACGACTGGCCGCAACACAGGGCATCGATGCCGGCGGGAATGATCGGCGCGTAGCCGGCCCGCTCCAGCACCCGGATGACGGTGGCGGAAAGCGCTTCGGCCGGGGTGTCGGCGCCAAAGATGCGGCCGGCGCAGGTGGGGAAGTACACCACCTTGTCGCCCTGGCTGGCCGTGGCGCGGCCCGCCGGCTGGGGGCGCGGCATGCCGGCTTTCCAGGCGCCGCCGGTGAGTTTGCCGAGCAGTTTGGCGCCCACCAGGGATTCGGCCAGGTGGCCGGCTTTGAGGGCTGTGCGCGCCAGGGCCTGGGTGGTGGCGAAATGCTGGGCGGCCACCTGGCCGAGCTGGCGGGCCACGCCGGACAGGTTCTCGCCGCGTACGGCGCGCACCAGGGCGCCGGTCTCGATGCCCACCGGGCAGGCGGTGGAGCACAGGCCGCAGCCGGCGCAGGTTTCCAGGCCCTGATAGAGGTAGTCCTCGCCCAGCTCGCCAGTGGCTTCGCCGGCGGCGTGGCGGCGTGACAGCTCGCGCCAGGCGACGATGCGCTGGCGCGGCGACAGGGTCAGGCCGTGGGACGGGCACTGGGGCTCGCAGAAGCCGCATTCGATGCAGCGGTCCACCGGGGCGTACAACTCGCCGGCGGCGGGCATGGGCTTGAGGTGCTGGAGGTGGGCCTCCGGGTCGTCGTTGATGATCACGCCCGGGTTGAGCAGGCCTTCCGGGTCGAACAGGGCCTTGATCTGGCGCATCAGGCCGTAGGCCCGGGCGCCCCATTCCAGTTCGACGAAGGGGGCCATGTTGCGCCCGGTGCCGTGCTCGGCCTTGAGGGAGCCGTCGTACTTCTTGACCAGCAGGGCGCATACGTCGTCCATGAAGGCGGCGTAGCGGGCCACCTCGGTTTCGATGCCGAAATCCTGGGTGAACACGAAGTGCACGTTGCCTTCCAGGGCGTGGCCGAAAATGATCGCCTCGTGGTAGCCGTGCTTGGCGAACAGGTGCTGAAGGTCCAGGCAGCAGGCGGCCAGGTCGGGCACCGCCACCGCCACGTCCTCGATGATCACCGTGGTGCCGGGTTTGCGCACCGCGCCGACGGCGGGGAAGGTGCCCTTGCGCACGTTCCACAGCCGCTCAATCTCGGCGGCGTCGGTGGTGAAGGCTGGGGCTTCCACCAGGGGGTAGGCGTTCAGTTCGTCCAGCACCGCGCCGATGCGTTCTTGCAGCTCGGCGGCGGAAGGGGCTCGGGTCTCGATCAGTAGCGCCGTGGCGCCTTCGTCCAGGGTTTTGAGCAGCGGCGGCATGCCCGGCTTGTGGGCCACAGCGCGCAGCGACGCCCGGTCGAGCAGCTCGACGGCATCCACCGGCCGGGTCTTGAGGCCCACCACGGCGCGGCAGGCGGTCTCCATGTCTGGGAAGAAGGCCAGGGCGCTGGCCTTGTGGGCGTACTCCGGCACGGTGCGGTAGGTCACCTGGGAAATGAAGCCCAGGGTGCCTTCGGAGCCGATCATCAGGTGGGCCAGGATGTCCACCGGGTCGGTGAAGTCCACCAGGGCGTTGAGGCTGTAGCCGGTGGTGTTCTTGATCTTGTACTTGGTGCGGATGCGTTCGCACAGGGCCGCATCGGCGCGCACGTCGTCGGCCAATTGGTCCAGGCGAGAGAGGAGGGCGGCGTGGCTGACCCGGAAGGTGGCGACGCTGGCGGCATCGCCGGTGTCGAGCACGGTGCCGTCGGCCAGCAGCACCCGAATCGCGGCCAGGGTGTTGTAACTGTTCTGGGCGGTGCCGCAGCACATGCCGCTGCTGTTGTTGGCGGCCATGCCGCCGATCTTGGCGGCGTTGATCGAGGCCGGGTCGGGGCCGATCTTCTTGCCCAGGGGGGCGAGGCGCCGGTTCACCTCGGCACCCACCATGGCCGGGCCCACCGCCACGGTGGCACCGTCGACGGCGATGGCACAGGTGGCCAGGCCTTCGCCGAGCAGCACCAGCACTCCGTCGGTGACCGCCTGGCCGCACAGGCTGGTGCCGGCGGCACGGAAGGTGACCGGGCGCTGGTGCTGGCGCGCCAGGTTAACCACATCGCGGACCTCATCCTCGTCGTTCACCACCGTCACCACTTCCGGAATCAGGCGGTAGAAGCTGCCGTCGGTGCCATAGGCAAGACGGCGCAGTTCGTCGGTAATGACCCGATCAGCGGGCAGGCGGCGGCGCAGGGCGTCGATCAGAGCGGACACGGTCGGTGCTCCCAGGCAGGGATAGTCGGTGGAAAAAGAAGGGGCCGGTGGGGCTTAGTGGCGCTCGCGCACCATGTCCCGCAACCGTTTCGGCGCGGGCTTCAGGGGCGTGCGGGCCACCGTCCAGCCACTCTGGCGCGAGGGCGAAAAGACACGGAAGCGCGAGGCCAGCCAACTGAAGGCCTTATAGGCGCCAGGCTGGGCGTAGATGCGCGCCCACATGCGCCAGGCGAAGGACACCAGGGGCTTGTAGCCGGCCCCCTGGCCGACCATGGCCGGGTTGGCGTGAGGTGCGCTCTGGGCCTCGCCGCGCAGGCGCACCAGCAGTTCCGGGATGGGGATCTTCACCGGGCATACTTCGCCGCAGGCGCCGCACAGGGTGGATAGGGTGGGCAGCAGGTGGGTCTGCTCCAGGCCCATCATGTGGGGCGAGACGATCTTGCCGATGGGGCCCGGATAGGTGGTGCCGTAGGCGTGGCCGCCGATGCGGGTGTAGACCGGGCAGTGGTTCATGCAGGCACCACAGCGGATGCACTGCAGGGTCTTGCGCAGCTGCTCGTCGGCGTAGGCCTGGGAGCGGCCGTTGTCGAGGAGCACCAGGTGCACCTCTTGCGGGCCGTCCTTCTCGTCGGCCTTGCGTGGGCCGGAGATCAGGTTGAAGTAGGTGGATACCGCCTGGCCAGTGGCCGAGCGGGTCAGGATCGAGTACAGGGGCGCCACGTGCTCGAGTTTTTCCACTACCTTCTCGATGCCGGTGATGGCGATGTGCACCTTGGGCACGGTGGTGCACATGCGGCCGTTGCCCTCGTTTTCCACCAGGCACAGGGTGCCGGTCTCGGCCACGGCGAAATTGACGCCGGAGAGGCCGATCTCGGCCTGCTCGAACTTCTCGCGCAGCACCTGGCGGCCGATCTGGATCAGGGCGTCCACGTTGTCGGTGTAGTCGACCCCGGGCACCTTCTCGGCGAACAGAGTGGCGATCTGCTCCTTGGTTTTGTGGATCGCCGGCATGATGATGTGGGAAGGCTTCTCCCCGGCCAGCTGGACGATGTACTCGCCCATGTCCGATTCCAAAGCACCGATGCCGGCGGCTTCCATGGCGTGGTTGAACTCGATCTCCTCGCTGACCATGGACTTGCCCTTGACGATCAGCTTGGCCTGATGGCGCCGGGCGATGTCGAGCATGATGGCGTTGGCCTCGTCCGGGGTCTCGGCCCAGTGCACGTGGACGCCGTTGCGGGTCAGGTTGGCTTCGAGCTGTTCCAGCAGGTCGGGCAATTTCGACAAGCTGTACTGGCGGATCGCTTCCGACAGGCTGCGCAGGGACACCAGTTCGGATTCGTCCGGAAACTGGGCGGCCCGCTTGGCCATGAGGAAATCCATGGCGCCGCGGAAGCTGCTGCGCAAGTGGTCGTCGTTCACCGCCGCGTGGACCCGCTCGCGCAGGGCCTCGGCCGACACGAAGGCGATGGGCTGGCCGGCCGCCGGCTTGCCCTGGGCTGCATGGACCGTGTGAGGCGTGGGGGCGTTCATTGCGTGGCTCCTTCCCGGGTGGTGACCAGCACGATCAACTCCTTCGGGCCGTGGGCGCCGTAGGCCAGGGTCTGCTGGATGTCGGCGGTCTTGGACGGGCCTGAAATCAGCAGGGCGTTGGTGGGCAGGCCGCCGGCCCAGTTCTCGGCGCGCAGGGCATCGAAGAAGGTGGGGTGGATGGTGGCGGCGTCGAGCAGCACGAAGTGGATCGGCGGCACCAGGGACAGGGTGCGCGGCTCGGCGGGGGAGGGCCACAGGATCAGGGTGCCGGTCTCGGCAATCGCCCCACGGGCCTGGGTGAAGCCTGCATCCACCTTATGAAAGAGGTCGGCCTTGATGTCTTCCACCTGGCCGGCCCAGGGGCGCAGGGTGGTGCCGCCGGCGGCGAAGGCAGCGGCGTCGAGCCGCTCGCCGGCCGGAGTGGCGGCGCCGTAGAGCAGGCTGGACACGCCCTTTTCCGCGCACAGGCGGGCGAGCAGTTCAGGCCAGGACTCTTCCAGGGTGACGTGGACGTCGGCGTGGAAGCTCTCGATGCCGGTGCGGAAGCGGGCCAGTCGGTCCAGGGTCGATTCCTGGCGCTTCCGGGCCGCGTAGTGGGCGTCGAGCTGGGACGTGGGCACGGGCAGGGGGCTCTGCGGCGCGTTGGCGCGCAGCTTGGCGAGGATGCGATCGCGGGCGCTCATGTCAATTGCTCCCGGACGTCTGGCCGCCGGTGCGGCGCAGCAGGAAGGTGGCCAGGTGTTCGCCCGGCAGGGACGGTTTGACGCGGCCGGCGTCCAGGTCTTCCTTGGCGGCGCGCTTGGTGATGTTGAGCAGGCAGCCGCAGTCGGCGGTGACCACTTCGCTGGCGCCGGTGGCCTTCAGGGCGGCGACCTTGTCGCTGACCATGGCGGTGGATACGTCCGGGTGCTTGAGCGAGAAGGTGCCGCCGAAGCCGCAGCATTCCGATTCGTGGCCGTGGTGGGCGAGGGTGACGTTGCCCAGCTTGGCCAGCAGTTCCCGGCCCACCAGATGGGTGCCCATTTCGCGCCGGGCGGAACAGGAGGTGTGCAGGGTGACAGTGGTGGGCTCGCCCTGGTCGGGGCGGTTGAAGCCGACAACGTGAAGCAGGAATTCGGCGAACTCGTAGGTCCGTTCGGCGATGGCCTTGGCCTGGGCGTAGCGCGCCGGGTCGTCGGCGAAGATCTTTTCCCAGTGCCAGCGGATCATGCCGCCGCAGGAGCCGGAGGGAACCACCACCGGGTAGTCCTCGGGGAACAGGTCGAGCTGGGAGGCCGCCACCTGGCGGGCCTCGTCGGGAAAGCCGCTGGAGAAGGCGGGCTGGCCGCAGCAGGTCTGGTTGTCCGGGAAGATCACCCGGATGCCTTCCCGCTCCAGGAGGGCGATGGCGTCCATGCCGGCCTCGGGGACGAACAAATCCACCAGGCAGGTGCCATAGAAATACACCGCCTCGGGGCGGGGGGGGTAGGCGCGCACGGGGTGTTCGCCCGCGCTCACGAGGGGGACGCTCATGTCTCCTCCAGTCCTGCCGGCTGGCGTCGGGGT
This sequence comes from Oryzomicrobium terrae, assembly GCF_008274805.1. NCBI lineage: Bacteria > Pseudomonadati > Pseudomonadota > Betaproteobacteria > Rhodocyclales > Rhodocyclaceae > Oryzomicrobium > Oryzomicrobium terrae. The sequence continues at coordinate 1,736,115 of NZ_CP022579.1, forward strand.
GTCCGGAACGCTGCGGCTTTTCGGTTGGCTTCGGTTATGAACCTGTAAATCGACTTACGGTAAATTGGTAAGACCAATATCTCCGATGGCGACAGAAGTTACGCACAGCCAAAGAAAAAGTCAATCCTCTATAAGACTCAAGCGGTTGATTTTGCAGTGCACAACTAGAAAAACCTGTGGTTTGTACGTAGGCAATTCTTGTAAAGCCAGTGTTTAAGCCGTATCATGGTGGTCTTACCAATTAAATGGAGCTCGGATGCCCGCTGGCAAGATTGCAGTGCAGCGACTCTCGGATACCATCGCCCACGATCTGGAGCGACGCATTCTGGAGGGCTCCCTGAAGCCGGGAGACCGGTTGCAGCCCGAGCGTGAGCTGGCTGCCGAGCTGGGGGTATCGCGCCCGTCGTTGCGCGAGGCGATCCAGAAACTGGTGTCGAAAGGCCTGTTGCACAGTCGCCAAGGTGGTGGCACCTACGTCACCGACCAATTGGACGCGGCCTTTACCGACCCTTGGCAGCAGATGCTGCGCCTGCATCCGAATATCCAAGCCGATCTCCTTGAGTTCCGCGGCATGCTCGAATCCGAGGCCGCGTCCCTAGCCGCACGCCGGGCGACCGACGCCGATCTGCTGCGCATCGGCCAGGCCTACGAGCGGGTCGAGGCCTTGTTCGCCGAAGGGCCTTCCGCGACGGTGTTCGAAGAGCAGGTCACGGCCGACCTGGCTTTCCATCAAGCCATTGCCGAAGCCGCGCATAACGTGATGTTTGGCCACTTGACGGCCAGCTTGTTCCGAGTCACCCACGATCACATCGACCGCAACCTGCGCCACCTGCGCCGCATGGAAGAGGATTGGCTGGAGTTGCGTGACCAGCACGCCGCCATATGGGAGGCGATCCGTACCCGTAATCCGCAGGCGGCTCATGGTGCAGTGCGGCGGCACATTGATTTCGTTCGGGAAAGCATGCTGGAGACGGCACAGCACGAAGAACGGGAAACCCGTGCGTTACGTCGCCTAAAGTGAGAAAATCGCCGTCTTTCGCTGCGGCACGCAGACGGGGTGTTGCTCAAACCCGCATCAGCTAACGATTTTTTTTGTAGTTTCTTTTGCCCCCAACCTTGCATTCATGCATTACTCGAAAGGATTAATCCGGCGATGAGCGCTTATGTGATCAGCTTCGATCAACTTCGGATGGACGATGTTGAGAAAGTGGGGGGCAAAAACGCCTCGCTCGGCGAAATGATCAGCCAGCTGGCGAACACCGATGTCCGTGTTCCCGGCGGCTTTGCCACCACTGCCGAGGCCTACCGGGTGTTTCTCGCCCACAACGGCTTGGCCGACCGCATCCACCAGGCTCTCGATACCCTCGACGTCGATGACGTCAAGAAACTGGTGGAAACCGGTGCCCAGATCCGTCAATGGATCGTCGACACCCCGTTCCCGGCCGAGCTGGAAAAGCAGATCGCCGAGCACTACCAGGGCCTGATCAAGGATTCCTCCCCCGAGGCTTCCTTTGCCGTGCGTTCCTCCGCCACCGCCGAGGATCTGCCGGATGCCTCCTTCGCCGGCCAGCAGGAATCCTTCCTGAACATCGTCGGCCTGGAGAACATCCTCCACGCCATCAAGGAAGTGTTTGCGTCGCTCTACAACGACCGCGCCATCGCCTACCGGGTGCACAAGGGCTTCACCCACGCCGAAGTAGCCCTGTCTGCCGGCGTGCAGCGCATGGTCCGCTCCGACAAGGGCGCTTCCGGCGTGATGTTTACCCTGGATACCGAATCCGGCTTCCGTGACGCCGTGTTCGTCACTGCCTCCTATGGCCTCGGCGAGACCGTGGTGCAGGGCGCGGTGAACCCGGATGAGTTCTACGTGCACAAGCCCATGCTGGAAGCGGGCAAGAATGCCGTGATCCGCCGCAACATCGGCTCCAAGCTGATCAAGATGGTGTTCACCGAGCAGAAGGTCGCCGGCAAGTCCACCCAGACAGTTGACGTGCCCGAAGCCGACCGCATCCAGTTCTCGATCACCGACGCCGAGGTCATGGAACTGGCCCGCTACGCCGTGATCATCGAGAAGCACTATGGCCGCCCGATGGACATCGAGTGGGGCCGCGACGGTGTGGACGGCAAGCTGTACGTGCTCCAGGCCCGTCCTGAGACGGTGAAGTCCCAGGAAGGTCACGACCGGCTGCAGAAGTTCAAGCTCAAGAGCTACTCCAAGGTGCTGGCTTCCGGCCGTGCCATCGGTCAGAAGATCGGCGCCGGCCCGGTGCGCATCGCCACCCATCCCTCCGAGATGGACAAGGTTCAGCCCGGCGACGTGCTGGTGGCTGACATGACCGACCCGAACTGGGAACCGGTGATGAAGCGCGCTTCCGCCATCGTCACCAACCGGGGCGGCCGTACCTGCCACGCGGCGATCATCGCCCGTGAGTTGGGCATCCCCGCCATCGTCGGTTGCGGCGACGCCACCGAGACTCTGTCCGACGGCGATCTGGTGACCGTGTCCTGCGCCGAAGGCGATACCGGCCACGTCTACCGTGGCAAGCTCGACTTCGAAGTGATTTCCCGCGATCTGGGCGCCATGCCCGAGATCGACACCAAGATCATGATGAACGTGGGCAACCCGGAACTCGCCTTCGAGTTTTCCCAGCTGCCCAATGCCGGCGTGGGCCTGGCCCGGGTCGAATTCGTCATCAACAACGTCATCGGCATCCACCCCAAGGCCATCCTGGACATCGACCGCTTGCCCGCCAGCAAGCGCGAGGAAATCCAGCGCCGCGCCCGGGGTTACGCCAGCCCGAAGGAATTCTTCGTCGAGAAGCTTGCCGAAGGCGTGGCCACCATCGCTGCTGCCTTCTGGCCCAAGCCGGTGATCGTGCGTCTCTCGGACTTCAAGTCCAACGAGTACCGCAAGCTGCTTGGCGGCGAACTGTACGAGCCCGAGGAAGAGAACCCCATGCTGGGCTTCCGCGGCGCCTCGCGCTACATCGCCCAGAGCTTCCGCGACTGCTTCGAGATGGAATGCCGCGCCATGAAGAAGGTCCGCGAGGAAATGGGCCTGACCAACGTGGAGCTGATGGTGCCCTTCGTGCGCACCGTCGGTGAAGGCAAGCAAGTCGTTGAGCTGCTCGCCGAGCATGGTCTGAAGAAGGGCGAGAACGGCCTCAAGCTGATCATGATGTGCGAGATCCCGTCCAATGCCCTGCTGGCAGAAGAGTTCCTCGAGGTGTTCGACGGCTTCTCCATCGGCTCCAACGATCTGACCCAGCTGACCCTGGGGCTGGATCGGGACTCCGGTCTGGTGGCCTCCCTGTTCGATGAGCGCGATCCCGCCGTGAAGACCCTGTTGGCCATGGCGATTTCCGCCGCCAACAAGAAGGGTAAGTACGTCGGCATCTGCGGCCAAGGGCCTTCCGACCACGCCGATCTGGCCGAGTGGCTGATGGAGCAGGACATCACCTCCATCTCCCTCAACCCGGATACGGTGGTGGACACCTGGCTGCGCCTCGCCGGCCAGGCTCAGCAGTAAGGCGGCGATATGGATTTCGCCTGGTGGCACTGGCTGCTGCTGGGCGTCGTCCTGATGGGCATCGAGCTTCGGCTCGGTGCCCTTTTCGTTTGCTGGTTCGGCGCTGGAGCCTGGGTGGTGGCGGGTGTGCTCTACGCCTTTCCCGGAGCGACTTTCGGCGCCCAGGTGTTTCTCTGGCTCACCGCCTCCATGACCCTGGTGTGGACCTGGTTCCAAATCTTTCGACGCTAGCCGCCCAACCGGGGCGTGCGGATAAAAAAAGCCGGAGCGCTGATGCGTCTCCGGCTTTTTTTTATCCGATTCGGCTGGGGGGCTTGGCTCACCTGTCAGCCGTGGGGCTGACTGGCACGCAACGGTTTTTCATGCTTAGCGCTGCCGGCGGATGGACGTCCATAGAAGGAAGGCGCCAACGCCACTCAATGCCAATCCGACAGAAAATGAAGACACCGGCCCGGTCCTGGCGCTCACTTCGATCGTCGGGCCCGCGATCACGTATGCTCCTGCCCCGATAAACCCCAGACCAGACAAGAGGGTTCCCAAGCGCTTTGCTGCTTTCTCGTTTTTCATTTTCGAGAGCAACCAGGCAATGCCGTTGGTGGAAACCATGAGCACGGCTAGAAAAGCGACAACCTTGAACAGGTTTTCCATAGACGACGTTTCGGGTGATGCGTACCTGTTGCGTACCGTGTGGCGGCTGAAACCCCGCGTCCCTGGCCGATCTTCAGGCGGGATGCGCCAAGCTCCAATACTGGCGCGGACCTTCGCGTTGTGGCGGCTGGAGAACGAGTATCGGCGCGGGGTTTGGCAGGGGGGGGCTGAAACGCTATCAGCGCTGCCGTTCCTTCATCAGCTGACCCTGTTCCCGCTTCCAGTCCTTCTCTTTTTCGTCGCTGCGCTTGTCGTGCAGCTTCTTGCCCTTGGCCAGGCCGATCTCCAGCTTGATGCGGCCCCGGGTGTAGTGCAGGTCGATGGGCACCAGGGTGTAGCCGGACCGCTCGACCTGGCCGATCAGCTTGTCGATCTGGGCCCGGTGCAGCAGCAGCTTGCGGGTGCGGGTCGGGTCTGGCGTGACGTGGGTCGAGGCGGTGGGGAGGGCGGTGAGGTGCATGCCGAGCAGCTGGATCTCGCCCTTCTTGATCACTACGTAGGATTCCTTGATGTTCACCCGCCCGGCACGAATAGCCTTGACCTCCCACCCTTGCAGGGCGAGGCCGGCTTCGATCTTTTCCTCGATGAAGTAGTCGTGGAACGCCTTCTTGTTGACGGTGATGCTCATGGCGCCTGGGTTTTCGCTAAAATGATCGATTCTACTTGATTCCCGGGGCACCGGTGCCCCCGAACCCCATGGCCTTGGTTGAAAAGTCAGTACTCATCGAACATACGGCCCAACATATGTTCGACTTGGTGGATCGGGTCGAGGATTATCCGCAGTTTTTACCCTGGTGCGGCGCTACCGAACTCAAAGCCCGTACGGACACGCAGACCGTAGCCACGTTGCACATCAACTACCACAGCGTCAAAGCCCATTTCACCACGGAAAACGACAAGGAAATTCCGCGCTGGATGGCCATCAAGCTAGTCGACGGACCGTTCAAGAAGTTGGAAGGGCGCTGGCATTTCAAGCCCTTAGGCGATGCTGCCTGCAAGATCGAGTTTTCCCTGGCGTATGAGTTTTCCAATAAATTGCTGGAAAAGATCATCGGCCCGGTGTTTTCCCACATCGCCAACACCTTCGTCGATGCCTTCGTGAAGCGGGCCGATCAGGTCTACCGCCAGGGAAAATGAGGTTCCGATGAAGATCGAAGTCGTCTACGCCCAGTCCGCCCAGCAAGACCTGGTGAGCCTGGAGTTGCCCGAGGGGGCCGTGGTACAGCAGGCCGTCGAGGCTTCCGGGCTGTTGAACAAACATCCGGAAATCGATCTGACAAAGAACAAAGTGGGGATTTTTGCCAAGCTCGCTCGGCTCGACACGCCGTTGCGCGACCGGGATCGGGTCGAGATTTATCGCCCCCTGATCGCCGATCCCAAGGAGGTTCGTAAAAAACGGGCGGCGGAAGGCAAGGCGATGAAGAAAGGGGCAGGGGAGGGCGGTGAGGCAGAGGCCTAGACGCTAGTGTCTAGTGTCGTGCGATTGCACGTCAGCTTCGCCATGTCCGCCGGCGCTCAATGCGTCGGAACTCAATAAAAAAGCCCTGAATCATCAGGGCTTTTTTGTTATTGCAGGGCGGCTATTTGCACAGGTTGTCAGCCGCCTGCTTGGCGCGGGCTATTTCGGCCTCGCGCTGTTCGTCACCCAGGATTTCCTTCTCGCCCTTGTCGTTGTATCGGGCAATGCGTTGCCCGTTGCGCAGGGCTTCCAGGTACTGACTGGCCCGGGCGCATTCTTCACGGCGCTGGGCTTTGTCCTGGGCTTCCTTGGCGGCCTTTTCTTCCCGATCCTTGGCTTCTAGTTGGCGCTTGCGGAATTCAAGCTCCCGGTCGGCCATGGTTTTGGGCTGTGGCGGGGGGCTCGGTGTGGCGCCGGGGGGCGGAGGCTCGCTTGCCGGCGCCGCTGCATTGGCATCTGCGCCACCACTTTCCTTGGCGGGGAGTGTGTAGCCGGAAGCCTTGCCATTGCCGCCCACGGTTCGTGCTTGTTTGCTCGAGCGCGGGGGAGGGGAATCGGAAATGATGGTCTTGCCGTTCGCGTCCTTCCAGATGTAAGTCTCGGCGCCAGCGGTGTTGGAAAAACCGGTCAGAACCAGGGCGTAGCCAAGTGCAACGAAGGTAGCCACATGCCTCGGCAAGGCGCTGCAAGTTGGCTGGAAGCGGCTGAGAATGGGCATCAAACGATCCTTTTATTGTCCCGGGAATGGCTACCCGCGTATAATCGCATTTTGAGCCAAAGGTTTGAAGCCATGCGTCTGATCCAGAAGGCGTTGACGTTCGACGACGTCCTCCTCGTTCCCGCTCACTCCGACATCCTGCCCCGCGATGTCAATCTGCAGTCCAAGCTGACTCGCCAGATTTCCCTCAACATGCCGCTGGTGTCCGCTGCCATGGACACCGTGACCGAAGCCCGCCTGGCGATTGCCATCGCCCAAGAAGGCGGTATCGGTATCGTGCACAAGAACCTCACGGCCAAGGCCCAAGCGGCCGAAGTGGCCAAGGTCAAGCGCCACGAGGCCGGTGTGCTCAAGGATCCCATCACCATCACGCCGAACATGACGGTCGGCCAGGTGGTGGAAATCACCCGCCAGAACCGCATCTCCGGCATGCCGGTGGTGGACAAGAACGGCAAGGTGGTGGGGATCGTCACCAACCGGGACCTGCGCTTCGAATCCAACCTGGCCCAATCGGTCAAGGAGATCATGACCCCGCGCAAACGCCTGGTCACGGTCAAGGAAGGCGCCAGCATCGATGAGGCCAAGGAACTGATCCGCCTGCACCGCCTGGAGCGGGTGCTGGTGGTGGACGATGAATTCCGCCTGCGCGGCCTGATCACCGTCAAGGACATCCTCAAGGCTACCGAATACCCCAACGCCGCCAAGGACGATCATGGTCGCCTGCGCGTCGGCGCCGCCGTCGGCGTCGGTGCCGGTACCGAGGAGCGGGCTGAGGCTCTGGCCGAGGCCGGCGTCGACGTGATCGTGGTCGATACCGCCCACGGCCACTCCCAGGGGGTGCTTGACCGCGTCACCTGGGTGAAGAAGAACTTCCCCAATGTGCAGGTGATCGGCGGCAACATCGCTACCGCTGAAGCCGCACTGGCGCTGGTCGACGCCGGCGCCGACGGCGTCAAGGTCGGCATCGGCCCCGGCTCCATCTGCACTACCCGTATCGTGGCTGGCGTGGGTGTGCCCCAGATCACCGCCATCCATAACGTTTCCGAAGCGCTCAAGAACACCGGTGTTCCCCTCATCGCCGACGGCGGCATCCGCTATTCCGGTGATATCGCCAAGGCCATCGCAGCAGGTGCCAACGTGGTCATGCTGGGCGGGTTGTTCGCCGGTACCGACGAAGCACCGGGCGAGGTCGAATTGTTCCAGGGCCGCTCCTACAAGTCCTACCGGGGCATGGGCTCTCTCGGCGCCATGCAGGCTGGTGCCGCCGACCGCTATTTCCAGGAAAGCACCGCCAACGTTGACAAGCTGGTGCCTGAAGGCATTGAAGGCCGTGTGCCGCACAAGGGCCCGGTGCTCAACGTGATCCACCAGCTGATGGGCGGCCTGCGTTCGTCCATGGGCTATCTGGGCTGTCCGACTATCGCGGACATGCACGCCAACGCCACCTTCGTGGAGATCACCTCTGCCGGCGTGCGCGAGTCCCATGTCCACGACGTGCAGATCACCAAGGAAGCACCCAACTACCACGTGGATTGATTCCAGCGTCGGTTCCCCGGGGCGGCCCAGCGCGGCCGCCCTTATCGTTTTTACCAGAGCACTTCGCCATGGCTCACCAGAAAATCCTCATTCTCGATTTCGGCTCCCAGGTCACCCAGCTCATCGCCCGCCGCGTGCGTGAGCAACAGGTCTACTGCGAACTGCATCCCTTCGACGTCAGCGACGAGTTCGTCCGCCAGTTCAACCCTCAGGGCATCATCCTCTCCGGCGGTCCGAACTCGGTGTATGAAGCCCTGGACTGGAAAGCGCCCCAGGCTGTTTTCGAGCTGGGGGTGCCGGTGCTCGGCATCTGTTACGGCATGCAGACCATGGCCCAGCAACTGGGCGGCAAGGTGGAAAGCTCGGGTAAGCGCGAATTCGGCTTTGCCGAAGTGCGCGCCCGGGGCCATTCCGCCCTGTTCAACGGTATCGAGGACCGCACCAATGCCGAAGGCCACGGCCTGCTCGAAGTGTGGATGAGCCACGGCGACAAGGTCACCGACCTGCCGGCCGGCTTCAAGGTCATCGGTAGCAGCGATTCCTGTCCGGTGGCGGCGATGGCTGACGAGGACCGCAAGTTCTACGCCGTGCAGTTCCACCCGGAGGTCACCCACACGATCAAGGGCAAGGAAATGATCGCCCGCTTCGTGCACGAAATCTGCGGCTGCGGCCACGACTGGAACATGCCGGACTACGTGAACGAGGCCATCGAGAAGGTGCGTGCTCAAGTGGGCGACGAGGAGGTGATCCTCGGCTTGTCCGGCGGTGTCGATTCCTCCGTGGTGGCGGCGCTGCTGCACCGGGCCATCGGCGATCAGCTCACCTGCGTGTTCGTGGACAACGGCCTGTTGCGCCTCAACGAGGGCGAGATGGTCATGCAGATGTTCGCCCGCAACCTCGGTGTCAAGGTCATCCACGTCGATGCCACTGAGCAGTTCATGGGGCATCTGAAAGGCGTTTCCGATCCCGAGGCCAAGCGCAAGATCATCGGCCGCGAGTTCGTCGAGGTCTTCCAGGCCGAAGCCAAGAAGCTGCCCAACGCCAAGTGGCTCGCCCAGGGCACTATCTACCCGGACGTGATCGAATCCGCCGGCTCCAAGACCGGCAAGGCCCACACCATCAAGAGTCACCACAATGTGGGCGGCCTGCCGGAAACCCTCAACCTCAAGCTGCTCGAGCCCCTGCGCGAGCTGTTCAAGGACGAGGTGCGTGAACTGGGCATCGCCCTGGGCCTGCCCCACGAGATGGTCTACCGCCATCCGTTCCCCGGCCCCGGCCTGGGGGTGCGCATCCTGGGCGAGGTGAAGAAGGAATTCGCCGACCTGCTGCGCCGCGCCGACGCCATCTTCATCGACGAACTGCGCGCCGCCGATTGGTACGACAAGACCAGCCAGGCGTTCGCCGTGTTCCTGCCTGTGAAGAGTGTGGGCGTGATGGGGGACGGCCGCACCTACGAATACGTGGTGGCCCTGCGCGCCGTGCAGACCCAGGACTTCATGACCGCCCACTGGGCCGAATTGCCCCACAGCCTGCTCGGCAAGGTGTCCAATCGCATCATCAACGAGGTGCGCGGTATCAACCGGGTGGTCTACGACATTTCTGGTAAGCCCCCGGCGACTATCGAGTGGGAGTGACTTTTAGAGTGTAAGTTGTTGATTTATATGGTTTTGTAATTACACAAAAGCTTCAAAAAATCAATAAGTCGTTGATTTTTAAGGGCTGCGAAGTTACGGTTGCACGTAAAGCTACACATTGCTGTAGCTTCTCAAAATCGTAGTAACTCGCAGCCCATATGCCTCTCAAAAAACACTCATTTTACGACGACGAAGAACCAATATCACTGATGTGGGGGGGCATCCAGGACCGCCAGCTTGAAGTCGGCCGTTTGTTCGCTACGGTTGCGGACTACGAGGACCGGGATCTGTTCAGTATTGATTCCCCGTTTTCGGGCGACACCGCCACGGTGACGTGGGGGCGAGGCAAGTGCCTTTGAAAGATTCCAGGAAGAAGGTCTCGTCTGCTTCGACGATACCCGCCTCGTGCTGGGCCTGATGGCTCGCTGTCTGGTGCAGGAAGCAGTGATGCCACAGGAACGCCGTGTTCTTGTCGATTCGGCAACGACGGCGCTGACGCCTTCAATCAAGGCCTGCCCGTAGCGCTCCCATCGTTCCCGTTTGCGTAAATGCGCCAGGGGCGTGCCCGTGAGCGCATTAAAGGTTCGGCGACAGTCTTTGCACCGGTAACGCTTGAACCCATGGCTCTGGCCCCAGGAGAGAACGCTAGCCTTTGGCGCTGCGCAATGCGGGCAGCGTATCGGCTCCGGCAACGTGCCAGCAACGCGGATGTCCTCAGGGGCTCGCCTCATGTTCAGATGACGAATCACCACAGCCTTTTGCTGTGGGGTCAGGGGTCCCAGTCGGCCCAGTAGGTCCGCAAACTCCTGGCTACGCATGATTTGCCTCCTTCAGGACAACCATGCCTTCAATCTAGATCAGCTCAACAGTTAATTCAGACAGAGCCATATTTGACGAAGCTGTAATCTACAAGCGAGGCGAGTATTGGCAGATGCGTATGTGGCTTGCTAAGGAAGGCAAGTACGCTCGCTTCAATCTTAAAACGAGAAACAAAAGTGCGGCAATAGACAAAGCCAAGCTCCATTATCACGAGCTTAAGGCAAAGGAATTGGCTGGCAAAACTTATTTTTCAATTACAACAAAGATTGGCGTTGAGAGATATTTAGAGCAACGACAGCTAGAAGTAGGGCAAGCGGCTGGCATTGTTGCTGGACGATATAGGACGATTAAGACGCACTTAAAGTATGGACTACAGAAGAGAGATAGACGGACTTAGGGCGCTTGCTGTGCTGCCAGTGATACTTTTCCACGCTGGCTTTGAAGCGTTCGGCGGCGGCTTTGTAGGCGTAGATATATTTTTCGTAATCAGCGGTTACTTGATTACGACAATCATTCTTGCTGAGCTTGAGCAAGGAAAGTTCTCAATCGTCAATTTCTACGAGCGACGTGCTAGGCGAATTTTGCCAGCCTTGTTCTTAGTAATGCTTATTTGTATTCCGTTTGCTTGGTTCTGGCTGTTGCCAAGCGATATGAAGGACTTCTCGCAAAGCTTAGTTGCCGTCTCTGGCTTTGCTTCGAATATTTTGTTTTGGCGTGAGAGTGGCTATTTTGGTACGGCAGCAGAACTTAAGCCGCTGTTACATACGTGGAGCTTGGCAGTAGAAGAGCAGTACTATGTTATCTTCCCATTGTTTCTGATGCTGTTTTGGAAATTAGGTAAGCGTTGGATGCTTGTAACGCTTGGACTTGTATTCGTTGCTAGTCTTGTTCTAGCGCAGTGGGCTGCTTATGCTAAGCCAACCGCTGCCTTTTATCTATTGCCAACACGTGGCTGGGAATTGCTGATTGGTGCCTTTGCTGCCTTTTACTTGTCGCAAGCTAATCGTAAAGCCTTTGGAAAAGGCTTAAGTGAGTTTGGTGGTTGGTTAGGTGTTGCGCTGATTATTTACGCAATCTTCGCTTACAGTAATACTACGCCGTTCCCTGGCTTCTATACGCTTGTTCCTACACTAGGCACGGTGCTGATTATTTTGTTTGCTACACAGCAGACTACCGTTGGCAAGTTTGTAGGTAATAAGGCTTTTGTTGGTATTGGCTTGATAAGCTACAGCGCATATCTCTGGCATCAGCCTTTGTTCGCATTCGCAAAGCACAGCAGTTTGACTAAACCGAGTAGTTTGGTCTATGGTGTTCTTGCTGTACTAGCTATTGTTATTGCTTACTTTACGTGGAAGTATGTGGAAGCGCCTTTCCGAGATAAAAGTAAATTAACAAGAAAGCAAGTTTTTAGCTTGTCCTTAATTTTCAGTTTCACTTTTGTGTCTGTCGGATTGTTAGGTTATTTAAATTCTGGGAATTTATGGCGATTCGACGATGGTGTCGTGAAGTACTTTGAGTTGAAAAACGATTCCGACATTTATGTATGGGATCTAAAAAAAAGGCTCAGAAAGTCATCTTTTAATTCTGAAAAAATAAAAATTTTAGTTATTGGTGATAGTAACTCTGGTGACTTAATTAACGTTTTGAATTTTGTAAATCTTGATGAATACCTTTCCATTTCTTCGCTCACCATTTATGCTGGATGCGGAAATCTTTATCTAAATAGAAGTAAGTTCTCGCACTTCATTGCGGCGGATAGTTTAAAGGATTGCGCTGGTGTCGATGATTTGCTAGATGATGAAAATAAAGATTTAATTCGTCAGGCTGACAAAGTTATATTTGCCTCTAGTTGGAGTGATTGGGAGGTGGACTTGTTGGAAGAAAGCTATCAAAACTTAATTTCTGATTATGGCGATAAGTTTTGGTTTTTCGGAAACAAGCATTTAGATTTTTCGCCAATTGATTTTATACGACTTAATGGAGGCGCAAGTTTTCCAAGCTCGGTATTGTTGAGTACGGATAAAGCTAAAATTAATGCAAAATTAAGGGATTTATTAGGGGATCGATTTGTCGATCCGTACCTCTCATTTTGCGAGGATGAGGTTTGTAGGTTGTTGAGTGATAGCGGTGATTTGTTGCTCTATGATGGTTTTCACTTGTCTAGAGAAGGGACGATTTATTTTTCTAGTAAGCTGAATAATTTCATTAGGTTGCTGAAGAATGAGCGCTGACTTTATTATACAATGTGCGAGTTTTCACCTTACAACAGCCATAGTTATTCTATGGTGTGTATCGGTGTGGCTTTTTCTAAGTCACACAGAACTTGCTCACTCACTTTGTGAGGCGTAAGTGATTGAAAAAAATAAAAATTACAATGCGTGACTATTGAGTTGGAGTGGGCGCAGGAACGCTCAAACTTAATCGGTGTTTTCAAAAAACCCCTTGATTGTTCAAGGGCTTTTTTATTGGGGTTTATTGGGAATAGGTAGGCCCATCTCTGTCAAAAGTGGAAGAGGAGGGGGCTTTCGAAAACGGCCGTCTGGAGATGGGTTTGGGGGCGAATTTAACCTTTCCTATCCTCCTGGGCAGGAAGTCCCTTTCTCTGCCGCGAGACGGTTTTCCCCTGGCTGCGCTTGATACGGGCCAACCGGCGGCGGATTTCATCCGAATCCATCCAGACGTCGCTGCCGTGCTGGATACGGTCGATCTCCCCTTTGGTGAGGAATGGTGTGCAGATTCTGGTCATCACCTTTTGGAACCAACTGGCGATGGCCACTACTTGAGCCTGTTGCTCGTTGCCTTTGCCGGCAAAATTGCCGGAATAGGTGTGGAACATGAGTTGGCAGTTGTCATGGACGATCAGATCGTTCCCAGCGAGGAAGATCATCGCGGCCATCGAATAAGCGCGGGCTTCAAGCACCGTGATGATCTGGGCTTCGGAGGCTTGCATGTTATTAATGATCTGCAACCCGGTATCGAAATCCCCACCAGGGGAGTTGAGATGAAGGTAGATCAGGTCCGTGGGGCCGGCGCTACGCAAGGTGTAGAACAGCTCGGTGTAGTACTGGGGCTCCTGAATCTCGCCACAGACGTAGTATGAGATCTGTCGAACCGGAGCCTGCCGCTCATAACGCAGCAAGTTGGTGAAGGCCGTATTGTTGCTTCCGCCATTGTTAGGATCGTCGTCCAGCCCGCAAAGCAATTCTTGTGGTTTCATGGTGCCTCCTGAGCGTGATCGCCTGTTTGTTCTGTTTAGTGTATCGACTATATGCGCCTTCGACGGTGAAGGAGACCATGGTCCGTTTTCTACACTGCAGGCGTAGTTTATTTTACATAATACAAATTATCGGAAGTTACGGCGGCGAAGAAAAAGGCCCCCCAGGGCCTGTCAGCCTAGTTCACGGCTGAAGCTTTCTTCCTGGTGCTACTTGTTCTTTCCTTCAGTGTTGGGATCGTCGCTTTTGTTGTTGGACGACGCTGGGGAGGATGAGCTTCCGCTGATTGCCTCACGGGTGGCTCGATAGCCTTTGCGTGCGCCATTGGCTACTGCATGCCCCACTGACTTAGCTGTTTCGACGGTGGCGTGGCCGATTTCTTTCCCGACTTCTACAGTCTTATCCGCAGCCTCTACTGCCGACTCCTTGATTTCGTGACACGCCTTGCCCAAATCGGCCATGGCCAAGGGGCTGGCCACCATCAAGGCTAGGCTCGTGCAAAGTACGATGCGGTTCTTGGTCATAGCGCGCTCCTTGCGTTCTCCTCTGTCGGGGGAAAATTGAATTGGACGTCAATGTTTACAGCCTAGTACGGCCGGAACGGAAGAATGTGCCGATTTGTAGCCTTGGCTACCAGGAAAGAAACAAAGTCAAAGGGACAAGCGTATGAAGCACCTTGTCCCTTGAGTCCTTTGCAGATGGTGTATCGGAGAATTTAGCCCATGGTGGCGATGGCGTCGGCAAGGGCGAGGATGCGCAGGGCCTCCTCGACATGGAGGTTCTCCACCAGTTTGCCATTCACCACCACCACCCCTTGTCCGGCGTCGCGGGCATCCTGCCAGGCGGCGATCAGTTGCCGCGCATCGGCTACTTCCTGCATATCGGGAGCGAACATGGCATTCGCGGCATCGATCTGCTTGGGATGGATCAGCGTCTTGCCGTCGAACCCCATGTCACGCCCTTGCCGGCAGGCCTGCTGTAACCCGGCCTCATCGTTCAAGTCCAGGTAAACGCCGTCAAGGATGGTCAAGCCATAAGCCCGAGCGGCGAGAACGCCGAGCGACAGGGCGCCGATCATGCCGATACGGTCCGGTGTATGGCGTGCGCGTAACTCCTTGGCCAGGTCGGAGGTGCCGATCACGATGGCTTTGAGGCGCGGATGGGCGGCGGCGATGGCGTTGATCTCAAGAAAGGCCCGGGGGGTCTCGGCCATGATCCATACCGCCAGGTCCGCTGGTGCTCCGGCGGCATCCAGCGCGGCTACTGCGTCACGGACCTGATCCGGCCGTTCCACCTTGGGAAAAAGAACGGCATCCGCGCCGCAGTTCGCCACTGCGGTTACGTCGTCGCGCCCCCAGACGGTATCCAGCCCATTGACCCGCACGATCACCTCGCGAGGCCCGTAACCGCCTGCGCGAACGGCTGCTGCGACCTGCTCCCGGGCCAGTGCCTTGGCATCAGGGGCGACGGCATCCTCCAGGTCGAGAATCAGGCCGTCCGCCGCTAGGCTGCGCGCCTTCTCCAGGGCGCGGGCGTTGGCCCCCGGCATGTAAAGCACCGAACGGCGTGGACGAGGCTTACTGCTCATGTATGGCTCCTTGAGTGTTCTCGGTACGGCCGATCAGTTCGGCCTAGTCTATTAATTTTCTGCCAGCTTGATGCTGACGATGTCGATTAGGCATCTATCCCAGGTGACGGCTCCCCTGCCCTCGTGCGGGCCTGCTTCATGCAGAACCCCGTAATCCGCGCGGCCGCCGCAGATGATAGTCGAACCCATCCAGGTTGAGGCGGCATCGTCGGCTGTACGGGAGCTGGCGCATGCCGGTCATTCGGGTCTGGTTGCTCCGCAGCGCAAGGCTGGTGTCTTGCGCCGGCTACGAGCGGGCGCACGGCGCCTCCCCCTCCCCTGCTCCCAGATCGATTCCTATCGGCCGCGGATGCATCTGGATATCCCGATATAAGCAACAAAGATTTCCTTCGTTCGTGGCGAAAAACCCCGGCCGTAGATTGTCATTCGCCCGGTGCATGACGGATCACGCACCGGGCAGCCAGCCCCGTCCCAAGGAAATCGCCATGACCGCTCCGACCCTCGCCGAAACTTCGCTCCCCAACACCGAGCTGCCCCCCCTTACTACCGAAGTCGCCCCGGCGCGTCTGCTCGACGAGGCCCGCGCCCGAGCCCGGACTAGCGGCCTGAATTACGCCGGCGGCCTTTATCCCCCCGAGGCCTGGCAACTGGTTGCCAGTGGAAAGGCGGTGCTGGTGGACGTGCGCACCGCGGAAGAACTGAAGTTTGTCGGCCGGGTGCCCGGCGCCTTGCATGTGGCCTGGCAGACCGGTCCGGCCATGATCAAGAACCCGCGCTTCCTGCGTGAGCTGGAAAACAAGGTCGGCAAGGACGACGTGGTGCTGTTTCTCTGCCGCAGCGGCAAGCGTTCCGCTGCGGCTGCCGAGGCCGCTACCGCCAAGGGGTTCAGCCAGGTTTTCAACATCCTCGAAGGCTTCGAGGGCGATCTGGACAACCAGCAGCAGCGCGGCGATTCCGGTGGATGGCGGCGCTGGGGCCTGCCCTGGGTGCAGGACTGAGCCATGGGCGACCTGAATCCGAATGGCCTGGGTACGGTCTCTCCCGAGCAGCACTGGAACCTGGACCACGTTGTTGCTGAACTGCGCCAGGCCCGCCTGCGCTGGCGCGGCGCCCACGGCCGGCTGCGCGAGTTACGCGCCCGGGAACTGCCTTCCCGGGAAGCCCTGGGTGAGATCGTCCAGGCCTTGTGCGGCGCCCTCTTCCCGATGCGCCTCGGTCCTCCGGACCTGCGCGACGAGAGCGAGGACTACTACGTTGGCCACACCCTGGACATCGCCCTCAACGCCCTGCTCGCCCAGGTGCGTCTGGAGCTGGCCTACCAGGCCCGCCAGCATGGCCGCGACAGCAGCCAGGCCGAGCACGACGCGGTGGATATCGTGCGCCGCTTCGCCGCAGCCCTGCCCGGTATTCGTGGCTTGCTCGACAGCGATGTGGTGGCTGCCTTCCAGGGCGACCCGGCGGCCCGCAGCGTTGACGAGGTGCTCCTCTGCTATCCGGGGGTGGTGGCGGTGACCCACTACCGCCTCGCCCACAGCCTCTACAACCTGGGTGTGCCGCTGCTGGCGCGCATGGTGGCGGAAATCGCCCACGGCGAAACCGGTATCGACATTCACCCCGGCGCCCGGATTGGCTCCGGCTTCTTCATCGACCACGGCACAGGCGTGGTGATCGGCGAAACCGCCGTCATCGGTGCCCGGGTGCGCCTCTACCAGGCCGTCACCCTGGGGGCCAAGCGCTTCGAGGTGGACGAGAACAGCGACTGCGGCGCCCTGGCCAAGGGCCAGCCCCGCCACCCGATCGTCGAGGACGAGGTGGTGATCTACGCCGGCGCCACCATCCTCGGGCGCATCACCATCGGCCGCGGCTCGGTGATCGGTGGCAACGTCTGGCTGACCCGCAGCGTTCCCCCGGGCAGCAACATCACCCAAGCCAACCTGCTTCAGGAGAGTGCTCCCCAGCCATGAACCTTCCACTTCTGCTGTACCGCTGTAGTCCCTTTCAAACCTGCTCAGGAGTAATCAATGGCTGAACACCAGGATGTGCGCCAGGCCCTCGGCGACAACGCCGCGCGCCAGCTCGCCAACGCCACCAAGACAGTTCCCCAGTACTCGATCATCACCCCCCGCTGGCTGGTGCACCTGCTGCAATGGCAGCCCGTGGAAGCTGGCATTTTCCGCCTCAACAAGGTCAAGAACGCTGCCCTGATCCGGGTAGCGTGCTCCAAGCGCGACGAGGCCGAATTGCCCCAGACCTTCGTCGACTACGAGGATCAGCCCCGGGAATATTTCCTCAACGCCGTCACCACCATCCTCGATGTGCACACCCGGGTCTCGGACCTCTACAGCAGCCCCCACGACCAGATCAAGGAGCAACTGCGCCTCACCATCGAGACCATCAAGGAGCGCCAGGAAAGCGAGCTGATCAACAACCCGGAGTACGGCCTGCTCGCCAATGTGGACCCGACCCAACGCATTTCCACCCTGACTGGCGCTCCGACCCCCGATGACCTGGACGAGCTGATCAGCAAGGTGTGGAAAGAGCCGGGCTTCTTCCTCGCCCACCCCTTGGCGATCGCCGCCTTCGGTCGGGAATGCACCCGTCGCGGTGTGCCCCCGCCCACGGTCAGCCTGTTCGGCTCCCAGTTCCTCACCTGGCGCGGCCTGCCCCTGATCCCCTCCGACAAGCTGCCCATCGACGAAGACGGCAAGACCCAGATCCTGCTGCTGCGCGTCGGCGACAAGCGCCAGGGCGTGGTCGGCCTGTACCAACCCGGCCTGGCCGGCGAACAGAGCCCAGGGCTGTCGGTGCGCTTCATGGGCATCAACCGTAACGCCATCGCCTCCTACCTGATTTCGCTGTATTGCTCGCTGGCGGTACTCACCGAAGACGCCCTGGCGGTTCTCGAAGACGTGGAGATCGGCAAGTACCATGACTACCCCGACACCTACAAGTAATGGCGTGACCGGGCTGGCGTCGTCGCCGCCGGGCCTGCCCGACGTGGATACCCTGGCCCGGCTGGCCGGCGAGTTCTTTGCCACCCTGCCTGGCGGGGGCGCCTCGCCGGCTTTTGCGCCGGCGCCAGCACGGGGCGTGGCCGAAGGGGGGGCACCGTCGCCAGCGTCTCCTGCCTTGGCCAACGATCCGGTCGAGGCCGCGCCGTCGGCCGGTCGTGGCGCTGCCGGGCCGGCAGTACCGGAGGCCTATGCGGCAGCCTTGCCCACGGTGCCCCTGGCCGGAACACCAGGGCCGGGCAGTCCCTACTACTTCCTCGGGGAATCGAGCGCCTACCGGGCCGAGTCACCGGTTCTACCCGACAGCGCCCTGCTGCCGGGCGGTTCGGTGTCGCCCCAGTCCTTCGGCTTACCTGGCCAGGACGAGCTGCGGGCCCTGCTCGCCGAGATCGGCGGCTCCTCCCGGGGTGAGGTCGCGCGTCAGGAGGCGTCGGCCCCTGGCTTCTACTTCCTCGACCAGAGCGGTGGTCCGCGCGGGCAACGCTATGCCGAGCCGCCGGAAGCGCCGTCCCAGCTACAGGTAGCCACGCCGCCCTTCGACATCAACGCCGTGCGCCGGGATTTCCCGATTCTCGCCGAGCGAGTCAATGGCCGCCCCCTGATCTGGCTCGACAATGCCGCCACGACGCAGAAGCCCCAGGCGGTGATCGACCGGCTGGCCTACTTCTACGCCCACGAAAACTCCAACATCCACCGGGCCGCCCACGAACTGGCCGCACGGGCCACCGACGCCTACGAGGCGGCGCGGCACAAGGTGGCGCGCTTTCTCGGCGCCGGTTCGCCGGAGGAGATCGTGTTCGTGCGCGGCGCCACCGAGGCCATCAACCTGGTGGCCAAGACCTGGGGGGCGCAGAACATCGGGCCCGGCGACGAGATCGTCGTCTCCCTGCTCGAACACCACGCCAACATCGTGCCCTGGCAGCAGCTCGCTGCCGCCAGCGGGGCGAAGATCCGCGTGATTCCGGTAGACGACGACGGCCAGATCCTGCTCGACGAGTACCAGAAGCTGCTCAACAGCCGCACCAGGCTGGTGGCCATCACCCAGGTTTCCAACGCCCTGGGTACGGTGACGCCGGTCAAGCAGATCATCGACCTGGCTCACCGGGCCGGCGCCCGGGTGCTGGTGGACGGGGCCCAGTCGGTGTCGCACCTGCGGGTCAACGTCCAGGCCCTGGATGCGGACTTCTTCGTCTTTTCCGGGCACAAGGTATTCGCCCCCACCGGCATCGGTGTGGTCTATGCCAAGAAAGAGTTGCTGGAGGCCATGCCCCCTTGGCAGGGGGGCGGCAACATGATCGCCGACGTCACTTTCGAGCGCACCCAGTACCAGCCGCCGCCCAACAAGTTCGAGGCCGGCACCGGCAACATCGCCGACGCGGTGGGGCTGGGCGCCGCCCTGGACTACGTGGAGCGGATCGGCCTGGAGAACATCGCCCACTACGAGCACCTGCTGCTCGACTACGCCACCCAGGGGCTGAAGACCGTCCCCGGGCTGCGCCTGGTGGGCACCGCCCGGGACAAGACCAGCGTGCTGTCCTTCGTTCTGGAGGGCTACCGTACCGAGGAAGTGGGCGCGGCCCTCAACCGGGATGGTATCGCCGTGCGCTCCGGCCACCACTGCGCCCAGCCGATCCTGCGCCGCTTCGGCCTGGAAGCAACGGTGCGCCCGTCCCTGGCCTTTTACAACACCTGCGAGGAGGTCGATACCCTGGTGGCCGTGCTGCACCGCTTGGCCCGGGGCAAGGGGAACACGGCGCTGCGCTAGCCGCGCTGTGTCTGCCCGATGGAAAAAGCCTCCGCCTGCAAAGGTGGAGGCTTTTTCCATGGTGGGAAATTGGGGGGGATGCCGCAACGCCGAACTGCAGCGCCGGCCATGCTGGGCACAACCGGCCGGGCCTGCTGTCGGTTACGGCTGTTCGGCAGTTTCCCGGTGCGGCTCGATCAGGCCCAGGCGTTTCAGGTCGGCGCGCAGAGTGTAGCGCGAAATTCCCAGGCGTTTGGCGGTACGCACCTGGTTACCCTGGCAGTGGGAAAAAGCCTGGGTGATGAGCAGGCGGTTCACCGTGTCGTGGAGGTTTTCCCGGTCGCTGCCGATCAGGCAGGCCAGGGCGTTTTCCAATCCGGCCAACGGGTCTTCGTCGCCGGTGGGGCGAATGCCGCCGCCGCTGCCCGGTAGCGGCGGCCGGCCGCTCAAGCGCAAGTCGGCCACGTCGATGGTCTGGCGGCGGCACATGATCAGGGCGTAATGGACGACGTTCTCCAGTTCCCGGATGTTGCCCGGCCAGTCGTGGCCGAGCAGGGCCTGCTCGGCCTGGGGGGAAACGTCCACCGTTCCCAGCCCGAGGCGGCGGCGATAGACGTCGATGAAATAATCCACCAGGGGCAGGATGTCGCCGCGCCGCTCGCGCAGCGGCGCTAGGGCGACCGGCGCTACTGCCAGTCGGTAATACAGGTCGTGGCGGAAGTTGCCGGCATCTACCGCCCGCTCCAGATCCACGTTGGTGGCGGCCACCAGCCGCACGTCCACGGGGATCGGCTTGCGCGAGCCGAGGCGCACCACCTGCCGCTCTTGCAGCACCCGCAGCAGCTTGACCTGCAGGGCCAGGGGCATGTCCCCCACCTCGTCGAGGAACAGGGTGCCGCCGTCGGCGGCTTCGAACCAGCCGGCCCGGGCCTGCTGAGCACCGGTGAAGGCACCGCTTTCATGGCCGAATAGCTCCGACTCCACCAGGTTTTCGCTAAAGGCGCCGCAGTTGACGGCGATGAATGGGCCGTGCCGGCTGCTCTGTTCGTGGATGTGCCGGGCCAACAGTTCCTTGCCGGTACCGGTTTCGCCGGTGATCAGCACGGTGGCCTCGCTTGGCGCCAGGCGCTCGATCTGGCGCAGCAGCGCTTGGGACAGCGGATCGCTGAAGACCAGGGCCTTGGCCCGGATGGACAAGGTCAGCTCGCCGGCATTGGGAAAGGCCAGCAGCTTGACGGATGGAGCAGTCATTGTTGTGTGTCGTTGGGGAGCGCCTTGGCGCTGAAGGACGTCAATCTAGGCCGCATTGCAGCAGTCAGAAACGAACGATTTGTTATTTGCTTCTTTCCTTTCGGCAGGATCGAGGTCTGCATGGATAAAGGCTCTTCGGGCAGTTGGAAGATTTTCGGCGCAACCCCATGAATTCACGTTTTATTCCCGATGCAAATGAATAAATAGGAAATCCATCGTAGGGGGCGCCGTCCCGGCTGGCTAGCATCGGATGCTTTCGCTGGCTGCCCTGTGGGGCCCGCCGGCGCCGTTTACCCGGTCTGCCGACCATCCGCCGAGGACTATCGCCATGGGTCGTTCCGAATCCCTGCCTTCCGCCGTTGCCGAGGCGGTGCATCCCGATGCTCCGTTCTGGCTGCCGTTCACCCCCAATCGGGAATTCAAGACTGGCGGCGCCCGCCTCGCTGCCCGGGCCGAGGGGATCTATTACTGGGACGACCAGGGGCGCCGCATCATTGACGCCTCCTCCGGCCTGTTCTGTGTTGCCGCCGGCCACGGCCGCCGCGAGATTGCCGAGGCGGTGGGCCGCCAGGTCGCCGAGTTGGATTACCTCCCGCCCTTCCTGCGCGCCCATGGCAAGGCATTCGAATTGGCGCGGCGCATCGCCGAACTGACGCCCGGTGATCTGAATCGCATCTTCTTCACGAACTCTGGATCCGAAGCTGTTGATTCAGCTATGAAAATAGCCTTGGCGTATCACCGCGCCCGAGGCCAGGGGCAACGCCAGATCTTCATCTCCCGGGAACGGGCCTACCACGGCGTCAATTTCGGCGGCATCGCCCTTTCGGGCATGGCCAACAACCGCCGCCATTTCGGCATCGGCCTGGCCCCGGTGGCCCACCTGCGCCACCACCATCTTCAGGAAAACGCCTTCACCCGGGGTCAGGGCGCCCAGGGTGCCGAGCTGGCCGATGACCTGCTGCGCCTGATCAACCTGCACGGGGCGGAGAACATCGCCGCCGTGTTCGTCGAGCCGGTGGCCGGCTCCACCGGGGTGCTGGTGCCGCCGCGGGGCTACCTGCAACGCCTCCGGGAAATTTGCGACCAGCACCAGCTGTTGCTGGTGTTCGACGAGGTGATCAGTGGTTTCGGCCGCCTGGGCGACAACTTCGGCGCCCAGACCTTCGGCGTTACCCCGGACATCATGACCCTGGCCAAGGCGCTCACCAACGGCACCGTGCCGATGGGGGCGGTGGCCGCCTCCCAGCGCATCTACGACGGCATCGTCGCCGCTGCAGGAGAGCAGTCCATCGAGTTCTTCCACGGCTATACCTACTCGGCCCACCCCCTGGCCTGCGCCGCCGGCCTGGCAGTCCTGGACATCTATCGGGACGAAGGCCTGTTCGAACGGGCCCAGAAGCTGTCGCCCTACTTCCTCGACATGGTGTTTTCCCTGCGCGACCTGCCTATCGTCACCGACATTCGCGGCATCGGCTTCCTGGCCGGCTTCGACGTGGCCGCGGACGGGGCCCCCGGGGTGCGGGGCCACGAGCTGCAAAAACGCCTGTGGGATGCCGGCTTGCACCTCAAGACCACTGGCGACGCGGCCATCCTGGCGCCGGCTTACATTGCTGAAAAAGCCCACATCGACGAGATCGGCGACACCCTGCGCCGGGTGCTGAAGAGCTTCTGATCCCGCCCTCCCGTTTGTTTCATCCATGGGGCTGCGCCGCCGCGGGCCAGCCCTTTTTCTGCTTGCAGCTTTCTGTCATGACCTCCCCTCTCCTTTTCGCCAGCCCCGGGCGCCCGCCCGGCGAGATCGTGGTCTTTCGCGCCCGCCGCATCCTCACCATGAACCCCGCCCAGCCCGAGGCCACCCACGTGGCGGTGCAAGACGGCCGCATCCTGGCTGTGGGCGATGGGGAGACTGCCGCTGCCTGGGGACCGGCGCGGCTGGACGAACGCTTTGCCGATCAGGTGCTGCTGCCCGGTTTCGTCGAGGGGCACAGCCACCTGATGGAGGGGGGCGTGTGGGACTTCGTCTATTGCGGCTACCATGACCGGCGCGACCCCGGCGGCCGGCTGTGGCCGGGGCTGAAGAGCTTTGCCGCGGTGGTGGAGCGGTTGCGCCAGGCCCAGGCCGACCAGGCCGATCCCCAGGCGCCTCTGCTCGGCTGGGGGTTCGACCCGATCCATTTCGGCACGGCACGGATGACCGTGGCCGAACTCGACCAGGTGTCCCGGGAACGGCCGGTGGCGGTGATGCACGCCAACTTCCACCTGCTCAACGCCAACCGCGCCATGCTGGCGCGGGCCGGTATCGACCGGCACTGCGAAGCCGAGGGCGTCGCCCGGGACGCAACCGGCGAGCCCACCGGCGAGCTGCAGGAAACGGCCATGTTTCCGGTCTTTCGTGCCATCGACAACGCTTTCTACGAAGCCGGCCAGACCGTGCGCGGCGCCTGGAATTTCGCCCGGGCGGCACTTCAGGGCGGAGTCACCACCGCCACGGACCTGGTCAGCGACCTGGCGCCGGAGACCCTCGACCGCCTCCACGCCATTACCGCCGACCCGGCCTATCCGGTGCGCCTGGTGCCGGCCTTTTTGCCCCTGCGCGCCCCGGGCGTGGACGGGGTGGCCCGGGTGCTCGACGCCCGGCGACGCAATACCGCCAAGTTTCTCGCCGGCCCGGTCAAGGTCGTGGTGGATGGCTCGATCCAGGGCTTCACCGGCCGCCTCAAGTGGCCGGGCTACTACAACGGCCGGGAAAACGGCCTGTGGCTGGTGCCGCCGTCCCAGTTGCGCGAGCAGCTGGAGCCCTACCACCGGGCCGGCCTAACCCTGCACCTGCACGTGAACGGCGACGAGGCTTCGGAACTGGCCATCGAGGCCCTGGAGGAACTGCTGGCCGCCCATCCGCGCCCGGACCATCGCCATACCCTGCAGCACTGCCAGATGGCCGACGCCGCCCAGTTCCGCCGCATGAAGGCCCTGGGCCTGTGCGCCAACCTGTTCGCCAACCACCTCTACTACTGGGGTGATGCCCATTTCGAGCAGACCCTGGGCCCGGACCGGACCCGCCGTCTCGACGCCTGCGGCACCGCCCTGCGCGAAGGTGTGCCCTTCTCGATCCACTCCGATGCGCCGATTACACCCCTGGCTCCCCTCTTTTCCGCCTGGTGCGCGGTGAACCGCATCAGCCACGGCGGCCGGCTGCTCGGCCCGGATGAGCGCATTCCGGTGACCGCGGCCCTGCGTGCCATCACCCTGGGGGCCGCCTACACCCTCAAGCTCGACCACCTGGTGGGTAGCATCGAGGTGGGCAAATGGGCCGATTTCGCCGTGCTCGACGACGACCCCCTGACGGTGGCCCCGCACCGCCTGAAGGATGTGCCGGTGTGGGGCACGGTGCTGGCCGGCCAGCCCTTCCCCGCCCCCCGGCCGGCGTGAGGCGCGGCGCCGTGCTCTTCACGGCAGCGCCCCTTGGCGCTCCGCCCGCCCTTCCGCCCGGCGTATCGGGCCAGGCGCCGATCCCCCTTACCGTCATCGGCGGTTTTCTCGGCGCCGGCAAGACCTCCCTGATCAACCACCTGCTGGCGGCGCCCGGCGGCGAACCCCTGACCGTGCTGGTCAACGATTTCGGCGCCCTGGAAATCGATGCCGCCCTGATCCGCGCCCGCAGCGGCGACACCCTCAGCCTGGCCAACGGCTGCATCTGCTGCTCCATGGGCGGCGACCTGGTCCAGGCCCTGCTCGCCCTGGAACGGCGCCCCGAGGCCCCACGCCGTTTGGTGGTCGAAACCAGCGGCGTGGCCGATCCGGGCAAGGTGGCCCAGATCGGCCTGCTGGCGGCCGGCTACCGGCTCGATGCGGTGGTGGTGGTGGTGGATGCCGGGGCCTTTCCCGCCCTGCTGGCGGATCCGCGGCTGGGTGACACGGTGGCCCGCCAGGTGAAGCGAGCCGATCTGCTGGTGGTGAACAAGGCCGACACCATCGGCCTGACCGAACAGCGGGCCCTGGAGAAAATCCTGGAGAGCCTGGCGCCGACCGCCCCCCGGCTGCTGACCCGGGAAGGGCGGGTTCCCGCCCAGGTCCTGCTGGGCGAGGCGACGCCCCCGGTGGGGGCTGACGATGCCAACGCGCCAACTGCGCCGCCCAGGCCCCGCTCCGGCCCGCCAGGGGGAGCGGGTAACCCTGGAAGGCAGCGAGTGTTGGCGCAGCCCCCCTCCCCCCGTCCTGAGCCAGCCTACTTCACCCTGTCCTGGACGTATCTCCAGCCCCTGCGCCCCGACCGGGCGCGGGAACTGCTCGACCGGGCCCTGCCTGCCCGCCTGCTGCGCGGTAAGGCGCTACTGAACCTGTACGGCGATGACCGGCCCTGGCTGTGGCAGCGCGCCGGGGGACGCAGCCGCTGGGAGCGCCTGGAAGCTTCCCCTCCCGGGTTGGCCCCCGGCGAGTCCCGGGTGGTGCTGATCAGCCTGGCGTCCGCTGCGGACGAGGCGGAGGCTAAGTCCCTGCTCAGGCGCCTAGGCACCTGAGCGATCCGCCATCCCGGCTCAAGCCGCGGCGAGGAAGGCGTGCAGCCGGGCGTTGGTTTCCTCCGGCTGCTCCAGCATGATCTGGTGGCCGCAGCGGGGCACGACGTGCAGTTCGGCCCGGGGCAGCCGGGTGGCCAGGTCGGCGGCGATGGCGGCCGGGGTCAGGCCGTCGCTGTCCCCGGCCAGCAACAGTACCGGCAGATCCAGTTGCGGTAGGACCTGGGGAGCGATCGGCGCGGCACCGGCGAGCAGGGACTTGAATACGTGCAGCGAATTGCGCCGGGCCACCGCCTCCTCGTGGGCGACCAGGGCCCGGTCCGCGTCCGGATGCCAGGCCCGGCGGCGAAAGCCCCGGGCCAGCAGGGGGCGCAGCAGCTCCAGCAGACCCGTCGGCAGCCAGGCCAGCGGACCCCGGGCCAGTTTTTCCGAGGCCGGCGGCGTTCCCAGCAGCGCCACCCGGTCGATGTCACCCAGGCGCCCGTCCCGATGCAGCGCCAGCAGCACCGCCAGGGTCAGCCGGGCGCCATAGGAGTGGGCCACCAGGACGTTGCGGGCGCTGCCGAAGGTGCTCACCAGCTGCCGGTAATCCTCGGCCAGCGCGTCGCTGGCATAGGCTTCCCGTTGCCGGGGCTGGGGGCTCTGGCCGTGGCCGAGGAAGTCCCAGGCCACCACCCGGTAGCCCGCCGCCACCAGGGCCTGCCACTGGTGGCGCCACTGGTGCTTGTTGCCGCCGGCGCCATGGCAGAGGAACACCGTGGTGTCGGCCCGGGCGCCTCCTTCGTGGCGGCGCAGGTGAACGAAGCGGCCGGGACGGATCTCTTCCAGTTCGCCGGGGCCGATGCCCCATGCGTCGACGGAAAGATGGGAAGTGCGTTGCGGGTCATGGCTCATGACGTAACTCCGAAAACATGGAGATCAAGGCTGGGCGCGCCTTTCAGGCCACCTGCCGGTCGGATGCCGGCGCTAGGCTTGCCAGGGCGCGGGTCAGGTCCGGGGTGGCGGCGAGCAGGGCCTGGGTGTAGGGGTGACGGGGGGTGGCGAAGACCTGGGCGGTGGCGCCGCTTTCGACGATGCGCCCTTGCTGCATCACGTACACCCGGTCCGTGCTGGCCCGGATCACCCCCAAGTCGTGGGAGACGAACAGGATGGCGACCCGCAGCCGCCGGCCGATGTCGGCCAGCAGGTCGAGGATCTGGGCGCGCACCGTCACGTCCAGGGCCGAAACCGCTTCGTCGAGGACGATCACGTCCGGTTCCACTGCCAGGGCCCGTGCGATGGCGATGCGTTGGCGCTGGCCGCCGGAAAACTGGTGCGGCAGCCGGTCGGCATCGGCCGGCTGCAGGCCCACCTGAGCCAGGGCGGCTTCCACCCGGCGGCGGCGCTCATCCGCAGGCAGGGGGGCGTCGAGCAGATGCAAGGGTTCGGCCACCAGCCGCTCCACGGTCCAGCCCGGGTTGAAGCTGCCGTAGGGGTCCTGGAACACCACCTGGATGCGCCGCCGCAGCGCCCGCAGGGCAGCGCCCCGAGCGGTGGAAAAGGTTTCGCCGTGCAGCCGCACCTCGCCGCCCTGGGGGGCTTCCAGGGCGAGGACGGTGCGCAGCAGGGTGGATTTGCCGCAGCCGGACTCCCCCACCAGGCCGACGCTCTCGCCTCGACGCACTTCCAGGGACACACGGTCCACCGCGCGGAAAGCGTCGGGGCGGCGCCAGAAGCGCAGGCTGCGCCGGGGGCGGGCATAGTCGCGCACCACCTGGCGCACCTCCAGTACTGGGACGCTGCCCTCCTCCACCGCCGGCGCCCGGGTCGGGGCGTAGGCGGCATTGGCCAGCAGGGCCTGGGTGTAGGGATGGCGGGGTTGGCCCAGCACCTGGCCGGTCGGCCCGGATTCGACGATTCGCCCGGCCTGCATCACCGCCACCCGGTCGGTGGTTTCGCCCACCACGGCCAGATCGTGGCTGACCAGGATCAGGCCGCAGCCGTCTTCCCGCACCAGCCGGCGCAGCAGATCAAGGATCTGGGCCTGGGTGGTGACATCCAGGGCGGTGGTTGGCTCGTCGGCGATGATCAGCCGGGGGGCCAGGGCCACGGCGATGGCGATCGCCACCCGCTGGCGCTGCCCACCCGAGAGCGCATGGGGGTAGCGCGCCAAGGAAGCCCGGTCGCCGGGCAGGCCGACCCGCTCCAGGGTGTCCCGGGCCACCCGCCAGGCTTCGGCGGCGCTGACGCGGCGGTGCAGGCGCACCGTTTCCGCCACCTGCTCGCCAATGCTCATCAGCGGGTTGAGGGCGGTCATCGGTTCCTGAAAGACGATGCCGACGTCCCGGCCGCGGATGCGGTTGAGTTCTACCTCGCGCCGGGCGGTCAGATCGTCGCCACCGAGCAGGATGCGTCCCTGCCGCGTCGCGCCTGCCGGCAGCAGGCCGAGCACGGCCAGGGCGGTGAGGGACTTGCCCGAGCCGGATTCTCCCACCAGGCCGAGGATTTCCCCGGCAGCCAGGGTCAGGTTCACGTCGTGGAGCAGCGGGCAGCCGTCCACCGCGATGTCGAGGTGTTCGATGGCGAGCAGGCTCATGGCTGGATCTCCGGGGCGTGCGCCGGGGCCAGGCGGCGGCGCGGATCGAGGCGCTGGTGCAAACCATCGCCGAGCAGGTTGAGGCCGAGTACCGTGGTGGCGATGGCCAGCCCGGGGAACAGGGCCAGGGTGGGCGCCAGGGCGGTCAGGGTCTGGGCCTCGGCTAGCAGGCGGCCCCAGCTGGCGGTGGGGGGCTGGCTGCCCAGGCCCACATAGGAAAGCCCGGCTTCGGCGATGATGCCCAGGGAGAACTGGATGGTGGCCTGCACCACCAGCACCCCACGCAGGTTGGGCAGCAGGTGTTCCAGGGAAATGCGCAGCCGGCCCTTGCCCGCAGTGCGTGCCGCCAGCACGTATTCCCGGTGCCACAGGGACAGGGCCGCGCCCCGGGTGATGCGGGCGAACACGGGTACGTTGAAGAGGCCGATGGCGATCACCGCGTTGACCGCTCCGGGGCCGAACACGGCGGTCATCAGAATCGCCAGGAGCAGCACCGGGAAGGCAAAGAGCAGGTCGTTGGCGCGCATCAGCAGCTCATCCACCCCGCCCCCCCGGGCCGCGGCCCACAGCCCCAGGGGCGTGCCCAGGCTGAGGCCGATGGCCACCGCCAGCAGGGCCACTCCCAGGGAGGTGCGGGCACCGGCCATGAGCAGGGAGAGCACGTCCCGGCCCAGGGCGTCGGTACCCAGCCAGTGCCGGGCCGAGGGGGGCTGGAGGCGCTCGGGAATGGCCATGGCGGCCGGATCGAAGGGCGTCCACAACAGCGACAGGAGCGCCGTGGCGAGAAAGGCCAGGGTCAGGGCCGCGCCGACGGCCAGGGTCGGCGGCCAGGGGGGGCAATGCCTCCGATGGCGGCCCGGGCGCGGCACGGCCCGGGAAAGAATGGCGGTGAGGCTCACGACGGGCGCCTTTCCTTGAGACGGGGATCGACGGCCACGTAGGCCAGGTCGACGACGAAGGTGACCAGGGCCACGGCGAACACCAGCAGGATCACCACGTTCTGCACCACGATCAGGTCGCGCTGGGCGATGGCCTGGAAGACCAGGCGGCCAAGGCCGGGGAGGAAGAAGACGTTCTCGATGATGACCCCGCCGGCGAGCAGGAAGGCGAACTGCATGCCGAGGATGGTCAGTACCGGGATCAGGGCGTTGGGCAGGGCGTGCCGCCACAGGGCGCGGAAGGCGCTCAGGCCCTTGGCCCGGGCGGTGCGCAGGTAATCCTCATGGAGGGTTTCCACCAGGGCGGCGCGTAGTACCCGGGCCAGGATCGCCGCCTGGGGCACGGCCAGGGCCACCGCCGGCAGGGTCAGGGATTTGAGCCCGGGCCAGAGCCCCGCGTCCCAGCCGGCAAAGCCCCCGGCAGACACCCAGCGCAGGTCGATGGCAAACACCAGCACCAGCAGGATGCCCAGCCAAAAGTTGGGCACCGCCACCCCCAGCTGGGCCAGGCCGGACAGCCAGGCGTCCCCTGCCCTGCCCCGCCAAGTGGCGGCCCCCAGCCCGAGCGGCAGGGCCGCCAGGGTGGCCAGGATCAGGGCGTAGGCGGCGAGCGGCAGCGAGACCTGAAGACGCTCGGCAATCAGCTCGCTCACCGGTACCCGGTAGGTGTAGCTCTGGCCGAAGTCGCCCCGGGCCAAGGCCGCCAGCCAGTCCAGATAGCGCTGCCAGGGGGCGGCATCGAGGCCGAGTTGATGGCGCAGGGCCGCCACCGCCTCGGGGGGCGCGTCCAGGCCGAGCATGTAGCGGGCCGGGTCGCCGGGGACGATCTGCAGCACGGCGAACACCACCAGGGTCGCCGCCAGCAGGGTGCCGGCCAGGGACGCCAGGCGTCCCGCCAGGTAGGCCGGACCGAAGCGGTGCAGTATGAAACCGAGCAAGGTCGCCAGGGCCAATCCGCCGACGGCGGCCGTCCAGGGCCAGGGAATGGCCGGACCGTGGCCCGCCGCGGCGCTGACGCCTCCGGGTTCGTCGAAATAGGCGTCGGCGACGATGGTGCCGTCCACCAGCCCGCCCACGTGCAGCCCTTTGAAGCGCCCGTCCCATACCCCCAGCTTGGGGTACTGGAAGAGGAAGCCGTTGACCGCGTCGTCGCTCAGGCGGCGCTGGATGTCGTGCAGCAGCGCGGTGCGCCGAGCCGGTTCGGTGGTGTCGTCCAGGGCGGCGAGCAGAGCCTTGTAGCCGGGTTGGGCGTAGCCGAAGTAGTAATCGTCCCGGCCGTAGATGTCGTAATCCACCGGCTCGGCGTGGACGACCAGGGTCAGGTCGAACTCGCGCCGGGTGAATACCTGGTCCAGCCACTGGGCCCATTCCAGGTTGCGGATGGCTACCCGGATGCCGGCCTGGGCCAGCTGGGCGGCGAGGATTTCCCCGCCGCGCCGGGCATAGGGCGGTGGCGGCAGGGCCAGGGTGACGTCGATCCCTTGTGGGTAGCCGGCTTCAGCCAGCAGCGCTTTGGCTCGGGCCGGGTCGTGGGGATAGCGCCCGGTCAGGTCGAGGGCTGCCGGATGGCGCGGTGGGAAATGGCTCCCGATGGGCAAGCCGTAGCCGAACATGGCGCCGTCGATCAGCGCCTGGCGGTCGATGGCATGGGCGATGGCGCGGCGCACCCGCAGGTCGTCGAAGGGGGCCTTGCGGTTGTTGATGGCAAGCAGGGTCTCACCCTCGGTGGAGCCGACGAAGACGGCAAAGCGCTTGTCGGCCTGGAATTGGGGGATGTTCTCCGGCGATGGGTAGTTGGGAAAGGCATCCACGTCGCCGGCCATCAGGGCGGCAAAGGCGGCACTGGGCTCGGCGATGAACTTGAAAGTGGCCCGGGCCAGCCGGGGGGCGCTGCCCCAGTAGACCGGGTTGCGTTCCAGGACGATGGCGTCGCCGCGCCGCCAGGCGGCGAAGCGGAACGGACCGGTGCCCACCGGCACCGCTGCGTTGCCCTTGGCCGAGGCCGGCGCCACCATCACCAGGGCGGCCCAGCCCAGGGTCTGCAGCAGGCTGCCGCTGCGCCGGGACAGGTCGATGCGCAGGGTCTGGGCATCCTCCGCCACCACCGCCTGGATTGCCGCCAGCTTGGCTTTCTGCGGATTGCCCGAATCCGGTGCCCGGGCCCGCTCCAGGGCGAAGCGGGCCACGCTGGCGTCGAAGGCCGTGCCGTCGTGGAAGCGCACGCCGGGACGCAGGTGGAAGCGGTAGGTCCGCCCGTCCGGCGAAATCTCCCAGGAGGTGGCCAGCTGGGGTTGGGGATCGCCGTTGGCGTCGAGGCGCACCAGGCCTTCGAAAACGTTGCCATACACCACTTCGCTGATCGGCGCCGCCGCCAGGGCGGTGGGGTCGAGAATCGGCGGTTCGAGTTGGATGGCGATGGTGGCCTGGTCCCGGGCCTGGGCCGGTGTTGCCAAGCTCAGGCCGAGGCAGGCCGCCAGGAGCAGGCCCAGGGCAAGGGATATGCTGACGCCGGCGCTGGCCAGGCGGCCGGTCAGCCCGACCCCCAGCCGTTGAAAGAGCTGGTTAATCACGCCGACACGGCCCCTGCGCGGTGGGCGCTCCCGGGGGCGGCGCCAACCCGGGCCAGGATCTGCTGCAGCCGTTCGGCGGCCCCGGCCGCCTCGGCAGGCAGACCCAGCTGGGTGTAGATCCGGGCCAGGGCGCGGTTCACCGGCACGCTGGCCGGGTCGCCGTTGCGTCGCACTTCGAGCCACTGCTGGGCGAGCACCCAGCGGCCGGCCCGGTGGGCGGCGTCGAGCAGCACCTGCTCGAACAGGTCGCGCTGGGCATGGCTGCCGCCGATCACCACCAGGCGCGGTACGGCCAGGGCGAGGTGGCGCACTGCCTCCTCGTGGTCGCCCCGGGCGTAGGCCAGCAACCCACGGCCGGCCGGCAGGGCCACGTCGCGCCAGGTTTCTCGGCTGTGCTCGGGGGCTTCCTCGGCCTGACGGGCGAAAGCGACCAGCAGGGTGTCGGCTTCCGGCCGGCCGGCCCGGGCCAGGCCGTAGAGGTAGAGCAGGCTGAGGAACGGCTGCACCGTATCGTTCTGGCGGACCGCCAGGTGGTCCGCCAGGTCGCCCCAGCGTTCGCCCACGTCCACGCCGGCCAGTTCCAGCCGGGTGAGCAGCTGTACGGCGCCGATCTGATCCTGGGAATAGGCCTTGGCAATGCCCCAGACGTGGCGGTCGTAGATGTCCAGCACCTGCTGGTTGCGCCCCCGGCTCAGGTAGAACACGGCCAGGTGCCACCAGTTGTGGGTGTACATGAAGGAATTGAGCCCCTGCCAGGTGTCGCTGACGCTTTCCAGGAAGACGGCGCCCTCCTCTACCTGGCCCCGGGTCAGCAGCACGTGGGCCAGGGCGTGCTGGGCCCAGGGTTCCTTGCGTTGCAGCCCAATGGCGCGGCGGGCGGCCCCTTCGGCCTGGTCGAGCAGGTGGCACTGCTCGTAGGCGAAGGCAGCCAAGCCGTGGGCGTGGGGC
The DNA here is from genome assembly GCF_008274805.1 of Oryzomicrobium terrae. NCBI lineage: Bacteria > Pseudomonadati > Pseudomonadota > Betaproteobacteria > Rhodocyclales > Rhodocyclaceae > Oryzomicrobium > Oryzomicrobium terrae. Next base: position 1,768,812 of record NZ_CP022579.1, read on the forward strand.
ACGTCGGCGTTGTGTGGCAGGACCTTGGCGGCGACCCGCAGCATCTCGGGTGAATTGCCCCGGTTGAATTCCAGGTACTGATGCAGCTTGGCGATGGCCAGGTCCCGCGGGTATTCGTCGCTCAGCTGGTCGCTCAGGCGCAGGGTCTTGGGCAGGTCGTCCTCTACCCAGGCACGCAGCACGGCGATGTTGAGCTGTTCTCGGCGGGTCGCCCGGCCGGCCTGACGCTCGGCCCGATCCAGGTAGGCGGCAGCCCGGGCCGGGGCCTCGGGGGCTTCGAGGAACATCCAGAGAAAGCCGGCGTAGGCATTGGCCAGGGGGTTGTCCGGATCGGCATCGGCCGCGGCGGCGATGTTTTCCGCCCGGGTTTCGTAGCCGAGAAAGCCGCCGACGAAGTCGTCGATGGCCGCCCGGGTGGCCTCGTTGTCACTGGTGACCGTGTTGCCCAAGTAGTCCTGTGCCATGCCTGTTCTCCCTGAAAATCGTTAGCCGGCACGGTTTGATGGTTGCGGCGCCGGATCGGTGTGGTGTTTTTCCTGGCCGTTCGCCTGGGGAGCGGCCAGGAAAAACGACCCGGCCGGGCCGGAAGCGCGTTCCCCACCCCGGCAGGGGCAAGGCGCCGCGCTTCCGATCCGCCGGATCGGGGGGCGATGTTAGTAGGCGAAGCTCAGCTGGACGCCGTAGGTGGCGGGCTGGCCAGCCTGGGCGACGTTATTGCCGGGCAGGAAGAAGTTGCGGGTCTGGTCGTACTTCTCGTTGAGGATGTTCCGGCCGTAGAGGGCCACGGACCAGTTTTCCTTCTTCGAGTTGGGCGACAGCACCACCCGGGCGTTGACCAGCCAGTAGCTCTTGATGTCGTAGGTCTTGCCCAGCCAGGAGTTGTACTTGTCCCGGAAGCTATAGTCGGTTTCGGCACGGACCTTGTAAGTGCCGGCGTTCCAGGCGTAGGAGAGCAGGCCGCCGTAGCTCAGCTTGGGAAAGTTCAGGTCCTTGCCGGCGTAATCGACATAGACCGGGGCGCCGGCAGAGGTAGAGGCCGCCACGTCGAGGCCGCGGAAGTCCTTGAACTTGCCTTCCTTGTAGCCCAGGTACTGGCTCACCTTCAGGCCGGACAGGGGCTCCCAGAGCAGCTCCAGTTCCCCACCCCAGATTTCCGACTTGGGCGCGTTGACGATGCGGCCGATGGGGCCGTAGGTCGGGTCCCACACCGCCGACAACACCTGCTGCTTGCGGTAGTCGTAGTAGAAGGCGGCACCGTTCAGGCGCAGAGTGCGGGTCAGGTCGCTCTTGAAGCCGCCCTCATAGGCCCACAGCCCCTCGGGCTTGAACGGCTCCAGCTGCAGCACGTTGGTGGTGTTGTAGGCGGTGAAGCCGCCGGACTTCACGCCCCGGCTGACACTGGTGTACAGCAAGGTACTGGGCTGCAGCTGGTACTCCAGCCCCAGCTTGCCGGTCACTTCGCTGAGCGAGGTGGACTTGCTGGTGGTGGGAATGAAGCTGATGCCGGTGGTGGTGCCGGTGGAGTAGTTGCGCAGCTGCCGGTCTTCACTCTCGTGGCGCAGACCGCCCACGACCTTCAGGCGGTCGGTGAGCTTGTAATCCGTCTGGCCGAACAGGGCTATGGTTTCCGCCTTTTGCGAGTAGCTGGTCTTGACGATGGGCAGGCCCAGGGAGTTGGAGAAATCGGAAAGGAAGTTCTCCTTCAGGTTCTCCTTGGCGTAATAGACCCCGGTCACCCAGTTCCACGGGCCGCTGCCGGTAGAGGCCAGGCGCACTTCCTGGGAGAAAACGTCGGCGTTGCTGCCGAAGAATTCATCCGAATCACGAGCGGCGGTGCCGTCCCAGTCGTTCAGTTCGCGGCGGCGGAACTTCTCGTAGGCGCTGATACTGGTCAGCTGGGCACCGCCCAGGTCCAGGTTGGCCACCAGGGAATAGCCCTCGCTCTTGTTGTCCCGGGACGGCTTGGCATTGGTACCAAAGCCGGTGGCCTGGGTGAAGGCCGGGCTGAAGCCCCAGCCGGTGCTGGAACGGTTGGTGTCGCGGGCCGTCGCGGTGCCTGGGCCGGTCTTCGGCGTGAACAGGTAGAGCCCCTGGTTTTCCGACTTGTCCTGACCGGTATGAGCGGAAAAGCGCAGGTTGAAGCGGTCGGTGACATCCCATTCGAGCTGACCACGCAGGGCGTACTGGTCCTTGTCGCCCAGGCTTTCACCGGTCACCCGGTTGTGCTGCCAGCCGCCACCCTGGGCCAAGGCACCGGACAGCCGGCCGCGCACGTTGTCGGCCAGGGAGCCCGAGACGTAGCCCTGGGCATTGAGGGCGTTGTAGGCACCGTAATCGATGGTGGCGCCGGTGGAAAACTCCCGGGTCGGCCGGTTGGTGACGAAGTTCACCGCCCCGCCGGTGGTGTTGCGCCCGTACAGGGTACCCTGGGGGCCGCGCAGCACCTCGACCCGGCTCAGGTCGAAGAGCAGGCCCTGGGTCATGATCGGTAGCGAATAGGCCACCTCGTCCACATAGACGCCGACGGTGGGCGAGTTGTTGGCCGCGTAGTCCTGGAAGCCGACGCCGCGGATGCGGTACTGGGGCTGGCCGCTGCCGAAGGCGGGCTCGATTTCCAGGCTGGGCACTTCGCTTTGCAGTTGATTGACCGTGGTGATGCCCCGTTCGCTGACCTCCTTGCCGGTCAGTACGGTGAGGGCGGTGCCCACGTCCTGGGCCGCCTCCGAGCGTTTTTGGGCGGTGACCACCACCTTTTCCAGTTGGGCCGGTTCGCTGGCGTTGGCCGCGCCCGCGGTCTGGGCCTGGACGCCGGGGACGGCGACCACACCGACGACGCCGAGAGAGGCACCGAGCAGGATTCGCTTCATTCTTGGTTTTCCTAGTGATTGGCGAAAAAAGACAACAGGGAACCCGCCGCCGGTGCTCCCCCTGGAGACGCCGGCGGTGGTAAGAGAAATCGGGAAAAGGCCGAGGGCGGGCATGCGCCGCCCCGGCTTCAATGCGGCGCCGTCAGTACCGACAACCGGCTGATTCCGGCTCGTTCGATGGCTGCCATGACCTTGGCCACCATCCCGTAGGGCACGGCTTCGTCGGCCTGGAGGTTGAGGGTCAGGTCGGCATCGTTGGCCTTGTGGGCCTTGAGCTCGGCTTCCACCGTCTCCAGGGGCAGGCGCTGCTTGTCGACGAAGACGCTGCCGCCCTCGTCGATGCTCACGGTGAGCGCCTTCTTCTGGGCCGGCGGGGCCGTGGCGGCGGTCTTGGGCAGATTCACCTTGACCGCGTTGGTGAGCAGGGGCGCGGTAACGATGAAGGCCACCAGGAGCACCAGCATCACGTCCACCAGGGGGGTGATGTTGATTTCGCTAAGGACGTCGTCGTCCTCGCCATGGGTTGCGAAGGCCATTACGCAAACCTTTCCTGGGCGGCGAATGGAGCCGAACCGGCCGTGGTGCGGGCCACCGCGGCGGGTACGCCGATGCGGAAGTCGTTCTTCTGCGCCAGGTTGATGAAGTCGTGGGCGAAGTCGTCCAGGTCCGCCGCCACCAGCTTCAGCCGGCGCAGGAAAAAGTTGTATCCGAGCACCGCCGGCACGGCCACGGCGATACCGATGCCGGTGGCGATGAGGGCCTCGCCGATCGGGCCGGCCACCACGTCAAGGCTGGCGGAACCGGCCTTACTGATGTCGGTGAGGGCGTGCATGATTCCCCATACGGTGCCGAACAGACCGACGAAGGGCGAGGTGCTGCCGATGCTGGCGAGTACCGCCAGGCCGCTTTCCAGGCCGCGCCGCTCGCGCTGGATCTGCTTGCGCAGGTAGCGTTCGAGCAGTTCGCGGCGGTCGCCGCTGTGGCTCAGGTCGTGGGCGCCGCTATCGGCCTCGTGCAGGGCGGTGAAGGCAGTCTCGGCCAGGCGGGCGGTGGGGCCGGCCTGATCTTCGAGGGCTGCGGCGGATTGCAGGTTCGGCGCTTGCCAGAAAGCCCGGCCGTAGCGCCGGTTCTGCCCGGCGACGCGCCAGTGCTGCAGGCCCTTGATCAGGATCAGGGTCCAGGTGGCGACGGAAAACCCCACCAGGGTCCACAGGGTGCCATCGACGATGGCGGTGGAGGAAACGGCATCAAGCATGTCGGAACAACCTCATTGGGAAAGGGAGAATTCGATGGGCACGTTGGCCCAGCCTTCGATGGCGGTCTTGCCCCGCTTGGCAGGGGCGAAGGTCCAGCCTTTCACCGCCACCAGGGCGGCCTCGTCGAGCAGGCGGCGGCCGCTCGACTTCTGTATTTCGACGCTGTCGGGGCGGCCGCTGGCCAAGACGTGGACGCGCAGCAGCACCTTGCCTTCCCAACCCTGGCGCTGAGCGAAGGCCGGGTATTCGGGAGCTGGATTGCGCAGGTAGGCGGCGCTGGCCGAGGGTTCGGTCACCACCTCCTCCACTGGGCCGGGAGTCGGCGCGGCGGCCACCGGAGGCGATGGGTTGGCGGCCGACAGGGCAGGCGCTGCCGGCGACGGGGTGGGTGACGCGCTTTCTGCAATCTGACGGAGGGGCGGGTTCGGCACCGGCGTCTTGGTTGGAGCCGGCGAGGTCGGTACCACGGTCTTGCGCACCGGCTCGGGGGGCGCCATGGTTTCCACAACGGGACGGGACAACTCCACCACCATGGGTGGGGTCTGGGGCGGAACTACGATTGGGGCGTCGTCGGGCGCCTGGCCGTGCAGGTAGAAAAACAGGCTGCCGTGCAGGGCCAGGGAGAGGCCGCCGAGGAGCAGGTGATCCCGGAGACGCAGGCCGCCGTGCGGCGTATTGGCCAGGGAACCTGGACTTGGTCCGGCAGACGGCGGCTTTGCTGCTGAAGCGGACCGCGCCAGGTCGAGGGTTGGCAGGCTGGCCCAGGGAGCGGTTAAAACGGTTGAAACACTCACGGAATTCCCCACGAAGGACTTGTGATCGTTGTCCGCCGCCGTGTTCCCCGGGGGATGGGTTAATCCCGCGGAGCCAGGGGCGAACGATCCTTCTTGAGCAGGGGCCGTGCCAGGTTTTTAACGTCTTTTAAAACAATGGGTTGGCTTTTTGGCTGGGGCTTTTTTTCAGCCTGACTGGGCGAAACGACACAGTTGCTTGTGCGCGGCCGAGCTGGGGTGTGTGCTGTGCAACAACGCGGGCGGTCGCGACCGCCCTGTTGTCTCGTATGGAGGGAATGCTTCGTAAGACATCAGGGCGTTCGTGCCCTGCTCGGAGCCCAAAGACCCTGGTCCCAGGGAGTGGACTTTTACGATGCAGGAGCCTGGGGCGCGCTTTAGTGTTTGTGTTGGCGCCCGGCCTGGTCGATCAGGTCGGCGATATCGGTGTTCTTGGCGCGCAAGGCCCAGTCCTTGGCGCTCAGGCCGGCGTCGTTGCGCAAGGTGGTGTCGGCCTTGTATTCGAGCAGGAGCTTGACCAGACCCAGGTGGCCGTTGCGGGCCGCCAGCATCAGCGGAGTGGTGCCGTTGTCCAGGGCCACGTTGACGTCGGCGCCCTGGTCGAGCAGGTAGTCGGCCACTTCTTCCCTGCCCTGGAAAGCGGCATAGCCGAGGGGGGTCCAGCCCTTGGCCCGATTGATGTCCACGCCGGCCAGCACCAGTTGCTTCACCACGGCGAGATGGCCGTGGTAGGCCGCCAGCAGTAGGGCATCTTCGCCGTAACGATTGGCAATGGCCGGGTTGGCGCGGGCCTTGAGCAACAGGGCGACGAGTTCGCTATTGCCCTGGCGGGCAGCCAGGGCCAGCAGGGTGTTGCCATTGGCGTCGCTGCTGTCGACCTCGACACCGCGGCGCAGCAGATCGATCAGATCGCTCTTGTCCCCCAGGGTCGCCGCCTTGATGGCATCGTCCAAGGCCTCGGCCATGGCCGGGAGAGGAAGCGCCGCACTGGCGGCGAGGCACAGGGCCAGGAAGGGCGCCCATAAGGTGCGGCGGGTGCGGAGAAGCGAGGATGGGGCCATGGTTGTCTCGGTACGCTCAGGCCGCCAAGGCGGCCCGGGTCTGGGGGAACAGGTTGAGGAAGTTCGCGGTGGTGGCCTGGGCCACCTCTTCCACTGTCAGGCCGCGCAGGGTGGCAATTTCGTTGGCCACGTAGCGTACGTAGGCGGGTTGGTTGAGCTTGCCACGGTAGGGTACCGGCGCCAGGTAGGGAGAATCGGTTTCCACCAGGATGCGATCGAGGGGCGCCCGGGTGGCGACCTCCTTGACCGTCTGGGCGTTCTTGAAGGTGACGATGCCCGAGAACGACAGGTGGAAGCCCAGTTCCAGCGCTTGGTCGGCCACCGCCCAGGTCTCGGTGAAGCAATGCATGATCCCGCCAACCCGGTCGGCCCCCTCTTCCTTCAGCACCCGCAGGGTGTCCTCGGCCGAATCCCGGGTGTGGATCACCAGGGGCTTGCCCACGGCCAGGGCGGCGCGGATATGACGGCGGAAGCGCTCCCGCTGCCATTCCGGCTTTTCCTTCTGCCAGTAGTAGTCCAGACCGGTTTCGCCAATGGCGATCACCTTGGGATGGTCGGCGAGACGGATCAGGGTCGCTTCGTCCGGGTCGCTGCACTCGCTGTATTCGGGGTGCACGCCGACGCTGGCAAAGATGTGCGGGTGGGCTTCGGCAATGGCCAGCACCCGGGGGAAGTCTTCCATGTTGACGCCGATGGCCATGGCGCCGACCACGCCGTTGGCCGCCATGGCTTCCAGAACCTGGGGCATCTGGACCGCCAGATCGTCAAAATCCAGGTGGCAATGGGAATCGATGAGGCGCAGGGCAGACATGGACGCAGGGGTTTCGACAGGCATGAAAAACAACCGCAGGCGCCGCCTGAGGCCGCGACAGCAATAGAGGGTCAGTGCAGAGGGATTAAAGCGTGTGGGTGGGCCGGCTGGATTGCAGCACGCCGCCGAGCAGGGCTTCGATCTTGCGGCGGGCTTCCTTGCCGCTTTCGTCGTCGTTGAAATGCACGCCAATGCCCTGGGCCTTGCCGTTCTGGGCGCCGGCAGGTGTCATCCACACTACGCTGCCGGCAATCGGCAGCTTGGTCGGGTCTTCCATCAGCGACAGCAGCATGAAGACCTCGTCGCCCAAGTGGTAGCTCCGGTTGGTGGGGATGAAGATCCCGCCGTTCTTGAGGTGGGGCATGTAGGCGGCATAAAGGGCCGACTTGGAGTTGATATTCAGGGACAGCACGCTCGGCCGGGGGGCGAAGCCGCCGGAAGCGGTGAGTTTGCTATCGGACATTCCACATCCTTATGACAGGGCCGGATCAGGACAGACGGCGGGGCCGCCCCTGGAAGATGGCAGCATAGCCGGAAAACAGCTCTTCAAGAAACAGCCGGGTGTTCAATGGGTGCTCTGAAAGTGCTTTATATTTTGCCAACAATCTATTGAATTTAAATAACTCTTCTGTGTCTGCCTGCTCGCTCAACTGGCGCAAGGCGGTGGTTTCGCCAAGAAAGTAGCGCACCGGCGTTCCAGCGCTACACAGGGTCAGGTCCACCAGCCACTTCTGCCACCAGATGACCAGCAGCTTGAGTCCCCCGGGACCGCCTCGCCCCCCCTCTTCCTTATCGGCCTTGAGGGTCTTGTCGAGGGCGGCGGCCGCGCTGAGAGGGTTCATTTTGCTGCCCTGGATCAGTTGCGCGTTCAGGTCGGCGAGCAGGGTCAGGCTGCGGCTCTTGGTGACTTTACCACCGCGGCCTTCTTCGCCGGGGGCCGCCAGGTCGGCGGCCAGCAGAGGCGCTCCGCCTGCCAGGGCCAGCCAGCGGGCGGCATCCTCGTCGCTCAGGCCCGGGACTGCCCCTTCGAGCCAGCGCACTCCAGTCTGCCGCTCGGGGGTGGCCACCGCCACCGCCTGGCAGCGACTGCGGATGGTGGGCAGGAGCCGGTCCGGCTCATGGCTGACGAGCAGGAAATGGGTCGCCGCCAGGGGCTCTTCCAGGGTTTTCAGCAGAGCGTTGGCGGTGTTGCGGTTCATCGCCTCGGCCGGGCAGACGATTACCACGCGCAACCCCTGGCGGTGGGTGCCGACGTGGAGAAAATCGTCCAGGCCTCGCACTTGGTCGATGGTGATCTGTTGGCTCGGCTTCTTGCTACCGCTGGCGGCAGCAGAACCCTCCCCTTCCCCGTCGTCCTCGGCCAGGGCGGCGGGCTGGAGCAGGCGGAAATCCGGGTGGTTGCCCTGAGCCAGCCAGTGGCAGGCCGGGCAATCGCCGCAGGCCTGGCCGTCAGGCTGGGGCCGATCGCACAGCAGCGAAGCGGCAAAGGCCCGAGCCAGTTCCAGCTTGCCCAGGCCCTGCTGGCCGTGCAACAACAGGGCGTGGGGCAGCTGGCTGCGCCGTGCCTGGAGTTTCTCCCAGAGGGGCTGATGAAGTGAAAGTACGCTCATTTACAGAACGTTACGATAATTTCTTCAAGCGATTGGCGAATTTCTTCCGGCGTCCGATCCGATTGCAGGGTGCGAATGCGGCCATGGGATTTGGCGGCCCGGTCCAGGTAGGCGAAGCGCACCCGCTCGTGGAATTCGGCCTGCTCACGCTCGAAACGGTCCAGGTTGCGCTCGGCGATGATGCGCTGGCGCGCCACTTCCAGGGGCAGGTCGAAGAGCAGGGTCAGATCGGGCTGCAGGTGGCCGTGGGTCCAGGTTTCCAGGATCTGCAGCTTTTCCCGGGAAATTCCCCGGCCGCCGCCCTGGTAGGCGAAGGTGGCGTCGGTGAAACGGTCCGAGACCACCCAGGCGCCCCGGGCCAGGGCCGGCTCGATCACCTCGGCCAGATGCTCGCGACGGGCGGCAAACACCAGCAGGGCCTCGGTTTCCAGGTGCATCGGCTCGTTGAGGATCAGGGTGCGCAGTTTTTCGCCCAGCGGGGTGCCACCGGGCTCCCGGGTGGACACCACCTCCTTGCCCTGGCTGCGCAGCCAGTGGCACAGCCAGTCGATATGGGTGCTCTTGCCGGCGCCGTCGATGCCTTCGAAGGTGATGAACTTGCCGTGGCTGGCGGAGCCTTGGGATGAGGACTGGAAGGTCATTGCGGGGCCCGTTTGAGGATGTAGCGGTTCACGGCCTGGTTGTGTTCGTCCAGGGTGGCGGAAAACTGGCTGGAGCCGTCGCCTCGAGCGACGAAGTACAGCGCCTCGCTGGCGGCCGGATGCAGGGCGGCGCGCAGGGCGGCCGTGCCAGGCAAGGCGATCGGCGTCGGGGTCAGGCCGGGGCGAGTGTACGTGTTGTAGGGGGTGTCGGTCAGCAGGTCGCGGCGGCGGATGTTGCCTTCGAAGGCACTGCCCATGCCGTAGATCACGCTGGGATCGGTCTGCAGCAGCATGCCGCGGCGTAGGCGGTTGACGAATACCGCCGCCACCATGGGCCGGTCCTCGGCCCGGCCGGTTTCCTTCTCGACAATCGAGGCCATGATCAGGGCCTCGTAGGGGCTGCGGTAAGGCAATCCGGCATCGCGCAGCGGCCACTCCTGGGCCAGGCGGGTCTGCATCGCCTTGTAGGCGCGGCGCAGCAGCTCGATGTCACTGGAGCGCTTGTCGAACAGATAGGTGTCGGGCAGGAACAGCCCTTCCGGGTGGGATTCGGGGATTTCCAGGCGGCGCAGCAGGTCAGCATCGCTCAAGCCGGCGGTGTCGTGGCGCAGGTCCGGGTGGGCGTCGAGCTTGTCGCGCAGCTGGCGGAAGGTCCAGCCCTCGATCACCGCCAACTCGCCCTGGCTGGTGTCGCCCCGGGTCAGCTTGGCGAGAAGCGCCCACAGGGTCACCCCCTCGTGCACCTCGTAGCTGCCGGCCTTGATCATGGACGCCGAGCGGGTCACCCGGCCGAGCATTTCCAGGGCCAGTGGCGGCACCTTGACCCCGGCCTCGTTGACCTGTCGGGCCACGCTCTTCAGGCTGCTGCCCCGCTCGATGTGGAAATCCAGGGGCGAGCTGGCCAGGGGAATAGGCATCCACGCCACGGCCGCGGCGGCCAGGCCGGCCACGGCCGCGACCAGGACAATCAGCTTGAACAGCAGGCGCAGGGGCGAAAAGGCAGCACTGCGCCCGGAAGTGCGCGAGGGGCGCCGCCGCGGAGAGCGGGGCGCACGGGGAGCGGGCGTCTTGCGCGAGGGCGCGGTGGAGGCAGGCGTTCGGGGAGGCATAGAAAATCGGGAACCCGCACCAATAAAGGGAGTCGGCTCAACGGCGCGGGATGGGGTGCCTATAATACCGCGTCTTGCGGGCTATCCTGAGCCGCCTTGGTTGCCTTGGCCTCTTCCCGCGACCCTGTTGTACCCGACCGATTCCAATACGATCCCGATTCACCTCCTCCCCCGGAGAACCTTCGATGAGTGCAGAGACCCCCGCCGCCAGTCCCGTCCAGCAATTTCTGACCCGCCTCGATGGCGCCCAGGCCCAGCGCGACGGCCGGTTGGTCCTCGATTTCGGCGATGCGCGCGGTGAAGCCGAGGCGGTGGCCGATGCGGGCGCTACCGTTGTCGCTCCCCTCACCCACCTGGCCGTGCTCGATGCCGCCGGCGACGATGCCGCCGCCTTCCTGCACAACCAGATGACCAACGACATCAACCACCTGGCGCCCGACCAATGGCTGCGCGCCGCCTGGTGCTCGGCCAAGGGGCGCATGTACACCAGCTTCGTGATCTGGCGCGGCGCCGATGCCGGCACCTACCGGCTGCGTTTTGCTGCAGACCAGATGGCCTTCATCAAGAAACGCCTGGCCATGTTCGTGCTGCGTTCCAAGGTCACCCTGGCCGACCGCAGCGACGACGTCGTGCTGTTCGGTCTGGCTGGCGCCCGTGCCGCCGACCTGGTGGGCGGCCTGGGGCTGGCCGTGCCGGACGTGGGCAAAACCGCCAGCGGCCCCCGCGGCGAGGTGCTGCGCCTGGACGAGCAACGCTTCGAACTGGCCGTGCCGGCGGACCAGGCCGAGGCCCTGTGGGCCCAGGTGGCCGCCACCGCCCGCCCGGTAGGGGCCCAGGCCTGGCACCTGCTCGACGTGCGCGCCGGCCTGCTCCACCTGTCCGCCGCCACCCAGGAAGCCTTCGTGCCGCAAATGGCCAATTTCGACCGCGTCGGCGGCGTTTCCTTCCACAAGGGCTGCTACCCGGGCCAGGAGATCGTCGCTCGTACCCAGTACCTGGGCAAGGTCAAGCGCCACATGTACCAGGGCGAACTGGCCGCCTTCGCGGCGCCGGGCACCGAGCTGTTCTCCAGCGCCACGCCGGACCTGGCCTGCGGCCAGATCGTCCTGGCGGCGCCTTCGCCCCGGGGCGGTTTCGAAGTGCTGGCGGTGATCCAGGAAAACGCTCTGGCCGCCCCGGTGACCACCGCCGGCGAAGCGCCCCAGACTCTGGAAAATCTCCGTCTGCCGGCCTACATGGCCTGACCCGGGGCGGCTCGCCATGTGCCTGATCGTCGTCGCTTGGAAGGTCCATCCCGACTACCCCCTGGCGGTCGCCGCCAACCGGGACGAGTGGTATGCCCGGCCCACGGCGGCGGCGGCGCCCTGGGCCGAGCGGCCGGATATCCTCGGCGGCCGTGACCTGGAGGCCGGTGGCACTTGGCTGGGGATCACCCGCGGCGGCCGTTTCGCCGCGGTGACCAATGTGCGCGAAGGGCGCAACGCGGCCTCGGGCGTCCATTCCCGGGGACAGTTGACCGCCGCCTTTCTCGCCGGCACGGCTTCCCCCTGCGCCTACCTGGCCGGGGTGGCTGCCGCGCCGGCGGAGGATTACGCCGGCTTCAACCTGCTGGTGGGCGACGGCGACACCCTGGCCTATTACTCCAACCGGGGCGATGGGGCCCCCCGGGAGTTGCCACCGGGCATCTACGGCGTATCCAACCACCTGCTCGACACGCCCTGGCCCAAGCTCACCAGCGCCAAGGCCGCATTCACCCGGGCGCTGGAACACCTGCCCGATCCTTCGCCCTGTTTCGCCCTGCTCGGCGACGACGAGATCGTCGCCGATGCCCACCTGCCCGATACCGGGGTGGGCCTGGAATGGGAGCGGCGGCTGTCGGCCATTTTTGTCCGGGGCAACGGGGTCGCCTACGGCACCCGGGCCTCCACCGTGGTGCTGCATCGCCACGACGGAGCCATCGCCCTGCACGAGCAGGGCTACGGCCCGGCCGGGCCCGAGGGGGCGCCGGTCAGCCTGGCGGTGGCCGCTCCGTCCGCCTGATCGGCCCTGCCCTTTCACTTTCGACGCGCGTTCATGATCCTTCGCCCCAACGCTGTTCCGGCCTGCTCCCTGGCGGGTTTCGCCCTGGCCCTGGGCATGGTCGCCCTGGTTCCGGCGGCCCAGGCGGTTGCGCCGGTGGATAGCATCGCCACGTTGCGCACCCGCTATGCGGGCACCCTGCCCTGCGCCGATTGCGCCGGCATCCGCATGGACCTGACCCTGATCGACGAGGCCGAAACCGGCAAGCCCCGGGAATTCCGCCTCAAGGAAACCTACCTGGGCGCCCGGGACGGCGAGCGGAGCTTCACCTCCCACGGCAGCTACAGCATCGTCCGGGAGGCTCAGCGGACCACGCTGTGGCTTACCCCACAGGTACGGGATCTGTCCCAGGCCCGGGAGAGCCGGCGCGGCTTCGTTTTCGATGGCATCGGCGGCAATGGTGGCAATGGTGGCAAGGCCAGCCTGACCCTGCTCGACCGTGCCGGAAAGCGCATCGTCTCATCCCTCAACTACCGGCTGGACCGTCTTCCGCCGCGCAGCGTGGTCCTCCCCCGGCACGGTGAAATCCCCCTGCCGGTACGTTTCGACGGCGACGATGCGGACGGCACCGGCGGCAACGACCTGGCCCTGGATCTGCGCGAAGACGGCACTTTCGTCTTTCGCGTCGCCACCGGGGGCGGGACGCCGGCCTATACCGATTTCGGCACGTTCCGCTTCAATGCCGCCGGCACCCGCCTGGTGCTGACCGGCGGCGCCGAGGCCCCCCACCGCTTCGGCGTGGTCGACAGCCGCACCCTGCTGCGCCTCGACAACCGGGGCCGGGTGGAGCGTCCGACCCGGGATCTGCGTACGGTGGACTACGCCGAGGTGGAAGATGCGCTGCACCTGGTTGGCCAGTTCACCTCTCTGGCCGATGCGCCCCGCTTCAGCGAATGTGCCAGCGGCCGCAGCTGGCCGGTGGCCATGAGCGGGGATTATCCGGCCTTGGAAAAGGCCTACACGGCCCGCCGCGCCCAGCTCAAGCTCAAGCCTGGCACGGCCCTGCAAGCGACGGTACTGGCGCGCCTGGTGTCCCGGCCGGGAATGGAAGACGGTCAGCCGGACCAGGCGACCCTGGTGGTGGAAAAGTTCGAGCGCCTCGACGGCCTCCACCCCTGCCCGGTCAAGGGGCGCCATAGGCATTGAGTAGCCATTGGCCGCTGGCCGGGCATTCGTTGATTCATCCCTCGGAAAGGCGCGCCAATGCTTGCTCTCAGCGCAGCATGGCTGGAGCGCAAGGTAGGACGCGGGGTTTCGGCATGACCCCGTGGAGAACCAATAGGGGCGCGGGGTTCCACGGGGTGGGTGTCATCCGTCCGTATTTTCAGCCCGGTGGTTCGTCGCGTGGTCAGCCGTACTGATGAGCCGAACAAGAACGGCGCAGGCGGCGTCAGGCGCCGCATCGGTGCGTGTCAGGCGACGTTGCCGTCCGGCATGGCGGGCGCATCGTCCGCCAGGTCATCGACGATCTCCACCGGCGTATACGCGGGAACCCGCTCGAACAGGTCGATCACGTCGGCATTGGCCATGCGGATGCAGCCGTGGGAGGCGGGCTGGCCGAGCAGGTGCTCGTCGGCGGTGCCGTGGATGTAAATGTAGCGGCGCATGGAATCGCAGCCGCCGAGCCGGTTGCGTCCCGGTTCGCAGCCGGACAGCCAGAGGATGCGGCTGAGAATCCAGTCCCGTTCCGGCTGCTGCGCGCCCAGCTCGGGGGTCCAAATCTCACCGGTGGGACGCCGCCCGACGAACACAGTGTTCGCCGGCAGCCCGGCACCGATCTTGGCCCGGATCAGATGGCGCCCGCGCGGGGTCTGGTAGCTGCCGCGCTGCTCCCCGGCGCCCCGGGCGGCGGTGGAGACGGCGTAGGCCGCCAGCGGCCGGCCGGTGTCATCGAGCAGTTCCAGCATCTGGCGGGCCAGGGAGATGCGGATGCGCAGCGCTGGTGTGTTCATTCCGGGTCGCTCCCGGTGCACGGCAGCGGTGTCAGCTCAATCGTTTCGATGATTTCGACAGTCTGGCTGCGCTCACACAGGACCAGCCCGGGGGCTGGCGCCTCGTCCGCCAGCGGCAGCCCTGCCGCAGCGGCCGCATAGCGGGCCTTGTTGGCCTTGCGCGCCGCCCGCCCCGCCTTGCGCCGCTCGGCGAAGAAGGCCGATACCGCACCGCCGCACTCCTCGGCCAGTACCCCGCCGACGATTTCCGCGTGGTGGTTGAGCTTTTCCTCGGCGTACAGGTCGGTAACGCTGCCCGCCACGCCGGTCTTGGCGTCCCGGGCACCATAGACCACCCGGCGGATGCGGGCGTGGAAGATGGCGCCGGTGCACATCAGGCAGGGTTCGATGGTGACGTACAGATCGCAGCCGGTGAGCCGGTAGTTGCCCAGGTTGCGTGCCGCGTCGCGCAGCGCCACCACCTCGGCGTGGGCCGTCGGGTCATGCTCGCCGATGGGGGCGTTGAAGCCCCGGCCGACGATCACCCCGTCCTTGACCACCACCGCCCCCACCGGTACCTCCCCCAGGCAGCCGGCGGCCTGCGCGAGAGACAGGGCTTCGCGCATGAAAAATTCGTCGCTGAGGGAAGTGGGAGACACGGAACGGCTCGAGGGGAGAGAAGGTCGGGGGTGGAAGTGTACTGTATGGCCGGGCAAAGGGAACGGGCCGTGGCGACGTGTCGTAAGCGGCGCCTGGCCGGTTGGCGGCCCGAAGTGGGCGGCTGTGGCCTGGGCCGCCGTCGGGCAGGCGCTCCTGGCCTGGCCATGGAATCGATTTAGCGGGAGTCCGGCGGGGCTGGAGGTGCGTCCATCGCGGCCGGGTTGGCTGCGGCTCCAGATTTTCCTTTGTTTTTGATAACGTTATCTTTAAGGATGCTATTGCTCCACACCCCGACTACGGCTGCCGCCGCCGCGTAGGTCTGACGCGGGTCGCCGCTGGCCACGGCGTGGCTGAGTACCTCCAGTTCCCGGCCCAGGGCGGCCAGTTCGGCAGCACGGCGGGCCCGGTAGAGGCGCATGTTCTGGCGTACTTGTTCGGATCGGTCAGACGCCCGGGTGCGGGGACGCCCGCGAGGCTTGGTGGGGCTGTGTTCAGTTTCTTCGCTGTTTCCTTCCGCCGGGCTGGTGGCTGGCGCTTCCGAATCCCCAATTTCACTCAAAGTGGCCGCCTGGGAGGCATCGGCAACGGCGGTGTCCGGGGGCATGTCGGTGGGGGGCATGGCGGCACATGGTAGAATAGCGATAACGTTATCTTAAATCGTGCCCACAGGGAGCGCCAGGGAGGGCATCGAGTCCGCGCCTTGCCCTGCTCCCGGACGTTCCCATGACTTCTCCCCTGCCCCATTCCAGCCACGAGGTCGTCATTCGCCTGATGACGGCCGACGACCTGCCGGCGGTGCTGGCCATCCAGGCCCGTTGTTACCACGCCGACCTGCATGAATCCGCCGCCACCTTCGCGGCCAAGTTGCGCCACAGCGGCGACACCTGCTGGGTGGCCTGTGATGGCACCAACCGCCAGCTCGCCTACCTGTTCGCCCAGCCAGCGGCCTACCTGCACCCGCCGCGCCTGGACAGCGCTCTCGACGGCGACCCTACTGCTGCCCGGAAAGCCAATACTGGCGCGGACCTTGTCCTGCACTTGCACGACCTGGCAGTGGATCGCGCCGCCCGGGGTATGGCCCTGGGCGACCGGCTAGTGACCCGCGCCTTCGCCGCCGCGCGGGAGGCCGGCTTGACACGGCTTTCCCTGGTGGCGGTGCAACAGTCCGGGGCGTTCTGGGGGCGCTTTGGTTTTGCGGCGCCGGATCATCCCCTGCCTCAAGGTTTTACCGAGGAATTGGCAAGTTATGGCGGCGATGCCTGCTATCTGGTGGCGCCGGCTATCTGATCTTTAATCTTGGGCGAAGGTCCATTCATCCCTGGATGACCTCTTACCCGCGATAGCGCCTGCTTCATGCAACGCATCATGGCTGCTATGAAGGATCAATATTTAATGCCCTTGTATTGGATACAATGTCATGAATATTCTTTGATCCTAAAAATCTACACTTCAAGCTAAATCAGCCATGATAGGTTCTCCCCGCCGTAGCTTTCCTCTGTCCCGCTTCACTCACCGTGCCGCAGCTACTTCGCTCATGTGCGGGGCCTCTATTGCTGCAGCCACACCTGTGCCGCTGATCGGTTGCAGCACCTCCGGCAACGTGGCTGCGTTGCAATGCGGGCCGACCGACATCCAGATGCAGGGCAACGCCGGCAACTCCTCGCTGACAGTGACCGACGTGACGGCCCGCTCGGTTGCGGTACTGAGCAATCCTTCTGCATCGGGTCCCTTTACCCAGACCCTGACCATCACCGGCACCACGGTGCTGAACCGTAGCGACTACCCCGCGGTGTACATGTACTCCAGCCAGTCTGGATGGAACGCCAACCTGCTGATCGGCTCCGGTGTGACGATCACCTCGGCGGGCCCCTTCGGTGCCGTCTGGCTGCGCTCGGAAAGCACCGACACGAGCACCCGCAACGACATCCACGTGGACAGCGCTGCCACCGTCACCAGCTTTGGTGCCAATTCCGATGGCATTACCGCAACGTCCAATAATGGCGCCGTATCGGTGATCAACCGCGGCACCGTATCTTCGGCCGGCGGTCGTGGTCTCTATGCCGATGGCGGTTCGGCCAGCCTCACGCCGGTCGAGGTGAGCATCACTAACCTGGGTGCCGTCAACGCCTATCAGGCTGGTGCTCGGGCCATTGACTATCGGGGAACTGCGCGTATCGACAACCAAGGTACCGTGCGATCCACCACCCGTCAGGGCTTGATCGCCTGGTCTGCCAGCGGGGGCGCGGAAATTACCAACAGTGGCACCGTGGTCGCCGACCACTATGACGCGGTGGTGGCGGCGGGCACGGGAGGGGACGTGGCAGTGATGAACAGCGGCAGCATCACGGCCAACCGCAACATGAACTTGGCCCAGGTCAGCCCGGACTTCCACGGTATTAGTGCCTACTCCGACGGCACTGGCACGGTCAGCGTGACCAACACGGCCAGCGGAACTATCAGTGCACGTTACGACGCGGGTATGGCCGCTGCCAGTGCCCAAGGCGCGATCAGCATGGTCAATGCCGGTCGCATCACCGCCCTCACCGGCCTGCTCGCCGAATCGAACAGTGGGCGGGTGGACATCACCAACAGCGGTTCCATCACCACCAGCGGTATCGGTATTCAGGTGAGCAGCGCCAGCGCTGGCAGCGTGGTAAACACCGGCACCGTGGCCAGCGCTAACACCGCAGTACTGGTTGCCTATGGCGTGGCGCTGGATGTAAGCAACCGTGCGGGAGGGACGATGCTGGGCAACCTGGCCTTGGGCAACCTGGCCAACCTGAACAACGCAGGCATGCTGTACCTGAAGCAGAACGTAGATGCAGCCAATCCCGTTGCAACCGGCTCGGCAGTGGCGAGCAGCGTGGGGGGGACTTTTACTCAGGCCTCGACCGGCCTGCTCGGGATAGCCGTCTCCAGCAACAACAGTTACAGCACCCTGGCCGTCGGCGGTGCCGCCAACCTGGGGGGTACCATCGCTGTCGACGTCAAGCCTGCCTACAGCGGCGCCCAAGTGAGCAACGTAATCACCGCCAACGGGGGGGTGACCGACAACGGTCTGCGCGTAACCGACAACTCCCTACGCTATGCCTTTTCCGCGTTGTTCCGTAGCAATGGGGTGGACCTGGTGGCAAGCGACACGGGGATGACTTCGATCAGTAGCGCCGTCTCTGCGCAGTCACCCGGTGCGCAGGGTGCCGCTCAGGTCTGGGACCGATTGTTGGTCAATGGCACAAGTTCGCCCGAACTGTCCCGGGTGTTGAATAACATCCTCAGCAGCACCAGCGCGGGGGAAGTGACGGCCAAAGTCCAGCAAACTCTTCCCCTCCTGACAGGTAATACATTGAATTTGGCCAACAATACCCTCGGCAGCGTCAACGCAGCGGTTCAGTCACGGGTGGATGCGGTGCGGGGTATCGCCTCGGGAGACGCCCCGGGCGCTGACCGTCATTTCTGGCTTACCCCCTTCGCCACCCATTCACGTCAAGACAACGATGGCGGTGTGGCGGGTTACAGCAGCAACACGAGCGGGTTCGCCCTGGGTGCCGACAGCGCCATCGGTGCAAACACCGACCTGGGATTGGGCTTCGCCTATGCCAAGACGGATGTTTCCAGCAATGCTTCCAGCGTAAGCCAAAGTGCCAACATCGATCTCTTTCAGCTCATGCTTTATGGGCGCCACAATCTGGGCGCCGATACCGACCTCCTGTTCCAGGTTGATGCGGGTCGGCTGCGCAATGAAGGGATTCGAAAGATCGATCTCGCTGGCTTGAAGGCAACGTCGCGCTACGACAGCAATACGGCACACGCGGGTATCGGGCTGGACCGACGTGTCCTCCTTGGCGCAAACACCACATTCACGCCCTCGATCCGGCTCGATTACACGTGGGTGGAAGATCCGTCGTACCGCGAAAAAGGGGCCGGTGGCCTCAATCTGCAAGTGCGGGGGCGAAGCACCGATGCCTTCGTGCTCGGCATCGATGGCAAGGTCGCTCACAAGATCAGCGATCGATTCACGGCGACTGCGAACTTGGGCGTGGGATACGATTTCTTCAATCGTGATGCCTCAATCACCGCCGCCTATGCCGGCGCTCCGGATGCTGCCTTCGTAACCCACGGAATACGCCCATCGGCATGGTTGCAACGGGGGGGGGCCGGGCTGCGCTACACCACGGGGAATGGTTCGGAAATTGTTGCCCGCTATGATGTCTCGCACCGCCAAAACTTTCTCAGCCAGACGGCTTCCGTGCGGCTGCATTGGTGGTTCTAAGGGGCTTTAAACAGTAGGCCTCTCTCCTCCGGGGAAATTAGGCCACGCATCGTGGCCGCCGTAACACTACGTTGTCTCGTGAACGGCACATTGCAACCCAATCAGCTGTGATGTGACAACGACTGTTCTGGCCAATAGACTGTTTTCATCACCAAACCAAAGACGAAAAGGCTCCCTCAGGAGCCTTTTCGTCTTTTGATGCAGAAAATTCTGCGACGCTATTTTTCAAGCCACAGGAAAACTGCCTTACACCCCCACCACCTTCCCATCCTTGCGCGAGATGGCGATGGTGGCCGAGCGAGGCCGGCCGCCGGTGACGTCGCCGAACTGGTTGGCCGGCCAGGCGGAGATGGCCGTGGGGTTGGCCGGGTCGCTGCGCTCCAGGGGGTTTTCGCCCGGGTGCTGGATGTTGATGAACAGAGTGCTGCCGTCCGGGGTGCGGGTGATGCCGGTGATCTCACAACCCTTGGGGCCGGTGAGGAAGCGTTTGATCTGGCCGGTTTCCACGTCGGCGCAGAGCATCTGGTTGTTGCCCAGGTTGGCGTAATCGCCCTGGTTGAGCACCGAGGTGGATACGTCGGTCTGGATCCACAGCCGGCCTTCCGGGTCGAACCACAGGCCGTCCGGGCTACCAAAGGCGTCGCCCTTGATGTTGCCGCGCTTGGCCGGGTCCGGGTTGGCCGGATCGCCGGCCAGGGCGAAGATGTCCCAGCCAAAGCTCTCCCCTGCCGCACCGCCTTCGTCGCGCCAGCGGATGATGTGGCCGTAGACGTTGTCCGTCCGGGGATTGGCCTTGTCCGTGGCCGCTGCGTCGGCCGCGCCGCGCTTGGTGTTGTTGGTCAGGGAGCAATACACCTCGCCGGTGACCGGATGGACGGCGATCCACTCGGGCCGGTCCATCTTGGTGGCGCCCACCGCATCGGCGGCGAGGCGGGTCTTGACCAGGACCTCGGCCTGGTCGGCGAAGCCGTTGTCGCTGGTCAGACCCGGGCGGCCGTGCACCAGTGGCAGCCAGCGGCCCTTGCCGTCCTCGCCGAAGCGGGCCACGTAGAGAGTACCCCGGTCGAGCAGGTCCGCGTTGGCGCCGGGGCGGGCCGGATCGTAGCGGTCCTTGGAGACGTACTTGTAGAGGTACTCGAAGCGCTCGTCGTCGCCCATGTAGACCACCACTCGGCCGTCCTTGGCCAGGGTCACGGTGGCGCCCTCGTGCTTGATGCGCCCCAGAGCGGTGCGTTTGACCGGGGGCTTCATCGGGTTCCACGGGTCGATCTCCACCACCCAGCCGAAGCGGTTGGCTTCGTTGGGGTGCTGGTTCAGGTCGAAGCGGGCATCGAACTCGTTCCAGCGGTAGATGCTGCCGCCCTTCTTGATGCCGTAGCGCTTTTCCAGGGCACCGGCGCCGTTGGTCGGCTTGGCCGAGCCTTCGAAGTAGTTGTTGAAGTTCTCTTCACAGGTCAGGTAGGTGCCCCAGGGGGTGACGCCCATAGCGCAGTTGTTGAAGGTGCCGAAGGCCAGGTGCCCCTTGGGGTCGGCGGCGGTCTTGACCCAGTCGGAGCCGGCCACCGGGCCGGACAGCCAGATCGGCGTCGCGGCGGTGACGCGACGGGCGTATTTGGAGGGGCGCACCACCTCCCAACGGTTGCCCTGCTTGCGCACTTCCACCACCGAAACGCCGTGAGCAGCCTGGGATTTGGCTACCTTGGCGGCACTCCAGCCGCTCATGCCGCCCGGATGGAGCAGGCCGTCATCCACGTATTCGTGGTTCAGCACCAGCAGGCCCCGGTCGGAGACGGGCTTGCCGTCCTTGACGAAGGGAAAGAAGTGCATGCCGTCGTGGTGCATGCCGGCCTGGAGGGCCTGGTCTTCGGCGCTGTTGGAAGCGTCAGGCTTGAAGGCCGGGCCATCGGAAATCGGATCGCCCCAGGCATACAGCACCTGCACCTGGTAGTCATTGGGTACCTGTACCAAGTCCTTTTGGGAGACGCCGACGGGGAGGAAGCCAATGGTCGGGCCGGCCTTGCCGCGCATCACCCGCCCGGCGCTGGCCGCCGCCTGGGCCGCCAGGGTAGGCAGGGAAACGCCCATGCCGGCCAGGGCGGTGGCGGAAATGCCACCGAGCAGGAAGTGGCGGCGCGAGGCCTGGACGAACTTGCTGAGGATGGGGTTGGGGCTGTCGTTGCTGATGCAATCGTTATCGAAGAATTTCATGGTGCGGAATGTTTTCGGCTGGGGACGCGGCATTCTCGCAGCGGGCTATGACTGATTCATGACAGCGGCGAAACTGCGCGCCGATGCCGCATTCGGTCGCCTGTGCGGTTGTTCCCGGGGCGCATCTCGGTTAGCATAAAAAAGGATTTAGGTGCTTGCCATGCCTCCTGCATGGCGAGTGAAACGGGAAGTCCGGTGACGTCGATACCCTCGACCATTCCGGCGCAGCCCCCGCTGCTGTAAGCCTGACGACTCCGCTCTACGCCACTGTGCCCTGCGCATGGGAAGGCCGACGGACGAGGATGAAGGTGAGCCAGAAGACCGGCCTGAATCGCATACGAGTAGCACCATTCCCCGGGGTGATGGGAAGGGTTCTGGTGATTCGCCGCGCGCAACTTCCCTCCTCTGCGGCCGTCTTCCGATCCTGATTCACATTCCCTGGCGGTGCCCCCTATTTACCCTTGTTGCCTGGGGAAATATCCGTGCACATCATGGAAGGCTTTCTGCCCATCGAACATGCCGTGGGCTGGAGCATTGCGTCCGCCCCCTTCGTGGCTTGGGGTATCCGCTCCGTCAACCGCCGCATCCGCGAAAATCCCGAACAGCGCATGCTGCTGGGGGTGGCCGCCGCCTTCACCTTCGTGCTCTCGGCCCTCAAGCTGCCTTCCGTCACCGGCAGCTGTTCCCACCCCACCGGCACGGGCCTGGGCGCCGTGCTCTTCGGCCCCGCTGCCATGGCCCCCATCGGCGCCGTGGTGCTGCTCTTCCAGGCCCTGTTGCTGGCCCACGGCGGTCTAACCACCCTGGGCGCCAATCTCTTTTCCATGGCCATCGTCGGCCCCTTCGCCGCCTACGGTATCTTCCAGCTGGCGCGGCGCCTCAAGGCCTCCTTTGCTGTCAGCATCTTCCTCGCCGCCAGCCTGGCCGACCTGCTCACCTATGTGACCACCTCGGTACAGCTGGCCTGGGCCTTCCCCGACCCCGTGGGCGGTTTCACCGTTTCCTTCCTCAAGTTCGCCGGCATCTTCGCCATCACCCAGATTCCCCTGGCCATCAGCGAAGGCCTGCTCACCGTGGTGATTTTCAACGCCCTGGCCCGCTTCAACCCTCAGGAACTGCGCGACATGCAGGTTCTGGGCAAGCCGGAGGCCCAGGCATGAAGGGGCGCCAGAACCTCCTGCTGCTGCTCGCCGTAGTGCTGCTGGCTGCTTTACCCCTGTGGCTGGTGGAAAAGCCGGCGCCGGATGCGCTGGATGCGGAGGGCAAGCCGGTGGAGATCTTCGGCGGTGCCGACGGCAAGGCCCAGGAGCTCATCGGCAAAATCAACCCGGACTACCAGCCCTGGTTCCAGCCCCTGCTGGAACCGGCCAGCAACGAAATCGCCTCCCTGCTCTTCGCCCTCCAGGCGGCCCTGGGCGCCGGCTTCATCGGCTACTACCTGGGCAGCGCCGTGACCCGGGAAAAGCTGAAGCGGGAGCAGGAGAAGCAAGTGGACAAGGCTCGCCAAGCCTCCGCCAGCGAAGACAACAATCGCGGCAAGGACGCCCATGCTGGTTGAGCAGTCGGCCTACGCCAACCGCTGGCGCGGGGTCTGCCCCGGCGCCAAGGGCCTCTTCGCCCTGGGCGGGCTCACGGCTGCCTTCATCGCTGCGACTCGGCTGGAAGCAGGCTTGCTGATTACCACCCTGCTGGTGGGCGTCACCCTCATTGGCGCCCGGGTGCCGGCGGGCCTCTATCTGCGGGTGGCCGCCCCCGCCCTTTTCTTCCTCGCCATCAGCGCCTTCTCCCTGGCCCTTTCGGTGGATCGGGGCGCGGTGGATGGCCTCGGCGTGCACACCACCAGCATCGGCCTGCAACAGGTGAGTCAGGTGCTCAGCCGCTCCCTCGGCGGCCTCGCCGCCCTGCTCTTCCTGGTGCTCACCACCCCCCTCACCGACCTCATTGCCCTGCTGCGCCGCCTGCGCACCCCCGAGGTGCTGCTGGACATCATGGTGCTGTGCTACCGCAGCCTCTTCGTCTTCTCCGGTGCCGTGCAGGACATGCGCACGGCCCAGGCTGCCCGTCTTGGCTACGCCAACTCCCGTCTGACCCTGCGCTCCCTGGGGGAGCTCATCGCCAATCTCACCCTGCAGATCTGGGAACGCTCCCAGGCCCTGCACCAGGCCGCCCTGGCCCGCAACAACGACGGGCCGCTGCGCTTCCTCGCCACGCCCCACGCCCATGGCCGCCGCGACAGTCTGGTGGCCGCCCTGGCCGCCGCCGGCCTCATCGCCCTGGCCTGGGCCGGCCGCGGGGTGACGCCATGAGTCCCATGAACCCTCTGCTGCTGGAACTGGACCAGGTGGCCTTCCGCTACCCGGACGGCAGCGTGGGCCTGGACGGCTGTTCCCTGGCCATCGCCCGGGGCAGCCGCAACGCCCTCATCGGCGCCAACGGCTCGGGCAAGACCACCCTCTTTCAGCACTGCAACGCCCTGCTGCGGCCCGCCGCCGGCCAGTTGCGCTATGGCGGCACGTCCCTCGATTACAGCCGGACCGGCCTGCGTAGCCTGCGCAGCAAGGTGGGCATGGTCTTCCAGAACCCGGACCGGCAGCTCTTCTCCGCCAGCGTGCGGGAGGACGTCTCCTTCGGTCCCCTCAACCTGGGTCTGGATGACGCCACCGTGGCCGCCCGGGTGGAAGCCGCCCTGCAGGCCGTGGGCATGGAGGACCTGGCCCACAAGCCGGTGCAGAACCTGAGTTTCGGCCAGAAGAAGCGGGTCTGCATCGCCGGCGTGCTGGCCATGGAGCCAGAACTTCTGGTGCTGGACGAACCCATGGCCGGCCTGGACCCCTTCATGCAGGAAGAGCTGCTGACCGTGCTGGAAAAGCTGCACGGCCGGGGCATGACCATCCTGCTGGCCACCCACGACATCCACTTCGCCTACCGCTGGGCCGACCGCATCCACCTCATGGCCGCCGGCCGCTGCACTGCCAGTTTCGACGCCCCGGCCCTGGCCACCCACGAAGCCGAACTGGCGGCGGTGGGCCTGCGCCTGCCTTCGGTGATCGGCCTGGAAAAGCTGCTGCGGCAGCGCGGCCTGCTCGACGGCGACACCCCCATCCACAGCTGCAGCGCCCTGCTGGCCCAGCTGCAACAGCACGATTGCTGAGAAGGAAAATTCCATGACCCCAGCCACCCTCGGCAAGATCTGGTTCGTCGGCGCCGGCCCCGGCGATCCCGACCTCATCACCGTCAAGGGCCGCCGCCTGCTGGAACAGGCCGGCGCCATTCTCTTCGCCGGTTCCCTGGTGGACCAGGCCGCCACCCTCTACGCCCCGGAAGGCTGCGACATCCGCGACTCCAAGGACATGACCCTGGAGGAAATGACCGCCTGGCTGCTCGACGCCGCCCGCCGCCATGAAACCGTGATCCGCCTGCAGACCGGCGACCCGGGCCTCTACGGCGCCCTGGTGGAAATGACCCGGCCCCTGGATGCGGCCGGCGTGAGCTGGGCCGTGGTCCCCGGCGTCTCCTCCGCTCTGGCCTCCGCCGCCGCCGCGGGCGAGACCCTGACCCTGCCGGAAGTGACACAAACGGTGATCCTCACCCGGGTGGCCGGCCGCACCCCCATGCCCCCGGGCGAGGAGCTGGAGGCCCTGGCGGCCCACCGCTCGACCCTGTGCATCTTCCTTTCCATCACCCTGCTGCACGAGGTGCAGCGCGCCCTGCTGGCCGCCGGCTGGCCCGAGGATGCGCCCATCCTGGTGGTGCAGAAGGCCTCCTGGCCCGGCCAGGAAAAGATCGTGCGCGGCACCATCGCCGACATCAAGAAGAAGTGCCAGGCGGAGAAGATCGCCGCCCAGACCATGATCATCGCCAGCCCGGCCCTCGGTGCCCGGGACTGGGAAGACATCGCCCGCTCCAAGCTCTACGACCCCAGCTTCACCCACCGCTTCCGCAAGGCCAGCGTGGGCGAGGCCTCCTGAGGAAGCACCATGATCAGTGCCAACGACACCACCCTGCTCCTGGTCGGCCACGGTTCCCGCAACCGGGACGGCAACAAGGAAATCCTCCATTTCGCCGCCCAGTGGCGGGAGCGCCACCCCGGCTGGCGCATCGAGGTGTGCTTCATCGAGCACGCCGAGGTGCTGCTGGACGAGGGCCTTGATCGCGCGGCCCGTAGCGGATCGAAGCGCGTGGTGGTCATTCCCTTCATTCTCAACGCCGCCGGCCACGTCAAGATGGAGCTGCCCCACGCCGTGGAGGAAGCCAGGGAACGTCACCCCGGTGTGGAATTCCAGGTGGTGCGCCACCTGGGCATGGGCCGGGAGATTTTCGCGGTGCTGCAGGGCCAGCTGGACACGCTGATGAAACAGCTGGACATGCCCGACCCCAGCACCACCGGCGTCATCCTGCTGGGTCGCGGCTCCTCCGACGCCGGCGCCAACGGCGAGCTGGCCAAGATGGCCCGCTGGATCTTCGAGGACAACGACCACGAGCTGGTGGACATCGCCTTCACCGGCGTCACCTGGCCCCGCCTGGAAACGGCGGTGCAGCGCCAGGTCAAGCTGGGCATGACCCAGGTGGCCATCGTTCCGGTCTATCTCTTCACCGGTGTGCTCATGGAGCGCATCAAGGCCCAGGCCGAGCGCCTGCAGCGCCAGTATCCACAGGTGGCTTTCGCCCTGGGCACCCACTTCGGTTTCGACAAGGGCATCTTCGACCTGCTCGACGCCAAGGTGGGCGGCGATGAACTGCCCGAAGGCAGCCTGCTCGAATGCGACGGCTGCAAATACCGCCTGGCCGCCGAGGACGAGCACCTGCACGACCACAGCCACACCGCCATTCATCACGATCATGCCCATGAACACGTCCATGGAGGTTGCGGCCACAGCCATGCTGGCTCCCATGGTCATTGCCACGGACACGCTCACCGCCACGACCATCACGCCCACGCCTAAGCCATGAACCAGAACACCAACGTCGTCACCGAACAGCTCACCGCCGCCGGCCGTGCCATCGAGCACGATTCCTTCGCCATCATCGACGCCGAAGCCGGCCCCCATCGCTACGCCGAGGACCAGTGGCCGGTAGTGCGGCGCATGATCCACGCCAACGCCGACTTCGAATTCAACGGCCTCACCGACTTCCACCCGGCAGCGGTGGAGGCGGGTCTGGCCGCCATCCTCAAGGGCGGTACGCCAATCGTGGCGGACGTGGAAATGATCTGCGTCGGCCTCTCGGCGACTCGCCTCAAGCACTTCGGCATTACCACCCACCAGTTCATCTCCGACGCCGACGTCATCGCCCAGGCCCAGGCCGAGGACACCACCCGGGCCGTGCAGGCCATGCGCAAGGCCCACCGCCAGGGCCTGCTCGACGGCGCCATCGTCGGCATCGGCAACGCCCCCACGGCCCTCATCGAAGTGGTGCGCCTGATCAAGGAAGAAGGCGCCCGTCCCGCCCTGGTCATCGGCATGCCCGTGGGTTTCGTCTCGGCCGCCGAATCCAAGGACCTGATGGCCGAGGTTGCGGACGTGCCCTGGATCGTCATCCGTGGCCGCAAGGGCGGCTCCACCCTGGTGGTTGCGGCCATCCACGCCCTCCTCGGCATCGCCGAAGCCCGTCAGCGCAATGCCGCCTGAAGCCAGCAACAGCGCCTCGGTAGAAGCGGTGGAAAACGTAACGGCAACGCCGGCTGAAAAGGTCCGCAAGGGTACGGCCAGGCGGGACCGGGGCAACCGCAGCGGCTTCACCACCGGCGCCAATTCGGCGGCGGCGGCGGTGGCTGCCACCCTGGGCCTTGTCCAGGGCCAGGTCCCGGCCCGTATCTTCTGTCGCCTGCCCCACGGCCAGGAAACTCCCTTCGACATCAACGACGGCCGCGTCGAGGGTGACGGCGTGCCGCTACGCGCCCACGCCGTGAGCATCAAGGATGCGGGCGACGATCCGGACGCCACCCACGGCGCCCACATGACCGCCGACGTGGTGCGCATTCCCGGTGGCGGCGGCCAGGTCATCCTCAAGGGCGGCGCCGGCGTCGGCATCGTCACCAAGGAAGGCCTGGGCCTGGAAGTGGGCGGCCCGGCCATCAACCCGGTGCCCCGGCGCAACATCAGCGACAACGTGGCCCGGGCCGGCGCACCGATCCTGGAAGTGGGCGACAGCCTGGAAGTGACCATCTCCGTGCCCGGCGGCGAGGAGATGGCGAAGAAGACGCTGAACGCCCGCCTCGGCATCCTGGGCGGCATCTCCATCCTCGGCACTACCGGCATCGTTCGGCCCTATTCCACCGCTGCCTTCCGCGCCAGCGTGGTCCAGGCCATCGACGTGGCGGCGCGCCAGGGCCAGACCAGCGTGGTGTTCACCACCGGCGGGCGCACCGAGAAGTTCGCCATGCGCCAGCTGCCTCAGCTGGAGGAATCCTGCTTCGTGCAGATGGGGGATTTCGTCAAGGCCGCCTTCCAGACCGCCATCAAGCGCCAGATGCAGCACGTCTATATCGGCGCCATGGTGGGCAAGCTGACCAAGATGGGCCAGGGCCTGGCCGTGACCCACGCCTGGAAGGAAGCGGTGGACCGGGACCTGCTGGCCGATTGCGCCACCGAGGTGGGAGCGCCCCCCGACCTGGTGGAGGAAATCCGCAATGCCGAAACCGCCCGCTTCGCCGCCGAGCGCCTGGCCCTGCTGGGTCTCACCGTGCCCTTCCACCGCGCCCTGGCCATCCGCGCCATGAAGAGCCTGCGGGCCTGCCACCCCGGCCCCTACCAACTCACCGTGCTGGTCTGCGATTTCGACGGCCAGCTGATCGTCCGCGTCGAAGAGAGCGAAATTGTCTGAGGAATCTGCCATCACTCCACACTGCACCGTTCTCGGCATCCTGGACGACGGCTGGGCCGGCCTGAACGACGCCGCCCGCCACTGCCTGCAGTCCGCCGGCCTCATCGTCGGCGCCGGCCGCACCCTGGCACTGGTGCAGCCCCATCTGACCGCCGGCGTGAGCCTGAAAGACATGGACGGCAAGCTGGGCCAGGTGCCCGGCTGGATTAAGGCCGCCGCAGCCGACGGCCTGCACACCGTCGTGCTGGCCACCGGCGATCCCCTCTGCCACGGCATGGCCAGCTATCTGGTGGGCAAGCTGGGAGCCGACGCGGTCACCGTGCTGCCCGCCCCCTCCACCCTGCAACTGGCCTTCGCCCGCTTCCAGCGGCCCTGGCAGGACTACCGCATCTCCACCTGCCACACCGCCGACGCCGGCGAATGGCAGTTCGGCACCACCCCGGACAACGGCCTCTACAAGCTGATCCGGGCCATCGCCGAATACCCCAAGGTGGCCGCCTTCACCGGCCCGGACAACAACCCGGCCCGCCTGGCCCGGGCGCTGCTGGCCGCGGGCTATGGCGATGAAGTGTGCCTCTCGGTGGCCGCCAAGCTGGCCCTGCCGGACGAGCAGCTGTTCCCTGACCTTCCCCTGGCACAGGCTGCGGCCATGAGCTTCCCCGATCCCAATGTGGTCCTGGTGGAGCGCAGCGTGGCCGACCCACGCGCCATCTTCGGCTTCGACGACCTGGACTTCGTGCAGCGCCAGCCGGAGAAAGGCCTCATCACCAAGCTGGAAGCCCGGGCTTTATCCCTGGCCAAGCTGGGCCTCAAGCCCGACAGCGTGCTGTGGGACATCGGCGCCGGTTCCGGCTCCGTGGGCCTGGAAGCCAGCCGCCTGTGCCGTCACGGCCACGTCTATGCCATCGAAAAGAACGAGGGCGACGCGGCCAACGCCCGGGAAAACGCTCTGCGTTTCCAGGCCACCAACTACACCCTGCGCCACGGCAAGGCCCCGGAAGGGCTGGAGACCTGGCCCGACCCGGATGCGGTATTCGTTGGCGGCTCCGGCGGCGAACTGGCGGCCTTGATCGAGCTGATCCTTACCCGCTTGAAGCCCAATGGCCGCCTGGTGATGAACTTCGTCACCCTGGAAAACCTGGCCACGGCCACCACCGCCCTTGCTGCTTCCGGTGCCAATTGGGACGTTACCCAGCTCCAGGCCAGCCGCAGCCAGCCCATCCTCAACATGCACCGCATGGCGGCGCAAAACCCGATCTGGATTGTTTCCGCAAAGAAGAACTAAGCGATGACTGAGAAAAAATACGGCCGCCTCATCGGCGCCTCCCTGGGTCCCGGCGACCCCGAACTGATCACCCGCCGCGCCTGGGCCGTGCTCAACGGCGACGCCCGCTGGCTCTATCCGGTGAAGAAGGCCGAAGAAAGCTCCTACGCCCTCTCCATCGTCACCCGGGGTGGCCTCAACGTGCCCGCTGACGCGGTGGAGCTGGTGTTCCCCATGACCCGGGACGCGGAAATTCTGGCCAAGGCCTGGGCCCGGGCTGCCGCCCGCACCGTGGAACTGCTGGCCGAAGGCCGGGACCTGGTGTTCCTGGTGGAAGGCGACGCCTCCACCTTCGCCACCTTCGGCCACCTGGCCCGGGTGGTACGGGAGCTGGTGCCTGAAGTGGAAGTGGAAACCATCCCCGGCGTCTCTTCCTTTGCTGCCGCAGCCGCCACCACCGGCACCACCCTGGCCGAGGAAGACGAAACCCTGGCGGTGATCCCCGCCGCCTACGGCGTGGATGTCATCGACCACCTGCTGGACGAATTCGACACCCTGGTGCTGCTCAAGGTGAAGCCCCTGGTGGATGAGGTGCTGGAACTGCTGGAACGGCGCGAGCTGCTCACCACCAGCTGCTTCATCGAGAAGGTCGGCTCCCCCGACGAGCGCATCGTGCGCGACGTGGCCTCCCTCAAGGGCGAGAAGGTGAACTACCTCTCCCTGATGCTGGTGCAGAACCCCAAGCGCCAGCGCGGCGAACTGCGCCGGGGCTGCCGCAAGCGCAAGGCCGAGGCCGCCGTAACGGCCTGACCCCTTATTCGACGCCCGGTGAATCCCCGCCGCCGCAACGCAGAGAACCAGGAGGGCGGCCCCCGCGAAACGCTTCTGGCAGCGACATCAGCACCGAGTCCACGTTGAAAGTAGTCAGCCCATCCCGTGAAAGTCCGCGACTGGCGCGGGATTCCAGAGTGATGCTCTGAAGATCAGCGCCAGTTGTGGCTTTCCGAGGCATACCTATGGAGATCGAGGATTGGCGCGGAGTTTCGCGTGGTACCCCCAAAAAAGCCTTATTCCCATTGCCGGCGTCGTACGTGTGTTGCCCTCATAACTAACTTAAAAATGACTATTGCCCTCCCCTTCCCCAACGAGAGAATCGCCGTCGTCTCCATCACCCGCCACGGCATTGCCCTGGCGGGCAAGGTGGTGGCGGCCCTGCCTGGCGCCCGCCTGTTCGCCCCGGAGAAATTCCGGGCCGAGGCGGAAGCTGCCGCTCCTGGCGCAGCAGCCACCTACACCGGCAAGACCGGCGACCAGATTCCTGCCCTCTTCGCCAACTTCGACGGCATCGTCGCCATCGTCTCCCTGGGCGCCCTGGTGCGCCTCATCGCCCCCCACCTCAAGGACAAGGAACAGGACCCGGGGGTAGTGGTGATCGACGAGGCCGGACGCTTCGCCATCCCCATGCTCTCCGGCCACCTGGGCGGCGCCAACGCCCTGGCCGGTAGCTTGGCCCAAGCCCTGGGCGCCACCCCGGTGCTCACCACCGCCTCCGATTCCCGCCAGACCCTGGGCGTGGACCTCTTGGGCCGGGAACTGGGCTGGATCTTCGAGGCCACCCACGACGAGGTGGTGAAAGCCAGCGCCGCCGTGGTGAACGACGAGCCGGTGGCCCTGGTGCAGGAAGCCGGCAGCCCGGACTGGTGGCCGCGCCACGCCAACGGCCGCAGCGGCCCGGTGCCCGCCAACATCAAGCAGTTCAGCCGCCTGGAAGAGGTGGACCTGGACAGCGTCGCCGCCGTGCTGTGGATCAGCCACCGCCCCCTGCCGCCAGAACTGGCGCCCCGCCTGGCAGGCCGACTGGTCACCTACCGGCCGCCCGTGGAGCAAGGTGCTTGAGCCTGGGCAGCCGCAGAGTGGCGCTGGGCCTGGGCTGCGACCGGGGCACGCCGGAGGCGACCATTGCACAAGCCGTGCAGGAAGCCCTGGCCGCCGCCGGCCTCGCCCCGGAACAGGTGGCGGCCGGTGCCAGCATCACCCTGAAGGCGGACGAGGTGGGCCTGCTGGGTTTTGCCGAGCATTTCGGCCTGGCCCTCACCTTCTACCCGCCGGAAGTGCTGGCCACCGTGCCCGTGCCCAATCCGTCGGAAACGGTACGCAAGTACACCGGGACACCCTCCGTCTCGGAGGCTGCCGCCCTGCTGGCCGCCGGCACCGACATGCGCCAGCTGCTGATTGAAAAACACAAACTGCGGGGGCCGGACGGGCGCAACGCCACCGTCTCCATCGCCCTGCTGCCCTGATCTGTTACTGAATTTTTTGAGGAACGACTTCATGAGCGACATTCAAACCTACGCCCAAACCAACGCCCCGGCCAAGACCGGCAAGATCATGCTGGTGGGCCTGGGCCCCGGCGCCGTGGAACACATGACCGGCCGCGCCCGGGCCGCCATCGCCGAAGCCGACACCATCATCGGCTACGTCACCTACGTGCGCCTGGTGGCCGACCTGATCGACGGCAAGGAAGTCATCAAGAAGTCCATGACCGAGGAACTGGACCGGGCCATCGAAGCCCTGGACCGGGCCAAGCAGGGCAAGAAGGTGGCGCTGATCTCCTCCGGCGACGCCGGCGTGTACGGCATGGCCGGCCCCACTTTCGAGGTGCTGTTCCAGGCCGGCTGGACCCCCGATTCCGACATCGAGGTGGAAATCGTGCCGGGTGCTTCGGCCCTCAACACCTGCGCCGCTCTGGTGGGCGCGCCCCTGACCCACGACTTCTGCGCCATCTCCCTCTCCGACCTGCTCACCCCCTGGCCCACCATCGCCCGCCGCCTGGACGCGGTGGCCTACTCGGACTTCGTGGTGGCCCTGTACAACCCCAAGAGTGGCCGCCGCACCCGGCAGATCCAGGAAGCCCAGCGCATTTTCCTGCGCCACCGCGATCCCAACACCCCGGTGGCCATCGTCAAGAGCGCCTTCCGCCCCAAGCAGCGCCTGGAATTCACGACCCTGGAGAAGATGGCCGAGGCCGACATCGGCATGCTGTCCACCGTGCTCATCGGCAACTCCAACACCTTCATCCAGGGTGGCCTGATGGTCACCCCCCGGGGTTATGCCAACAAGTACGACGTGGCCGAGGGTGAACGTTCCACCAAGGGCGGCGAACAGGCCGGCCGCTCCCTGTCCACCGGCCTCAACGGCTGGCTGGAAGCCATCCGCGAGAGCGGCAAGAGCGCCGCCGAACTGGCCGTGGAATACCGCCTGCCGGAGGACTACATTGCCGCCGCCCTGGCCGCCGGCCCGGAAGAGGACATCGCCGAAAGCGCCGAGGCCGAGGCATGAGTGAGGTGGTCAAACCCAAGATCGGGGCCTACCGCCGCCACCTGCTGGTGTGCACCGGCCCCCGCTGCACCGCGAACGGCGAGGGCCAGGCCCTCTTCGATTCCCTGGGCGACAAGCTCAAGGCGGCTGGCCTCACCGAGGGCGAGTTGCGGGTCAAGCGCAGCCGGGCCAGTTGTTTCGCCGCCTGCAAGGGCGGCCCGGTGCTGTGCGTGCAGCCCGACGGCACCTGGTACTACAACGTCACCCCGGAAAACATGGACCGCATCGTCGCCGAGCACTTGTGCGGTGGTAAGCCGGTGGCCGATCTGGTGTTCCACCAGGGGCCGGGGGACTGCGCCGAACCGATCTAGGTGGGATAAAGCGAAAAACGAAGAAAAGGGAACGGCGGCCCCGCCCGAAGGCCGCCACTTCTTTGCAGTAGCGATTCGGGCACCACACGAACCAGCAGGTGCCCGCGGCAACGTGGGTGAAACGGGAACAGGGTGCGCGGCGGCCTCCACCGCCGCAATGCCTTGGCTGCCCCCGCAACGGTAAGCGAGTGTGGAGCTGTCGTGCGTCCTCCTCCCCGGAGGTTGCAGCCACTGTGGTCTGCAGGTCAGACGGTGTTTCATGCCGGCCAGACCCGCGCCATGGGAAGGCGACCGCTCAAGACTCGCAAGCCCGGAGACCGGCCTGCTGACAGTCTGAGCGCCCAGGGATGGGCGTCTCATCATGCGACCGGCTGCGGGGATGCTGACGGAGCGCGATAGTCAGGGGACCGGCCTGCCGGCCTACTGCTGCGCTCCCGAAATCGGCCGGATCGCCAAACGGGAGTATTTCATGAAACCGCATCACACCGCCGGCGGCGCTCGCCTCCGGATCACCCGATGGTCATGGCTGTTGGCCGCCCTGCCCTTACCGGCTCTGGCCGTCGAAACCCTGGGCGAAGTCACCGTCCAGGCCAGCAAGCAGGCCCAGATCGGTATCGCCGACAGTGCCAGCGAAGGCACCGTCACTACCACCCAACTGGCCAACCGGCCCCTGTTGCGCCCCGCCGAGGTGCTGGAAACCGTGCCCGGGCTGATCGTCACCCAGCACTCGGGGGACGGCAAGGCCAACCAGTATTTCCTGCGCGGCTTCAACCTGGACCACGGCAGCGACTTCACCACCACGGTGCTGGGCATGCCAGTGAACATGGTCAGCCACGCCCATGGCCAGGGCTACATGGACCTGAATTTCCTGATTCCCGAACTGGTCAGCGGCATCCAGTACCGTAAGGGCGTTTATGCGGTGGAGGACGGCGATTTTTCCGCCACCGGCTCGGCGCGGATCGACTACCAGCGTGCCCTGCCCGTCTCCTTCGTCGACCTGGGCGCCGGTCAGAACGGCTACCGGCGCGCCCTGGGCGCCGCCAGTACCCCCCTGGGCGGCCTGACCTTCCTCGGTGCCGTGGAGGCGTCGAGCAACAACGGCCCCTGGGAGCAGCCGGAACACCTGGGCCGCACCAACGCCGTGCTGCGCCTGTCGTCCGGCACCGCCAACAACGGATTCTCACTGTCCGCCCTGGCCTACGAGGCGCGCTGGACCGCCACCGAGCACGTGCCGGAACGGGCCATCGCCAGCGGCGAGATCGGCCGCTACGGCGCCCTGTCGCCACGGGACGGCGGGCGTACCCATCGCTACAGCCTGTCCGGCGACTGGGCCACTACCGGTAGCCAGTTCGGCGCCGAGACGGCCACCAAGGCCAGCGTCTATGTCATCGATTACGGCCTCAACCTGTTCAGCAGCCCCTCCGGCTTCATCAACGGCCCCCAGGGCGACCAGCACGAGCAGGCTGACCGGCGCACCGTGTGGGGCGGCCAGGCCAGCCGCAGCTGGTTTCTCGGCCCCCGGCTGTTCGATTCCGAACTGATCCTGGGGGGCCAGCTGCGCCGCGACGACATCGGCAGCGTCGGCCTCTACGACACAGTGCTGCGCCAGCGCACTAATACAGTTCGGGAAGATCGCATCCGCCAGACTGCCACGGCGCTCTACAGTGCGCTGAAAACCCCCTGGCTGCCCTGGCTGCGCACCTCCCTGGGGATACGCTACGACCGGATCCAGGCCGAGGTGACGCCCCTGGGTGGAGCCTTCAACATGGACAATGGTGGCACCGCCAGCGGCAGCCAGACCAGCCCCAAGCTAGGTCTGGTGCTGGGGCCCTTTGGCAACACCGAGTTCTACGCCAACTGGGGGCGGGGTTTCCACAGCAACGACGCCCGGGGGGCCACGGCTCGCACTAACCCCAAGGACGGCATGCCGGTGGAAGCGGTGCCCCTGATGGTGCGCACCCGGGGTAGTGAGGCCGGGGTGCGCACCAGCCTCCTCCCCGGCTGGCAATCGAGCCTGACCCTGTGGCAGATGGAATTGGATTCGGAACTGGTCTTCATCGGCGACGAAGGTGTCACCGAGCCCAAGGGGGCCTCGCGCCGCCACGGTCTGGAATGGTCCAACGACGTGGCCCTGGGCAAGGGCTTCCATCTCGACGCCGACCTGGCCCTGTCCCGGGCCCGCTTCAAAACGCCGGTGAACGGCGGCGACCGGGTGCCCAACGCCATTCCCCGCACCGCGTCCCTGGCCGTGAGCTACGACGAAGGCGGACGCTGGTTCGGCGGTTTGCGCCTGCGCTACCTGGGGGCCTATGCCCTAGAGGAAACGGGCCAGGAGAAATCCACCCCGTTCTGGATGGCCAACCTGAAACTGGGTTACCGCCTGGACCGCCAACTCCAGTTCTCCCTGGACGTGCTCAACCTGTTCGGTCGTAAGGCCAACGACATCGAGTACTGGGGCGGGGCCTGCACGCGCAACGAACTGAACGCCGGGGCCTGCGGCGGGGGCAACGGTATCGACGGCCGTCTGCTTCACCCCCTGGAGCCGCGCACGGTACGGTTGGGGATGCGCATCAGCTTCTGAGCCCTGCAACCTAGCGGTGGCGCGTACGCGCCACCAAACGAAAACCCCCGGTCTGGACCGGGGGTTTTCGTTGCCTGAAGCAAGAACGTGCTCAGCGGTTCTTGAAGCTGGCCGGACGCTTTTCGACGAAGGCGGCCATGCCTTCCTTCTGGTCGTCCAGGGCGAAGCAGCTGTGGAAGGCGCGGCGCTCGAACAGCAGGCCTTCGGCCAGGCCGGATTCGAAGGCGCGGTTGACGCTTTCCTTGATCATCATCACCACCGGCAGGGAGTACTCGGCGATCTGGGCGGCCGCGGTCAGGGCCTCGTCGAGCAGCTTGTCGGCGGGCACCACGCGGGACACCAGGCCGGCGCGCTCGGCTTCCTCGGCACCCATCATGCGGGCGGTCAGGCACAGGTCCATGGCCTTGGCCTTGGACACGGCGCGGGGCAGGCGCTGGGTGCCGCCGGCGCCGGGCAGGATGCCCAGCTTGACTTCGGGCTGGCCGAACTTGGCGGTTTCGGCGGCGATGATGATGTCGCAAGTCATCGCCAGTTCGCAGCCGCCGCCCAGGGCGAAGCCGGCCACCGCGGCGATGATCGGCTTGCGGCAGGTCTTCACCTTTTCCCAGTTTCGGGTGATGTAGTCGCCCTTGTAGGCGTCCATGTAGCTGAACTTGGCCATCATGCCGATATCGGCACCGGCGGCGAAGGCCTTCTCGGAGCCGGTGATGACCACGGCACCGATGCCTTCGTCGGCTTCGAACACGGCCAGGGCCGCACCCACTTCGTCCATCAGGGCGTCGTTGAGGGCGTTCAGCTGCTTCGGCCGGTTCAGGGTGATGAGGCCCACCTTGCCGCGGGTCTCGACCAGAATGTTTTCGTAGCTCATGTCTCGTTGATCCTGTTGTGGTTGCCGGTCGGCGTTATTCGCTCGCGATGGAACGGCCGATGACCAGGCGCTGGATGTCGTTGGCACCCTCGTATATCTGGCAGATGCGCACGTCCCGGTAGATGCGTTCCACCGGGAAGTCGGCAGTATAGCCAACCCCGCCGTGGATCTGGATGGCATCGGAGGCGATCTTCTCGGCTGCCTCCGAAGCGAACATCTTGGCCATGGAGGCTTCTTTCAGGCACGGCTGGCCGGCGTCCTTGAGTTGGGCGGCGCGCCACACCATCAGGCGGGCGGCATCGAGCAGGGTGGCCATGTCGGCCAGGCGGAAGTTCACCGCCTGGTGCTCGATGATGGGAACGCCAAAGGTGACCCGCTCCTTGGCGTAGCGCACGGCGGCTTCAAAGGCGGCCCGGGCCATGCCGATGGACTGGGCGGCGATGCCGATGCGGCCGGCTTCCAGGTTGGACAGGGCGATCTTGTAGCCCTCCCCTTCCTTGCCCAGCAGCGCGGAGGCGGGAATGCGGCAGTTCTCGAAGATGATCTGCACGGTGTCGGAGGCGTGCTGGCCCATCTTTTCTTCAGTGCGGCCGACGATGAAGCCCGGGGTGTTGGTGGGCACCAGGAAGCAGGAGATGCCCTTCTTGCCCGCAGCCTTATCGGTGACGGCGAAGACGATGGCCATGTGGGCGTGCTTGCCGGTGGTGATGAACTGCTTCACGCCGTTGAGCACGAAGTGGTCGCCGTCCCGGTCGGCCCGGGTGGTGATGGCGGCCGCGTCGGAACCGGTATGGGGCTCGGTCAGGCAGAAACAGCCGAGCTTTTCGCCCCGGGCCAGGGGCTTGAGCCATTCTTCCTTCTGGGCATCGGTACCGTACTTCTGGGTGATGCCGCAGGCCAGGGAGTTCTGCACCGAGACGATGGTGGAGGTGGCACCGTCGCCAGCGGCGATCTCTTCCAGGGTCAGCACCAGGCTCATGTAGTCCATCCCGGCGCCGTCCCATTCCTCGGGCACCACCATGCCCATGGCCCCCAGTTCGCCCAGTTCCTTGAGGGCCTGGGCGGGGAAGGTGTGGTTCTTGTCCCACTCGGCGGCAAAGGGGGCCAGGCGCTCCTGGGCGAAGGCGCGCATGGTGTCCCGGATCATCTGATGTTCTTGATTAAGAATCATGTCTAAATCCTTGTTATAAATTACTTTGCTGCCATGCGGATGGAGCCGTCGAGACGGATCACTTCGCCGTTCAGGTAGCTGTTTTCGGCGATGTGCTTGACCAGGGCGGCGTACTCCGCCGGCTTGCCCAGGCGCGAGGGGAAGGGAACCATCTTGCCCAGGGCGTCCTGCACTTCGGCAGGCATGCCGAGCAGCATCGGGGTTTCCATGATGCCCGGGGCGATGGTCATGACGCGGATGCCGGAACGGGCCAGTTCCCGGGCGATCGGCAGGGTCAGGGCGACGATGCCGCCCTTGGAGGCAGCGTAGGCAGCCTGGCCGATCTGACCGTCGAACGCGGCTACCGAGGCGGTGCTGACGATGACGCCGCGCTCGCCCTGGGCGTTGGGCTCGTTCTTGGCCATGGCTTCGGCGGCCAGGCGGATCATGTTGAAGCTACCCACCAGGTTGATGTTGATGACCTTGGCGAAGCTGGCCAGGCGGTGGGGGCCTTCCTTGCCCAGCACTTTTTCGGCGGGCGCGACGCCGGCACAGTTGACCAGGCCGTCGACCTTGCCGAAGGCGGCCACGGCGGCATCCACGGCGCCCTTGGCGCTGGCCTCGTCGGCCACGTCGGTCTGCACGAAGCGGACGTTGACGCCCAGCTCGGCGGCGAGAGCCTGGCCGGCCTCGGCGTTCATGTCGGCGAGCACGGCGCGGCCGCCGGCTTGCACCACCATGCGGGCGGTGGCGGCACCCAGGCCGGAAGCACCGCCGGTAACGATGAAGACGCTGTTTTCGAGTTGCATGGAGTTGTCCTTTTCTGCTGGGGATTCAAGAATTCAAACTACTTCAAGGCGACGGCGCCCGGATAGAACCGGGCGCCATGATATGACGAAACCTTAAACAGGATCAGCCGTGCTGGGCCGGGGGATTGACCTTTTCGGCCTCCTGCTTGCGCAGCAGGAAGCGCTGGATCTTGCCGCTGGGGGTCTTGGGCAGCTCGGCGACAAACTCGATCTCCCGCGGGTAGGCGTGAGCGGCCAGGCGGTGCTTGACGTACATCTGCAGCTCCTCGGCCAGTTCCGGGCTGGCCTTGTAGCCGTCGCGCAGGATGACGAAGGCCTTGACCAGCTCGGTACGCTCCGGGTCGGGCTTGCCCACCACGGCGGTTTCCATCACCGCCTCATGCTCGATCAGGCAGCTTTCCACATCGAAGGGCCCGATGCGGTAGCCCGACGAGGTGATGATGTCGTCGCTGCGGCCGACGAAGCTGATGCTGCCGTCGTCGTTCAGTTCCACGGTGTCGCCGGTCAGGTAGTAGGGACCGACGAACGCCTTGGTGTCCTGCTGCCAGTAGCCCGGGAACCAGAACAGGGGCGACTGGGAGCGGTCGATGGCCAGGATGCCCGGCTTGCCCGGGGGGAGCTCGACCGCCTCACCGCCCTCCTCAGCCACCACCGCCACCCGGTAGCCGGGCAGGGCGAAGCCGGCGGAACCGGGCTGGACGTGGTGCTTCAGGGCATGGTGGTTGCACACCACCATGGCGATCTCGGTCTGGCCGTAGTGGTCATAGATCGGGCAGGCCAGGTGTTCCTCGAACCAGCGGATCACTTCCGGGTTGAGGGGTTCACCGGCGCTGCTCACCACCCGCAGCTTGCCCTTCACCGGCAGGGCCGCCTGTTCGCCGGCGGCGATCAGCAGGCGGTAGGCGGTGGGGGCACCGGCCAGGTTGGTGATCTTGTACTTCTCGATCATCCGGTAGGTGGATTCCACCGTGAACGGACCGTCGTAGAAGGTGGTGGCGTGGCCTTGCAGGAGCGGGCCGGTGACCCCGAAGTACAGACCGTAGGCCCAGCCCGGATCGGCGATGTTCCAGTAGATGTCGTCGTCGCGCAGGTCCACCGCCTGACGCATGTACTGGCCCAGGCCCATCAGGGCCTTGATCGGCACGGGTACGCCCTTGGCGAGGCCGGTGGTGCCGGAGGTGAACAGCATCATGCACAGGTCGTCGCCGCGCAGCATGACGGGATCGAACTCGGTGGACTGCTTGTCCACCTCGGCCCAGAAGTCGGCATCGCCGGCCGTCAGGGTGGCGTTGCTGCGCACCACGGTGAGCACCGGGGGGCAGTCGTTCACGTCGTCGAGCTTGCTGCGGTTGACGCTGTCGGTCACCACCAGCTTGGCCTCGCTACGGTCGAGGCGGTATTCGATGGCCTTGGGGCCGAAGGCGGTGAACAGGGGTTGATAGACCGCCCCGGCACGCCAGGTGCCGAGGATGACCACCAGCAGCTCCGGCACCCGGGGCATCAGCCCGGCCACCCGGTCGCCCGGCTTCACGCCCCGGCTCACCAGATAGTTGGCGAACTTGGCGGACAGCTCCTTGAGCTGGGCGAACGTGTAGGTGGCCGAATCACCGTCCTTGCCTTCCCATTGCAGGGCGACCTTGCCCGGCGCGACGTGGCGGTCGCAGCATTCATAACAGGCGTTGATCCCCTTCTCCAGGTCGCCGTCGAACAGGGCGGCCACGTCTTCGAGGCGGAAATTGGCGACGGCGTCGCTGTAGTTCTGGATGGTCATGGTGTCTCTCTCCCTCCTTCGGACAAAACGGCCGGGCGTCGTGAACGCTCGGGAAGAGCGCAGTCTAGAAAGGGCGCCGGCCCTCCTCCATGCCAAAATCGGTCAAAATAGATGAGCGTTTTTGCCATACCGTCTCGTCTTATTCCACTGTCACGCCAACCTCCATGTCTTCAGAAAAAGGAACCATCGCCGTCAGCTTCGTCGCCGAAGCCCTGCACGTCGCCAGGCAACGGGGCGTGGATGTGGAAAGACTGCTTGCCGAGGCGGAAATTCCCCCGCGTCTGCTCGACGTCCCCCAGGCCCGGGTTTCCGCCGTCCAGTACGCCACCCTGTGGCATGCCCTGACCCGGGAGCTCAACGACGAATTCTTCGCCATGGACTCCCACGGCATGAAGCCCGGCTGCTTCACCCTGCTCAGCCATGCCACCCTGGATGCCCCCAACCTGGGCCGTGCCCTGACCCGGGCCCTGCGTTTCTTCAGCCTGGTGCTGGACGATCTGGGGGGAACCCTGGCGGTCAGCGATGGCCAGGCCATATTGACCTTGCACCAGGTGCGCGGCCCGCAGCGCTTCTTCGCCCATGCCACCTTCCTGCTGCTCCTCTTCGGCCTGGCCTGCTGGCTGGTGGGCCGGCGCATCCCCTACCAGTCGGTGGTCTTTCGTGATGCCCTCCCTCCCGGCACCGAGGACGAATATCGGGTGTTCTTCGGCCCCAACCTGAGCACTGGCGCACCGGCCACGGTGATTGCCTTCGATGCCCGCTACCTGACCCTGCCGGTGGTGCAGAACGAGCGGACTCTCAAGGAATTCCTGCGCGAGGCCCCGGCCAACGTCCTGGTCAAGTACCGCAATCCGCGCAGCCTTACGGTCCGGCTGCGCGCCCGGCTGCGCCAGAGCGCCCCCGCCGAGTGGCCAGACCTGGAGCGCATGGCGCGCCACCTCAACATGGCCCCCTCGACCCTGCGCCGCCACCTGGAGGACGAAGGCCAGTCCTATCAGTCAATCAAGGACGAACTGCGCCGCGATCTGGCGCTGGAACTGCTCGGCGGCTCCTCACGCAGCGTGCTCGATGTGGCCATGGAGTTGGGGTTTGCCGAAGCCAGCGCCTTCCACCGCGCGTTCAAGAAGTGGACCGGCATCCCTCCTGGCGAATATCGCAGGAAACTGCTCAGCAACGATGCCTTGGTGAAGTATTGAGGCCCAATGCTTCCCGGCGGCTTGCCGGCTGTGCCAGCGCGGCAATTGACGCACAATAGACCCTCATGAAGACCATGGATCGTCACCTGTTGCGTCGTTTCTGGAACCTGGCGACTCCGTACTGGCGTGAGGACGAGAAATGGACAGCCTGGGGGTTGCTTGCCCTGCTGGTGCTCCTGCTGCTCGGGCAGACGCGCTTCGCTGTGCTGCTGAACGAACAGACCGGAGAATTCACCTCGGCCCTGGCGGCCCACGATGCTGACCGTTTCTGGGGTTCGATCAAGATCTGCCTGGGGTTGCTGGTCGTCGCCGTACCGATCTATGCCTGCTACTACTTCGTACGGGACAAACTGGGCATCTACTGGCGGCGCTGGCTAACCAACCGCTTTCTGGGGACCTACTTCAGCCAGCGGCATTTCTACGAGCTCAACGCCAGCACCGAAGTCGACAACCCGGACCAGCGCATCGCCGAGGACATCAACACCTTTACCCAACGTTCCCTCTATTTCTTGCTCGTTCTGATCGGCGCGTTGCTGCAGCTGGTCGCTTTCAGCAACGTGCTGTGGTCGATCTCCCGGGAGCTCGTCTATTTCCTGGTGTGCTACGCCGTTGCCGGCACCCTGATCACGCTGCTCCTGTTCGGCAAGGTGCTGATCGGCCTGAACTTCCACCAGCTCCGGCGCGAGGCGGACTTCCGTTTTAGCCTGGTGCGCATTCGCGAGAATGCCGAGTCGATCGCCTTCTACCGCGGCGAAACCCAGGAACTGCTGCAGGTGAAGCGGCGCTTCAGCGCTGCGTTCAAGAACTTCAACGCCCTGATCCAGAGCCAGTTCTTCCTCAACCTGTTTCAGTACGCCTATGCCCTGATGACCATCGTCCTGCCGAGCGTCATCATTTCCGCCCGGGTGTTGTCGGGAGAACTGGAGGTGGGCAGCGTGATTCAGGCTGGCGGCGCCTTTGCCGCAGTGCTCGGCGCCATCTCGGTGATCGTGGACAACTTCGAGAGCTTGAGCCGCTTCGCTGCCGGGGTCGATCGCCTCAACACCTTTGCCACGGTGATGGCCGGCAAGCCCGGCGGCAGCGCCCACCCTGCCGGGGTCATCGAGTCGGTGGAAGATACCAATCTGGCCCTGGAAAGCGTCACCCTGAAGACGCCCAATGGCGAGCGCACCCTGATCGAGAATCTCACCCTCACCATTCCTCCCGGCGAAGGGCTGATGATCGTCGGTGAGAGCGGCAGTGGCAAAAGCTCCCTGCTGCGCGCCATCGCCGGGCTGTGGTACGCGGGCAGCGGCCGGATCGTCCGTCCTCCACCCGAGGAAATCCTGTTCCTGCCACAACAGCCCTACATGCTGCTCGGCACCCTGCGCAGCCAGTTGCTCTATCCCAACCGGGACCGGCCGATTCCCGATGAACAGCTGCTGGCCGTGCTGGAGCAGGTCAGATTGCCCAACCTGGCGGCCCGTTTCGGCGGCCTGGAGGCGGAGCGGGATTGGGAAAAGGTTCTCTCCGTCGGCGAA
This sequence comes from Oryzomicrobium terrae, assembly GCF_008274805.1. Lineage (NCBI taxonomy): Bacteria > Pseudomonadati > Pseudomonadota > Betaproteobacteria > Rhodocyclales > Rhodocyclaceae > Oryzomicrobium > Oryzomicrobium terrae. Next base: position 1,811,776 of record NZ_CP022579.1, read on the forward strand.
CAGCAGCGCCTCGCCTTTGCCCGGGTCCTGCTCACCCGCCCCCGCTACGTCATGCTCGACGAAGCCACCAGCGCCCTGGACCCGGCCAATGAGGAAAGCCTGTACCGGCTACTGGCCAGCACCGACACGACGCTGGTTAGCGTCGGCCATCGCCCTACCCTGCTCAAGTACCACAAGCGGGTGCTGGAATTGGACGATGGCAGCACCTGGCGCACCATCCCCGCTGACCGCTATCGCTTTAAACTCTGACCGGCTGCCGTACGCCTCACGGCCGTCAGGGTTACGGCGACTGACCTGGCCGGGAGGGCTCCCGCTAGCACCGCGGAAGCCGGGGTTTCCGGTGGAGCTTAGCCGTGGGCGAGCTTGGCGGCGATCTGGGCCACGTGGCGCCCCTGGAAGCGGGCGATGGCCAGTTCGTTTCCGCTCGGCTGACGGGAACCGTCGCCGGCAGCGATAGTGGAGCTGCCGTAAGGGCTGCCGCCGGTGATTTCGGCCATGCTCATCTGCCGTGCTTCCGAATAAGGAACGCCGACGATGACCATGCCGTGGTGCAGCAAGGTGGTGTGGAAGCTGAGGATGGTGGATTCCTGACCACCATGCTGAGTGGCGGTGCTGGTGAACACGCTGCCCACCTTGCCGATCAGCTCGCCCTTCATCCACAGGCCGCCCGTCTGGTCGAGGAAGTTGCGCATCTGGGCGCACATGTTGCCGAAGCGGGTCGGGGTGCCGAAGATGATGGCGTCGGCTTCCGCCAGCTTGTCCGGGGTGATTACCGGAATGTTGGCAAAGCCTGCCTGGGCAGCCTTGGCGCCGCTCTTTTCCAGGGCCGCTTCCGGCACCAGTTCGGGCACCCGCCACAGGCTCACCTCGGCCCCCGCCACCTCACGGGCACCGGCCGCCACGGCCTCGGCCATCTGGTGGATATGGCCGTACATGCTGTAGAACACCACTTGGATTTTCGTTGCCATCACATTGCCCCTGTCTGGTTGAACACGTCGATCAGATGCTGCGGATACTGCGAAAACGCCCGGTGAGTGCCCTTTCGACGCCCCGGGCGGTGGAGCGCAACAAGCGGTTGACCCGCTTACCTGCCCGTCGTTCCGCGTTCGGGCCGGGCCCGCGGACTTTCCCTAGGCTACTGTCAAAATATGTCAGGAATGGGTCGGGGTATGGTGCAATGCGCGTTTTCCAGCAAACCTGCCCGCCATGTCTCGCGCCCAACGCCTGCTGGACTTGATCCAGACCCTGCGCCGCCACCGTTTTCCCGTCACCGGGGCGGTCTTGGCCGGCGAGCTCGGCATCAGTCTGCGTACCCTCTACCGGGACATTGCCACCTTGCAGGCCCAGGGAGCGAGCATCGAGGGCGAACCCGGCCTGGGCTACGTCCTGCGCCCGGGATTCATGTTGCCGCCCCTGATGTTCTCGGAGGAGGAGATCGAGGCCCTGGTGCTGGGGAGCCGCTGGGTGGCCGATCGTGGCGACGACCGGCTCGGGGCCGCCGCAGGCAACGCCATTGCCAAAATCGCCGCGGTGCTGCCCGCCGATTTGCGCGCATCCCTCGAAGCCTCCGCCCTGCTGGTCGGTCCCGGCACACCAGGCCCGGAAGAAAAAATCGATTTGGCCACCATCCGCCAGTCGATCCGTACCGAACGCAAGGTCGAGATTGCCTACCGGGACCTCCGTGACGCCCCTTCGTCGCGCACGATCTGGCCCTTCGCCCTGGCCTTTTTCGACCGGGTCCGGGTCGTTGTGGCCTGGTGCGAACTGCGCCAGGGCTTCCGGCATTTCCGTGTCGATCGGATCGTTTCCCTGCACGTCACCGAGCAGCGCTACCCGCAGCGGCGCCAAGCACTGCTCAAGACGTGGCGCAGCGAACAGGGCATCGCGGCCGCATAGCAAAGCGCTGCTGACAAAATCTGGCAGGAGGCCTGGCTAGGATGCTGTTCAGCCCCGGGACTCCTGCGCCTGGCGGCCCGTCATCAATCCTCCAGGAACCTTGCCATGCCCGATTCCAACTTTGTCCTGCTGTACGTGGACAGCCCGGCGGCCAGTGCCGCCTTCTATGCCGAGTTGCTCGGCAAGCCCCCCGTCGAAAACTCCCCCACCTTCGCCCTGTTCGTTCTGGATTCGGGCCTCAAGCTGGGCCTCTGGGCACGCCATGCCGTGGTTCCTGCCGCCCGCTGGTACACCGGCGGCGGCGGGGAGCTGGCCTTCGCCGTCGCCGACCCGCACGCCGTTGCAGCGATGCACGGAGATTGGTCCCGGCGCGGGCTGACCATCGCCCAGGCCCCGGTCGAGATGGACTTCGGCCACACCTTCGTCGCCCTCGATCCGGATGGCCATCGCCTGCGGGTGTACGCCCCGGCCGCCGCATGAAGCGCAGCTGGATTGCCGTGGCCTCGGCCGAGCATGTACAGCGCGGCCGCCGTGAGGGATTCATGCAGGTCTGCCACGGCAAGGCCGCTCCCCTGCGACGCCTCCACCCGGGGGATCGGGTCGCCTACTACTCGCCGACCCTCGTCTTTGGCGACAAGGCGCCGTGTCAGGCGTTTACCGCCATCGGCACCGTGCAATGCGGCCTTCCCTACCAGGTGGACATGGGCGACGGGTTTCACCCCTTTCGCCGCGACGTGTCCTGGCTGGAGGCCCGGGAGGCGTCCATCCACCCCCTGCTCGGCAGGCTGGAGTTCACCGCGGGGGTGCGGAACTGGGGCTATCCCTTCCGTTTCGGGCTGTTCCCGGTCAGCGAGCACGACATGGACATCATTGCCGCAGCGATGGCCGTAGCGTGCGCCTCTGAGGGCATCGCGACGTCCCCGCCTCCGCAGGGACGCTTGTGGGAAGAAGGTTAGGTGGCGAACCGGCGGCTATGTCACCGCTACTACCCTGGTGGTTGGCGCCCCTGGTCGGGGAGCGGTGGCCAGCCCTCCCCTCCCGCCATGCTCAGTAGTGACCGGCGTATTTCTTTTCCCCGGCGGGAATGGCGATCTTCAGCCAGTTTTCCGGCGGCGGCAGGGGACAGGTGGCAAAGGGCGTGAAGGCGCAGGGGGGGTTGTAGGCCCGGTTGAAATCGAGCACCAGGCGGCCTTCCCGCGGCGGTGCGGCGTGCAGAAAGCGGCCGGCTCCGTAGGTGTCGCGCCCGGCGCCCAGGTCGCGAAAAACGAAGAAATAACCGTCCTCCCCCTCTTCCATGGGCAGCAGCGCATTGCGCTGGCCGTCCCGCTCGAACACGGCCTGGCCGCTCACCTGGACGGCCTTCAGTTCGCCGGTGACGGTGGGCACCTCCAGGATCTGAGGCGGATCGAGCCGTTCCCAGGCCGCGTCCACCTGCCAGGCCGGATCGAAGGCAAAGTAGTCGAGCCCGGCAAAGGGATGGTGCCGTTGCCACGCCCGATCACGCAGGCGCACCGCCAGACGGCCGTCTCGGGCGATGACGAAGAAGTGCAAATCCCCCGCGGTCACGGTGGAGGGTGTGCCCCGCGCATCGGTCGCCAAGGTGATCCCGGCCCCCTCGATCGCTGGCCCTTCTCCTCCCTCCACCACCGCCGGGCTACCCGGGGCCGCTTGCCAGACCAGATGCTCGCCGTCGCTGCCGTCCCACAGCAGATCCCCCAGGTGGGCGGGGCCGTCAGGCAGCACTACGGTGCCGTCGGCGGCGCTGCCGACCCGGTTACGGCCGGGTTCGAGCCAGGTCAGACCGATCAAGCCCAGCCAGCTGTCGGGGCTGGCCAGTTCGGCGTGGCGCCGGGCACACCAGTGCTGCCAGCGGGCTAGCGGTGTGGCGGGGGATGCGCTGGCGGCGGGGGGAGTGGCGGACATGGGGATTGGCGCTCCAGACAGTCGAGGAATGCCGCACAGTCTATTTTCTTGCGCCGGGTTGGCAACCCCCGGCTGCTCCCGTGGCTGCCAGACTGGCTTTGTCCTGGCATGGAGCGGGCCGTTGCAGCGTGGGCGGTTCTATCTGGGCGGTGCCGGGAGAACCTGCCAGTCATCCCAGCATTCGCTGACGTAGGGGTAGTAGCCGGGGGGATCCGAACAGTAGTACCAGTAGGCCGCGCCGGGGAGTGGCGGGTAGTAGCCCGGGGAATAGGCAGGCAGACCCGGGTAGAAGTACCACAGGCCGTTGATCGTCCACCACCAGCCGAGGCGCCCGTTACGGTGTCCGTAGCGCCAGACGCCGCCTGGGCCGCCAGGCGGGCCGCCGTGCTGGTGGATCAGGGGAGCGCCGCCGTGCCATTGGGTTGGTGGCGGACCGCCCCCGGGGTGGCGGCCCCGGCCGTCGGCCAGGGTCGAAAGCGGGATCAGGGTGACGGCGAGCAGCAGGGCTGTGCGCCATGCCAGGGATTTCATGACCGTTCTCCCTCATGCGAGACGCGATCCCCTACCCCTACCGTGGCGCTCCGGCCGGCGGTGGCGGCGGATAGGCGCCCGCAGGTGGTGGGGTATTGGGCGGGGGAACCGATGGCGGCGGCGGGGTATTCTGGATGTACCCCCGGCTCGGCGAGTAATAGGGGCTGAAGCCGGCCGAGACGGGAACCCGCTCGCCCTTGGCGTACATGCACTGGATGTAGGCGTAGTCGTACTGCCGCTGGGTGCCCCGGGCCGACCCTTCGGCCGCGTCCAGCCCCACCATGCTGCCGAGCAACAACCCGGCACCGGCGCCCACGCCGGCACCGCTATGTCCGCCGAAAGCCGCCCCGGCGGCCGCGCCTACCGCCGTGCCTACGGCGGCGCTCTTCACCCCGCTGTCCGTGGCGGCCCGATTGGCGCTCACGCCGCCGGTCTGGACCAGGGCGTAGTTGCGGCAGTCCTGATCGTCGAGGCGAAACTGGTCGAAGCTCTTGCCCGTGCCCGGCAGGGCCATCACGCTCGGCCCGGTGGGCACCGAGGCGCATCCCGCCAGGGCTATCGCGGCGAAGGCACCGGCAAGGGTGCCCCGTTTGTTGGTGAAGCCCATGGTCGCGCTCCTTCCGTATTTCGACCGCTTACTGCCCTGCGGGCGGCTGCGGTGCCACCTGCTGCCAGCCCGAGGCGCATTCCTTGACGTAGGGGTAGTAGGCCTTCGCCTCCGGGCAGAAGTACCAGACGTTGCTTTGTGGCACGGCAGCGGTGGGCGCCTGTTCGACATAGACGGGCGGCGACGGAGGCGTCACCACCACCGGGGGGTAATAAGGATAAGGATAGACGGGCGGATAGTAGGCCGGCGGGTAATACACCCGGGGAGGGCCATACCAGGGGCCGGGCGCCCAGGCGCCGATCGACACCCCGAAGTGGACGTGGCCCCGGTCTGCCCAGGCGCTGCCGGTGGCCGCCAGGCCGAGCACGGCAAGGGCGAGCAGGAGTTTTGGCGATTTCATGGGACGGCTCCAAGGTGGGGCGGATACGAAAACCTCCGCCACTGCTTTCATTTAAGCACCTGGAACGGCCAGAAGTGTGTCCGGCGTGGATGGGGTTGTAACAATTCGTTGGCCGGGCTGAAGGCCAGGCACTGCGGGGATTTCCCCCCGCCCTCTTCTGTGCTTGGCGCTGGATTTTTACCGCGGACGTGAGTTTTCCTGCGGGGCAGCGCGGGAGGGGGCGATGGGCCGTTCCTGAACTTCCCGCCATCGGCGGGTCTCTGACGAAAGTAATAGTTCCACCAGGCAGCCCCACCCGAGGAGAACGCCATGAGTGCCATTCCCATGAAGCTGGTCGTACTGGTGGGTAGCGTCCGCCAGGGCTCCTACAACGCCGCCATCGCCCGGGCCCTGCACCAACTGGTGCCGGCCGGGGTCACGGTGGAGATCCTGCCATCGGTGGCGGGGCTGCCGATCTACGACGCCGATCTCCAGGCCGCGGGCTTTCCCGAGGCGGTGACGCGCATGGCGGACGCCATCCGGGCTGCCGACGGGCTGGTGATCGTCACTCCGGAATACAACTATTCGGTGCCCGGCGGCCTCAAGAACGCCATCGACTGGCTATCGCGCCTCTCCCCGCAACCTCTGGCGGGCAAGCCGATCCTCATCCAGAGCGCCTCCATGGGCGTCTTTGGCGGCGCCCGGGCCCAGTATCACCTGCGCCAGATTCTGGTCTTCCTCAACGGCATGGTGATGAATACCCCGGAAGCCATGGTGGGCGCGGCCCACACCAAGGTGGACGCCAACGGCCAGCTAAGCGATCCGCTCACCCGGGATTTTCTCGCCAAGCAGCTCCAGCACTTCCATACCTACGTACGGCGCATCTCCGCCGGGGCGCGCATCGACGGCTAGGACGCGCAACGGGCGTATTGAACAGGTGCTACCCGGAAACCAAGGCGGGGCGCGGTGTTTCAGGGACCCATCGCCGAACACCGCGCCGTTATTGGCTTTCCAGAGGGGCATCGCCAAAACCCGCGCCAGTGCTAGGGTTTAGAGCGATCCCTTGCGCGCTTTGCGCCGGCCCGCCTTATGCCGCAACCGGCGGCGGGATGCGGCGCAGGTGCAGGGCGATGCCCACTCCGGCGAGCAAGCACAGGGCCAGCACGCCGGCCACGCCGCTCCAGCCGTCCAGCCCCCAGGCCAGGCCCGAGGCCCAGCCGAGGACGCCGGCACCCAGGTAATAGAAGGTCAGGTACAGGGCCGAGGCCAGGCCCCGGGCGTGGCTGGCGCGGCGCCCCACCCAGCTGCTCACCACGGAGTGGCTGGCGAAAAAGCCGAAGGTGAGCAATACCACCCCGACGACGATGGCCGCCAGGTGGGAAATCAGCGTGACCAGCACCCCCACGAGCATCAGCAGCATGGTGATCCACATCACCTGACGGCGCCCCAGCTTGTCGGCCAGGCGGCCGGTCCAGGTGGCGGCCACCGGCCCCACCAGATAGACCATGAACACCGCCCCGGCCAGGGCCGGACGCAGGTGGAACGGGGCCTCGGCCAGGTGGTAGGCCAGGTAGTTGTAGGTGCTGGTGAAGCAGCCCATGATCAAAAAGCCCAGGGCGAACAGCCAGCGCAGGCCGGGATCGCTCAGGTGCGCCGCCGCGTCGCGGCGCAAGGTGCCAAGCAGGTCGCGCCAGGGGCCCGGCGTCGGGGCGAAATTGCGCGAACGGGGCACGCTCTTGAGGAACATCACCGAGGCGCACATGCCAAACACCCCCAGGGTGACCATCACCGTGCGCCACGACGCCATGTCGCCCAGGGCCGAGGCCACCAGCCGGCCGCTCATGCCCCCCATGGAGTTGCCGGCGATGTAGAGGCCCATGGCGTAGCCCAGGGAGCTGGGCTCCACCTCCTCGCTCAGGTAGGCCATGGCCACCGCCGGCACCCCGGCCAGGACCATCCCCTGCAGGGCGCGCCAGAAGAGCAGCTGGGAAAAGCCCTCGGAGGCGGCAGAGATCAAGGTGAACAGGGCCACCAGGGCCAGGCCGCCGACCATGATCGGCTTGCGTCCCAGGCGGTCGGCCAGGATGCTGGCCGGGATCAGGGCAAAGGCCAGGGCCGCGGTGGCCACCGACACCACGCCGCTGGCGGAAGCCGGCGACAGGCCGAATTCCTGGGAGAACATGGGCATCAGCGGCTGGGCACCGTGGAGCATGGCGAACACCGAGAAGCCGCCGACGAACATGGCCCGGGTGACCTTGCGGAATTCCGGGGTGCCGCTTTTCAACCGGGCGTGGTCGGCGGCAGGTGCGGCGGCGCTGGAAACGGCGGAAGCGTCAGAAGGCATGGAGGCGGCGGGGAGGACGGTTGCGGCAGGCACGGCGGGCGGTGATGGGACGAAGTGGGAAGGCCATCCTAGGCCCGGCCTTACACCCAGTCCAATATATAATTAAGTCACTTTTAATACGTAAAATATATCAATGGAACTGCGCCACCTGCGCTACTTCGTCGCCGTCGCCGAAGAGCTCCATTTCACCCGGGCCGCCGAGCGGCTACACATCGGCCAGCCGCCGCTATCGCAGCAGATCCAGGCGCTGGAGGCCGAACTGGGGGTCACCCTGTTCGAGCGCAACCGCCGCCACGTAGCCCTGACCGAAGCCGGCAAGCGTTTTCTCGGCCACGCCCGGCAGATCCTTGCCGATACCCGCCATGCCGCCGACGAGGCCCGCCGTGCCGCCCGGGGCGAGGTGGGCGAGCTGCGCATCGGTTTCACCTACTCGGTCCCGTTCACCAGCATCCTGCCCGGCCTGCTGCGCGACTACCGGCAGCGCGCCCCCGGGGTCACCCTGACCCTGCACGAGATGTTCACCATCGACCAGATCAGCGCCGTGGCCGAGGACCGGCTCGACGTGGGCTTTGTGCGCAACCTGGCGCGGGATGAGACCCCGGGCGTGACCCTGCGCGAGATCCACCGGGACCCGCTGCGCCTGGTCATCAACGCCCACCACCCCCTGGCCGATGCCCCCCAGGTGAGCCTGGCCGACCTGCGCCAGGAAGGCTTCATCTTCTATCCCCGGGACGCCGGCACCGGCATCCACCGCGCCGTGGCCCAGATGTGCCGGGCCGCGGGCTTTGCCCCCAAAGTTGTGCAGGAAGCCCGGGAGGCCACCACCCTGATCGGCCTGGTGGCCGCCGGCCTCGGGGTGACGGTGCTGCCCTCCCCCCTCGAATGCGTACGCATGCCGGATGTGCGCTACGTTCCCCTGTCCGACCCCGGTGCCCACATCTCCCTGGCGGTGGCCCTGCGTGACCGGCCGCCGACGCCGTTGCTGGCGGGTTTTCTCGCTTGCCTGGAAGAGCGCAGCGCGACCGTAGTGGAGCACCCAGCGGCAGAACCGCGCTAAACGACAACACCCATAAACCCGGCTCGGAAGGAAATTCCTGACGGCGGGCCCGGTTTCCACTCCGTATCAACCCGGATACCAAGGCCGTAGCGTGTGTAATGGTGTGTAAATGGAATTCTTTAATGCTTTGGCCCAGGGCGCTTTTGCGGTACTTTCTTGCCTGCAGCATGGCGGCCGTCGTTTTTCGCTGTTTCCCGCCGGTGCCTTCGCATCCCTCCCAGCCAGCCGCTCCATCGCCAGCCATTCCATGGGGTTCTCCGAACCCCCGCCCCGCCCAGCCGATACTGTCGTGCTCGCCCGGGGCGCCGTTTCTGGCTCCGCTCCGCTCCCGGCCCCCGCCCAGGGATGCCCACGCGTCGACCGTCATAGCCTGCTGCGTATGCCGTTACTTGCGCCAGTTGAGTCGCATTTGTTGATTTGCCGCGTGTTGTGCGTCTTGTGTTTGCCCCGTCCATCTACCCATCATTGAGGTTTTCATGACGACCCGCCTCGACGATCGTCGTGCTGCTGTTCGCACTTTCTTCACTCAAGGCCGCCGGCGCTGGATGCTGGCCGGTGCGCTGGTGGCCGCGGCCGCCGGCGTGGCCTACTGGCAATATGGCCCCAGCGGCCCTGGCCTGCCCGGCAGCGGTAGTGGCGCTCCTGGCGGGATGCGCGCGCCGGGCGGTCCCGGCATGAACGGTCGCCCTACCCCGGTCCAGGCCAAGGCGGTGCGCAGCGGCGAACTGCGGGTGTTTCTCACCGCCCTGGGCACCGTTACGCCGGTCAATAGCGTCACCGTGCGCAGCCGGGTGGATGGCGAACTGCTCAAGTTCCACTTTCAGGAAGGCCAGATGGTCAAGGCCGGCGCTCTGCTGGCCGAGATCGACCCCCGCGCCTACCAGGTCCAGCTGACCCAGGCCGAGGGCCAACTGGCCAAGGACCAGGCGCTGCTGGCCAACGCCCGCATCGACCTGGCCCGCTACCAGACCCTGCTCGAACAGGATTCGATCGCCAAACAACAGGTCGATACCCAGGCCGCCCTGGTGCGCCAGTACGCCGGCACGGTGAAGAGCGACGAGGGCCAGGTGGCCAACGCCCGTCTGCAACTTTCCTACACCCGTATCACCGCGCCGGTAAGCGGTCGGGTCGGCCTGCGCCAGGTGACGCCGGGCAACATCGTGCACGCCTCGGACGCCACCGGCCTGGTCATCATCAACCAGATCCAGCCGATCCAGGCCCTGTTTGCCCTGCCCGAGGACAATCTGCCGGCGGTGCAAAAAGCCCTGCGCAGCGGTTCCACCGTGCTGGTGGAAGCCTGGGACCGGGCGCAGAAGAACAAGCTGGCGACGGGCCGCCTGCTCACCCTGGACAACCAGATCGACACCACGACCGGCACCGTCAAGCTCAAGGCCGAGTTCGCCAACGACGGCAAGGACGGCACCGAGGAGCTGTTTCCCAATCAGTTCGTAAACATCCGGCTGCTGGCGGAAACCCGCCCCGATGCGCTGCTGCTGCCGACTGCCGCGGTACTGCGCGGCAGCCAGGGCACCTTTGTCTTCATCGTGCGCGACGACGGTACGGTGACCCCGCGCCCGGTCAAGCTCGGTCCGGTGGATGGCGAGGTGGTGGCAGTGGAAAGCGGCCTGACGGCCGGTGACAAGGTGGTGGTGGACGGCACTGACCGGCTGCGCGACGGCGCCAAGGTGGAGGTCGTCGAGCCCACCATCCCCGCTGCCAAGAAATCTGGCGGTCCGCGCAAAGGCGAGCAACGCCGGGGTGGCCCGGGCGGCGGCCGTCCGCCGGCACCGTAAGGGCCTGCCCGCACCATGAACCCGTCGCGCCTCTTCATCCTCCGGCCGGTGGCCACCACCTTGCTGATGGTGGCCATCCTCCTCTCCGGGCTGGTGGCCTTCCGCTTCCTGCCCGTATCGGCCCTGCCCGAGGTGGATTACCCGACCATCCAGGTGGTGACCCTCTACCCCGGTGCTAGCCCGGACGTGACCACTTCGGCGATCACCGCGCCCCTGGAGCGCCAGTTCGGCCAGATGCCGGGCCTGGCCCAGATGACCTCGATCAACTCCGGCGGCGCCTCGGTGATCACCCTGCGCTTTTCCCTGGAGTTGCCGCTGGACGTGGCCGAGCAGGAGGTTCAGGCGGCCATCAACGCCGCCAACAGCCTGCTGCCCAACGACCTGCCGATGCCGCCGATCTACAGCAAGGTCAATCCGGCCGACGCGCCGATCCTGACCCTGGCGGTGACCTCGGACACCCTGCCTCTCAACCGGGTGCAGGATCTGGTCGATACCCGGGTGGCGCAGAAGATCTCCCAGTTGCCCGGGGTCGGCCTGGTGGCCCTCTCCGGCGGACAGCGGCCGGCGGTGCGGGTGCAGACCAACCCGGCGGCCCTGGCGGCCTACGGGCTGTCCCTCGACGACGTGCGCACCGCCATTGGCGCGGCCAACGTGAACCAGGCCAAGGGCAACTTCGACGGGCCGAGCCGGGCCTCGACGGTGGATGCCAACGACCAGCTGAAATCCCCCGAGGACTACCGGCGCCTGGTGATCGCCTACAAGAACGGTGCACCGGTGCGCATCATGGACGTGGCCGAGGTGGTGGACGGGGTTGAGAACTCCCGCCTGGCCGCCTGGGCCGACCGCAAGCCGGCCCTGATCATCAACATCCAGCGCCAGCCCGGCGCCAACGTGATCGAGGTGGTGGACGGCATCAAGGCGCTGCTGCCCCAGCTCGAAGAGAACCTGCCCGGCGCCCTGGACCTGCGCATCCTGACCGACCGCACCACCACCATCCGCGCCTCGGTGCACGACGTACAGCTCGAATTGCTGTTCTCCATCGCCCTGGTGGTGATGGTGATCTTCATGTTCCTGCGCAACCTGCCGGCCACAGTCATCCCCAGCGTGGCGGTGCCCCTCTCCCTGGTGGGCACCTTCGGCGTGATGTACCTGGCCGGTTTCTCGATCAACAACCTGACCCTGATGGCCCTGACCATCGCCACCGGCTTCGTCGTGGACGACGCCATCGTCATGATCGAGAACATCGCCCGCTACATCGAGGAAGGTGAAACGCCCCTGTCGGCGGCCCTCAAGGGCTCGCGCCAGATCGGCTTCACCATTATCTCCCTGACCTTTTCCCTGATCGCCGTGCTGATCCCCCTGCTTTTCATGGGCGATGTGATCGGCCGCCTGTTCCGCGAATTCGCCGTGACCCTGGCGGTGGCCATCCTGATTTCCGCGGCGGTATCCCTGACCCTGACGCCGATGATGTGCGCCCGGCTGCTGCGCCATGTGCCCGAAGAAAAGCAGGGGCGCTTCTACCGGGTGATGGGCGACTTTTTCGATAACGTTATCGCCCGCTACGGCCGCATGCTGAGCTGGGTGCTCGACCGCCAGGCCGCCACCCTGTGGGTCGCGGTCGGCACCGTGGCCCTCACCGTAGCCCTCTACCTGGTGGTGCCCAAGGGCTTCTTCCCGGTCCAGGACACCGGGGTCATCCAGGGCATCACCGAGGCCACCCAGGCCATTTCCTTCCCGGCCATGGCCGAGCGCCAGCGCGCCGTGGCCGAGGCGCTGCTCGAAGACCCGGCGGTGGACAGCCTGTCGTCGTTCATCGGCGTGGACGGCACCAACGCCACCCTGAACAGCGGCCGCCTGTTGATCAACCTGAAGCCCCACGACCAGCGCAGCGAGTCGGCCAGCGAGATCATCCGCCGTCTGCAGCAGCGCCTGGCCAAGGTGACGGGCATCACCCTGTACATGCAGCCGGTGCAGGATCTGACCATCGAAGACCGGGTCAGCCGCACCCAGTATCAGTTCACCCTGCAGGCCTTCAGCACCGAGCAGTTGTCGGAATGGGTGCCCAAGGTGGTCGAGCGCCTCGCCGCCATCCCGCAACTGGCCGACGTGACCAGCGACCTGCAGGACAAGGGCCGACAGGTGTACGTGAACATCGACCGGGATACGGCCGGACGCCTCGGCGTGACGCCGGCGGGCATCGACAACGCCCTGTACAACGCTTACGGCCAGCGCCTGGTGTCCACCGTGTTCACCCAGTCAAACCAGTACCGGGTGGTGCTTGAAGTGAAGCCGGAATTCCGCACCGGGCCGGCCTCGGTGGCTGAGCTGCGGGTGCCGACCAGCGCCGGCGGCCTGGTGCCCCTGGCCGCCGTGGCGCGCATCGAGGAGCGGCCGGCCTCTTTGGTGCTCAACCGCCAGGGCCAGTTCCCCGCCGCCACCATCTCGTTCAACCTCGGCAAGGGCGCGTCCCTGGGCGAGGCGGTGGAGCTGATCCGCCAGGCGGAACGCGAGATCGGCCTGCCGGCCACGGTGCAAACCAGCTTCCAGGGCGCGACCCTGGCCTTCCAGGCGGCTCTGACCAACCAGTTATGGCTGATCCTGGCGGCCATCGTCACCATGTACATCGTCCTGGGCGTGCTCTACGAGAGCTACATCCACCCGGTGACGATCCTCTCCACCCTGCCCTCGGCGGGCATCGGCGCCCTGCTCGGCTTGCTGGTGTCGGGCACCGAGCTGTCGGTGATCGCGCTCATCGGCATCATCCTGCTGATCGGCATCGTCAAGAAAAACGCCATCATGATGATCGACTTCGCCCTGGAGGCGGAGCGGGTCGAGGGCAAGTCGCCCCGGGAAGCCATCTACCAGGCCTGTCTGCTGCGTTTCCGGCCGATCCTGATGACCACCCTGGCCGCCCTGCTCGGCGCCCTGCCGCTAATGCTGGGCTCGGGCGTCGGCTCCGAGCTGCGCCACCCCCTGGGCATCACCATGGTCGGCGGCCTGCTGGTCAGCCAGGTGCTCACCCTGTTCACCACGCCGGTGATCTACCTGGCCTTCGACCGTCTGGCGGCGCGGCTGGCTGCGGCCCGTGCCGCCAAGGCCCGCGCCAGTATTGGCTCTCCGGGCAACGCGGAGCGCTGAGGCAGGTTCCATGCGCATCTCCGCCCTGTTCATCCACCGGCCGGTGGCCACCACCCTGCTCACCCTGGGCATCGCCCTGGCGGGCCTGGTCGCCTTCCGCCTGCTGCCGGTGTCGCCCCTACCTCAGGTGGATTACCCGACCATCTCGGTGTCCGCCTCCCTGCCCGGGGCCTCGCCGGAAACTATGGCGGCCACCGTGGCCACGCCCCTGGAGCGGGCCCTGGGGCGGATCGCCGGGGTGAGCGAGATGACCTCGACCAGCTCCCTGGGCTCGACCCGCGTCACCTTGCAGTTCGACCTGGACCGGGACATCAACGGCGCCGCCCGGGATGTGCAGGCCGCCATCAATGCCGCCCGCACCCTGCTGCCCACCGGACTGCCGTCGAATCCCACTTACCGCAAGGTGAACCCAGCCGATGCGCCGATCATGATCCTGGCGCTGACCTCGGACACCCTGTCCCAGGGCCAGGTGTACGACGTGGCCTCGACCATCATCGCCCAGAAGCTCTCCCAGATCGGCGGGGTCGGCCAGGTCAGCGTCGGCGGCAGTTCCCTGCCGGCGGTGCGGGTCGAGCTCAACCCCCGGGCGGTGAACCAGTACGGCCTCAACCTGGATACGGTGCGCACCGCCCTGGCCAGCGCCAACGTCAACCGGCCCAAGGGCATGGTCGATGACGGCGAGCGGCAGTGGCTGATCGGCGCCAATGACCAGGCCAAGACCGCCAAGGATTACTTGCCCCTGATCGTCAGCTACAAGAACGGCAATCCGGTGCGGCTGACCGACGTGGCCGAGGTGGTGGACGGGGTGCAGGATCTGCGCAACGCCGGTTCGGCCAACGGTAAGCCCTCGGTGCTGTTGATCATCAACCGCCAGCCCGGCGCCAACATCATCGAGACCATCGACCGCATCCACGACGAACTGCCCCGGCTGCAGGCGGCCATTCCCCCGGCCATCGACCTCACGCCGAGCATGGACCGCTCCCTGACCATCCGCGCGTCGCTGCGCGAGGTGGAAACCACCTTGGCGATCGCCGTCTCCCTGGTGATCCTGGTGGTCTTCCTCTTCCTGCGCAACGGCCGGGCGGCCCTGATCCCCACAGTGGCGGTACCGGTGTCCCTGATCGGTACCTTCGCCGCCATGTACCTGGCCGGTTTCTCGCTGAACAACCTGTCGTTGATGGCGCTGACCATCGCCACCGGCTTCGTGGTGGACGACGCCATCGTCGTGCTGGAGAACATCGCCCGCCACGTCGAGGACGGCATGACGCCGATGCGTGCTGCCCTGCGCGGGGCGCGGGAGGTGGGTTTCACCGTGCTCTCCATGAGCCTCTCGCTAATCGCCGTGTTCATTCCCATCCTGCTCATGGGCGACATCGTCGGCCGGCTGTTCCGCGAGTTCGCCGTGACCTTGTCGGTGGCGATCCTGATCTCCCTGCTGGTGTCCCTGACCACCACGCCGATGATGTGCGCCCGGCTGCTCAAGCGCCGCGAGGCAGCTGTTGCCACCGACGCGGAAGCTCCCGCGGCCCTGCCCTCCCCTGCGCTAATGCAGTCGCGCTGGCGCACTTGGCTGGCACGCCTCAATCCCCTGGCCTGGCAGCCCTTCGTCGCCCTCCAGGCCGGCTACCGGCGCACCCTGGGCTGGGCCCTGGACCACAGCCTGGTGACGATCCTGCTGCTGGCCGCCACGGTGGCCCTCAACGTTCATCTCTACATCATCGTGCCCAAGGGCTTGTTCCCCCAGCAGGACACGGGACGGATCATGGGCTTCATCCGCGCCGACCAGAGCATTTCCTTCCAGGCCATGCGCCAGAAGCTGGCGGACTTCATCGAGATCGTCCGGGCCGATCCGGCGGTGGACACGGTGGTGGGCTTCACCGGCGGCAGCCGGGTCAATTCCGGCTCCATGTTCCTCAGCCTCAAACCGCTGCGCGAGCGCGGCGTTTCCGCCGACCAGGTGATCAACCGCTTGCGCGGCAAACTGGCCAAGGAGCCGGGCGCCAATCTGGTGCTCTTCCCGGCCCAGGACATCCGTATCGGCGGGCGGCAGAGCAGCGGCTCCTACGACTTCACCATCAAGGCCGACGAACTGGGCGAACTGCGCACCTGGGAGCCGCGCATCCGCGCCGTGCTGTCCAACCTGAAGGAATTGGAGGACGTAAACACCGACCTCCAGGACAAGGGCCTGCAGACCACCCTGAGCGTGGACCGGGACGCCCTGGCCCGTACCGGCATCACCATGAGCCAGCTGGTGGGCGCCCTGGGCAATGCCTACAGCCAGCGCCAGGTATCGACCATCTACAGCTCGCTCAACCAGTACAAGGTGGTGATGGAGGTGGCACCGCCCTTCTGGCAAAGCCCGGAAGCCCTGCGCGACGTGGTGCTGATCGGCCCCAGCGGCACCCAGGTGCCTCTCTCCACCCTGGCCCGCTGGGAACCCACCTTCACCCCCCTGGGGGTGGAGCACGACGGCCAGTTCGTCTCGTCCACCGTATCGTTCAACCTGGCCGAAGGCGTCTCTTTGTCCCAGGCCTCCGCCGCGGTCAAGACGGCCCTGGCCCAGGTGGGGGTGCCGACCTCGATCCAGGCCGGCTTCGAAGGCAGCGCCAAGCAGTTCCAGTCCTCCCAGGCGAGCCAGTTGCTGCTCATCCTGGCCGCCCTGATCACCATGTACATTGTCCTGGGGATGCTCTATGAGAGCTTCATCCACCCTCTGACCATCCTGTCCACTCTACCCTCGGCCGGGGTTGGCGCGTTGCTGGCGCTGATGGCCTTCAAGACCGAGTTCGGCGTGATCGCCCTGATCGGGGTGCTGCTGCTGATCGGCATCGTCAAGAAGAACGCGATCATGATGATCGACGTGGCCCTGGCAACCCAGCGCCGCGACAACCTTTCCCCCCGGGAAGCGATCTTTCGCGCCTGCCTGCTGCGCTTCCGCCCAATCATGATGACCACCCTGGCCGCCATCCTCGGCGCCGTGCCCCTGGCCCTGGGCCACGGCGACGGGGCCGAGCTGCGCCAGCCCCTGGGGATCGCCATCGTCGGCGGCCTGATCGTCAGCCAGTTGCTCACCCTGTACACCACTCCGGTGGTCTATGTTTACCTCGACCGTTTCGGCCAGTGGGGCCGGCAGCGGCTGCGCCGCCTGTGGCGCCGCAGCGCACCCGACGCCGCCCTGGCGAGCGGCTCGTGATCCCCGTTTCACACCGTCACTCCCCCTTGCCCCGAGACGCCATGCCTGTCCGCCCCTCCCCTGCCCCGTTCCGGCCGACGCGGGCCATCCTGCCGACGCTGTTGGCGTTACTGCTCGCCGGTTGTGCCGTCGGTCCGGACTTCGCCCGCCCGGAGAGCCCGGCCAGTGCCGCCGGTGCCCAGTTCCGGGAGCGCCCGGACACAGCCAGTGCCGACAGCGGCTGGAAACCGGCCAGTCCTGCCAGTCCGGCGATTTCGGACCGCTGGTGGGAAATTTATGGGGACGCCACCTTGAACGGGCTGATGGACCAGATCGAGGTTAACAACCAGACCCTGCGCCAGTACGAGGCCCAGTACCGCCAGGCCCAGGCCACGGCAGCCGCGGCCCGGGCAGCCTTTTTTCCCACCCTGACCGGTAACGCCAGCTACAGCCGTAGCCGCAGCGCCACCACCTCGTCCACCACCTCGTCCAGCACCGGGACCACGACGGGCCCCAGCCGTATTTCCACCAGCCGCGCCCTGTCCCTCGATGCCAGTTGGGAAGCGGATCTGTGGGGCCAGGTGCGGCGCAGCGTCGAAGCGGGCGATGCCGGTACCCTGGCCGGCGCCGCCCAGTTGGCCTCGGCCCGCCTCTCGGCCCAGGCCACCCTGGCACAGAATTACTTCCAGCTACGCGTGATCGATGCCGAGCAGGCCCTCTATGCCCAGACCCTGGCGGCCTATGAGCGCTCCCTGGCCATCACCCGCAACCAGTTCGCGGTCGGCATCAATACCCGGGCGGATGTGGCCCAGGCTGAGTCCCAATACCAGTCGGCCCTGGCGCAAAACCTCGACCTGAGCCTGCAGCGCCGCCAACTGGAACATGCCATCGCCCAGTTGCTCGGCAAGGCCCCCGCCGACTTCGCCTTGCCCGCGGCCACCACCGCCTCCGCCAGCAACGACTGGCGCCCCGAGGTGCCGGTGGTGCCCGTAGGTGTCCCCTCGACCCTGCTCGAACGGCGCCCCGATGTGGCCGCCGCCGAGTACCAGGCGGCGGCCGCCAACGCCCGCATCGGCGTGGCCAAGGCCGCATTCTTCCCGGCCCTGACCCTGACCGGTAGCACCGGCTACCGGGGCCAGTCCCTGGCCCAGTGGTTCGATGCTCCCAGCCGGGCCTGGTCTCTCGGCGCCAGCCTGGCCCAGTCGATCTTCGACGGTGGCCTGCGCCGCGCCCAGACCGACCAGGCCATCGCCGCCTACGACGTCACCGTGGCCCAGTACCGCCAGACAGTGCTCGGCGCCCTGGTGGAGGTGGAGGACAACCTGGCGGCGCTGCGCATCCTCGATGAGGAAGGACAGATCCAGGACAAGGCGCTGGCGGCCGCCCGGGAAGCCGAGCGGCTGGCCCTCAACCAGTACAAGGCGGGCACTGCCAACTATCTGAGCGTGGTGGTGGCCCAGGCCAATTCGCTCAACGCGGCGCGTAGCGCTTACCAGATCCTGGGCCGGCGTCTGTCGGCCAGCGTGCTGCTGGTCAAGGCCTTGGGCGGCCACTGGGAAGGCAATGGGGGCAGCGCGGCTGCGCCAGCCCCTAGCGGAACACCCGTTGCCCAAGCACCAGCAGCGCCGCAATGAGGGCTATGCCGGCGAGCAGGTGGAAATAATCCTGGCCGGCCAGCAGTAGCACATGCCGCGCTGCATCCGAGAGGACGTGGCTCTGGGCGGTCAGCACCTCGGCACTGCCGCCGTGATGCCACTGGCCGGCCTGGAGCGCCAACACGCTCCAGGCGATCCCCGACGACGAGGCCAGCTCGCGGATGATGTTCTTGGTCTGGTAGGCGTGGGAAAACGCCCGGGCATCCTCATCCGGATTGATCTGGGCAAAGGTGCCCTGGGCCACCGGGCCGAGAAAGAACGAAGCGAACAGCCCATTCAATACTAATAGGGCCGCCACCGTCCCCCGGGAGGTGGCTGGCCCGACACCTCCCATCAAGATGCCAAAGGCCAGCAACAGCGCCAGGGCGACCAGCATGTAGACCTTGAATCCAGGGCGTACCAGGGCCAGCTTGAAGTGGACCAGGGCCCCCACCAGGCTGCTTACGGCGGCTACGGTCATCAAAGCGCCGGTTTGCAGCAGGTCCATGCCCAGTGCCTGACGCAGGAACAGGGGAATGAAGTAGCCGTTGGCGTTGGCGACGAAGTAGCAGAAGAAGTAGAAGGCCGTGCCGATCAGGTAGCGCAGGTGGAACAGGGCCCGGTAGTCGATCAAGGGTGCAGCGTGGCGCCACTGGCGATGCACGAACCAGCCCACCAGAGCGGCACCGCCGCAAATGGCCAGGATCAGGGCAACAGGGTGGCTGAACAACGCGTAGGGCAGGCGTTGACCGGTGTACTGGAGGCCGATCACTCCCAGGGCAAGCCAGGTCAGTCCGTGCCAGTGGGCCGGGCTGCGTTGTTCCGCAGCGACCGTCTCCCGGGGCAGAAAGCGGGGTGACAGCAGCGCCACCGCGCCCAGCAAGGGCAGCATCGACCAGAACAGCATGGTCCAACTACTGACGTGCAGCAGCCAGGCGGCCAACCCCGGGGCAATGCTGGAGGCGGTCAATAGGCCGATCACGAAGGCCACCATGGCGTGCAGCCGCTGCGGTCCGGCGACCTGGTTGGACAGAATCCGCCCGGCGCAGAAGAAAGTGGCTCCCGCGGCTCCCTGAATCGCCCGTCCGGTGATGAAAACGGGTACATCGCCGGCGCTGGCGCACAGTACCGTTCCCAGGGTGTACGCTGCCAACGAGGCCAGGATGAAGCGTAGGTAGCCCCAGCGCTCGACGATCCAACGGTGCTTGAACAGGGCCACGATAGCCGCCGCCGAATAAGCGGTGGCGCTCAGGCTGTAGTGCTCCGGCGCAGCGCCAATAGCCTGGCCAAGGTAGGGAGCAGCGAAATTCACCATGCCGTTCTGGAGGAACTCGACACTGGTGAGCAAGCCGAGGAACAGCAGATACAGGGGCGTGGCGCGCTGGGCCGGCGCGGCCAGGGTGAGGGAGGCGACCGCCATGGGAATCCGTCATGAAATACAGGCGGGCAAGTCTACGCAGGGCCTTTGAATCAACCGAATCGATTGTTTAAATTTAAACTATCGATATGGATGATATTTATCATGGCGATTTCCGCCGCCTCGACTTGAATCTGCTGGTGGCTTTCGACGCCCTGATCCAGGAGCGTAGCGTCAGCCGTGCCGCCGCGCGGCTGTACGTCGGCCAGCCGGCCATGAGCCATGCCTTGGGGCGACTGCGCGAACTCTTCGGCGACGAGTTGCTGTTTCGCAGCGGCACGGCCATGGAACCTACCCGGCGCGCCCTGGAAATCGCCGCCAGGGTCCGTCCCCTGCTGCAGGAAGCCCTGGCCGTAACCGCCCCGGGGCAGGGGTTTTCGCCAGCCAAGGCGCGGGCCCACGTCAAGCTGGCCATGTCCGATCCCCTGGAGGCGATCCTGCTCCCTGGCCTGATCGGCCGCCTGCGCGAGCGGGCGCCGGGCATCACCCTGGCGGTCCAGCCCCTGGCCGGGCCTGCCCTGCTCGATGCCCTGGATGTGGGCCAGGTGGCGCTGGCTGTCGGCTTCTTTCCCCAGGTGCGCGATACCCATTTGGTGACACCGCTTCACGACGTCACCCTGGAGTGCCTGCATGCGCCACAGCAGATCGCCTTGCCGGCCAATCCCAGCCTGGACGAGATCCTGGCCTGCCCGCACTTGCACACGACCTACATCGGCGAATTCGCCGGTCTGTTCGACAACACCCTAAAGCAACTGGGCAAGAGCCGCAGTATCGTTGCCCGTACGGCCAGCCCCCTGGCCATTCCCTTCGTCCTTGCCCAGACGCCCCTGGTGGCGGTCCTGCCGGGCATTGTCACCCGCCTGTTCCGCGACCATAGCCGCTTGCGCATTGACCCGGTGCCGATCGATGGGCTGATGTTCTCGATTTCCCTGGTACGCCATCGCCGCGATCGGCACAGCCCCCTGCTCGACTTCATCGAACAGCAGTTGCACGAGGTGGTGGAAGAAACCCTGAAGTCGGCCTTTTAAGGCCGGTACGGGTCAATGGGTCACGTCGTCGCCGATGACCGGCAGGCGCAGCACGTCGATGCCTTCGTCCTGGAGCGCTTCGTACTCGTCGGCGGTGGCCTGGCCGCGGATAGCCCGAGCCGGGGCTTCGTCGTTATGGATCTTGCGCGCTTCGTCGGCAAAATTCTTGCCGACATCCTCCGTGTGCTGGATCACCGCGCTCACCAACTGCCGGAGCAGTTGTTCCGGCGTCGGTTGAGGGGCTGCGGGCGTGGGCGCCAAAGGCGCGCTGGCCGCGGAGGTTGTCGCCGTTTCGGCAGCAGTTGCGCAGCGACCGCTGCGGACGATATGACCGCCGGAGGGGATTTTCTCAATGCGCGGCGAGGCACAGACCGGACAGGAGAGCAGACGGGCCTCCTGCTGCCGGGAAAAATCGTCGGAAGAGCGGAACCACCCCTCGAAACGGTGCTCCTGCTCGCAGCAAAGGTCGTAGATGATCACGGCAGGCCGCGTGCGCGAATGGTGCCCGGAACGGGACTTGAACCCGTAAGCCTTGCGGCGGCGGATTTTAAGTCCGCTGTGTATACCAATTTCACCACCCGGGCAGGATGAGAAAAGCGAAAGGTAGCATTATAGCCGCTGCAAGGGTTGCAACGGGATTCGGCCGGACAAATCGGCCGATAATCGGCGCAATCGACAGTAAGGCGGTCTAAAAGCAAAAAAGGGACGCCTTTTGGCGTCCCTTTTCAACTTGGAGCGGGAGAAGAGTCTCGAACTCTCGACCTATACCTTGGCAAGGTATCGCTCTACCAACTGAGCTACTCCCGCAAAACTTTTTACTGATCACCTCTGACAACTAACCGAAAAAGTCGAGGCGATCTCAATCTTTTTCTTTATTTGGAGCGGGAGAAGAGTCTCGAACTCTCGACCTATACCTTGGCAAGGTATCGCTCTACCAACTGAGCTACTCCCGCAAAACCTTTTACTTCAAGCTACTGGAGGCGCGAGCCGGAGTCGAACCGACCTACACGGATTTGCAATCCGGTGCATAACCGCTTTGCTATCGCGCCAAAACCAAATGTTCTACGTGGCCTTGACCACACGGGCAAAGATGCCAATCTTTACCCAAGAATTTGGAGCGGGAGAAGAGTCTCGAACTCTCGACCTATACCTTGGCAAGGTATCGCTCTACCAACTGAGCTACTCCCGCGTTCAACGTGGAGCGCATTATAAGGACTGGCGCGACGATGTCAACATCCGGCCCTGTTTGCGCCAAAAATACCCTTTTGACATAAAAGCCGAAGCAAAGGGCCGCTTCGGGGCAACTCAGCGTCCGTGCTGGCGCGCCTCCTGGCGGAGGATCTCCGGCCAGGCCATGCGCATGTAGTAGCCCATGGACCACAGGGTCAGCACTGCGGCCACCCACAGTAGCCAGGTGCCCCACTCGCGCACGTTGATGCCGTGGTAGGGGGCGTGGAACAGCAGCAGCGGGATGGCAGTCATCTGGGCGGCGGTCTTGACCTTACCGATCATCGATACCGCCACGCTCTTGGCGGCGCCGATCTTGGCCATCCACTCGCGCAGGGCGGAGATGGTGATCTCCCGACCGATGATGATGGCGGCGATCACCGCGTTGGTTCGGTCGAGCTGGACCAGCACGATCAGGGCGGCGGCCACCATCAGCTTATCGGCCACCGGGTCGAGGAAGGCGCCGAAGGCCGAGGTCTGGTTGAGCGCCCGGGCCAGGTAGCCGTCGAGCCAGTCGGTGAGCGCGGCGACGACGAAAATCAGGGTGGCGGCGAGGTTGCGCTCCTGCCCACTCAGCCAACTGTCCGGCACATAGTAGGCGGCGATCAGCAGCGGAATGGCGAGGATGCGCAGCCAGGTGAGGAAGATGGGCAGGTTGAACGGCATGAGGGAGTGCAACTATCAGTGAAAGACCGCGTGAATCTTTTCCGCCAGTTCCGGACCGATGCCCGGAACGGCGGCCAGCTGGTCGACCCCCGCCTCGGCAATGCCTTGCAGGCCACCGAAGCGGGTGATGAGCGCCTTGCGCTTTTTCGGCCCGATACCCGGCACGTCTTCGAGTCGGGAGGTGATACGGGTCTTGGCGCGCTTGGCCCGATGCCCGGAAATGGCGAAGCGGTGCGCTTCGTCGCGGATTTCCTGGATCAGGTGCAAGGCCGGGTGTTCCGGGGGCAATTGTAGCGGCTCGCGTCCATCGGGGAAAACGAGGGACTCCAGCCCAGGCTTGCGCCCTTCGCCCTTGGCCACCCCCAGGTGCGGCACCTCGGTCAGGCCCAGCTCCACCAGGGCGTCGTGGGCCATGGCCAACTGGCCCTTGCCGCCATCGATCAGGATCAGGTCGGGGCAAACGCCCTCCCCCGTGGCTACGGCGTCGTAGCGACGCGACACAGCCTGGCGGATCGCCGCGTAATCATCCCCCGGCGTGATGTCGGTGATGTTAAAGCGGCGGTATTCGCTACGGCGCATGCCCCCCTTGCCCTCCTCCGACATCCACACCACGCAGGAAGCTACGGTGGCCTCGCCCTGGGTATGGCTGATGTCGAAGCACTCGATGCGCTGGATCGCCTCCACCCCCAGTACCTCGGCCAGGGCCTCGACCCGCTTGCCTTGCAGCGAGATGGTGTTGCGTCGCGCCGCCAGGGCCAGGCGGGCGTTTTGCTCGGCCAGTTCGACCCACACCTTGTGGGTCTCGTAGCGGGCCAGGCCCACGGGCACTGGCCGGCCGGCGATGGCCGCAATTTCGGCGAGTAGGGCTTCCCCCTCCTCCCCTTCCGCCGGGGCCACATTCACCAGGATGCGGCCGGGGATCGGGTGCAGCGCATAGTGCTGGGTGAGAAAGGCGGCCAGGGCCTCGGCCGGGGTGAAGTCGGCGGCGTTGCTCGGGAACAGGGGCTTGTCCCCCAGGTGGCGGCCGCCGCGCACCATGGCCAGGTTGACGCAGAGCATGCCGCCCTCGTCGGCCACGACGGCGACCACGTCCAGGTCCTCTTCCCGCTGGCTTTCCATGAACTGCTTGTCCTGGACCTTGTGCAGGCTCTGGATCTGATCCCGGTAGGCGGCAGCCTGCTCGAAGGCCAGATTCTCGGCGGCCTGCTCCATGGCCCGGGTCAGGCGCGCGATCACCTCCTGCTGACGGCCCTGGAGGAACAGCGCCGCCAGACGCACGTCCTCCCGGTAGTCGTCCGCATCGATCAGGCCGACGCAGGGGCCGCTGCAGCGCTTGATCTGGTAGAGCAGGCAGGGCCGGGAGCGGTTGGAAAATACCGAGTTCTCGCAGGTGCGCAGGCGGAACATCTTCTGCAACAGGTGCAGGCTGTCGCGCACCGCCCCGGCGGAAGGGAAGGGGCCGAAGTAGTCGGCCTTGCGGTCCAGGCTGCCGCGGTGGAAGCCCAGGCGCGGCGCCTCGTCCCGGGTGAGGACGATGTAGGGGTACGACTTGTCGTCGCGAAAGAGGATGTTGTAGCGCGGGCTGAGGCGCTTGATCAGGTTGTTTTCGAGCAGCAGCGCCTCGGCCTCGGTGCGCGTCACCGTGGTGTCCACCCGGGCGATCTTGGTCACCATCAGGGCGATGCGCGGGCTCGGGTGGTTCTTCTGGAAGTAGGACGAGACGCGCTTGCGCAGGTTCTTGGCCTTGCCGACGTAGAGCACCGTGTCGGCGGCGTCGATCATGCGGTACACCCCGGGCAGCTCGGGCACCGTGGCCAGGAAGGTCTTGGCGTCGAAGGGAACGGCGGGTTCCGCTGGCACCGCCGCTTCCGTGGATTGGGCGGATTCGGTCGATCCTCCCGGCACATCCAAGGCCTCCGACGCACCCGGTTGCCCCATCTCGGCCAGCGGGAGCGATGCCGGCGGGGCGCCGGCGTTGTCACGGGAAGCGCCCCCCTCCCCTTTACCCCCCTCTGGATCGCCGCGCTGGGCGCGGACCTTCGAGGTGCCTGCCTGGAGATCGTTATCCGGCGCAGCGTTCGACGACACCTCTTCGGAGATCAAGGACTGGCGCGGCGTTTCAGGGGATGGCATGGATCGATCCCGGCATGAGGGCGAGCAGGTTCAGGCCCGGACGGCTGCCGGCTGGGGGGCGTGGACCGCCAGGGCGTCGATGCGGACTCGGGCGGCCTGGTAGACCGGATCGTCCACTAGCCCGGCCCAGGTAGGCGCGGCGCAATGGGGCCAGAGGATGGACAGCCGGGCGGTGCTTTCCGGGCGCAGCGCCGGGTGCCAACGGGCGAGCAGGTCGTCCACCGTCTCGGGCTTGTTACATACCAAAAGCATGTCGCAGCCGGCGCCGTAGGCCGCCTCGGCCCGGGCCACCACGTCGCCGGCGACGCTGGCCCCTTCCATGGACAGGTCGTCGCTGAAGACGATGCCGTTAAAGCCTCGGCCACCTTGGCCGAACTCGCGGCGCAGCAGGCCGTGCCAGACCGGCGAGAAGCCCGCCGGGCGGTCGTCCACCTGGGGGTAGACCACGTGGGCGGGCATCACCGCGGCCAGGTCCAGGGTCCGGTAGGGCGCCAGGTCGGCGGCCATGATTTCGACGAGGCTGCGCTCGTCCCGGGGCATGGCCACGTGGGAATCGGCCTCGGCCCAACCGTGGCCGGGGAAGTGCTTGCCGCAGCCGCCGGCCATGCCCGCCGCCTTGAGGCCGGCGATCAGGGCGCCAGCCAGTTCGGCCACCACCGCCGGATCCCGGTGGAAGGCGCGCTCGCCGACCACGCCGCTGCGGCCCCAATCGAGGTCGAGCACCGGGGCGAAGGAGAAATCGACGCCGCAAGCCCGCAGTTCGCTGGCCAGCACGTAACCCACGGCCTCGGCGTCGAGCCGGGCCTGGTGTGGATCGCGGCCCCAGGCTTCGCCCAGGCGGGCCATGGCCGGCAGCCGGGTGAAGCCGTCGCGGAAGCGCTGTACCCGGCCGCCCTCGTGGTCCACGGCGATGGGCAGGGGGCGCACGGCGCGGATGGCGGCGGTGAGTTCGCACAACTGTTCGACGTCGCGGAAGTTGCGGGTGAACAGGATCACCCCGCCCACCAGGGGATGGGCCAGGCGGCGGCGATCGTCGTCGCTGAGGCGGGTGCCCACCACGTCGATCATCACGGGGCCGAGGGGGGCGGAGGTCGGGATGCTGGGCTGGAACGTGGACATGGAGCAGTCGAAAAAGAGTGGCAGGGACGCGCTGTCAGCGCGAGGCAATGCATTCGATGACGACGAAGGCCACGGCGTACTCCTTCTCGTCGGACAGGGTCAGGTGGGCGGCCAGGCGGCTGGCGGCCATGTGCTCGCCCAAGGCCCGGGAATAAACCAGGATGGGCTTGCCCAGGGCGTCGTGGCCCACAGCGATGTCGTTGAGACCGGCGGGATGGCGCACCCCGGTGCCGAGGGCCTTGGCGAAGGCTTCCTTGGCGGCGAAGCGCTTGGCGAGAAAGCGCCCTGCGTCGCCAGCCTTGTGGAACTCGGCGATCTCGCTCGGGGCCAGCAGGCGCTCCAGGGCCTTTTCGCCGTGGCGCGCATACATGCGCTCCAGCCGGGCGATGGCGACGATGTCAGTACCGATGCCGTAGATCATGGCGCCCTCCTTTGAGATCCGTTAGACGCTGCCGACGGCGGCGCCCTCGCGGATCAGGGTCTTCATTTCACGCACCGCCTCGCGCAGGCCGACGAACACGGCGCGGCTGACGATGGCGTGGCCGATGTGCAGCTCGCGCACGCCGGGCAGGCGGGCGATGGGCTGGACGTTGTAGTAGTTGAGGGCGTGGCCGGCGTTGAAACGCATGCCGAAGGCGCGGATGGCCTCGCCGGCCAGGGCGATCTTGTCGATCTCGGCCAGCACCGCCGGGGCTTCCGCATCGCGGCCGGCGTTGTGGAAGGCGTGGGCATAGGGGCCGGTATGCAGTTCGCAGACTCGGGCACCGATGCGCTCGGCGGCTTCCACCTGGCGCAGTTCGGCGTCGATGAAGACGCTGGTGACGATGCCGGCGTCGGCCAGGCGGGCCACCACGTCCTTCAGCCGGGCTTCCTGGGCGGCCACGTCCAGGCCGCCTTCGGTAGTCACCTCGTGGCGGCCTTCGGGCACCAGCATCGCCATTTCGGGCTTGATGCGCCGGGCGATCTCGACCATCTCGTCGGTGGCCGCCATCTCGAGGTTGAGCTTGATCTGGGTGCTTTCCTTGAGGCGGCGCACGTCATCGTCGTTGATGTGGCGGCGGTCTTCGCGCAGGTGCACGGTGATGCCGTCGGCGCCGCCCAGGTGGGCTTCCACGGCGGCCCACAGCGGGTCCGGCTCGTAAGTGCGCCGGGCCTGGCGCAGGGTGGCCACGTGGTCGATGTTGACCCCCAGTTCGATCATGCCGCTAACCTCTCTGCCCATCTCAAAGCTCCTGCAGTTCCTTGAAAATACGGCGGGTTTCCAGAGTTTCCCCGCCCAGGTAGTGGGCCATCAGGGCCCGCATCAATTGTTTGGCCTCGGCCAGCAGCCGGGGTTCGGCAAAATCGTCCCGGGCCAGGGCCAGCAAGGCGCGGCCGCTGATGCACAGGGGCGATTGCCCTTGCCGCGCCAGCCGCACCGGGCCGCGCTCGATCTCGTAGGCGTACCAGCCCTCTTCCATCACCGGCTGGCCGTCGGCGTCCTCGGTGAGCCACAGGCCGTAGCCAAGCTCCTGCAGCAGAGCCTTCTCGAAGCGGCGCAGGTCGGCCTCCAGCACCCCATCGGCAAAGCGGCGCAGGGTCTGGGCGTAGACCATGAACAGCCCCTCGTGGGGATCTTCCCGGGGCAGCAGGTTGAGCAGCAGTTCGTTGAGATAGTAGCCGCAGAAGAGTGCGTGGCCGCCGAGCAGGGGCTGCCCGCCGACCCATTCGGCCTTCATCAGGGTGAGTACCTCGCCCTTGCCCGACCAGGCCAACTCCACCGGCTGGAAGGCCATCAGCAGGCCGCGGATCGGCGAGCGGGGCCGCCGCGCCCCCCGGGCCACCAGGGCGACCCGGCCGTAATCCCGGGAAAACGCCTCGACGATCAGGCTGGTTTCCCGAAACGGATAGGTATGCAGGATGAAGGCGGGCTGGCCGTCGACTTTGCCGCGGTGCACGGTGCTGAGCAGGAAGCGGTGAAGGTGTCAGTGCGGGGATGCGGGCCGCCGGGGATTATTCGTAGCCCAGGCTGCGCAGCAGGCGGTCGTCATCGGTCCAGCCGGACTTCACCTTGACCCACACTTCCAGGTACACCTTGCCGTCGAACAGGCGCTCCATATCCTGGCGGGCCTCGGTGGCGATGCGTTTGAGGGTCTCGCCGCCTTTGCCGATGACCATCGGCTTATGGCTATCCCGATCCACTACGATGGCCGCGTGGATGCGGCGCAGCGGCCCTTGGTGTCCCTTGCCCGGCTCCACCTCGAATTTCTCGATCTCCACCGTGGCGCCGTAGGGCAGCTCGTCGCCGAGCAGGCGGAACAGCTTTTCGCGGATGTATTCGGCGGCCAGGAAGCGTTCGCTCTTGTCGGTCAGTTCGTCCTCGGGGAAGAGCAGACCCTCGTTGGGTAGATGCTTGCGGATCTCGCCGAGCAATTCCTGAGTCTGCTTGCCCTTGGCGGCCGATACCGGCACCACGGCGGCCCAGGAGCGGGCCTGGCCGAGTTCGGCAAGGAACGGCAGTAGCGTCGTCTTGTCGGCGATGCGGTCGATCTTGTTGACCACCAGCACCACGGGCTTGCCTTCGGGCAACAGGCGCACCACCTGCTGGTCGGCGGCGCCGTAGCGACCGGCCTCGACCACCATCACCACCACGTCCACGTCGTTGAGGGCTTGAGTCACCCCCCGGTTCATGGCCCGGTTGAGGGCGTTGGAGTACTTGGTCTGAAAGCCCGGGGTGTCGACGAAGACGAATTGGGCTTGGCGGCCCTTCGCCTCGTCGGTGAGGATGCCGGTGATGCGGTGCCGCGTGGTCTGGGCCTTGCGCGAGACGATGCTGATTTTTTCGCCCACTAGGCGGTTCAGCAGGGTCGACTTGCCCACGTTGGGGCGGCCAACGATGGCCACGTAGCCGGAGCGGTAGTCGGCGGCGTTGGCCGGGCCAGTGGCGTCGGCGCCAGCGTCGAAGTCGAAGTCGGGGAGGTCGTGGCCATCATCGTGGCCGGTGGTGTCGTTGGTCATCTCGTTCACTTTTCAAGGGCGCGCAGTGCCGCTTCGGCGGCCTGTTGCTCGGCAGCCCGACGGCTGGTGCCACGGCCCTGAGTTGTTAGGTTACAGGCTTGGATTTCGCAAGCCACGATGAATTCCTGAACATGGGCGTCCCCTTCGGTGCCGCTCATGACATAGGTCGGCAGCGGTTTGCGCCGCGCCTGAAGCCATTCCTGCAGGCGGGTCTTGGGGTCCTTCATCGGCTTGGCCGGATCGATGGCGGCGATCAGCGGTGCGAACAGGGTAGTCACAACGCCGACCACTGCCTCGAATCCAGCATCCAGGTAGGTGGCACCGAACAAGGCCTCCAAGGCATCGGCCAGGATGGAGGGCCGCTGGTGACCGCCACTTTTGAGCTCCCCTTCGCCAAGCAGCAGGTATCGCCCCAAGTCGAGCTTCAGGGCCAGTTGGTGCAAGGTGTCCTGGCGGACCAGATTGGCCCGCAGACGGGAAAGGTCACCTTCCGGGAGGTGCGGAAAACGCTGGTAGAGCTGCAAAGCGACGATGCTGTTGAGCAGACCGTCGCCGATGAATTCGAGGCGTTCGTTATGGGGTGTCCCGTAGCTGCGGTGAGTCAGCGCCGCCTGCAACAGGCCCTGATCGGTAAACGTATGGCCCAAACTCCGCTGCAAAGGCGCCAGGCCGAGAGAGCCAGCCACTATTCGCCTTTCTCCTTGGCCGCGGAGGAGCCCTGGAAGTCGATCAGCAGGCTGACCGGCCCTCCGAGGCGGATGCGCTTTTCGTACTCGAAGGAGATCACGATCCGGTTGCGATCTTTGCTGACGTCCAGATCGGCGCTGGAGATCGACTTGATGTCGTCAACCTCGGCGCGGCGATCAAAGGATTTGCGGACGTCAGCCACCGTAGTGGCGCTATCAGAACTATTGGCCACGGCCTTGATGTTCTTGACGATGGTGTAGTACTCAATCACCGCCGGCACCACTTTCATGCCGAACACGAATACCACCACAATGATGAAGCTGACGATCAACAAGCCGCTGAGGCTGACGCCACGCTGGTATTTCATCGCGCTCTCCCGAAGGTTTTTCCTGATCATTTGAAGCTGCCGATCCGGCTGAACTCGCCGAAATTCCACCAGATGAAGAAGGCTTTGCCGACGATGTTCTTGTCCGGGACGAAGCCCCAGATGCGACTGTCACGGCTGTTGTCCCGGTTGTCGCCCATGACGAAATAATGGCCCGGCGGCACCGTGCAGATCACACCGGAATTATTGTAGAGACAATCATCGCGACCGGCGAACTGGATGGGATCGGGGATGAAAACCGGGGCATCGGCATCGTTGAGGATCTGGTGGGTCACGCCTCCCAGGGTCTCTTCGAAGTGCTGGGAATAGTACAGTCGGTCGCTGTGCAGGTAGTCGGGCAAGGGCTTGACCTCTACCGGCTTGCCGTTGATGGTCAGGCGCTTGTCCTGATAGGCCACCTTGTCACCGGGGACACCGACCACTCGCTTGATGTAGTCGAGGCTGGGATCTTCCGGGTAGCGAAAAACGATTACATCCCCCGTCTTGGGGTCGTTGATTGGGATGATTTTTTCGTTGATGACCGGGAGGCGAATTCCGTAGGTGAATTTGTTCACCAGGATGAAATCACCGATTTGCAGGGTCGGGATCATCGACCCGGAAGGGATCTTGAAGGGTTCGGCAACAAAGGAGCGCAGCACGAACACCACCAGGATGACCGGAAAGAAGCCGGCGCCGTACTCGACCCACAACGGTTCCGGCGCGCCTGGCTGGCGACGTTTGCGAAACACCAGGACATCGGTCAGCCAGATCAGGCCGGTTGCCACGACTAGAACAAAGAGGATGAGTGCGAAATTCACGCAACCGGCTCCAAAACACGAATAAACAACGAAATCGGGAGGAACAAAAGGCGCTTACTTGCCATCGACACGCAGCACTGCCAGGAAGGCTTCCTGGGGCACTTCCACGGTACCGATCTGCTTCATGCGGCGCTTACCGGCCTTCTGCTTTTCCAGCAGCTTCTTCTTCCGGCTGATGTCGCCGCCGTAGCACTTGGCCAGCACGTCCTTGCGCATGGCCTTGACCGTTTCCCGGGCGATGATGTTCGAGCCGATGGCGGCCTGGATGGCCACATCGAACATCTGGCGCGGGATCAGTTCGCGCATCTTGGCGGCCAGTTCGCGGCCCCGGTACTGGGCGTTGTCCCGATGGACGATCAGGGACAGGGCATCCACCTTGTCGCCGTTGATGAGGATATCCATCTTCACTAGGTTTGCGGCCCGGTATTCCTTGAAGTCGTAGTCCAGGGAGGCGTAGCCCCGGGAGACGGACTTGAGCTTGTCGAAGAAGTCCATCACCACTTCGTTCATGGGCATGTCGTAGATCAGCTGCACCTGGCGGCCGTGGTAGCGCATGTCCACCTGGGAGCCACGCTTGGCGTTGCACAGGGTCATCACCGCGCCCAGGTAATCCTCGGGGACGAAGATGGTGGTGGTGATGATCGGCTCACGGATCTCTTCGAACTTGCCCACGTCGGGCAGCTTGGACGGGTTCTCGACGAAGATCTCGCTGCCATCCTTGAGCACCACTTGGTACACCACCGTCGGCGCGGTGGTGATTAGGTCCATGTCGAATTCCCGCTCCAGGCGCTCCTGGACGATCTCCATGTGCAGCAGACCAAGGAAGCCGCAGCGGAAGCCGAAGCCCAGGGCCTGGGAGACTTCCGGCTCGAATTGCAGGGAGGCGTCGTTCAGGCGCAGCTTTTCCAGGGAGTCGCGCAGGGCGTCGTACTGGTTGGCTTCCACCGGATACAGGCCAGCGAACACCTGGGGCTTGATTTCCTTGAAGCCGGGCAGCGGTTCGGTAGCAGGCCGTGCGGCCACGGTGACGGTGTCGCCGACCTTGGCGGACTTCAGTTCCTTGATGCCGGAGATGATGAACCCCACCTCCCCCGCCTTGAGACTATCCCGGACCTGAGACTTGGGCGTGAATACACCGACCTGCTCGCACAGGTGCTTGGCGCCGTTGGACATGAGCAGGAGGGTGTCCTTGGGCTTGAGCACCCCGTCCACCACCCGCACCAGCATCACCACGCCAACGTAGTTGTCGAACCAAGAGTCGACGATCAGCGCCTTGAACGGCGCGTCGATGTCGCCCTTGGGCGGGGGAATGCGCTCGATCACCCGTTCCAGAATGTCCTCGACGCCCAGGCCGGTCTTGGCCGAGGCCAGTACCGCGTCGGTGGCGTCGATGCCGATCACGTCCTCGATCTCCTGCTTGGCGTTGTCCGGTTCGGCGGACGGCAGGTCGATCTTGTTCAGCACCGGCACCACTTCTACCCCCTGCTCGATGGCGGTGTAGCAGTTGGCCACGGTCTGGGCTTCCACGCCCTGGGAGGCATCCACCACCAGCAGAGCGCCTTCGCAGGCGGCCAGGGAGCGAGACACTTCGTAGGAGAAGTCCACGTGCCCCGGGGTATCGATCAGGTTGAGGTTGTACACCTGGCCGTCCCGGGCCTTGTAGTGCAGCGCCGCGGTCTGGGCCTTGATGGTGATGCCCCGCTCCCGCTCCAGGTCCATGGAATCGAGCACCTGGGCCTCCATTTCCCGGTCGGACAGGCCGCCGCAGAGGTGGATGATGCGGTCCGCCAGGGTGGATTTACCGTGGTCGATGTGGGCGATGATGGAAAAGTTGCGGATATGCTTCATGCAGGGCGCTTAACAAGTAAAAAAGGGTGCCAGTGATACCGCTGAGCACCCTTGGTAAATCCCGGAAAGCCAGGATTTTAGCCGATCCGGCCTAAATAATCACGGACACGGGGCTCATCGAGAAAGTAGTGGCACAACTCGGTGTCGCCGTGCAGCAGCACTGGCACCAGTTCCCCCCAACTTTCCTCTAAATCCAGGTCCTGATCCACGTCGATCACCTCCATCTCGATGCCGAACTCGTCGAGGATGGGCGCCAAGGCCTCCTCCATGTCGTGGCACAGGTGGCAATAGGTACGCCCGAGCAGGCGCAAGCGCACCTTTCCTTGCTGCGAGTGGGTCATTCCTTGGCTGCTCCATTGGCCTTCAGGGTAACGAAGGTCTGAATGTCACCACGACGCACCAGCAGGGTTACATTGGCGTTCTTTTCCACTTGCGCCAGGATGCGGTTGAACTGCTCTACCGAACGCAATTCCGTGGTAACGCCGCGCTCGATTACCGCTAGCACTACGTCACCCTGGCGAAGATCGGAGCGACTGGCCGAACCCCGCAGTTCGTCGATGACCAGCCCCCCCGTAACCTTCAGCTCACGCTTCTGCTCGGCCGTAAGCTCGGATAGAACCAAGCCGAGGCGATTCACAGCAGGTTCGGGCTTGCTGCCGCGGCGGCTGTCCTTGCGCGCCCCCTTGGTTTCTTCCTGCATCTCGGCCACGGTAATCACAAGATCCCGGGAGGAGCCTTTGCGCCACACCTGCAAGGGAATGCGGCTACCAGGCTTGGCATTGCCGACGATGCGCGGCAGGTCGGCAGAATTGAGCACCTGCTTGCCATCAAAGCGCAAGATCACGTCACCCGCCTGAAGCCCCGCCTTGTCAGCAGGGCCGCCCGGCTCGACCGCATTGACCAGGGCGCCACCGGCCCGGGCGAGGCCGAACGAGTCTGCCAGTTCCTTGGTGACCTCCTGGATCACCACGCCAATGCGTCCACGGCTGACCTTGCCGTATTGGCGCAGTTGGTTCTGGACGTCCATGGCGACATCGATGGGGATAGCAAACGAAATCCCCATGAACCCCCCTGAACGGCTGTAAATCTGGGAATTGATCCCAACCACTTCACCTTTCATGTTGAACAAGGGGCCGCCGGAATTCCCCGGATTGATCGCGACATCGGTCTGGATGAAGGGGACGAAATTCTCCTGCGGCAGGGAGCGCCCCTTGGCGGACACGATTCCGGCAGTCACCGTGCTGTCGAAGCCAAAGGGGGAGCCGATCGCCACCACCCACTCGCCGACCTTCATCTGGTTGGGATCGCCAAGCTTCACAGCTGGCAAGCCGCTGGCCTCAATCTTGAGCAGGGCGACATCGGTGCGTTTGTCAGCACCGATTACCTTGGCCTTGAATTCGCGCTTGTCGCTGAGCTTGATGGAAATCTCATCCGCGGCATCGACGACGTGGGCGTTGGTCAGGATGTAGCCATCGGAACTGATGAGAAACCCCGAGCCGAGGGAGCGGCTTTCGAATTCGCGCGGCGTTCCGGGGCGCGCCCCCGGCGGCATGAAGCGCCGGAAGAAGTCGAACATCGGATCGTCTTCATCGAAGGGCAACTGTGGTGTCGCTCGATTGGTCCGCACGACCTGGGTGGTGCTGACGTTCACCACCGCCGGCCCCTGGCGCTCGACCAGTTCAGTGAAGTCGGGGAGCCCCTTTACCCCCTGGGCGGCAACCAAGGGAGAAACACATGAAAAAAGTGCAATAGCGAAAAAGCGCATAAGCGAACGCATGTAGACCTCTCGTTGCAATGCCTGAAAAAAATGCCATAAATGCCGGCAAGCGGGACGTGATCCCGCTCTGGACATACCGAGCAGACTCAGCCTAAGCCTTCCCTTGGAATACGAGACGGATGGTGGCGCACGATAACCAATTCACCGGCCCCATCTTCAGCTTTTTTGCGGAATTGCTTCGTTGCCCACCAGGCCACACCCAGGCCCGCCAGACTCCCCGCAACCGCCCACGTCTCTCCGATCATTCCGCCCAACAAGGCCCCTGCGAGCAAGCCGGCCAACGGTGCTACATAGGCAGCCAGGGCGCCGCGGCGGAGGACGCCATCGGCCACTCCAATATCGATGGAGTCCCCGACATGCACCGGCAGCGTTAAACCATTTCGGACCCGAAGCTGGCGGGGTGAGGAACATAACATGGCCCCCAACGAGACTCCACCGCATCCTCCAGGTTCGTGGCAGCGGCCACATCCCTGAGAAGCCGCTTCAACAACGACATAGCCATTCTCGACAGCAGTCACAACCGCATTAAGCTCAATCACAGACGACAGGCTCCAACTTATCTCTTCAATTCCAGGCTATCCGCAATTTTCCGTACGGTCGCCGGAGGCGCCTCACCCACGGCAGTAATCACGTGATCAGACATTTGGCGTACATGCATCGAAACTCCGCCTTGGCTGGAGGTTACGGAACGGATCGGACGCGTCTTAGCGACTGGCGCAATGAATACCGAGATGGCGGCGACACCGTCGGAAAACAATAGGTGCAGGACACTTCCTTCCGTATCCCCCAAGCGGCGGCGCCATTCGGATATTTTGTGGAATCCAGCAACCTGGCGGCGCAACCCCCATCCAGTTGTACTGGTTAGAACCTCCCCGGGAAGCAGGTTATCCACTTGCCACCCCGCTAAAGGTTGCTGCCAGCGCCCTTTGATTGCCTCGAAATCGATGGGGCTACCGATGGACAACTGGGTGAACGAGAATTGCTCGATAATCTGCCCCCTCCCATCGACCACTTGGGCCTTGAGCAGCAGGGCGTTATTTGCCTCGATCCAGAAGCGATGGCCGAAGCGCAAGGTATCCCTGGGCTCAAGAACCAGCAACCGTGCCTCGTGTCCCGCAATGCGCTCTCCCGCACCGACCTTGAGGGTGTAGTAATCGAGCAGCAGCTCCGGAGCCACTGTGACTTTGCCAGGAAAACCTCGTCCGCCTGAGCGGTTTTCGACAACAACCCTTTTCTCACCCGGAAGAAACGCACGCACTTCATCGTTTTTGCGCAAGACTTCCCTGGGGGGGCCGTCAAGCACTTCGATCCATTCCATTTCGCGTCCGTTGTCCACGCCGTGAACAATGCGCGAAGATTCAGAAGTGTTGCCACTCTGATAGATGAAAGTGCCACTGTAGTCCAGGCTTGCATTGGCCTGGACCATGCGCTTCAGCCAGTCAACGGGCGCCGTGTCGGCACTGGCCACATTCTGGAGCGAGCAGACCAGCAGCACTAGAAGCAGCCGGACTGCTCGCTTCATTTCAGGATTTCCCCACGGAACGAAGTGCCCACGACCAAGCCCCGGGTTGAAGGGGTCAAGCCCTGCAATGATATGGTGCGGGCGGCGCCCTCGTGGACCAGCAAGTACTCTTGCGCCACCGTTGATGGCAGCGGAGAAACGTCTCGCGCCGGCGCAGACAGGGCAGAAAAATCCTGTCGGCTATTGGGACTCAACGATAGTGTTGCCAAGCCTACCGCGACGATGCCAGCAACCGCTGCTACCAGGAGCAGAGGCGAATTCTGCAAGGATTCAGCAGGGGCTTCAAACGGGACATGCCGACCTGCTTGCAGTGAGTCTTTGCTGCCAACAAGAACGACAGGTTCGTTTTTTAGTCGTTGGGAAAAGCGTGCCATGAAGGCATCACAACGACCTGAGTTAGCACACTCCCCCCGCAGGTAATCACCGATCAGGTGATAGAGCATCCAGCGCATCCGCTCTTCGGAAGGATTGCCCAAGCGTCCCATCAATACCCGGGCTGCGTCCCCTTCATACTCGGAATCGATCAGGAGGGAAACTTCGAGAAGGGATTGTTGTTGCATGGCGAACTACCATCTTCTATCCGGTGCTGTATCGAGCAACGGCCGCAGCTTGGCGGCTACCGCCTCCCGGGCTCTGAAAATGCGGGAGCGAACCGTGCCGATCGGGCAATCCATGATTTTGGCGATGTCCTCGTAGGACAGCCCTTCGATCTCACGCAGCACTATTGCTGTACGGAGCTCTTCAGGCAGCGCCTCCATTGCGGAGTTGACGGTCTCGCCGATTTGCTTGGATAGAAGCAGGGCGTCGGGCGTATTGATGTCCCGAAGCTGGTCGCCATCCTCGAAGGTTTCGGCTTCTTCCGAATCGAATTCCGTCGAAGTAGGCGCACGTCGCCCTTGGGCCACTAGGTAATTTTTAGCCGTATTTATGCCAATGCGATAAAGCCACGTATAAAACGCGCTATCCCCCCGAAACGCCGGCAAAGCCCTGTAGGCCTTAATAAAAGCCTCTTGCGTCACGTCTTCCACCTCGGCAGGGTCGCGGATGAAGCGAGACAACAATCGCGCCAATTTGCGCTGGTATTTGGCTACCAGCAACTCAAAAGCGTGTTTGTCGCCGGCTTGAGCCCGCTCAACCAACACTTGGTCAACTTCGCGATTGCTCATGCTTTTCGATTGGGAGGTGAGGGGTCGGTCTTATAGGGTTTTGGCGCAGTATATATCATCACTGCACCCCACAAGCACCTACTGCCGCACCAAGGAAACGTCGTTCCGCCAAGCGATTTGCAGGAGTCGCAAATGTGACAGCCTATTTTGGCAAATAGTTCAGCCTTTTCAGGGGTCAGCAACCCGATGCCGCACCAGCTCCAAGGCTGATCTGGCACTCCGATTCATTGCACCCCGCTCCCCCCGGCGCTATAGTGCGCGGACTCTCGTTCAGGACTGCCGTCTGGGCAGTTTCGGGGAAACACACAGTGACCTTGAATTTCGACGTACTCATCATCGGCAGCGGTCTGGCCGGTCAATCTGCCGCTTTGCGGCTCGCCAAACACAAAAAAGTCGGCCTAATCAGCAAAAGGGGACTGGAAGATAGCGCCTCAGGTTGGGCTCAAGGTGGCATCGCTGCTGTCCTGGACAATCAGGACTCGATCGAAGCGCACATCCACGACACTTTCGATGCCGGCGCCCATCTCAATGACCCGGCCGCTACCCGATTCGTCGTCGAGAATGGACGGCGCGCCATCGAATGGCTGATCGAACAAGGCGTACCTTTCACCAAGGGCGACAAGGGCTACCACTTGACCCGGGAAGGCGGCCACAGCCACCGCCGTGTCATTCACGTCAACGACGCTACGGGTGCCGCGGTCCAGGACACCTTGACCCACAAAGTACGGCAGCACCCGAACATCACGGTTCTTGAGCATCACATCGCCATCGATGTGATCACTGGTGCCAAGCTGGGCTTTGGCGATAACCGCTGTTACGGCGCCTACGTGCTGGATTCACGCTCGGGGCATGTCGTCACTGTTGCGGCCCCCTTCACACTCATCGCTGCAGGTGGTGCGGGCAAGGTATATCTCTACACCACCAACCCTGATACTTCTACCGGCGATGGCATTGCCATGGCTCACCGGGCTGGCTGCCGGATAGGAAACATGGAATTCATCCAATTCCATCCGACCTGCCTGTACCACCCCCAAGCCAAATCCTTCCTCATTTCCGAGGCGGTCCGGGGTGAAGGCGGCCTGCTGCGCCTGCCTGACGGCACCCGTTTCATGCTTGCCCACGACCCACGGGCCGAGTTGGCCCCGCGGGACATCGTGGCCCGCGCCATCGACTTCGAGATGAAGAAGCGGGGCCTGGATTGCGTTTATCTGGACATTTCCCACAAACCGGTGGAATTTCTCCAGACCCACTTCCCCAACATCTACGCGCGCTGTCTGGAACTGGGCATCGACATTTCTAGGGAACCGATCCCGGTCGTTCCGGCTGCCCACTATACCTGCGGCGGCATCATGACTGACCTCAAGGCGCGCACGGACGTCCCAGGACTCTATGCGGCAGGGGAGTCAGCCTGCACTGGGCTGCACGGGGCCAACCGACTTGCTTCCAACTCGCTGCTCGAATGCATCGTCTTTTCGGAAGCCGCCTGTGACGACATTCTCGGCCAGGAAGCTCCGCCCATTCCGCCCCTTCCCGCCTGGGACGAAAGCGCGGTCACCGATGCTGACGAAGAAATCGTCATCTCGCACAACTGGGACGAGTTGCGTCGCTTCATGTGGGATTACGTGGGCATCGTTCGTACCACCAAGCGACTGAAGCGCGCCCAGCACCGCATACGGCTGCTGGCCCGGGAAATTAACGAGTTCTATTCGAATTTCCGGGTGAGTCATGATCTGTTGGAGTTGCGCAATCTGGTGGTCACCGCCGATCTGATTGTGCGCTGCGCGCTGAAGCGTAAGGAGAGCCGTGGACTGCACTTCAGCCGGGACTACCCCAATACCCTCCCCCGCCCCCGCAACACCGTTCTGCCCGGTGCCCGGCCGCGAGCATTCAGGGCGAGTCGCTGACGTCAGCGGCGGGATGGGAATGGCGCTTAGCCCCCTCCCGCCAGCGCAGCCATACACATAGGGCACGCCAATCGTCGGTGGGGAGACTATCCTTGGCAACGAGCAGGGTGCGCGCCCAGCGCTCCGGAAGCCCCTCCTCCCCTCCTCCGTCCAGCCGAAAGCGCAGCACCACTGCAAACTCCCATACCGTCGTATCGGCCAGCAATTGTGCGTGGCGCCATGCTGTCTCATTTTTCAGGATCACCTGCAGTCCGCCGCCGCGCCCAAGGCGAATACCTTGTGGGGCACGCTTTAACGCCCAGATGCTCCAGGCAAACGAAATCACCAGTAGTGTTACGCCGAGCAGACAAATGAAAATCGCCGTACCGGCAAATGCAGATACGGCGATGGCAAACAGCGCAAGCAGATGAAGCCCGACAAGTAACCCCATCCCGATTCGGGAAGGGCGTGGGTGCAGTTGCCGCGGCAGCCGCACCCACCAACCTCAGATACGCTTGAACGCCAGGGTACCGTTGGTCCCGCCAAACCCGAAGGAGTTGGAGAGGGCCACATCGATACGCATGGAACGGGCTTCGTTGGCGCAGTAGTCGAGATCGCAGCCCTCGCTTGCGGAAGCAAGGTTGATGGTGGGAGGAGCGATCTGCTGGTGTACCGCCAGCGTGGAGAACACCGCCTCAATCCCCCCCGCGGCACCCAACAGGTGACCGGTCATGGACTTCGTCGAACTAACCACCAGGGATTTCGCCGCCTCACCGAAGCAGCGCTTGACCGCCTGAGTTTCCGCCAGGTCGCCCAAGGGCGTGGATGTGCCGTGGGCATTGACGTACTGGACATCCGAGGGGTTCAGTCCGGCATTCTTGAGGGCATTCACCATACAACGGGCAGCGCCTTCACCGCTCTCGACTGGCTGGGTCATGTGGTAAGCATCGGCACTGCGGCCGTAGCCGACCAGCTCAGCGTAGATCTTGGCGCCACGAGCCTTTGCGTGCTCGTACTCTTCCAGCACCAAAACCCCAGCCCCCTCGCCGAGCACGAAGCCATCGCGATCCTTGTCCCAGGGGCGGCTGGCCGTCGCGGGATCGTCGTTGCGGGTCGACAGGGCACGAGCAGCACAGAAGCCACCGACCCCCAAGGGAGAAACCGTGGACTCCGCCCCGCCGGCAATCATTACATCGGCATCGCCATATTCGATGATGCGCGCCGCTTCACCGATGGAGTGGGTGCCGGTGGTACAAGCCGTTACCAGGGCAATATTCGGCCCCTTGTAGCCATACATGATCGACAGGTTGCCGGAGATCATGTTGATGATCGAACCGGGAACGAAGAAGGGGGTGACCTTGCGGACACCACCAGCTAGGTATTCGTCGTGGGTCTGCTCGATCAGGGGCAGGCCACCGATACCAGAGCCAATGGATACGCCAATGCGCTCCATATCGAGCGGGCTGTCTTCAAGGCCGGCATCGCGAATCGCCTGGATGCCAGCAGCCATGCCGAAATGGATGAAGGTATCCATGCGGCGTGCTTCTTTCGGCGACAGGTAGGCGCCGATATCGAAATTCTTGACTTCGCCAGCAATGCGGGAAGGGAAGGAGGAGGCATCGAACTTGGTGATGGCACCAATGCCCGTGCGGCCGGCGGTGATGTTCTGCCAGGCTTCCTCGACGGTGTTGCCAACCGGGGAAACGATCCCCAGGCCGGTAATGACGATTCTACGGCGTGCCAACGTGCGCTCCGGATATGTCTGGAAAAGGGGAAAAACCGCAGGGGCGAGACGATGTGGTTTGCAGCCACTTTCCGGTCGATGCTGACCGGCATGCCCGAGCGATCCGAGATGCCTCAAGCTAAAGCTTTAGGGAATTCACTAGGCCCATACAGCCGGGCCGGCGATTCCGAAGAAAAAGCCGGCCCGATGGAATTCCGCGGGGAATTACTTCTTGTTGGCGAGGATGTAATCGATCGCCTGCTGGACGTTGGTGATCTTTTCAGCTTCTTCGTCGGGGATTTCGCACTCGAACTCTTCTTCGAGGGCCATCACGAGCTCGACGGTATCCAGCGAATCGGCGCCCAGATCATCAACGAAGGAGGACTCGGTCTTGATATCGGCTTCATTCACACCGAGTTGTTCGGCAACAATCTTCTTAACGCGCTGTTCGAGGTTTTCCATTAAGGGGCTCCTTATCCCTGATACGGGTAAAAACAAAACTCTTCTATTCTACCAAAAGCGGCAGCCGCCACAAATCCCAGACGTATCGCCTGTGTGACAGCCGCCCCGATGTCATTCCATGTGCATTCCACCGTTGACGTGGATGGTCGTTCCGGTGACATAAGCTGCACTGGGTGAAGCCAGGAACAGGACAGCCGCCGCGATATCCTCCGGCGCACCGAGGCGCCCCAAGGGGATGCTCGCAACCAAGGCTTCTTTCTGCTTCTCTTCCAACACTTTGGTCATGTCGGTATCGATAAAGCCTGGAGCCACGCAGTTCACCGTGATATTGCGGCTCCCCAGTTCGCGAGCCAGAGAGCGGGTCATGCCCGACACCCCGGCCTTAGCGGCACAGTAGTTGGCTTGGCCTGGATTTCCTGCGTGCCCGACTACCGAGGTAACGTTCACGATCCGCCCTGCACGGGCCTTCATCATGCCACGCATCACCGCTTTGGAGAGGCGGAAGACCGCTTTCAGGTTGGTATCGATCACGGCATCCCACTCCTCGTCCTTCATGCGCATGGCGAGGTTGTCGCGGGTGATACCGGCGTTATTCACAAGAATGCTGATCGGTGCGAATTCCTTCTCGATTTCGCCGATCAGGACATCCACTTGCGCCTGATCGCGCACTTCCAGAGGCGCGCCACGGCCAGCGATACCGGCTTCCTTGAGATAGTCACCAATCTTGGCGGCACCGTCGGCGGTAGTCGCCGTACCGATCACGGTGGCTCCGGCGCGGCCCAGGGCCAGGGCAATGGCTTTGCCAATCCCGCGGGAAGCGCCGGTGACCAGGGCAATCTGTCCTTGCAGCATCTGTCTCACTCCAGGTTGAGGTTGGCATCAATGCCGGCCGCATCGGCCAGCGCTACGCCATTCACGCCATCGGCGCAACGTTTGGTCAGGCCTGCCAGTACTTTACCGGGGCCGCACTCAGCCACTACCGTGACCCCCATGGCCGCCATTTTCTGAATGGTCTCCACCCAGCGTACCGGGTTGTAGGCCTGGCGAATCAAGGCGTCGCGGATCTTGGCCGGATCAGTCTCGACGGCCACATCCACGTTATTGATAACCGGGATCTGCGGGGCCTGCAGCTCAAGCTCGGCCAGGCGAGCCGCGAGCTTGTCGGCGGCGGGACGGATCAAGGAGGAGTGAAACGGGGCCGAGACAGGCAGCGCTACGGCCCGTTTAGCTCCTTTTGCCTTGCATACCTCCATAGCACGCTCGACAGCTGCTTTGTGGCCGGCAATCACGGTCTGGCCGGCAGCATTGAAGTTCACCGGTT
Source organism: Oryzomicrobium terrae (assembly GCF_008274805.1). Taxonomy (NCBI): domain Bacteria; kingdom Pseudomonadati; phylum Pseudomonadota; class Betaproteobacteria; order Rhodocyclales; family Rhodocyclaceae; genus Oryzomicrobium; species Oryzomicrobium terrae. Next base: position 1,854,408 of record NZ_CP022579.1, read on the forward strand.
CAACCACCTCACCCTGGGCCGCTTCGGCGCAGGCGGCGCGAATACCGTCATCGTCGAGGCCGAGAATTGCCGCCATGGCACCGGTGCCCAACGGAACCGCATCCTGCATGGCCGCGGCGCGCAAGCGCACCAGGGGCACGGCATCCTTGAACTGCAGCACGCCAGCGGCGACCAGGGCGGAATATTCACCCAGGCTGTGCCCAGCAACGACCGCGGGAGTCTTGCCGCCTCTTTCCTGCCACAAGCGCCATGCGGCGATACCGGCCGTCAGCATCAGGGGCTGGGTGTTGACCGTCTGGGCCAATAATTCGGCAGGCCCCTCCGCCACCATCTGCCACAAATCCTGACCAAGGGCGGCGGACGCCTCGTCAAACGTCGCCCGGATGACCGGGGCCTCGCCGTAGGCCGCCATCATCCCGACCGACTGGGAGCCCTGACCGGGGAAGACAAATGCAAAAGCCATGGTTATCTCTCTGTTTTTATGGAATCAGGAGGGGATCAATAGCGCAGCAGTACCGCACCCCAGGTGAAGCCGCCGCCAACCCCTTCGAGCATGACGGTCTGCCCGCGCTGGATACGGCCGTCCTTGACTGCGGCATCCAACGCAAGGGGGACAGAGGCGGCAGAAGTATTGCCATGCTGGGCCACCGTAGTCACCACCCGCTCCATGGACAATCCCATTTTCTTGGCCGTCGCTTCAATGATGCGGATATTGGCCTGATGCGGCACCAGCCAGTCCACCTGATCCGGCGGCAACTGGGCCGCCTCGCAGCACTCGCGGGCCACTTCGGCCAGCACGCGCACAGCGAACTTGAATACGGCCTGACCATCCATACGCAGGAATGGATCACCGGTTACCTGGCCACCGACCACCTGGCCGGGGACATTGAGGATATCGCTGTGACTGCCGTCGGCATGGAGCGCCGTCGCCAGGATTCCCGGCTGTGCCGAAGCTTCCATCACCACCGCGCCGGCGCCATCGCCAAAAAGCACGCAGGTGCCGCGGTCTTTCCAGTCGAGGATACGTGAAAACGTTTCGGCACCGATTACCAGCGCCTTTTTATGACTGCCGGAGCGAATGAATTTTTCCGCGATCGTCATGGCATAGACGAAACCACTGCACACAGCCTGGACGTCGAACGCAGTAGCGCCCTTATTACCCAGGGCCGACTGAATCAGGCAGGCAGTACTGGGGAATATGAAGTCTGGCGTAGATGTGGCGACGATCAGCAGGTCGATCTCGTCGGCGCCGATACCGGCGTGCTCCAGGGCCCGGCGGGCGGCTTCCAGGCCGAGTTGGCTGGAGGTGACATCTGGAGCGGCCAAGTGCCGGGCACGAATGCCGGTCCGGGTGGCGATCCATTCATCGTTGGTATCGATGCCCCGGGCAACCAGGTCATCATTGGTGACGCGATCCGGGGGCAGATAGCTGCCCACGCCGGCAAGGCGGGCGTAAATGGTCACGCTGTCTCCTGTGCTGGAGAGTTATTCGAATCGTTCAAGGAAGGAGCGCGCTGCGCCTGATAGGCAGCCACCTGGCTGGCGATGCGCTCCAGAACCCCTTCGCGGGCAGCCTCGAAAGCGCGCTCAATGGCGCACCCGAAAGCAAAAGCATCGGCCGAGCCGTGGCTCTTCACCACCACCCCCCGCAGCCCGAGCAAGCTGGCCCCGTTGTAGCGGCGGTGATCCACCCGGTTCTTGAAGCGCTTTAGTACCGGCAAGGCCACCAAGGCGGCCAGCTTGGTCAAGGGTGAGCGGCTGAACTCCTGCTTAAGGAAGGAGGCCAGCATTTGGGCCAGGCCCTCGGAAATCTTCAGGGCTACGTTGCCAACGAAACCGTCGCAGACGACCACTTCGGCCTCGCCCTGGTAGACCCCGTCCCCTTCTACGTTACCGATGAAGTTGAGCCCGGAATCTCGCAGCAATTCGGCAGCCTGCTTCACTACCTCGTTGCCCTTGATTTCCTCTTCACCGATATTAAGCAGACCGATAGAGGGGCGCTCCTTGTGCTCCACTGCCGCCACCAGCATGGCCCCCATGATGCCGAACTGGAGAAGGTGCTCCGCCTCGCAATCAACGTTGGCCCCGAGATCGAGAACGTGGACGTGGCCCTTGGTGGTTGGCAGCACCGTGCAGATGGCGGGACGATCAATGCCGGGCAGCATCTTCAGCACGAAGCGGGAGATCGCCATCAGGGCACCGGTATTGCCAGCGGAGATACAGGCATCGGCCTCCCCGGACTTGACCAGGTTGGCGGCGACCCGCATGGATGAGTCTTTCTTGTTCTTCAGCGCCAGGGCCGGAGACTCGTCCATGGCCACCACCTGGGTGGCGTGGTGCACGGCAATCCGTCCGGAGTCGATATCAACGCCCGACAATAGGGGGCGGATACGATCTTCCAGACCGACGAGGATGATGCGGGATTCGGGGAAACGACGGGCGAAGGCCAGGGCAGCCGGCACGGTAACGCCGGGGCCATGGTCACCACCCATGCAATCGATGGCGAGGGTGACAGCCATTAGGGACGGTAGCGCGGAATAAGGGAGGTCGCGTCGCAAGCGGCGTTGCAACGCCAAAAGAAAAGGCAGGCGCCCTCTAGCAAAGAGGGATCCGCCTGCCTCTTCCGGCAGATATTACTCGCCCTTGCCCTTGACGACCTTCTTGCCGCGGTAGAAACCGGACGGAGAAATGTGGTGGCGCAGGTGGGTTTCACCAGTGGTGGGCTCCACGGCCAGGGCAGGGGCGGTGAGGAAATCGTGGGCGCGGACCATGCCACGCTTGGAGGGGGACTTCTTGTTCTGCTGAACGGCCATTTCAAACTCCTAAAATAAATCGGGCTTCGCTTTCAACCCTAACCGCACCTTGCGTTACCGCAATGGTTTACGGCGTTTTCTTCAGGGCAGCGAGCACGCTGAAGGGCGAAACCTTTGCTTTCCCCTGCCCGCCTTCCGGCAAGGAGCAATCCTCATGCTGCGGCACTGCCGGCAGGGCGAGAATTACCTCGTCCTCGATCAGTGCCACAACGTCTAACGACTTGTCGGCAACGATGAAATCCCGGGAGTCATCCTCCAGGTCATCCTCGGCCAGATCGGCTTCGTCGTTGATGAGCTCAAGCAAACTATCTACTTCGAGCTCATGATCAACCCGCTCCAGGCACCGCTGACACTCCAGAGGCAGAACCCCCGAAACCAGGAGCCGTAGCAACGGCTTTCGCTGTGCATCAACGCTGCCTTCGAGCCGATAGACGAGCTGACCTTCACGGGCGAGCAACTGGTCCGCCACACGAGGGAAGTCGGTTAGGTCCAGAGACCCCTCCAAAACTCGCCCCTCACGGGCAAAATCCTTGCTGTCGATCACGATCTGTTGCGACATAAGGCGCGGATGATATGATTTTCGGCTTCGCATGTCAAAAAAGACGGCAGCCCAAGACTCCGTCCGGCCTTGACCCTGCCCGTATTGCCGAGCTTGGTCATTACCCTGCCCTTTCCCACCTTCCGCTTCGTTCCCTGCGTTTCACCGTGCCTACACCTCCTACTCCTGCGCATCCTGCGCGCCTGATTCTTGCTTCCACGTCCCCCTATCGCCGCGAATTGCTGAGCCGTCTGCAGCTCCCTTTCGAAACGGTTTCTCCCAATGTCGATGAAACGCCACTGCCCGGCGAAGCCCCGGAGGCCTTGGCGCTTCGCCTGGCCGAAGCCAAGGCCCGGGCCGTAGCTGCCCTGCACCCGGATGCGCTGGTGATCGGCAGCGATCAAGTGGCCGTCCTCGATGGTGCGATCTATGGCAAGCCCGGCACCCATGAGCGTGCCGTCCGCCAGTTGCAGACCATGCGCGGCCGCACGGTAAACTTCTTTACAGGGCTGGCTCTGGTCAATGGGCGCGACGGCCGGGCGCAGATTCAAGGGATTCCGACCCTGGTCACCTTCCGTGCATTGTCGGACGGCGAGATCGAGGCCTATCTGCGTCGCGAACAGCCCTACAACTGTGCTGGCAGCGCCAAGTCCGAGGGACTGGGTATTGCCCTCCTCGAACGCATGGAAGGAAGCGACCCCAACGCCCTGATCGGCCTGCCCCTGATTGCCCTGTGCGACATGCTACGTCACGAGGGCGTCGCCCTGTTTGGCTGACCGCGCCATGCCCACTCCTACCCTCGGCACCCTTTACCTGATCCCGGTTCCCCTCGGCGCCCCCGATTCCAGTGCAGCCGAGGCCTGCCTTCCTGCCCGGGCTCTGGCGATCACCCGTACCCTCGATCGCTTCGTCGTCGAAAACGCCAAAACGGCACGGGCAATGATCAAAGCTATGGCACCGGAACGGGCAATTCGCGAACTGGCCATGGACGAACTCAACGAGCACACGCCGCCAACCCAGATTGCAGAACTACTTGCCCCCTTGCTGGCCGGCGAAGACGTAGGCCTGATGTCGGAAGCGGGTTGTCCGGCCGTGGCCGATCCTGGCGCCCTGCTGGTCGAGGCCGCCCATCGGGCGGGGGTGCGGGTCGTTCCGCTGGTCGGCCCATCTTCCATCCTGCTGGCGGTGATGGGCTCCGGACTGTCCGGCCAGCGCTTTGCCTTCCACGGCTACCTGCCGGCCAAGGGCGAAGAACGCACCCGCGCTCTGCGCGATCTGGAAAGCGATTCCCGGAAGGCGGGCCGTGCCCAGGTGTTCATCGAGACTCCTTATCGCAACGCTGCACTCTTCGATGCCCTGCTCGCCACCTGCCAGCCGACGACCCGGGTCTGTATCGCACGCAACCTGACCCAGCCCGATGAATGGCTGAAAACCCGCACCATCGGTGCCTGGAAAAAGGAAAGGCCGCCGGAACTGGAGCGGCGGCCGACCGTGTTCGTGCTTCAGGCGTCGTAAGAGTCAGTCATCCATTCCCACGTCCAGGCCGTCGGGAAACAGAACGTCGGTAAAACCAAAGCGGGAAAAGTCCCGGACCCGCATGGGAAACAGGATTCCGTCCAGGTGGTCGCACTCGTGTTGCACCACCCGGGCGTGAAAGCCCGACACTTCCCGATCGATGACCTCGCCCCGGGGGGTGAAGCCGGTGTACCGCAGCCGGGTGTAGCGCGGCACGCTGCCACGCAGACCGGGGACCGAAAGGCAGCCCTCAAAGCCCTCTTCCATGGCTTCACCCAGAGGCATCAGCCGCGGGTTGATGAGAACGGTAAACGGAACGGCTTCGGCATCGGGATAGCGGGGGTTGCGTTCGAAACCGAAGATCACCACCCGCAATGGCACGCCAATCTGCGGCGCAGCCAGGCCAACCCCCTGGGCGGCCTGCATGGTGTCGAGCATATCGGCGATCAGGGCATCCAGCGCCGCCGTGCCAAACGCGTCGACTTCCCTGGCGCGCTGGTACAGGCGAGGATCGCCCATGCGCAGGATGTCACGCACCATCTTCCACTCCTCAGGCAAACACGCCGCAGCCGGCAACGGTTTCCAGCAGGGTGCGTACCCGGGCCATGGGGGCCCCCAATTCGCCGAGAATGGCATCGAAGCTGATGCCGTGGGCAGAGTCGGCCCGCCCGGCCGCATAGTTGGCCACCACGTTGATCGCTGCATAAGGCAGCTCCTGCTCCCGGGCCAGCAAGGCTTCAGGCATACCGGTCATGCCGACCACATCACCGCCATCGCGCTCGATGCGGTTGATTTCCGCGGCCGTCTCCAGGCGCGGCCCCTGAGTACAGGCATAGACCGCTCCGGCTTTGAGAGGTATCCCGGCGACTTCGGCGGCACCGATGATGCGTTGGCGCAGCTCCTCATCATAGGGATCGGTGAAATCGATGTGACGGACCGGGCAACCCTCACCTTCGAAGAAGGTAGAACGGCGCCCCCAGGAATAGTCGATGATCTGATGGGGAACCACCAGGTCCCCGGGCATCAGATCGGCGCGGATCGAACCGACCGAAGCCACGGCGATGACGGCCAAGGCGCCCTTGTGCTTCAAGGCCCAGATGTTGGCGCGATAATTGACTTCGTGAGGGGCCAGGGTATGACCGTGGCCATGACGGGCGAGAAAAACCACCGGGGTTCCGCAGACGTTACCAAAGGTCAGGGGGCAGGAAGGTTCGCCATAGGGCGTACGCACTACCTCCCGGTGAGTGATGATCAGGTTGGCGAGCTGGGACAGCCCGGAACCGCCAATGATGGCGAGCATTCAGTTACTCCAGAATTCTTTAGATGCGACGCGCCAGTGCCATGCCAAGTAGCGGGATCGCCCCGCGCATTGGCCCGGACAACTTACCCAGGGTGGCGGCCTCGTGAGGTGTCGGCGTCAGCTTGCGGAAAAGGGTGTCTGCTTTGGACAGGCTGAAGGGCAAATCCTTCAATACGAGCTGCTGTTGGACCCGCAAGGTTAGGTCGCGGCCGATATCCTTTGCAGCCCAAGGCATGACGGTACGATCCGCTATTTGCAGAAAAAGCACGCCAGGCAGGCTGGCGGCCAGTTCGGCACAGCCCCGCTGCATGGCCTCACGATGACGGGCAACCCCTTCGCCAGGACGTCCGCCCGGCAGAGCGGTCACTTCGTCGGGAGCGCCCGCCAGCCAACACACGACGGCCCGGGGATCGAAATCCAAGAGCTGGGCACGGGCCGCTTCGGGCAAAGCCGTCACGTCGGCATCTACAAATGTGATCCGGGCCACGCACTCCGGCCCGGCCTCAGCCAGGCGTCGGGCAGCTTCGATACGACAAGCAGCGAGCGGCTCGATGACCAGCACTGAAAAACCTGCGCGAGCCAGAACCACGGTGCTCTCCCCTACCCCGCAGCCTACTTCGACGATGCGCAGATCGTTTGGCAGCAGGGCTGCCAAGGCCTCGGTCAGCCAGCCATAGTCGCCATGGCGGGTATACCAGGCCGCTTCGTCCGCCCAGCGCGCAGGAAAGGTGTCGGTCACGGCGCTCACAGCCCTTTCACCGCGTAGACAGCGGGGAGGTTGCGCCAGGCGCCCCGCACATCCATCCCGTAGCCAAAGACGAAGCGGTTCGGCACGGAAACCGCCACGTAGTCGGCGGCAATCGGCTTGTTCAGGCCATTGGCCTTGTCGGCGAACACCGCTGTTTTCACTTCGGCAGCCCCCAATTGGAGCAACCGGTCGCGAATCACGGCCAGGGTGATGCCTTCGTCGAGGATATCGTCCACCACCAGCACGATCCGATCCTTGACGCTGGTCCACGGCGCGGCTTTCCATGACAGGGCTCCACCAGCAGTGTCCTGGCCATAGCGGGTGACATGGAGGTAGTCGAACTGCAGGGGGAATTTCAACTGGGTCATGAGCTGGCCGGCAAAGACCACGCCACCGGTCATGACACACAACACCAGGGGGCATTTCTCGCCCAGGTCGGCAGTAATGCACGCGGCAACCCGGGCAACCGCTTCGTTAACCTCGGCCGCGCTGTGGATCACCTCGGCCTCGGCCAGGACGGCCTGGGCGTCCTGATAGTCGATGATGCTCATGCGTTATCCCTTCAGGCCCCCGAGATAGGTATCAAACGCTGCTCCGACTTCAGGGTGGCGCCGTCCCAGGGCCACAGTAGCCTGCAGATACCCCAGCTTGGAGCCGCAGTCGTAACGCACCCCCTCGTAGCGGTAGGCCAGAACCTGCTCTTCTTCAAGCAGCGCAGCAATGCCGTCGGTCAACTGGATTTCCCCGCCGGAACCGGGCTTAACCCGCTCCAGATGGTGAAAGATGCGTGGCGTGAGGATGTAGCGCCCCACCACCGCCAGGGTGGACGGGGCTTCTTCGGGCTTGGGTTTCTCGACGATCCCGGCGATGCGCTCGAGGCGCTCGGCTACCGGTTGGGCATCGACGATGCCGTAGCTCTTGGTGTCGGCCCGGGGCACATCCTGAACGCCGAGCAAAGAACAGTTGTAGTAGTCGAAGGCTTCGGACATCTGCTGCATTACGGGCTTGCCGTTATCGAGCAGATCGTCGGCCAGAATCACGGCAAAGGGCTCGTCTCCCACCACCGACTTGGCACACAGCACGGCATGGCCAAGGCCAAGAGCTTCGGACTGGCGGGTGTAGATGCAATTGACGCCCTTGGGCAGGATGTTGCGCACCAGTTCCAGCAGTTCGAGCTTGTTCTTGCGCTCCAGCTCGACCTCCAGTTCGAAGGCCTTGTCGAAGTGGTCCTCGATGGCCCGCTTGCTGCGCCCGGTGACGAAGATCATCTCGGTGATGCCGGCGGCCACCGCCTCTTCCACCGCATATTGGATCAGGGGCTTGTCCACCACCGTCAGCATCTCCTTGGGGCTGGCCTTGGTGGCGGGCAAGAACCGGGTGCCCAGACCGGCCACCGGAAATACTGCTTTGCGGACTTTTTTCACTTAATTTCTCCCTGATTTAACACATTCAACAAATCCTGTAAGCCGGCTTCGTCCAGAATGGGCACGCCCAACTCCTTGGCCTTGGCAAGCTTGGAGCCGGCTTCGGCACCAGCCACCACGTAATGGGTTTTTTTCGATACGGAACCGGCCACCTTGCCCCCCTGAGCCTCGATCAAGGCCTTCGCCGCATCCCGCGACAGGGTAGGTAGCGTGCCGGTGAGCACGAAGGTCTTGCCGGCCACTCGCGCGTTGGCCGCATTGTCTGCCGGCATCTCGGGGAGCGCGGACAGCAGCTCACGCCGCAAGCGGGACAAGCTTTCCAGCATGGCACGATTTTCCGCGTTGGCCAGCCAGCCGCCCAGCGCCTCGCTCACATCCGGCGGTAGGGGCAGCGCAATCAGATCAAGCGTATCGAGACGAAGCAATGTCTCGCCGTCCGTCACAGCCTCTGCCAATTGCTGGGCCCGCGTCCTGGTCAGTTTGGCCACGCCAAGAGCTTCGTAGAGATTGGCCCAGGCCAGCTTTTCGGCCAAGCCGGGATGCGGGGCGTGCTCATCCGCCACAGTAACTTGAGCGGCGAACAGGGCATCGATGGCCGCGCCGTTCTTGGCTTCGGAAAAGAAATCGGCAATGGAAGCCGCTACGGTGGCGCCGATATCGGGTAACACGGCGAGCAGCGGCGCGGGGGCCTGGCGAATCCAATCGAAGCGTCCGAGCCAATCAGCCAGGGTCTTTGCGGTGGACTCACCAACATGGCGGATGCCCAGGGCGAAGAGCAGGCGGGCCAGGGACGGGGCCCGGCTGGCGGCAATACCTTCGAGCAGCTTTTCTGCCCAACGGGTGGCGACCACGCCCTTCTTCACCGTTTCCGGGGTGGAGCCGTCGCGCTCGTCGGCGCGGCGCTTCATCTCCAGCAGATCATCCAGGGTTAGCCGGTACAGGTCGGCCACACCGTGGACGTAATCCAGGGCCACAAGGTTTTCGACATAGCGCTCACCCAGGCCTTCGATGTCCATCATGCGCCGTCCGGCGAAATGCAGAATGGCCTGGATGCGCTGGGCACGGCAGGCAAAACCGCCGGAACAGCGAGCTATTGCCTCGCCCTCCTCGCGGACCACGTGGGAGCCGCATACCGGGCAATGGCGCAGCATCTCGAAGGGCAGTGCATCCGCCGGGCGGCGTTCCTTGACCACGCTCACCACCTCGGGGATGACGTCGCCGGCCCGGCGCACGATCACCGTATCGCCGACCCACACATCCTTGCGCCGTACCTCATCCTCGTTGTGCAGCGTGGCGTTGGTCACCGTTACCCCGCCGACGAATACCGGCTTCAAGCGCGCGACTGGAGTAATGGCACCGGTACGTCCGACCTGGAAATCGATCGCCTCCACCACCGTGGAAGCCTCCTGGGCCGGGTACTTGTGGGCCACGGCCCAACGCGGTTCCCGGGAGCGGAAGCCCAGTTCGGACTGAAGAGCGAGGCTATTGACCTTGTACACCACTCCGTCGATGTCGAAGGGCAGGGTATCGCGGACCGTCCCCATGCGACGGTGGAAGGCCGCTAGTTCGGCAGCGCCGCGGACCACGGCGCGGTGCTCGCACACCGGCATGCCGTAAGCAGCCAAAGCGTCGAGCAGGCCGCTGTGGGTGGGCGGCAGAAGCCAACCTTCCACGGCGCCGATGCCGTAGGCGAAAAAGCATAGCGGCCGGCTGGCGGCGATAGCCGGGTCGAGTTGGCGGATGCTCCCGGCAGCACCGTTGCGCGGGTTGACCAGGGTCTTGTCCCCCCGGGCAGCAGCGGCCTCGTTGTAGCGCGCCAAGTCGTCGCGGCACATGTACACCTCGCCGCGCACCTCAAGCAACGGCGGGGCATCGCCAAGCAGGCGCAGGGGTATCTGGCGCACCGTGCGCAGGTTCTGGGTGACATCCTCCCCTACCGCGCCATCGCCCCGGGTGGCACCCTGGACGAAGACCCCGTGCTCATAGCGCAGAGTCACCGCCAGGCCATCGAATTTAAGCTCCGCAGCGTATTCCACAGCCGGATCGCCTTCGTCCAGCCCCAACTCCTTGCGCACCCGGGTATCGAAATTGTAAGCGCCGCTATCCTCGATGTCGGTCTCGGTCTGGATCGACAGCATGGGCACGGCGTGGCGCACCTGGGCAAATTGTTCGAGGGGGCGACCGCCGACCCGAAGGGTGGGCGAATCCGGAGTTTTCAGCGCCGGATAGGTCTCTTCCAGCGCCACAAGTTCCCGAAACAGGGTGTCGTAATCCGCGTCCGGAATGGTCGGAGCATCGAGGACGTAATAGGCGTGGTTGTGACGCTCGATTTCCCGGCAAAGGAAATGCGCCCGGTCGAGGATCTCGGGAGAAAGAGTCATGCAGCGGAAAAACGCAACGGCAGGGGGTCAGGCAAACAAGCGCAGGGCAACCGGACCACCCGCCGGGATGCCCCGGGCGGCCATGGCGGTCTGATATTGAACGATCTGCCGGCGAATCGGCTCGATCATGGCATCGGTAAAGGGCTGGCCGTTATCGTCCACGACCCGGCCGTGCAGGGAATCGGCAAAGCGCCGGGCAAGTTCCACCACCTGCAGGAATACCCGGTCGCCATGGGCGATGCGCGGCACGTCGAGCAGAAACGTGAGGGCCCGGCTCTGCAGGGTCTTCATCGTGTCGGCGGCAAAACCACCGGGATCGTGTCCGATCAGGGCATAGACCGCCCGTCCCAGGTCGTCGCGCCGGACAAAGGCACCGGAAGCTTCCAGGCTCATGCCTGCCGATTCAGCCAGGGCACGGATCTTCGTGCCGGGGAACAGCTGCTGGTCGGCCACAACGTTAAGACCGATCTGGATATCCACCTGGGCACAGAAGCCGTCCAGTTCGCGGGCGGTTTCGAGAAAGCCGCGCTGCAGGGGCAAGTCGGCCACCGCCATGAACTGATCGGCGACCTGGCGCATGGCGCTATGGAAGGCCGCCAGTTCGTGTTCGGCCAGGGGGCCGCGCCGGTCCGCCAGTTGCAGGCCGACCCGGATACGTCGCATGGGACGCGGATCGTCGGCCTCCAGAGGAGTCCACACCCCTTCCCGTTCATCGAAGCCGACCCAGATCACCGCCTTGGAGAGACGGCCCAGGACTTCGCGCTGAGCGTCGACCCACTGGTACGCCGGCAGGGGCTCCAGTGTTTCCAGGGCCACCAAGTAGTCGGTTTCGGCCGACAGCAATTCTGGCGGCAACAACACGGCCGAGAAGGAGCTGGTCGGCACGGCGGCCCGGGCCGGCTCGTTGACCGGCGGGGGGGCCAGGGGCGCTTCGGGCTGGTCATCGAGGGCGATGGCACCCCGGGGCGGGTCCGGACGCAGCAGCGGCGCGGCAATGGGGGCCTGGGAAACCACCGGGGGCAGAACATAGGCCGATGGAGGTGTCTGCGGCACGGTGGCGCGGGGCGCCGTCGCGGCCTGGGCGGGAGCCATCACCGGTTCGGCGGGCATGAAGGGGGGGATGTCGTCGATGGGCGGCAAGCCCCCCAAACTCGGCTCCTGGCGCGGTGTTCCTGCCATCGGTGCCGTTGCGGCGCGCGCTTCCCCGCGCTCCGAGCCGGCGGACGCAAAGGCCATGGCGGGTGCAGCCTCCGGGGTCAGCCCAGGTTCGACGAAAGGTGGTTCGGCCCGCTCGAAAACGCCGCGGGAAATCGGCCCGGTGGCCGGCAGGGGATCGGCGGCGAACGACGGCAGATCCACAGCCAGCGCCGGCTCCGCCATAGGAGGCGATGCGTAGGTTTCGCCTTCGTCGGCCACCTCGTCGAGCAGGGCGTCACCCCGGTGCGGCGTGAGCAGGGCCTCGGCCACCTGGCGGTGACGGCGTTCCTGCCATTTGTTGTAGGCGACCACGCCACCCACGGCGGCGGCGCCAAGTCCGATCAGAGCCAGTTGCAGTTCGTTCATGAAATCGCTGCCATCGTCAGGGCGGTCAGGCCGTCACCTGCTCCCGCATCTTGAGGGCTTCTTCCATATCCACTTCAACGATTCGCGACACCCCGGATTCCTGCATCGTTACCCCCACCAACTGCTCGGCAATTTCCATGGCAATCTTGTTGTGGCTGATGAACAGGAACTGGGTTTGGGTCGACATGCGCTTCACCATCTGGGCGAAACGCTCGGTGTTGGTGTCGTCCAGCGGCGCATCCACCTCGTCGAGGAGACAGAACGGCGCCGGGTTGAGCTGAAAGAAGGAGAATACCAGCGCAATTGCCGTCAGGGCCTTTTCGCCGCCCGAAAGTAGATGAATTGTGGAATTTTTCTTGCCTGGCGGCTGGGCGATCACCTGGACACCGGCATCGAGGATTTCCTCGCCGGTCATCAGCAGCTCGGCCCGGCCACCACCGAACAGGGTCGGGAAAAGCTCGCCGAAACGGCGGTTCACTGTATCGAAGGTGTTCTGCAGTAGTTCCCGGGTTTCCTTGTCGATGCGGCGGATGGCGTTTTCCAGGGTTTCCATGGCCAGCACCAGGTCTTCGGCCTGGGCATCGAGGAACCCCTTACGCTCCCGGGCGGCCTCCAGTTCTTCCAGGGCGGCCAGGTTCACCGCCCCCAGGTCGAGCATGGCTTTTTGCAGGTGGCCGATGGACGACTGCAGGCTGGCCACCTTGACCATGCCACCCTCGGTCACCAGCTTGGCGTGGTACTCGGCGATGGCAACTTCGTCGGCCTGGGCTTCGATCAACTGTTCGGTAAGCTGTTCGGCGTTCAATCCGGCAGCCTGTTCCTTCAGCTTCAGTTCGCCGATACGCTCGCGCAGCGGGTTCAGGCTCTGCTCGATGCGCAGCCGCGACTCTTCCATCTCGCGCAGGCTGGAGGTGGCCTCTTCCAGGTGCTGGCGGGCGTCCGACAAACGCTGCTCGGCCTCCATGCGATTTTCCAGCGCCATCTGCAGTTCCGGCTCGAGGTCCTCGATACGGGTCTCGTCGAGCTGGGTGCGGCAAGTGGTTTCTTCCTCGGCCAGGCGCGTCACCTGGCGGGCCGCCACCTGCTTGCCGGAAGCGATTTCTTGCAACTTGCTGGAACACTCACGCTGGGAGAACTGGGCTTCACGCAGTTCCCGCTCCACCTGGGTGACCGCCTCGCGCTCGTCACGCAGGCGCCGTTCGGCTTCTTCCAGGCGGCCCCGGGCGCCCATCAGGCGCATGTGCAGTTCGCCCAGTTCTTCCCGGGCGGCGGCCATGGCTTCTTCGGACGCCATCTCCCGGGCCCGCTCTTCCTCTTCTTCCAGGGCGAACTCGGCCAGTTGATCCTCGATCTGCTGGGCCCGCTCCCGCGCCCGTTCCACGGCCTGGGCGAGCTTGAGGGTTTCCACTTGCAGGGCGTGTTCCCGGGATTGCAGTTCCTGGGCTTCGCGGCGGGCGTTGGCCAGCTCGCTCTGAGCCTGGGCCAGGCGGGCCTCGACCTCGGCCAGGCGGGCCTGGGCGACATCCACCTCGCCCTGCTTCACCTCCAGGGCGATGGTCAGTTCCTCGATCTCGCGCTGGCGTTCAAGCAGGCCGTGCTCGGCGTTATCCGGTGCAAACAGGGTGACGCTGCCCCGGGTGATCAGGTGGCCCTGAGGCACCACCACGGTAGCGCCCGGGGGCAATTGGGCACGGCGTTGCAGGGCCGCTTCCAGGGTGTCGGCGGTGGCGATGCCGGCCAGCCAGTCGGTAACGATGGGGGCCAAGGCGCCATCCTCGCAGCGCACCTTGGCGGCCAGACTGTCGGCCGGCACGTTACCCAGCTGGGCATCGGGGATGAGCAGGGTGAGCTTGCCCCCGGGAGCCCCGTCAGCGGTCCAGGCTGGCAGGCGGCCGCCCTCCCCCGCTTCCAGGGACAGGGTCAGGGCGTTGAGGCGCTCGCGCAACACCGCCTCGACGGCCTCTTCCCAACCAGCCTCGACATGCAGCCGCTTCCACAGCGGGGTACGGCCTTCCAGGCCGTGACGGCGCAGCCACTCGATCAGCTTGCTATTGCCTTGGACACGCTTCTGCAGGGTTTCCAGAGCACCGAGCCGGGCTTGGACGGCGGCCACGTCACGCAGAGTGTTCTGGACCTCGGCCTGGACATGGCGGCGCTCGACTTCGAGCTCGGGCAGGCGCTGCTGCAGATCGGCCACGGTGTCCTGGCGCATCGCCAGTTCCTCGCGCAGCATGGCCAGTTCTTCCTGCTTGTCGTCGAGCTCAACCGTATCCGGATCGGCCAGGCTATCCCGCTCCTGGGCCAGGCGCTCGCGGCGCTGCACCAAGCCTTGCAGGGCACGCTGGGCGTTGCCCCGGTGGGCTTGTTCGACCTGAATCTTCTGCTCGACCTGGGCGATGCGGCCCCGCTCCCGGTTAACCTCTTCCTGGGCGATGCCTTGCAGCTCCTCGGCCTGGGGCAGGCGCTCCTGCTGCATTTCCAGCTTCATGGCCGCCTGCTCGACACGCATGTCGGCCAGGTCGGAGAGCTCCTGCCAGCGCAGGCCATCCTCTTCGTACTTTTCCGCCTGGGCCTTCCAGTGGGCGAATTCGCCGCTCAACTGGGCCAGCCGGGCTTCGAGCTGTTGGCGGGACTGGCCCTGGTGGCGGATCTCGGCTTCCAGCCGGGTCACCTCGGCGTTGGCGGTGTACAGCCCGCTCTGGGCCTGATGCACCCCGTCACTAGCGCCGTAATGGGCCTCCCGGGCGGTTTCCAGGCGGGTTTCCAGCTCCCGCAGGGTGGCGGTCTGGGATTCCAGATCCACCGCCGCCCGCTCCACATCCACCGCCAGGCGCTGCTGCTCGCTACGCGCCTCGTTGCGGCGAATGAACCAGAGCAGCTGCTGCTTGGTGGTCAGTTCCGCATTGATGTCGTGGTAGCGGCGCGCCACCTCGGCCTGGGATTCGAGCTTTTCCATCTGCCCGCCCAGTTCCTGGCGGATGTCATCCACCCGGGTCAGGTTTTCCCGGGTGTCCTCGATGCGCCCCTCGGTTTCCTTGCGCCGTTCCTTGTACTTGGTGACGCCGGCGGCTTCTTCGAGGAACACCCGCATTTCCTCGGGCTTGGCCTCGATGATGCGCGAGATCATGCCCTGGCCGATGATGGCGTAGGCCCTAGGCCCCAGGCCGGTGCCGAGGAACAGGTCGGTGATGTCCTTGCGGCGGACCTTGAGGTTGTTGATGAAGTAGTCGGACTGGCCGTTGCGGGTCAGCACCCGTTTCACCGCCAGTTCGGCGTACTGGGTCCACTGGCCGGCGGCGCGGCCCAGGGAATTGTCGAAGACCAGTTCCACCGAGGCCCGGGAGACCGGCTTGCGGTTGGAGGATCCGTTGAAGATCACGTCCTGCATCGACTCGCCGCGCAATTCGGAGGCACGGGTCTCGCCCAGCACCCAGCGCACCGCGTCCATCACGTTGGACTTGCCGCAGCCATTGGGCCCCACCACGCCGACGAGTTGCCCGGGCAGTTCGATGGTGGTGGGATCGCAGAACGATTTGAAGCCGGCGACTTTGAGCTTGGTGAGACGCATGAAATCCGGTGGTCGGGGTGCAGGAAACACCCGGCCCCCGGTACAAGGCGGGGGCCGGCGGGGGTCAGGCCGGCATCTACCGGGCCGGCCGAAAAACCCGGGGCTCCCGGCCTGGCTTCATTTTCGCGCGGCTACCATTCCATTTTCATGGAACGGGGCAAAACGAGGAGAAAAGCGCCAGGGGCCTGGGGAGCCACAAAGAGCCGCCATAATACCATTGCCCCCCGGCCAGCCCGAAAGCCCCAGCCCGGGCGCCCCTCCGGACAGCGTTAGCGGATGAAATCGCGGCTGACGGAACGGAACAGATCGGTGCCGGCCCGGTGCAGCCATTCGAAGGCCACCATCTCCCGGGAGACGATCCGGGCACCCGCGCTGCGCAGGCGCTCCAGGGCGAGCTCCTTGTCCGAGGGTTTGCGCGATCCCACCGCCTCGGCCACCACGAATACCTGGCGGCCTTCGGCGAGCAGGTCCATGGCGGTCTGCAAGACGCAAACGTGGGTTTCGGTGCCGCTGACGATGAACTGGCGGCGCTCGCCGCCGGGCAGATCGAACAGGTTGCCCTCGGCCACGGCGGAAAAGTGGCTCTTTTCGGCAATGCCGCTAGCCGGAATCAGGCCGCGCAGGGCCGGTACGGTGTGGCCCAGGCCGCTCGGGTACTGCTCGGTGGCGATGATGGGCACGCCCACCTTGGCGGCGACCTGGAGCAGCCAGGCGGTATTGGCAACGACGGCGTCGCTGTCGTGGATGGCGGGCGCGAGTCGCTCCTGGATGTCCACCACCAGCAACACGGATTGAGGGGCGCGAATGAGCATGAAAGTCTCCGGATTTTATGGTTTTTGGCGGGACGTCCAGGCCGAAGCCCGACCCATCCCGTCCGCCAAGCATAGCCCATCCGGCATTGCCCGCGCCTCAGCGCAAGGCGAGACGCACCAGGCTGCGCTCGAGACCCGGCGCAGGCTCAGAAATAGCTCAGCCAGCGCAGGGCCACTTCACGCTCGATGGCAAACCCGTTTTCGACCTGGATGTCCTTGGCCAGACGCAAGTTGAGGACATGGCCCTGGCCCACCGGATAGATCAGGCCCAGGTAGGCCCGCTGGCTACGGGCCGGATCATTTTGCGCAACGCCATTGATCCGGGTCTCGCCACCGCTGTTCCACTGGTAGCCGGAAAAGGCCTGCAGGCCGTTGCTCCAGCGGTAGCGCAGATAGGTGGTCAACGCCTCGCTGCGCGCCTGCTCGCGCTTGCGCGCGCCGGGAAAATAGGCGGTGTTGTCGCCGAACCAGGTCAGTTCGCCGATGGCCTCCACCGTCCAGTTGTTGCCCAGGCCGCGGATCCAGGCCAGGGACAGGGCTTCCCGGTGGCGGTTCTCGCCGATGTTCTGCAGCCGTTGGCGCTGATAGTCCCCGGTCGGCAGCATCACCGTGGCGTTGATCGCCAGGTAGTGGCGCTGCACCGGGTCGTTGATCGGCCAGGCCGTCAGGCCGAAACGGGCGTCGTACCAGCCACCGGTTTCCTTGTTGATGCTCTTGGGGATGCCGCTGCCCTCAAGGCGTTGGTCGGCGTAGGTCATGGTGGCCGTTCCGGCCGTGCGCACGCCGAGCACGTCGCCGAAATAGCTGCCACGTAAAACGCCGATCGAGGCGTTCGAGGTCCAGGGCTGGGTCTTTTCGCCGGCCACGTAGGGGCCCTTGGACTGGCGGTCGTAGAGATAGGCGGTCAGAACCGTGGTCCCTGCTCCCAGGGGCACGTAGTCGGTGGGAAAGATGTCGTTCAGGGCCCCCTGGGCCAGGGAGGCGGCCCCCAAGGCCAGCGCCCCCGCGCCGCAGCACAGCGCCTTGCGCGGTGGCCGCATCGGCCGCGACGACAAACGATTCCGCGATGGCATTCCTAGTCTCCGAGCGTGGCTACGGGGAGTGCTAGCCGGCTGCCCACGGCACCGTCATCGGCCGACTGCTGCGCCTCCCCAGTTTTTGATCGTGCCCCGTCCGCTCAGCCCTGGTGCTCGTCCCTTCGAGGGATGCGGCCAAGCACGACGATAGGCGTGGGCCGCGATTCTGTCATGACTTTGGCTTATCTCCGGACGCCTCGGCGAGCAATCCGTGAAGTAATTGGGAAATCTCGTCCGGGGAACCCATCGGGCGGATGGCGGCGTACAGTGCCTCGGCCTCGGGCCAGGTACGGCGGAAGTAGCTCAGGATCAGCTTCAGGCGCCCCGGCGCGTGGCAGGCCAGGACCCGGGTATGCACCTTGTGCCAGTAGGCGACGAGGTGCGGCAGCAGGGCCTGCCATTCCCGGGACGACGGGGTTTCGTCCATCTGCCCCTTGATGCGCTGGGCCAGGTAGGGGTCGGCTACGGCGCCGCGCCCGATCATCACGTCGGCGCAACCGCTGACCGCCCGGCAGCGCCGCCAGTCGGCCACGGTCCATACCTCGCCGTTGGCGGTGACGGGCACGGGTACCGCATCGGCGATGCGGGCGATCCACTCCCAATGGGCCGGCGGCCGGTAGCCGTCATCCTTGGTGCGGGCATGGACCACCAGGGCGGCGGCCCCGCCGTCGCTGAGGGCCTGGGCGCAGTCGATGGCCCGGGACGTGTCCGAAATCCCCAGGCGCATCTTGGCCGTTACCGGAATCTCCTCCGGCACCGCGGTGCGCACGGCGCGGACGATGCGGTTGAGCAGCTCCGGATCGGCCAGCAGCATCGCGCCGCCGCCGTGGCGGTTCACCGTCTTGGCCGGGCAGCCGAAGTTGAGATCCAGTCCGTGGGGCGACAGGGCGCTGGCCTTGGCCGCGTTCGCGCCCAGCCAGTCCGGGTCGCTGCCGAGCAGCTGGATGACCATGGGGGTGCCGGCCGGGGTGTGGCAGCCGTTGGCCACCTCCGGGCACATGCGCTCGTAGGTGCGGGTCGGCAGGAGCGAGCCGGACACCCGGACGAATTCCGAGACCGCCCCGTCGTAGCCGCCGATGCCGGTCAGCACGTCGCGCAGCACGTAGTCGGCGAGGCCCTCCATGGGGGCCAGCAGGAGCTTGCCCGCTCCCGGGTGATGCACTTCCGCCACGTACCGCTCCGCTCTATCCATAAACCGAAGGGGCGCATTGTACTGGCTGGCGGTCGGCATGGAACTGCGGCCGGCAGAGGGCCGTTGCGCCGGGCCTAAAAGCGCACCTGGGCGAAGCGCTCCACCAGATAGTCGACGAAGGTGCGCACCTTGGCCGACAGGTACTTGCGGTGCGGATAGACGGCATAGATGCCGATCTCCAGGGGCTGGTAGCCGGGCAGCAGCTCCACCAGCCGGCCGGCGCGCAGGTCGTCGCCGACCAGGAACGAGGGTTGGAAGATCACTCCCTCCCCCTCCAGGGCCGCAGCCCGGATCACGTCGCCATTATTGACGCGCAGGGTGGGCTTGACCCGCACCGTCACGGCGCGGCCGGCGGCATCGTCCAGTTGCCAGTCGTCGCCGCTGCCCCAGTAGGTGTAGCCGATGCAGTCGTGGCCGGCCAGATCCTCCAGGCGTTGCGGTGTGCCACGCCGGGCCAGGTAGTCCGGCGCGGCGCACAGCACCATGCGCGCCGTGGCCAGGCGGCGGCCGACCAGGGACGATTCGAGCTTGCGAGCGATGCGCAGGGCCAGGTCGTAGCCCTCCTCGACGATATCCACCTGACGGTCGTTTACCGCCAGCTCCACCCCTACCTCGGGAAACTGGCGGCGGTAGCCGGCCAGCACCGGCCCCAGGTGGGAGATGGCGAAGGACACCGGGGCGCTCACCCGCAGCAGCCCCCGGGGCGATTCGGCCAGGGCGCCCAGGGACGACTCCAGGCTTTCCACCTCGGCCAGGATGGCGTTGCAGCGCTCCAGGTAGGCGGCACCGGCCTCGGTCAGGTGCAGGGTGCGGGTGGTGCGGTTGATCAGGCGCACGCCGAGGCGCTCTTCCAGGGCCACCACCTGCTTCGATACCACCGAGCGGGCCACGCCCAGGCGCTCGGCGGCGGCGGCAAAGCTGCCCAGTTCCACGACCTTGGCAAACACGCTCATGCAGTTCAGGGTATCCATGGTCAGCCTTTGGGTGGGTTGTTTGTTTCTATTTTAGAAATAAAAAATCTAGAAAACACAGCTTTATCCGATTATTGGCAACTGAAACAATAAGGGCCTGTTGGGGGAGATTCTCTTGCCCGGCCCACCTGTCGTGGCCGCCCAGCCCCCCGTTAGGAGTTGATCATGACCACCCCGAGCCACGCCTCCGCCCCCCTGCCCTCCCTGTTCGTCTCCCATGGCGCCCCCAGCCTGCTGCTCGAAGACGTGCCGGCCCGGGATTTCCTCGCCGGCCTGGGCCCGCAGCTCGACCGCACCTACGGGCGCCCCCGGGCCGTGGTCGCTATCTCAGCCCACGACATGGCGCGGCTGACGGTGGTGGGCAGCGCCGAGCGCCTGGAAACCATCCACGACTTCTGGGGCTTTCCCGACGAGCTGTACCGGCGCCGCTACAACGCCCCTGGCTCGCCGGACCTGGCCCAGCATGTGGCCGGCCTGCTCGGTGCCGCTGGCATCAACCACGCCGTGGCCGACGCCCCTGGCCTGGACCACGGCGCCTGGGTGCCCCTGACCCTGATGTATCCGGCCGCCGACATTCCGGTGGTGCCGGTGTCCCTGTCCGCCACCCTGGACGAACGCCAGCACCTGGCCTTGGGCCGGGCCCTGGCCAGTCTGCGCCGGGAGGGAGTGCTGGTGCTGGCCTCGGGCAGCACCACCCACAACCTGCGCGACCTGGGCCGCCACCTGGCGGGTACGCCGGAAGGCGCTTACGTGGACGGGTTTGCCGAGTGGCTGGCCGCCACCCTGGCCGCCGGGGACGAAGCGGCGTTGCTCGACTGGCGCGCCGCCACCCCCTACGGCCGCCGCGCCCACCCGACGCCGGAGCATTTCATTCCGCTGTTTGCCGCCTACGGCGCCGCTTACGGCGATAATGGCGCCCCGCCCCGGGCGGAACGGCTGCACCACAGCATCACCCACGGCATCCTGGCCATGGACGCCTACGCCTTCCACTGACCTCCGGCTGGGGGACGGCTAGCCCCTGAACATGCCGCCCCACGCCCCGGCCAAGGATTTATTGCTGCCCGCCGCGCTCCAACAGGAAAACGGCAGTGGCCCGGCGGACAGTGCGCCGCCCGCACCACGCCGCCAACGCGGCAATTACGCTACATTGCGCGGCCGGTCGCCCAGCGGCCGGCCACGCCAGAAAGGACCGACATGAACGCCCCCACCTCCTCCGCCACCGCGCCCCAGCTGGCCGGCACCCGGTTGCTGCCCGCCAGCGGCCAGCCCGATCTGCTCTTCATCTACCTGCACGGCGTGGGTGCCCGGGGCGACGACCTGGAGCCCCTGGCCGAAGCCATCGGCCAGCGCTACCCCCAGGCCGCCCACCTGCTCGCCGAGGGCTTCGAGCCCTTCGACCAGGCGCCCTTCGGCCGCCAGTGGTTCTCCCTGCTCGGCATCAGCGAAGAAAACCGCCCCGCGCGCATCGCCGCCGTGGTGCCGCGCCTGATTGCCGCCATCGAAGCCACCCGCGCCGAATTCGGCCTGTCGTCCCAGCGGGTCTGCCTGGTGGGCTTTTCCCAAGGCGCCATCCTGGCCCTGGAAGCAGCCCAGGCCGCCCACGACAGCCTCGGCCATGAGCTGGCCGGGCGGGTGTTGGCCTTTGCCGGCCGCTACGGCACCCTGCCCGCCGCGGCCCCCAACGACACCGTGATCCACCTCTTCCACGGCATGGCCGACCAGGTGGTGCCGGCCCACCACAGCGTCACCGCCGCCGAGCACCTGGTGGCCCTGGGCGCCGACGTCACCGCCGACGTGCTGCCGAAGATCGGCCACGAGATCCCCGCGGCCCTGCTCGACAAGGCCGTGGAGCGGCTGCAAACCTTCGTCCCGCGCAAAGTGTGGGAACAGGCCATGCGCGAAGTGGCGGCCGCCGAAGACCAGCAGCCGCACTAACACCCAGCGCACAACCGGAGGGCAGGCGCGCGGTCCAGCCGCGCCCTGCCCTCCTTCTTTTTGGGGATGCCGGCAAGCCTCACCCTGAAACTCCGCGCCCCTGGCCGATCTTCATAGGGGCATCGCCGAACGCCGCGACTGGCGCGGGGTTTCAGGCACATTGGCTGGAAAGCCAATACTGGCGCGGGGTTTCACCCGGTGCCTCCTCAGGAGTCCGCCAGGCGGCCCCCTGCCCTGCCGCGCTGCGTACGCTTTTCCCTCCTCAGCCCAGGGGTTCGACGCCATGGCGCCAGCGTCACCACCGCCCGTCCAAAATGGCAGTAAAAACACGCCGGAAAGCGCGCGGCCGGGTGTCTCCTTGCCTCTTCTTGCGGCAGTGCGTCATATGACTGACATAACTGGATTTTTTCGCCTTATCCACAGAGCGCCCCACAGAATCTGTGGGAAAGCCGAGCGGGCCGCAGCCATGGACGGTAACGAAATCCCGGGGCCACCGTGGACGTCCTTCGGCCCAGGCCGTATGCTGCCGCGCGGCATGCTTTTGGCCTAGTGACGGCCCTGCGGGCCGACCTGGCCTGCCCCAACGGATAAATACGCTCATGACCACTCACCGGGACCCCACCTGGCGCACGGCACTGTCCGGCGCCCAGATCCTCTTCGTTGCCTTCGGCGCCACCGTGCTGGTGCCCCTGCTCACCGGCCTCAACCCCAGCCTGGCACTGCTCGGCGCCGGGGTCGGCACCCTGATCTTCCAGGTGTGCACCAAGCGCCGGGTGCCCATCTACCTGGGCTCGTCCTTCGCCTTCATCGCCCCGGTGATCTATTCGGTGCAAACCTGGGGCATGCCCGCCACCCTGGGGGCCCTGGCCTGTGCCTCGTTCTTCTACTACGTGGCCGCCGCCCTGGTGAAGTGGCGCGGCGTGGGCCTGATCCACCGCCTGCTGCCGCCGGTGGTGATCGGCCCGGTGGTGATGGTGATCGGCCTGGGCCTCGCCCAGGTGGCGGTGGACATGGCCAGCGGCAAGGCCGGCGGCCAGCAGGTGGTGCCCTACGGCACGGCCATCGCCATTGCCGCCATTTCCCTGGCGGCCACCATGCTCACCGCCATCCGCGCCCGAGGGCTGCTCAAGCTGGTGCCGATCCTGGTGGGCGTGGCGGTGGGCTACGGCGCCTCCCTGGCGGCGGGTATCGTCGATTTCGCCAAGGTGAGCGACGCCGCCTGGCTGGCGGTGCCCCAGTTCGGCACGCCGCAATTCAACCTGGCGGCGATCCTGTTCATGATCCCGGTGGCCATCGCCCCCATCGTCGAGCACGTCGGCGGCGTGCTCGCCATCGGCTCGGTGGTGGGCAAGGACTTCACCGCGGAACCGGGCCTGCACCGCACCCTGCTCGGCGACGGCCTGGCGGTGAACGTGGTGGGCCTGTTCGGCGGCCCGCCGGTGACCACCTACGGCGAGGTGACCGGGGCGGTGATGCTGACCCGCAACTTCAACCCGGTGGTGATGACCTGGGCCGCCGGCTTCGCCATCATCATGGCCTTCGTCGGCAAGTTCGGCGCCCTGCTCCAGACCATCCCCATGCCGGTGATGGGCGGCATCATGGTGCTGCTGTTCGGCTCCATCGCCGGCATCGGCCTCAAGACCCTGATGGACGCCAAGGTGGACCTGATGAACCCGCGCAACCTGTGCATCATCTCGGTCACCCTGGTCACCGGCATCGGCGGCCTGGGGGTTTCCATCGGTAATTTCAGCCTCCAGGGTATCAGCCTGTGCGGCGTGCTGGCGGTGCTGCTCAACTTGATCCTGCCCGCCGCGCCCCGGACGGCCGGGGAACCGGACACGGCGGCGGTGGACAATCTGGTCTGAGCCCTCCCCAGGCCGGACCGACAATCCGTGCCTTAGGGCCCACGCCGACACGGCGCCGGAAATCCGGCGCCGTGTTCGTTTACGGGCCAGCCGCCGCCTCCTTCGCCGTTTTTCCCCTTGCCGAATCGGGCCAAACACCACATACTGTTTTTATATACAGTTAATGTTTTTTACGGCACCGGCGCCACTCGCGCTACCCTGCCGGCCCCAGCCAACGCTTTTCCCCGAACCGTGCAACCCCTCGCCTTCATCGACCTGGAAACCACTGGCGGCACCGCCGCGGTGGATCGCATCACCGAAATCGGCATCGTCACCGTGGACGCCAGCGGGATTCAGGAGTGGAGCACCCTGGTCAATCCGGAACGCCCCATTCCCCCGTTCATCCGCCAGCTCACCGGCATCGACGACGCCATGGTGGCCGGGGCGCCGACCTTCGCCGAGGTGGCCGACGCGGTGCAGCAACGGCTTGCCGGCCGGCTGTTCATCGCCCACAACGCCCGCTTCGACCACGGCTTTCTCAAGAGCGAATTCAAGCGCCTGGGCATCGACCTCAAGGCGACGGTGCTGTGCACCGTGCGCCTGTCGCGCCGCCTCTACCCGGAAGAACCGCGCCACGGGCTGGACGCCCTGATCGCCCGCCACGGCCTGACCGTGGCGTCCCGCCACCGCGCCCTGGACGACGCCCGGGTGATCTGGCACTTCTGGCAGAAGGCCCGGGCCGAACTGAGCGAGGCGAAGGTCGACGCCGAGGTGACGGCCCTCACCGCCCGGCCCAAGCTGCCACCGCAGCTGGACCCGAGCCTGGCCGACGAAATCCCCGAAGGCCCCGGGGTCTATCTCTTCTACGGCGAGGACGAGCAGCCCTTGTACGTAGGCAAGAGCAGCGGCCTGCGCCGGCGTGTGCTGTCCCACTTCGGCAAGGCCCGGCCGTCCCCCCGGGAAGCGAGCCTGGCCGAGCAGGTGCGGCGCATCGAGTGGATCGAGACCGGCGGCGAACTGGGTTCCCAGCTCACCGAGGCGAGCCTGGTGCGGCGCCTGCGCCCTCGCCACAACCGCCAGCCAAAGGTCGCCCTGAGCCGGGAGCAACTGGCCCCCTGGCCCTACGGCGGGCCGATCGCCATCCGCGAAGGACGCGGCCTGCATCTGGTGGACGACTGGCGCTACCTGGGCAGCGCCGACGGCGAGGCGGCGGTGCCGCCCTTGCTGGCCGCCGAGCGGCCGCCCTTCGACGGCCATACCTACACCGTGCTGGTCAAACACCTGGCCAAGCCGCGCATCCGCGTGCTGCGCCTGGACCGGGCGGGCCGGGTGGAGCAGGGGCGTAGGGACTAAGCCCGTACCCTTACCGCATCCTCTCCGCTTCGCTCCCGTTTCACCCCGCCATGAGCCGTCCCCGCCGCATCGCCCATCTCGACATGGATGCGTTCTTCGCTTCCGTCGAACTGCTCCGCTACCCGGATCTGCGCGGCCAGCCGGTGGTGGTGGGTGGACGCAGCGTGGACGCCCCGGTGACGCAGCCCGACGGCACCCGGCGCTACGCCCGGCTGCGCGACTACGTGGGCCGCGGGGTGGTCACTACCTCAACCTACGAGGCCCGGGCTTTGGGGGTTTTTTCCGCCATGGGGCTGATGAAATCGGCCCAGCTGGCGCCGGACGCCATCCTGCTGCCGGCGGATTTCGAGGCCTACCGCGCCACTTCCCGACGCTTCAAGGCGGCGGTAGCCGAAATCGCGCCGAAAATCGAAGATCGCGGCATCGACGAGATCTACATCGACCTCACCGACGTGCCCGGCGACAGCGAGCCCCTGGCCCGGCGCATCAAGAACGCGGTATTCGCCGCTACCGGCCTGACCTGCTCCATCGGCATCACGCCGAACAAGCTGCTGGCCAAAATCTGCTCCGACCTGGACAAGCCCGACGGCCTGACCCTGCTCGACCACAGCGACATGCCCCGGCGCATCTGGCCCCTGCCGGCGCGCAAGATCAACGGGATCGGCCCCAAAGCCACGGAAAAGCTGACGGCCCTGGGCATCCACACCATCGGCGAACTGGCCCAGGCGCCGGTGGATTTTCTCGTCGCCCACTTCGGCCGCAGCAGCGGCGCCTGGCTTCATGCCGCCGCCAACGGCATCGACGACCGGGAGCTGTCCACCGATTCGGTGCCCCGTTCGATCAGCCGCGAAACCACTTTCGAGCGCGACCTGCACGCCCGCCAGGACCGGGCAGCGCTGTCCGAAATCTTTACCAGCCTGTGCCAGCGGGTGGCCGCCGACCTGCAGCGCAAGGGCTACGCCGGACGCACCATCGGCATCAAGCTGCGCTACGCAGATTTCCAGACCGTCACCCGGGACATCACCCTGCCGGCACCGGTGGCCGATCTGGCCGCAATCCGCCGGGCGGCGGGGGAGTGCCTGAAGCGCGTGCCCCTGGACCAGCGGCTGCGCCTGCTCGGTGTGCGGGTCGGCACACTGACCCCCTTGGCCGAACTGGCTCAACCGCCCCGGGAGCGCCAGGGCGACCTGTTCGTCGGCCTGGATGCCGACACCCCCGCGTGAGCCCAGCGCTGCTGTACCGGAGCAGCAACGCTCACTCCCATGCCGGGATCAGCCGCCGCTTTCCTCGTAGGCCGCTAGGGTGATCCCGGCGTGGGTGAGGATTTCGCGCAACTGTTTGATGTCCTGGCGGCTGCAGGTGGTGCTGTTGTGGGGGTGGTGGATGAATCCCTCGCTCTGGTTGAGCACCACCTTGAAGCGGGCACCATGGCTAGGCTCGATCTCGGCCCCCAGGTGGCGCAGCAGGGATTCGACCTCGCGCCAATGGATGTTGGCACTGGGCGGGTCATGAAAAATGGTGCGCAGCAGGGGCAAATGCTTGTGGCTCATGACTCGCTCCAGTTCAGGGGTGGCGTGGTCGTTCGAGAAAAGCGTTCACCAGATCCATCGGCAGGGGAAAGATCACCGTGGTGTTCTTGTCGGCGCCGATCACCGTCAGGGTTTCCAGGTAGCGCAACTGGATCGCCTGAGGCTCCTGGGCAAGAATCCTGGCCGCCTGGAAAAGTTTTTCAGCGGCCTGCAACTCGCCCTCGGCATGAATGACCTTGGCGCGCCGCTCCCGCTCCGCCTCCGCTTGGCGGGCGATGGCACGGATCATCGATTCGGTCAGATCCACCTGCTTGATCTCGACATTGGACACTTTGATGCCCCAGGTGTCGGTCTGGGCATCGAGGGCCAACTGGATGTCCTGATTGAGCCGCTCCCGCTCCGCCAGCATGTCGTCCAACTGGTGCTTGCCGAGCACCGAACGCAACATGGTCTGGGCCAGCTGGCTGGTGGCGTTGAGGTAATCCTCCACCTGGATGATGGCCTTGGCCGCATCGATCACGCGCAGATAGACCACGGCACTGACCTTGACCGACACGTTGTCCCGGGAAATCACGTCCTGGGTCGGCACCTCCAGCACAATGGTGCGCAGATCGACCCGCACCACCTGCTGGATGGCCGGGACGATGATCACCAGCCCCGGCCCCTTCACCTTCCAGAAACGGCCCAGGGTGAACACCACGCCCCGCTCGTACTCGCGGAAGATGCGGATCGATGCAAACGCCAGCACCACCAGCAGCACCACGACGACGCCGTAGCCGCCGAAGATGGCACCGGATATTCCGGATTCCCAGGGCATGAGCCTCTCCTTCGCACCAAGCCGTTCCCTCTTGCTTGGGCCATGGCGCTGGCGCGGCAGTTCCCGGCCGGCGCTGTCCCGGGGTGCTTCGGGCGCTGACGGCGCTACACTGGCAAGGTGAGCACGCCCCTCCTTCCGCCCCCTCGCCCACCTGCGCATCCGCCCGCCGGCGGTGAGGAGGCGCGGCTGTTCCTCGCCCTCTGGCCCGATGCAGGCGTGCGCCGGGCCCTGGTACGGCAGCGGGACGCCTGGAGCGCGGCGGCCGGCACCCGGCTGATGCGGCCCGACACCCTGCACCTGACCCTGCACTACATCGGCCACGTGCCGCGTGGGCGCCTGGCGGAAATCCGCCACGGCCTGAAAACCCCCTTCTCACCTTTTGCCTTCGGGCTGGAGCGGACGGATCTCTGGCGCCACGGTATCGCCGTGCTCGCCACGGATGCGGTGGCGCCAGGCCTGGCAGCCCTTCACGCCGCCCTGGGAAAACGCCTGGCCGACCTGGGCCTGCCCACCGACAGCGCCGACTTCCACCCCCACGTCACCCTAGCCCGCCGAGCCGGCAGGCTGGTGCCGGCTATTCCTCCCCTGCCCCTGCGCTGGCAGGTCCGCGACTACGTGCTGGTAGAAAGCCGCCCGGGCCAGGAATCGCCTTACACGGTGCTGGAACGCTATCCGGCCACCGCACTGGCCAGCGATACGTAAGGCGTAAGGCACCGCGCGACTGTGGGGCAAGGCCACCCAACAAAAAAGGCAGCGCGGGATCGCTCCCGGCTGCCTTTTTCGCGACGCGAGTGGTCGAGCGACTTAGTAGGTGTAGAACCCCTTGCCGGTCTTGCGGCCCAGGTAGCCGGCTTCGACCATTTCCACCAGCAGCGGAGCCGGGCGGTACTTCGGGTCCTTGGTGCCTTCGAACAGCACCTGCATCACCGCCAGTTCCACGTCCAGGCCGATCATGTCGCACAGGGCCAGGGGGCCGATGGGGTGGTTGCAGCCGAGCTTCATCGCTTCGTCGATGGCGGCAGCTTCGGCCAGACCTTCGCCCAGGGCGAAGATGGCTTCGTTGATCATCGGGCAGAGCAGGCGATTGACCACGAAACCCGGGCTGTTCTTGACCTGCACGGGGGTCTTGCCTACGGCCTTGGAGATGGCTTCCACGGTGGCGTAGGTGGCGTCGGAGGTCTGCAGACCGCGGATCACTTCGACCAGAGCCATCATCGGCACCGGGTTGAAGAAGTGCATGCCGATCACCCGGTCGGCGCGGCCGGTGGCGGCGGCGAGCTTGGTGATGGAGATGGAGGAAGTGTTGGAGGCCAGGATGGCGTCCGCCTTCATCAGGCCGTCGAGTTGCTTGAAGATCTTGGTCTTCAGTTCCAGGTTCTCGGTGGCGGCTTCGATCACCAGGTCGGCAACGGCCAGGGCCTGGGTGTCGGTGGACGTGGAAATCTTGGCCAGGGCGGCAGCCTTCTGCGCCTCGGTCATCTTTTCCTTCTTGATCAGGCGGTCCAGGCTGCCGGAAATGGTGGCCACGGCGCGGTCGAGCGCGGCCTGGGCGACATCGGTGAGGATCACGTCGAATCCGGCCACGGCGAACGCCTGGGCGATGCCGTTACCCATGGTGCCGGCGCCGACGACGCCGATTTTTTGCTGGGACATCCCTACTCTCCTTGTAGTCAGTGGTGCAAGCGGAGTCTTGTTCCATACGCAGACGTATGGGAGCGGTGCATCATACCGTCCCGCGGCGCCACCGCCAACTTGAGCCACACGTCATGGTCACGGCCCACCGCCAATCCGCAGCTCGCGGCGAAATCGACGTTCCTCCTCGCCCACCGTGGGCAAGCCCCCCTAAAATGGCCAGGTTTTCTCCCAACAAGGATGTGAAATGGCCGAATCCGTCGGCGCGGTAGTCATCGGGGCCGGCGTGGTCGGCCTGGCCTGTGCCCGGGCCCTGGCCCGGCGCGGCATCGAAACGGTGGTGGTCGAGGCCCGCACGGCCATCGGCCAGGAAACCTCCAGCCGCAACAGCGAAGTCATCCACGCCGGGCTCTACTACCCGGCCGGCTCCCTCAAGGCCCGCCTGTGCGTCGCGGGCCGGCAACGCCTCTACCGCTTCTGCGCCGACTACGGCGTGGCACACCAGCGCTGCGGCAAGCTGATCGTCGCCACCAGCGCCGCCCAGGTGGGGGAACTGGAAGCCATCCGCGCCAAGGCCGCCGCCAACGGCGTAGATGATCTGCGCCAGCTCAATGCCGCCGAGGCCCAGGCCCTGGAACCGGCGCTGCACTGCCACGGCGCCCTGCTCTCCCCCTCCACCGGCATCATCGACAGCCACGGCCTGATGCTGGCCCTGCTCGGCGACGCCGAACACCACGGCGCCAGCCTTGCCCTGGGCAGCCCGGTGATCGAGGGGCGGGTCGCCCCCGACGGTCTGCGCCTCACCGTGGGCCAGGGCGGCGACGCCATGGAACTGGCCCCGCGTCTGATCATCAACGCCGCCGGCTTGTACGCCCCCCGGGTGGCTTCCCGCCTCGCCGGCTACGCCGCCGCGCACCTGCCCCCGGTGCATTTCGCCAAGGGCAACTACTACAGCCTGGCGGGCC
Organism: Oryzomicrobium terrae; assembly: GCF_008274805.1. Taxonomy (NCBI): domain Bacteria; kingdom Pseudomonadati; phylum Pseudomonadota; class Betaproteobacteria; order Rhodocyclales; family Rhodocyclaceae; genus Oryzomicrobium; species Oryzomicrobium terrae. The sequence continues at coordinate 1,884,384 of NZ_CP022579.1, forward strand.
GGGCGCCCTTTTCCCGGCTGATCTACCCGGTGCCCGAACCCGGCGGCCTGGGGGTGCACCTGACCCTGGACCTGGGCGGCCAGGCCCGCTTCGGCCCGGACGTGGAATGGCTGCCCGACCAAGGCGTGGACGCCGATCCCGCCACCTTCGACTACCGGGTCGATCCCGCCCGGGCCGAGCGCTTTTACGGCGAGGTGCGCCGCTACTGGCCCGAGCTGCCCGACCACGCCCTGGCCCCGGCCTATTCCGGCGTACGCCCCAAGATCAGTGGCCCGGGCCAGCCCACCGCCGACTTCTGCCTGCAAGGGCCGGAGACCCACGGTATCCCCGGGCTGCTCCACCTCTACGGCATCGAATCCCCGGGCCTCACCTCCTGCCTGGCCCTGGCCGAACTGGCCTGTGAACGGCTGGGGCTGGGCGCCGATCCGGCCGAAACCTGGAGCGGCCCAATCGACGATGCCTCCAGCAGTCCGGCAGCCCATCCCTCCCGCACGGACCCCACGCCACGCCGGATCGTGCTCGACACCAACGCGGTGCTCGACCTCTTCTATTACCGCCCCCGCGCCCTGGCCCAGAACAAGCCACCCCGGGGGCCGTCCATCGCCCCTCTGGCCGAAGCCATCGACAGCGGCGCCCTGCGCCCCTGCGCCGATGCCACCACCCTGGACGAGTTGGCCCGGGTGCTCGCCTACCCCGAATTCGCCCTGGGCCCCGACGAACAGGCCGCCCTCCACGCCGCCTACGCCGCCCGGGTGGAACTGATCGCCCCGGCCGATCCGGATACCGCCAGCGGCCTGCCCCGCTGCCGCGACAAGGACGACCAGAAGTTCGTCGAACTGGCCGCCCGGGCCGGCGCCCTGTGGCTGGTCAGCCGGGACAAGGAAGTGCTGCGCCTCAACCGCCGCCGCCTCAACCCCCTGCCCTATCGGGTGCTCCTGCCTGAAGAATTGGCCGCCTTGCTGGCGGGCGAGCACCTGGCGGATCAGGCCACGCTGCTTGCGTCGCCGAATCCGTAAATCCGGCCCAAAATCCGCCACACCTCGGCCCCAAACCGGCCCGCAACCAAGCTCCAGATTCAGCCTCATGACCCGCACCAAGCCCGACAAGGCCGCCACCCACGGCACCCCGCAGCAACCCCAAGACCCCTGCCCCTGCGGCACGGGCCGCCCCTACGCTGCCTGCTGCGCCCCCTACCACGCCGCCCCCTTCGCCGAGGCGCCCCCCGCCCCCACCGCCGAAGCCCTGATGCGCTCCCGCTACAGCGCCTACGTCCTGGGCCTGGAACCCTACCTGGTCGCCACCTGGCACCCCACCACCCGCCCCTCCGCCCTGGGCCTGGCCGACGACCCCCCAGCCCACTGGCTGGGGCTGGAGGTCAAGCGCCATACGCCCGCCGGCGATACGGCCGAGGTGGCCTTCGTCGCCCGCTACAAGGTGGGGGGACGGGCGCACCGGCTGGTGGAAACGAGCCGGTTCGTACGGGAGGATGGACGGTGGTTTTATGTGGATGGCGATCTGGGCTAACCCCAGCCCAGGCCACGCCACTGCTCAATCCGGATAGGATGGCGCACGGCTCGGCTACCGCCAGCACCGTCCCTCCACGAAAGCTTGCCCATGCTCCTCATCGCCGCCCTCACCCTCAAGAAAGCCGTCACCTTGTTCGCCCTGGTCGGACCGGTGACGATGATTCCGGTCTTTCTGGCCTCCGCCGAGGGGCTGGACGCCCCGGGCAAGGTGCGTTTTGCCCGGACCATCGGGGTGAGCGTGACGGTGGCGCTGCTGGTGGCCACCTTTCTCGGCATGCCGCTACTGGGGCTGCTCGGGGTGTCGCTGGGAGCGATGCAGGTGGGGGGCGGGATCATCGTGCTGTTGCTGGCGATCGCCATGGTGCTGGGCAAGGAAACCAGCTTCAAGGGCTCGCCCCCGGCGGCGGACGGAACGCCGGCAGTGCCCCGAGGCAAAGCGTCGATCATTCCCCTGGCGGTGCCCTTGCTGGCCGGGCCGGCGGCGTTCAGCTATGTCATGGCCAACAGCGCCTGGCACAGCTACCTGGACCTGATCCACGTGATCCTGCCCATCGTCATGGTGGGATTGTCGTGCTGGGTGAGCTTTCACCTGGCCTGCCGGGCCGAGCGGGAAATCCGCCAGGCGACCCTGGACCTGGTGGCCCGGGTGGGGGGCTTCATCCTCGCCACCATGGCGGTGGAGATGATGGCCACCGGGCTGCGCAGTCTGTTCCCGGTGCTGACGCCCGGCTAAGCCGGGTGCTCCGGTCGCGCCCCTTGTCTGCACCGTTCGCCGCTGCCGCAGGCCGCCTCCGCACGGTGAAATGGCAGCGGGATGGTGGTGGAATGGCGGCCAGTCCGAGTCGCGCGCGTTACCCCGTCCTCCGCATCCCCGCGCCAGTGGCCGATCTCCAGACGGGCATCGCGGAAAACCAATAGGGGCGCGGGGTTTCAAACCAGCATCGCCGAGCGCCTTTATCCACGCGCCTTTCCGGGGCATGCATAAAAAAGCCGCCGGACGGGAACGCTGATTCCTCTCCGGCGGCAAGGACGGCACCGCCCGCGCAACGGCAGCGGTGCCGGCAGGTACGTGGGGGCGGCGAAGGGCTTGCCTTGCCTCCCCGCCCTACTTCGCCGCCGTGGCCACGGGGCCGGCGGCCACACCAGCCTGGGCCGTGGCGGATGACACGGCGGAAGGCGCCACACCAGCCGAGGCAGCGGCCTGGCCCACCGGGGCCACCGGCTCGGACACACCGGCCACCGGCGCCGCAGCCTCGCCCCAACTCCCGCCCAAGGCGCGGATCAACCCCACCGTGGCTCGGGCCCGCTCGCCGTCCAGGCTGACGGCGACGCGCTGCTGTTGCAGCACGCTGCGGTCGGCGTCGATCACGCTCAGGTAGCTCACCGAGCCTTCCCGGTACTGGATGTGGGAGAGCCGGGCGGCGCGGCGAGCGGCGCTCACCGCGTCGTCCTGGGCCTGGTTCTGGGCGTCGAGCAGGCGCAGGCCGGCCAGGTTGTCCTCCACCTCCTTGAAGGCCTTGAGCACCGCCTGGCGGTAGTTGGCCACCTCTTCCTCGTGCTTGGCGTTGGCAAAATCCACCCCGGCGCGGCGGGCGCCGCCGTCCAGCAGCGGCAGGCTGAGCGCCGTGCCCACCAGGGGGCCGAGCAGGAAGCTGCGGCTGCTCCACTTGAACAGGTCGCCCAGGTCGGCGGATCCGTAGCCGAAGGCGCCAGTCAGGTTGAGGCGCGGGAAGTAGGCGGCCCGGGCCGCGCCGATGCGGGCGTTGGCGGCGGCCATGGCGTACTCGGCGGCGGCGATGTCCGGGCGCCGTTCCAGCAGGGCCGAGGGCAGGCCGGCGGGGATGCGCACGGTCAGGCGCGCCAGGGGCTGGGGCGGCAGTGAAAAGGCGGCAGGCGCCTGCCCCAGCAGAATCGCCAGGGCGTGCTCGGCCACGGCGCGCTGGCGTGCCACGCCGAGGGCTTCGGACTGGGCCGCCGCCAGCTCGGTGCGGGCCCGGGCCAGGTCCAGCTCGCTGATGTCGCCCTCGTCGAAGCGGCGCTGGAAGAGGCGCAGGGTCTGGCCGCGCAGTTCCACCGTCTCGCTGTAGAGGGCCGCCGTGGCATCCAGCTCGCGGACGAGAAAGTAGGCCTGGGCCACGTCCGCCTGCAAGGCCAGCAGCACCGATTGGAACAGGGCCCGCTGTTGCAGGGCGTCGGCTCCGGCGGCATCGGCCCCGGAGCGCACCCGGCCAAACAGGTCGGCCTCGTAGGCCACGGTGCCCTGGGCGCGCCACAGGGTGCTGGGCGTGGTGTCCGCATCCGCCGCCAGCCCTTGGGAGGCCGGGGATGGGCGCTGGCGCGTCGGCCCGAAGCCGACGCCGACCTGGGGGAACAGGCCGGAGCGGGCGTTCTGCTCCAGGGCCCGGGCCTGGGCCAGGCGGGCGGCGGCCGCCTTCAGGTCCTGGTTGGCGGCCAGGGCCTGGTTCTCCAGGGCGTTGAGGGTGTCGTCGGCGAAGATCGTCCACCAATCGCCCCGGGGCTGGGCCTCGGCGGGTTGAGCGGGCTTCCACGGGCTGTCGTCGCCGACAGCCTCTTGGGCTTCCTTGAAGGCCGCCGGAGTGTCGAGCAGGGGGCGCTCATAGGTCGGCGCCAGGGAGCAGCCGGCCAGCACCAGCAGGCTGGCGAGCAGCAGCGGCAGCCCCCGGGAGGAGTTGAAACGTTTGGTCATGATGAAGGGTCCTGTTCCGTTCAGTGGCTCGCGTCGTGGGCCACCTGGGGCGCGTGGGCCGAGTGGGCGGTGAGCGGTGCTTCGTGGGGCGCGGCGGAATGGAGCTTGTGGCGCTTGTCCAGGGTGCGCAGCAGCACATAGAAGGCCGGGGTGAGGAAGAGGCCGAAGAAGGTGACGCCGAGCATGCCGAAGAACACGGCCACGCCCATGGCATGGCGCATCTCGGCACCGGCGCCGCTGGAGGTGACCAGGGGCACCACGCCCATGACGAAGGCGATGGAGGTCATCAGGATCGGGCGCAGCCGCAGCCGGCTGGCGTCGATGGCCGCCTGCAACGGCGTGCTGCCCTGCATCTCCAGCTCCCGGGCGAACTCGACGATGAGGATGGCGTTCTTGCAGGCCAGCCCCACCAGCACCATCAGGCCGATCTGGGTGAAGATGTTGTTGTCGCCGCCGGTGAGCCAGACACCGGTAAGGGCCGCCAGGATGCTCATGGGCACGATCATGATCACCGCCAGAGGCAGGGTCAGGCTCTCGTACTGGGCGGCCAGCACCAGGAACACCAGCAGCAGGCTGATGGGAAAGACCCAGATGCCGGCGTTGCCCGCCAGGATCTTCTGGTAGGTCAGGTCGGTCCATTCGAACTTGACGCCCCGGGGCAGGGTTTCCGCCGCCACCCGCTCCGCCGCCGCCTCGGCCTGGGCCGAGGAGAAGCCGGGGGCCGGGCCGCCGTTGATGTCGGCGGCGGTGAAGCCGTTGTAACGCACCACCATCTCCGGGCCGAACCCAGGCTTGACCTTGACCAGGGACGACAGGGGCACCATCTCCCCGTCCCGGTTGCGGGTCTTGAGTTGCAGGATGTCCTCGGGCCGGGCGCGGAACGGCGCATCGGCCTGGGCCCGCACCTGGTAGACGCGGCCGAAGCGGTTGAAGTCGTTCACGTAGAGCGAGCCCAGGTAGATCTGCATGGTGTCGAACACGTCGGTCACCGAGACGCCCTGCTGCTTGGCCTTGACCCGATCCAGGTCCACGTCCAGCTGCGGCACGTTGATCTGGTAGCTGGAGAACATGGGGCCCAGCTCCGGTGCCTTGGCCGCTCCCGCCATGAAGGCCTTGGCCGCCTTGTCCAGCTCGGCGTAGCCCAGGGCGCCCCGGTCCTCGATCTGCAACTTGAAACCGCCCAGGGTGCCCAGACCCATCACCGGCGGCGGCGGAAAGACCGCCACGAAGGCTTCTTGCAGGGCGCTGTACTTCTGGTTGAGGGCGCCGGCGATGGCGTCCGCCGACAGCGCCTTGCCGCGCCGCTCGTCGAAGGGTTTCAAGGTGGCGAAGACGATGCCGGCGCTGGAGCTGTTGGTGAAGCCGTTGATGGACAGGCCCGGGAAGGCGATGGCGCTTTCCACCCCGGGCTGTTCCAGGGCGATTTCGCCCATCTTGCGGATCACCGCCTCGGTGCGGTCCAGGGAGGCGCCGTTGGGCAGCTGGGCGAAGCCGATCAGGTACTGCTTGTCCTGGGCGGGCACGAAGCCGCCGGGCACCAGGTAGGAAATACCCACGGTGAGGCCCAGCAGCACCGCATAGACGCCCATGGCCGAGGCCTTGCGCGAAATGACGCCGGTGACGCCCCGGCCGTAGTTGTCCGATGCCCGGCCGAAGAAACGGTTGAAGGCGGCGAAGAAACGGCCCAGGTAGCGGTTCATCTGCCGCGTCAGCCAATCCGGCGCGCTGCCGTGGCCCTTGAGCAGCATGGCCGCCAGGGCCGGGGACAGGGTCAGGGAGTTGAACGCCGAGATCACCGTGGAGATGGCGATGGTCATGGCGAACTGCTTGTAGAACTGGCCGGTGAGGCCGGTCATGAAGGCCAGGGGCACGAACACCGCCACCAGGGTCAGAGCGATGGCGATGATGGGGCCGGAAACCTCACGCATGGCCCGGTAGGTGGCATCCCGCGGCGTCAGGCCGGCCTCGATGTTGCGCTCCACGTTCTCGACCACGACGATGGCGTCATCGACGACGATGCCGATGGCCAGCACCATGCCGAACAGGGACAGGGCATTGATCGAATAGCCGAAACCGAGCATCAGGGAGAAGGTGCCGACGATGGATACCGGCACCGCCAGCAGCGGAATGATCGAGGCGCGCCAGGTCTGCAGGAAGACGATGACCACCAGCACCACCAGGGCGATGGCCTCCAGCAGCGTATGCACCACGGCCTTGATGCTGGCCCGGACGAACTGGGTCGGGTCGTACTCGATGCGGTATTCCACCGAGGCGGGGAAGTCCTTGGCCAGGTCGGCCATGGCCGCGCGCACCTGGGACGACACGTCCAGGGCGTTGGCGCCGGGGGACTGCATGATGCCCATGCCGATGGCCGGCTTGTTGTTGAGCAGGGAGCGCAGGCCGTATTCGGCCGCGTCCAGCTCCACCCGGGCTACGTCGGCCAGACGGGTGACGCCGCCGTCGGGGGCGGTCTTGAGCACGATGTCGCGGAACTCTTCCTCCGTCTGCAAGCGGCCCTGGGCGTTCACCGAGAACTGCAGGGGCACGTCGCCCACCGTGGGCGAGGCACCGATCACCCCGGCGGCCACCTGCACGTTCTGCTCGCGGATGGCGCGCACCACCTCGCTGGCGGTGAGGCCGCGCTGGGCCACCTTCTGGGGATCGAGCCAAACCCGCATGGCGTAGTTGCCGGCGCCCCAGATCGAGACCTCGCCCACCCCGTTGAGCCGGGCCAGGCGGTCCTTGATGTTGAGCACCGCGTAGTTGCGCAGGTAGGTGGCGTCGTAGCGGTCGTCCGGCGAGATCAGGTGGACCACCAGGGTCAGGGTCGGCGAGCTTTTCACCGTGGTCACGCCCAGGCGCTGCACGTCCTCCGGCAGCCGCGGCAGGGCCTGGGAGACCCGGTTCTGCACCAGTTGCTGGGCCTTGTCCGGGTCGATGCCGAGCTTGAAGTACACGGTCACCGTCAGGTTGCCGTCGCTGTTGGCCTGGGACTGCATGTACAGCATGTTTTCCACGCCGTTGATGGATTCCTCCAGGGGCGCGGCGACGGTCTCGGCGATCACCTTGGGGTTGGCGCCCGGGTACTGGGCGCGCACCACCACCGAGGGCGGCACCACTTCCGGGTACTCGGAAATGGGCAGCTGGAACACCGCCAGCACCCCGGCCAGCAGGATCAGGACCGACAGCACGCCGGCGAAGATGGGCCGGTCGATGAAGAATTTGGATATGTTCATGGCACTCCCCCCGCAGGGGATCAGGTGTTGTTATCGGCGGCGGCGGCCTTGGCGGACTGTGCCGTCTTGGCGGCTTCGGCGGCGGCCGGGTCGGCAGGAGCCTTGGCGGCGCCCATGGCCACCGCCTGAGGCGTCACCGCGTCACCGGGGCGCACCCGCTGCAAGCCGTTGACCACGATGCGCTCCCCCGGCTTGAGGCCGGCTTCCACCACCCGCAGGCCGTCCTGGACGGCGCCGAGGCGCACTTGCCGGTAGGCAGTGCGGTTGCCCTCATCCACCACCAGCACGAAGCGCTTGTCCTGGTCGGTGCCCACCGCCTTCTCGTCGATCAGCAGGGCCTCCCGGGGCTGGCCGCCGCCCAGGCGCACCCGGGCGTAGAGGCCGGGCAGCAGGCGGCCGTCGGCGTTATCGAACAGGGCGCGCACCCGGATCGTTCCCGAGGTGGTGTCGAGCCGGTTGTCCACCGAGGCGATGCGCCCCGGACGCGTATAGCCGTCCTCGTCCGCCAGGCCGAGGAACACCGGCAGGGCGCTGCCGGCGGCGCCCCGGGCGGCGGCCACGTACTTGAGGTAGCTCTGCTCGTCCACGTCGAAGGCGGCGTACATCTGGTTGGCCGACATCAGGGTGGTCAGGGGGGCGTTGGCCGTGCCCGGGGCCACCACGTTGCCCACGGTCACCTCGGCCCGGGACATGCGCCCGGCGATCGGGGCGGTGATGCGGGTGTATTCGAGGTTGAGCTCGGCCACCTTGAGGGCGGCCTTGGCCGCTTGCAGGTTGGCCCGGGCCTCCCGGTCGGCGTTCTGCTTCTCCTCGAAGTCGCGCCGGGCGATGGCGTTGTCGGCCAGCAGCCGCTCGCCCCGGGCCACATCGGCGCCGGTGTAGGCCACCCGGGCCTCGGCGGCAGCAAGCTGGGCCTGGGCCCGGGCCACCTCGGCGGCGTAGGGGCGCGGATCGATGGTGAACAGCACGTCCCCTTTCTTGACCAGGCTGCCGTCCTTGAAATGAACGGCGGTGACGGTGCCGGACACCTGGGGGCGGACCTCGACCCGGTCCACCGCTTCGAGGCGGCCGGAATAGGCTTGCCAGTCGGTGACCGAACGGTTGGCCACCTCGGCCACGTCGACGCTGGGCGGCGGCGGTGCGGCCGCGGCCAGGGCGGCGTTGGGGTGGACGTAGAACAGGCCCAGGCAGCCCAGGGCGGCAGTGCCGGTAAGGGCCGCGGCCACCGCCAGGCGGGTGGCCGTGAGGGAGAAGCGTCGGGTCATGGAATGCTCCGTTCAAGAATTTTGGGGTGACAGGGGCGCTCCCGGGCCGTGCAAGGCGGCGCCGGGTGGCGGAAAACAGGGGGGTGCGTAAGAGGTCGGCGGGGGCACAGGCACGACAGACTCGGCCTTGCCCCTATCGGAAGGTCAACCGCTGCGTTCGGGGCAACAGGGCGATGGCGCCGCATCCCGGGGTGCAGGAGCCAGGCGGCGACGCAGGAAATCGGCGGTTTCAGCCAGGGCCGGAAGGTGGTCGCGCAGGTGGCCGTGCTGCACCCCCGGGTAGCGCACCACCTGGATCGGCACGCCCACGGCGATCAGGGCGGCGGCGTACTTTTCCGCCTCCTTGTGCAGCACGTCGCACTCGGCCGTGGCGATCAAGGCCGGCGGCAGGCCGCCCAGGCGGCGCGACTCCAGGGGCGAGGCATAGGGGTGCAGGCGCAGTTGGGTATGAGGCAGATACTGGCGGTAGCAGGCGGCGCAGGTGGCCTCATCCAGGTCGGAATTGAGCCGGACCGCATCGCCGAGCAGGGTCATGCTCGGATCGAGCATGGGCCCCACCAGCACCTGGGCGGCAATCGCCGGGCCGTGCCGATCCCGGGCCATCAGGACCAGGCAGGCGGCCAGATTTCCCCCGGCGTCGTCCCCGGCCACGGCCAGCCGGTCGGCATCGCCGCCGTAGCGGTGAGCCTGGGCCGCAGCCCAGCAGGCGGCAGCATGGGCATCTTCCGGCGCAGCGGGAAACGGCCAGTCCGGCGCCAGGGAGTAGCCCACCGATACCACCAGGGCCGGCACGGCTTGCGTCAGGTAGCGGGCGACGCCGTCAGCGTCGTCGAGGCTGCCAGCGACGAAACCGCCGCCGTGGAAGTACAGCACCACGGGCAAGGCCGTGGCGCCGACGGGGCGGTAGAGACGCAGAGGCAGCGGGCCGGCGTGGCCGTCGATGTGCAGATCCTCGATCTGCAGCCGCCGGCTGCTAGCGCCATCCACCATTCCGGAAGCGATGGAGGCGGGACGGCCTGCCGCCGCGCCGCTACCGTCGATGGTGTCGTCGGGGGTCGATGCTGGTGCTACCGACGCTAAAAGGGTTTCCATGGGGGTAAGCCGGCCGGAGCGATCCGGCCATGCGTTGGGAATGTTGGAGTGGGCGCATTCTCGGTGTTAAAGTTATTCGGATAAATCGTCGATTTACGACAACACTATTCACAACCAACAAACAATCGAATTCACCGGAATTCGCTCTACCCCGCTCCCCTGCCCCACCGGGACAAGCACGGCTGGCGAACACGCCCTCACGCTCACCCAAGCTCACACAAGGATCAGGACACCCCAATGGACCGCTTTCAAGCCATGCAGGTCTTCACCCGGGTGGTGGACACCAGCAGCTTCACCCGCGCCGCCGAGAGCCTGGGCCTGCCCCGGGCGACGGTGACCACCACCATCCAGAACCTGGAGGCCATGCTCCAGGTGCGCCTGCTCAACCGCACCACGCGCAAGGTCAGCCTGACCCCGGACGGGGCCGCCTATTACGAGCGTTGCGCCCGCATCCTGGCCGAGGTGGAGGAAACCGAGGCCGCCTTCCGCGACGTGGCCCGAGTGCCCCGGGGCCGGCTGCGCCTGGACGTACCGGCCTCCATCGGCCGGCTGATCCTGATTCCCCGTCTGTGCGAATTCAACAGCCTCTATCCGGACATCGAAATCGCCCTGGGCATGGGCGACCGGCCCGTGGATCTGGTGCAGGAGCAGGTGGATTGCGTGATCCGGGTCGGCGAGTTGCAGGATTCGTCCCTGGTGGCGCGGCGCATCGGCAGCTTCCAGAGCGTCACCTGCGCCGCGCCGTCCTATCTGGAGCGGTTCGGCACGCCCAAAACCCTGGCGGATCTGCAGAACCACCAGGCGGTGCATTACTTCTCGACCCGCACCGGGCGGACCATCGACTGGGACTACGTGGTGGAGGGCAAGAGCACCGAGGTGAAGGTACACGGCCGCATTTCGGTGAACGATTCCGAGGCCTACGTGACCTGTGCGCTGAAGGGCTTCGGCCTGATCCAGCCGGCCCGCTTCATGGTCCTGCCCTACCTGGAGTCAGGGGAACTGGTGGAGGTGCTGCCCGAGTGGAAGCCAAGCCCCATGCCGATCTCGGTGGTGTACCTGCAGAACCGGCACCTGTCGCCCAAGGTGCGGGCGTTCGTGGACTGGGTGGCGGAACTGTTCTCCAGTTGTCCGCTGCTGAGCGGCCGTGACGAGGAGTACGACCCGCAGGTGTGCACCTTTGTCTCGCCCAGCACGCCCGAGCCTCACACCCTGCGCACGGTGATCGAGCAGCACAACCGGGCCGAGTGCATCTTCTGACCCGGCCCCCCGGGCTTACTGCATGGAGTGCAGGCCGATGGTGTTGCCTTCGCTGTCCACCACCAGGGCGATGTGACCGTAGGGGCCGATAGCCTTCTTGGGGGACTCGATGCGTCCGCCGGCCTGGACGACCCGGGACGCTTCCACGGCGCAATCGATGCAATGAAAATAGACCAGCACGCTGTTGGTCACGGCGCCCGCCGGCGGGTAGCCGGGAATACGGATCAGGGCGCCGGACGCGCCATAACCTTCCGAATTCATGGCGAAGGCGTACATCTCGAACTCGGTATCCGCCAGTTTGGTCAACTGCACGCCGAAAATGGTTTCGTAAAAGGCCTTGGCCCGGGCCATGTCCTGCACGTAGATTTCGAACCAGCCAACCGGATTGCCCATGACATATTCCTTTCGTTTGGACAGCAAGGACGCCGGCCCTCAGGCCGGCTCGTGACAGACCGCTTCGATGTTGTGCCCGTCCGGATCGAGGACGAAAGCGCCGTAGTAATCGGGATGGTAATGGGGGCGCAGCCCCGGGGCCCCATTGTCGCGCCCGCCAGCCGCCAGGGTGGCCGCATAAAAGGCGTCGACCAGCGCCCGGTTGGCGACACGGAAGGCTACGTGGAGGGGCGGCTGATTGGGCGAGCCCCGGCTGACCCAGAAGTCGGGCTTGGGCGGCTCGCCAAAGCCCGCCACGTCGGTATGCCCGGTGACCGCGACGGAAAGCTCCATGAGCAGCTTGTAGCCGATGGCGCCCAGGGCCTGCTCGTAAAAGGCCATGCTCTTGGCGAAATCGCTGGCGACCAGGCCGGTGTGATCGATCATGGCAAGCTCCTCGCTCGTGTTGTGATGGGCCGCCCACCGGGCTTCGGCCGGCGTCAGGTTTCACCCTAGCACGTCAATCGCTTGCCGCCACGGCGATGCCTCCCTCGCGTGCGGCAGTCAGCCTTCCAACCGGCGGCGGAAGACCAGGCGGCGGGCCTCGGAGGCGTCGGGGTCGAAACCGTAGCCTTCGAGATCGAACCCCTTCAGCCCTTCGGGCCGGTCAATGCGGTTGGTGATGGCGTAGCGGGCCATCAGCCCCCGGGCGCGCTTGGCATAAAAGCTGATGATTTTGTACTTACCGCCCTTCCAGTCCTCGAACACGCAATCCACCACCGGTACTGCCAGTTTCTTGGGCTTGACCGCCTTGAAGTACTCTTCGGAGGCTAGGTTCACCAACACGGCGCTATCGGCCGGTGCCTGGGCCAGCTCGGCGTTGAGGCTATCGGTCAGGGTTTCGCCCCAAAAGGCGTAGAGATCCTTGCCTGCGTCATTGGCCAGCTTGGTGCCCATTTCCAGGCGATAGGGGCGGATCAGGTCGAGAGGGCGCAGCACGCCGTAGAGGCCGGAAAGGATGCGCAAGTGATCCTGGGCGTAGGCCAGGTCGGCGGGTGACAGGCTGGCGGCGTCGAGCCCTTCATAGACGTCGCCGTTGAAGGCCAGCACCGCCTGCTTGGCGCTGCCCGGGGTGTGTTCGGGGCGCCAGTCGGCGTAGCGGGTGACGTTGAGCACGGCCAGGGGGTCGGAAAGATCCATCAGCTTGGCCAGATCCGCCGGCGACAGGGGCCGCAGGGTATCGATGAGGGCCGCGGAACAGTCGAGGAAGCGCGGTTGGGTGGCGCTTTCGGTCGGAGCGGGAGTCTCGAAATCCAGGCTCTTGGCAGGCGAAATCACAAAATGCACGGCACAATCCTTTACAAAAATCGTCGAAAAATTATGGCACGGTAAAAAGCACCCGTATTCGACAAATAGTCACAGGAAAAGAACAAGCCCATGGAAACCATGGAAGATCTGCTGCAACGCCTCGCCCCCCTCGTCGAAAACGGCGACGACCCGGTGGAACTGCTCACCGCAATGGTCGAGCGCATCCGGCCCAAGCGCGCCCACGACGGTGAGTCCGCCCGCCAGGCCATCCAGGCCCTGTGCTTCCAGCTCGGCCAGCACCCCGAACAGCGCGCCGCCCTGCGCCAGGCGCTGTGGGGGCTGCTGACCGGGCGCCGCCAGGTATCGTTGTACGTCGATACCGGGGTGTTCCCCAACACCGGCTTCTTCACCGAATCGAGCCGGCGCCTGTCGCGCACCATCCTGCCCGACGTGGTGGACCTGACCACCCTGCGCGACGTGGTGGCCACCCTCTTCCACAAGGCCAGCGACCAGTTGTGGGTGCTGGAAGTGGGGGTGGAAACCTGGACCGACCTGCTCCACGCCCTGCGCTTCGACGAGTTGGCGGCAGACCAGAGTGGCCCTCTGCCCTATCCGCTCAACCAGGTGCTGGAAGCCCTGCGCGTACTCTCCTACCGTATTTCCGCCATCGGTCTGGAGCCGGAGGTGCTGCGCCTGGAGCCGGCCCTGGAGAAGTTCGCCTCGCCGTTTCTGGCCCAGAACGTGGAAATGCTCGCCTACCTGGACAAATACGAAGCCTGGTGGGCCGACCCGAGTAACGACAAGCTCGACGAAAAACACCTGCTGGTGCTGCTTGGCCAGTGTCGCGACGTGGCCGAGCGCATCCGCAGCCGGGCAGCCCGGGCCGGCACCAGCCTGTCCCTGACCTTTCAGTTGCAGCGTCTCAAACAGAATCTGCGTCGCGCCGAGACCCTGGTGGATATTCTTTCGGCGCTGCACGACGACAAGGACACCGCCAGTCAGCTGCCCCACCTGCTGCCGCGCATCGCCGTGCTGATGGTGGCCCTGATCCGGGCCGAATGCCGCAAGAACAACCTGCGCCACTACCTGCGCCAGAACGTGGAGTTGCTGGCCCTGCGGGTCACCGAGAACGCCGGCCACACCGGCGAGCACTACATCACCGAGAGCCGGCCCGAGTACTTCGCCCTGCTGCGCTCGGCCCTGGGAGCGGGCTTCATCGTCGCCTTCATGGCGGCGCTCAAGATCATCCTGTCCAAGCAGCACTTTGCCCCCCTCAACGAGGCCCTGGCCTTCTGCCTCAACTACGGCCTGGGCTTCGTGCTGATCCACATGCTGCACTTCACCGTGGCCACCAAGCAGCCGGCCATGACCGCCAATGCCATCGCCGCCTCCATCGGCGAGGCCAGCGGCAAGGTGCGCGACCTGGAGAACCTGGCCACCCTGATCGCCCGCACCATCCGCAGCCAGATCGCCGCCATCCTCGGTAACGTGGGGCTGGCGATCCCCATGGCCTTCATCCTGGCGCTCCTGGTCAAGCTCGTCAGCGGCGAGCATTTCGCCGGGCCGGAAAAAGCCCTGCACATGCTCGAAGAGGTCCATCCCTGGCACAGCGGCGCGATCATCTACGCCGCCATCGCCGGCGTCTGCCTGTTTCTTTCTGGCTTGCTCGCCGGCTACTACGACAACCTGTGCGCCTACAACCGCATCCCGGAGCGCATCCTGCGCCTGAAGTGGCCCCAGACCCTGTTCGGCGAGGCGCGCATGCGCCGGGTGGCCCGCTACGTGGAAGACAACCTGGGGGCCCTGGCCGGCAACTTCTTCTTCGGCTTCATGCTCGGCGGTGTATGGGCCATCGGCGTGCTGTTCGGCCTGCCCATCGACATCCGCCACATCGCCTTCTCCTCGGCCAACCTGGGCTTCGCCACAGTGGCCCTGGACTTCGGCGTGCCGCCGGGCATCTGGCTGCCGGCGGTGCTGGGGGTGGCCCTGATCGGCCTGACCAACCTGCTGGTGAGCTTTACCCTGGCCCTGTTCGTCGCCCTGCGCGCCCGGGGCGTGACCTTCGCCCAAGGCCGCCAGCTCGGCCGCAGCGTGCTGCGCCGGCTGTGGAGCCACCCCCGGGAGTTCTTCCTGCCGCCACGCCCGGTGGCGGCCATGTCGGCCCCGCAGGAACCGGGCCTGGCCGCCGACGCGACGGACGATGCAACACCCCAGGCAACTCCGGCCGACAAAAGCCCCCAGGGCTGACAATCCGTCCGACAATCCGCCCCTTTCCCGGCCCCGGCCGCCTTGCCGAGTCGGGGCCGGGGGCCGGGTCTGGTAGAATCGATGCCCGATACATTTCACGCGGCCCGGGTTCTCCGGGCCACGCCAGCGCTCCCCACGTCATGAGAAAACCCCGTTCCCCCGCCCGCCCCCACCTCCCCCGGGAGGCCGCTGAACTCACCTGGCTGGCTACCGGTCTGTCCCGCTCCGGCTGCAAGCTGGAGGACGCCTACTGGGAACCGCGGCTGGCCGCGGCGGTGGACGAGTTGCTGCGCGAGGACAACGAGGCCGACCTGACCGCTGCCCTGGATCTGCTGTTCGAAGCCGACGGCCCGGCTCACGACGAGCTGGCGGACATGGTCGAGGCCCGCGCCGAGAGCACCCGGCTCGATCACGACGGCAAATCCTGGGACGTGCTGCTGGTGGCCTGCCCGGTACTGGCCTGGTCCCGCTTCTCGATCGCTTCACCTTCCCTGTCGGCCGACGTCATGGCGGCCCTCAAGGCCCAGCTGTCAGGCCATATTCTGGCCAAGAACGCCCGGGTCGCCCTGGCCGACTTCCTCTTTTCGCCGGACCAGCTGCCACGCAGCTTCTGCGACACCTTCCGCCTCACCTGCGAGCTGGGGGTACGCGCCCTGACCGGCCGCGATTTCAAGCTCAAGCCCAAGGACCTGCCGGAAACCAACCGTTTCCTCTCCGACACCCGCTACCTGCTGGCCGCCGTGGCCGTGCCCAAGGGTGAAGCCCTGTTCCGCTGGAACGAGCGCGACGGCGATCGGGACAAGGCCCTGGCCCAATGGTCCATCCAGGCAACCCCCACGGTGGAAGGCCTGCTGCCCGGCTGCGCCTTCGAAATGCTGCTGCCGGACGCCTACCATGCTGCCTGCCAGCAGGCCGATCAGGCATCGCGCACCTACTCCCTGCGCGCCGCCATCGCCTTCCTGCAAACCACGGTGGGCCTCGACACCGCCGCCATGAAGGCGGTGATCGGCCCCTTCCACGACCAACGCCTGGAGGAATACCGCATCGGCCTCGGTCCCCGCGATTCCGACGACATCTACTACGGCGTGGTCTGGCCCCTGCTCGGCACCGAGGACGACAACAGCGAACTGGTGCCGGAAATCGAGGCCATCCTGCGCGAAGCCGGTTTCCAGGACATCACCATCCACGACCACCGCTTCCCCATGGAATTCTGCGACGACTGCGGCACGCCCCTCTACCCCAACAAGGAAGGCGAACTGGTCCACGCCGAAATGCCGGAACAACCCTCCCATGAGGCGCCGGGGATGCTGCACTAAGTCCGCCACACCACTGCGCAACAGCCCTGCCGGACAATTCGGCAGGGCTTTTTCTTGGCCGACTGTCTCAGTAGCTCCACCCGAAAATAACGGGGCCGACTCCAAGGAGTCGGCTCCGTTTGGTTGTCCAGAACAGCGGCGGCGCGCTTAATCGAGTTTGAAGAACCCGATCGTCTCGCGCAGCTTGACCGCCTGGCCGTGCAGTTCCTGGGCTGTGGCCGACAGTTCTTCCGAGGCGCTGGCGTTGTGTTGGGTGGCCTGGCTGACCTGGGAGATGGCGGTGGAAATCTGGCCGGCACCGGTGGCCTGCTCTTCCGATGCCAGGACGATCTCCTTAACCAGGGCCGCGGTCTTTTCGATGTTCGGCTGCATCTGGCCGAACAGGCCCCCGGCCTTTTCCGCCAGGGCGACGCTGCTGCCGGCCAGTTCGCCGATTTCCTGGGCGGCCTTCTGGGAACGCTCGGCCAGCTTGCGCACCTCGCTGGCCACCACGGCAAAGCCGCGGCCGGCATCGCCGGCCCGGGCTGCCTCGATAGCGGCATTCAGGGCCAGCAGGTTGGTCTGGTAGGCGATCTCGTCCACGATGCCGATCTTGTCGGCGATGTTCTGCATGGCTTCGACCGTGGCCCGCACTGCTTGGCCGCCGGCGCCCGCATCCTCGGCGGCGCGCACGGCAATGGTTTCGGTAGCCCGGGCATTGTCTTTGTTCTGCTCGATGCTGCCGGCCATCTGCTCCACCGCGGCGGTGGTCTCGTCCACGCTGGCGGCCTGCTCGGAAGCGGCCTGGGACAGGGAATGGGAGGTGGTGCTGACCTGGTCGGAAGCCGTCGCCAGGGCCTCGGCACTGGCGCGCACCTCCAGCATGGCGGCCTTGTTGCGGTTGATCATCTTGTCGGCGGAACGCAGCATCTGGGCAATCTCGTCCCGGCCGTCGGCCTGGGCATGCACCGTCATGTCGCCTTCGGCCAGGGCTTCCAGCACGCTCTGCACCTGTTTCACCGGCGCCAGGATGCCGCGCACCACCCACCAGGAGAGCGCCACCAGCAGCAACAACACGATCGCGGCCACGCCTCCCTGGCTCAGGGCATTCTCGCGGAAGACCTTGTCCACGTCGTCGATGTAGATGCCGGAACCCACTACCCAGCCCCAGGCGGGGAAGGCCTTCACGTAGGAAATCTTTTCCACCGGCACGTCGCTGCCCGGCTTGGGCCAGACGTAGCCGACAAAACCGTCGCCCTTGGTCTTGGCCACGTCCGACATCACGCGGAACAGGTGAACGCCGTTGGCATCCTTGGCATCGGAAAGGTTCTTGCCTTCCAGCTCCGGTTTGATCGGGTGCATCACCGAAGCGGCGGCGTAATCGTTGAGGAAGAAATACTCGTCGCCGGCATAGCGCAGGCGGCGCACCGCGGCGATAGCGGCGGCCTTTGCCTCGTCCTCACTCAACGCGCCGCTGGTTTGCAGCGCGTGGAAATGGGCGACCACGCCATGGACCGTTTCCACCACGTGGCGGGTTTTCAGCTTGCGGTCCTCGAGCAGGTTGTCCCGCAGCTGGACCAGGCCCATGACAATGCTGACCACGATGCCCAAGGCCGCCAAGGCCACCAGGATCGTCAGTTTCCAGCCCAGTTTCAGATTCTTCATTACCCGTCTCTCCCCTTGCGCACCGGGGGTTTCCGGCTGCGCTGCTCTAGCTTTTGCGGTTTTTCCGGACGACTCGTCCGGAAGTGCAGGCGGTAGAATGTCGGCCTTTGCCAGAATCTGCAATATCCCGACATCTTTTTGGCGGGATGGCAGTCTGCCGCAACCCCAGCTTTCCGCTTGTCCCATGCCCAACGCCCCCCTTCCTGCCTCCGCCTCCCTGCTCGACCGCAGCCTGGCTGCCGTCTGGCACCCCTGTACCCAGATGCGCCACCATCTGGAGTCCGGCGCCAATGCCCTGCCCCTGATTCCCATCGTGCGCGGCCAGGGGCTATGGCTGTACGACGATTCGGGCCGGCGCTTTCTCGACGGCATCAGTTCCTGGTGGGTAAACCTGTTCGGCCACGGCAACCCGCGCATCAACGCGGCACTGCGCGACCAACTCGACAAGCTTGAACACGTCATCCTGGCAGGCTTCACCCACGAGCCGGTAGTGGAGCTGTCGGAGCGCCTTTCCGCCCTCACCGGCGGCGCCCTGGGCCACGCCTTCTATGCCTCTGACGGTGCCTCGGCCACCGAGATCGCCCTGAAGATGTCCTACCACTACTGGCAGAACACCGGGCACCCGGCCAAGCGACGCTACGTCTGCGTCGCCGGCAGCTACCACGGCGAGACCGTGGGCGCCCTGGCGGTCACCGACGTGGCCCTGTTCAAGGACGCCTACGGCCCCCTGACCCATCCGGCCTACGTGGTGCCCAGCCCGGACGCCCGCCTCGCCCAGGACGGCGAATCCGCCGCCGACGTGGCCCGCCGCGCCGCCCGGGGGCTGGAGGCCCTGTTGGCCGAAGAGCACGAGCACATCGCCGCCCTGATCGTCGAGCCCCTCATCCAATGCGCCGGCGGCATGGCCATGCACGACCCGGAGTACCTGGTGCAGGCCCGCGCCCTGTGCGACCGCTACGGGGTTCATCTGATCTGCGATGAGATCGCCGTGGGCTTCGGCCGCACCGGCACCTTCTTCGCCCACGAGCAGGCGGTGGTCGATGGCGTGCCGATCCGCCCCGACTTTCTCTGCCTGTCGAAAGGCATCACCGCCGGCTACCTGCCCCTGTCGGTGGTGTTGAGCAGCGACGCCATCTACCAGGCGTTTCTCGACGAGCGGCTGGCCCGAGGCTTTCTCCATTCCCACTCCTACACCGGCAACCCCCTGGCCTGCCGGGCGGCCCTGGCCACCCTGGACATCTTCGCCGGCGACGACGTGATCGCCGCCAACCGGGCCACCGCCGCCGCCTTCAGCGAACTGCTGCGGCCCTTGGCCGAGCACCCCCGGGTGCGCCACTTCCGCCAGCGCGGCATGATCTGGGCCGCCGACGTCGACGCCGCCGACCCGAGCTTCGGCCGCCGCTTCTACCGCGAGGCCCTGGCCCGGGAAGTGCTGCTGCGGCCCCTGGGCAACACCCTGTACTTCATGCCCCCCTACATCGCCACCGAGGCCGACCTGGCCTTCCTCGCCGAACGGGCGCTCCAGGCCCTGGATGCGGCCCTGGCTGCCGGCGATGCCGCCCCGTCCGAAACCACCGCTTCCCCCGTCTTCGCCGCCTGAATCACTGCACCATGATCTGGGACGACCTCGACCTCGAACTGGCCAAGCGCCGCGACCAGGGCCTGTTGCGCACCCGGCGCACCCTGCAATCCCCCGCCGGCCCCCACGCCATCGTCGATGGCCGGCCCCTGCTGGCCTTTTGCAGCAACGACTACCTGGGGCTGGCCGCCGACCCCGCCGTGGCCGCCGCCCTGGCCGACGGCGCCCGCCACTGGGGTGCCGGCTCCGGCGCCTCCCACCTGGTGTCCGGCCACCTGGAACCGTTCCAGCAGCTCGAAGCGCGGCTCGCCGCCTTCACCGGCTTTGCCCGGGCCCTGACCTTTTCCACCGGCTACATGGCCAACCTGGCCATCGTTCCCTCCCTGGTGGGCCGTGGCGACGCGGTATTCGCCGACAAACTCAACCACGCCTCCCTGATCGACGCGGTGCAGTTGTCCCGGGCCGACCATGTGCGCTACCCACACAACGACGTGGCGACCCTGGAGCGGCTGCTGGAAAACTCCACCGCCCGCAAGAAGCTGATCCTCACCGATGCCGTGTTCAGCATGGACGGGGACCTGGCGCCGCTTACCGAACTGTTCGCCCTGGCCGAGCGCTTCGACGCCTGGCTGGTGGTGGATGACGCCCACGGCTTCGGCGTGCTCGGCCCCCAGGGCCGGGGCAGCCTGGCCCACCTGGGCCTGCCCGCCTCCCCGCGCATTCTGCTGATGGGCACCCTGGGCAAGGCCGCCGGGGTCTCCGGCGCCTTCGTCGCCGGTACTGAATCGGTGATCGAGTGGCTACTGCAGACCGCCCGACCCTACATCTTCACCACCGCCGCCAGCCCCGCCGTGGCTTGCGCCCTGCTCGCCTCCCTGGACACGCTGGCCAGCCCGGACGGCGACACCCGCCGCGCCCACCTGCAGGCCCTGATCGCCCGGCTGCGCGCTGGCCTGGCCGGCACCCCCTGGCGTCTGCTCCATTCCGACACCGCCATCCAGCCCATCGTCGTCGGCGACAACCACGCCGTCCTCGCCGTGGCCCAGGGCCTGCTCGACCAGGGCCTATGGGTGCCTGCCATCCGCCCGCCCACGGTGCCCGCCGGTTCCGCCCGGTTGCGGGTGTCCCTGTCCGCCGCCCATACCCTGGACGACGTGGACCGCCTGACCACCGCCCTGGCCGCCGTTGCTGCCCCCGCCCCATGAACATCACGCCCCTCAACACCCCCGCCGCAACCGCCCGCCCGCCCCTCGCCCTGCTCCACGGCTGGGGGCTGGATGGCCGCATCTGGGACGGCCTGCTGCCCCACCTCGCCGCCCTGGCGCCGGACCTGCCCCTGCTGTGCGTAGACCTGCCCGGCTATGGCGGCTCGCGCTACTCAGGGGAGGACGCCGCCACCGTGGCCCGGCAGCTGGCCGAGCAATTGCCGCCGGGCTGCACCCTGGCCGGCTGGTCCCTGGGCGGCATGCTCGCCCAGCTGGCGGCGATTCAACCCGACAGCCCCATCGCCCGGCTGGTGCTGCTCGGAACCACCCCCAGCTTCGTCAAGCGTAACGACTTCGTCGCCGGCCAGGCGCCAGCCCTGCTGGCTACCTTCACCACCGGCATCCGTGCCCTGCCCGCCGCCGTGGTGCCCCGCTTCGCCACCCTGATCAACCAGGGTGACAGCCGCGCCCGGGACATCAACCGGCTGATCAAGCCCCTCACCCAGGAGCCTCTGCCTGAAAAAGCCGGCCTGCTCGCCGGCCTGGCCTGGCTGGGGGAGCTGGACCTGCGTTCCCTGGCGGCGTCCATTACCCAGCCCACCCTGGTCATCCACGGCGCCAAGGACGGCCTGATCCCCTATGAGGCCGGCCAGTGGCTGGCCGAGCACCTGCCCCGTGCCGAGTTGCTGACCTTGCCGGAGGCCGCCCACACCCCCTTCCTGCACGATCCGGCCGGTTGTGCCGCCGCCATGGCCCGCTTCGCGGCAACCGGCAGCGCCCAGCCCCTGGC
Organism: Oryzomicrobium terrae; assembly: GCF_008274805.1. Classification (NCBI taxonomy): domain Bacteria; kingdom Pseudomonadati; phylum Pseudomonadota; class Betaproteobacteria; order Rhodocyclales; family Rhodocyclaceae; genus Oryzomicrobium; species Oryzomicrobium terrae. The sequence continues at coordinate 1,905,928 of NZ_CP022579.1, forward strand.
TGCAGCGACCACGCCCATCCAGGCCGGATGAGTACAGTCCCCACCCGCCCCACCAAGCATCAGGTCAGGGCCGCCTTCGATCGGGCAGCCCGCACCTACGACGCGGCTGCCGAACTGCAACGCCAGGCCGTGACCGGCCTGCTGGCACGCCTGAGCACGGTAACGCCCTGCCTGGCGGCGCACGGCGCCCCCCTGCTCGATGCCGGCTGCGGCACCGGCTACGCCCTCCCCCTGCTCGCCCGCCAGTTTCCCCGCGCGCCCCTGGTGGCCGCCGACCTGGCCCCGGCCATGGTCGAGGCCGCCCAGGCCGTACTGGCCGGAGTGTCCGGAGTCTCCGAATTACCCGGAAAGCAAGCCGCAGCCCCCCAAGCGTTGTGCGCCGACCTGGAAGCCCTCCCCCTTGCCGATGCCAGTCTGGGCCTGTACTGGTCGAGCCTGGCCCTGCAGTGGTGCCACCTGCCCCACGCCCTGGGTGAAGCCCGGCGCCTGCTGCGCCCCGGCGGCACCCTGGCCATCGCCACCCTGGGGCCCGGCACCTTCGCCGAGCTGGCCCAGGCCTTTGCCTGTGTGGACCGGCACCGCCACGTGCTGGCCTTCGACGATGCCAACGTGCTCACCGCCACCCTGGCCGACGCCGGCTTTGCCGAGGTGCGCCTGGATAGCGAGACCCTCACCGTCCATTACCCCGATCTGCGCAGCCTGCTCGCCGCCATCAAGGCCGTGGGCGCCAACCAGGTCGGCCCCGGGCGCCGCACCGTCCCCCTGGGCCGCGCCGGGCTGGCCCGCCTGGCCGAGGCCTACGAGCCCTTCCGCACCCCGGCCGGTCTGCCCCTGAGCTATCGGGTCATCTACGCCCTGGCCCGGAGCTGAACGCCCCCGCCCCCAACGCCCGACCTGCATGGACTTATCCACCGTCACTTTGCCATGACCGCTCCCCGTTCCTTCTTCATCGCCGGCACCGACACCGAGATCGGCAAGACCTTCACCACCACCCTGCTGCTGCGCGCCGCCCGGCTGGCGGGGTTGACCGCCCTGGGCATGAAGCCGGTGGCCGCCGGGGTGGATGCGGCCGGCCGTAACGACGACGTGGAAGCGATCCTCGCCGCCGGTAGCTTCCAGCCGGCCCGGGAGGACGTGAATCCCTTTCTCTACCAGGCGCCGGTGTCGCCCCACATCGCCGCCCGGGACGAGGGGCGGCCGGTGGATCTGGCGCTGATCGGCACCGCCTACGCGCGCCTCGCCAGCCAAGCCGACCTGGTGCTGGTCGAAGGGGTCGGCGGTTTTCGCGCCCCCCTGTCCGACACCCTCGACGGTGCCGACCTGGCCCGGGCCCTGGCGCTGCCGGTGATCCTGGTGGTGGGCCTGCGCCTGGGCTGCCTCAACCACGCAATGCTGACCGCCGAGGCCATCGCCACCCGGAGGCTCCGCCTGACGGGCTGGATCGGCAACCACGTCGATCCGGCCATGGCCCGTCAGGAGGACAACGTGCGCTACCTGCAAGAACACTTGCATAATGACTTCGATCTGCCCTGCCTCGGCTTGATTCCTCACGTTCCGCCGGGTCCCGGCCGGGACGGCTGTCTGGATGACATCGCCCGCACCCTGCACCTGCCCGGCTAAGCCCGAGTAGCGCCACCTCCGCCCGATCGACACCACTTTCGCCTTGTTCATGCCCGCCCTAAAACTCACCCGCCAGCGCCTGCTGATCGCCGTTGTGGTCGTGGCCGTCATCGCCCTTGTCCTGTGGCCCCGCACCAAGACGGTGGAGGTGGTGACGGTGGCCCGGGGGCCCATCGTGCAGTCGGTAGTGGCCACCGGCCGGGTCACTACGCCGACCCGCATCGAGATCGGTGCCCAGGTCACCGGTACCGTGGAAACCGTCACCGTGCGCGAGGGGGATCTGGTCAAGCCTGGCCAGTTGCTCGTCACCCTGCGCGACGACGAAGCCCGGGCCGCCCAGGTCCAGGCAAAGGCGGCCCTGGTCGAGGCCCGGGCCAAGATCACCCAGCTCGACCGGGTGGCGGGCCCCATGGCCGATCAGGCGGTACGCCAGGCCGAGGCCAACCTGCGGGTGGCGGAGGCCGAGTACGTCCGCAGCGAGGCCCTGGTGGCCCAGGGCTTCTACAGCGGCTCCAAGGCCGACGACGCGGCGCGCAACCGGGACACGGCCCGGGCAGCCCTGCTCTCGGCCCGGGCCCAGGCAGAGGGCAACGCCAAAGGCGGCGCCGAGCGCGCCCTGGCCGAGGCCCGCCTGATCCAGGCCGAAGCGGCACTCAAAGCCGCCCAGGCGCGCCTCGACAACCAGCGCCTGACGGCCCCGGACACCCTTACCCAGGCCGCCCGGGTCCTCACCCGCACAGTCGAACCCGGCACCACCGCCCAGCCGGGCAAGGTGCTGCTGACCCTGGCCGATCAGGGCGAAACCCGCATCTACGCCGACGTGGACGAGAAGAACCTGCGCTACCTGGCGCCCGGCGCCAAGGCCGTCGGGGTGGCCGACGCCTACCCGGGGGAGCGCTTCGACGCCGAGGTGATCTATGTCGCCCCGTCCATCGATCCGAAGAAGGGCACCGTGGAAGTGCGCCTGGTGGTGCCCAAGCCCCCGGCCTTTCTCCGTCCGGACATGACCGTCTCGGTGGAAATGGTCACCGGACGCAAGGACGATGCCCTGGTGGTGGCTTCCGACGCCGTGCGCGGCGCCGATACGCAGCAGCCCTGGGTCCTGGCGATCCAGGACGGCCGGGCGGTGAAAGTGCCGGTGGTCCTCGGCCTGAAGGGGGTGGGCAGCAGCGAGATCGTCAGCGGTGTGGCCGCCGGCGATGCGCTGGTCGTCGCCCAGGCCCCCGCCGGTCCCGGCGAACGGGTCCGCGGCAAGCCCCGGAACGAGGAAACCAAGCGCAACTTCGACGTGCCCGGCCTGTCCCGCTGAGCCGCGATCCCCTTCCGCACTGCCCGCCCACCATGTTCCGTTTTCTCCGTCTGCCCCGCTCCAGCGCCCCCCACCTACCCTTCGAGTGGCTGGTGGCGCTGCGCTTTTTGCGCGAGGGGCGGATGCAGACCTTCCTGATCCTGGCCGGGGTCACGGGCGGGGTGGCAGTGGTGATCTTTCTCACCCAGCTGATCAACCAGCTCCAGGCCACCATCATCGACAAGGTGCTCGGCTCCCAGGCCCACATCGTCATCAAGCCCCTGGACGACCTCACCCGCCGCGCCCTGCCGCCGGAGGCGCCGATCGCCGCCACGGTGCAACCCCGTGCCCAACGGCTGCGCCCCCTGGACCAATGGGAATCCCTGGCCCGACTGGCCGAGGCCACCCCGGACGTGGTGGCCGTCTCGCCGGTGGCCACCGGCCCGGCTTTCGCTTTGCGCGGCGGCGCCACCAAGTCGGTGGCCCTGATCGGCATGGTGCCGGAGCAGTACCGCCGGGTGGTGAAGATGGACAACTACATGACCCAGGGGCGTTTCGACGTTTCCGGCACCAACACCCTGATCGGCATCGACCTGGCCAAGGACCTGGGGGTGGGCCTGGGCGACAAGCTGCGGGTGCTGGCCGCCGACGGCCGGGATGAGATCCTTACCGTCACCGGCCTGTTCGACATGGGCAACCGGGACGTGAACCGGCGCTGGGTGTTCGTCACCCTCAAGCTCGCCCAGACCCTACTCGACCTGCCCGGCTCGGTGTCCAACATCGACCTCACCGTCACCGACATCTTCATCGCCGACCGGGTGGCGGCCCGCCTCGGCAACCAGACCAACTTGACCGTGGAATCCTGGATGCAGACCAATTCCGGTCTGCTCACGGCGCTGACCAACCAGAGCGTCTCCAACAACCTGATTCGCACCTTCGTCATCCTCATCGTCGCCCTGGGCATCTCCAGTGTGTTGGTGGTGTCGGTGGTGCAAAAGCAGAAGGAGATCGGCATCTTGCGCGCCATGGGCACCAGCCGTAACCGCATCCTGGCGGTATTCCTGCTTCAGGGCGGCATCGTCGGCGCCATAGGCTCGGTGGCCGGAACAGCCCTGGCTTTCGGCCTGCTGCACCTGTTTTCCCACATCTACAAGGCGCCGGACGGCTCCCAGCTGTTCTCGGCCGAACTCGACCCGATGCTGGCCTTGGGCGCCTGCGGGCTGGCCACGGTGATCGGCGTGGCCGCCGCCGCCCTGCCGGCCCGGCGCGCCTCCCGCCTCGATCCGGTCCAGGCGATCCGCGTATGACCCTCGACACGACCGCTGCCACCGTCCCCCCTACGCCCACCAGCACGGGCACACCGATCCTGGCGCTGCGCGGCATCCGCAAGTCCTACGGCCTCGGCACGCCGGTGGAAACCGAGGTGCTGCACGGCATCGACCTGACCTTGGGCGAGCACGAGTTCGTCGCCCTGACCGGCCCTTCCGGCTCGGGCAAATCGACCCTGCTCAACCTGATCGGCCTGCTCGAGACCCCCACCCAGGGCACCTTGGCCATCGCCGGGGAGGAAACCACCGCCCTCGACGACACCGGCCTGACCCGGCTGCGCGGGCGGGCCATCGGCTTCGTCTTCCAGTTCCACCACCTGCTGCCGGCCTTTTCCGCCCTGGAGAACGTGATGATGCCGGCCATCATCCACCAGGGCATCGCCACCGACGAGGCCACCGCCCGGGCCGAGGAACTTCTCGCCGCCGTGGGCCTGGCCGGGGCCGGACACAAGAAGCCCGGGGAACTGTCCGGCGGCATGCAACAGCGGGTGGCCATCGCCCGGGCCCTGTCCACCCACCCGCGCCTGCTGCTCGCCGACGAGCCCACCGGCAACCTGGATACCAAGACCGCCGACGACATCTTCAGCCTGATGCGCCGCTTCAACCGGGAGCAAGGCAGCGCCTGCCTGATCGTCACCCACGACCCGCGCCTGGCCGCCCGCTGCGACCGGGTGATCGAACTGGTGGACGGCCGCCTCACCACCGTCTGATTCGACAAGCGTCTGGGATACCTTTCGGAGAACAAGGACTGGCGCGGGGTTTGACGAGCCCACCGGCAAACCCCGCGTCCCTATTGGCTCTCCAGCCACCTACCCGCAAACCCCGCACCCCTGCTCATTCTCCGGGCGGTGCGTCATATGCCTGACGCGCCGGGGCTTTTTTCTTTTATCCACAGACTGGCCCACAGAAATTGTGGGCAACCGGCCCGGCACCGGAACCCGTGCAGTCAGGACAGCGGCCCCGCCCATAGCCAGTAAATAACCTGCCAATGAACAGCTAAACGCCAACCACCTTCCAGGACATAGGCATGGACGTCACCTGCCCCCACCAGTATGCTGCCGGCGTTAATTCCCTTGGCATCACACATGCCACGCCCACCTTGAGGAGCCGCCATGACCTTTACCGACGCGATCAAAACCTGTTTTGCCAAGTACCTGGACTTTGAGGGCCGTGCCAGCCGTTCCGAATACTGGTGGTGGCTCCTCTTCCTCCTCCTGGCCAGCATCGTCGCCAACCTCATCAACGAGAACCTGGGCAGCCTGGTCTCCCTGGCCCTCCTGCTTCCCAGCCTCGCCGTGGCCACGCGCCGCCTGCACGACATCGACCGCAGCGGATGGTGGCAACTGATCGGGCTGATCCCCGTGATCGGCACCGTGGTGATGATTTACTGGTGTGTTCAGGAGGGTAAGGAGCCCAACCGCTTCGGCGCGGCCTGAACCTTCCCGCCGATGCCAGCCCCGGGTGTCGCTGGCCGTGCTAGGTTGTAAGGAATGGCCGGCGCCCGTGGTCCGGTGCCATTTCCGCTCCTGCCGCTCGCCATTCCACCCACCTACAGCCGAGGACCCGCCATGGAAAACGCCATCCACAAGCTCTGCGACCTGTTCCGCCAACTGGGCCTGCCCGACGACCCCGCCGCCATCGAGGCCTTCATCGCCACCCACCGGCCCTTGCCCCATGGCGTCGCCCTGGCCGATGCACCGTTCTGGAGCCCCAGCCAGGCCCAGTTCCTGCGCGAGGAATTAAGCGAGGACGCCGACTGGGCCGAACTGGTGGATGCGCTGGCGCTGCTGTTGAGCCGCTGATCCACGGAGCAGCGCGAGCACGATGTTTCCTCCCGAACATCCAGTCTTGCTGGCGGTCATCGTGATCGTCAACTGGCCGATCTACGTGGGCTTCCTGCGCCTCCTCTTCGACGACAGCGACGACGTGGTCCGCTCGCTGGGCTACCTGGCCCTGCCCGAACTTCTGGCGATACTCTTCAATCGCAGCGTGGAAGAGAGCTGGGCCGAACTCCGCCTGCTTCTCCTGCTCGTCATGTGCGTCAGCGTGGTGCTCGCCCAATACTGCCTCGCCACCTGGCTGATGAAGATGGTGTGATGGGTCACCCGTCCCCGATCCGCAATTCAGCAACCTCTGCGCCCCTGCGCCTCTGGTTCTTCGACACTGCGACCATGCCCGCCTCATCGCCCCTCGCCACCTTCCTCGACGGCCGCGTCAGCATCCACGTCGGCGACCTGACCCGCCACGCGGTGGACGCCCTGGTCAATGCGGCCAATGCCAGCCTGCTCGGCGGCGGCGGTGTGGACGGTGCGATCCACCGCGCCGGTGGCCCGGCCATCCTCGACGCCTGCCGGGCGATCCGTGCCAGCCGCTGGCCCGAGGGGCTGCCCACCGGCGAAGCGGTGCTCACCACCGCCGGCGACCTGCCGGCCCGCTACGTCATCCACACCGTTGGCCCGGTCTACGGCCAACACGGCGGCCGCGAGGCCGAACTGCTTGCCAACTGCTACCGCAATTCCCTGCAGCTGGCGGCGGATAACGCCCTCACCAGCCTGGCCTTTCCCGCCATTTCCACCGGGGTGTACGGCTACCCGCCAAGCGAGGCGGCCCAGGTGGTATCCACCACCCTGACCGCAGTCCTGGCAACCCTGCCCGGCATGGCGGAAGTTCGCCTGGTGTTTTTCTCCCCGGCCGATGGCGCTATCTTTCTCCGTCATCACCGCTTCTGACGTCCAGGCCCATGCCCGACCTTGTTTTCCGTCTCGCCCTGCTCGCCCTGGCCTGGCTCGGCTACTTCGCGCTGCACTCCCTGCTTGCCTCGCTGCCCATCAAGCACGCGGTCGCCCGGCGCTGGCCGGCGGCCATGCCGGCCTACCGTCTCGGCTTCAACCTGCTCGCCGTCCTGTTCCTGCTTGCGCCCCTCGGCCTGCTCTATGGCAGCGACTGGCCCAGCCTGTGGCGCTGGCAGGGCTACGCTGCCTGGCTGGCCAACGGCCTGGCGCTGGCCGCCCTGGCCGGCTTCATCTGGTCGCTGCGCTACTACGATGGCGAGGAATTCATCGGCCTGCGCCAATGGCGTGGCCATGTCCGCCAGGCGGAGGACCAGGAGCACTTCCAGCTTTCACCGCTGCACCGCTGGGTGCGCCACCCCTGGTACGCCCTGGCCCTGGTGCTGATCTGGACCCGCCCGATGGATGCCGGGATGCTGCTCACCGCACTGCTCGCCACCCTCTACTTCGTCGTTGGCTCCCGGCTGGAGGAGCGGAAGCTGCTCATTTATCACGGCGACATTTACCGCCGCTACCGGCAACGGGTACCCGGCCTGGTGCCCCTGCCCTGGAAGCACCTGAGCCGCGATGAAGTAGCCGCCTTGCTGGCCACGCCACCCCGCACCTGAAGAACTGCCGTTCGAGGCGACGCCCGTGCTACGGCCAACACATCGCGGCCCAAGGCCACCTCGCAGCCGCCTGGCTTATCGGCCTATTTTTCAGGCGCATCGTCATATCCCTGACGGGCCAGGACTTTTTCTCCTTATCCACAGCTCCGCCCACAGAAACTGGGGATAGGGCCTGCCCTCGCGCGGCATGCCCAGGTTGAAGCCCTGCCGCCCCTCCGCTATCCTTCGCCTCATGCGCCGTCTTTTCGTCATCTTCCTGCTGGTGATCTTTCCGCTGCAGTCCGTCTGGGCCGCCGTGGGGAGCCTGTGCCAGCATGAAACGGCGAATTCCGCCCAGCAGCACACCGGCCATCACGCCCACCAGCATCAGGGTCACGACGTCACTGAGATGCAGACCATGCAGGCGGCGCAGGCCGAGGCCGATCTGATGGCCGCCTTGTCCTGCCCCCACGAAGGCAAGATGGGTCACGGCCATCACGCCGGCCACCATGAGGCGGCCGCAGACCAGGCCGCGAGCCAGGCCGCAGCGGACGATGGCGCCACTGCCAATACCAGTGGCTTCGACGGCGACTGCGGCACCTGCCACCTGAGCTGCCTCAGTCTGGTGCTTCTGCCCCCCCTCCTGCCCGCCTTCGCCACCGGCGCCATGCCCCCGGCCCAGGCGGCGCCGCCGCTTCTTTCCGTCGTCCCGTCGGGACCGGAACGGCCCAATTGGGCCCCCGCCGTCTAACCGGCGGGACCACGACGCGAATCTCCTCGCTCTGATCCGGTTGGGACAGCCCCGCTGTCCTCGCATGCTGCCGTGCGCAGCCGACCTTCCCTCCCCCGCCCCGTTGCCTTGCCCAGTTGCCTGATCAGGCGTGGGTAACGCCCCGTGGCCGGACCTCAGAAGGCAACCCGAGCAAAATTCCCCGTTCCCCGCCGGACCCTCTCCCCTTGTATTCATGCTGGAGAATCCGATGTGCTGGATTGTTTCACCCCGGGTCTGCCGGGGAATTGCCCTCGCCAAGATCGCCGTGATCGCCCTGGGCGGCGGCGTTTCCCATGCCCAGGCCCAAACCGTTTCAACCGCTCCGCCTGCGGCGCCGGGCCTGGCGGCGGCCGTCGACGCCGCCTGGCAACGACAACCCGCGGCCCGGGCGCTCACCGCCCGGCTCGACGAGTTCGCCGCCCGCCGGGGCGCGGCCGGCAGCCTGCTGCCCGAGGCGCCCGCCCTGTCGGCGAGTAACCGCAACGACCGCCTCAACCGCAACACCGGGGTTTCCGAATGGGACGTGGCCGTGGCCCTGCCCCTGTGGCTGCCCGGCTACCAGTCCCGCACCCTGGCCCTGGTCGAATCGGAACAGGGCGCCTTCGAGGCCCTGGTCGGCCAGGCCCGCTGGCGGCTCGCCGGCGAGGTGCGCGAAGCCTACTGGCAGGCCCGCCTGGCCGAAAACGAGCGGATCGTCGCCAACCGCCGCGCCGACGATGCGGCCCGCCTCAGCGAGGACGTGCGCCGCCGCGTCGCCGCCGGTGAACTGGCGCGCATGGACCTCAACCAGGCCCAGGGCGCCGAGCAGGCCGCCCTGGCGGTCCAGGCCGAGAGCGAGGCCCGGGCCCATCGGGCGCGCCGCGCCTTCACCGCCCTGACCGGTCTGGCGACCCTGCCCGACGAGGCGGCGGCCCGGGAATCCCTGGCCGCCCTCCCGGCAATGGCGCCGGCCAGCCTCGCCAGTACCGGCCAATCCGTCAGCCCACCGGGCGCGCTGTCCACCCCGATCCGGCCCCTGGCGGCCGGTGCATCCGACGCATCCACTGCGCGCCCTCGCCCGGCGAGCATCCCGGTGGATGACGGCCCGGCCTTCGACACCCCGCTCAGCGCCGCTGAAACCGCCCACCCCCTGCTCGCTCCGCTGGCCCGAGCCATCGAGGCGGCCCGCGCGCGCCTGGCCGTGGCCCGGGGCAACGTGCGCGACTACCCGGAGCTGGCGGTGGGCATGCGCCGCGACCGCGGCAGCTTCGACGGGCCCTGGGAAAGCTCGGCCACCGTGGCAGTACGCATCCCCCTCGCCACCGACGCCCGCAACCGGCCGCGCATCGCCGCCGCCAGCGCCGAATTGACCGAGGCCGAAGCCACCCTGCCGGTGGAGCGGGCCCGGCTCGCCGCCGAGCAGGACGCCAGCGCCCGGGAGGTGGAGCAATCCGCCATCGCCCTGGCCCGGGCCGAGCAGCGCCTGGTCCTGGCCGCCGAAACCCAACGCGAATACGCCCGGGCCTTTCAGCTCGGCAACATCGACCTGCCGCAACGGCTGCGCATCGAATTCGACCGTTTCGACGCCGAGCTGGCCGCTGCTCGGGCCCGCATCGAGGCCGCCCGGGCCATCGCCCGGCGCAACCAATCCTTGGGACTCCTGCCATGAACACCGCAATCCCCCCCTCTGGAACACCGCGCCAGTCCTTGCTCTCCAGGCAGGCCGCCTGGAGAGCCGCGCCCCTCCTTGCGCTCAGCCTGGCCCTCGCGCCGATGCCCGCCCTGTCTGGCCCCGGGCACGATGCCCCGGCGGCGGCCAGCGCCTCGGCCGCCGCGCCGTCCTTCGAGGCCCACTCCGACCTGTTCGAAATCGTCGGCCGCCTGCAGCCCACGCCGGACGGCCACGGCGCCCCCCAGCTGACCCTGTGGCTCGACCGCTGGGCCAGCGGCGAACCGGTAGCCAACGCCAGCATCGAGGTTGAGGCCAGCGGCGAAGGCACCGCCCCCCTCAAGGCCCAGGCCGAAGCACGCTCCGACGGCAGCTACACCCTGCCCGCCGCCTTCGCCCAAAGCCTGGCCGCCCCCGGCAGCCGGGCCTTGACCCTGACGGTGAGCGCTGGCGACGAGGCCGACCTGCTCGCCGCCGACTTCACCGTGGCAACGGGCGCCCTGCCCGGCGCCGCCCCCGTATCCTGGCCCGCCCGCCTGGGCAGCGGGATTGCCATCGCCGCCGCCATCGCAGCCGCTGTTGCCGCCCTCATCCTCGCCGTGCGGCGCCTGCGCCGCCGCCCAGCCGCTTCCGGGAGAAGCTCATGACCCGATTCCTGCCCCACCGGCCGCACCTGTCCCGCCTGCCGGCCCCCTTGTCACGGCGGCGCCGCGCCAGGGGCGCGGCCGCGCCCCTGGCCGCCCTGCTGGCCCTCGCCCTGGCCGCCCTGCTGCCAGTGACCACCCAGGCCCATGAAGGCCATGACGACGCCCCGCCCCCGGCGGTGCGCGGCGACGCGCCCCAGCGCCTGCCCGACGGCAGCGTCTTTCTGCCCAAGCCGTCCCAGCGCCAACTCGGCCTGCGCACGGTGGTGGCCCAGCCCTCGGCCCAACCCCAGAGCGTGGAACTGCCCGGCCGGGTGGTGCTCGACCCCAGCACCGGCGGCCGGGTTCAGGCCATGATTGCCGGGCGCATCGAGCCTCCCGCCGGCGGCCTGCCCGCCTTGGGCGAGAAGGTGCGGCGCGGCCAGCTGCTGGCCGCCATCCACCCCTCGGCCTCGGCCCTGGAACTGGGCAACCAGGCCGCCCAGGCGGCGGACTTCCGTGCCCAACTGAAGGTGGCGGAAAAGCGCCTGGCCCGCCTCCAGTCCCTGGAAGCCACCGTGGCGCGCAAGGACATCGAGCAGGCCGAGGCCGAGGTGCAAAGTCTCAAGGACCGGCTCGCCACCCTGTCCGGCAGCCTGCGCTACCACGAGGAGTTGCGCGCCCCGGTGGCCGGGGTGGTGGCCACCGCCAACGCCATCGCCGGCCAGGTGGTGGACGCCCGGGAGACCCTGTTCGAGATCGTCGATCCGGCCGGGCTGCGCATCGAGGCCCTGACCTTCGACCCGCGCCTGGCGGCGCGCATCGCCACCGCCAGTGCCAGTCCGGCCCCGGGGGAATCCCTGGCGCTGCGCTTCGTCGGTGCCGGCCGCGCCCTGCGCGAGCAGGCAGTGCCCCTGCAATTTCGCGTCGACGCCGGCCCGGAAACGGGGACGGCCCCCGTCCTGGCCCTGGGCCAGACGGTGACCGTGCTGGCCCAGACCCGGGACACGGTGACCGGCGCCCCGGTGCCCGCCGCCGCCCTGGTCAAGAACCCGGCCAACCAGGACGTGGTGTGGGTGAAGACCGGCGCCGAGCGCTTCGTGCCCCGGCCGGTGCGCTTCGTCCCCCTGGACGGTGCCCGGGTGACCCTCACCGACGGCGTCGCGGCCGGCGAGCGGGTGGTGGTGCAGGGGGCGACCCTGCTCAACCAGGTGAGGTGACCCATGTTTGCCACCCTTGTACACAAGAGCCTGGCCAACCGCCTGCTGGTGCTGGCCACCGCCGGCGCCCTGATGCTCTACGGCGCCTTCGTCGCCAGCCGCACCCCGGTGGACGTCTTTCCCGACCTCAACAAGCCCACCGTCACCCTCATGACCGAGGCCGGCGGCATGGCCCCGGAGGAAGTGGAAACCCTCATCACCTTCCCCCTGGAAACCGCCATGAACGGCATGCCCGGGGTGAGCGCGGTGCGTTCCGTGTCCTCCGCCGGCCTGTCCTTCGTCTATGTCCAGTTCGACTGGGACATGGGTGGGGCGGGCGGCGGCGACATCTACCGGGCCCGGCAGATGGTCAACGAGCGCCTGTCCCTGGTGCAGGAGCAGTTGCCCGCCGGGGTGGTGTCGCGCATGGGGCCGGTGTCGTCGATCATGGGCGAGGTGATGCTGATCGCCCTGCCGGTGGATGAAGCCAAGATCAGCGCCATGGCGGTGCGCGAGTACGCCGACTGGGTGCTGCGCCCGCGGCTGCTGACCCTCCCCGGGGTGGCCCAGGTGATCCCCATCGGCGGCGAGGTGCGCCAGTTCCAGGTGCAACCGGATTCGGCGCGCATGGCCGCCCTGGGCATCACCCTGGACCAGGTGGAAACCGCCCTGCGCGGCTTTGCCGCCAATACCAGCGGCGGCTTCCTGGAGCTGAACGGGCGGGAATACCTGATCCGCCACCTGGGCCGTACCAAGCGCCTGGAGGACCTGAAGCGCCTGGCCCTGACCGCCCGCAACGGTCAGCCGATCCTGCTCGAACAGATCGCCAGCGTCGGCTTCGCCCCGGCCATCCGCCGCGGCGACGCGGGCTTCAACGGCCAGCCGGCGGTGATCCTGGCGGTGCAGAAGCAGCCCGCCGCCGACACCATCGCCCTCACCGGGCGGATCGAGGCGGCGCTGACGGAGTTGGGCAAGTCGCTGCCCCCGGGCATGGCCGCGCCCCAGGTAACCTTCCGCCAGGCCGACTTCATCGAGTCGTCCATCGGCAACCTCAAGACCAAACTGCTGGCGGCCGGGGTGTTCGTCGCCGCGATTCTCTTCCTGTTCCTCGGCAACTGGCGCACCACGGTCATTTCCCTGGCGGCCATCCCCCTGTCGCTGCTGGTCACCGCCCTGGTCTTCCAGGCCTTCGGGCTGTCGATCAACACCATGACCCTGGGGGGCCTGGCCATCGCCATCGGCGAACTGGTGGACGACGCGGTGGTGGGGGTCGAGAACGTGCTGCGCCGGCTCAAGCTCAACCGGGTCAGCGCCGCGCCCCAGGCGGTGGGCAAGGTGGTGCTCGACGCCACCCTGGAGGTGCGCTCGGCCATCCTCTACGCCACCTTCATCATCGTCCTGGTGTTCGTCCCCCTGTTCGCCCTGCCCGGGCTGGAAGGGCGGCTGTTCGTGCCCCTCGGCGCGGCCTACCTGACCTCGATCCTGGCCAGCCTGGCGGTGTCGATCACCGTCACCCCGGTGCTGTCGGCCTGGCTGCTGCCCAAGGTAGCCGAACAGAGTGCCGGCGCCGGCCACGACGACACCCGGCTGGTGGTCTGGTTGAAGCGCCACTACGCCCGCCTGCTCACCCGGGTGCTGGATGCGCCCAAGGCGGTGCTGGCCGGCACGGCAGCGGCGGTGCTGCTGGCGGCGGCCTCGGTGCCCTTCTTCCCCACCACCTTCCTGCCGCCCTTCAACGAGGGGTCGTTGCTGGTGGGGGTGCGCCTCAACCCGGGCACCACCCTGACCGAATCGGTTCGCATCGCCCGCCAGGCCGAGGACCTGGTGCGCGGCCTGCCCGGCATCGAGCACGTCGGACGCCGCTCCGGCCGGGCCGAGCTGGACGAGCACGCCGAGGGCGTCCACGTCTCGGAACTGGACGTGAAGCTGGCCCCGGACGCCGACACCCGCCAGGTATCGGCGGCGATCCGCGACAAGCTGGCGGTACTGCCGGCGGCGGTAAGCCTGGGCCAGCCCATCTCCCACCGCATCGACCACATGCTCTCCGGGGTGCGCGCCCAGATCGCCCTGCGCATCGTCGGCGACGACCTGGACGTGCTACGCGGCGAGGCGGCCCGGCTGCGCGACAAGCTGGCGGCCATCCCCGGCATTGCCGACCTGGAGATCGAGAAGCAGGTGCTGGCGCCCCAGATCAAGGTGCGCATCGACTACGACCGGGCCAGCCAGTACGGCGTCTCCCCGGCGGTACTGCTGGCCCAGCTGCAGACCCTCACCGACGGCGAGAAGATCAGCCAGGTGATCGAGGACAACCGCCGCTTCGCCCTGGTGCTGCGCCTGCCCGAGTCGGCGCGCAGCGTCGAGGGGCTGTCCAACCTGTTGATCGAGACCCCCGGGGGCCGGGTGCCCCTGGCCCGGCTGGCCAGCATCGAGGACGGCGACGGCCCCAACCAGATCAGCCGCGACAACGGCCGGCGGCGCATCGTGCTCTCCGCCAACGCCCAGGGCCGGGCCCTGTCCGCGGTGGTGGAGGACATCCGCCGGGTGCTCGACGCCACGCCCCTGCCCGAGGGCTACTTTTTCACCCTGGACGGCCAGTTCAAGGCCCAGGAGGAAGCCAGCCGCCTTATCGCCGGCCTATCCCTGGTGTCCCTGGCCCTGATCTTCGTGGTGCTCTACTCGCGCTACCGCTCCACGGCCCTGGCGTTACTCATCATCGCCAACGTGCCCCTGGCCCTGGTGGGCAGCGTGGCCGGCCTGTGGCTGTCGGGCCAACCCCTGTCGATCGCCACCCTGATCGGCTTCATCACCCTGGCCGGCATCGCCACCCGCAACGGCATCCTCAAGGTCAGCCACTACGTGAACCTGTGCCGCTTCGAGGGCGAGACCTTCGGCCCGGCCATGATCCTGCGCGGTTCCCTGGAGCGCCTCACCCCGGTGTTGATGACCGCCCTGGTGGCGGCCTTCGCCCTGGCGCCCCTGCTGTTCGAGGCCCACCAGCCGGGCACCGAGATCCTTCACCCGGTGGCGGTGGTGATCTTCGCCGGGTTGATCTCCTCGACCTTGCTCGACAGCTTCGTCACCCCCCTGCTCTTCGCCCGCTACGGCCGGGCGCCCCTCGAACGCCTGCTGGCCGACAGCAGCGACGAAACCTTTTGACCGTCCTTTCCGGAGAGACCCATGAAAACCCTCACCAACTTCCTGCGTGCTTCCACCCTCGCCCTGGGCCTGGCCCTGGGCGCAGGCCTCGCCACCCCGGCCCTGGCCCATGAGGCCCACGGCCAGCCCCAGTACGGCGGCGTGTTCGCCGAGGCCGGCATCTTCCAGGCCGAGCTGACCGTGGCCGAGGGCGGCGTCACCGTCTACCTGACCCAGCACGGCCAGCCCATTGCCGCCCAGGGCGCCACCGGCAAGCTCACCTGGCTGGCCGGCGGCAAGAAGAGCGAGGCCCTGCTGGCCCCGGCCGGTGACAACAAGCTCGCCGCCAAGGGCGACTTCAAGGCCCCGGCCACTGCCGTGGCGGTGGTAACCCTGCCCGGCCAGGCTCCGACCACGGTGCGCTTCGCCATCAAGTAAGGCCTGGCCCCGGGCGGTTGAGCCGCCCGGGGCAGCGCGAACGCCCCCGCCAGGATTTGAGCAATGCGTGCAGCCATGCCATCGGCTTCACAATGCGTCTTTCGCCCCTTGCCGGGCGCAAGGAGCGGATTCGCATCGAAAGTCGCCTTACAACCTGAAACAACCCTACCCATAGGCTGCCCGTATACTCGCGCCCGCCAGGCAGCCAGGCTCGCTCAAGCCCCTTCAGCCACCCAGCACGCAAAAGACCCAGATCCGGTCCGCATCCCGCGGACCCTTCCCCTTTTCTGCGAGAGTCCCGTCATGCTGGCGCTGTCACGTCCTCCCCTGCCCCTGCCTCGTCTGCTTTCCCTGGCCCTGTCCACCCTCTCCACTTTTCCCCTGGGCGCCGCTGCCGCCGAGGTGGCTGAAGCGGCCGATAACGTTCCGGCGGAAAAACGGGCGGCACCCGGCAAGGACAACCGCACCCTGAACGAGGTGGTGGTCTCGGCCAACCGCCTGGACGACACCGAGCAGCGCCGCTATTCCACCGCCGCCAAGATGGTGTTCGGCCGGGAGGAACTGGACCGCTACGGCGACACCTCCCTGGGCGACGTGCTCAAGCGCCTGCCCAGCGTCACCATTTCCGGCACGCCGGGCCGTGGCGGCGACATCCGCATGCGCGGCCTGGGCAACGGCTATACCCAGATCCTGCTCAACGGCGAGCCGGCCCCCCGGGGCTTTTCCCTGGACAGCATTCCGCCCGACCAGGTGGAGCGGATCGAGGTGATGCGGGCGCCGGTGGCCGAGCACAGCACCCGGGCCATCGCCGGCACCATCAACATCGTTCTGCGCGAGGATTTCGCCCGTAAGCAGAACGACTTCCGCCCCTCGGCCAGCCTGGAGAACGGCCGGCTGCAATCCTTCGTCTCATTGCAGCGCAGCGACAGCGACGGCAGCTTCGGCTACAACCTCAACGCCAACGTCATGCACCGCAACCAGGCCAGCCAGGTGGACACCACCACCAGCGCCCGGGACCTGGGCACCGGCCTGGCCACCCTGCAACGTGACGAACAGAGCCGCAGCAACACGGTCAGCGACGGTCTGCACCTGTCGTCGCGCCTCAACTGGAAGCTCGATGGCGGCGACAGCCTGACCCTCAACCCCTTCCTCGCCGTCAACCGGGGCGTCACCACCGGGGACAGCCAGCTCACCGAGACCGTCGGCGTCGCGCCCTACAGCACCGCCCAGTGGCGCACCGAGAACGAGAACACCCTGCTGCGGGTGATGGGCAACTGGAAGCACCGCCTGGAAGGCGGCTCGCGCCTCGACATCCGCTTCAGCGCCGGCCTGGCCAGCAGCGACAGCACCACCGACCGCCGCGAGTACGACGGCGGCGGCGCCCTGGCCCACACCAGCAGGAGCAACACCCGCATCCGCGACACCACCTTCAGTACCGCCGGCAAGCTGTCCAACCCGGTGGCCCGGGGCCACAGCCTGGCGATGGGCTGGGAGCTGGAGCGGGGCCAGCGCAAGGAGACCGCCACCACCCTCCAGGACGGCGCCCTGCAACTGGCCCAGTTCGGCAGCGACCTGGAGGCCAGTACCACCCGCCTGGCGGCCTTCGGCCAGGACGAGTGGGAAATCTCGCCCCTGTGGTCGGTTTATGGCGGTCTGCGCTGGGAGACGATCCGCACCCGCAGCGACTGGGCCTCCGGCTCGGCTAGCAACGACAGCAGCGTGGCCAGCCCCCTCTTCCACAGCGTCTGGCGCTTCACCGAGGAGAGCAAGGACCAGATTCGCCTGGGCCTGACCCGCAGCTACAAGTCCCCCACCCTCGGCCAGTTGGTGCCCCGCCCCACCCTGTCCAGCACCTATTCCACCAGCGTGTCGAACACGGTGGACAAGCCGGACAGCGCCGGCAACCCCAACCTCAAGCCGGAACTGGCCTGGGGCCTGGACCTGGCCTACGAGCACTATCTGGCGGAAGGGGGCATCCTCAGCGCCAGCCTGTTCCAGCGCAACATCGACAACCTGATCCGCAACGTCACCTCGTTGCAAAGCGTCAGCTGGTCGCCGAGCCAGCGCTGGGTGACCACGCCCCAGAACATCGGCAGCGCCGTCACCCGGGGCATCGAGCTGGACGCCAAGTTCCGCCTCGCCGAACTGATGGCCGGCGCCCCGCCCCTGGACATCCGGGCCAACGTCAGCCGCTTCTGGTCCAAGGTGGACGGCATCGACGGCCCCAACAACCGGCTCGACCAGCAGCCCGGCTACACCGCCAACCTGGGCGCCGACTACCCCCTGCGCAGCCTGCCCCTGACCGTGGGCGGCAACCTCAACTGGACCCCGGCCTTCACCGTGCAGCAGAGCAACACCCAGAGCTATACCCAGCAGCTGAAGCGGGTGTACGACGTGTACGCCCTGTGGCAGGTGGACCGGGATACCCGCGTCCGCTTTTCCGCCGCCAACCTGCTGCACGCCGACTACGCCACCGGTAGCGCCTACCTGACCGGCACCGGCGAACAGTCGGTGCAGAGCAGCGCCCGCACCTACCGGGTGTTCTCGGCCCGGCTGGAGATCAAGCTCTGACGAGGGATTCCGCCTGTTCCAGCGTTTCCGGACATTTTCGAACCCTCCGGCCGGCATCCCTGCCCGGGGCTGTCGGCCACCACCCAACCGGGGATTCCCGGTGCCTTTACGGGAGATGACCATGCACCATGCCACCCACGCCACTCAGTCCTCCGCCACACCGCGCCGCCTCCGGCGGGGGATCGCCGCGTTGCTCCTGGCGCTCAACGCCGCCGGGGCCCTGGCCCAAGCGGCCCTGCCGACCGTGGAGGTATTCAAGAGCCCCTACTGCGGCTGTTGCACCGACTGGGTGAAGCACATGCAGGCCGCCGGCTTCACGGTGAAGGTGCACAACGTGGACGATACCCAGGCCGCCCGGGCCGCCGCCGGCATGCCCGATTCCCTGGCCTCGTGCCACACCGCCAAGGTGGGCGGCTATGCCATCGAGGGCCACGTGCCGGCCCAGGACATCCGCCGCCTGCTGGCGGAAAAGCCCAAGGCCGTCGGCCTGGCCGTGCCCGGCATGCCCCAGGGCGCCCCAGGGATGGAAGTGCCCAAGCCCCAGCCCTACGACACCCTGCTGGTGAGTCGGGAAGGCGGCCGGGAAAAAGTCTCGGTATTCGCCCGGCACTGAGCTGGAATGGAACGCGGTGGAGCGCCGTGAGGCGGGCGTTGCCCCGCCCTCACGGCCGAAGCCGGTGCATCAGGCGGCGGCCAGCCAGGCCAGCAGCTCCGTCTCGACCTCATCCAGGGTGGCGAGCAACGTCACTGTTTGACCTTGCAAGGCCTCCAACTCCTTTCCGCCGATCTCCTGGTTTGCCGCGCCCTTGAGCGCCCGCCGTGCAGCCTGCTCCAGATCCAGGGCCTGGGCCGTGGCGCCGGGGGCGGAGAAGGTGGCAAACAGGCTCTTCAGCGTATGGGCCTCGTCGGCGATACGCTTGGCCCATTCGGCGGCGCTTTCCACTGTCGGCGGCGCCAGGCGCTGACGGTGATTGGGGAGTTCATCGCGGAACATCCCGGCCAGGGTCGCCAGCAGTTCCGTATCGCCCCCCATGCGCGCCAGGGTTTCGTCCCGGTCGAGCAGCGGCACATCCGGCACATTCGCTGACGAGGGTCCCGGCACAGCCGGACCGGCCGGGACGCTGCCCGGTGCGGACACCACCGCGTTGGGCAGGCAGCGGGCCAGCTCGGCAAACAGGTGTTCGGCCACCACCGGCTTGGCCACGTAGCCGTTCATGCCCGCCGCCAGGCAGGCTTCCCGGTCGCCTTCCAGCACGCTGGCGGTCATGGCGATGATGGGAATGGTCCGTCCGTCGCCCCGGGCCGCCTCGGCGGCACGGATTTCCCGGGTGGCGGTGAGGCCATCCATTTCCGGCATGTGCACGTCCATCAGCACCGCATCGAAGTCCTCTGGCGCCGCCACCCAGCGCTCCAGGGCCTGCCGGCCGTTTTCCGCCACCGTAACCCGGTGGCCGCGGCCATTGAGCAGGGCCAGGGCCAGCTTGCGGTTGACCGGATGGTCCTCGGCCAACAGCAGGGACAGGGGCTGGAGCAACGTGGCGCGGCCCTGGCCACCGGCCGGTTCGGCAGCCTCGGCAACAGGCGCTTCCTCTGGCAAGGCCAGGGTGCCGAGGCGGGCATCGAAGAAGAACGTGGCGCCGTGGCCGGGCCGGCTTTCCACGCCGATATGCCCGCCCATCATGGTGACCAGCCGGTTGCTGATGGCCAGGCCCAGGCCGGTGCCGCCGAAGCGCCGGGCAATACTGCTGTCGGCCTGGGAAAAGGCGTCGAAGATGACCTGCTGCTGCTCCGGGGCAATGCCCACCCCGGTATCGCTGACCGATACCCGCAGGTGGCCCGGCTCGTCGCCCCGGGCGAGAGTGACGGTGACGCCGCCCTGCTCGGTGAATTTGAGCGCATTGCCGATCAGGTTGATCAGCACCTGTTTGAGCCGCACCGGATCGCCGACCAGGCGCTCCGGCACATCCTCGGTGACCACCGACTCCAGGGTCAGGCCCTTTTGCCGGGCACGCAGGGCCAGGGGTTTGATCACGTCGCGGACCAGGGCCCGGGGAGCGAAGGGAATCGCTTCCAGGTCCATGCGCCCGGCCTCGATCTTGGAGAAGTCGAGGATGTCGTTGATGATCACCAGCAGGGATTCCGCCGAGGATTTGACCGTTTCCAGGTAGTCGCGCTGTACCGGGTCCAGGTTGGTTTCCAGGGTCAGGTCGGTCATCCCCAGGATGCCGTTCATCGGGGTGCGGATTTCATGGCTCATGCTGGCCAGGAAGACGCTCTTCGCCCGGTTCGCCGCCTCGGCCGCCTGGCGGGCCTGCTCCAGTTCATGCTCGGCCTGCTTCCGTTCGGTGATGTCGCGGAACAGCCACAGGTGGCCCCGGTAGCCGTCCGGGTCCGGAGCGTCGGGAAAAAGATAGATGGGCACGTAGTCCAGTTCCAGTACCCGACCATCCTTCAACAGCATTTCCTTGCCCTCGGCGTGCTGCCGCTCCACCACCCGGGCCTCGACCCAGGCCTGCATCTCCTCGCCGTTGCTCATGAGCGGCAGGTGGCTGGCCAGGACGGTGCGGCAGTCCTGGCCGATGTAGCTTTCCGCCAGGGTGGAGTCGAGTCCGAGCACGGCGGGCATGGTCTGGTTGACCAGCAGGACCTGGCGGTTCTCGTCCTCGACCAGGATGCCGGCCTGCAGGCTCTCGATCAGGGCGGTGAGCCGGGAGGTGGTGGCGAGCAGGTATTCCTCGTCACGCTTGCGTTCGGTGATGTCCTGAAAGGCAGCCACGGTACCGGTCAGGCGCTGGCCTTCGAGCAGGGGCACCTGAACCACCGACACCGGCAGCAGGCTGCCGTCCTTGCGGGTAAAGGCGTCATAGTCGGTGCGGAAAGCGTGGCGCAGCACCGCCGGGGCATGCATCGGGCACTCGTCCCGGGCCACCGGCTGGCCGCTCAGGGTGCACGGATGGACCCGATCGTGCAGGTATTGCCCCTCCAGTTCGGCCCGGCTGTAGCCGAGCAGCCGCTCGGCCTCGGCATTGACGAAGGTCACCCGCCCCAAGGCGTCGGTGGCCACCACCCCTTCGCCCAGAGCATCGGTAAGGCTTTTGAGAAAGCGGGTGTGCTCGGCGATGGTCGCCTCCTGAGCCGCCAGCTGCAGGGAGGCACGGTTAAGGGCGCTGACCACTTCACCGGTTTCCAGATCGGCCCGGTAGGCAGGCAGCACGTCGCCCCGGCGCACGTCCAGATCGGCGGCAAACCGGGCCGCCTGGCGCAATGCCCGCAGAGGCCGTGCCAGGAACAACAGCAGCAGCACGGTGCTGGCCAGTACCGACAGCACGGCGGTCAACACGCTGGTCCGCCAGGTTTCGCGCCAGGCCTGGTCCAGCGCATCGAGCCCCACGTCCATGCGCAGCCAGCCCTGTCGCTCACCGCTTTCGAGCGGATACCACAGGGTCAGCCGTGAGCCGGTGGCGTGGAGAAAATCTGGGGAATCCGACGGCCGCATCACATGCAGGGGCTGGCTACCCTCCGGCACCTTCATGAGCGGCAGGCCGTAGACGGCCTGGATCAGGCCATTGTCGTCGCGGCGGGACGCGGCCAGCACCTTGCCCGCCAGATCGACCACCATCAGGCCGCGCACTTCGGTGGCCTCATTGGCGCGCTGCAAGGTGTATTCCAGGCCGGCACCATCACCCAGCACGATCATGTCGCTTACGGAATCCGCCACGCCCCGGGCCAGGGTGCGAGACTGGCTGATCACCAAGTGTTCGGCCAGGTTCATCTCCGCCGACGCCGTCACCCAGGTGTACACGAACACCGTGCCGGCAAACAGCAGCGAAACCAGCAGGGCCAGCTGGGAGCCGAGGCGATGGGGCAGCCAGCGCAGGAACGGTCGGAACGAAAAGGTCATGGCGACGGATACCGAGGAAAAAAGCCGCGGGCGGCAACCGCGGCGGCAGCCCTGCCTCCAGGCAGGAGCGGCGAGTATAGCGCGGGCCGCGGGAAGCCCCGTCCCGGGCGGATTACACACTGTCACCGAAGATGCATGGAATCCATGGACAGCTCCCCTCGGGAAAGACCATAATCGCCGATCTTTTCCCGTCGTCGCCCCTGGCCGGCGCCGGCACCATCCTGCTGCCGCACCGCTTTCCCATACCGATGAAGTTTCTCTTCGACCTCCTGCCCGTCATCCTGTTTTTCGCCGCCTACAAGACGTCGGGCATCTTTGCCGCTACTGCGGTGGCCATTGCCGCCACGGCCGCCCAGATCGCCTGGGTCTGGTATCGCCACCGCAAGGTCGACACCATGCTCTGGGCCAGCCTGGCGATCGTCACGATCTTCGGCGGTGCCACCTTGCTGCTCCACGACGAAACCTTCATCAAGTGGAAGCCCACGGTGCTCTACTGGCTGTTCTCGACCCTGCTGCTCGGCTCGTCGATCTTCTTCCGCAAGAACCTGATCCGTACCATGCTGGGCAAGCAGATCACCCTGCCCGAGCCAATCTGGCACAAGCTCAACCTGGCCTGGTCGCTGTTCTTCGTGGTCATGGGGCTGGCCAACCTGTACGTGGCCTTCACCTATTCCCTCGATGCCTGGGTGAACTTCAAGCTGTTCGGCGCCACCGGCATGCTCCTGGCGTTCATGGTCGCCCAGGGGTTCATCCTGGCGCGCTACATGGACGATTCCGCCCAACAACCCGCCCCGCTCAACCCTGCCAACGCCGCCCCATCCGCCGATGCGGGCGTGGAGGAAAGACAATGATGTGGTACGCCATCGTCGGTGAAGACAACCCCGGTTCCCTGGAGCAGCGTCTGGCTGCCCGCCCCGCCCACCTGGAACGCCTCCAGGCCCTGCAGGCCGACGGCCGTCTCCTGCTGGCCGGCCCCTGCCCGGCCATCGACTCCCCGGACCCGGGCCCGGCCGGCTTCAGCGGCAGCCTGATCGTCGCCGAATTTGCCAGCCTGAGCGACGCCCAGGCCTGGGCCGACGCCGACCCCTACGTCGCTGCCGGGGTCTACGCCAAAGTCGTGGTCAAGCCGTTCAAAAAGGTTTTTCCCACCTGAATCGTCGGCCGCCATGCACTACACCTCCGAAGCCCTGGCCGCGACCCTGCACGAGCGACTCACTGCAGCCCTGGCGCCGGTCCGGCTGGAAATTACGGACGATAGTCACCACCATGCCGGCCATGCCGGCGCCCGGGGGGGCGGCCGCCACTACCGAGTGCTGGTCGTCTCGGCCGCCTTCGCCGGTAAACCCACCGTGTCCCGCCACCGGCTGGTCTATGCAGCCGCCGGTGAATTGATGCGCGGCCCGATCCATGCCCTGGCCTTGACCACCCATACCCCGGAGGAAGAGGCCTGAGCCGTTCGTCGCCGCGCGTTGCGCGAGCGGCCTCCTGCGCCCTCCCCGCCGTATAATTCTTTCGTCATCAACGCAACGCTTTCCCCCACAAGGACTCATACATGCATACGCTGTCCAAACTGGCCCTCTCGCTGGTTGCCGCTTCCGTCATCAGCGCCCCCGCCTTCGCCCAATCCGTCGCCAAGGTCAATGGTGTTTCCATCTCCAAGTCCCTGGCCGACGCCATCGTGAACGAGCAGAAGGCCAAGGGCGCTCCCGACAACGCCGAACTGCGCGCTGCCGTGAAGGAAGAGCTGGTGCGCCGCGAAGTGCTGGCCCAGGAAGCCAAGAAGAAGGGCCTGGACAAGAAGGCCGACGTGGCCGCCCAGATCGACCTGGCCCGCCAGTCCGTGCTGATCCGCGCCTTCCTCCAGGACTACATGAAGTCCAACCCGGTGACCGAGGCCCAGATCAAGCAGGAATACGACAGCATCAAGGCCCAGATGAGCGGTAACGAGTACCACGCCCGTCATATCCTGGTCGAGAAGGAAGACGACGCCAAGGCCATCATCGCCAAGCTGAAGAAGGGCGAGAAGTTTGCCGATCTGGCCAAGGACTCCAAGGACCCGGGGTCCAAGGACAACGGCGGCGACCTCGGCTGGGCCCCTCCCAATGCTTATGTGAAGCCTTTCGCCGACGCCCTGGTCAAGCTTGAAAAGGGCAAGTACACCGAAGCCCCGGTGAAGTCCGACTTCGGCTGGCACGTGATCCTGCTCGAGGAGTCCCGTCCCCTGACCGCGCCGCCCTACGAGCAGCTCAAGCCGCAACTGGCCCAGCGCGTCGAGCAGAAGCTGGTGGACAAGCTGATCATGGATCTGCGCGCCAAGGCCAAGGTGGAATAAGTCCCCCTGCCAGCTTTGCCGCCAACGGGGCGTCCGGGTAACCGGCGCCCCGTTTTTCATGGTGGTTTCCGGACGTGCGGCTGTACCAGCCTGCCCTGTGGCGCCAGGCTGTCATACAACCGTCACTCCCCGTCGGTACAGTGCGCGGCGTTCTGGGTCATTCTCGCCAGCAGGCCCGCTGCTCACTACGAAGAAAAACCGACATGTCCCACTCCCACCCGCCGCACCTCGCCCTGATTGCCTGCTCCGACGTCGATGTGGCAGAGCCCGCCACCTCCGCGTTGAACGAGGCGCTCACCGGCATCCTGAAACAGCAGCAGTTGCGCGCGGTGTTCCAGCCCATTCTCGACCTGCGCGGCCGGGCCTACCTGGGCTTCGAAGGCCTGATCCGCGGCCCCGAGGGGTCCCTGCTCGAGTCGCCAGCCCAACTGTTTGCCGCCGCCCAGGAAGCGGACCAGCTGCTCGAACTGGAGCGGGCCTGCCGGGAAACGATCTTCAAAGCGTTTGCTACCCTGCAATTGCCCGGGCGGCTGTTCGTCAATTCCAGCCCCACCGCCCTGCGCGACCCGAGCTTTCGCAACGGCGCCACCATGGACCTGCTGCGCGGTCTGGGTCTGACCCCGAGCCGCATCGTCATCGAGGTCACCGAGAACCAGCAGATCGACGATTTTCCTGCCCTGCGCGACGCCCTGCTGCACTACCGGGGCCTGGGCTACCGCATCGCCATCGACGACCTTGGCGAAGGCTTTTCCAACCTGCGCATGTGGTCCGAGTTGCGCCCCGAGTTCGTCAAGATCGACCGGCACTTCGTCCACGGCATCGCCGACGACCCCCTCAAATTCCAGCTGGTGCGCTCGATGCACGACATCGCCGAAACCAGCGGCGCCTTCATCATCGCCGAAGGCATCGAGCGGGAGGCCGACTTCACCACCATCCGCGACCTGGGTATCGCCTGCGGTCAGGGTTACTTCATCGCCCGCCCCGCCGCCACGCCCCCCACCCAGCCGGAGAAAGCGGCCCTGTCGGCCCTGTCCGCCGGGCAGATCATGGTTTTCCCCAACGCCAGCGCCGGCAGCGGCATGGCCACGGCGCGCAACCTACTCCAGTACATCGCCCCGATTTCGCCCCTGGCGCCCAACGACAAGGTCTACGAGCGCTTCGAGGCCGATCCTGAAATACAGGTGCTGCCGGTGGTGGACGACGGCGGTACACCGGTCGGGCTGATCAATCGCCACAACCTGATCGACCGCTTCGCCCGCCCCTTCCGCCGCGAGCTGTATGGCAAGAAACCCTGCACCATGTTCATGGACCCTGCGCCCCTGGTGGTGGACCACCAGCTGCCGGTGCAGGAGGTGAGCCGCATGGTCTCCCGGGCCTCCAGCCACTACCTGCAGGACGGCTTCGTCATCACCGAGAACGGCCGCTACGCCGGCGTTGGCAGCGGCCAGGCGCTGATGGCGCTGATTACCGAGCTGCAGATTTCTGCCGCCCGCTACGCCAATCCCCTCACCCAGCTGCCCGGCAATGTGCCCCTCAACGAGCATACGGACCGCCTGCTGGAAAGCCTGAGTGCCGGCGGCGCCAGCTTTGCCACCTGCTACTTCGACATCGACAACTTCAAGCCTTTCAACGACGCCTACGGCTACCGCCGCGGCGACGACGTGATCCAGCTGCTCGGCCGCCTGCTGGTCGGGGTAGCGGACAACCGGCGCGACTTCGTCGGCCACGTCGGCGGCGACGATTTCGTCATCCTCTTCCAGAGCGACGACTGGGAAGAACGTTGCGCCAAGGCGTTGCGCTACTTCGACGAGCAGATCCTCACCCTGGTCGAGCCGGAAGACCTGCAACGGGGTGGCTTTGCCGGGGAGGACCGCAAGGGCCGACCGGTGTTCAACCCCCTGCCCTCATTGTCCATCGGTGCGGTCCGGGTACTGCCTGGCCAGTTCCACACCCACCACGAAATCTCGGCGGTGTGCGCCAGCGCCAAGAAGCAGGCCAAGAAGCAGCCGGGCAGTAGCCTGTTCATCGAGCGCCGCCGCCCGATGCAGCAACCCTCGCCGCAAGAAGGGGTAAGCAGCGACGACGAAGTCCTGAGCGCTGTCTGAACGGTCCCGCTTAAAAAAAGTTGACCTTCCCATGATGGGAAGGTCCAAGCTACAGTCATTCCCTCTGCTAGGAATGATGCAATGCGTAGCGAACTCACCCTTCCCGTGGCCGGCATGACCTGCGCCACCTGCGCCGGCCGGGTCGAAAAAGCCCTGGCCGCCGTACCCGGAGTCACCAGCGCCCAGGTCAACCTGGCCAGCGAGACGGTACGCGTGGCCAGCGCTGCCGACCTGCCCGTCGCCCAACTGGCACAGGCCGTCGCCGACGCCGGTTACCGGGTATCGGCGCAAACCACCCGCCTCGTGATCACCGGCATGACCTGCGCCACCTGCGCCGGTCGGGTCGAGAAGGCCCTGGCCGCCGTACCCGGCGTGATCTCGGCCCAGGTCAACCTGGCCAATGAAACCGCAGAAGTGCATGGCGTCGGCCCCGGCGCCGATTTCGCCACTCTGGAAACCGCCATCGAGGCGGCCGGCTACGGCGTGGCTCCGCCCGCCGCAGCCGATGCCAGCGGTAATGTCGCCGATACGGCGGAGCTGGCCCGGGAGCGCCGTGAACGGCGCGAGGGGCTGACCGTGGCGGTCGGCGCCCTCCTCTCCCTTCCCCTGGTGCTGCCCATGCTGCTCCAACCCGTCGGCATCCACTGGATGCTGCCGGCCCTGGTCCAGTTCCTCCTCGCCACCCCGGTCCAGTTCGTCATTGGCGCCCGCTTCTACCGGGCCGGTTGGAGCGCGGTCAAGGCGGGCAGCGGCAACATGGATCTGCTCGTCAGTTTGGGTACCAGCGCTGCCTACGGCCTGTCCCTCTACCAGTGGCTGGTGCTCGGCGAGATGCACCTGTACTTCGAAGCCGCCGCCGTGGTGATCGTGCTGGTGCGCCTCGGCAAGTGGCTCGAATCCCGCGCCAAACGCCAGACCACCGAGGCCATCCGCGCCCTCCAGGCCCTGCGTCCGGACACTGCCCGGGTGATCCGCGGCGGGGTGGAGCAGGAGCTGCCCATTGCCCAGGTGCGGGTCGGCGATGTGACGGTGGTCCGCCCCGGTGAGCGCATTCCCCTGGACGGCAAGATCCGCACCGGCACTTCGAGCGTGGATGAATCCCTCATCACTGGCGAAAGCCTGCCGGTGGACAAGGCGCCGGGGGACCCGGTCACCGGCGGCGCCATCAACGGCAACGGCCTGCTGCGCATCGTGGTGGGTGCCGTCGGCAGCGAAACCGTGCTGGCCCGCATCATCCGCCTGGTGGAGGACGCCCAGGGGGCCAAGGCGCCGATCCAGAAGCTGGTGGACAAGGTGGCCGCGATCTTCGTCCCGGTGGTGCTGGCCATCGCCTTCGCCACCCTGCTCGCCTGGGGCCTGGGCAGCGGCCACTGGGAAACCGCCCTGATCAACGCCGTGACCGTGCTGGTGATCGCCTGCCCTTGCGCCCTGGGACTCGCCACCCCGGCGGCGATCATGGCCGGCACCGGGGTCGGCGCCCGCCACGGCATCCTGATCAAGGACGCCGAAGCCCTGGAACTGGCACAAAAGATCAGCCTGGTGGCCTTCGACAAGACCGGCACCCTGACCCGGGGCCAGCCCGGCCTGGTGTTCCAGCGCGCCGCACCGGGCGTTACGGCACCGGTGCTGGCCTGGGCCGCCGCCGTGCAGAGCGGCAGCGAGCACCCCCTGGCCAAGGCTACCGTGGCCGCCGCCAAGTCCGAAGGCGGAGCGGATAACGGCACATTGCCGGCCGCCCACAATATTGAAGCCTTGCCCGGCCGGGGCATGGCCGGCCAGGTCGAGGGCCACACCCTGCGCCTGGGCAGCACCCGCCTGATGGGCGAACTTGGCCTGGCAGCCGCTTTGGCCGACTTTGCCACCGACCAGCAACGCCTCACCGCCCAAGGCTGCAGTCTGGCCTGGCTGGCAGACGTGAGCGATAGCGCCGTACCACGCCTGCTCGGCCTGTTCGCCTACGGCGACCCGCTCAAGCCGGAATCGGCCGAAGCCATCGCCACCCTGCACCGCCAGGGCATCCGTACCGTGCTGGTGACCGGTGACAATCGGGGGGCCGCCCAGGCCGTAGCCAGCCAGTTGACGCTGGACCAGGTCGAAGCCGAGGTGCTGCCCGCCGACAAGGCCGCCACCATCGCCCGACTGAAAGCCGGTGGGTCAGTGGTGGCCATGGTCGGCGACGGTATCAACGACGCCCCGGCGCTGGCCTCGGCCGACGTGGGCATCGCCATGGGCAGCGGCACCGACGTGGCCATGCACGCCGCCGGCATCACCCTGATGCGCGGCGACCCGCGCCTGGTGGCTGCCGCCATCGCCCTGTCGCGCATGACCGTGCGCAAGATCCGCCAGAATCTCTTCTGGGCTTTCATCTACAACGTGGTGGGTATCCCCCTGGCCGCCCTCGGCCTGCTCAACCCGGTGTTTGCCGGGGCGGCCATGGCGCTCTCCAGCGTCTCGGTACTGACCAACGCCCTGCTACTCAAGCGCTGGCGCCCCACTGGCCTGCCCCATTCCCCGGCAAGCGCCCCGCTGCACCGAAAAGCGGCGGCGAGTACCACGACCGTCTGAGCGGAGACCCCGTCCATGAAAATCGGTGAAGCAGCCCAGCAAAGCGGCGTCAGCGCCAAGATGATCCGCCATTACGAGGCCATCGGCCTGCTGCCGACGGCGGCGCGGCGTGAATCCGGCTACCGGGAGTACCGGGAGCGGGACGTGGCCACCCTGCGCTTCATCCGTGCCGCCCGGGACCTGGGTTTTGGCCTGGATGCAATCGGCGACCTGCTCTCCCTGTGGAACAACCAGCAGCGCGCCAGCCGGGACGTGAAGGCCCTGGCCGAGCGGCACATCGCCACCCTGGAAGCCAAGGTGATCGAACTCAATGCCATGATCGGCGCCCTGCGCACCCTGTCGGCCTGCTGCCATGGCGACAACCGACCCGATTGCCCGATCCTGGAAGGCATCGGCCACCGAGCCGGGCCGCCGGGCTGATGACCTGGTTCGGCGTGGCCTACGAACTGCACCGGGACTGGCGCAACGACATTGAGGGCCTGGCCGCCCTGTTCTCCAACCACATCCCGGACTACCGCAACCGGATCACCAGCTACTCCACCCTGAAGGGTCGCAAGTAAGACTCACCGCCGCCGTAGCCCCCAATGCGGCGGATGCGGATGAAAAAAGGGCGCTTCCGGAGAAGCGCCCTTTTGTTTTGCCCCCGGGACACATCCCCGAAGAATGCCCGATCAGGCCGGCCGGCACTCGTTCACCAGCGGCGTGTTGGTCTTGCCGTCGAGCAGCAGGCTCTTCCACGGCAGGTCGATCCACACCAGACCGCTGGCACTGTCCTCGAAGCGCGGCAGGCCGGAATAGGATGGGTCGCGCACCAGCGTGTAGCTGTTGCCGTTCCAGTTGAGATTGATGCCGGAATTGACTTGGTTGCGGATTTCCCGCTCGACCCGCAAGCGCACCCGGTTCTCGCAGGCGTAAGTACCGCTGGCCAGCTTCAGTTCCAGCTGCTGGTTGCTCCGTACCGCAGGCGGCGTCTTGGATGCCGTGCCACAAGCGGCGAGGATCAGGGATAAGGCAGACAGGGCGCCGAGCGCCAGCAAGGAACGGTAGGTCATGGGGTAAGGCCCTTCGCAGCAGGAATCCCGGTCATTCTACGATACGGGTTCCAGTGTCCGCCCTCATCAGGCCAGGGGCGTATGGTCCGGATGCGTTCCCATCCGCTCCCGCAGAAACGCCACGAACAGCCGCACCTTGGGCGGTTGGGCCGGCCGGTAGGGCATCACCGCCCAGATATCGGCCTGCTGTCGGTAAGCCGGCAGCACCTGGATCAACTGGCCGCCGGCCAGTTCCGTATCCACGTCCCAGCGCGAGCGCAACATGATGCCGTGGCCGTCCAGGGCCCAGCGGTGCACGATCTCGCCGTTATTGGCAGACAGGGTGCCGCGCACCTTGACCGTTTCCTCTCCCCCCGGGCCGGCCAGGCGCCAGATGCCGAAGACGTGGTCCCGCTCGCGGATCACCAGGCAACGGTGGCGGGCCAGGTCGGCAAGGCGCTGGGGCATGCCGTGGGCCGCCAGGTAGGCCGGGGAGGCGCACAGCACCCGGTGGTTGTCGGCCACCTTCTGGGCCACCAGATGGGGCTCCAGGGGGCCGCCCAGGCGCACGTCCACGTCCACCTGTTCGATCACCGGGTCGATGGGTCGGTCCAGGATGTCCAGGCGCACTTCCACCTGGGAATGGCGGGCGGCGAACTCCGACACCACCGGCGCCACATGGCAACGGCCGAAGCCGAAGCTGGCGGTGATGCGCAGCAGGCCTTCCGGCTCGGCCCGGCTGGCCTTCACCTCCAGGGCCATTTCCTCGGCGTCGGCGAGCAGGCGCCGGGCCCAGCGCAGCACCGTCTCGCCGTCCTCGGTCACCGCCAGGCGCCGGGTGGTGCGGTGGAGCAGGCGTACCCCGAGTTGCTGCTCCAGGATGCCCAGGCGCTTGCTGACATAGGACGGCGAGGCCGACAGGGCGGCGGCCGCGGCAGCCAGGCTGCCGCCGCGCACCACCTCGCAAAAGAGGCGCAGGTCGTCGAGTTGGGGGTAGGTGGCAGGCACCAGCATGGGGCGTTAAAAGCCACGATTCGTGGTTAATCAATTCACAGAATCTGTATTTTTCCACAAAACAGCACGGGTAGAGTGAGGGCTCATCTTTCTCACCCTCCTGGAGCCACCATGCCGTCCCCCGCCGCCACATCTGCCCGTCCCGCCCACCGCATCGCCGTCATCGCCGGCGACGGCATCGGCCGCGAAGTCATGCCCGAGGGGCTGCGCGCGCTGGAGGCGGCCGCCGGCAAGTTCGGCATCGGCCTGGAGTTCGTCACGTTCGACTGGGCCCACTGCGACTACTACCTGGCCCACGGAAAGATGATGCCGGACGACTGGTTCGAGCAGCTTTCCACCTGCGAGGCCATCTACTTTGGCGCCGTGGGCTGGCCGGACAAGGTGCCGGACCACGTTTCCCTGTGGGGATCCCTGCTGCAATTCCGCCGCCGCTTCGACCAGTACGTGAACCAGCGCCCGGTGCGCCTGATGCGCGGCCTGCCCTGTCCCCTGGCCAACAAGGAGGCGGGCCAGATCGACTTCACCATCATCCGCGAGAACACCGAAGGTGAATATTCCTCCGTGGGCGGCAAGATGTTCGAAGGCACCGACCGGGAACTGGTGCTGCAGGAAGCCGTATTCACCCGCCACGGGGTGGACCGCATCCTGCGCTACGCCTTCGAGCTGGCCCAAAACACCCCCCGGGCCGACCGGCCCAAGCGCCACGTCACTTCCGCCACCAAGTCCAACGGCATCGCCATCAGCATGCCCTACTGGGACGAGCGCCTCGCCGCCGTCGCCGCCGCGTACCCGGAGATCGGCTGGGACAAGCAGCACATCGACATCCTGTGCGCCCGCTTCGTCCTCCAGCCCGAGCGCTTCGACGTGGTGGTGGCCTCCAACCTGTTCGGCGACATCCTCTCCGACCTGGGCCCGGCCTGCACCGGCACCATCGGCATCGCCCCCTCGGCCAACATCAACCCGGAACGCACCTTCCCCTCCCTGTTCGAGCCGGTGCACGGCTCGGCCCCGGATATTTACGGCCGCGGCATCGCCAACCCCATGGGCATGATCTGGTCCGGCGCCCTGATGCTGGACTTCCTCGGCCAGGGCGACGCCACCTACCGGGCCGCCCACGACGCCATCCTGGGGGCCGTCGAGCAGGTGCTGGAGCACGGCCCGCGCACCCCGGACCTGGGCGGCACGGCCAGCACTAGCGAACTGGGGCGGGCCATCGCCGCGGCGATCTAAACGCCCCATCCCTTACCGCCACGCTGCCGCGCCTCCCGGGCGGCGTGGCCCGAGCAGTGCCGGGAGGCACCCAACCCCGACAACCATAACGAAAGAGAGACAACCATGACCCAGCGCTTCAAGCGTTCCGCCCTCGGCCTCGCCCTGGCCGGCCTCGCCACCACGCTCCTGACCGCCGGTGCCGCCCAGGCCCAGTCGGCCAAGCCGGTATGCGAGCTGATCGCCACCGGCGGCACCATCGCCATGAAGATCGACCCGGTGAAGAAGGCCCCGGTACCGGCCATTTCCGGCGAAGACCTGCTCGCCACCGTGCCCGAGATCGCCGACTACGCCCGGGTCGAGGTGCTCAACCAGTCCAACGTGCCCTCCGACTACATGGATCCGCCCCGCTGGGTAGCCCTGCAGAAGGCCGTGGACAAGGCCCTGGCGCGCAAGGACGTGGCCGGGGTGATCGTCTCCCACGGCACCGACACCCTGGAAGAGACCGGTTACTTCCTCGACCTGACGGTCAAGAGCGACAAGCCGGTGATCCTCATCGGCGCCCAGCGCAACGCCTCCGAGAAGGACTTCGACGGTCCGCGCAACCTGCTCGGCGCCGCCCGGGTGTGCGTCACCCCCGAGGCCAAGGGCAAGGGTGCCATGCTGGTGCTCAACAACCAGATCAACGCCGCCCGGGAAGTGATCAAGTCCCACACCTCCGACGTGGAGACCTTCAAGTCCGGCGACTACGGCTTCCTCGGCAACGTGGACAACGACAAGGTGATCTTCTACCGCGCGCCCCTGCGCCGCCAGCACGTGCCGCTCATCAGCGACAACCTGGCCAAGGTCGAGATCATCCCCATGTTCGGCGGTGCCGACGGCAGCCTGATCAAGGCCGCCATCGCCGGCGGCGCCAAGGGCATCGTGATCCAGGGCCTAGGCTGGGGCAACGTCAACATCCCCATGTACGAGGCCATCAAGGACGCCATCGCCCAGGGCGTGCCGGTGGTGGTATCCACCCGGGTGCCCAACGGCCGGGTGTTGCCGGTGTACGGTTTCCAGGGTGGCGGCAAGACGCTGCAGGACCTGGGCGCCATCTCCGCCGACAACCTGCCGCCGCACAAGGCCCGCATCCTGCTGATGCTCGCCCTGCAGCACACCCAGAAGCGCGACGAACTGCAAAAGTACTTCGACCGCTGATCCACGCGGGGCAACACCATTTCTTCACCTCCTGTTCCGCGGCCCCTCCAGGTCCGCTTCCGGGCACCTTCGGGTGCCCGTTTTTTTTGGGCGCCGCAGCAGGAGGGATAAGGCGGCCGGGCCGTCACTTGTGACGATAGGCAGCTCCCGGCGCCACCGGGAAAATAGCGCCCCCCAACCGTTGTCCGTAGCGCCGAGATGAACCCTGCCGTTGCCCTGCGCGATTTCGCCCTGCGCCACCTGGTAGCCGATGCCGTGCCTCTTTCCGCCGCCGAACGTTGGCGTTCGGCCCTGGCGGCCCTGGTCGGTTTCCTGATCATGGAGGGCGTGCTGACGGTCTTGCCGGTTTCCGCCGAAACCCGCCATCTGCTGGTGCCGGTGGGGGCCACCACGGTCATTCTCTATACCCTGCCCCACAGCCCCCTGGGCCAGCCCTGGTCGGTGGCGGGGGGATTGTTCCTCTCGGCCGTGGCGGGTCTCGCCTGCGGGCAATGGATTCCCTGGCCGCCCCTGGCGGCGGCCACCGCCATTGCCGCCGCCATCTGGTTGATGGCCCGGCTGCGCTGCCTGCATCCCCCCGGCGGCTCCTTGGCCCTGGCGCTGGCCCTGACCCACCATCAGGGCTGGACCGATCTGGCGGTGGTCGGGGCCAACGTGCTCGGCACCCTGGTGGCGGTCATGGCGGTCAACAACCTGATCCCGGGCCGGCGCTACCCTCAGTGCATCACCAGCCACGCCCCGGCGGTGGCGGTGGAACCGCCTCTGGCCCGCCCGGGCATCGGCCACGCGGACCTGCAGTACGCCCTAGGGCGGCTCGATACCTTTCTCGACATCAGCGAGGACGATCTGGTGCAGGTCTACAACCTGGCCACGGAGAATGCCTTTCGCCGCCACGTCACCCTGCATTGCCGCGAGATCATGACCCCCGACCCGATCACGGCCGAGTTCGGCACGGAATTGAACGAGGCCTGGAAGCGCCTGCGCCAGCACCACATCAAGGCGTTGCCGGTGATCGACCGGGCGCGCCGGGTAATCGGCCTGGTAGGGGTCGAGGACTATCTCGCCCACGTCGCGCCGGATACGCGCCAGCCCGTGGGCGACAACATCCGCCGCCTGCTGCGCCCCACTCCCGGTGTGTATTCGGACAAGCCGGAGGTGGTCGGCCAGATCATGCAGGAACAGGTGTTCACCGTGCGCGAGTCGGACGACCTGGGGGCCGTGGCCGCCGCCCTGGCGGTGCAGGGCCATCCCCGGGCGATTCCGGTGGTAGACGACGAGGGACGCCTGACCGGCATCCTCAGCCAGACCGACCTGGTGGCCGCCCTCTTCCACCAGCTGGCCCTGGAGCGGGCCACCGGCCCGGACGCCTCCCCGGCCTCCCCGGCCGCCTAATGCCGCCTAATGCCGCCTCAGGCGCTGCGCCGGCGGCTGCGGATCACCATCACCAGCAGGCCGCCCAGGAGCACGCTGGCGGCCACGGTGGCGGCCACCGCCGCCTGCCAGAAACCCGCCACCCCTTGCGGCACCGGGGCTTGAAAGGCCAGCCAGTAACCGCCTCCCAGGCCGATCCCCCAGAAGCAGGTGATGTGCATCAAGAGCGGCACGAAGGTGACCTTGTAGCCGCGCAGGGCAAAGGCGGCGATGGTCTGGGCGGCGTCGCAGAACTGGTAGACGGCGATGTAGATCACCAGCGCGACGGCCACGGCGCGCACCTGGGGGTCGCTGCTCACCGGCGCCACCACCGCCTCCCGGGCCAGCCACAGGGCGCCGCCCATCAGCACAGACAGGCCGCAGGCCAGCCATAGCCCGGCCATGGCGGTGCGCCGGGCCCGGATTTCGTCCTGGGCGCCGACCGCCTGGCCGACCAGGGCCGAGGTGGCGATGGCCAGGGACAGGGGCAGCATGTAGGTGAGCGCCGACAGGTTGGCGACGATGCGGTGGCCGGCCACCGTCTCGGCCCCCAGCCGGGCGACGAACACCGCCATCAGGGTGAAGGCGGAAATCTCCACCAGGTAGGAAAAGCCCATGGGCACGCCCAGGCGCAGCAGTTCGCCCTGGCGTCCCCAGTGGATGCCCTCCAGGCGGCGAAAGATGTTGTAGGGCCGATAGACCTCGCCCTTGAGCATGACCAGCAGCGATGCCCCCAGGGCGACCCAGACGCAGAACGTCTGGGAAATGGCCGCCCCCACGGCCCCCAGGGGCGTGCCGGTCAGGTGGCCGCCCACCAGCAACCAGGCGAGCAATGCGTGGCTGACGGTTTCCACCAGGGCGATGACCATCAGGGGCTTGGGCCGACCCACGGCGTTGGCCACCGCGGCGAAGGCCCGGTAGCCCAGGCCCGCCGGCAGGGCCAGGATCAACACATTCATGTAGGCCCGGGCCTTGGCCTCGATGGCCGGCGCCAGCTCGGCCCAACCGAGCAGCGGCCCGGGAAAGTGCAGCACCAGGGCGCCGACCACCGCCAGCAGCAGCACCAGCCAGACGCCTTGGCGCACCATGGGGCCGATCTCGCTCACCTTCTGCGCCCCCACCAGGTGGGCCACCACCGGCGCCAGGGCCTGGACCACCCCGGCCAGGGCCAGGGCCACCGAGACGTAAATGCCCGAGCCCACCGCAACGGCGGCCAGGTCCTCGGTGCCGGCGCGGCCGACGATGACGGTGTCGGCCACCATCATGCCGATGGAAGCGAGTTGGGCGATCAGGACGGGCCAGGCCAGTTGGGCGATCTGCCAGGCCAGGGGCCGGGTGGTGCGAAGCATGGGGAAACGGGGCGGGGCAAAAAACGGAAGGGGCGAATGGTACAAAATTAGCGGAGCCTTGGCCCGGGGAATCGGCACGGCGCGCCGCCCGACCTGTGGCTCCGGAAAATCATGCGCCCCGTGGAAACCAAAGCGGGGCAGGGACTTTCGAGCATCGCCCCTGAAACCCCGCGCCCAGACTGGCTTTTCTGGCACACCCTGTGAAGAATGAGGACTGGCGCGGGGTTTGGCGGGGTGCCGGGTGCCCGGGACGACAGGGAGCCCAACGACAAGATCGACAGTGGATGACGGGCGGCGGTAGCGGCAACCACGCCACCGCCCATCCAAACCCCAAGCGGGGCGGGCATCTCCAGATACCCCCTTCGGATCGCCGCGCCAGTGCTTGATCTCCAGAGGCACCCCTTGGAGATCGTTTATCGGCGCGGGGTTTACGGGGGTAGATCTGGGATGCAGACGGCGGCAGACACGAACGTCCGCCCCGGCGTAGCGCCTTACAGCTCGTCGTCGTCCTCGCCCGGCTCGTTGGGATAGACCCGCACCAGCACGATGCGCGGGCCGACCATGCGCTTGACCACCACGTCGAAGGCGCCGAAGCCGATACGCTGGCCTTCGTGGGGCAGGTCGCCGAGCTTTTGCAGGATCAGGCCACCCACCGAATCGACCCCTTCTTCCTCGATGTCGATGCCCAGGGCCCGCTCCAGGGTGAAGATGGGCAGGCTGCCCTTGCCCATCAGGGAACCGTCGTCGAGGCGGATCCATTCGTTCTGGGACTGGCGAAACTCGTCGCGGATCTCGCCCACCAGGGCGCCGAGCAGGTTGTCCAGGGTAATGAAACCCAAGGGCCGCTTGTCCTGGTAGGCCACCACGGCGAAGTGCGGCGCCCCCTCGCGGAAGCGGCGGAACAAGGCCATGGCCGACTCGTTGGGCGAGACGATCTGCACCGGTCGCACCAGGTCGTCCAGGCTGGTCAGCTCCTCGCGACGTTGCAGGGCGATGAAGATGTCCTTGAGATGCAGCACGCCGATCACCAGCCCGTCCTCGTCCAGGTAGGGGTAACGGCTGTAGCGCTGCTGCACGATGCGCTCCAGGCTTTCGGCCACCGGTTCGTCGCGGCGCAGGGCGGCCACCTCGCTGAACGGGCGCATCAGGTCGGCCACATCCAGGTCGCCGAAATCCAGGGCCTGGGCCAGCACCCGCCATTCGGCCTTGGTGTAGTGGCCCTCGGAGCCGGAGGAACGCAGGATCAGCTTCAGCTCGTCGGCCGAGTACTGGCTGTCCTGGCCTTTGGCGTTGCCGCCCAGGCCAAGCACCCGCAGCACCCAGGCGGCGCTGTGGTTGAGCACCCAGATGGCCGGATACATGCCCCAGTAGAAGGCGTAGAGCGGCGGCGCGGTCCATACCGCAATGGTTTCGGCACGGCGGATGGCCAGGGACTTGGGCGCCAGTTCCCCCACCACGATGTGCAGGTAGGAGATGGTGAAAAAGGCGAAGAAGAAGGAGATGCCGTGGATCAGCTGTTCGTTGTCCAGCCCCAGGGCGGCGAGCAGCGGCTCGACCACCTTGGCGAAGGCCGGTTCGCCGATCCAGCCCAGGCCCAGGGAGGCCAGGGTGATGCCGAGCTGGCAGGCCGACAGGTAGGCATCGAGGTCGCTGTGGACCGCGGTGAGCACACGGCTGCGCCAGCCGCCGGCCTTGGCAATGGCGCGCACCCGGGTGCCGCGCAGCTTGACCAGGCCGAACTCGGCGGCCACGAAAAAGCCATTGAGCAGCACCAGCAGGAGGGCTGCGACGATCAACAACAGGTTACTACCCATGATCGGGACTGCACCGCCGTAACATCCGCGGGCCGCCCCTTGCCTTTCTCGGAACAAAGAGGCCCGTATTCTGCCGGAATTTGCCGCCCCCGTCCGGGCACCGGGGTTGGGAGGGTGACCGATGCCACGGTGGCGGCAAGGGTCTCGAGCGGCGCCAAGCCCCGTCGGCGCCCGCCCGCTGCGTGCGCCACGGCGGGATCGGCGGATCAGCGCATCACGTCAGCCCGCCGGTCTGGCTGCCGTTGCGGATCAGCCCCACGGCGATGCCTTCGATGGTCAGGGGCTCCCGGCGGGTATCGACCACGATCGGCTCGAAATCCGGGTTCTCCGGCAGCAGGTGCACCACCCCGGATGGCAGGCCACGGCGCTTGAGGCGCTTGACGGTGACCTCGTCGCCGACCCGGGCCACCACGATCTGGCCGTCCCGGGCCTCGCCGGTGCGATGCACGGCGAGCAGATCCCCTTCCATGATGCCCACGTCGCGCATCGACAGGCCGCGCACCTTGAGCAGGAAGTCGGCCTTCGGGGCGAACAGGTTGGGGTCGAGCTGGTAGCGCCCCTGGACATGCTCCTCGGCCAAAATCGGGCTGCCGGCGGCGACGCTGCCAATCAGCGGCAGGCCCAGCTGCTGGACCAGGCGGATGCCCCGGGCCGCCCCCGGTTCGAGCACCAGCACGCCCTTCTTGGCCAGGGCCTTGAGGTGGTCCTCGGCGGCATTGGGCGAGGCAAAGCCGAAGGCGCTGGCAATTTCCGCCCGGGTTGGGGGCGCGCCGAGGATTTCCAGGGTGTTGCGGATGAAATCGAGGATTTCCTGCTGCCGCGGGGTGAGCTTCATCAAAGGCTCCAGGCGGAAAGTTGCGAAGGGAAAGGGGCGTTTTGGGGCCATTCCGGGGCGGTCTGGCATTGTCCCGGCCCCCCGTAGCCACAACCTGTATTTTTATACAGCTACCCATAAATAACAACCCAAAACGCCCTGCCCAAGAGGAAAAACCGCTGATCGGCGGTAGTCGCAGCCCTGAGGCGCTTCAGGACGAATGCGTATAATCGCCGCCCCATGCCCCCACTTGTCCGCGCCCTGTTCGTCCTGTTTCTGTGCCTGTTGAGCCCGAGTGCCCTCCAGGCGGCGGCGCCCGTGGTCTAGAAGATGGCAAGCAAGGTGCAACGTGGCCACCTGGTGATCTACGGTCGCCCCAAGACCTTGCTGGGAGACTTTCTGCACACCGCTCTGGCCGTACTGATCCGGGAATCGGGCTGGTAACGGCGCCGCCCCCAAGCGGGGTCGAGCCAGAGGAATGGCCGCTGCCATCGGCGTCGCCGTGGGAGTGGGCCGACAGGCCGCCAACAGTGCGATAATCCGCGCCGTCCGCGCCGATCACGGCCCCACCCTTCCGCATTTTTTCGCCGCGCCCTTCTTGTGCCTGCACCCCGTCCGACATCTCCTGCCGCCGCCACTCGCAACGTAGCCGGGCTCGGCCAGGTCTTCACCCCGCCAGAAGTGGTGAAGGTCATGCTGGCCCTGCGCCGCAACCGGGGCCGCACCCTGGAGCCCTCGGCCGGCGATGGCGCATTCAGCCGGGCCATTGCCAGCGAAGGTGGCGAATGCGTGGCCATCGAGATCGATCCCAAGGTGGCGCCGCCCGGAGCGTTGATCGGCGACTTTTTCGCTTATCCGGAGCGGGAGCGTTTCGCCACCATCATCGGCAACCCGCCCTACGTGCGCTACCAGGACATCCGGCCGGCCACCCGCAAACGCCTGCCGAACGACTTGTTCGATGCCCGCTCCAACCTCTTCTTGTTCTTCATTGAAAAGGCGGTTCGCCACCTGGCTCCGGGAGGGGAACTGATCTTCATCGTGCCTCGGGACTTCATCAAGCTCACCGCAGCGCGGCGTCTCAACACCTGGCTGTTCGCCCAGGGCACCATCACCGACTTTCTCGAAACCGGCGATGCCCGCATCTTCGAAGGGGCCGTGCCCAACTGTGCCATTTTCCGCTTCGAGAAGGGCCGCTTTGATCGCCGCCTGCACGACGGACGCACCTTCGCCCTGGTGGATGGCCAACTGCTTTTCCTGGCCAGCGGCGACCAGGAGCAGCGACTGCCCTTCTCGGCCCTGTTCGACGTCAAGGTGGGGGCCGTCTCTGGGGCCGACGACCTGTTTACCCACCCTGACGGCAACCGGGAATTCGTCTGCTCGAAAACCGCCGAAACCGGCGAAACCCGGCGCATGCTGTTTGATGTGCGCCACCCGCATCTGGAGCCCCATAAGGCCCGCCTGATCACCCGGCGCATCAAGCGTTTCGACGAATCCAACTGGTGGCAGTGGGGCCGCGGCCTGCCGACCCTGACCGGGCCGCGCATCTACGTCAACGGCAAGACCCGGCGCAAGAATCCTTTCTTCTTGCATGAGTGCCCCAACTTCGACGGCTCCCTGCTCGCCCTGTTCCCGCGCCACCCGGGCATGGATCTGGTGCGCGCTACCGAACTGCTCAACACCGCGGTGGACTGGGCCGAGGTGGGCTTCATCTGCGACGGACGCTATATCTTCGGCCAGCGCAGCTTGCAGAATTGCCTGCTGCCGCCGGTATTCCGCAGCCTGCTGCCCGGCACCGCATCCGAAGCGCCCGGCGGCAACGGCTCACAAGCCAAATCCGACGAATCCGTCAAATCCGGCGACGATGGCCACGCCTGACCTTATCCGCCCCATTCCCAGCCATCGCTGGGAGGTGTTTTGCACCGTGGTGGACAACTACGGCGACATCGGTGTGTGCTGGCGCCTCGCCCGCCAACTGGTCCAGGATTACGGTCAGCAAGTACGCCTCTGGGTCGATGACCTGGCTGCCTTTGCCCGCCTGGAACCGACCCTCGATCCCAGCCTGCCCGAGCAATCCCTGGCCGGGGTAAGAATCTGCCACTGGCCGCGGGGGGATGCACCCTTTCCCCTGCCGGCCGAACTGGGCGATATCGTCATCGAGGCGTTCGCCTGCCCCCTGCCGGAAGCTGTCGAAGGGGCCATGGCCCGCCAGAGCCCGCCACCGGTGTGGCTCAACCTGGAATACCTGTCCGCCGAGGCCTGGGTCGAAGACTGTCACCTGATGGTGTCCCGCCATCCCCGCTGGAATCTGGACAAGCACTTCTTCTTTCCCGGATTCACGCTGCGGACCGGCGGCCTATTGCGCGAACAGGGGCTCTTAACAGCCCGGAAACGCTTCCAGGCCCCCCAGGCCGGCGAACGGGACGCCTTTCTCGCCGACCTGGGCATCACCCTGGCCCCCGGCGAACGCCTGGTCAGCCTGTTCGCCTACGCCACGCCCGTCCTGGGCGAACTGTTCCAGGTGCTGGCCGTGGATTCGGCCCAACCGACCCGCCTGCTCCTGCTCGACCGCCCGGCCCAGGAAACCGCCCGGGCCTGGTCGGGCCAGCCCCTGCCATTGGGCGTCCCCTACCGCCAGGGCGCCTTGACAGTGCAGCCCTTGCCTTTTCTGCGCCAGGCCGACTTCGATCGCCTGCTGTGGAGTTGCGACCTGAACCTGGTCCGGGGGGAAGATTCCTTCGTCCGAGCCCAGTGGGCAGGGCGTCCGTTCGTCTGGCTGATCTATCCCCAAGACGAGCAGGCCCACCTGACCAAGCTGAAAGCCTTCCTGCAGCGCTATAGCGAAGGCCTCCCGGCCGACGCCGCAGTGGCGCTGAACGATTTCTGGCTGCACTGGAATGGCGCCCTGGGCCAAGGCGCAGATCTAGCCCGGGATTGGGCGGCGCTGCAGGCCCAACTGCCAACCCTGCGCCACCATGCCGAAGCCTGGTGCGCCACCCTGGCTGAACAGGAAAATCTGGCGGGGGCGCTGGTACGTTTTTGCGCTAACAGGTTAAAATAGTGGGTTTTTATTCCCTCGATTTACCCAGGACGCAACGATGAAGACCGCACAGGAACTCCGCGCCGGCAACGTGATCATGGTGGGCAGCGACCCGCTGGTGGTGCAAAAGGCCGAATACAACAAGTCCGGCCGCAACGCCGCCGTGGTGAAGATGAAGCTGAAGAACCTGCTCACCGGTTCCGCCAGCGAATCCGTCTATAAGGCCGACGAAAAGTTCGAGCAGGTCATGCTCGATCGCAAGGAAGTGACCTACTCCTACTTTGCCGACCCCATGTACGTGTTCATGGACGCCGAGTACAACCAGTTCGAGGTGGAAGCCGAGAACATGGAAGACGCGCTGAAGTACCTGGAAGACGGTCTGCAGTGCGAAGTCGTGTTCTACAACGGCAAGGCCATCTCCGTGGAACTGCCCACCTCCGTGGTGCGTGAAGTCGAGTACACCGAGCCTGCCGTCAAGGGCGACACCTCCGGCAAGGTCATGAAGCCCGCCCGCATCAAGCCCAGCGGTTTCGAGCTGCCGGTGCCGGCCTTCGTGGAAATCGGCGACAAGATCGAAATCGACACCCGTACCAACGAGTACCGCAACCGGGTCAAATAACCCGATGTCGCCTCGGCCAAAAAAGGCAGCCTCGGCTGCCTTTTTTCTTGATCTGACGCCATAATCGCGGGAATTCACGCGACAGCCCGCTGTCACTGTTTTTGACCTTGGTCATTGGCCCTCGACCTCCGAACAGGCGATCCTGCCGCCAACGATAGCGGACTTCCCCATGCATAACGAAACGCTTCACTCCGACGATACGGGATCGGTGCAATCCCTTTTCACCCCTCCCCGTGTGGATACGTCCCGCCACGCTGCGGGCACCTTGCTGGACAAGTACGGGCGCAAGATTACCTACATCCGCCTGTCGATCACCGACCGCTGCGATTTCCGCTGTTTCTACTGCATGTCCGAGGACATGACCTTCCTGCCGCGCAGCGAGGTCCTGTCTCTGGAAGAGTGCCTGCAGATCGTCCGCATCTTCGCCGACCTAGGGGTCTACAAAGTGCGCATCACCGGCGGAGAGCCGCTGGTGCGCAAGGACGCCACCTGGCTGCTGCGCCAGATCAACCAGGTCCCCGGTATTCGCGAACTGGTGCTGACTACCAACGGTTCACAGCTGGAGCGCTTTGCGCCCGAACTCCAGGATGCCGGCGTGAAGCGCATCAACGTCAGCCTGGACACCCTGGATCCACTGCGTTTCCATGAAATAACGCGGACCGGCGACATCGCCAAGGTGCTACGCGGCATCGACGCCGCCCTGGCCGCCGGCATTTCCCGGGTCAAGCTCAACACCGTGATGATGCGCGGGGTCAACGACCACGAGTTTCCCAACCTGGTGCGCTACGCCATGGAGCGAGGCATCGACATTTCCTTCATTGAAGAAATGCCCCTGGGAGACATTGGCCACGGGCGTAGCGGCACCTATTTTTCCACTGACGAAGCCCTGGCGCTGCTGGGGCAGCATTTCGCCCTGGAAGCCAGCACAGAAAGCTCCGGCGGGCCGGCACGCTATTGGCGCATCCCAGGCTCGGATACCCGGGTTGGCTTCATCTCGCCCCACAGTCACAACTTCTGCGACACCTGTAACCGGGTACGCATTACCGCCAAGGGGGAGCTGTACCCCTGCCTTGGCCATAACGATGCCGTGCAACTCTTGCCGCTGCTACGCGCCAACCCGGACACACAACAGCCCATCACCGACGCGATCATGAGCGCCATGGGCATCAAGCCCAAGGCCCACGACTTCACGGCGCAGATGGAGGCCCCCCAGGTTGTGCGCTTCATGTCCATGACCGGCGGCTGAGATCCTTCCGGCGGCGCAGACGCCCACTCCCCTCGCCGCTCGGTCGCAACCTTTCATCAGCTAGCGTGTAAAAAACACTACTGCCTGCGTTGCGGCAGGGATACCATCTGACCGCGTGATGTCCTATTCGGCATCAGGTAATTTCCGGAACCCGTTTTTCCGCCTATTCCTTATGCCCCCTCTTGCCGCCGGCCGCTTTTCGCCACTCCTATTTGCAGGAGTGGTGTTCGTTTATGCCCTGGCGGGATGGCTCGGCGCCCAGCTGGCAGTTCCACCCAGTATCGTCTCCCCCCTCTTCCCCGCGGCGGGAATCGGCCTGGCCGCAGTGCTGCTCTACGGCAACCGGATGGGCCTGGCCGTGTGGCTGGGCTCCACCCTGTTCACGCTGATCCTGGGCGGGGACGGCAACTTTTCCGGCAGACAATGGCTGACGCCTTTCGGCATCGGCGCAGGGGCTGGACTGCAAGCCTGGTTTGGCGCTTTCCTGGTTCGCCGCTACGTGGGCTTTCCCTCCGCCCTGGAACAGCCCGGGACGATTCTGCGCTTTCTCCTGATTTGCGGCCCGGTCAGTTGCCTCGTCAACGCCACCTGGTCAACGCCGTGGCTCGTCGCCTTGGGCAGCATCCCGATGG
Source organism: Oryzomicrobium terrae (assembly GCF_008274805.1). Classification (NCBI taxonomy): domain Bacteria; kingdom Pseudomonadati; phylum Pseudomonadota; class Betaproteobacteria; order Rhodocyclales; family Rhodocyclaceae; genus Oryzomicrobium; species Oryzomicrobium terrae. The sequence goes on from NZ_CP022579.1 coordinate 1,950,204, forward strand.
CAGAAGCACCTTTCACCTGGTGGACGTGGTGGATCGGCGATGCCATGGGCTCGATCATCGCCACCCCGATCCTGATCGCCCTGCTGAGCCCCCGTCCGACCGACTGGGATCAGCGCCGCGCCGGCATCATCATCCCCTACCTCCTGGCCGGCCTGTTCATGGTACTGGCCCTGCAACAGGCCAGCACCCGGGAAACGGCCACCCTGCGCACCCAGTTCGATCGCGACACCAGTATCCAGGCCCAATTGCTGCGCAGCCGCTTCGATGAACAGCTCACCATCCTGCAATCGGTCGAGCGTCACCTGACCGCCAGTCCCCAGGTTTCCCGCGAATCATTCCGCCTATTCACCGCCCCCTGGTTCGAGCGCTACCCGGGCATGGCCGTGGTCGGCTGGGCCGAATGGTCCCCCCGGGAGAATCTGCCCGACCTCGCCGCCCGCATGCGCCGGGGAGACCAGCCCGAGTTTCGCGTATTCGACCACGAGGCAGGCGCACCACCACGCACTTCGGGAAAAACCGACGAGTATCTCGTCGTTCTGTATGCGGAGCCTGCCTCCTTCAACGCCCGGGCGATCGGCCTCAATCTTTTCTCCATCACCCCATCCACTCACGCCATTGCCCATACCCGGCAAACCGGCCAACCTGAAGCCTCGGCAGCCTTGCAACTCGTTCAGGACCCGGAGAAAAAGCTCAGCATCGTTGTTTATCAAGGCGTGTTCCAGCGCGACGCCTCCACCCCGCCCCAGTTTCGCGGTGTGGTGTACACCGCCTTCCGTCTCGACGACACGCTGGCCGCCCCCCTCTTCTCGCTCCCGCCCGGAGTCGAGTTATGCCTGACCGATCGGACAATCGCCACGGCACCGCAGCGCCTGGCCGGAAGTCCTGGCTGTGAATCGGCCAAAACCCGCAGCGTCTTTCAATACGACAGCCCCTTCCCCTTTGCCGGTCGCCAATGGGAAATCCGCTTCACCACCGGGCCTGGCTACCTGGCCGGGCACCGCAGCTGGGAATCCTGGTCGCTGCTCCTGGCAGCCCTGTTGCTGCTTGGCCTGCTCGGTGCCTTTCTGCTCATCACCACCGCTCACACCCACCGCATCGGCATGCTGGTGGACCAACGCACCAGCGAGCTGAGGCGAGCCACTGCGCGACTGGAGGCAAACCAGGCATCCTTGGCCCACGCCCAGCACATTGCCCGGCTTGGGAGCTGGGTATGGGAAGCCGACGCCACCCCGGGCATGACCTGGTCGGACGAACTTTATCGATTGCTGGGCCTGGACCCGCACCAGATTGAACCTAGCCTGGAACTCCTCGCATCCCGCCTCGTTCCCGAAGAACGGCCGGGGTGGGAATCGACCCTGGCCGAACTACGTGCCGGCCGCTCCTCGGCCACTCTGGATACCCGCCTGCTCGATGCGAGCGGCACACCGCTACTCGTCCATATCGAACTGGAAGCGAGCCACCAGGACGATGTGCTGACCCGCCTGGTCGGCACCCTACAGGACGTCACCAGCACACGGGAGGCCGAAGCCCACATCCACTACCTGGCCCACTACGACACCCTGACCGGGCTGCCCAACCGATCGTTGTTGCGAGACCGGGTCAACCAAGCCCTGGCCGCAGCCCAGCGCCAGGAGCACCCCCTGGCCTTACTGTTCATCGACCTTGACCGCTTCAAGAAGGTCAACGACACCCTCGGCCACCCCATCGGTGATCGCCTGCTTACCGTTGCTGCCGAGCGGTTACGCAGCTGCATCCGCGACGAGGACACCATGGCGCGGATCGGCGGCGATGAATTCATGCTGCTCATCCCCCACATCGACTTTCCCGCCCGGGCGGCTGTCGTGGCCCGCAAGATCGTCGACCAGTTCGCCCAGCCCTTCACTATCGATGAACATGAACTGACGGTAACCGTCAGCATCGGTATCGCCGTCTTCCCCGAGGACGGCACCGACTTCGACACCTTGGTCAAACATGCCGATACAGCCATGTTCAGCGCCAAGGAAGGGGGTCGCAACACCTTCCAGTTTTTCACCGCGGAAATGGACGTCCGCGCCTATGAGCGCCTGCTGCTGGAAAATCAGCTGCGCCGGGCAGTAGAGCGCAACGAACTGGCCCTGTATTACCAACCGCAGATCGCCGCCGGTAGCGGCCGGATCATTGGCGCCGAAGCGCTGGTACGCTGGCGCCATCCGGAAAAGGGTCTGGTGCCACCAATCCAGTTCATTCCCCTGGCGGAGGAATCGGGACTGATCGTCGACATCGGTAATTGGGTGTTGAGGGAAGCCTGTCGCCAGCAGGTCGCCTGGCGCAAGGCCGGGCTGATCATCCCCCGCATCGCGGTCAACATCTCGGCGTTGCAGTTCCGTCGCAGCGGCTTCGTGGCCTTGGTCAGGCGTGCCTTGGCGGAAACCGGCGCCGACCCGAACGGCCTGGAGCTGGAGCTGACGGAGAGCGCGCTGATGGAACCGACCGACGATACGGAACGCCAGCTTGCCAACCTCAAGGACCTGGGGCTGAGTCTCTCCCTGGACGACTTCGGTACCGGCTACTCCAACCTCGCCTACCTGAAACGCTATCCACTCGACCAGTTGAAGATCGACCGCTCCTTCATCCGCGATCTGCCCGCCGATGCCGAAGATGTGGCCATCACCTCCGCCACCCTGTCCCTGGGACGCAGCCTGGGCCTCACCGTGGTTGCCGAAGGGGTCGAAACCCCCGCGCAACGGGATTTCGTTACCAACATCGGTTGTCACGCCATGCAAGGCTTCCTGTTCAGCCCGCCCCTGCCGGTCGCCGAGTTTGAAGCCTTTGTGGCCGAGCACCGCGCCGCCGCGATCCCCGCTGGCAAGACCGCCTGAGCATCAGGCGCTACTGCGGTCACGATTTCCGCATATCCTGGCCATCACACTGCCAGCACAACAAAGCAAAACGGGCGAGTCCATGACTCGCCCGTTTTGCTTGATGCGGAATTACCCAGCGATCAGTTTCCTTCGCGGAAGGCACGCTTGCGGTCGTGCTCCTTGAGGTGACGCTTACGGATACGCAGGGACTTGGGCGTGATTTCCACCAGCTCGTCGTCGGCGATGAATTCGATGGCGGACTCCAGGGTCAGCTGGATCGGCGGCACCAGGCGCACCGCTTCGTCGGTGCCGGAAGCACGCACGTTGGTCAGCTGCTTGCCCTTGATCGGGTTCACCACCAGGTCGTTGTCGCGGCTGTGAATGCCGATGATCATGCCTTCATACAGCTTATCGCCCGGATTGACGAACATGCGGCCGCGATCCTGCAGCTTCCACAGAGCGTAGGCCACGGCCTCGCCGTCGTCCTGGGAGATCAGCACGCCGTTGCGGCGCTCGGCCACCTGGCCTTCCTTGGTGGGCGCGTACTCGTCGAACACGTGGCTCATCAGACCGGTGCCGCGAGTCAGGTTCATGAACTCACCCTGGAAGCCGATCAGGCCCCGGGCGGGGATGCGGTATTCGATGCGCACCCGGCCGCGACCGTCCGGCACCATGTCCTGCATGTCGCCGCGGCGCAGGCCGAGGGATTCCATGACGCCGCCCTGGTGCTGCTCTTCCACGTCCACCGAGAGCATCTCGTACGGCTCGTACACCACGCCGTCGATGGTCTTGGTCACCACGCGGGGACGGCCCACGGCCATTTCGAAGCCTTCGCGGCGCATGTTCTCGAGCAGGATCGACAGATGCAATTCGCCCCGGCCGCACACGTCGAAGACGTCGGCGTTGGCGGTGTCATCCACGCGCAGCGCCATGTCGGTGAGCAGTTCCTTATGCAGGCGGTCGCGGATCTGACGGCTGGTGACGAACTTGCCTTCGGTGCCAGCCAGGGGCGAGGTGTTGACCATGAACTGCATGGACAGGGTCGGCTCGTCGATCTTGAGCAGGGGCAGGGTTTCCGGATGATCCGGGTCGGTGATGGTGCAACCCAGCACCAGATCCTCGATACCGGTCACCTGGACGATGTCGCCAGCGTGGCCTTCGTCCAGCTCCACCTTGTTCAGGCCCTTGTAGCCGAACACCTGGTTGATCTTGGCCTTGATGGTGCTGCGCTCGTGGGCAGCCGCCTCTTCCTCGGTGCCGAACATCACCAGCACCTGCTGGCCCGGCTTGACCCGGCCGCGCTTGATGCGGCCGATACCGATACGGCCCACGTAACTGGAGTAGTCGAGGGCGGAAATCTGGAATTGCAGGGGGCCGTCGAGGTCGGCATCGGGAGCCGGCACATGGCTCAGGATGGTCTCGAACAGGGGGCGCATGTCTTCGCGCGGCGCGTCCAGGGACAGGGCGGCCCAGCCGTTCAGGCCGGACGCGTAAACAATCGGGAAGTCCAGCTGCTCGTCGGTGGCGCCCAGCTTGTCGAACAGGTCGAAGGTCAGGTCAACCGCGTTGTCGGGGGTGGCACCGTCCCGGTCCACCTTGTTCACCACGACGATGGGCTTGAGGCCCAGGGCCAGCGCTTTCTTGGTGACGAAGCGGGTTTGCGGCATGGGGCCTTCAACCGCATCCACCAGCAGCACCACGCCGTCCACCATGCCCAGCACCCGTTCCACTTCACCACCGAAGTCGGCGTGCCCCGGGGTATCCACGATGTTGATGTGCACACCTTCGTAATCCACCGAGGTGTTCTTGGCGAGGATGGTGATGCCCCGTTCCTTCTCCAGATCGTTGGAGTCCATGACCCGCTCTTCCACCTGCTGGTTGGCGCGGAAGGTACCGGCCTGCTGGAGGAGCTTGTCGACGAGGGTGGTTTTGCCATGGTCGACGTGAGCGATGATGGCGACGTTGCGGATGGGACGGACGGAGGACATGGAGAGGGTTTCAGCCGAAATCAAAAGGGCGCGATTATAGCAGAAACCGGCGCTACAGGCTTGATCGGAAAGGAATGCGCAGTCGCGCAAGGAGCCTCGATCACCACCTCACCCGGCTGCCCCCGATGCAGTTTGGCCAGGAAATCGTGGCGCATTGCCTCAAGCATCTCGTAGCGGCGGCGATACATCGCCCGCTTCGACGACTTGACCTCGGACAAGCAGCGCTCCTGCACTTTCACCGGCAGATGGAAGAAACCAGTGGGCAGCAGCAAACCGCCGGCCTCGGTCCATGCCGTGTCGTAATCGGCCTGGATTTTCTTTCCGCCGCCAAAGATGTAATGGGCGCTCGAATACTGCTGAAAGCGGTGGGAAACGGCGTAAATATCCTGGGCGTGAATCGCCTCACCCAGCAGGCGCAATGCCCACAGCAACAAGTCGCGGGGGCGCAGGCCGTGCATGGCGCGAGTGCATTCGGCCAGGGTTTCCCGGCATCCATCGCCTCGCGAACCCTGTAGGCAGCCCACATAGAGGGCCCGGCGTCCCTCCTGCTCGGCCAGGATGAATGCAAGGGAAAGGCGCCGCTGCCCGTCGACGAACAGGCTCATGGCCAATTCCCCCTCGCGGCAGAAACGTTGGTCCTTGTGCAGCGCCAATTCGAGGCGCCGCCCTCCAAACTCGCCAGAAAACAGGCTCACCGGGTGGCGATGCGCATCATAGAGACGCAACTCACTCAGACTGCCTAAGAGGCAGTAGTGACCAAGCAGGGCGCGGTAGCGCTGCTTGCCTGACCAGTTGCGGTGCAGGTAGGGGCGATGAATGGCTTCGAAGAGCGTGCCATGCTGCTGGGCAATTAGCTGCAGGGCGGGCTGATCGAGAAAGCGCCACCACGCCAAAGTACGCGAGTAGCCAAGCAACAAGCGGGTACCCAGCTTGATTCGATTACGCCAAGGGCGCCAACCGAACCCAGGGTACAACCCATTTATTTTTCTAATTGATGTCAATTAATTCTGGATGCAAAAGCTATTGTATCCAGATTGTAAAAATTGTAACTGACATGACACTGACCTAATTCTGCCGACAGTCAACCTTCCCGATTGCGCATGAAATCGGCGGTCTGGAAGAAGGACACCGCCAGGCGGGTGCGCAGGGCATCGTCGACGCCCTCCTCCTCCATGGCCTGGACCATGCACTGGACCCACTGGTCCCGCTCCTTCTCACCGATGGAAAACGGCATGTGGCGGCGGCGCAGCATGGGGTGGCCCTTGCGTTCGACGAACAACTGGGGGCCGCCCAGCCAGCCGGACAGAAACCAGAACAGGTTGTCCCGGGCGCCGGCCATATCCTCCGGATGCATGGCGCGCAGTTCGGCGAAGCGCGGCTCCAGGTCCATCAGGTCGTAGAAGCGGTCGGTCAGGGCACGGACGGCGGCCTCGCCGCCGATCAGGTCGTAGGGCGTGACCTCGGCGCTGTCGTCGCGTTGCGGGGTCTGGGTGGCTGCGCTGGTGTCGCTCATCGGATCAACGGATTCGGTTAGTCAAAAAAATGGATGGCTGGAAACCCAATAGGGACGGGCACTTTCACAAGGCGTGCCCGCAGCGCCTTATTTGGCGCGGTTCTTCACAGGCCCCTTGCCGAAAGCCACGCCAGGCTTGGCGTTGCGGGGAGCGGTCGGTGAACCGCCCCGGGGCGCGGGGCGGGACTGGCCCGGCTTGGCCGGCCCCCGGCCAGCGCCGCCACGGCTGCAGCCACCCCTGCCCAGGCCAGTGCCGGCGGGCTGAAAGAGCGGAATCAGGTGCTTCTTGCCGTTGCCGATCAGGTCAGCCCGGCCCATGTCCTTGAGGGCTTCCCGCAGCATCGGCCAGTTCTCAGGATCGTGGTAGCGCAAAAAGGCCTTGTGCAGGCGGCGTTGGCGACCGGTACGCACGATGGGCACCGTCTCGCTGTCCTGGCCAACCTTGCGCAGCGGGTTCTTTTCCGTGTGCCACATAGCGGTGGCAATCGCCAGGGGAGTAGGCAGGAAGGTCTGGACCTGGTCGAGGCGGAAGTTGTTGCGCTTGAGCCATAGGGCCAGGTTGAGCATGTCCTCGTCCCGGGTGCCCGGGTGGGCGGCGATGAAGTACGGGATCAGGTACTGCTCCTTGCCCGCCTCCTTGGAGAACTTCTCGAACATCTGCTTGAAGCGCTCGTAGGTGCCGATGCCCGGCTTCATCATTTTGTTGAGCGGGCCTTCCTCGGTGTGCTCCGGGGCGATCTTCAGGTAGCCGCCGACGTGGTGGGTGACCAGTTCCTTCACGTATTCCGGCGAGCGCACCGCCAGGTCGTAGCGCAGGCCCGAACCGATCAGGATGCGCTTCACCCCGGGAATGGCCCGGGCCTTGCGGTAGAGCTGGATCAGGTGACTGTGGTCGGTGTTGAGGTTCTCGCACACGTCGGGGAAGACGCAGGAAAGCCGCCGGCACGACGTCTCGATCTTCTTGTCCTTGCAGGCCAGCCGGTACATGTTGGCGGTAGGGCCGCCCAGGTCGGAAATGGTGCCGGTGAAGCCCTCGGTCTTGTCGCGGATTTCCTCGATCTCATGGAGGATCGACTCCTCTGAGCGGCTCTGGATGATGCGTCCCTCGTGCTCGGTGATCGAGCAGAAGGTACAGCCACCGAAGCAGCCGCGCATGATGTTGATCGAGAAGCGGATCATCTCCCAGGCCGGAATCTTGGCCCTGCCGTAGCTGGGGTGGGGATTGCGCGCATAGGGTAGACCGTACACCCCATCCATTTCCGGCGTGGTGAGGGGGATCGGCGGCGGGTTGAGCCATACGTCCCGCTCGCCATGGGCCTGGACCAGGCAGCGGGCGTTGCCGGGGTTGGCTTCCAGGTGAAAGGTGCGGGACGCATGAGCGTAGAGCACCGGGTCGTCCACCACCTGCTCGTAGGAGGGTAGCCGCAGCACAGTCTTGGCCCGCTCGGCACGGCGGGCGGCGAGGCGCTCCTCCTTGCTGACGATGCGGACCGTCTGTGCCTGGGGCGCGCTACTGCCCTCACCCGTCGCACAGGAGCCGCCACTAGCCGGCGTCTCCTCCATGGCATAGGGGTCCTTGTGGGCCTCCACCTTGCCCGGGGTGTCCACGGTGCGGGAATCCAGCTCGCTCCAGTCTGCGCCGGGCTTCCAGCCCCGGGGCACCATGAAGGCGGTGCCGCGCACGTCGCGGATCGACTCCACCGGCTCGCCCTTGGCCAGGCGGTGGGTCACCTCCACCAGGGCCCGCTCGGCGTTGCCGAACAGCAGCAGGTCGGCCTTGGAGTCGGGCAGCACCGAACGGCGCACCTTGTCGCTCCAGTAGTCGTAGTGGGCGATGCGGCGCAGCGAGGCCTCGATCGAGCCGATGATGATCGGCGTGCCGGGATAGGCCTCCCGGGCGCGCTGGGCGTAGACCGTGACCGCCCGGTCGGGGCGCTTGTTGGGCTCGGCGTTGGCGGTGTAGGCATCGTCGGAGCGGATCTTCCGGTCCGAGGTGTAGCGGTTCACCATGGAATCCATGTTGCCCGCGGTGATGCCGAAGTACAGGTTGGGCTTGCCCAGACGCTTGAAGTCCTCGGCCGAATGCCAGTTGGGCTGGCTGATGATGCCGACGCGGAAGCCCTGGGCCTCGAGCAGCCGGCCGATCAGGGCCATGCCGAAGCTGGGATGGTCAATGTAGGCGTCGCCGGTGACCAGGATGATGTCGCAGGAATCCCAGCCCAGCTTGTCCATCTCCTCCCGGCTCATGGGCAGGAAAGGCGCGGTACCAAAGCGGCTGGCCCAGTATTTTCGGTAGGAAAAAAGCGGCTTGGGCGGCGCGGTCAGGCCGGACGGCACGGCAGGGGAAGCGGAGGCAACGGGAGAGGCGGCCGGGACGGCCTTGACTGACGGCATAGAAAACTCGGGAAAGAACCTGGCAGGCAGGCTGGGACCGGGCCGGTCGAAAAAAGTGCCCGGTGGCGCCCAGGCGCGCCCGGAAAAACACAACGCCCCGGCCGGGGCGTTCGTGCCACACTTCCCATCGGCATGGAACCGGCGGAATCAGCAAGACCGGCGGCCGACCATGGGCAAGAAAGCGAGGCGAATCAATGGCCTCCATTCTACCCGAAGTCGCCGACCACCGGACGATGGGGACGGCAGCGATGTGCGCACCGCCCGCTTCCCTCCCCGGCAAAAGCGCTCCCCTACTCGCTACGCAGGGCCTCCACGGCGGGCGTCTGGAGCAGGCGGCGGATGCCCAGGGAGGCGGCAGCGCTCACCAGCACCGCCAGGGCCAGGGCGGCGGCGACCGGCAGCCAGGGCTTCACCGCCAGATCCAGGTCGAACACCTGGCGCGCCACCACCCAGCCGATGGTCTGGGCCGCCACCGCCGAGAGCAGACCCGACAGGGCGCCCACGGCGGCGAATTCAGCCATCAGGCTGCGCCGCAGTTGCGCGCTGCGGGCGCCCAGGGCGCGCATTACCGCCAGCTCCCGGCGGCGCTCGTCGAAGGCCGACACCAGGGCGCCGTAGAGCACCACCAGCCCGGCCGCCACGGTGAACAGGAAGACGAACTGCACCGCCTGAACCACCTGGTCGAGCACGGACTGGATCTGGCGCAGGATGGCGCCCACATCGATCACCGTCAGGTTGGGGAAGGCCCGCACCAGGGCTGCGGTGGCGTTGGCGCGCTCGTCCGGCAGGTGGAAGCTGGTGATCCAGCTGGCCGGAAACGGTTCCAGCACGCCGGGCGGGGTAAGGACGAAGAAATTGACCCGCATCGAATCCCAGTTGAGGCGGCGCAGGCCGATGATCTTCAGCGTCACCGGCTCCCCGGCAATGGAGAAGGTCAGGTCGTCCCCCACCTTCAGCCCCAGGGTCTTGGCCAACCCCTCCTCCACCGACGCCACCTTCGTCTCCCCCGGGGCGAACCAGCGCCCGGCGGTGACGGTGTTGCCGGCCGGCAGGTCGGCCGCGTAGGACAGGTTGAACTCCCGCTCCACCAGCCGCTGGGCCCGTTCCTCGGCATAGTCCGCCGCCGACACCGGCCGGCCGGAAACGTCGGTGAGCCGGCCGCGCACCATGGGCGCCAGGTCCACCGCCAGGCCGGCCCGGTCCATGTAGCGGGCCACCGCCTGGCGTTGTTCGGGCTGGATGTTCACCACGAAGCGGTTGGGCGCATCCGCCGGTGCCGCCTGGCGCCAGGCGGCCACCAGGTCGGCCCGGGTCACCGAGAGCAGCAGCAGGGCTGTCACCCCGAGGGACAGAGCGACGATCTGCACCACCACCGCGCCCCGGTGGCGAGACAGGGACACCAGGCCCTGGCGCCAGCCCCAACCGGCAGCGGGCACGGCCCGGGCGAGGCGGCCGGTGAAGGCCACCAGCCCCCGGGCGGCCAGGGCGAAGAGCAACACCGCGCCGAGCAGGCCGCCGGCGACGAAGGCCGCTAGCTTGAGTTCGCCGGCCACCCACACCATCAGGGCAAAGAGGGCCGCCAGCCCGGCCAAGGCGATACCCAGGGCGCCACCTTCCGGGGCACCCAGCTCACGGCGGATCACACGCAGGGTGGAGACCCGGCGCAGTTGCAACAGCGGCGGGCCGGCAAAACCGAACAGCAGAACGAAGCCACAGGCCAGGCCGGCGGCGGCGGGCCGCCAGGACGGCGCCGGCAGCGCCGCCGGGACCAGCCCGGCCAGGCCCCGGTACAGCCCATAGTGGGCGACGAAGCCCAGGGCCACGCCAGCCAGGGAGGCCAGGGCCGCCAGGGCGAGCAACTGGCCAGCGTAGAGGGCGAGCAGGCGCCCCTGGGTCACCCCCAGGCAGCGCAGGATGGCGCAGGGGTCCAGGTGGCGCTGCACATAGCGGCGCGCCGCCAGGCCGACCCCGGCGGCGGCCAGGGCCACCGACAGCAAGGCCGCCAAGCCGAGGAATTTCTGCGCCCGGTCCAGGGCCGAGCGTATTTCCGGCCGGGCCGAACGGGCGTCCTCCAGGCGCTCGCCCCGGCCCAGGTGCTTTTCCATGGCGTCGCGATAGGCGGCGATCCGTGCCGCCGGCCCCGCCGCCATCAGCCGGTAGGAGGCCCGGCTGCCTTCCTGGAGCAGGCCGGTGGCGGCCAGGTCGGCCTGGTTCATGAGCAGGCGCGGCGCCAGGGCGAAGAAATTGACGCCCTTGTCCGGTTCCAGGGTGAGCAGGGCCACCACGCGCAGGCGGGTACCGCCCACGCTCACCGTGTCGCCGACCGCCACCCCCAGGCCGGTGGCCAGGCGTTCCTCGAGCCAGGCGCTGCCCGGAGCCGGGGCATCTTGGGCCTCACGGTCGGGCAGGCCGGGGCCGTCGGCGATACGCAGGCGGCCGCGTAGCGGATAGTTGGCGGTGGCAGCCTTGATGTCGGCCAGTTCGGTCACCGCCCCCGCCCCTTCCCCGGCACTCACCATGCTGGGGAAGGTCACCGTCTCGGCCAGGGTCAGCCCCTGGCGGCGAGCGGCGGCCCGAGCCGCGTCGGGCCAGGGATGGTCGGCCACCAGCAGCAGGTCGGCACCGAGCAGCTGGTGGGCTTCGGTCTCCAGGGCCTCGCGCACCCGGTCGGTGAAGAAGCCGACGGCCGAGAAGGCCGCCACGGCGATCACCAGGGCGGCGGCCAGCAGGCGCAGTTCGCCGGCGCGGGCGTCGCGCCAGAGCAGGCGCAGGGTCAGGGGAAACGTCAGGGACAAGCGCATGGGCTCAACGTGGCGTAAGCAGCCAGGCTCAATCCAGAGATTGCAGCCGTTCCACCGCCTCCCCCACCAGCTTCACCGGCAGCACGGTGAGGCCCTCGATGGGCTGGCGCGGCAGGTTGGCATGGGGAACGATGGCGTGGGTGAAACCCAGCTTGGCCGCTTCCTTGAGGCGCTCCTGGCCCCGGGGGGCGGGGCGGATCTCGCCGGTCAGGCCGACCTCACCGAACACCACCAGTTTCTGTGGCAAGGGCCGGTTGCGCAGGGACGAGACAATGGCCAGGCACACCGCCAGGTCCGCCGCCGGCTCGCCGATCTTGACCCCGCCCACGGCGTTCACGAACACGTCCTGGTCAAAGCAGACGATGCCGGCGTGGCGGTGCAGCACCGCCAGCAGCATGGCCAGCCGTTGCGGGTCCAGGCCCACGGTGAGGCGGCGCGGGCTGGGGGAGACGGCAGTGTCCACCAGGGCCTGGATTTCCACCAACAGGGGGCGGGTGCCCTCCTGGGTGACCAGCACGCAGGAACCAGCCACCTGGCCGTGTTGGGAGAGAAACAGGGCCGAGGGGTTGGAAACGCCCTTCAGCCCCCGGTCGGTCATGGCGAACACCCCCAGCTCGTTCACCGCGCCGAAGCGGTTCTTGAAGGCCCGCACCAAGCGGTGGGCCGAGTGGGTGTCGCCCTCGAAGTAGAGCACCGTGTCGACGATGTGCTCCAGTACCCGGGGGCCGGCCAGGGCGCCTTCCTTGGTGACATGGCCGACCAGGATCACCGTGGTGCCGGTCTCCTTGGCCAGCCGAGTGAGCTTGGCGGCGCACTCGCGCACCTGGGCCACGGAGCCGGGGGCCGAGGACAATTCGTCGGACCACAGAGTCTGGATCGAATCCACCACCGCCACCCGGGGCGCTTCCTGGGCCAGGGCGGCGACGATCTTCTCCAGGTTGATCTCGGCTAAGAGCTTGAGGTTGTCGGTTTCCAGGGACAGGCGCTTGGCACGCAGGGCTACCTGCTCGCCGGATTCCTCGCCGGAGACGTAGAGCACCGGGTGGTCGTTGGAGAGCAGCGCCAGGGCCTGCAACAGCAGGGTGCTCTTGCCGATGCCCGGATCGCCGCCGATCAGCACCACCCCGCCGGCCACCAAGCCGCCGCCCAGGGTGCGGTCGAATTCGCCGATACCGGTGGGCAGGCGCGCCGCCTCCCGGGTCTCGATGTCGCCCAGCTTCTGCACCCGGGCCGTGGTCGGCGCCAGGGACTCGAAGCGGCCGGCGCCGGGTTTTTCCACCAGACTCTCGACCAGGGTGTTCCAGCCGTTGCAACCCGGGCATTGGCCCTGCCACTTGGGCGAGACGGTACCGCACTCGGTGCAGACATATTGGGTCTTGGCCTTGGCCATCAGTTGCCCTCACCGTCGATGAAATCCACCGGCACCCGCCGCGCCAGGGCGCAGAAGAGCTCGTAGCTGATGGTGCCGGCCGCGCTGGCCACCTCGTCGGCGGACAGTCCCTCGCCCCAGAGGGTGACCGGGCTACCCACCCCGGCATTCGGCAGATCGGTCAGATCGCAGGCCAGCATGTCCATGGACACCCGGCCGAGCAGCCGGGTGCACCGGCCGCCCACCAGGATCGGCGTGCCGGTGCCGGCGTGGCGCGGATAGCCGTCGGCGTAGCCGCAGGCAACAATACCCACCCGGGTGCGTCGTTCGGCCGTGAAGGTGCCGCCGTAGCCAACCCGCTCGCCAGCAGCGATCTCCTGGACACCGATGATTTCCGACGCCAGGGTCATCACCGGTTTCAGCCCCAGCTGCTCCGCCGGAATGTCCGCGAAAGGGCTGGAACCATAGAGCAGGATGCCCGGCCGCACCCAGTCGCCCCGGGCCTCCGGGTAGCGCAGCAGGGCCGCCGAGTTGGCCAGGGACACCGGGCCGGCCCAGCAGGGCAACATGGAGCGAAAACGGTCGAGCTGCCAGGCCACGCCCCGGGGACCGTCAGCGTCAGCGAAATGGGTCATCAGGGTCACGTCGGCAAAGGCCGGCGAGGCGGTGGCACGGCGCACCGCGGCGATCAACGCCTCGCCAGTGAAACCCAGCCGATTCATGCCGGAATTGACCTTGATGAAGGCATCGAGCTTGCGTGGCAGACCGGCCAACTCGATCTCTTCAAGTTGCTCGGGACGATGCACGGCGGTGGTGATGCCGTATTCGGCCAGGGTGGGCAGTTCGGCAGCGTCGAAATAGCCTTCGAGCAGCAGAATCGGCTGGCGAAGGCCCGCTTCGCGCAAGGCCACCGCATCGGCCAGGTCGAGCAGGGCAAAACCGTCAGCCAGCCCGGCCAAGGCTTGGGCACAAGGCAGCAGGCCATGGCCGTAGGCGTTGGCCTTGACCACGGCAAAAATGCGCGCGGTACCGGCATAGCGGCGGGCAATGGCAAAGTTATGACGCAGCGCCGCCAGATCGATGCGGGCGCGAATGGGGCGAGACATAGGACATCCTTGAGCGGTGATCCGGTTTTTCGGCCCGGACCAAAACGAGATTGTGGCAGGCCCGACGGCATCGGGCGAGTGGCAATTGCACTGGCTCCCACCTTGGGCCACCTCCTGGCCCCTTGATGTACTGCAACAACAAAGCGCGACGGTTCATGGTATAAACCCGGCACACTAAAAACCGCCCTCGGGCTCGTTCGATGCAGCTCGGCTTCTACATCATCATGGCGGCGCAATTTTTTTCTGCGCTCGCCGATAACGCTCTCCTGATTGCCGCCATCTATACCCTGCGGGATATGTCCGCCCCGCGGGAGTACGAGCCATTGCTCAAGCTGTTCTTCACCGTCTCCTACGTGGCCCTGGCCGCCTTTGTCGGCGCCTTTGCCGACTCGATGCCCAAGTGGCGGGTGATGTTCATCAGCAACGGCATCAAGATCCTGGGTTGCGGCCTGATGTTCATGCATGTGCACCCGCTGGTCGCCTATGCGGTGGTCGGCCTGGGTGCTGCGGCATATTCCCCCGCCAAATACGGCATCCTCACCGAATACCTGCCCCACCGCCTGCTGGTGGTCGCCAATGGCTGGATCGAGGGCCTCACCGTCGGCGCAATCATTCTCGGTACGGTTCTCGGCGGGCTCCTGATCAAGCCGGAAATCGCCCAGAGCCTGCTGTCCTTCGACATGCCCGTGATCGACACCCCGGTGGACACGGTCACCGAAATGGCCCTCGTGGTGGTGGGCCTGCTCTACCTGGTCGCCGCCATCTTCAATCTGTACGTTCCCGACACCGGGGTTGATCACAAGCCCCTGAAGAAAAACCCGATCTACCTGCTGCATGAATTCGGGCACTGTCTGGCGCTACTGTGGCGCGACCGTCTCGGCCAGATTTCCCTAGCGGTCACCACCCTTTTCTGGGGGGCAGGCGCTACGCTCCAGTTCATCGTCATCAAGTGGGCCGACGCGGCATTGCACCTGGACCTCTCCAAGTCGTCCATGCTCCAGGGCGTGGTCGCCGTCGGCGTGGCGCTAGGCGCCACCCTGGCGGCCAAGTGGATTACCCTGCGCAAATCGGTGCGGGTCATTCCCCTGGGCATCGTCATGGGTCTGGTCGTCATCATCATGAACTATGTGACGACGGTCGAAGTCGCCGTGCCATTACTGGTTGTGATCGGCGCCCTCTCCGGTTTCTTCGTTGTCCCCATGAATGCCCTGCTCCAGCACCGGGGGCATATCCTGATGGGCGCCGGCCACTCCATCGCCGTACAGAACTTCAACGAGAACCTGTCGATCTTGGTCATGACCGGGCTGTATGCCCTGATGATCCGCGCCGATCTTTCGGTCTTCACCGTCATCACCCTGTTTGGCCTGTTCGTCGCTGCAGCCATGACCCTGGTGCGCTACCGGCACCTGCTCAACCAGCGCAAACACGACGACGTAGCCCATCTGGACGACTCCCCCCATTAGGACGGACAATTAGGACAAATAAAAGTCCACACGGAGTCCGTATTTGTCCGAACCGCTCCTCTGGCCCCGCCGCCTGAGGGATAGCATCGTCATCGCCGGAGCCTATTTCGGCCTCGGCCTGGTCACGCTGCGCTTCTTCGCCGAACACGGCCTATTCCCCGCCCCGCTCTGGTTGCCTGCCGCCGTGGCCTTCGTCGCAGTGGTCCTGCGCGGCGTAACCGCCCTGCCCGGCATCGCACTGGGCGCCTTCCTGATCAACCGCTACGCCATTGATGCCAGCACCGTTACGTCGCTGGTCCTGGCCGCCGGTAACAGTCTTGGCCCTTACCTGGGCTGGCGCGCCATGCGCCGCCTCGATCCATCGTCCTTCCCCTTTGCCCGGCGCCGTGCCGTCGCAGCCTTCGTCATCGGCGGCGTGATACTGCATGCGCTCGTTACCAGCCTGATCGGGGCCACCGTCGTCACTTCCGCCGCCGGTCTCGGCATGGCCGAATGGCTGCGCCGGATGTTTGCCTGGTGGCTGTGCGACACCGCCGGCGCCCTGCTCGCCGCCCCCGCCTTCCTCGCCCTGCTCCACCCCGCCTCGCCGGACCACCAGACGCCCGAGATCCTCCGCCAGGAACGCTTCCTGATCGGCGCCTTCCTCCTGGCGCTGGCCCTGCTCTTCTTTCTCGTCCTGCCGGGCCGGGGGGGAATCCTCGCCGGGCTCCCGTTCCTTCTCAGCTTTCCCGCACTCTGGCTGGCCTGGCGTCACCCTCCCCAAGTTGCCCAGCCACTCCTGGCCCTGAGTTGCACCATCGCCCTGATAGGGGCCGTCCTGCATCGGGGCGTGTTCTATTTCGGGGCCGACAGCCGCCCCCTGGAAACGACCGGACTGATGGCCATTTCCTTGATTTTCACCAGTCTGGTGGTCGGTGCCATGGCTGCCGAACGACGCCATGCTGCCCGAGCCCTGCGTGAAGCCAACCGCAGCCTGACGGCCCGGGTCGAGCAACAGTCGCGCAAGCTGCAAACCTCGGAGCAGGTTTTCGAAACCGTGGTGCAGACCAGCCCCGACGCCATCCTGATGACCAACCTGGAAGGAACCATCACCTTCGCCTCCCCCCAGACGAACCTGCTCTTCGGCCTTTCCCCGGACGTACTGCTCGAAGGCATGACCTTTTGCCAGTTCCTGACCCTGGACACCCGCGCCCTGTGGGCCAATCAGCTGTCCGAACTGATCGCCGGCAACCACCCGCCACCCTTGGAGTTGACGGCCATTGCACCGCAGCGTCCGAACTTCACCATCGAATCCAACGGACGCCTGCTGCGCGACGGCCAAGGCAATCCCCGGGGCGCCGTGGTGGTGGTACGCGACGTCGAGGAACGGCGCCGGCTGCAGCTTGAACTACAGAACAATGAGCGGCGCTTCCGCATGCTGGCCGAAACGGCGCCTTTTGCCCTGGTGTTTGCCCGGGCGGAAAACGGCGAAATCCTCTTTGCCAACCGGGAAGCCCAGCGCCTCCTCGGGGTAGACGCCGCCGCCGCCCACGCCCCCTTCGCTCCGGATTTTTACGCCGATCCAGACGAATGGAACGAGATTATTGGCCTGCTGATGAGGCAGGGCACGCTGGAAAATCGGGAAATCCGTCTGCGCGACCGCCAGGGACGGATCTTCTGGGCGATTTTTTCCGCCGTCCTGTCCACCTACAGCGATGGCCCGGCTATCCTCATCAGTGTGAACGACATCACGGCGCGCAAAGCGTTGGAACTCACCTTGCGCCGCCAACTCGAAGAAATCCGGGCCCTACAGGCCACCCTCCAGGAGCAGGCGGTACGGGATGGACTGACCGGCCTGTTCAACCGTCGCTACCTGGATGAAACCCTGGAACGGGAAATCGTTCGCGCCAACCGGGATGCATCGCCGGTCAGCGTGATCATGCTCGACATGGACCATTTCAAGAACCTCAACGACCGGTTCGGCCACAAAGCCGGCGACGCGGTCCTGCAGAAGCTTGGCGAAATCCTGCGCGATGTCTGCCGTGCCAGCGATGTGGCCTGCCGCTACGGCGGCGAGGAATTTGCTCTGATCCTGCCCGGCGCCACCCTGCCCACCGCGCTGGAACGGGCCGAATCGATCCGCCGCGCCGTGGAAGCCCTGACCCTTTCCCCCGGCGGCAATCTGCCCGCCGGCGCAGAACAGTTGCGCTGTACCGTCTCCTTGGGCGTCGCGTCTTTTCCCGAGCACGGCACCGACGGGGAGTCCCTGATTCAGCAGGCCGACCGGGCACTCTACGCGGCCAAGGGCTCCGGGCGGAATCGCGCAGTCGGGGCGCCGCCCCTCAGCCTGGGGGGCCCAAAATCTCAAACGGCGCTACCGCAACTCGTCTAGGGTCGCCGCCGCTCCGTCATGCCTTCCCAACAGCTACCCCGTCCTCCGGCATTCCGGTCCGGTCTAGCCAACCTCATGGCCACCGTGGCGACCGCCCGGGGCTTTACCGGTCTTCCCTGCCCCCCCCTGGACTGCTTGCCGGCACAAGCCCTGGCACCGGTACGCCATATCGTGCTGTTGGTGGCCGATGGCGTCGGCGAAGCCCAGGTGCGCCGCCATCTGACGGGCGGATTGCTCGATTCGCACCGCATCGCCACCCTTGAATCGGTTTTTCCCAGCACCACCGCCAGCGCCGTTGGCACTTTCCTCACCGGCCTTCCACCAGGGCAGCACGGGCTTACCGGCTGGCATGTCTGGTTTTCCGCCATCGCCACGCAACTGGCCGTCCTGCCCCTGAGCCGCCGCGGCGTGCGCGGCCCGGCTCCCGAGGCCGAACAGTGGGCGCAACAGCTGCTCGATGCCCCGCCCCTGGCCGACCGGCTGCCCTGCCCGGTCGAAATCATTTCCCCCGCCTGGATCGTCGACTCGCCCTTCAACCGACGGCTGTCCGGACAAGCCAAGCGCACGGGCTACCGCGCCCTGCCTGAGATGTTCGCGGCCATCGAAAGCGCCCTGACGGCCCCGGAACCCAGCTACATCTACGCCTACTGGCCCGATTTCGATAGCAAGGCCCACGAGGTCGGCCCCGACGGGGAGGCTGCAGTAGCCACCCTGCGGTCCTTGGAGACAGCCCTGGCCGGCTTTCTGGGCCGCGTCCAGGGGGCCAATGCCACCTTGCTGGTGACCGCCGACCACGGGTTCATCGCCGCACCGGCCGACCGGCTGATCGACTTGGATGACAGCCCCGATCTGGCGGCTATGTTGGCCCGTCCATTGTCGGGAGAGCGTCGGGTCAGCTACGTACACCTCAAGCCCGGCTGCCGCGAAACATTCTGCGCCGGCATGCAGGAGCGCTATGGCCATGCCCTGTGGTGCGTGCCCAGTGTCGATCTGATCCGGGATGGCTGGTTCGGCCCCCCCCCGCATCATCCCGACCTGGCCGAGCGGCTGGGCGATCTTGCCCTGATCCTGGCCGACGACTGGACCCTGCGTGATCGGCTAGCCGGCGAGGACGACTACCGCCTGCCCGGCATGCACGGCGGGGTCAGCGACGCAGAACGGATGGTGCCGCTCTGCCGCTTCGATCTATGGCAGCAATGAGATGCACGCCTCCGCTCCCCACCCGGAAGGCCTGACCCCAAGCGAGGCCATTGCCTGGCAGCGTCGGCAGGCACCACGGGTGGAAACCACCGACCGACTCCCTGCCTTGGCGGAACTGACCCGGGTCGCGGGAGTTGATGTGGGCTTCGAAGACCTGGGGCGAATCACCCGGGCGGCGGTGGCCGTACTCTCCTATCCCGACCTGCAGCCAGTCGAGCAGGCAATAGCGCGATTACCCACCACCTTTCCCTACATCCCCGGATTGCTGTCGTTCCGCGAGGCACCGGCCGTTCTGGCGGCACTCGCCCAACTGTCCGCACTCCCCGAAGTGCTCCTGGTCGATGGCCAAGGCTTGGCCCATCCGCGCCGCTTCGGTCTGGCCTGTCATCTTGGCGTACTGACCGATCTTCCTGCCATAGGGGTGGGCAAGACCCGTCTAACCGGCACCTATGTGGAGCCCGGCCAGGAGCGCGGTGCCTGGAGTCCCCTGGAGCACAAGGGCGAGACCATCGGCGCGGTGCTACGCAGCCGCTCGGGCGTCGCCCCCTTGTTCATTTCCATCGGCCACCGTATCAGCCTGCCTACGGCCCTGGCGCTGACCATGGCCTGTACCCGCCGTTACCGTCTGCCCGAGACGACCCGGGCAGCGCACCGGCTCGCTTCCGGCTAACGCACCGGCTCAATCCGTTTCGGCCACCAGCAGGATTTCTTCGGCGCCAAAACGAACCCGCTGCCCCGGGCGCAACTTGGCGCGCTTGCGGCTTTCCACCTGGCCATCAACCTTCACCAGCCCCTCTTCCACCGCGCTATGGGCCTCCCCACCGGATTCGACCAGGCTGGCGGCTTTGAGAAGTTGATCGAGCTGGATGTAATCGCCGCGGACGGGAAAGGTAATCATGGGAATTTCCTAGGAAATACGTTGAATGGGCGGATTGTCGCAGATTTGCCCCCCCCGTCCCGACCTTGATGTAAACCAAATGACAGGAAAAAATCCCCGCTACACTGCCGGGCTTCATCAAGCGTTATTGCGCCCTGTCAGAACGACCTTCACTGCCATCATGTCCTCCCGACTCCTCTCCGTGGCCGATCTCGGCCAACAGCTCTGGCTCGACAACCTCACTCGTCACCTCCTGGATTCCGGCGAACTGGCCCGGCTTGCGGACGAGGACGGCATTGCCGGCGTGACCTCCAACCCGGCCATCTTCTACAACGCGCTCAAGAACGACCCAACCTACCAGCAGGCCCTGACCGAACTTCGGCCGCGCATCACGGATGCAGAAGCCCGTTTCGAAGCGCTAGCCCTGCCGGATATCCGCCAGGCCTGCGACTTGTTCCAAGGCGTCTACATGGCATCGGGGGGGACCCAGGGATTCGTCAGTTTCGAAGTCTCGCCATTGCTGGCCCATGATGCCGCGGGCACAGCCGCCGCCGCCCGCCGGCTCTGGCAGGCGATCGACCGGCCCAACGCCATGATCAAGATCCCGGCCACTCCGGCCGGTCTCCAGGCCATCGAAGACACCATCTACGCCGGCATCAACGTAAACGTCACCCTGATCTTTTCCAACCGCCAATTGCAGGGCGTACAGGCGGCCCACCGGCGCGGCCTGGAACGGCGCCGGGCCGAAGGACTGGCGCTTACAGGCATCGCCTCGGTCGCCAGCGTGTTCATCAGCCGCATCGACGCCGCCATCGACACCCGTTTGCCGGCCGACCTACAAGGCAAAACGGCCATTTCCAGCGCCAAGATGGCCTATGCGCAATGGATCGACGAGATCCGTTCCAGCTTCACCCCCCTGGCGGAACTCGGGGCTCAGCCCCAGTGGCTGTTGTGGGCCTCGACCTCGGCCAAGAACCCGGCCTACCGGGACGTTCTCTACGTCGAAGAACTGATCGGCCCCCACACCATCAACACCGTACCCGACACCACCTTGGCCGCGTTCCGCGACCATGGCGAAGCCGAAGCGCGCCTCACCGATCACTGGGTTGAAGCCCGCCAGGTACTGGCCCGGGTAGCAGCCGCCGGCATCGACCTGGATCAGCTCGGCGACGAGTTGCAACAGGCCGGCTTGGCCCAGTTCGACGAGGCCTACGCCAAACTGCTGGCGCTGGTAGCCTGATTTTCTTCAAGCGGCGGCAAGCCATGCCGCCGCCGTGCCCGGGTGCAAGCCTCGTCACCAATCCCCAGAGCCGCATAGGGATTGAACTCACGGCATGGGCTGGGGCGCTGGGCATAAATGGTGCACCTCGTTTCCTTGCCCACTTCGCCAGACAGGGCCACGCAGCGGG
Organism: Oryzomicrobium terrae; assembly: GCF_008274805.1. Lineage (NCBI taxonomy): Bacteria > Pseudomonadati > Pseudomonadota > Betaproteobacteria > Rhodocyclales > Rhodocyclaceae > Oryzomicrobium > Oryzomicrobium terrae. The sequence goes on from NZ_CP022579.1 coordinate 1,971,535, forward strand.
ACTCATTCTCGTCGGTGCCCTTCATGCGCAGCAGCGTACCGATCACCGGAACAACCATTTCCCGTGGCACTCCGCCGGCATAGCCCAACCCTCCCCCTTCACCCTCGGCCTGATGAAAATCCACGCGAAAGGCAGCGCAGCAAGCGCCGCATTGCTGGCATGGACTGAGGGCAGTGGTTGGGGGCATGGCTGAAACGGTCACAACGGGGCCTGTAGCGCAAAAAAACGGCTGGAATTGTAGCCCAGCCGCACCCGCCGTTTTGCCCGGATTCACGCCTTGTTGCCTGACCGATGCAGAGCAGTTTCGCCAACTTCCATGGTGGAAACCGCACTGCTCGATCACACTGCAGAGGCCACATCGCGGGCTTTCCCGCCCCTGCCACCGCAACGGTGGGATGCACGGGATGCTTGTCTCGAGTCAAGTCGGGCGCATCGCGCTTAATCGGCAGCGTATTGAAGTGAACCGCCCGCGCAGGCTTACAGCCAGACACTCCGGGCCCACATACCCAACATCAAGTGCTGAACCTCCTGCACTACCGTCACGGTCTTCATAGCGATCTCCCAGCCTTCTATCGGCAGAAATGGTCGACCAACGATAGCTATTGATTATCAAGAAATGAAATTCAATTCTTGAATTTCATTCATAGCGTCCAGCTATCAAAAATCTATTACCAACCGCTGGCCATCAAAACTAAACCATTCGCCCCCCGTAGTTAAAGTTTGTTTACATCCGGCCGTTATGCAGGTTGGATGCCGCCCTGCGCGACAGGCTTGTCTGTGCCGGTCATCCAGCCACGATAACCATGCAAATAAACACCAACCTAGACGCCGCGTTCACGGCCCGCCAATTGAGCGGTGCAGAGAACACGCTCACCCGCGCCTACCGCCGGCTATCGTCTGGGTTGCGTATCAATTCGGCTGCTGACGATGCCGCGGGGCTGGCGATTTCAGAACGCATGACCGGGCAAATACGTGGTTCGCGCCAGGCGGCCCGCAATGCCAACGACGGTATCTCGTTACTGCAGACGGCCGACGGTTCCCTCTCATCCGTCTCTGATGCGTTGCAGCGCATCCGCGAACTGTCGGTCCAGGCTGCCAACGACACCAACTCCTCCAGTGACCGCCAAGCGCTCCAGGATGAAGCCCGCCAACTAGTCCAGGAAATTTCCCGCATGGGGGAAACCGCCGAATTCAACGGCGAAAAAATTTTCTCCCAGAGCCATTCCAGTATCGGCGGCGACCCGAACAAACGGGCCGTGCTCGACGGCATGCGTATCGGCTGGCTGTCCAGTTCGGAAACGCGGATCGCCCAGTATTACGGTATCCAGGGCGGTGGCGAAAAGATGTACATCGGCGTTTCCAGCTTCACCGACGGCCCTGGCAATATCGCCGCCTTTGTCGGTCCACCGAGCCAGCCCGGCTATTTCCAAGACCTGCAGGTGGACATGGCCGATGCCACTCCGGCCAACTTGCCCAACGGCGGCACCTATCCCTTCTACACAGACCGCACGGTCATGCACGAAATGGTGCACGCGGTCATGAACAGCGCCATCACCCAGAGCGTCCCGACCTGGTTCAAGGAGGGCTCGGCCGAATTCATCCACGGTGCCGACGAACGCCTGAAGATCGACATTGCCGCCGCAGGCGGGGGCGCTGCCGGCATGGCCGCCGTCGTCGGTTCGGTCAATGGCGCAGGCTGGGCCAGCGACTCCCAGCACTACTCCGGGGCTTACGTAAAAGTGCGTTATCTGCACGACCAGCTCAAGGCGGCCGGCGCGGGCGGCATCAAGGGCTTGATGCAGTACCTGAACAAGAACCCTGGCAGCGATCTGGATACGGCACTACAGAGTCTCATCGGCAAAAACCTCGCCACCTTCGAAAGCGACTTCCAGGCCAATGGTGTGGCCTATATCCAGAATCGCATCAACCTGACCAATGCCGACACCGGCGCAGTGGGTGGCCTGGATGCTGACGGAGGCCCTGAGCAGACTGCCGATTCGATCGTGCCCTTTGGCGGCGGCAAGGGCTACGACCCCAACGATGTGCTCTCGGGCTTCAAGGAAACCTTCGAGAACCTCGGTGGCGGAGCCGGATCGCGCCAGGTGAGCTTTCAGATCGGCGCCAAGGCAGGGGAAAATCTGCAGGTCGAATTGGGCGCCGTGAATGCCTTTGCCCTGGGCATCGACGATACCGATCTGAGCACCGGGGCCGGCGCCAGCGTTTCCATCGTCCATGTCGATGAAGCCCTGGCCTACGTGAACAAACAGCGCGCCCGCATCGGCGCCCAGCTTTCCCGACTGGAAACCGCGGTTACAAACCTGCAGAGCAGCGAGCAGAACCTGATCGCCAGCCGTTCGCGCATCCAGGACACCGACTACGCCGCCGAGACCGCAGGACTGGCGCGTTCGCAGATCCTCCAGCAAGCCGCCGGCGGCCTCATCGCCCAGACCAAAGTCACCGGTCAACTCGTGCTCGGACTGCTGCGCGCCTGATCTTGCCCATGCCCCAAGCAAAAGCCCGGGAGAAGAACCCCGGGCTTTTTTCATTGGAAAAAGCAGGGAACCCTAGCAAGCCACGAATCTATCAGGGCGATCGGGGATCTCGGGGATCTCGGGGATCTCGGGGATCTCGGGGATCTCGGGGATCTCGGGGATCTCGGGGATCTCGGGGGTCGCGGGGGTCACAGGGGTCACAGGGATCGCGCCATCCATATTTCGGTTGCCAGCCCCGCCCTTCCCAGAGGCAAATATAGCGATACCCCCTACGCCTATAGGAAAAAGTACCTATCAGAATCGCCTGAACTCGCTATTCCCCTACTCAAGGCAAGGGAATAGGCTGGAGATGTTTTCACTACTGGAATGACGTCCATGAACACCCCACGTAACCTGCGCAACCCCCGCCCCCTGGGGTTGAGGGAGGCCGCCCTGGCATTCCTCGCCGTGGGCCTGGGCAGCCTGCTGGCCCCCCAGGCCATTGCTGCTCCCTCTTCCACCCCGGATGCTGAAATCCTCAAGCGCGGCGAATACGTCGCCCGCTTGGGCGATTGCGTGGCCTGCCATACCGCCCCCGGGGGCAAGCCGATGGCCGGCGGGTTGGAACTGAAGACGCCCTTCGGCGCCATCTACTCCACCAACATCACCCCGGATGCCAAAACCGGCCTCGGCAGCTACACCTTCGCCCAGTTCGATCGCGCCATGCGCAAGGGCGTCGCCGCCGACGGACACAACCTCTACCCGGCCATGCCCTACCCCTCCTACGCCAAGACCAGCGAAGAGGACATGCGGGCCCTCTATGCCTATCTGCAGCACGGCGTCCCGGCTGTAGACCAGGCCAATAAGAAGAGCGAAATGAAGTGGCCCTTCAGCATGCGCTGGGGGCTGTCGCTGTGGAACTGGGCCTTCATCGATGCCAAACCCTTCCAGCCCGATCCGCAGAAGGACGCCGTCTGGAACCGGGGCGCCTATCTGGTCCAGGGCCTGGGGCACTGCGGCTCCTGTCACACCCCTCGGGGCATCGCCTTCCAGGAGAAGGCCATGAGCGACGCTGGCAGCAAGGGCAAGCACTACCTGGTCGGCGAGACGGTCGAATCCTGGCGCGCCCTGAGCCTGCGCGGCCTGTGGACCGTGGAAGACACCACCCTCTTCCTCAAGACCGGGCAAAACCGCTTCGCCACTGCCTCCGGCAACATGGCCGACGTGATTCACCACAGCACCCAGCACGTCAAGGACGATGACCTGGTGGCCATCGCCACCTACCTCAAGTCCCTGCCCCCGGGCGAGCACGAGCTGCCGGCACCAAGCACACCCCGCACCACCGTGGCGGGCAAGGTGCCGGACAACCTGTTCACCTCCCGGGGCGGCTTGGCCTACGTGCAGTTCTGCGTCGACTGCCACCGCCAGGACGGCGGCGGCGTGAGCAAGATCTTCCCGCCCCTGGCCGGCAACCCGGCGGTGACGGCGAAGGAGCCGGCCACTCTGCTGCACATCACCCTGACCGGCTGGAAAACCGCCTCCACAGCGGCCCATCCCCGGGTGTTCACCATGCCCGGCTTCGCCCGCCTCAATGACCAGGAACTGGCGGAATTGCTCACCTTCGTCCGCGCCAGCTGGGGTAACGGCTCCTCCGCGGTAAGCGCTGCCGAAGTGAAGAAGATGCGCGCCGAGGTCGTCAAGGAAGATCCCAAGGCCATCGACAACAGCAAGTTCGAGACGCCGCGCCTGGCCGACATGCTGAGCAAGCCTAACGCCACTCAACTGGTGCGCGGCATGCGCCTGCACCTGGAAACCAAGGATCTGCTGCCGAACAACGTGGGCAATCAGCTCAACTGCACCAGTTGCCACCTGAACTCCGGCACCGTGGCCGACGGCTCCCCCTTCGTCGGTGTCTCCGCCATGTTCCCCAGCTACGCCCCCCGGGCCGGCCGCACCATCACCCTGGAGGACCGCATTAACGGCTGCTTCAAGCGTTCCATGAACGGCAAGCCCCTGCCCGTGGAATCGCCCGACATGAAGGCCATGGTCGCCTACTTCGACTGGATGAAAGGCGCCACCAAGCCGGAAGACAAGGTGCCCGGCCGCGGTGTGGGCAAGATCGACCGTTCCCTGAAGCCCGACCCCGACAATGGCAAGAAGATCTACGCCGCCCAGTGCGCCATCTGCCACGGTGAGAACGGCGAAGGGCTCAAGTCGGCCGACTGCAAGATGGTCTATCCGCCGCTGTGGGGCGACCAGTCCTTCAACATCGGCGCCGGCATGGCCCGCACCTACACCGCCGCCGCCTTCGTAAAGCGCAACATGCCGATCGGCTTCCACGCCAAGTTCCCCTTGGGCCAGGGCGGTTTGTCGGACCAGGAGGCGCTGGATGTGGCGGAGTACTTCAGCCACCAGCCCCGCCCGGACTTCCCCGAAAAGGTGAAGGACTGGCCGAAGGACAAGAAGCCGGAGGATGCACGCTACTGAGTCCGCCACACAACGGTGCCGGTACCACTCCGGCACCGGTTCTTCTTGATGTGGCAAAGCAAAAAGCCCAGGAGGAGACTCCCGGGCTTTTTCATGGCATTGCCTAACAGCGACAGCAGGTAGGCGACAAGCGTCGTCGCTAGGAGCTTAGCCCACCCACTTGCGCGCGTTGCGGAACATGCGCATCCAGGGCGCATCCTCGCCGAGACCGGCCGGCGCCCAGGACATCTGCACGGTGCGGAAGACCCGCTCCGGGTGCGGCATCATGATCGAGAAGCGGCCGTCCGCCGTGGTCACCCCGGTGATGCCGGCGGGTGAGCCGTTAGGGTTGAACGGGTAGGTCTCGGTGACCTGGCCGCGGCTGTCCACATAGCGCATGGCGGTAAGCACCTTGGCCTGGTCGTCGGCTTGCTCGAACACCGCCCGGCCTTCGCCGTGGGACACCACCACCGGGGCCACGGTGCCGGCCATACCGGCGAAGAAGATCGAGGGGGACTCGGGAATTTCCACGGTGACGAAGCGGGCCTCGAACTGCTCCACCCGGTTGCGGTGGAAGAGGGGCCAGTGCTCGGCGCCCGGGATCAGGCCCTTCAGGCCGCTCATCATCTGGCAGCCGTTGCACACGCCCAGGGCGAAGGTGTCGTCGCGGTGGAAGAAGGCGGCAAACTCGTCGCGGCAGCGCTCGTTGAACAGGATGGTCTTGGCCCAGCCCTGCCCCGCCCCCAGCACGTCGCCGTAGGAGAAGCCGCCGCAGGCCGCCAGGCCTTTGAAGTCGGCCAGATTGACGCGGCCGGCGACGATATCGCTCATGTGCACGTCCACCGCGGCAAAACCGGCACGGTCGAAGGCGGCGGCCATTTCCACCTGGCCGTTCACCCCCTGCTCGCGCAGAACGGCGATCTGGGGCCGGGCACCAGTGGCAATGTACGGGGCCGCCACGTCCTCGTTGGTATCGAAGGGCAGCTTCACGAACAGGCCGGTGTCTTCCTTGTCGAGAATACGGTCGTACTCGGACTGGGCGCATTCCGGGTTGTCGCGCAGGCTTTGCAGGCGGTAGCTGGTCTCGGACCAGGCCCGGTGCAGATCCACCCGGTTTTCCGAGAAGATCGGCTTGGCGTTGCGCACCACCCGGACCTGATCCCGGTCATTGGGGTAGCCGATCAGCATGTAGCACTTGCCCAGGCCGGCCTCACGCAGGCGGGCGGTGACCTTCTCCCGGTCGGCACGGCGGATCTGCACCACGGCGCCCAGTTCTTCGGCGAACAGGGCACGCATCTGCATTTCCATGGAGCGGCCGTCCATCAACTGAGGCTTGCGCTCGTTGCCGTCCACGTCGTGCATCAGCGGGTCGTAGGCCAGCAGGTCGGTGTTGAGCGTCACACCGCAGCGGGAGGCGAAGGCCATTTCCGCCACAGTGGCGAACAGGCCGCCGTCGCCGCGGTCATGGTAGGCCAGCAGCAGACCGTCCCGGTTGAGGGACTGGATGGTGTTGAAGAAATCCAGCAGCCGCTTCGGATCGTCCACATCCGGGGCTTCGCTGGCGGTGGCGTTGTACACCTGGGCCAGGGCCGAGCCGCCCAGGCGGTTCTTGCCGGCGGACAGGTCGAGCAGCAGCAGTTCGGTCTCGCCCTGGTCGAGCTTCAACTGGGGCGTCAGGGTGCGGCGCACGTCGTCCACCCGGGCGAACGCGGTAACGATCAGGGACAGGGGGGACACCACCTGCTTCTTCTCGCCCTGGTCGTCCCAGGCGGTGCGCATGGACAGGGAATCCTTGCCCACCGGAATCGACACGCCCACCGACTGGCACAGCTGGGAGACGGCCTGGACGGTGTCGAACAGGCGGGCGTCCTCGCCGGCCACGCCGCAGGCGGCCATCCAGTTGGCGGACAGCTTGACCCGCTTCAGCTCGCCCACATCGGCGGCGGCCAGGTTGGTCAGGGCCTCGCCGATGGCCATGCGGCCCGAGGCGGGAGCGTCGAGCACCGCCACCGGGGTGCGCTCGCCCATGGCGAAGGCTTCGCCGGTGTAGCCCTGGAAGCCCATCAGGGTAACGGCCACGTCGGCCACCGGCACCTGCCAGGGGCCGACCATCTGGTCGCGGGCAGTCAGGCCGCCCACGGTGCGGTCACCGATGGAGATGAGGAAGGTCTTGTCGGCCACCGCCGGCAGGCGCAGCACCCGGTAGGCGGCATCCTTGAGGTCGATGGCGGTGGGGTCGAAAGGCGTGACGGCGGCATCGGCGTGGGCCACGTCCCGGGTCATGCGCGGCGGCTTGCCGAGCAGCGCCTCCATGTCCATGTCCACCGGATTGTTGCCGAAGTGGCTGTCCACCACTTTCAGCTGGCCGTCCCCGGTGGCCTCGCCGACCACGGCGTAGGGGCAGCGCTCGCGCTCGCACAGGGCGGCGAAGTCATTCAGCCGCTCGGGCGGAATGGCCAGCACATAGCGTTCCTGGGATTCGTTGCTCCAGATTTCCGCCGGGCTCATGCCCGGTTCCTCGATCTGCACCTTGCGCAGCTGGAAGGTGGCGCCGACCCCGCCGGAATGGGCCAGTTCGGGGAAGGCGTTGGACAGGCCGCCGGCACCCACGTCGTGGATCGACAGGATCGGGTTGTTACCACCCATCTGCCAGCAGCGGTCGATGACCTCCTGGGCGCGGCGCTGGATTTCCGGGTTGCCGCGCTGCACCGAGGCGAAGTCCAGGTCTTCGGTGTTGGTGCCGGCGCTCATCGAGCTGGCGGCGCCGCCGCCCAGGCCGATCAGCATGCCCGGCCCGCCCAGCTGGACGAACAGGGTGCCCACCGGGAAGGTCTCGGCCTTGAACGACTGCTCGGCCTGGATGCTGCCCAGGCCGCCGGCGATCATGATCGGCTTGTGGTAACCCTTGACCTCGCCGCCCACCTTCTCTTCATAGGTGCGGAAGTAGCCGGTCAGGTTGGGGCGGCCGAATTCGTTGTTGAAGGCAGCGGCACCGATCGGGCCCTCGATCATGATGTCCAGGGCGCTGGCGATGCGGCCGGGACGGCCGTAGGTGCTGGTGGCCGCTTCCCAGGGCTGCTCGGCGCCGGGAATGTTCAGGTTGGACACGGTGAAACCGCACAGGCCGGCCTTGGGCTTGGAGCCCCGGCCGGTGGCGCCCTCGTCGCGGATTTCCCCGCCGGAGCCGGTGGCGGCGCCGGGGAAAGGGGAAATGGCGGTGGGGTGGTTGTGGGTCTCGACCTTGGTCAGGATATGGGTCGTTTCCTCGGAATAGGCGTAGGCGCCGCCTTCCCGGGGATAGAAGCGGGGAATGGTGGCCCCCTCGATGATCGAGGCGTTGTCGGCGTAAGCCATCACCGTGCCTTCCGGCGCGGCCTTGTGGGTGGCCTTGATCATGCCGAACAGGGTTTCGTCGCGCTGTTCGCCGTCGATCACCCAGGCGGCGTTGAAGATCTTGTGCCGGCAGTGTTCCGAGTTGGCCTGGGCGAACATCATCAGCTCCACGTCGGTCGGGTTGCGCCCGGCCTTGGTGAAGATGTCCAGCAGGTAATCGACCTCGTCTTCCGACAGGGCCAGGCCCAGGCTGGCGTTGGCCGCCACCAGGGCGGGCCGGCCGCCGGCCAGCACATCCACCGTGGCCAGGGGCTTGGGCGCCACGTGGGCGAACAGGGCGGCGACGTGATCGAAGCCTTCCAGCACCGATTCGGTCATGCGGTCGTGCAACAGGGCCTCGACGTGCCCGCGGGCGGCATCGTCCAGGTTGCCCCGGCTCATGACCCGGTAGGCGATGCCGCGCTCGATGCGCTTCACGCCGGCAATGCCGGTGTTGCGGGCGATGTCGGTGGCCTTGGACGACCAGGGCGAAATGGTGCCGATGCGCGGCGTGACCAGGATCAACTCCCGTTCCGGCAGCTCATCCGCCGCCACTTCGCCGAGCAACTGAGCCAGGCGCTCCCGGTCATCGTCGGCCAGGGGGCCTTCGAGCTCGACGAAATGCCAGAAGTCGGCGGTCAGGCCGGTGACGCTGGGCACGGCGGCGGCCAGGCGGTCCTTGAGGCGTTGCAGGCGGAAGGCGGAAAAGGCGGGGGCGCCCCGCAGGAGGAGAAGATCGGCCATCGGAGATGTCACAGAAAGGCGGTAGGACGTCGGCCAAGCGGCCCCGGGAGGGACCCGCCACGCGTCACAAAGGGAAAAACAGGATTATACCGGAGTCAGGCCCGACCCTTGCCCCGCTCCTGCACCTCGACCGATCACTCAGTCATCGCCCCGGGAACGCAGGGGAAAGAGCAGCACCCCGTCGGACAATGCCACCCGGTTGCGGCCGGCGAACACCGCCGCCCCCAAGGCCACCTTGGCCCGGCGCAGCAGGGCCTGGCCGTCTCGATCGGGCTTCTCGGCGTGGGCCACGCCGACACTGACGGTAAAGTGCAGATCGCCCAGATCGCTGGGCAGGCTCAGTCGGGCCGCCCCCTCGCAGATCCGGCTGGCCGGCTGGCTGGCCCCCTCCGAATCGACTCCGGGCAGCAGGGCAGCGAATTCGGCCTCGCCCAGGCGGCCGATCAAGTCGCTGTCACGGACTTCGGCAGCCATCAGGCTGGCCAGACGCATCAGCAATTGATCCGCCACGTCGTCGCCATAGGCGTCGCTCAGGCGGTTGAAGAAATCCACGTTGAGGCGGATCACGGCCAGGGGATGGCCGTAACGGCGAAAACGGACGAATTCCCGCTCGCACGCCTCGGAAAAGTTCGCCCGCCCGGCAATGCCGGTAAGCAGGTCAACGCCGCCCTGTTCGCGCATCCGCTCGGTCAATTGCCGATTTTCCCGGCTCAGGCGCAGCACCACCGCCGCCAGCAGCCCCAGGCTGACCGTCGGCAGGGTCACGGCCACGGCCAGCGCCATTCGCCCGGCCATGCCAGTCAGCAAGGTGTCCTGCACCAGCAGCACGCCCACGCCGATCATGGCCAGCAGCCACACCCCCGCAGCCGCCAGCCCCAACCGGATCAACCAGCGGGGCAACTCCAGCACCTGATCGACCAGACCGAGGAGATACGCCTGCCAGAGTCCTTGCCTCGTGCCCTGCCCGGCATCCCGGGCGCTGTTTTGCCCACCTTGGCCAAGGGTCATCGTCCCCGACCCGAGATTTTCCCGCGCCATGTCCTGCTCCCGCCGCACCATCCAAACCTCAGCCGGAACCCCGTCCACTTGGGACCACGGTCCCCTCACCGCCCGCTTCCCGTTCATGCAAAGCGGATCGTTGGGGATTGGAACAGCATGGCGCAGCAAAATTCACTTTGCCGGACACTTCCCCACAGCGGGGCCGGCCGGCGACAATACGCCCCCCGGCGGCGCCCCCGCGCCGCTCTTTTTTTATCCGGAGTTCCGGTGCAACAGATCACCCCCAGTCAACTCGATGCCCTGTCGGCCCAGGCCCAGGCCTCGCCCCGTCGCCGCGCCAACCTCAACCTCCACCCCCAGCTGGACGACCCGATCCAGCGCCTAGCCATCGCCATGGAGCCGGACACCTACGTCCGCCCCCACCGCCATCCGCACACCTGGGAACTGCTCTACCCGCTGCGCGGCCGCTTCGTGGTGCTGCATTTCGACGAGGCCGGCACGGTGACGCAGCGCACCGTCCTGGGCGAGGACGCCCTGACCCTGGAAACGCCGGCCGGCGGCTGGCACGCCGTGTTGTCCCTGGATGAAGGCGGCGTGATTTTCGAGGTCAAGCACGGCCCCTACCAGCCCATCACCGAGGCCGACTACGCCCCCTGGTCGCCCGCGGCCGACGCACCGGCCGGCGCGGTGAACGCCACCCTGGCCTGGTACGCCACGGCCCGGGTGGGGGACACCCTGCCCCGGGGCTGACCGGCCCGCCCCAGGAGCGGGGGCGCAACCGCAAAAAAAAACGGAAAGCCCCGGGCACGGGGCGGAAGGCGCCGCCCCCGGCCGGCTCACTCCGCCGGCGCCTGGCAGACCCGGTTGCGGCCCTGCTGCTTGGCGGCGTAGAGGGCCGCGTCGGCCCGGTTGATCAGGTACTGGTAGTCGGGGTGGCCGTCGAACTGGGCCACGCCAATGCTGACGGTGACGTGGAGCGCCCGGCCGTCGCTGATGAGGAATTCGCCGGAGTCGAACTTCTGCCGGATGCTCTCGGCGATTCGCTGGGTGGCATCCGCATTGACCTCCACCAGGATCACCAGGATTTCCTCGCCGCCGTAGCGGAAGACGAAATCGCCGCTGCGCACGGCATTGAGCACCAGGGCCGAGGCCTGCTGCAGCACAGCGTCGCCCGAATCGTGGCCGTAGCTGTCGTTGATGTTCTTGAAGTGGTCGATGTCGAGCAGCAACAGGGCAAAGCCCTGGCTCTCGCCGCGGTACAGGGCGATCTCCCGGCTCAGCACCGAGGGCAGGAAGCGCCGGTTGAGCAGCCGGGTCAGGGCGTCCCGGCCGTTTTCCACTTCCAGGTAGCGCTCGAACAGGGACGACAGCAGGAATTTCAGGCTGTCGAGCTCACCGTAGAACTCGCCCACCAGCGTATTCAACTGGGGTGCCGCTGGGTCGGCCACCCGCAGCTGGGGCAGCAAGGCGCTATCGACGCGCTCGACGATGTCCTGGATCTGGCCCAGTTCCTCCGAGCCCTCGAACATCATGCGTGCCTTGTGGTTGAGCCACAGGCCGAACTCGGAATGGGCCAGGTTGGGCAACACCGCCCGGCTGCTCGGCCGGTGCAGCATGAACAGTACCTCCTGCCCCCATTCAAGCAGCACCGAGCGTTGCCGCTCCCGCTCCACCGACATGTTCTGCCCCAGGGAAAACAGCCGGTAGGCCTCGTCGGCCCGGGCGCTGCGCTCCGAATTGCGCACGAAGGCCGCGCTCATCAGCTCCAGGGCCAGGTCCATCACCTGTCCCACGTAGGGCATGGCGCGCAGGTGCTGCTCCGGCGGCAGGTTCTGTTCCGCCAGCAGGCGAAAGATCGCCGCCTTCAATACGCGGGCGCCCCGGGCCACCAGGTAGATGGGCAGGCGGATACGGGCGTGGACCTCGCCGACGTGGCGCTGATGAGCCACCACGGCAGCGGCCTGGGCCTCGTCATGGAGCTCCTGGATGAAAATTTCCTCCAACCAACGGGCCATGGAGCCGCGCAGGCGCTCGTTGACGATGGTGTGGTCGAGGAAATTGGCGGCGTCGTGATCCGCCATCATGGCCCCGTAGAAATGAGCCGCCAGTTCCGGCCCATGGATCCGCACCACCGCCGCCACCGCTGCCCGGCAAGGCTCCGGCGTGGTCGCCACCAAGGCCAGCCACTCCGCCTCCGGAGCCATCGGCCGATGGGTTGCGGATGGCTGGGCGGACAAAGGGGAAGACGGCTGGGACATGGCGGACTCGGCTGGAGGAAAATAAGCAAAAGCTAATTAGTCTACCTGCCGCGACGACACGCTTCCAAACATTCGCGGTGACGCTCTCCACGGCAGGATTGCATCGCCCACCCGTGCCACGGGAATCGGCAAAGAATCGGCAAACCGGCGGAGACGCTTGAAGCCAGCCTCAGTCCCTCTGCCCATGCGCTTCCGTCGCCAGCCGGCATCCCGGCCGCCATCTCCGGCCAGCCTGGCGGATTCCCGATTGCCAGAAGGTTTCATGGCCTTTTCCCCACCGACTAGAATGCGGATCGGCCTGATCCCGGACTCCGCCACGCGAGCGACCTAAAACCATTGGCACCACCGCAACGATGAAAAGCCCGTTTGCCCTGATCGCCCTCGCCCTTTTCCTCGGCGCCTGTGCGTCCATCCCCACGCCCGCCGAGCGGCTGGCGGCCGCCGACCGCCTGGCCCAGAGCCGGGGCTGGCAGATGGCGCGCATCGCCACCGGCCCGTTCGTGCTGGCCGCCTGGCATCCTGTCCCGCTCCCCCGCAGCGAGCGGCTGACCGTCTATATCGAAGGCGACGGGTTTGCCTGGATGAGCGCATCGCGACCCTCCTACGATCCCACGCCGCGCGATCCGGTCACCCTGAAGATGGCCCTGGCCCAGCCCGGCGGCAATGTGGCCTACCTGGCCCGCCCCTGCCAGTTCACCGACGCCGAAGCCACCGGATGCGCCATGGCCTACTGGACCAACCGACGCTTTGCCGACGAGGTCGTGGCCGCCACCGACCGGGCTCTCGATGTGCTCAAACAGCAGGCCGGCGCACGCTCCCTGACCCTGGTGGGCTATTCCGGCGGCGGCGCCGTTGCCGCCCTGGTGGCCGCCCGGCGCCGCGATGTGGATCGGCTGGTGACCGTGGCCGGCAACCTGGACCACCAGACCTGGACGGCCCACCATCGCGTCACGCCGCTGACGGGGTCCCTCAACCCGGCAGACGCGGCCGATGCCCTGCAGCGGGTGCGGCAATGGCATTTCGTCGGCGCCCGGGACGAGGTTATTCCCCCGGCGATTGCCGCGGCTTATGCCCGCCGTTTCACCTCCCGGCAAGGCCTGACGGTACTCACCGAGCCCGGGTTCGATCACCATTGCTGCTGGGCCGAGGAATGGCCCCGGCTCTGGGCCCGACTGGGTTTCGACAGCCCCTGAGCCCCCAGCGCCCGCCGGAACCGGTCATGACCCCTACCGATGGGCCAGGCAAGCGCCCGAACCTCCCCGATACCCAGGCAGCCATCTGACGGGACGCCCCCATCCCGCTCGGCCACGCCCATTCCAGACCGCCCCCGCCATGCAGCTCTTCTACACCGACGTCTTCGTCCTGCCCCTGCCCGAGGGGCATCGTTTTCCCATGAGCAAGTACGCCCGGCTGCGCCAGGCGCTGCTCGATTCCGCCGTCTTTGCCCCGGACGATCTGCAGCTGCCGCCGCCGGCCAGCGATGCCGAGCTGGCCCTTGCCCATTGCCCGGACTACGTGGCCCGGGTGGCAGCCGGTGCGCTGACCCCGGCGGAAATCCGCCAGATCGGCTTTCCCTGGTCGCCCGAAATGGTCGAACGCTCGCGCCGTTCCGCCGGCGCCACCCTGGCGGCGGCCCGGGCCGCCCTGGCAGGCGGCAAGGTAGCCGCCAATCTCGCCGGCGGCACCCACCACGCCCACTACGACCGGGGCGAAGGCTTCTGCGTGTTCAACGACGCGGCGGTGACGGTGCGCACCCTGGCGGCCGAAGGCGCGGTGCGCCGGGTGGCGGTGATCGACGCCGACGTGCACCAGGGCAACGGCACCGCCACCATCCTGGCCGGCGATCCCCATGCTTTCACCTTCTCGCTCCACGGCGCGCGCAACTTCCCCTTTGAAAAAGCACACAGCGCCCTGGATATCGAACTGCCCGACGGCACCGGCGACGACGCCTACCTGGCCGCCCTGGAGCAGGGCCTGGCCGCCACCTTCGCCGCCGGCCCCTACGACCTGGTCCTCTACCTGGCCGGCGCCGATCCTTACGCGGGGGACCGCCTCGGCCGCCTGGCCGTGTCCATGGACGGCCTGGCCGCCCGGGACCGGCAGGTGCTCGACGCCTGCCGCGCCCACGGCGTGCCGGTGGCCATCGCCATGGCCGGCGGCTACGCCCGGGACATCGCCGACACGGTGGCCATCCACACCCGCACCCTGCTCACCGCTCGGGACTACGCGGCGTAAACCCGCCCTGCCAAACCCAAGGCGGGGCGGGCATCTCCAGACAGACTCCCCGGAGAGCAAGCACTGGCGCGGTGTTTCACAGGCCCATCGCCAAGAACAAGCATTGGCGCGCCTCTCCGGCCAATGGCTTGAGCATGGTCCCAAGCCACAGGCACGTTCCTCCCCCCTGCCCCCACCTTCCATCGTCAACGCCCCGGGCCATGCCGCCAGCAAGGCAAGCATCCCCAGAAAACGCCTGCCGGCTTAGAATCGGGACCATGGATACCCGCTCGCCGCGCCTGCCTGGCACCAGCCCCCTGCTCCCCGCCGCCCTCCTGCGCCGTCTCGAGGCCGCCCATGCCGCCCAGCCCCTGATGGCCCGGGCCGGCGAGGCAGCGGCCCGCTGGGCCGAACAGTTGCGCAGCGACAGCGCCCGGCCGGTGCTGGTGCTGGCCGGCCCCGGCAACAACGGCGGCGACGCCTTCGTCTGCGCCACCCGCCTGCGCGAAGCCGACATCGACGTGGTGGTGGTTTCCCGGGCCGATCCGGCCCGGCTTTCCGCCGACGCCCACGCGGCCCGCCAGGCCTTCCTGGACGGCGGCGGCGCCATCGCCGCCGACATTCCCGTGGCCACCCCCTGGGGGCTGATCGTCGATGGCCTGTTCGGCATCGGCCTGGCCCGGGACCTGGCCGCCCCTTACGCGGCCTGGACCGCCACGGCACAAGCCCAGGCACGGCGCGACCATTGCCCGATCCTGGCCCTGGACGTGCCCTCCGGGCTGGATGCCGACACCGGCCGCGCCTGGGCCGGGGCGCTGCAGGCGACCCACACCCTAACCTTCCTGGCCGACAAGCCCGGGCTGCACACCGCCGACGGTCCCGACCTGGCCGGCGCGGTGCGTATCGCCGAGCTGGGCGTGGCGGCCACGGCCTGGGCCGCTGCCGCCAGTGGCTCACCGAACCGCGCTGCCAGCACCGCTGACGACGCCCACCTCCTGCCCCCCGGCCGCCTGCTCGCCCCCGCCGATTTTGCCCCCTGGCTGAAGCCCCGCCCCAAGAACAGCCACAAGGGCCGCAACGGCGAGGCCGGCATCCTGGGCGGCGCCCCGGGCATGACCGGCGCGGCGCTGCTGGCCGGCCGGGCCGCCCTGGTGCTGGGGGCCGGGCGCACCTTCGTCGGCTGCCTCGACCCCCAGGCCCCGGCCGTGGACATCGTCCATCCCGAACTGATGCTGCGCCGGGGCGAGGCCCTGCTCGCCACCCCCTTGTCGGCCCTGGCGGTGGGCCCCGGCCTGGGCCAGGACGATGCCGCCCGGCGCGACCTGGCCACGGCCCTGGGCCTGGCCGTGCCCCTGGTGCTGGACGCCGACGCCCTCAACCTGGTCGCCCGGGAGCCCCAACTGGCCGCCCAGGTGGCGGCCCGGAACCCGGGTCGCGCCCCGACCCTGCTCACCCCCCACCCGGCCGAAGCTGCCCGGCTGCTCGCCTGCGATACCGCCGCCATCCAGGCCGACCGCATCGCCGCCGCCCGCACCCTGGCGGCCCGCTTCAACGCCCACGTGGCACTGAAGGGCTGCGGCACGGTACTGGCCCATCCGCCTGGCAGCGATGGCAACGACCCGGCAAACCCGGACGGCCTGCCCACGGCCTGGGCGATCAACCCGAGCGGCAACCCGGGCATGTCCACCGCCGGCATGGGCGACGTGCTCAGCGGCATCGTGGTGGCCCTGCTCGCCCAGGGTTGGCCTCCGGGCCCGGCCCTGGAAGCAGCGGTGCATCTGCACGGCGCCGCCGCCGATGCCCTGGTGGCCGCCGGCACCGGCCCGGTGGGGCTGACCGCCGGCGAAACCATCCCCGCCGCCCGCAGCCTGCTCAACCGCTGGGTCGGCGCCACCCTCCCGCTGGGATGACACCAGGCATCCCGCCGCCCCAGATAAACCATAAGAAACATAACGATTCCATGCCCCCGACTTCCACGCCCCTGCGCGGCATCGCCTTGATGGTCTGCGCCACCCTCTGTTTCGCCCTCCTCGACGTCACCTCGAAAAGCCTGGCCAAGACCTTCGAAGTGCCGCTGCTGGTATGGATTCGCTATGTGGTGCACTGCCTGTTCATGGTGGCGGTGCTCGGCCCGCGCATGGGCCGCAACCTGCTCGCCACCCGACGGCCGACCCGGCAGATCGTCCGGGCCGTGCTACTGGTGTGCGTCACCGGCTTCGCCATGGCCGCCTTCCGCGTCATGCCCCTGGCCGAAACCACCGCCATCATCTTCGTCACCCCGCTGCTGGTGGCGCTGCTGGCCGGCCCCTGGCTCAAGGAAAAGGTAACGCCCCTGCGCTGGGCGATCATCGCCGTGGGCTTTGCCGGGGTACTGCTGATCGCCCGGCCGGGCGACGCGATCAACGCCGAGGGCATCGGCTGGGCCTTGGCCTGCGCCGGCTGCTACGCGGTGTACCAGATCCTCACCCGCCAGCTGTCGCCCACCGAGAACACCCTGACCATGCTCTTCTACACCGCCCTGGCCGGCACGGTGACCATGACCCTGGCCCTGCCCCTGTTCTGGGGCGGCCCCACCCCAACCCTGGGCCAGGCCGGGCTGATGGTGACCATGGGGCTGTGGGGCGGCACCGGCCACCTGCTGCTGATCTCGGCCTTCCGCCATGCCCCGGCCACCACCCTGTCGCCCTTCCTCTACGTCCAGCTGCTCTGGGCCACCACCCTGGGGGCCATCGTCTTCGGCCACCTGCCCGATTCCCTGGCCTTCACCGGCATGGCCATCATCGCCGCCAGCGGCGTCGCCCTGGGCCTGGTCGAACGGAAACGGCCCCGGGCGTGAAGGCCGGCTTGCGCGCCATGACGCCCATGACAGCGTTCCCCCCCCGCCCTCGCCCAACCTTCCACCGCCTGGCCCTGGCCGGCGTCCTCGGCCTGCTCCTGGGCCTGCCGGCCGGGGCCTTCGCTGCCGCCTACACGCTCCGTCTGCAGGGCGGCGATGCAACCGCCGAGGCGGTGCTGCGGCCCCTGCTCGACAAGTACTTCGACCCGGAACTACCTGCCCAGAGTTATGACGGCGAGCGCCGCGACCTGCTGCTGCGGGAGGCGCGCCGCCGTTTGCCCGAACTGCTCGCCACCGAGGGTTATTTCTCCCCCCTGCTCCAGGCCGACGCCCCCAGCGACGATGCGCCGCCGATCCTGGTGGTCGATCCCGGCCCGCGCACCACGGTCGGCCAGGTGGTCATCGACTTTGCCGAGGCCGCCGCCCTGCCCCCCGAGCGTCAGGCCGCCCTGCGCCAGGGCTGGAAGCTGCCCGCGGGCCAGCCGTTCCGTGCCGGGGACTGGGAATCGGCCAAGTCGGCCCTGCTCACCGCCCTGCTCACCGAGGATTTTGCCGGCGCCCAGTTGCGCGACAGCCGCGCCGAAGTCGATCCGGACACGGCCACGGCACGGCTGACGGTGACCCTGGTCCCCGGGCCGCGCTACGTGCTCGGCCCGCTGCAGATCGTCGGGCTGGAGCGCTACGACGACGCCCTGATCGACCGCTACAACCGCACCGTCCGCCCGGGCCGTCCCTACCGGGAAAGCGACCTGATCGCCCTGCAGACCGCCCTGCAATCGACCCCGTACTTTTCCTCGGCCAACGTCGAACTGCTGCCGCGGGAAGGGGACAGCGGCGACGGCGAGACGGTTACCGCCCCGGTACGCCTGACGGTGCGCGAAAAGGCCGCCCACCGCATCGGCACCGGCGCCGGTTTCAGCTCCAACACCGGCGCCCGGGTCGAACTCAGCTACCGCAGCGCCGACCTGTTCTCCCGGGCCTGGGAGCTGTCTTCGGGCGTACGCCTGGAGCAGAAACGCCAGACCGGCTACGCCGACATCTTTCTGCCCCCGGACGCCAACGGCGCGCGCAACAGCGTGGGGGGCTCCTACGACGCCTCCGACATCCAGGGCATGAAGCTCACCCGCTCGGCCCTGGGGGTGGTGCGCAGCCAGCAGCGCGGCTCCATCGAGATGCGCCTGTCGGTGAACTACCAGGTGGAGCAACGGGAAATTCACGGCGAACCGACCACCCGGCTCCAGGCCCTCACCCCCAACGTCCAGTACATCTGGCGGGCGGTGGACAACCTGCTCGACCCGCGCTCCGGCATCGTCGCCCAGGCCCAGGCGGGGGGCGCGGCCAAGGGCCTGCTGGCGGACCAGAATTTCCTGCGCCTGCAAGGCCGGGCCACCACCTATTTCCCCGTCGGCCAGCGCGACGTGCTCTCCCTGCGCGGCGAGCTGGGGGCCACCCTGGCGCCGTCCCGGGACGGCATTCCCCAGGACTACCTGTTCCGCTCCGGCGGCACCGGCTCGGTGCGCGGCTACACCTACCAGAGCCTGGGGGTGAAGGAAGGCAATGCCGTGGTGGGGGGACGCTACCTGGCCGTGCTGTCGGGCGAGTACACCCACTGGATCGACAAGAGCCCCTGGGGCATCGCCGCCTTCGTCGATGCCGGCAACGCCAGCGACGATCCGGCCAAGTGGAGCAGCCTGGCGGTGGGCTACGGCCTGGGCGTGCGCTGGAAGAGCCCCGCCGGCCCCCTAGCGGTGGACCTGGCCTACGGGCAAAAAACCGGCGACGTGCAGCTGCATTTTTCCGTGGCGATCCCGTTCTGAGGCCACGGCCATTTCGCCCCTATGCACATGGTTTCCATCCCCCCATCCACGCTGCGCGCCCCGCCGCCGCTAGCCCGTTCCACCGCCTGAACTGCTGCCCGCCCTCGCTTTCGTTTCTGCCATGACCGACGCCCCCAACCCCGCTGCTGTCCCACCCCCCGCCCCGCGCCGGCGCCTGCGCCGCATGGCCCTGGCCGTCGCGGGCGCCCTGGCGGGCCTGGGGGCCGGCGGCGCCTGGCTGGTGGGCAGCGAATCGGGCCTGCAGGCCACCCTCGCCCTGGCCCGGGGCCTGAGCGGCGGCGCCCTCCTGGCCGAAGGCGCCCGGGGCCGGCTGTGGGACGAGCTGTCCATCGCCCGGCTGGCCATCGACACCGGACCGGCGGGGCCACGCATCGTGGTGACGGATGCCGGCCTACGCTGGAATCCGGCGGCCCTGGTGCATGGCCGGCTCGACATCGCCCGGCTCGCGGCCGCCCAGGTCGAGGTGGCGACCCGGCCCAGCGACGAGCCCCTGACGCCCCCCACCGACCTGCGCCTGCCCCTGGCGGCCCACATCGGCGAACTGCGCATCGAGCAACTGGTACTGCGCAGCCTGGAGGCGCCCGCCAACGCCACCAACGCCACCAGCCCCAAGACTCCCGCGCCGCCTGCAACGTCCGCCACCGCCGACCCGGTCGCGGATGCTGAGCCCGGCGCCCCCGGCCCGGAAACCCTGCGCCTCTCGGCCCTGGCCGCCCGGCTCGACAGCGACGGCCGCCACCACCGCCTGATCGGGCTGGCCGCCACCTGGGAGATGGTCCGCCTGAGCGGCGAGGCCACCTTGGACGGGGGAGCCCTCGACAGCCCCGACGCCCTGCGCCTCCAAGCCCGGGCCACGGGTAGCGCCGACGGCCGCGCATTCCAGGTCGACGCCCAGGCCGTCGGCCCCCTGGCCGCCCTGAATGTCACCGCCCGCGCCCAGGCCAGCCCCGCCGGGGAAGGCCAGAGCGCTGGTGCCACGCCACCGGCGCCGACTACCGCCAACAACCCTCAGTCTGCCCAGGCCGCCCCCCCCTCCACCACCGCCGGCCGCACTACCCGCCCCGGCAAGGGCAGCGCCCCTCCGCCCCTGCACGGCACCCTCACCGCCACCCTGGCGCCCTTCGCCCCCTGGCCCGTCCCCGCGGCCCAGGCCCAGGTCAGCGGCCTGGACCCGGCCGCCTGGGCAGCCGCGGCGCCCCAGGCCAGCCTCGACCTGGACCTGCGCATCCATCAGGAGCACGGTGCTCCCCGAGCCACCCTCACCGCCCGCAACGCCCGGCCCGGCCCCCTCGACCAGGGACGTCTGCCCCTGGCCGGCCTGACCCTGGAGGTCCGCCCCGCCGCCAGCGCTCCGGCCCAGCCTGTGCCAGGCGATGCCCCCGGCCAAACGGAACGGCCTAGCGCACCGCCCAGCACGCCGACGCGCCACACCCAGCCGGGCGCTGCCCCGGCCCTGCCGCCCTTGCAACTGGCCCTCATGGCCACCCTGGCGGCGGACGGCCGCAACGCTGCCGGCCGCCTCCAGGGCCAGGGCTCTCTGCGCGACGGCCGTCTTGCCGCCACCCTGGCTCTGGCCGGGGTGGATGCCCACGCCTTGCATCGCCAGGTCCAGCCCAGCGCCATCGACGGCACCCTGACGCTGAGCGCCGACACCACCCGGCAGCGCCTCCAGGCCGCCCTGGAAAACCGCATCGCCCCGCGCATGCGCCTCGCCGCCGACCTGACCCGGGAAGGCCCGCGCCTGACCCTGCACCAGGCCCGCCTGAGCGAGGCCGGCCCAGGCGGCACCAGCGCTACCGGCGCCATCCTGGAGGCCAGTGGCCACCTGGCCCTGGGCAACACCACCGCCTTCCAGCTCGACGGCACGGCCCGCAACCTGGACCTGGCCCGCTTCATCAAGGCCCCCCCCACCCGCCTGTCCGCCACCCTCAAGGCCAGCGGCCAACTGGGCAGCGGCCCCGGATTGCCGCGCCTGGACCTGGCCTACCGCCTCACCGACAGCCGCATCAACGGCCAGCCTGCCTCCGGCGACGGCCGCCTGGCGATCGCCGGCCAGCGCCTGGCCGACGCCGACCTGCGCCTGGCCGTGGGTGACAACACTCTCCAGGCAACGGGCCGTTTTGGCGCCCCAGCCGACCGGCTGCGCTTCACCCTGGCCGCGCCGCGCCTCGATCCGGTCGCCGGCGCCTTCGGCCTGAGCGGCAGCCTCGACGCCCAGGGCGAACTGGCCGGCACCCTGGCCGACCCGGGCGGCCGCATTGCCCTGGCCACGCCCCGCCTGGGCCTGCCCGGCGGACTGACGGTGAGCGGCCTCGACGCCCGTCTCGCCCTGGGCAGCGGCGCCGACGGGGAAGCCAGCGCCCGCGTCCTGCTCAAGCGCCTCGGCCAGGGCGGCGGACGGGACCCGGCAGCAGGCGCCCTGGTGCGCGACGCCGACCTCCAGGTGGCCGGCAGCAAACGCCGCCAGGACTGGACCTTTCACAGCACACTGCCCGGAGATCAAGGACTGGCGCGGACCTTGGCCCTATCCCTGAGCGGCGGCCTGGTCGCTCCGGACAAGCAGGCGCCCGCCGGCCCGCGCTGGATCGGCCGCCTCACCGCCCTTGATCTGGGGGGCGACCTGCCCGTGCGTCTGAGTGCCCCCGCCAGCCTGGACCTGGCGCCAACCCGGATCGCCATCGCCGACGCCCGCTTCCAGGGCGGCGCCCCCTCCGCCGCCAGCAATGCCCGTAACCCCACCACGGCCGGCAGCGCTGCCGGAGTCCCCTGGCGCCTCCTCCTCAACCGCCTGGAATGGCAGGCCGCCGCCCCCACCCAGGGCCGGGCCGCCCCCGCGCTGCGCCTCTCCAGCAGCGGCGAATTGCACGATCTGCCGGCCCGTCTGCTGCTGCCCACGGCGGCCCGGGCCTCGACCTTGACCCTGGGCGGACGCTGGTCCCTGGACCTGGGCGAGAGCGCCAACGGCCAGCTGGAGCTGGGCCGGGAACAGGGCGACCTGCTCCTCGGCGAGGGCGGCGGCACGCCCCAACCCCTGGGCCTCTCCGCCCTGGCTTTGCGCGGCCGGCTCGACCAGGGCCGGCTCTCCCTCGCCCTGGACGGCCGGGGCGCCCGCCTCGGCAACCTGACCGGCCAGCTCACGGCCCAGCTGCTGCGCGCCGCGCCGGTGACGAACAACCCGGGCACTTCGGACGCCCCACCGACCCTGCTCGGCTGGACCCTGGCCCGCCAGGCGCCCCTCGCCGGCGAAGCCCGCCTCGACGTGCCCGACCTGGCCTGGCTCGGCCCCCTGGCCTATCCGGGCCTGGCCACCGGCGGCACACTCGCCGCCCGGGTGCAACTCGCCGGCAACGCCGCTGCGCCCCAACTCAACGGCGAAGCCCGGGGGGAGAAGCTGGCCGTGCGCCTGGCCGACCTGGGGCTCAACCTGGGCAACGGCACCCTGGACACCCGCCTGGCCGATGGCCACCTGCGCCTGGCCCGCCTGCATTTCGATTCCCTCCCCGGCGAAACACCCCGGGACGTGCGCCTCAAGGAATTGTTCGACACCCGCCCCGGGGCGGTGGATGTGAGCGGCGACCTGGACCTCAAGGCCGGCACCTCGTCCCTCGACTGGTCCCTGGAGCGCTTTACCCCGCTGCAACGGCGCAACCGCTGGTTGATGGCCTCGGGCCGGGGTCAGGTGCGCATCGCCGAGCAAAAGCTGGAGGTCGGCGGCGAGATCAAGGCCGACGGCGCCTTTCTCGGCCTGCCCGACCTGGGGGCGCCGAGCCTGCCCGACGACGTGGTGATCAAGGGCCAGGCAGCACCACCGGAAGCCCGTCTGCGCATCACCCGCCTCGACCTGGGCCTCAACCTGGGCCCCCGCTTCTTCTTCAAGGGCGCCGGGCTGGAAAGCCGGCTCGCCGGGGAACTGCGCCTCACCACCCGGGACGACGGCACCCTGCGCGCCAACGGCACCATCCGCACCGCCGACGGCATCTTCGACGCCTACGGCACCCGGCTGGCCATCGAGCGCGGCATCGTCAGCTTCCAGGGGCCGCCGGCCCGGCCCAGCCTCAACATCCGCGCCCTGCGCCGGGGCCTGCCGGTGGAAGCCGGGGTGGACGTGACCGGCACGGTGGACCGGCCGGTGGTCAAGCTGGTGTCCGTGCCCGAGGTACCGGAGGCTGAGAAGCTTTCCTGGATGGTGCTGGGCAAGGGGCCGGGCGAAGCCGGCGGCGCCGATCCGTCGTTGCTGCTGTCCGCCGCCTCGGCCCTGTTCGGTAGCGAGGACAGCACCACCAAGCGCCTCCAGGAAACCTTCGGCATCGACGAAATCTCCTTCCGCTCCGGCGCCCTGGACGGCAGCGGCGGCCCCACCGCCACCAGCCGGGTGGCTGGCGGCCAGGGCTTTTCCGGCGGCGCGGCCAGCGCCAGCGGCAACCAGGTGCTGACCGTGGGCAAGCGCATTTCGGCCAACGCCACCCTGGCCTACGAGCAGTCGGTCTCCACCGTGGCCGCCCAGGCCGGCAGCGTCATCCGCCTCACCGTGGACCTGACCCGGCGCCTCTCGGTGGTGGCCCGGGCCGGCACCGATAACGCCCTGGACCTGCTCTACACCTTCAGCTTCGGTCGCAGCAGCAAGGCCCAGGCCCGTCAGGATGCCCGCGCCGCCCGGGAGGCCGGGGCCGATCAGGACAATCTGTCCACGCCTGCCAATCCGGGCAACGGCAGAGGTGCCAGCACCAAGCCAGCGTCCACGCCTAGCGCCCCCTGAAAACACCGAACCCACCGAACACGCTGGAAAAACACTTCATGCACTACTTGTACCTGGCCCTGGCCATCGTCAGCGAGGTCATCGCCACCTCCCTGATGCCCCTCACCCAGGGCTTCACCCGCCTCTGGCCGTCCCTGGCGGTGGCCGTGGGCTACGGAGTGGCCTTCTACTGCCTGTCCCTGACCCTCAAAATCCTGCCCATCGGCGTGATCTACGCCATCTGGTCCGGCGCCGGCATCGCCCTGATCGCCGTGGTCGGCACCGTGTTCTTCAAGCAGTCCCTGGACACCCCGGCCCTGATCGGCATCGGCCTGATCGTCGCCGGGGTGCTGGTACTCAACCTGTTTTCCAAGACCCTGCCGCACTGAGGTCACCCCACCCGGTCGGGGCGCGCATTCACAGCGTGGTGCCCGCACCGGGCCACAGCCCTGCGCCCTTCCTAGCGCAAACGCTCCGCCACAGCGGGGTCCAGAGAGCGCAGGAAAGCATCCACCCGGGCCGTGTAGTCCCCCGGCGTGCCCAACTCCTCGTTGATCTGCTTGTGGCTCTTGGCCTGCTCCGCCACCTCGGCCCGCACCCCGAGGGTCTGGGCGTGGCGGGCGAAGTCGTGGGCCTGGGCGCAGGGCTGATCCGGGCGGGTGCTGGAGCAGACCAGCAGCAGGGGGGGCGCGCCGGCGGCCAGGGCAGTGATCGGCGAGGTGGCCTGCCAGTAGGCCGGGTCGGTGCCGAACGCCGGGTCGTAGAAGCGGTAATGGCGCGCGGTCATGATCCGTTCCACGTCGAGGACGGCGCTGTCCAGGGCCACGGTGCCGAGCCAGGGTTTGGCCCCGAAGCGTGCCGCCCGCTGCGGCGCGGCGCCGAGCAGGGCCGCCAGGTGAGCGCCGGCGGAGTGGCCCATCAGCACCACCTTGGCCGGATCGCCGCCCCAGCCGGCGGCCTGGGCCTGCACCGCCGCCAGGGCCCGGGCCACGTCCTCGGCCTGGGTGCGGGGGTCAGCCTGGGGCAGCAGGCGGTAATTGACCGAGACGAAGATGAAGCCCCTCGGCACCCAGTGGGCCACCTTGTTCTCCACCACGCCCCGGGCGCCCTTGTCGCCGAGCCGCCAGGCGCCGCCATGGACCATCACCAGCACCGGCGCGCCTTCGCCCCGGGCGGGACGATAGACGTCGAAGCGCTGGCGCGGGTCGGCGCCGTAGGCCACGTCGGCGAGGCGGTGCACGCCCGCCGGCAGGGTGGCCTGCCCGGTTCCGGCACCGCCCTCTTCCACCTCCAGGGCTTCCCGAGGGGCCGCCGTGTCGCCGGCGTCCCGGCGTTCCATGGCGGCCGCCCGGCGGGCTTCGAGCCGGTCGCGCAGGGGGCCGGCAGCACTGGGCAGGGCCGACAAGGCCAGGGCCGCCCCCAGCAGGGCGGAGACAAGCGGCAGGGCATCGCGGGGTGCGGGGCGCGCCTCCGGACGACGCAACACCTTCGACAAGGCGTGGATCGACGGCATGGCAATCCTTAGGTCATAGGATGACGGGATAGTGCCGAGGGCGCCGCGCCCTGACAAGCCACGGATGGGTTGCCAAAAAAAAAAACGCCCCTGAACGGGGCGCAAGGGGGTAACCGGGTGTAACCGGATAGCGGGGCAACGCACTCACCGGACGGGTAGGCAGCCGGGCAGCCGGGATTAGGCGGGATCGGACGGCGTCGCGACGTAGCGCCTAGCGTTGGCACTTTGCGTGCCGCCATCCGGCACCCCGGCCAAGCCGGCCCGGGTGGCGCAGCCCTGGGCGGGACACCCGCCCTCAGGCCGCCGCCCGGGCCTGGGCCCCTTCCTCCGTCCAGCGGGCCAGCAGTTCGGCGCGACGGGCCTCGTAGGCGGCCATGGCAGCGGCCTTGACCGGGCCGAAGCCGCGCACCTCGTCGGCCAGGCTTGCCAGTTCCACCGCCAGGCCGTGGCGCGCCGGGGTCAGGCCGGCGGCCAGGGCCGTGACCATGGCGGCGTAGTCCTCGGCCAGGCGCCGCTCGGCCCGGCGCTCGGCGCTGTAGCCGAAGGGGTCGAAGGCGGTGCCGCGCAGACGGCGCAGGCGGGCCAGCCAGCCCATGGCGGTGAGCATCCAGGGGCCGAACTTGTGCTTGCGGGGCCGGCCGGTGGCTGGATCGTGGCGGGCGAAGAGCGGCGGGGCGAGCCACAGGGACACCTTGTCGGCCTGGGCGAACTGGCACGTCAGGGCGGCCTTGAAGGCCGGATCGGCGTAGAGCCGGGCCACTTCGTACTCATCCTTGTAGGCCATCAGCCGGTAGGCGCCCTGGGCCACGGCCCGGGTCAGCGCCTCCTGGCCGGGGGCGTGGCGCGCCTCGGCGGCCCGCACCCGGGCCACCAGGGCCTGGTAGCGGGCGGCATAGGCGGCGTCCTGGTAGGCAGCCAGATCCTCGGTGCGGCGGGCGATCAGGGCGTCCAGATCGACGGGCAGCGGATCGGCCGAACCCGCGCCTTCCGCGATGCGCGCCAGCCATTCGGGGGCGGCGGCGGCGATGCGCCCCCAGGCGAAGGCCCGCTTGTTGAGGGCCACGGCGGCGCCGTTGCGCTCGATGGCGCCCTCGATGGCCGCCCGGCTGAGGGGCACCAGGCCCCGCTGCCAGGCGTAGCCGAGCATCAGGGTATGGGCGGTGACCGTGTCGCCGAACAGGCGCTGGGCCAGGGTGCCGGCGTTCACCGTGTGGAAGCGGGCCGGGTCGCAACGGCGGCGCACCCGCTCGGCCATCAGGTCGATGGGCAGGCGGGCGTCGCGCTGGGCCACCACGTCGGCGGTGGGGGTACCGTCCAGGTTGAGCACTGCCCCGGTACGCCCGGCGCTCAGGCGCTCAAGCGAATCGGCGGCGGCGGACACCACCAGGTCGGCCCCGAGCAGCAGGTCGGCGGCGGCCGGGCCGATGCGGGCAGCGTGGATGTCCCGGGGCGCCGGGGCGATGCGCACCTGGCTGACCACGGCGCCGTTCTTTTGCGCCAGGCCGGTGAAGTCGAGCACCGAGGCGCCGCGCCCGTCGAGGAAGGCCGCCGCGCCGAGCATGGCGCCCATGGTCAGCACGCCGGAACCGCCGATGCCGGTGACGTAGATGTTGAACGGCTCATCGGCGCCCAGGGCAGGCACGCCGGGCTCGCCCAGACCGGCCAACGCCTGGGCCTCGATGGCCTGGAGGCGGGCGTCGTCGGGCTTGCGCAGGGCCACGCCCTCGATCTCGACGAAGCTCGGGCAAAAGCCCTTGGTGCAGGAGAAATCCTTGTTGCAGGCGCTCTGGTTGATCTGGCGCTTGCGCCCGAAAGCGGTTTCCAGGGGTTCCACGGCGATGCAGTTGGACTGCACCGAGCAGTCGCCGCAGCCCTCGCACACCCGGGGGTTGATGAACAGGCGGCGGTCCGGGTCGGGGAAGTCGCCGCGCTTGCGCCGGCGGCGCTTTTCCGCGGCGCAGGTCTGCTCGTAGACGATGGCGCTCACCCCGGCCACCTGGCGCAGCTCCCGCTGCACCGCGTCGAGGGATTCGCGGCCGTGGACGCTGACGCCCGGGGCCAGGTCGGCGCGGCCGGTCCAGCGGGCCGGGTCGTCGGACACCAGGGCGATGCGCCCCACCCCCTCGGCGTGGAGTTGGCGGGTGATGCGCGCCGGGTCGATGCCCCCCTCGGCGGGCTGGCCGCCGGTCATGGCCACCGCGTCGTTGTAGAGGATCTTGTAGGTGATGTTGGTGCCGGCCGCCACGGCGGCGCGGATCGCCAGCAGGCCCGAGTGCTGGTAGGTGCCGTCCCCCAGGTTCTGGAAGATGTGGCCGGTGGCCGAGAAGGGCGCGGCGCCGATCCACTGGGCGCCCTCCCCGCCCATCTGGCTGAAGGTGCGGGTCTTGAGTTCGGGCTGGGACAGGGCCATCACGTGGCAGCCGATGCCGCCGCCGGCAATGGACCCGTCCGGCGTCTTGGTCGAGGTGTTGTGCGGGCAGCCGGAGCAGAAGTACGGGCGGCGGGCCGGCACCGGGGCCAACACCGCATCCTGGGCCACCTGCTGCAAGGGCACCACCGCACCGATCAGGGACGGAGGCGCCACCCGGGCCTCCCAAGCGGCCAGGCGCTCGGCCAGCAGCGGCCCCAGGCCGGCCAGGGCCGCGGCGCGGCGCGCCAGGGCCCGGGCCACCTGCAGCGGGGTGAATTCGGACACCTCGGCGAGCAGGGCCGCGCCCCGGTCGTCCTGCTTGCCGGTGACCCGGGGCCGGCGACCGTCGGGCTGGTGGTAGAGGGCCTCCTTGATCTGGGCCTCGACGATGGCGCGCTTTTCCTCGATCACCAGCAGCTCTTCGTGCCCCTCGGCGAAGGCCAGCAGGCCGGCGGTTTCCAGGGGCCAGCTCATGGCCACCTTGTAGACCGAGACGCCCAGGGCGGCCAGGTCGGCGGGGGTGAGGCCCAGGTCGGCCACCGCCTGCATCAGGTCCTGATGGGCCTTGCCGACGGTGACGATGCCCAGGCGGCGCGCCGGGGCGGCCACCACGGTCCGGTCCAGGCCGTTGGCCCGGGCCCAGGCCCGGGCGGCGGGCAGGCGCTCTTCGATCAGGCGGCGCTCCAGCTCGGCGCGCTGGGCCGGCCAGGCCAGGGCCGGGTCCCAGTTGAGGCCGTGGGCGGGCACGGCGAAATCGGTCGGCGTGACGAACGCCGGCAGCGGGCCCAGATCCACGGTAGCGGCGGTCTCGATCACCTCGGCGATGGTCTTCAACCCCACCCACAGGCCGCAGTAGCGCGACAGGGCGATGCCGGCCAGGCCCAGGGAAATCACCTCGGCCACGCTGGCCGGCTGCAGCACCGGGATCGACGCCGACTGGAAGATGCCGTCGGTCTGGTGCGGGTACATGGACGACTGGGCCGCGTGGTCGTCGCCGGAAATGGCCAGCACGCCGCCCAGTGGCGAGGTACCGAGCATGTTGGCGGTGCGGAACACGTCGCCGGTGCGGTCCACCCCGGGGCCCTTGCCGTACCACAGGCCGAATACCCCATCGACGGTGGTGGGGCCGTAGGCCCGGTGCATCTGGGCGCCCCACAGGGCGGTGGCGGCCAGGTCCTCGTTGAGGCCGGGCTGAAAGGTGATGTCGTGGGCGGCGAGCTGGCGCGAGGCCTTCCACAGCTGCTGGTCGTAGGCCCCCAGGGGCGAGCCCCGGTAGCCCGAGATCAGCCCTGCCGTGTTCAGCCCCCGGGCCCGGTCGAGCTGGCGTTGCAGCATGGGTAGGCGCACCAGGGCCTGGATGCCGGTGAGGAACTGGCGTTCAGAGCCGGCGGGGGCGTCCAGGGTGGCGGGAGCACTGCCCGGGATGTGGGAAGGGTTGGGGGTGCGGAAGGGCTGGTCGTTCGCGCTCACGGGGTGTCTCCACGACTGTCAGTGTTGTTGTGGAGAGGAATTATGGTTTTCCCCCGTTAGCATTTGCGACCAAAACAGACTTCATCAAACACAAGTTTTAGGCTGTTTGAACTACCATATTCGTATCACTAGTTATTTTTGCCCAAACCGGCACCAAACACCGCCATGAACGACCTCGACCGCACCGACCTCAAGATCCTCCGCGAACTGGCCCAGGACGGCCGGCTGGGCTGGCGCGAGTTGGCCGAGCGCATCAACTTGACCCTCACCCCCACCCTGCGCCGGGTGCGCCGACTGGAGGAGGAAGGCTACATCCAGGGCTACGCCGCCCGCCTGGACGAAGGCCGCCTGGCCGGACGCATGATCGCCTTCGTCTCGGTGACCCTGGCCAGCCAGGCCGAGGACGTGATCAGCCGCTTCGAGGAACAGATCGCCCTGGCCCCCGAGGTGATGAGCTGCTTTCTCATGACCGGCGACGCCGACTACAGCCTGCGGGTGGTGGTGCGCGACCTGGACGACTACCACCAGTTCCTCACCCGCACCCTGACCCGCATCCCCGGCGTGGCCCACATCAAGTCGAGCTTCGCCCTCAAGTCGATCCTGCAACGCAACGCGCCGCCGCTCTAGGCGGGGGCGCATCACGACAATCACTACGATCACTACGGTCGGCGTGGTCCGGCGGCGGTCAACAATGAAAAAGGGGGCACACGGCCCCCTGGCGATCCCGGCAATAGAGACGCAAGCACACCCCTCCGGCAACCGAGTACGCCGGCCCTGCCGAAGCTTGTCCGGCCGCTATCGGGTGCGCTGCCGGCGTCCGTTCCCTTTCGATCTATTCGAGCCGGAAGCCGATCTTCACCCGCACCTGGAAGTGCCCCACCTTGCCGTCCTGGATGTGGCCGCGGGTTTCCACCACCTCGAACCAGTCCAGGTGGCGCAGGGTTTTCGCCGCCTCGGCGATGGCGTTGCGGATGGCTTCGTCGCTGCTGTTGGGGGACGAGCCGACGATTTCGAGGATCTTGTAGGTATGGGCGGTCATGGCGGGTGCTCCTCCGGCGGATGAAAGGGGTCGCCGGCGCTGCCTTCGGGCCCGTACCGCTGCCCCTGGGCCGCCCGCGACCCTTTCAGCATAGGCGCCGCCCGGGGGCATGCAACCCGGGCCGAGGCGCGGGATATTCCAGCCGCCCTACGGTGCGGCCGAGGCCGAATTCCTCCCGATTACGCCGTTTTTTGCCCGGAAGCGCCCTGCTCCGCCAGACGCGGCCCAGGGCAGGCATTGCCTTGCCGGCACCCCACGACCAGGCGCCACGACAAGAGCCTGCAACGACGCCTTATGCCTTAAGGGGCTCTGCCCCTTACGAGGCTTTGTGCCCCCGGCCCACCGCCGCCGCCCGTTTGCTGGCGGCCCAGCCGAGCAGCGACAAGAGCAGCAACCCGCCGCCGATGAGCAGGATGCCGGTCACTTCCAGAACCTTGAACTCCTCGCCCAGGGTGAGCCGGGACGACAGGATCGCCACCACCGGGGTGCCCAGCACCGAGAGGCTGGCCTCCCAGGCCGGCACCCGGTCCAGGATGTAGCTCCACAGCCACCAGCACATGCCGGTGCTGACCACCGAAATGAAGGCGAGCAGGCCGATGAAATGGGGCGCCCATTCCGTGGGCCGTTCCGGCACCAGGGTGGCCAGGATGAGCAGGGGGATCGCCCCCAGAGCCATCTGCCAGGCGGTGAGGGTGAACAGATCCACCGGCACCCGGGAGCGCAGGCGCTTGATCAGGATCGACCCGGTGGCCCAGCACAGGGCCGCCATCACGCCGAGGAACTTGCTGAACAGACTGGTGTGCATATCCCAGGGCTCGATGATCAGGATCAGCCCGGTGAGGGTGGACGCCGCCGCCAGCCACTGGCCGCCGCGTACCCGCTCGCCCAGAATCAGCCAGGCCATCAGCAGGGTCCAGATCGGCATGGTGAAGATCAGCACCGCCGTCTTGCCTGGCCCGCCCTCCACCAGCGCCCAGGTCTGAAAGACCATGAAGCCGGCCACCTGGGTCAAGGCGATGGCGATGGTGGCCCGGGGCGCCTGGAGCTTCATCGGCTTGCCCAGCAGCTTGAGCACCACGAACAGGGCGATGGCCCCACCGACGCAGCGCTCGGCGGCAAAGGCGAAGGGCGGCGCATAGGCCAGGCTCTGCTTGGAGAGCACCCAGGTGTAGCCCCAGATCAGGGACAGGGTCGCCAGGGCCAGGGTGGGCAGCCAGCGGCGCAGGAAGGAAGGCAAGGTCATGACATTTCATCCGGAAGGCGCGGCGGGGGTAAAAGCCGCGCCACGCCCGCCCGCCGCGCCGCCCCGGGTAGGGCCGCCGCAACGGAGCGGGCAACACAGAAAAACCACCGGGGGACGACGCCCGGTGCGCTACTCACTACGGAGTGATGCAGACCCCAGGGCGCGGGGCGCACGCCCCGGCGGTGGAAAAAACCAGCGTGGTAAAGCCAATGCGGGAAAGCGTTGCGGGTGGCCGTCAGGCGGGATCGGAACCGCAGCCCCTCCGAACGGCCGGCATCAGCCCCGTTTTCCACGGGATTGCCCTCCCCTCCAGCCCCCCTCCAGCCCCCCTCTGCCACCTCCCAATCGCAACGGACAGGGGCGAGGGAAAGAACCGGTTACAGCAAAGAAGGGAAGGACGGCAAACGCCGGACGCCGCGCCTAGAGCAGTTCCAGCACCCGCTCCGGCGGTCGGCCGATCACGGCGCAGCCGTTATGCACGAAGATGGGCCGCTCGATCAGGCGCGGGTGGGCCGCCAGAGCGGCGATCAACTGTTGCCGGGACAGGGACGGATCGGCCAGGTTCAACTCGGCGTACTCGGCCTCGCCGGTGCGCATCAGGCCACGGGGATCGGCCAGGCCCAGTTGGCTGAGCAGGGCCTCGATCTCGGCGGCGCTGGGCGGGGTGTCCAGGTAGGCCACCACCTGAAGCGCGATGCCCTTCTCCTGGAGCAATTCCAGGGCGCCCCGGGACTTGGAGCAGCGGGGGTTGTGGTAGAGAACCGAGGAAGCGGAAGGTGCGGAGGTAGTCATGGGCCGGGAGTATACCTCTGGCTCTCCCCGGCGCCGGGCCCGTTCCGTCCAAGGCCAACAACGCCTCGGCTCGCCGGAACGCCAGGGCCGATGCTCGCCGAATAGCCTGCTGGCGGCGGCCATGCCATCGTCAACCGCGATGGCAGTTTTCAACCCCCTCTAACCTCCGCGCCAGTCCTAGCGTTTGGCAGGGGTCAAAACCAGGCATCGCGGTTGACGATGGCTGCGATGGCTGGATGGATCGCGGTTGCCAGACTAGAACGGTAGGAGGATTCGCAGCGGGCGGTCCACGCAGACCGATGGAGAGCGCAATGGGCAATGCACAGGCGGCGCCAGAAACGAAAGGGGTCACGGTGGAACTGCTGGCCACAGTGGATCTGGGCCCCGAGATCGAAGGCATGGCCGGGTGGCAGCTGCGGATGCGCCGGGTGAGCATCGCGCCCGGGGGCGTGTTCGGGCCGGTGCACAACCATAAGGACAGGCCGGGCACCGTCTTCATCCTGCACGGGACGATCACCGACCACCGGAATGGCATCGCCACGGACTACGGCCCGGGAGTGGGTTGGCCCGAGGACCGCAACACCACCCACTGGCTGGAGAACCGGGGCACGGTCGCGGCGGTGGAGATTTCGGTCGATCTCATCCGGCAGGCGTGAGCCCAGGCCCGGGGCCGGGCTGGGCCGAGCGCGGTCAGGCCCGGCCCGGCGCGGGGCATCACCGCAAACGCCACACCGGCCGCCCCGCCCTGCCCCAGTTCGCCCGCCGTAATGCTCGTGGCCGTTTTTCGTCCCACCCCGCCGGGGCAGAAGCGTCAGCGCGCTGTCGCCTCCATCCCCTGACCGAACGCAGGCAACGCCACAGGGCGACGGCCTTCCTCTCGACACCCCACCATGCCAAACCCCGCGCCAGGCGCGGGGTTTGCGGCAATGTCCGGAAAAGCCAAGGGGAAAACGCTTGGAGAAACCAACACGCTTCCTGACCGGTTCAGCGCCCGCCAGTATCAGCCACTACCAGCCAGGCCCCACTGCTACCGACTGCGGGCCGGGCAGCCCGCCCAGGCCGATCAGTACCCCACGGTAAAACGGCGGCGGGCGTGGGCCGGGGTTTCCACCTCGTCGAGCATGGCCACGGCGTAGTCCTCCACCGAAATCTCGCTCTTGCCCTCGGCATTGGTCAGCAACTGGTCGGTGCCCAGGCGGAACTTGCCGGTGCGCTGGCCCGGGGCGATCAGGGCCGCGGGGCTGAGCATGGTCCAGTTGAGGTCCGGCTCCTGGCGCAGCAGCTTGAGCACTTCCCGGGCGCCTTCGGCGGTGCCCTTCCACTGGGCGGGGAATTCCGGCGTATCGAGCAGTTGCAGACCCGGCGCCACGTCCAGGCTGCCGGCGCCGCCGACGATGAGGAAGCGGGGCACGCCGGCCTGCTTGACCGCGGCGACGATGGATTTAACGCCGGCCACGTAATAGCCATACACATCGCTCTGGGCATGGCCGCTGAAGGCGCTGATGACCACCTGGTGGCCGGCCAGCAGGCCCGCCAAGGCGGCGGTGTCGTTCACATCCGCCTTAACGGCGGTGAGGTTGGCCTGGGGCGCCAGCTTTTCCGGGTGGCCCACCAGGGCCGTGACCTGATGGCCCCGGGCCAGGGCCTCGTTGAGCAGGTTGGAACCGATGAAGCCGGTGGCGCCGATGAGTGCGATTTTCATGGAAGTCTCTCCGTAAGGGTGGTCCGCGCCCCGGTGCGCAGGCGCCGGAGCAAAAACGTCATGGCGGCATGATGGACCGATTCATTGGCGCGATAAATCCTATAATCAACGAATCATTGTTATCAAAAACTTGACGATGCAACGAGAACTCCACGGCAACCTGGACCGCCTGCTGGTCTTTGCCGCCGTCGCCGAAACCGGCGGCTTCACCGCCGCCGCCGACCAGCTCGGCATCACCAAGGCCAACGTCAGCCTGCAAGTGAGCCGCCTCGAAGACCAGCTCGGCACCGCCCTGTTCACCCGCACCACCCGCCGGGTGCGCCTCACCGACGCCGGCCAGGCCCTCTACGAGCGCACCGCCCCGGCCCTGGACACCCTGGGCAACGCCTTTCATGGCGCCGGCAGCAGCGAGGGTGGCCTGAGCGGCACCCTGCGCCTCACCGCCCCGGTGGGCCACGCCACCCAATCGGTAGCCCCGGCCCTGGCCGAATTCGCCGCCCGCCACCCCGGTCTACAGTTCGAGCTGTATACCGGCGACCGGGTTCTCAATCTGGTGGAAGAAGGCATCGACCTGGCGATCCGCCTCGGCGAACTGCGGGACTCGTCCCTGCGCGCCATCCGCCTCGGCGGCTTCGACCAGATCGCCGTCGCCGCCCCCGACTACCTGGCCCGCAAGGGCACGCCGCAAACCCCGGACGACCTGGCCGACCACGACTGGATCGGCTTCACCCTGCTGCGCGCACCGCTGACCTGGACCTTCACCCGCCCCGGCAGCGCCCCCCGCACCGTGCGCATGAGAGCCCGCATCCGCGTCGACTCCAGCGCCGCCCTCCTCGCCCTCCTGCAACGGGGCGCCGGCATCTCGGTCCTCGACCAATTCAGCACCGCCGACGCCCTACGCGACGGCCGCCTGGTGCGGGCCCTGCCGGACTGGTCACTGCCAGCGGGCGGCGTGTACGCCGTGCTCCCGCCGGGGCCCCATGTGCCCGCGTATGTGCGGGCGTTTGTGGAGTTTTATCGGGGGTTTGTGGGGAATAAGGTGTAAGTGGCGGCTCGTCGGCCTAACCGGCCGTTGGCCGATTTCCCGGGTTCAGTCAGCAATGTGGCTGTAACCAGCCGTTCAGCTGAGATCAGTGCTGAAGGTCCGCTTTCCCAGTCAGCGAATGCGTACTCCCGATCCTAAACGGACCTCCGTCGCTCTAGCGCAACAACGGGCGTGTAAGAATTTTTGTGTAAACGGTCATTTGGCAGGAAACTGCCGCGCCCCAAGGAGCGATGATGGCCGTAGCAAAGAAAGCAGTACCCAAGGAGTTGCTGGACAGCCTGCTGGCTGAATATCGGAAACCGGAAGACCTGATTGGCGAGAACGGCTTGCTCAAGCAACTCACCAAGTTGCTGGTTGAGAAGGCGTTGGAAGCCGAGATGGCCGACCACCTCGGCCACGGCAAGAATAAGCCGGTATGGAACTCATAGCGAGTGATGGTGATTCAAGGCGGCACAGGCTTTGCGGACGGTGTCTGCGAGAACGCCCTGCAGGGGGTGCGGAGCTGCGATTTCCGGAAGAAGCATATTCACCTGGTAACCGATGGCAACGGTAAGCGGCCGCACTACTAGGTCCGGTCCGCTGAGTTCCAGTGCGGTGAACGGGTTTACGATGGCAACGCCCAGGCCCTGACGCACCATGGCGCAGATGGCCACTGCGCTCGTGGTTTCAAGCAGGGTTGCGCGATGTACTTTAGCGTCCTCGAACATCGTATCAATGGCGGTTCGATACGGGTCGCCAACCGCGAGACTGATGAAGCGCTCGCCTGTAAAGTCGCGTGGTTGCAGTCGCGCCTTGCGGCACAGGCTGTGATCACGTGGCAAAACCGCCACTTCATTGACTTTCAGTAAGGGCTGCAAGGCAACTCCAGCAGGTGCCTCTTGGGTTTCACTCAGTCCCAGGTCAAAACGCTGTTCACTCATGGCTTGCTCCAGCCAGGGCGACTCTAAGGGATGCACGCTGACTCCTAGTTCAGGATGTGCATGTAAGAGATATACCAGTGCGCGGGGTACCAAGGCATGGGCCAATGCCGGCAAACACGCAATGCGCAAGCGACCTGTCGCTTGCGTGCGCAATTCGCTGGCGCGCGCTGCGATCTGTTCCAAGCCTATAAACGAGCGTTCTACTTCTTGCATCAGCGCAAGTGCCCGCACGGTAGGTCGTAATCGGCCCCGCACCCGGTCAAAAAGGTTAAACCCCAGTAACTGCTCCAGACGACCCAGCTCGCGACTCAAAGTGGGCTGGCTTGACGCGCACGCGTCAGCTGCACGCCCCAGGTTGCCGTGCAGCATGATGGCGCGAAACATTGTCAGCTGGCGATGAGTTAAATTCATATCAATATTGAATAGCCACAGAACAAGAGTAGCATTGATTGAATTGACTATGAAGGGGATCATCCACCCATGAACCCTTTTACTCCCGCTACCATCGCTCCTTTGGCCCAGCAGTTCGGTACCCCGCTGTGGATCTATGATGCCGACACCATTACGCGCCAGATTGCCGCTCTGCGGTTGTTTGACGTAGTGCGTTTCGCTCAGAAAGCCAACTCCAATACACACATCCTTCGCCTCATGAAGCGACAGGGCGCAGTGGTGGACTCGGTGTCTTTGGGTGAAATCGAACGCGCGTTGGCTGGTGGTTTTACGCCGGGCTTGCACAACGGGCACGCAGACATCGTGTTCACGGCCGATCTGCTGGACCGCGCTACGCTTGCGCGCGTGGTGGAACTCAATATTCCCGTGAACTGCGGCTCCATGGACATGCTGGACCAATTGGGTGCGGTCAACTCAGGGCACCCGGTGTGGCTACGCATCAACCCAGGTTTCGGGCATGGCCATTCCAAGAAAACAAATACCGGTGGCGAGCATAGCAAGCATGGCATCTGGCATAGCGACCTAGTACGCGCCTGCGAAAAGATCAAGTCCAACGGCCTGGCCTTGCAGGGCCTGCACATGCACATCGGCTCGGGCGTGGACTACGCGCACTTGCAGGAAGTGTGCGGTGCCATGCTGAAGCTGGTAGAGGTAGTGAATGCGCAGGGTTTGGACCTGCACGCCATCTCCGCGGGCGGCGGTCTGTCCGTTCCCTACCAGGCCGGTGAACCCACGATTGATACGGCGCACTACTTTTCATTATGGGATGCAGCGCGCCATGCCGTGGAACGGCTGCTGGAGCACCCAGTGAAACTGGAAATAGAACCGGGCCGCTATTTAATGGCCGAGTCCGGCGTGCTGGTCACCGAGGTACGCGCCACGAAGCAACAGGGCGCCAACCATTTTGTGATGGTGGACGCCGGCTTCAGTGATCTGGCTCGCCCGGCCCTATACGGCGCCTACCACGGCATGGAGTTGATCCACTCTGATGGCACAGCGGTTAATGGCCTGCAGTTTGACACGGTGGTTGCCGGACCTCTGTGCGAGTCGGGAGATGTGTTTACGCAGGGAGACGGTGGCGTGGTGTTGCACCGCTCCTTGCCGCAGGCGCAGGTGGGAGATCTGCTGGTGTTGCACGACACCGGTGCGTATGGCGCCTCCATGTCATCGAACTACAACGCGCGCCCGCTGATTGCCGAAGTGCTGATGGAAAATGGTGAGCCCCGGCTTATTCGACGAAGGCAGACGGTGGCTGAGCTGCTCGCGCTGGAGGCGGTGTAAGGCAGCACACAAGATTTTAATTGTTCAATTGAATTGGCCCGAGTTTCGTAGAAACTGCGCTGTCAGCTCTGTGCACTACTACAGACGTTCGTGCGTGAGGGACTGAACGGCTGCAATGGCCGAATAACAGCCAGTGAGCACACTCCTACAAAGCAAAACGCCGGGTCACCCCGGCGTTTTGCTTTTCTAGCGTCCACACCTTCTATACGCCCCTCAAGCCCCCTTCTCCCCTCCCCCCACCTTGCCCACCGGCGCCACGGGCGGCGCGTATTCCGGGACCTTGTTCTTAACGGCCGGCTGGGCCATCAGGTAGGCGTAGATGGCGCGCAGGTCCTTGTCCGGCAGGGTGCCGATCGACTGCCAGGGCATGGGCGGGAGGATGGGGCGGGTGGCGCCCAGGTGCTTGCCGGTGCGCAGGGCCTTGATGAAGTCGGCCTCGCGCCAGGTGCCGATGCCGGTGGCCCGGTCCGGGGTGAGGTTGCTGGCGTAGGTGGTGCCCCAGGGACCGACGAAGGCGGTCATGGTGGCGGAGCCGCCCCAGTTCCAGGCGTTGTCGAGCTTGGGCGGAGGCGGCAGCTTGAGGTCTTCCGGGTGGCCGGAAAGGCCCCGGGCGTGGTCCTTTTCCGGCCCATTGGGGCCCATCTTGAAGGGGGTGTGGCAGTCGGCGCAGCCGCCGTAGGCGACGAGCTGGGCGCCGCGCTTGACCTGGGCGCTGCCGTTCTCGGCAAAGGCCGGGGCGTGGGCCAGGCTGGCGGCCAGGGCGGCGGCGAGCAGACGGGGGATGGCGCGTTGGGGGTTCATGATGCAGGACTCCTTGTTATGGGGCGTACAGGGTGATTCGGCCGCCCGGCGGGGACGGCAGCCAAGGCTGTGAGGGATCCAAGGCGGGCGGGGTTGGGGATCGAACGGGAGCAAACGCGGGCTGGTGCGGCCTCACCCACGGCACAGGGTCGCCGCGGCGGCGGCGATGGCCTCGGGCTGGGGCACCGTGGCCTGCTCCAGGGGAAAGCTGGCGGCCACCGGGGCATCTGGCCCGCCGAGGCGGACGATGGGGGCCTTGAGCCGCTCGAAGGCGTGTTCGGCCACCATAGCGGCGATCTCGGCGCCCACGCCGCACAGGCGGTTGGCCTCGTGCACCACCACCAGCCGGCCGGTACGGCTCACCGAGGCGAGGATGGCCGCGTTGTCCAGGGGCTTGAGGCTGCGCAGGTCGATGACCTCGGCGGCGATACCTTGGGCGGCCAGGGCGTCGGCGGCCTGGAGGCAGTGGCCCACGGTCTTGCCGTAGGAAACCAGGGTGACGTCGCGCCCGTCGCGCAGGGTGGCGGCCTGGCCCAGGGGCACCAGGTGGTCGCCCTCGGGCACCTCGCCGGGCTGGTAGAGCAGGCCGATGTCGAGAAAGCACAGCACCGGGTTGTCGTCGCGGATGGCGGCCTTGAGCAGGCCCTTGGCGTCGGCCGGGGTGGCGGGCATGACGACCTTGAGGCCGGGGCTGTGGACGAACCAGGCTTCCAGGTTGTGGTTGTGCTGGGCACCGACGCCCCAGCCGCTGCCGGTCATGACCAGGGTGACGAGGGGGAACTGGAACTGGCCGCCGGACATGTAGCGCAGCTTGCCGGCGCTGTTGACCAGCTCGTCCATGGCGTAGCAGAGGAAGGGGGCGAAGAGCAGGTCGATCACCGGGCGCAGGCCGGTGCCGGCGGCGCCCACGGCGGTGCCGGCGATGATGCCTTCGGCCAGAGGGGTGTTGCGCACGCGGCGGGGGCCGAATTCTTCCACCAGCTCGCGGCGCTTGGTGGCGATGCCTTCGCCGAAGGCGAGCACCCGGTCGTCCCGGCGCATTTCCTCGGCCAGGGCGGCGCCGACGGCATCGTATAAGGTCAGGGTGGGCATGGCGCGTCCTCAAGCGTAGACGCCCCGGGCCAGTTCGGCCGCGGTGGGAATGGGGGGGAACGGAGAGGCCTCGGCAAAGCGCCGGGCGGTGTCGATGCGGCTGGCCACCTTGTCCTCGATGGTGGCGGCCTCGGCGGCGGTCAGGCGGCCGGCGGCGATGAGCCGCTCGCGGCAGGTGGCGATGGGGTCCCGGGCGCGCCAGTACTCGCGCTCCGCCGCATCGACGTAGGCCTGGTCGTCGGGCTCCAGGTGGCCCCGGGTACGGTAGGTCCAGGTTTCCAGCAGGTAGGGCTGGCCGCTCTGGCGCACCTGAGCGGCGGCGTGGCGGGCCGCTTCCAGCACGGCGTCCACGTCGTTGCCATCCACCGTGACGGCGGGGATGCCGTAGGCGGCGGCCCAGTCCGACACCCGCTCCCGGCTCATGGCCTCGCGGCGGTGCACGTAGGCCTGCCACTGGTTGTTCTCGCACACGTAGAGCACCGGCAGATGCCACAGGGCGGCGAGGTTGAGGGATTCGTGAAAGCTGCCTTCGCAGGCCGCCCCGTCGCCGAAGAAGCAGGCGACGATGCCGGGGCGGCCGAGCATGGTCTGGGACAGGGCCACGCCCGTGGCCATGGACAGCTCGGCGCCGACGATGGTGGAGGTGAGCACCACACCCAGTTCCCGGGCCGAGATGTGCAGGGAGCCGCTGCGCCCCTGGCAGTAGCCGTCGCGGCGGCCCATGACCTCGGCCAGCAGGCGGCCCGGGTCGGCGCCCCGGGCGAGCAGGTGGCCGGCGCTGCGGTGGTTGGTGAGGATCAGGTCGTCGGCGCCGAGGGCGTTGACCACGCCGACGGCGGCGGCCTCCTGGCCGACCGAGGTGCAGGTGCCGGGGATGGAGCCGGCGGCGCTGCCGGTGACGATGGCGTCTTCGTAGGCGCGGATCAGCAGCATCTGCTCGAAGAGCTGGCGCGGATCGGGCGCGGGCGCATGGGGGGAATTGAGGGACATGACCGCTTCCGTCGGTGAATGGAGAAGCGAGTCTAGGCCGCCCAAAACCCCGGACAAGGGGGCAAAACGGGGGTTACGAAACTTTTAAGAATGGCTGAATGAAGTTTTAAGAAAGGGGGCCGCCGTGGGGGCCGGTGGCGCCTTTTGAGGGGGGTAGAGGGGGAATTTCACGGGGCTTTGGCTTTGGCTTTGGCTTTGGCTTTG
This sequence comes from Oryzomicrobium terrae, assembly GCF_008274805.1. NCBI lineage: Bacteria > Pseudomonadati > Pseudomonadota > Betaproteobacteria > Rhodocyclales > Rhodocyclaceae > Oryzomicrobium > Oryzomicrobium terrae. Next base: position 2,012,420 of record NZ_CP022579.1, read on the forward strand.
GCTTTGGCTTTGGCTTTGGCTTTGGCTTTGGCGGTGGCGGTGGCGGTGGCGGTGGCCAGTGTGGTGGTAACGGGCCTACTCTCCCCCGCCTGTTTGCTGCGTTATCCGCTAGAGGCGACCAGGGTCGCCATCAGTCGGCCCCGCAGCTGGCGCTCCCTCTTACCGCCCCAGCCCTCACCGCCGCCAAATCAGCCTTCGGCAAGCTCCAGGGGCCGGGTCACGGTGAGGCAAAAGCGCCCCCGGCCGGTCTTGGCCAGCCGGATGCCGGCGTCGCGCTCGTCGAGGCGGCGCTGCAACAGCACCAGGCGCGCCTCCAGGTTGTCGCTCACCCCGGGCAGGCGGATGCGCGGATCGACGCGCAGCCCCTTGTTGGTGAAGCTGGTGCGCTGCCGGGCCACGAAGTCGCTCAGCAGCACCCACAGGATGGCGCCGGCCACGCCCTTGATGAGGTAGTCGTCGTCGAGAAAGACGCTGTCGTTGGCGGCGAAGTGGCGCACCCGCAGGGGCGGCCCCGCCAGGGCCGGGGCGCCGGCCTCGGCGGCGGGCGCGGGTTCGTCATCGGGCTGCTCCTCGGCCTGCTGGTGATGCAGGATGGCCAGCCCCAGGTGGGCGGCGAAGGCCACCAGGGCGTCCTCGTCGTCGTAGCCGAAGTGCAGGTCGGCCACGCTCTCGACGTAGAGCACGCCGAGCAGGCGCCCCAGGGCGACGATGGGCACCGCCATCTGGCTGGCCGCTTCGGGCAGCCCGGGCAGGGGGATGGCCGTTTCCAGGGCGTCGCTGGGACCGTCGGCGGCGATGCGCTCGCGCACGGTGCGGCCGTAGGCGTATTCGCTGTTCATGAAGCCGATACGGATCGGCGTGCGTTCCCGGGCGCAGATGCCGATCACCCCTTCGCCCAGGGGGATCTCGGAGCCCACCCCGGAGTGGGGGTAGCCCCGGCTGGCCAGGGTGTAGAGGCGGCTGCGCGCCTCGTCGTGCATCAGCAGCATGGCGTGGTCGATGCCGAATTCGGCCCCCAGGCAGTCGAGGGCTGTGTCCAGCAGGCATTCCAGGGTGGCGCAGCCGGCCAGCCGCTGCACGGCGCGACGCAGGGCGATCAGGTGGTTCACCGGCGGCGGCGGCGGCGCCAAGACCGGCCCCGGCAGCTGCTGGATGGCGAGGATGCGGTAGATGTCGGCCCCCAGGAGCTGAAAAACCCCGGACATGCCGGTGTGGGCGGCGATGCCCGCCAGCTTGGCCTTCATCTGCTCGAACAGGGGGCCGGCGGTCTCGGTGCGCAGGTACTGGAGGGTGAGGCGGTACTGGGCTCCGGTGAGGTGGCTGGTGACCAGCAAGCGGATGGCCGAGCCGGCCAGCACGTTCTGCCGGGTGCGGTTGAAGAACTGGTAGGAGAGCGCCAGGTGCGCGTTGTCGATGAACTGGGCCTGGGTGAGAAAGGCCAGGTTGGGCATGCCCGCCGGGTCGCAGGTGGCGATCTGGCCGGGGATGATGCCTTCCAGGCACTCGCGGATGGCGTCGATGCGCAGACTCATCGGGCCGCTCCCAGGGCTTCGCCGGCCTTCGGCCCGGGGGTCTGGGAAAAGGCCGCGCTGGGGGTATAGATCACCGTCGCCAGATCCTCGGGAACTAGGGAAAACACCGTCCGCACCACCGCCTCGGGCAGGCCGAGGGGCACCACCTCGGCGATGAAGTCGGCCACGTGGGCTTCGACCACGGCCAGATCGGCGGGATCGAAGGGCGTGACCCGGGCATCGATGCCCTTCAACTGCAGCGTGCGGTTGGTGCTGGGCAGGCTGAACACATTGGCCACCCGCCCGGTGCAGCGGATGGCGTCGAGCAATTCCGCTGCCTGGGAGGGCTTGATGAACACGGCGATCTGGCGCCCCCCATCGATAATCTTGCAGCCCAAACACCGGCTCATGACCGGCATGCCCCCGGGAGAGCAGGAGGCCAGGCTGATACTGACGCCAGATTGCAGGAAGGCGATGCTGTCGTTATCGAGCATGGATAGGCTGGTGTGAGAGTGTGCGATGGAAAGCAGGGATCAAGACAGCTGGGTTGCCGACCAAGTTGCATTCAGTCCATCATCATAAAATCAAAAATGGAGCAACTTACACATTGTTTTGCTTGCCGGTGGCCGCAAGCGGAAGAACGGTGGCATCACTCTCCTATCAAAGCCATCCACCTAAACTTAGCTACCTCCAAGGGTATGACCTCGAGAACCGGTCAGCCCAAACAGGAGCGGGTTCATCCTGCTCCGGGTCGCCAGTAAGCTCAGTATCACCGCCCCTGTACAACACCTGTTCGGTGCTCTTCTGCCGATGGACCAATCACCACCGCCCCTTCGCAGCACGATTTCATCAAGCAGCTGAAAAAATCTAAAAAACCTTGAAGTAAAACCAAAAAAACAAGGAGCTTTAATGAAAAAACAAAATTCAGAAAAACTAACATTGCTATTAATTTCAATAGCATTGACATCAAACTGCCAGGCAAACGGTGGAATAAAAACCTTTCCCAAAGATTACAAAACCGTCGAAGGCAGCGTCATTCAAATCAAAAACATGCCAGCCGTCAAAAACCAAGGCGCCCTTGGAATTTGCTATGCTTTTTCAGCGGCAACGCTTATTGACGAAGCAAACTGCTACATAAAAAAAACACCTGACTGCTCCTCCTTGAGCGACTCAAAAAAAGTTTCACCCTTGGATATTTCACGATTTAACCAAAAGCTTCCAGAAACCAAAGACTATACGGACAGATTCAATTACGAAGGCATAAAAGAAGGAGGAAGTGCAGCGCTAACCATATACAACGCCATAAGCACAAACTCCTTTGTTTCCGAAAAATGCAGCCCGTACAATCAGCTACAACCTCCACCACATCAAAAAAAACTTGCCGAAATAATAAAAACTGGACTAAAAAACATCAAGACCATAAAGCATCTTTACGAAGAAAACCAAACCATACATAAAATATGCCAACCATGCGCCGAGGCCTTAGCAGAAAAACATGCCTTTACAATAAGCGAAACAATAGCCCCACCCACATCTCTCGAAGAAATAAAAAAATCCTTCAGAGAAGCAACTTACGAAAAATTCATTGACAAGCTACTCATTCCGGAAATTTGCTGGGACTTCAAAAACCAAATCACACTCTCTGGGCAATGGAAAGTTGAGACACACCCAACTGAAAAAAGCCAAAAAAACTACACAGAAACAATAAAAAAAATAAAGGAAGTACTCAAGTCCGAACGCCCCCTTAGCATTGAATTTTGCGCAGAACACCCACTAACATCAAAAACCCCAGAAGAGTGCTCAGAAAAAGGCCACAGCGTAGTAATAAAAGGGTATAAAAAAATATGCTCGCCAAAAAACGAATGCCACGACTCAATACAAGTACACAACTCCTGGGGTGAAGCTTGGCAAATTGAAAACAACGACGGATGGGTAATTGCCAAAGAGTTACTGGAAAGAACTTTTTACGAAAAACACTCTATAGTCTGGCTAACACCAGAATAAAAACCCCAAACAGCACCTAAAAAACATCTCAAGAAATCGCCTTGCCTTCCACATCGTCACTGAGTTTCTATAAAAAAACCAAAGCAAAAATACTTAGGTCATTAAAAAAGCAAAACGCCGGGTTCAAGACCCGGCGTTTTGCTTGGCATGTGGGGTGTCCCACAGTAAGACTCAGCGCCCTGCCCTACCCCTGCAACTCCCCCCGCCCGCGGAACTCCTCCAGGGCCTCCGGATTGGCCAACGCCTCCACGTTCTTCACCGCTTCGCCGTGCACCACGTTGCGCACCGCCAGTTCCACGATCTTGCCGCTCTTGGTGCGCGGGATGTCCTGGACCTGCACCACCCGGGCCGGCACGTGGCGTGGGGTGGTGTTCTTGCGGATCTGGTCCTTGATGCGCTGGATCAGGGCGTCGTCCAGGGTGGTGCCTTCCTTGAGGCGCACGAACAGCACGACGCGCACGTCGCCCGAGCCTTTCGGCCAGTCCTGGCCGATCACCAGGGCTTCGAGCACTTCGGGCAGCTGTTCGACCTGGCGGTAGATTTCGGCGGTGCCGATGCGCACGCCGCCGGGGTTGAGGGTGGCGTCCGAGCGGCCGTAGATGATGAGGCCGCCGTGAGCGGTGATCTCGGCGAAGTCGCCGTGGCACCAGGTGTTGGGGAAGCGTTCGAAGTAGGCGGCCCGGTACTTGGCGCCGTCGGCATCGTTCCAGAAGCCGACGGGCATGGCCGGGAAGGGCTTGAGGCAGACGAGTTCGCCCTTTTGCTCCCGGATCGGGGCGCCGGTGTCGTCGAGGACGTCCACCGCCATGCCGAGGCCCCGGCACTGAATTTCGCCGCGCCACACCGGGCCGATGGGGTTGCCGAGGACGAAGCAGGAGAGGATGTCGGTGCCGCCGGAGATGGAGGCGAGCTGGAGGTCTTCCTTGACGTCCCGGTACACGTAGTCGAAGCCTTCGGCCACCAGGGGGCTGCCGGTGGACATCATGGCTTTGAGGGCATCGAGCGTGTGGGTCTGCCGGGGCTTCAAGCCGGCCTTGGCGATGGCATCGATGAACTTGGCCGAGGTGCCGAAGTGGGTCATGGCCTCGGCTTCGGCGTAGTCGAACAGGAGGGTGCCGGCTACGCCGTCCTTGCCCGGGGCGAAGGGGCTGCCGTCGAAGAGCAGCAGGGTGGCGCCGGAGGCGAGGCCCGAGACCAGCCAGTTCCACATCATCCAGCCGCAAGTGGTGAAGTAGAACACCCGGTCATTGGGCTGCACGTCGTTGTGCAGCTGGTGCTCTTTGAGGTGCTGGACCAGGGCGCCGCCGTGGCAGTGGACGATGCACTTGGGCACGCCGGTGGTGCCTGAGGAGAACATGATGAAGAGCGGGTGATCGAAGCCGACCCGGTGGTAGGTGGGGGCTTCAATCCCCAGGTGGGGAGCGGTGAAGTCGGCCAGGGGGGCGCCGTTGGCGATGGCGGCCACGTCCCCGGCCCCGAGGGCCGGGTTGAGGTAGGGCACGACCACGGTTTTCACCACGGTGGGCAGTTTGGCGGCCACCTCGGCGTTCTTGGCCAGGCAGTCCACGGCCTTGCCGTTGTACCAGTAGCCGTCGACGCAGACGAAGACCTTGGGTTCGATCTGGCCGAAGCGGTCGAGGACGCCCTGGACGCCGAAGTCCGGGGAGGCGGAGGACCAGATGGCGCCGAGGGCCGTGGTGGCGAGCATGGCCACCAGGGTTTCGGGCAGGTTGGGCAGGAAGCCGGCGACCCGGTCGCCGGGGCCGACGCCGGCGGCGATCAGGCCGGCCTGGAAGGCGGCGACCTGGCGCACCAGCTCCATCCGGCTGACCCGGCGCTTGACCTGGGATTCGCCCCAGAAGACGAGGGCGTCATCGGCGTTGGCGGGCAGGCCGGCGAAGTTGAGCAGATTCTCGGCGTAATTGAGCTTGGCCGTGGGGAACCAGCGGGCCCCGGGCATGCGCTCGCCGTTTTCCAGCACCGGACCGGTGCCCTTGTCGCCCACCACGCCGAGTTCATCCCACACCAGGTCCCAGAAGGCGGCGGGGTCGTCCACCGACCATTGCCACAGGGCATCGTAGTCGGTCAGGGGCCGGCCGGCCCGGGTGCTGGCCGGGGTGAGGAAGCGGTGCAGCAGGGTCCCCGCCATGCGGGCGGGGGTGGGGGTCCACAGGGGGGCGGTGGGGGCGGAAAGGGTGTCATCCCGGGTCATGTCGTGTCTCCAACGTTCTTATGGTGTGCTGCCACGGCCGGCGGAAACGACGGGGTGCAAAACGACGGGGACGGCGGCCGGCGCGCCGCCCCGGGCTCTCAGTAGCTCAATGGCTCAACGGTTCACGGGTTCAAACGCCCGAACGCGGGAACGCTCAGGCCGCGAGCAGGGTGCGCAGTTCATCGGGGATGGGGGCGGATTTGCCGGTGGCGGTGTCCATCCACACCACTTTGGATTCGCCGGTGGCGTAGAGCGTTTCGTCGCCCTTGATGCGCAACTCGTACCAGGTCATGACGCTGGAGCGGCCCGGGTCGCCGGCGTAGAGCTTGACCTCCACGGTGCCCGGGTAGGTGAGCGGTGCGAGGAAGGTGCAGTTGGCAGTGATCACCACCGGGGCGGCGCCCATGGGCAGGACCTTGTAGCCCAGGGCTTCGAGCCATTCGACCCGGGCCTGTTCCATGTAGCGGAAGTAGATGGTGTTGTTGACGTGCTGGTAGGCGTCCATGTCCCCCCAGCGGATGGGGATCTCGGTGGTGAGGACGAGTTTCTTCAAAGTCTCCATAATGGCGTGTTTTCCTTTGGTTGGGCTGCCCCCTTGGTCTTGGGAGCGAAATGTTTATAATGGCCGACCATACGATAGCGTATTGAATCAAAACCCACAATCGGCGGGGCTTGAGCGGCGTTTCGGGGGGATTTCGGGCGAGAGTCCGGAGCGCACCTGCCGCTAAGAACAACACCGCACAGGACACCACGGAAAGGACAACAGGTATGGAACGGGAATCGATGGAATTCGACGTCGTGATCGTGGGGGGCGGCCCGGCAGGTCTGGGCGCTGCGATCCGGCTCAAGCAACTGGCAAACGAAAAGGGCCAGGACGTTTCCGTCTGCCTGATTGAAAAGGGTGCCGAGGTCGGCGCCCACATCCTTTCCGGCGCCGTCATGGACCCCCGGGCCCTGACCGAGCTGATCCCGGACTGGAAGGAACAGGGCGCGCCCCTGAACGCCCCGGTCTCGGAAGACCGCTTCTACATCCTGTCGGAAACCGGCGCCACCAAGGTGCCCAATTCCCTGCTGCCCGGCTGTTTCCACAACGAAGGCAACTACGTCATCTCCCTGGCCAACGTGTGCCGCTGGCTGGGCCAGCAGGCCGAGGCCCTAGGCGTGGAAATCTACCCGGGCTTTGCCGGCGCCGAGGTGGTGTACAACGCCGACGGGTCGGTGAAGGGTGTGGCCACCGGCGACATGGGCATCCTCAAGGATGGCTCCCACGGCCCGGCCTACCAGCCCGGCATGGAACTGCACGGCAAATACGTGCTGTTCGCCGAAGGCTGCCGCGGCCAGCTGGGCAAGGAACTGGAAGCCAAGTTCAACCTGCGCGACGGCGTCGAGCCCCAGCAGTACGGCATCGGCATCAAGGAGTTGTGGGAGATCAAGCCCGAGAACCACCAGCCCGGCCTGGTGGTGCATACCGGCGGCTGGCCCATGGACAACGCCACCTACGGCGGCGGCTTCCTCTACCACCTGGAAAACAACCAGGTGGCCGTCGGCTACGTGGTCGGCCTGGGCTACGAGAACCCGTTCCTGTCGCCCTTCGAGGAATTCCAGCGCTTCAAGACCCACCCCACCATCCGCGGCTTCTTCGACGGCGCCAAGCGGGTGGCCTACGGCGCCCGCGCCATTGCCGCCGGCGGCCTGCAATCCCTGCCCAAGCTGGTGTTCCCGGGCGGCGCCCTGATCGGCTGCGACGCCGGCTTCCTCAACGGCTCGCGCATCAAGGGTTCCCACTGCGCCATCAAGTCCGGCGCCCTGGCTGCCGAAGCCGCCTTCGACGCCCTGGCCGCCGGCCGCAGCAGCGATGAGCTGGCCGCCTACCCGGAAGCCTTCAAGAACTCCTGGCTGTACGAGGAGCTGTACCGCGCCCGCAACTTCAAGCCGGCCATGAGCAAGGGCCTGTGGACCGGCGCCCTGCTGTTCGGCATCGACCAGAAGCTGTTCGGCGGCAAGGCGCCCTGGACCCTGCACCACAGCGGCCCGGACCACGCCAAGCTGAAGAAGGCCGCCGAGTGCCAGCCGATCGCCTACCCCAAGCCCGACGGCGTGCTGACCTTCGACCGCCTGTCCTCGGTGTTCCTCTCCAACACCAACCACGAGGAAGACCAGCCCTGCCACCTGCGCCTGGCCAACCCCGCGGTAGCCATCGAGGTCAACCTGGCCCTCTACGACGCCCCCGAGCAGCGCTACTGCCCGGCCGGGGTGTACGAGATCGTGCGCGAGGCCGACGGCTCCAACCCGCGCTTGCAGATCAACGCCCAGAACTGCGTGCACTGCAAGACCTGCGACATCAAGGACCCGACCCAGAACATCACCTGGGTCGCCCCCCAGGGCGGCGAAGGGCCGGTCTATCCCAACATGTAAGTTTGTGGGGCCGCGACAGTCCGAGTCACCGGAGCCACCGGAGTCACCGGACTGTCACAAACCTGCAATACAATCGCCGTCCTCTCGAGGACGGCTTTTTTATGAAGATTTTTCCGGCACATCTTTCGCGGCGGCGCCCGATCCGCTTGATTCTCGCCGCCCCCGCCCTGCTGCTCGGCCTGGCCGCCCTGCATGCTGGCCCGTCCTTCGCCGAGGGTGCGCCGGTAGTCCAGCCGACGCCGGAAAGCGGTAGCGCCACCATGCCCGAGGCCTGGAACGCCTATTTCCAGACCACCTACATCTGGCAGAAGAAGCGCCATTTCTCGGCCCCCTACTCCGGCCCCCACAGCCTGCGCACCGACGGGGAAAAGAGCTACTCGTTCACCGCCACCGCCTTTCTCGGCCTGCGCCTGTGGCCGGGCGCCGAGGTCTACTACAACCCGGAAGTCTCCCAGGGCGTGCCGCTTTCCGAATTGCTCGGCCTGGGCGGCATGACCAACGGCGAAATGGCACGCACCGCCGGGCCGACCCTGACCGGCTACAACGCCCGGGCTTTCCTGCGCCAGACCATCAACCTCGGTGGCGAAACCGCCGGGGTGGCCTCGAGCGCCAACCAGCTGGCCGGCAACGTCACCGCCCGGCGCCTGGTGGTCACCGCCGGCAAGGTGGCGGTCGGCGACATCTTCGACGAGAACCGCTACGCCCACGACTCGCGCAGCGACTTCATGAACTGGTCGATCATCGCTCACGGCGCCTACGACTTCGCCGCCGACGCCCGGGGCTACACGGTGGGGTTTGCCGCCGAGTACTTCGACCCGGCCGGCTGGGCCTTGCGCGCCGGGCGCTTCGCCATGCCCCGGGAATCGAACGGCCTGCCCCTGGACCACAGCCTGATCACCCAGCACGGCGATCAGGTGGAGCTGGAGATCAACCACGAGCTGCTCGGCCGCACCGGCACCGTCAAGTTTCTCGCCTTCCGCAACAAGGCCAACATGGGCAGCTTCCGCGACGCCCTGAACCTGGCCGCCGGCAGCGGCAACGCCCCGGACCTGGCCCAGACCCGGGAAGCGCGCATCAAGACCGGCTTCGGCATCAACATCGAGCAGCCGATCAGCGACGACGCCGGGGTGTTCTTCCGCGGCAGCCGGGCCGACGGCAAGTCGGAAACCTACGCCTTCACCGAGATCGACAATTCCATCTCCGGCGGCGTGGTGCTCCAGGGCAACCGCTGGGGCCGGGCCGACGACCGCATCGGCGTGGCCCTGGCGCGCAACGGGCTGTCCCGCGACCGGCGCGACTACCTGGCCGCCGGCGGCCTGGGCTTCTTCCTCGGCGACGGGCGCCTCAACTATCGGCCCGAGCAGATCCTGGAAACCTTCTACGCCGCCCAGCTGTGCAAGGGCTTCGCCGTCAGCCTCAACTACCAGCACATCCGCAACCCGGCCTACAACGCCGACCGGGGCCCGGTGAACGTGGCGGCGATCCGCCTCCACGCGGAATACTGAGGAATACCGAGCCCCGAGGACCGGGCGCCCCGCGCGGGAAAACGCACGCATAGGGGGCGCAGAAAGCGGCGTTCCGTGAAATCACCCTCGCCAAACCCCGCGCCAGTCCTTGCGTTCCAGGCATGCCTTGCCGAGATTGGCTACTGGCGCGGCGTTTCACGGGTACCCCGTGGAGAATGGCGTCCCACCTAGGGTTTCAGCCATCACGACCGCACAAAACGGGGAAATAGCCAGATAGCCGGATCGCTGCCGCAGGCCGGCACCCGCCCCACGGGGCGGCCTGCCCATCGCTGCCCATCGCTGCCCATCGCTGCCCAAATCGGCGCCCAAGACAGAGCGAAGTAGCGGAGTGGCGCCAAACCCGGCGGCGCAAGCCCCGTCAGTCGTCATCCGTCGCAGCCGCCGGAGGGCGGACGCAACGGGGCGGCCCACCTTCCCGGCGCCCCGACAAACCTCAATGCCGCGTCTGTGCCGCCTCTTCCCGGGCGCGCTTGGCCTCGTCGAGCAGGTAGCGCTGGTAGTCCTCCAGGTCGCCGTCGAAGGGCCCGACGCCGCCCCGGGAGACCAGCCAGAATTCGTCGCACACGGCGCGCAGCAGGGCCCGGTCGTGGCTGACCAGCATCACCGTGCCTTCGAACTCGTTGAGGGCGACGCCGAGGGCTTCCCGGGTGGCCAGGTCCAGGTGGTTGGTCGGTTCGTCGAGGAGCAGCAGGTTGGGCCGCTGCCACACCAGCATGCACAGCACCAGGCGGGCCTTTTCGCCGCCGCTCATGGTGCCCACGGCCTGCTTGACCATGTCGCCGCTGAAATTGAAGGTGCCAAGGAAGTTGCGCAGTTCCTGCTCGCGCCCGGCCACCGGGCCACGGCCGGCGGCGATGGCTTCCTTGGCGAGGCGGGTCATGTGCTCCAGGGGCGTGTCTTGCGGCCGCAGCACGTCCAGTTCCTGCTGGGCGAAGTAGCCGATGTTGAGGCCCTTGCCCTCGGTGACCTCGCCGCTGATCGGTTGCAGGGCCCGGGCGATGGTCTTCACCAGCGTCGATTTGCCCTGGCCGTTGGCGCCGAGGATGCCGATGCGCTGGCCGGCGTGCACCGAGCGGTTAATGCCGCGCACGATCACCGTCGGCGGCGTGCCGGCCGGGGCGTCGTCCGGCGGCGGGTAGCCGATTGTGGTGTCGATCATCGACAGCATGGGGTTGGGCAGGTTGTCCGGCTCCTGGAATTCGAAGGTGAATTCGGCGTCGGCCAGCACCGGGGCGATCTTCTCCATGCGCTCCAGGGCCTTGACCCGGCTCTGGGCCTGCTTGGCCTTGCTGGCCTTGGCCTTGAAGCGATTGATGAAGGATTGCAGATGGGCGATCTTGTCCGCCTGGCGGGCCATGGCGGCCTGCTGCAGCACCATCTGCTCGGCGCGCATGTCCTCGAACTTGCTGTAGTTGCCGCCGTAGCGCACCAGCTTGGCGTTGTCGATGTGCAGGGTGACCTGGGTGATGGCGTCGAGGAATTCCCGGTCGTGGCTGATCATGATCAGGGTGCCCGGGTAGCGCTTCAGCCAGGCTTCCAGCCAGACCAGGGCGTCCAGGTCCAGGTGGTTGGTCGGTTCGTCGAGCAGCAGGATGTCCGACGGGCACATCAGGGCCCGGGCCAGTTGCAGGCGCATCCGCCAGCCGCCGGAAAAGCTGTCCACCGGGTTGTTCAGCTCCGAGACCTTGAAGCCCAGGCCGAGGATGAGGGACTGGGCGCGGGATTCGGCGTCGTTCTCGCCGGCGTCGTAGAGGGCCATGTAGGCCTCGGCCATGCGCATGCCATCCTCGCTGGCCTCGGCGGCCTGGACCTCGTTGCGGGCGGCGAGCAGGGTGGTGTCGCCGTCGATGACGAAGTCGGTGGCGCCCTGGTCGGTTTCCGGCATGTCCTGGGCCACCTGGGCCATGCGCCACTGGCGCGGGATGGCGTAGTCGCCGCCGTCCTCGTGCAGGGTGCCGTTGAGCAGGGCGAACAGGGTCGATTTGCCGGCGCCGTTGCGCCCGACCAGGCCGACCTTCTCGCCCGGGTTGAGGACGACGGAGGCCTTGTCCAGCACCACTTTGGAGCCGCGGCGCAGGGTGACGTTCTTGAGGGTGATCATGAGCGGAACATTCGGGAAGGCCGAGCATGATAGCCACCTTGGCCCGCCCAGTCCCGCGCGGCGTCGATAAACACGCTTTTTTGCCGCCGCAGCGTTTGATTGCACGGCCCCGGCAGGCCAGGCTGGACAGGTGCGAACGCTGGCCCGCGCGCCCTTGCCGGTCACTCCCCAAGGCCGCGTTCACCGCCCTGTTCAGGAGGCCCCCACTAACCACGGCCGCTGGCACCGCTTTCCGGGCAAACATGCGGCCCGGGCCACATGCCACGACCGAACCCCGCGCCAGTCCTTGATCTCCAGGCATACCCCGTGAAGATCGGCCACTGGCGCGGCGTTCCATGGGCACCCCGTGGAGAATGGCGCCCCGCCTTGCGATTAGGGCGATGCCCTTGCGGATTCCCAGTTGCAAATTCTGGGCCGCAGCTAGGTGCGTGCCGCGTGCCGCCTCCCGCTCCTCGTCTGCCGGCGGAGTCGCACAGCCCCCCGCCAGCCCCGTGACCGCGCCCTACCCTTCGTCCGGAATCTCCGGCTCCACCAGCTGGGCGAGCTGCTGCAAGGATTCCTGCCAGCCCAGGTAGCACATCTCGGCGGGAATCACGGCCGGCACGCCGGCCTGCTCGATCGTCACCTCGGTGCCGCAGAGCACCGCCCGCAGATCGACGGTCACCGTCATCTCCCCGGGCAGGTTGGGATCGTCGAAGTGGTCGGTGTAGCGCACCCGGGTGGGGGGCGTCAGCTCCACATAGCGGCCGGCGAAGGAATGGCGCTTGCCGCTGCCAAAATTGGTGAACGACATGCGGTAGCCGCCGCCGACCCGGGCATCCATGTCGTGCACCTGGCCGGTGAAACCGTGGGGCGGCAGCCACTTGGCCATGGCGTCGGGATCGAGAAAGGCCCGATAGATGCGCTCGGGTGGGGCGCGCAGCACCCGGTGCAGGCGGATGGTGCTGGTGGCGTTGCTGGCATTGCTGGGGGTAGGCATGGGCGTTTCTCCGTCGAGGAAGCGCGGGATGCGCCGCCAGGTGGGGTAAGAACCTTGGACGCGGCGCACGGACCTGCCGTTCGAAGTAAACGGGAACCCGCCAGATCAGGGTAGACGTCCCCATCCGATGAGGGAATACGGCGTGGCAGCAGCCCCCCCACACCCGGTTCACGCGGCCCACCCGGATCCTGCGGAGCCCTGTCGCCTGTTGCCCAGCCGATTGCTCCACCCGCTGCCCCGCCCAGCGGCACGAACGCAGGCAGACGCCATCAGTCGGAAAAACCGCCTTCCAGGCCTGCGGGCCCCCAGCGCAGCAGGGCCAGGGCCGGATTGGCCAGATCGGTGGCGCGCAGCGGACGGAACGTGCACACCGCCGGCAGGGGCACGGCGCAGGCAGCCGCGATGTCCTCCACTCCGCCCTCCACTCCCCCACCCTCCCGGCCCTTGCCTGCCGATGCCGCACCCTCAGCACCGGACAGGGCCTCCAGGCGCAGCCACAGGCTATTGGGCTCGGGCAACTCGTCCACCCGCCCCCACAGCACCCCGGCGGCAGGTGCCCCGGCGCAGGCCAAGGCCAGGCTCTGCAGCGGATCGGCGCTGGCGACGAAGCTGCCGTCGCCCTGCCAGCCCAGGGCGCGGGCCAGGGCGGCGAGCAGCTGGCTGGGCAGGGTCTGCATGAAGGTGAAGGGCAGCACCCAACCCTCGGCAAACTGGTCGAGGCCGGCGCCGATGGCGGCGGCGCTGCCGCGCACGCTGCTGACCCGCAGCCGGGCAGCGGGCGGCAGCGGGGCATACAACTGGGCACACAGTAGGGCGGACGGGCTGCTGGGCGTGCCGATAGGCGGATTGGCGGTCGAATCGGCCGACCCGACGCCCCCCCGGGCCGCCACATCGGCCATGCAGTCGAGGGCGCCGTAGAGGGCCAGTTCGGTCCACGTTCCGAGGCGGCGCGGGCGCTGGCCCAGGCGGGCCACCAGGCGCGCGTGCCAGTCTTCCGGCAGGCCGCAGCTGCGGCCGGTGATCTGCCATAGCCGGTGGCGCGGTGCGGGGGGATGAGCGCTCATTGCGCCGCCTCCTTGTCGCCCCGCTCGTCCCGCTCGTCCTGCTCGTCCAATTGATCCAGCACCAGGGCGGCGTGACCGCCGCCAAAGCCGAGGATCAGGGCCAGCACGTGGCGCGGCGGCGTGGCCGGGGGCGTGGCGCCGTCGGCCAGGGCGACGCCCCGGGCGGCTAGTTCGGGGTCGATGGGCCAGTCCCGGGGCGGCCGCACGCCCGCTTCCAGGCAGGCCGTGAGCAACGCCAGCTCGGCGGCGCCGGAGGCGCCCAGGGTGTGGCCCAGGGCGGCCTTGAGGGACACCAGGGGCGGCAGGGGGGCAAAGCGCTCGGTCAGCACGGCGGCCTCCACCGCGTCGTTGCCCGGGCTGCCGGCCGCCTGAACCTTGATCAGGCCGATGTCGGCGGCCTTACGGCCAGCCTCGGCCAGGGCCGTGTCGATGGCGCGCTCGATGGCCGGAGCCACGGCGCCGGCCGGATCGCTGCCATCCACCACCCCGGCCAGGCCGGAAACCGCCCAGCGGGTGGCGGCCGTGGCATGGCGGGTCAGGTACAGGGCGGCCACCGCCTCCCCCAGCACCAGGCCGTTGCGCGCGGCGCCGAAGGGCCGCGCCCCATCCGGCGAGAGCAACTGCATGGCGGCAAAGCCGGCCAGGGTGAAACGGTTGGGCAGTTCGACCCCGAGCACCAGGGCCGACGCCCAGGGGCCATTGACGAGCAGGTCCCGGGCGGCGGCCAAAGCGTTCATCGCAGAGGTGCACGCCGTGGCCACGGCAAACACCGGCCCCCGCCAGTCGAGCCAGGCGGCGATGCGCTGGGCGAATTCGTGGCAATCAGTGTCCGGTCGCGCGGCCAGGCCCTCCACGGCACCGACGTTGCTCGACGACGAGGCGACGAACAGGGGGCCGTCGCGGCCCTGGGGGCCGGCCTCGGCCACGGCCTGGCGCACCAGGCGGCGGGCCCGGGCGTACCAGGCGGCATCGCCGTCCCGGACATCGGCCGGGTCGGCCGGATCGGTGCAATCGGCAGGACGGGTGGAATCGACCGGAAAATCGGCCGAAAAATCGATCGGATCGTCAGGAATGGCCCGGTAGGGCCAGACCTGGGCATCGCTCCCCTCCCCCAGTGCGATGTGCGCCGTGGCGCCCGGGCGGCCGGCGGCCAGGGTCGCCAGGGCTTCGGCCAGGTTAGCGCCCAGGGACGACACCAGCCCGCGCCCGGCGATGTACAGGGGCGCCGGAGCCATGCTCGCAGGGGCGGCGGACAGGGCAGAGGTGGCGGAAGCCGGCATATCCCGCTGTCCCTCAGGCCAGGCTGGGCTCGGCGGCGGCAAGGCGTTCGGCGAGGTGCTCGGCCAGGGTGGCGAGGCAGGCCAGGGCGCGGCGGGTTTCCTTGCTGTCGGCCATACGCACGCCGTAGCGGCGCTGGATCGCCATGGAAATCTGCAGAGCATCGAGGGAATCCAGCTGGAGGCGGGATTCGGGGCCGAACAGGATTTCGTCCGGGGCGATGCCGCCAGCCGGCTCGGCCTTGTCGGCGGCATCGAGCACCAGGGTTTTCAGTTCAGGGATCAAGGCAGCAGTCATGACACGGTTTTCCGGCTGAAGAGAAAGCGCGCGGCCAGCAGCATGGCCGCGGCAAAAAGGGCCAGACGGCCGGTCTGGGGCAGCACCTGGACCAGGCCGCCGCCGCGCACCAGCGCTTCCACCAGCCCGTCCAGGGCCCAGTTCATGGGGGACAGGGCGGCCACCCGCTGCATCGCCGCGGGCATGATGAAGGTGGGCACCATGATGCCGCCCACCGCTGCCATGAGGATATTGATGACCGGGCCGATGGCGTTGGCCTGGGCATGGCTGCGCACCAGGCAGGCGACGCACAGGGCCAGGCCCACCGCCGCCGCGCTCACCGCCGCCAGGATGGTGGTCAGGGCGGCGATGCTGACCCCGGCCAGGGACAGGCCATCGCCCCCCAGCAGTGGCATCAGCCAGACGCCCACGGCCAGCATCAGCAGGGCCTGGACGGCATTCACGGCGAAATAGGGAATAGCCTTGGCCGCCACCTGGATGCCATCCGGCACCCCCAGGGCGGACAGGCGCAGCAGGGTGCCGTCGGCCCGCTCCTGCACCAGCAGGTTGGCCATGGCCGCCACTACGAAGAACATGCCGAAGATCAGCCAGGCCGGGACGCTGTGCTGCACCGCGGTGAGGCGCCCGCTCCTGCCGGCCTCGCCCGCTGCGCCGCCACGCTCGGTGGCGATGAAGCGGTCGATCTCCGCCGCCCCGGCCGGGGCCAGGCCCATGAAGCGCTCCATCAGGAACTGGGCGCGCACCTCCCCCACCAGGGCCGCCACCTGGGCGGCGGTGACGCGCTGCACGCCTCCGTCCAGGCCGGGCTCGGTGACCAGGCGCAGGGGCGGCGCCGCCGGCGCCTGGGGGGCGGCCACGGTGGCGGAAAAATCGTCCTCCACGACCAACACATACTTCAGCCGGTTGCCCGCCAGGGCGGCGCGCCAGTTCTCGGGCAGGGGCCGGGGCTGACCATGGCGTTCGGCCCAGCGGTCGACGAACACCGTGGCGGCAGCGCCCCGGTCGGCCTGGACGATGGCGTAGCCCAGGGTATCGGCGGGGGGGTTGTAGGCGTTCTTGAGGGCCAGGGACATGACCACGATGAACAGCAGGGGCATCAGGAACAGGGCCCCCAGGCCGTGCAGGTCGCGGCTCAGGGCGAGGAATTCCTTGCGGATCAGGGCGGCGAGCATGGTCAGTCGCGCAGGGTGCGCTGGGTCAGGGTGAGGAACAGCTGTTCCAGGGAGCACTCGCCATAGCGAGCCTGGCGCACCTCACCCCCGGCGGCAGCCACGGCGGCCAGGGCCAGGCCGGGATCGGCGCCCGCGACCAGATCGACGATGACCCGTCCGCCCTCTTCCCGCACCGTACCGAACGGCGCCAGGGCAGCGGCCAGGGTCGGGGTCGTCAGACCGGCGGCCTCGACGCGCAACTGGCGGGCGCCCTCGGCGCGCAGGTCGGCCAGGGGGGCGTCGCGCAGCACCTGGCCGTGGTCGAGGATGGCCACCCGGTCGGCGATGGCCTCGATCTCGTCCATGTAGTGGGAGGTGTAGATGATCGCCGCGCCGCCGTCGGCGAGGCGGCGCACGGCGTCGAGCAGGAAGGCCCGGGACTGGGGGTCCACGCCGACGGTGGGCTCGTCGAGAACGATCAGTTCCGGCTCGGGCAGCAGGGCAATGGCCAGGTTGAGGCGGCGCTTGAGCCCGCCAGAGAGGCGCGCGCCGCGCTGGCCGGCAAAGCGCTCCAGTTGGGCGAAGGCCAGGCAGGCGGCAACCCGTTCCCGCGCCCGGGCACCGCTCAAGCGGGCGGCGCCGGCGAAGCAGGCCAGGTTCTCGGCCACGGTCAGGGCGGGAAAGAAGGCGTATTCCTGGGGCGCCACGGCGATGCGGGTGGGAGCCTGGCGGCGCACCTCGGTCAGGGGCACGCCGTCGATGGCGATCGCGCCCTGCTGGATCGGCAACTGGCCGGACAGGTGGGAGATCAAAGTGGTCTTGCCCGCGCCGTTGGGGCCGAGCAGGCCCAGCACCGCGCCCCGCCCGGCGGCCAGGGACACCCCGGCCAGGGCCGGCGCGGAGGCGCCGGGATAACGGTAAGCCAGGTCGCAGACTTCCAGCATGGACGGCATGGGGAGGATCGCCCCGGCGCTCAGAGGGCGCCGCGCAGGTCGCGGAAGAAGGCGGCTTCCCGTTCCGCCTGTTCGCGCAGCAGGACAGCCAGGGCAGCCGGATCGAACACCTCGCGCCCCTTGAGCATGCGTGCGGCGCGCAGGGCGAAGACGCGCCAGTGGTCGCCAATGGTCAGCAACCGGGCCGAGAACTCGGCCAGCAGCGGCTTATCGCACAGTTCGGCGGCTTCCTGAAGGAAGGCAGCGTAGAGGAAGCGGAAGCCGGCACCGCCGGTGCCGATCTCTTCCTGCATGCGCACCACGTGGCCGACGAAGGCGGCACTGGCCGGGGCCTGGGGGTCGAGGGCGGCGATGCGCTTGGCCAGCAGGCCGATGGCCCGCACCCCGACGATGGGCACCGGCGCCAACATGGCGCGGGCGGTGCGGCGGATGGCGGCGAGCACGGCCTGGGGATCGACCCCGTCGCGCTCGACGCCCAGCACCCGGTAGAGCAGGCCCTTGGGTGCCAGCAGGCCCTTGGCGAAGCGGGCCCGGGCCAGATCGGCGCGGGAACAGCGCTGGGGCGTCTCGAACACCGGGTCGCTGATCAGGTAGTCGTCCCCTTCCCGGCCGATCACCAGCAGGTTGTGGCCGTTAAAGTGGAAGCGCATGTCCTCGGGGAAGTAGGACAGCCAGAACACCGAGGTTTGCAGCCCCACCACCTCGCCGGCGTCGAGCAGCTGGTCGAGGCGGGCCTGGCCCGCCTCCGGGCGGCGGAAGGTTTCGAACGACAGCTTCAGCCCCAGGGGCTTGGCCAGGCCGCGGATGATGGCCCGGGGCGGCATGCGGTAGGCGATCAGGGGCAGGCCCTGGAGTTTGACGAAGGGCAGGTAGGCGAAGGCCAGGGCGCCGGACAGGCCGAAGGCCATGGCCTCCGACAGGGGGAGGCCGGCGTGGCTGACCAGGGTCGAAATGGCGCCGCTCTCGCAGTGGGCGGCGTGACGGTGCTGGAAGGCGACCGAGGCTTTGGCAGAGGTGGGCAGCGCGGCGTTCATGGCAGGCGGGTCAGTTGGTCCACGGTCAGGCCCAGGGCGTCGGCGTAGCGGGCCAGTAGGGCGGGCGTGAGGCGGGAGAACACTGCCGGACGCAGGTGGCGGCGCACCCGCCAGCGCCACAGGCCGCTGGCCTGGGCGAGCAGGGCCAGGTCCATGCGTTGGGCGTACATCCAGTACTCCAGGGGCGAGGCCGTCCCGGCGACGACCCTGGCCCGGGCCTCCTCGGCCTGCTGGCGCAGGGCGTCCACCGCCTGCAGGGTGACGATCTCTTCTACTTCCCAGCCTTGCGACGGAGCGGTGACGATGCGTCCCTGGGCGTCCCGGGCGTAGAGGGCCTTGCGCAGCCCGGCGTGGGTGCGGTTGCCTTCCTGGGGAACCTGGTCGAATTCCATCAGACCGCTTCCAGGTACACGAAGCCGCATGAGAAACGGCCGCTTTCCGGCACGTACATGAGGATGCGCTGACCCTTCTCGATGCGGCCGCTCTTGAACAGCTCGTCGAGCATGATGTAGGGCGAAGCGGAGCCGGTGTTGCCCTTGTCCGACAGGTTGGTGAACCAGCGTTCCCGAGGGACCGGCAGGCCGATTTCGACCAGGCGCCGCTCCAACTCGTCGGCGAAGAACCAGGACGACATATGGGGCAGGAACCAGTCGATACCGTCCGCCGTCAGGCCGCGCTTGGCGGCGATGGCGGCCAGGGGCTCGGCGAAGGTGGCGGTACCGATGTTGTCGTTGAGCAGGCGCACGTCCTGCTTCACGGCAAAGATCGACTGGGCACCCCAGGCATCCGCCGAATAGCGCAGCCAGCCCTTGAGGCCGCCATCGGCGGTCTTGTCAGCGCCGGCGTACATGCAGGCGGGCAATTGGTGGGCTGCCGACGACAGGTCGATCCAGTGGATGCGCAAGGATAGGGGCCCGCGGGGTTGGTTTTCCAGCAGCATGGCGCCGGCGCCATCGGAGAGCATCCAGCGCAGAAAGTCCTTTTCGAAGGCTAGTTCGGGGCGCTCTTCCAGGGCCGCCACCTTGTGCTCGGCCTCGGCGTCGAACAGCTGGGCGCGCAGCAGGGGCGAGGCCAGTTCGGAGCCGGTGGCCACGGCGCGGCGGGCCTCGCCGGCGCGGATCGCCAGCCAGGCGTGCTTGAGGGCGGCGGTGCCGGCCAGGCAGATGCCGGCGCAGGAGACCACTTCCAGGCGCGGCCATTTCAGCTCGCCGTGCACCATCACCGCGTGGTTGGGCATCAACTGGTCGGGCAGCGTGGTACCGGTGGCCAGCACGTCCACCTGCCCCGTATCGCCCAGGCCCTCGATGGCGCGCACGGTGAGCTGGGCATTGGTCATGGCCGGCTCGCCGGTGGCCCGGTCGATGGCGTAGTGGCGGCTCTTGATGCCGTTGCTGCGCAAGACGACGCGCCGGGCCCGGGAAGGCTTGCCGCCGACCATACCGAGGACCTGCTCGATCTCGTCGTTGGACACCGGATCAAACGGCAGGTAGGCGGCGGTGCGGGTGATGAAGACGTCAGTGCTCATACTGGGAAAGGCGCTCGCGGCCGGAGCCGGACGGTTGTTCGAAATGGGTTTTCAGGGCCGCCAGGCGGCGCCGGAACAGGGGGCGCAGCAGGGTTTGCAGGGCCAGGCTGGCGGGGACCACGGCGATGATCGCCGCGATCAGGAAGAGCATGTAGGCGATCAGGGCTGGCCCCCGGCGCAGCGCCCCGGGTGGTCCCACCCAGCGCAGCAGTTTGCCCCACAGGAAGAAGCTGCGGGTACCGACCCGCTCGCTGACCAGCAGGCGCGGGTCCGCCTCGACGGCACCCAGGCCCGCCAGCAGCGGGCCGCTGCCTTGTTCCTCATCGCGCAGCAGCGCGTCGCGCAGGGCGCGGCCGAAGCGGGCGGCGGCGGCCACGGTGGGGGCGTCGATCCCGGCCGGCGGCAGGCCGAGCCAGGCATCGCGCCGGCCGGTGAACATCCAGCGCGGCGTGGAAATCAGGGTGGCCAGGGTCGGTCCTGGATCGGTCAGGGCCACATGGTCGAGGTGTCGGGCGCCAAGGCGGGCCAGACGGGCTTTCATCTTTTCCTGGGCGAGCAGCCACATGTTGCGGCAGGCAACCACGGTGACCACCGGTTTTCCGGCGAGCAGCCGGGCGGCCAGGGGATGGGCGAGAAAGCCCTGGATCGGCAGGGACGGCGCCAGGAACCATACCTGGTAGGGCAGGATCACCAGATCGAATGCCTCGTCCCCGCGGAGCCCGAGGGGCGCTAGCCGGGGCGGCACCTGGTGGGCGCTTTCAGGAAAAACATCGAGAAAGCGAAAAAATGGCCAGGGAAACGGGTAGGCGGGTTCCGGCTGCAGTTTTTCGACGTGGACGGCAAAGCGATCATCGGCCAGCAAGGGGGCGATGATCTGGGCGGTAACCGCTGAAAGCTGACCGCTTTGCGAATAATCGACCACCAAAACCCGTTTGCGGGGAGCTTCGGCGGCAGAAACAGGATTAGCCACGGAAAAGATCAAGAATTCGGGAAAGTGAGCGCCATCGACGCCGGCAAAATGCCGACGTGAAAAAGCCGGGAGTCTAGCATTTCTGCCACTCTCCCGGCTCTTTGATTGCCGCGGCGCCGTGCATGAAACTGGACGACACCGGGAAATTTTTATTCCCGTTCGATTCGCACAGGCGGATCGGGCGGAAATGACGGACCGTTACTTCTCGACGAAGGCCCGTTCGATGACGTAGTGGCCCGGATTGTTGTTGCGCGACTCCTGGAAGCCGCGGGCATCGAACATGGCGCACAGGTCCTTGAGCATGGCCGGGCTGCCACACAGCATGATCCGGTCATCGTCCAGGTTGAGCGGGGGCAGGCCGATGTCCTCGAACAGCTTGCCGGTCTCGATCAGGTCGGTGATGCGGCCCTGGTTGCGGAACTCTTCGCGGGTGACGGTGGGGTAGTAGATCAGCTTCTTGGCCACTTCCTCGCCGAAGAACTCGTTCTGCTGCAGGTCGCCGTCGATGAAGTCGCCGTAGGCCAGTTCGCTCACGTAGCGCACGCCGTGCACCAGAATCACCTTCTCGTAGCGCTCATAGACTTCCGGGTCCTTGATGATGCTCATGAAGGGCGCCAGGCCGGTGCCGGTGGACAGCAGGTAGAGGTGCTTGCCCGGCAGCAGGTTGTCCATGATAAGAGTGCCGGTGGGCTTGCGGCTGACCAGCAGTTCGTCGCCGACCTGGAGGTGCTGCAGGCGGGAGGTCAAGGGGCCGTCCGGCACCTTGATGGAGAAGAATTCCAGATGTTCGTCGTAGTTGGCGCTAACGATGCTATAGGCACGCATCAGGGGCTTGCCCTCGACCTGCAAGCCGATCATGACGAAGTGGCCGTTCTCGAAACGCAGGCCGGCGTCGCGCGTGGTGGTGAAGCTGAACAGGGTGTCGTTCCAGTGATGGACGGACAGGACGCGTTCGGTGGAGATGTTGGACATGGCGAAAAAGGAATAAGCCGGCCGCGTTTACGGCCCAATGAGAAAAATTCGCAGCGAGTCTACCACTTTTTACTGACTTCGGGCTGCCCCGGTTTTCCACAAGCCCTTGAGCTTAAAAGAGAAACCCCCGGAAAGACCAAGGTTTTTCCGGGGGTTTCTTGATTTTCGTCAGGGAAATCAACCGATCATCTTACCGGGCAGCCAGGTGATGATGCCGGGGAAGGTATAGATCAGGATAACCGCCAGGCACATCAGGACAAAGTACGGGATGGCGTAGCGGGCAATCTCGGTAATCTGCCGTCCGGTCATGCCTTGCAGCACGAACAGATTGAAGCCCACCGGCGGCGTGATCTGGGCCATCTCGACCACGATCACGACGAAGATCCCGAACCACACCAGATCGATCCCCGCCGCCTGCACCGTGGGCAGCAGCACTGCCATGGTCAGCACCACCATCGAAATGCCATCGAGGAAACAGCCGAGCACGATGTAGAACAGGGTCAGGGCCAACAGCAGCGCCAGGGGGGACAGATTCAGGGACGAGATCCACTCCGCCAGGTGGCGCGGCAGGCCGATGTAACCCATGGACAAGGTGAGGAAGGCCGAGCCAGCCAGGATCAGGGCGATCATGCAGTACAGCCGGGTCGCCCCCATCAGGCTGGCGAAGAAGTTCTCCCGGGTCAGGGATTTCTGGAAAGCGGCGATGATCAGGCTACCCACCACGCCCAACGCTGCGGCCTCGGTGGCGGTGGCGATGCCGAAGTAGATCGAACCAAGCACCGCAGCGATCAGCAGGATCACCGGGATCAGGTTGCGCGAGGCATCGAGTTTTTGCAGGAAGGTGGTACGCGGACCGGCCGGGGGGATCTTGCCTGGGTTGAGCAGTGCCCAAACGATCACCCAGCCCATGAACAGCCCAGCCAGGAGCAAACCGGGCAGCACACCGCCGATGAACAGCTTGGCGATCGACACCTCCGCCGAAACGCCATAGACGATCATGATGATCGAGGGCGGAATGAGCAGTCCCAAGGTACCGGCGCCGGCCAGTGTCCCCAGCGCCAGGCTGTCCGGATAGCCACGCTTTTGCAGTTCCGGCAGGGTGATCTTGCCAATGGTCGCGCAGGTGGCCGCCGACGAACCGGACACCGCGGCAAAAATGGTGCAGCCGATGATGTTGGTGTGGAGCAAGCGGCCGGGCAGCCGCTCAAGCCAGGGGGCCAGCCCCTTGAACATATCTTCGGAAACCCGGGTGCGGAAGAGGATTTCCCCCATCCACAAGAAGAGCGGCAAGGCGGTCAGGGTCCAGCTCGACCCGGAGCCCCAGATGGTGACGGCCATAGCGTCCCCCGGCGGACGCGGAGTGAAGGCGAGCATGCCCAGGTAGCCGACGGCAGTCAGCGACAGGCCGATCCACACGCCTCCGACGAGAAAGACGAGCAGCAGGACGATCAGCCCGGCAGCGATGAGAATATCCATGATCCTATTTCCTCGTGGAAATCACTCGACCCGGGCGGGTTCGTTGGAATGGGATTTGAGCCGGGCCACGGGGCGTCCGGCCAAGGTCAGCAACAGATCGTCGAGCAGGGCGACGAAGAGCACCACCGTGCCTGCCGCCATGCCGATCTGGGGAATCCACAGGGGCGTCGCATCAACCCCTTGGGAGATGTCGCCGAATTCGTAGGAGTTGAACACCAGCCGCAGGCTGTACCAGGCCAGGGCGCCGGCCACCACCGCCCCAACCACCAGGGCGACGGTTTCCACGGCGCGCCGGGTGCCGCCGGCAAAGCGGTCGATCAGGAGGGTGACGCGGATGTGCTCACCGTGCTTGAAGGTGTAAGCCAGCGCAAGAAAACCGCAGGCGGCCATGCAATAGCCGGCATAGTCGTCGGTACCGCGCACGTAGATATCGAGCAGGCGGGTGACGATGCCGGTCAGCACCATGGCCAGGGTGGCGATCATGAACAGCGCCGCCAGGCCGCCAGCGGCACGGTAGATCAGGTCGAGCAAGGATCTCATGGGCGTAGGGTTTAAAGACTGCATTGACGAATTCGACGGCGGGCACAGCTGCCCCGGTCGAACGGTGCGGCGCCATCTCCGGGGACGGCGCCGCGTAGGGGCTTACTTCTTGGCGCGGTAGGCGTCGAGGATGGCCTTGCCGTCAGGCCCGGCCTTGTCCTGCCATTCCTTGATCATCTGCTCGCCAACCTTGTGCAGGTCCTTCTTCAGGGCATCGGAGGCCGGCAGCACCTTCATCTTGTTGGCGGCAAGCTGCTCCAGGTACCAGCGGTTCTTCTCCTCGGAAAGCTTCCAGCCCCGCTCCTCGGCGGCGGCGGCAGCCTTCAGGATGGCATCCTGGGTCGGCTTGTCGAGAGCGTCGAAGGCCTTCTTGTTCACAAACACCACGTTCTTCGGCAGCCAGGCCTGGATATCGAAGTAGTAGGACAGTTGCTCCCAGCTCTTCGAATCGTAGCCGGTGGCGGAGGAGGTCAGGTTGGCCGAGACCACGCCGGTGGCAAGGGCCTGGGTCAGTTCTGCGGCCTGGACGGTAACCGGCACAGCGCCCATCAACTCGATCATGCGGGCCACGGTGGGGCTGTAGGAGCGCATTTTGACGCCCTTCAGGTCGGCCATCGAGGTCAGTGCCGTCTTGGAATAGATACCCTGGGGCTGCCAGGCCACGGAGTAAAGAATCTTCAGCCCCTGCTTGGCGAACTTCTCCTCGACCTTGGGCCGCGACACCTGCCACAGGCGCTTGGCATCGGCGTAGCCGGTGGCCAGGAAGGGCACGGTATCCAGGGCGAACAAGGGATCTTCGTTAGCCAGGCCGGAAATGATGGTCTCGCCAATCTGGGCTTGACCACCCTGCACGGCCCGCTTGATCTCGTTGGCCTTGAACAGGGCGCCGTTGGGGTGCACCGTAATCTTGACCTTGCCGCCGGTGGCCGCATCCACATCCTTGACGAACTGGTTGATGTTCTCAGTGTGGAAGTTGGTGGCGGGATACGGGGTGGGCATATCCCACTTGGCTTGGGCAGACGCCACTTGGGCTGCCAGAGCCAGAGCAACGGCAGCGCCGACACGGAACGTGGTGCGTAGAGACGGCATCATTTTCATGGACTCTTCCTCTGTTGTAGGTAGTACAGGGCGCCGGCCGGGGCCGACTACGGGTCTTGCAATGGCTTTACCATTGTTAGATTGATTTTTTCGTTATAAATTGTCAATAAATTTTGAACGTTTTTTACACACGTTTAGGCATTCCCCCAAGCTCAGCCCGCTTCGCATCGACCTCCAGGCACCCTCGACATGGCCAAGCCCCGTCTCACCTCCTCCTCCCCTGCCAGCACCACCGCCAACGGCGAAACCAGTCGTATCGTTTCCTCCGAGCACCTGGTATCGGAAAAAGCACCGGAGCTCTCGGAATTGGAGTTCGGTCTTATCCTGGCCTGGCACGCCTTTGCCCGCTGGATGATCCGCTGCATGTCGGCCGCCGGCGTCAAGGACGTCACTGCCACTGACGTCCTGGTGTTACACCACGTCGCGCACCGGGACCAGGAAAAGAAGCTTGCCGACATCTGCTTCGTGCTCAACATCGAGGACACCCACGTGGTTTCCTATTCACTCAAGAAGCTGATGGGTATCGGCCTGGTGCAGAGCGTCAAGCGCGGCAAGGAAGTGTTTTTCTCAATCACCGCTGAAGGTCAGCGCGTCTGTCTGGCCTACCGGGATGTGCGCGAGTCTTGCCTGATGCCCGGCTTTTCCGGCACAGAGGAGGAGAACGCCCGTCTGGGGGACGTAGCCCGGCTGCTGCGCACCCTTTCCGGCCGTTACGACCAAGCCGCCCGGGCAGCCTCTACCGCCGGGCTGTAACCCATGCAGCCCTCGGTCCGTCTCCTCAACCTGGGCGACACCGCCGTCACCGTCGAATTCGGCGATCGGGTCGACCCGCTCCTGATGCCCCGGGTCAGTGGCCTGGATGCCGCACTCCAAGCCTTGCTCCAGGCCGGAGAAGCCCCTGGCTTGATCGAGACTGTCCCCACCTTCCGTTCCCTCACGGTGATCTTCGACCCCTTGGTCACGGCCCGTCCCGCCGTGGACGCCCTGATCCAGCGCGCCCTGCAGGCAGCCGACACTCAGGCTGCCCCACCGGGACGCACCTGGCGCCTGCCGGTACTGTACGGTGGCGAGTTCGGCCCGGATCTGGCCAGTGTTGCCGAGGCCACCGGCCTGAGCTGCGAAGAGGTCATTGCCCGGCATAGCGGCACCCCGTACCGGGTATACATGCTCGGTTTTCTCCCCGGGTTTCCCTTCATGGGCGATGTAGCCCCTCCCCTCGCCCTGCCCCGTCGCAGCGAACCTCGAGTGCGTGTGCCCGCCGGCAGCGTAGCCATCGCCGGCGGCCTGACCGCCATTTACCCTTGGGAAAGCCCCGGGGGCTGGCACCTCCTCGGCCGCTGCCCGGTACGCCTGTTCGACCCGGCACGCCCAGCACCTTCTCTGCTTGCGCCTGGCGATCAGGTGATCTTCACGGCCGTGGAGGCCGCCCGCTACGCCGAAATCGACGCCGAACTGCGCAGCGGCGCCCGGGAAGCCGCGTCCTTCCTTGATCTTGGAGCAGCAGCCCAATGAGCGCCGTCGTCGCCATCGTCTCTCCTGGTGCCCTGGCCAGCGTGCAAGATCTGGGGCGCCACGGCTATCGTCGTTTCGGCGTTCCCCGGGCCGGTACCCTGGCCCCCGACCTGTTGCGTATCGCCAATCGCCTGGTGGGCAACCCAGACGGGTCGCCGGCCATCGAATTCTTTGTCGGCGGCCTAGCCCTGGCCGCCCGGGATGAACCACTCCAACTCGGCTTTGCCGGCAACTTTGCGGTGGAGATCGTCGCCAGCGACGGCGCCAAGCGTCTGTTGCCCGCCTGGCGCAGCGTCGTGCTGGCTCCGGGCGAACAGGCCCGCTGCGGCATGATCGCCGGCAGCCGGGTCGGCGTGGTGGCGGTGGCGGGCCTAGCCCCGCCCCGCCTCCTCGGTAGCGCTTCTACCTACGCGCGGGCTGGCCTGGGCCAACTGCTTGGTGCTGGCGACCAACTACCGGCTACGAGCGTCGCTCCGGGCACCCCTTGCCATTGGCTGCCGGCCCCGCCCGCAGTTGCGGCGCCCGACACACCGATTCGGCTCGTCCTCGGCCCCCAGGACGATCATTTCAGCACCGCGGCGCTTGTCACCCTGGAAAGCGTCACCTACACCGTCTCCCGGGAGGCAGACCGGATGGGCATGCGCCTGGACGGCCCCGTCCTGGAACACAAGCCGGGCATGACCGAGATTGCCTCCGACGGGATCGTGCCGGGAGCCATCCAGGTCCCCGGCAACGGATTGCCGATCGTGCTGCTGGCCGACGGTCAGACTGCCGGTGGCTACCCCAAGATTGCTACGGTGATTTCCGCCGACCTGCCCCGGCTGGCCGCCCTGCCCCCGGGCGCTCCCCTGCGCTTTAGCCTGATCGACCTGGCTGGTGCGGCATTGGCGGCCCGCCAGGCGGAAGCGGAGTTGCTCGCCTGCCTGGCCGCTATCGAACCCCTTGGGCCGGAAGGAGGCATCGACCTGAATGCGCTCTACACTGAAAACCTGGTCAGCGGCATGATCAATGCCCAGGCTGAGGAGTGGAAGTTGCTCTTGTAATTTCTCGACAAGGAAAGACGCCGTGCCGCACGAACTCAATCTGAACGCCGATCTGGGCGAATCCTTCGGTGCCTGGAGCATGGGCCGGGATCAGGAGTTGCTCCCCCTGGTTGGCTCCGCCAACATCGCCTGCGGCTTTCACGCCGGCGACCCCCTGGTGATGCGCAAGACCGTCCGGGCGGCCCTCGACAACGGCGTTTCCCTGGGGGCCCACCCGGCCTTCCCCGATCTGCAGGGCTTCGGCCGGCGCAAGATGGTCATCCCCGCCCCCGAACTCGAAGCAATGGTCATCTACCAGCTCGGGGCCCTGGCCGGTATGGCACGGGCCGAGGGGGGCACCCTGACTCACGTCAAACCCCATGGAGCCCTCAACAACATGGCCTGCGAGGACATCGCCTTGGCGCGGGCCGTGGTGAGGGCCGTCAGACAATTCGACGCCGAACTGATCCTGCTCGCCCCAGCCCTCTCGCACCTGGCCGATGCCGGCAAGGAGACAGGATTACGGGTCGCCCTGGAGGTGTTCGCCGACCGGGCCTATGACGAAGCGGGCAACCTGGCGCCCCGCAGCCAACCCGGGGCTGTGCTGCACGACCCGCGCGACTGCGTTGCGCACGTACAGCGCATGATCGAGGCCGGCGGACTGATCACCACCAGTGGCAAGGTGCTGCCGACCCCCTTTCACAGCATTTGCGTGCACGGCGACAACGCCGAAGCGGTCGAAGCCGCCGCAGCCATACGTCACGCCCTTGAAAGTCGGGGCCACCCGATCAAGCCCCTGCCCCACCTGAGTGCTCTCACCCGGACATGAACCGGGATGGTGCATACACCGCTCCTGGCACCGTACTGGTGCACCTTGACCGCCTAGGATCAGTCAAGCCGCAGTCAATGGCTTCTCCATGCTTGGAATCACCTGACCCTCTCGCAGCAATGACGCTCGCGGTGCGAGGCCGATGCTGCCGGCTCGCAGATGGAGCCCTGGCGCCCGATCGACCCCAGTGACAACAGGATAGACAGCGCATGGCACAGCCCTTGCAATGAGGGCTGCACATCCATAACGCCCAACGGCGACCTGCCATGCACCTCCTGCTCAAGTACGACGGCCAATACGCCCCGCCCCTGTGGCAAGCCCTCGGGGCCGAACATTCCAGCCAGTACGTCTGGCGCTTTCGCGTAAGCGACGAGGCCGCCCTCGACGCCTTGATGGAAACCCTGGCGGTGCAAACCAACCAGGACACCCTGCAGCAGACCTACGCCCTGGTCCATGACGAAAATTCGTCGCTCGCCAATCCCGGCGCCGTGCTCGACCGGGTGACACCGTTCAACGCCCTCTATGCCCGCCGCCTGCACGCCTGGATGGAAGGGGATCTGGCGCCCTATATCCGCATGCATTTCCAACCCCTGGTGGATCTGGCCCAGGGTGGTGAAATCTTCGCCTTCGAGGCCCTGTGCCGCCTGCAGGACCCCCAGGGGCGTCTGCTGTCCGGTGCCGATGCCTTCCGCCTGGCGGCCCAGTTGCAGCGCGAAGCAGACCTGGACCTGGAATGCCAGCGTCTCGCTCTGGCGGCCAAGGCGGCGTCGATTCCCGCCGACAAGCTGTTGTTCATCAACGTATTGCCACGCAACCTGGTGCATCAGAGCTGGATGAACTGCCTGTCCCAATCCTTGGAAAGCATGGGCATCGACCGCCGCCAGGTGGTGATCGAGGTGGTGGAATCGGAACGGGCCGATCCGGCCATGCTGGCGCAAAGCTGCGACATCCTGCGCACCCGGGGCTTTCGCATCGCTCTGGACGACATGGGCTCGGGCTTCAACGGCCTGTCCACCCTGGCGGCGGTGCGCGCCGACTTCATCAAGGTGGACCGGGGCATCGTGCACGGCGCCCAGGGCAGCAAGGTGCGCTCGGTGTTGCTGGAGGCCATTGTTTCCATGGCCCAGCGACTCGGCGCCACGGTCATCGCCGAGGGGCTGGAGCGGGCCGAGGACATCACCTTCGTTCGCGACATGGGCATCGGCTATGCCCAGGGGTACTACTTCGCCCCACCCCAGGCCGGGGTCACCGCCGCGGTGACGCCCCTGCCCAGCCTCGACGAATCCTGCCTGTCCCGGGCCAAGGATCGCTTCGCCCTGACCGACCTGATGGACCCCGGCGTGGCGGTGGAGATCCAGGAGCCCCTGGAGATGGTGCGCCGCCTGTTTATCGACAACCCCTCCCTGGCCCTGGCCGTGGTCACCGATGACGCCCAGCCGATCGGCCTGGTGCGGCGCGGCCGGGTGCTTTCCAGCCACACCAGCAAGACCCTGGGCAAGCTCTCCGAGCCCCTGGCGCGCAGCCTGCCCAGCCGCCTCACCTCAGCGGCCCTGGCCCGGGTGCTGTACCACGACCGCAAGGACGCCGATCCCTGGGTGGTCACCGCGCCGGACGGGCGCTACCAGGGCTTGATCCACCCCATGACCCTGATCGCCCAGCTGCTGGCGCGGCGCGAGAACGGCAGCAACCTGCATCCCCTGTCCCAGCTGCCCACCGGCCCGAGCCTGCGCCTGACCTTGGACAACCGGCTGGCCCAGGGCCAGGAGCTGTGCCTGGTCTATATCGACCTGGACAATTTCAAGGCCTACAACGACCGCTATGGCTTCATCCGGGGCGACGCCATGATCCGCTCCCTGGCCGAGCTGTTGCGCTACCGCTTCGCCCACCGCAAGGATTGCCTGCTTGGCCACATCGGCGGCGACGATTTCGTGCTCATCCAGGAACACGTGCCCGCCGATCTGGTGCCGGAACTGCTCGACATCATGAGCCAGTTCCACGCCATCGCCGCCCACCTTTACGACAGCGACGACGTAGCTCGGGGCCATTTCGTCACCGAGGACGGCAACGCGTATCCGATTGCCAGCATGTCGGTGGCGGTGGTTACCGGCCGGAGTGGCGATGGCACGCCCCTGCCCAACTCCCTGGCCGCCGCCGAGCGCGCTGCCGCCCTGAAGAAGATTGGCAAGGTGGCCGAAGGCAGCGTGGTGGTGGTGGAAGGCACGCCCCCCACCCTGCACCGGGAAAGCCCCCGCTCGGCGCTGCGGGACTGGACCGACACGGCGCTGGAATCCTTGCAGGAACTGGTACTGGCGCCGCGCAACCGGGACCCCCACGCTCTGGATGTGGCCTTCCGCAACTTCCCGTACTTCGAGATGGTGTTCGAGCTGGATGGGGAAGGAAAACAGCGCTTTCCCAACTGGATCAACCCGGAAATGTACGGCCGCATCAAGGCCGGCGGCATGGGCGCCGACCGCTCGGCCCAGGCTTACTTCACCGAGGTGCGCGACACGGGCCGCCCCTTCGTGTCGCCGATTTACCTGTCCACCGCCAGCGAGGACTTCTGCCTGACCCTGGCCGTCCCCCTGCAGGATGCCCGGGGCCGGCTCGACGGCGTGCTGGTGGCGGACATCAACATCGGCGCCCTGGCCACCCTGCTGCGCCGGGAAACGCTCCCCGCCTGAACGACGCCGCGGCCAAGCTCCGATCCCCGGGCACGGGTGGCCCGGGGGAACGGTACAGCCGGGTCTTAGCGCAGGGCGGTTTCCAGGTGGCGCAGCAAGTCCTTCAGCTCCCGGGCCGTGGCGTAGAGCCGCTGCACTCCACCGCCCACGTTATCGGTGGACGCCACGCTCTGGTTGGCTGCCTGGGCGATCCGCTCCATGCTCACCGCCACGTCGTGGGAAGCCTGGGATTGCTGGTTGAGCATGTGCGAGACGTCGTCGGCCATGCCCAGGCATTTGTCGGTGGCCGACACGATCGACTCCAGGCTCAGGCTGCTCTCTTCGATCACCGCCGTACCGGAGGTGACCTCGGCCGCCGTGTTCGCCATGGTCCTCACCGCGCTGTGGGAGCGCTGGGTGATCTCGCTCACCACCGTGGTGATCTCGGCGGTACTGCTGGTAGTCCGTTCCGACAGCTTGCGCACCTCGTCGGCCACCACAGCAAAGCCCCGGCCGTGCTCTCCGGCCCGGGCCGCCTCGATGGCGGCATTGAGGGCTAGCAAGTTGGTCTGCTCGGCGATGTCCTTGATGATGGTGGTGATGTGACCGATGCGCTCGACGTGCTCGTGCATGCCGTTCATTTCGGCCATGGCCCGGTCGACGATGTTCACGATGCGCTGGGTACCCGCCATGCTCAGCGCCATCTTGTCCTTGCCGCTCTGGGCGATTTCCTGGGCCTGCTGGGTGGCCGTGACATTCTGCTGGGTGAATTCGGAGACTTCCTGGATCGACACGCTCATCTGCTCCAGGGCGCTGCCGATCTCCTCGACGCTGGCGCTCTGCTCGTTGGCGCTCTGCACCAGCTTCTGCATCTCCGCATCGAGGGCCTCGGCCCTGGCCTCCACCTCCTGGGACGACAACAGTACGTCGGCAAACATGGCGCGTAGGTGGATGCGCAGGGATTCCATCTGCAACAGCAGCCCCAAGTGGTCACTGCCGCGCAGCAGGCTTTCGTGCAGGCGCCCTTCATCGATGGCGACGATGCCACGGCGCACCCACTGCACCGGCAACAGTACGTTCTGCCACAGCCAAGCGGCCTGCCCCGCCAGCACCAGGGCCGCCAACAGCGCCAGGCCCAGGCCGGCCAAGCCGCCCAGCCAGGCGCCGAGCAAGGCCAGGACGGCGCTCGCCACGCTCAGGGAGCACAGCACCCGGGCCGGCTGGACCCGCCGGGTGCGCCGGCGGGCACCGGGAAAGGCCGCTCGCTTGTCGCGGATCGCGGCATAGAGTTTTTCCGCCGCCGCCACCTCGCTCCGCTCCGGGGTATTGCGCACCGACATGTAACCGATTGGCACGCCGTTCTCGGTCATCGGCGTGACGTAGGCCTCGACCCAGTAGAAATCGCCGTTCTTGCAGCGGTTCTTGACCAGCCCGTGCCAGGGTTGGCCTTCCTTGAGGGTTTTCCACAGATCGTCGAAGGCCTCCGGCGGCATGTCCGGATGGCGGACGATGTTATGGCTGGCCCCGAGCAGTTCTTCCCGGGTAAAGCCGCTGACATCGACGAAGGACGCATTGACGTAGGTGATGCGGCCCTTGAGGTCGGTCTTGGTGACGATGGGTTTGCCCGGCTGCAGGAAACGCTCCTGCCCCGTCACGGGTAGATTGACTTTCATGCGTAGCCCCCAATCAATCGAATGTTATTGATTTGCCTAAAGCTCGGGCCGGGCGTCTGTCATCCCCCGTCGTTCTCGTGTACCGCTCCTGATGGCCCGGCAAACAGTCCCACACCAGAAAATATCCCTGGAGCCACCATGGACACGCGCATGTCATGCAAGTTCATGCGGATCGGGTATTTTTTGAGACAAATCAACGGCATCGAGCGGCAGCCATCAGCCATCGATCAACGGTCATTTATCGCCCTGCTGTCGAGCCGCACCAGCGCTTGATCTCCAGACCCCCACCTCGGAACGCCGCGCCAGTCCTTGTGTTGCGGAGCCCCCCCGCCAAGAATGAGTACTGGCGCGGGTCTCAGGCCGGTTACCGATCAGGAGCCCACAAAGAAAAACCCCGGCCACCTTGCGGTGCCGGGGTTTGAACTGCAGGGTTGCTGCGGTGTGCCGGGGCTTAGAACTGGTCTTCGCCCAGGGCCATCACGCCGCTGGCGCCCGCCACGATGCTCTCGGCCAGACCGTCGGCCTGGGTGAGGATGTGGTCGGCGTAGAAACGGGTGGTGACGACCTTGGCGGCGTAGAACGGATCGGCGTCGCCGCCGTCGATCTTGGCCTGGGCGATCAGGGCCGCCCGAGCCATCTGCCAGCCGCCGGCGACGATGCCGGTGAGCTTGAGGAAGGGCACCGAGCCGGCGTGGGCCGCCTTGATGTCGCTGCCGTAGGTGGCGACCATGTACTCGGAGGCCTTGGTCAGGGCAGCCACACCGGCAGCCAGACGGGCACGGATCACGGCGAACTGCTCGCCCTTGGCCTCGGCCAGCTTGCCCAGGGTCTGCTGCATCAGACCGAGCACGGCCTTCATGGTGACGCCGCCTTCCCGGGCCATCTTGCGGCCGATCAGGTCGTTGGCCTGAATGGCGGTGGTGCCTTCGTAGATGGCGGTGATGCGGGCATCGCGCAGGTGCTGGGCGGCACCGGTTTCCTCGATGAAGCCCATGCCGCCGTGCACCTGCACGCCGGTGGAGGCGATCTCGATCGACTGCTCGGTGCTCCAGCCCTTGACCACCGGGATCATCAGGTCGGCGAAGGCCTGGTTCTTGGCCCGCTCGGCCTCGTCCGGATGGCGCTTGGCGGCATCCATGGCGGCGGCCACCACGTAGGCCAGGGCGCGCATGGCTTCGGTCTGGGAACGCATGCTCATGAGCATGCGGCGCACGTCCGGGTGCTTGATGATGGCGACCTTGGGACCGCCGCGCACACCCACCTCGGTACCCTGGATGCGCTCCTTGGCGTAGTCGCGGGCGCGCTGGTAGGCGCGCTCGGCCAGGGCCACGCCTTCCATGCCGACGGCGAAGCGGGCGGCGTTCATCATGATGAACATGTATTCCAGACCACGGTTTTCCTGGCCCACCAGGTAACCGATGGCGCCACCGTTGTCGCCGAAGGCCATCACGGCGGTGGGGCTGGCGTGGATGCCGAGCTTGTGCTCGATGGACACGCAGTAGGCATCGTTGCGCGCGCCCAGGCTGCCGTCGGCGTTGACCATGAACTTGGGCACGACGAACAGGGAGATGCCCTTCACGCCCTCGGGGGCGTCGGGCAGGCGGGCCAGCACCAGGTGCACGGTGTTGGACACCATGTCGTGGTCACCGTAGGTGATGAAGATCTTCTGGCCGAACACTTTGTAGGTGCCGTCGCCCTGGGGCTCGGCGCGGGTGCGCACGGCGGCCAGATCGGAACCGGCGTTCGGCTCGGTCAGATTCATGGTGCCGGTCCATTCACCGCTCACCATCTTCGGCAGGTAGCGCTGCTTGAGCTCGTCGGAGCCGGCCACCAGCAGGGCCTCGATGGCGCCCTGGGTGAGCATCGGGCACAGGGAGAAGGCCATGTTGGCCGACTTCCACATCTCGTTGACCGGGGTGGAGAGAATCTTGGGCAGACCCTGACCGCCGAATTCGGGATCACAGGCCAGGGCGGTCCAGCCGTTTTCGGCGAACTGCTGGTAGGCGGACTTGAAGCCGGCCGGCATGGTCACGGCGTTGTTGGCCCACTTGGCGCCTTCCTGGTCGCCGCTCCAGTTGAGGGGCGACAGGACGTTGCTGGCGAACTTGGACGCTTCGTCGAGGATGGCATCGGCCAGGTCGGCGGTCGCTTCTTCGCAGCCGGGCAGCTGGGCAACCTGCTCCAGACCGGCCAGTTCCTGCATCACGAACTGCATTTCGCGAAGGGGGGCGATGTATTCAGCCATGGAAAGCTCTCCTTAATGGTGGATGTGCGTTGAATTGAGCAAACGGGCAACAGTCGTTCTGTTTTATTTTTTGGCCAGGTACTGGGCATCGTCGAACAGCGACACCCATTCGGGCCGGTAGATCACCATCAGGGTCACCACCATCCCGGCCAGCCATCCCTCGGAAAAGCCAAGCAGCAAAAAGTACGGCAGGTAGTCATCAAAGAGGACGGGGAACGGGTAGATCCCGGCGCCGCCCAACGCCAGCAGTACCGCCAGGCCGGTGAGAAACACCACCAGGGCCGAGCCGAAGAAGCCGTTGGCAAAGATGAAGACAAACACATTCTTGGGCAGGTAACGGTCGCCCAAGCGAAACAATCCCCAACTCAGTCCCACCGGCAGCGCAGCCATCAGTACCGCGTTGAGGCCAAACGCCTCCCAGCCCGCCGCGCCATTGAGGGTCACCGCCGCCAGCACCGTGGTCAGCCCGAGGAAAGCCAGGGATGGCCCGACTTCGAGGGTGAACACCATGGCGCCGAGCAGGTGCAGGGAAAGGCCGGGCAGAACCCCGGCCTTGAGGCTCCACAGCAGCATCAAGGCGACGATGGAGCCGAGCCAGACGTTGCTGCGTCCGCCCTCGGTCAAGCTGCGCCAGGGGGCCCGGCGCAGCGCCACGAGCAGAATCAGCACGAACAGCCCCCAGCCGGCGCCTATCCAGGCGCCGCCGAGGAGACCGTCCGGCAGATTCATGGCCTTGGCCCAATGACCGGGTCGGGCGTTTCTTCCCGTTTACAGGGAAGCGGTCAGCTGCGGCACGGCCTCGAAGAGGTCGGCCACCAGGCCATAGTCGGCCACCTGGAAGATCGGAGCTTCCGGATCCTTGTTGATCGCCACGATCACCTTGGAATCCTTCATGCCGGCCAGGTGCTGGATCGCGCCGGAGATGCCGACGGCGATGTACAGCTCGGGAGCGACGATCTTGCCGGTCTGGCCGACCTGATAGTCGTTGGGCACGAAGCCGGCGTCCACCGCGGCACGGGAAGCGCCCAGGGCGGCACCCAGCTTGTCGGCCAGGGGTTCGAGCAGGGCCTTGTAGTTGTCGCCGTTGCCGACACCGCGGCCGCCGGAGACGATCACCTTGGCGGCGGTCAACTCGGGACGCTCGGACTTGGTGATCTCGCGACCCACCAGCTTGCTCTTGCCGAAGTCGGCAGCAGCAGCCACCGGGGCGACGCTGGCAGCACCGCCGTCAGCAGCGGCGTCGAAAGCGGTGGTACGCACGGTGATGACTTTCACCGCGTCGGCGGACTTGACCGTGGCCAGGGCGTTGCCGGCGTAGATCGGGCGGACGAAGGTATCGGCACCTTCAACCCCGACGATGTCGGAGATCTGGGCCACGTCGAGCAGGGCGGCAACACGCGGCAGGGCGTTCTTGCCATTGGCGGTGGCGGGGGCCAGCACGTGGCTGTAGCCGCCGGCCTTGGCCACGTCGACGATCAGGGCGGCCAGGTTCTCGGCGGTCTGATCGGCGTAGTGGGCGGCGTCGGCCAGCTTCACCTGGGCCACGCCGGCCAGCTTGGCGGCTTGGTCGGCCACGGCGGCGCAGCCGGCACCGGCCACCAGCACGTGGATATCGCCGCCGATCTTGGCGGCAGCCGTCACCGCGTTGCGGGTGGCGGCCTTGAGTTGGGCGTTGTCGTGTTCGGCAATAACGAGAATGGCCATTTAGATCACCTTCGCTTCGTTCTTGAGCTTTTCCACCAGCTGGGCCACGTCGGCCACCATCACGCCAGCCTGGCGCTTGGCCGGCTCGGCCACCTTGACGGTGGTCAGGCGGGGGGCCACATCGACGCCCAGGTCGGCCGGCT
Organism: Oryzomicrobium terrae; assembly: GCF_008274805.1. Lineage (NCBI taxonomy): Bacteria > Pseudomonadati > Pseudomonadota > Betaproteobacteria > Rhodocyclales > Rhodocyclaceae > Oryzomicrobium > Oryzomicrobium terrae. The sequence goes on from NZ_CP022579.1 coordinate 2,049,314, forward strand.
TGACGGTGTCGAGCGGCTTCTTCTTGGCCTTCATGATGTTGGGCAGAGTGGCGTAGCGCGGCTCGTTCAGGCGCAGGTCGGTGGAAATCACCGCCGGCAGGGCGAGTTCGAGGGTTTCCAGGCCGCCGTCCACTTCGCGGGTCACGGTAGCCTTGTCGCCGGCCACCACGACCTTGGAGGCGAAGGTGGCTTGCGGCCAGTTGGCCAGGGCGGCGAGCATCTGGCCGACCTGGTTGGCGTCGTCGTCGATAGCCTGCTTGCCGCAGATCACCAGCTGGGGCTGTTCCTTGTCGGCCAGGGCCTTGAGCAACTTGGCCACGGCCAGGGGCTGCAGGTTGTCGGCTTCGTCGGCGCTGGTTTCGATCAGGATCGCCCGGTCGGCACCGATGGCCAGGGCCGCGCGCAGGGTTTCCTGGCAGGCGGCGACGCCGGCGGAGACGGCCACCACTTCGGTGGCGATACCGGCTTCCTTGAGGCGCACGGCTTCTTCAACGGCGATTTCGTCGAAGGGGTTCATCGACATTTTCACGTTGGCGATATCCACGCCCGTGCCGTCGCTCTTGACCCGCACCTTGACGTTGTAATCCACCACTCGCTTGACTGGTACCAGGATCTTCAAGACTTTCTCCTCACAAGTGTCCTCTGTCCGAGGTAAACGCAATTGCCCATGCTACCCCGGCAAACGCCCCTTTGCATGCCTTGTCGCATCGCGAGGCCCCCCGTGGCGCCCGCCCTGTCTTGGTTTGACAGCGCATGGAGCTCCCCGGACAATGAGCCCATACCTTGCGGTATGGATTCGCATACGGTACCGTATGGAAAAAAGCGCGTCAAGCAATAGCCGGCGCCATAATCTTCCCCAACCATTCACCGGGATCCTCCATGCCCCAGGAACGCGCCAAACCCCGCACCTCGCTGGACCGCAACGACTGGATCCAGGCTGCCCTGGAAGTCCTGGCCGAGAAAGGCCTGGACGGCCTGCGCGTGGAAGTGCTGGCCAAAAGTTTCGGCGTCACCAAGGGCAGCTTCTACTGGCACTTCAAGGATCGCCAGGATCTGCTCTCGGCCGTGCTGACCCTGTGGAAGGAAGGGCGGATCAAGGACATCATCAAGCAGACCACCGCTGCCCCGGGCCGCGCCCTGCCCCAGATCTACCACGTCATCGAAGTCTATTCCGCCGCCCGCAGCCGCAAGGGCATGAACATCGAGCTGGCGATCCGCGACTGGGCCCGCCGCGATGCCGAAGCCGCCGCCGTGGTCGAGGAAGTGGACCGCTGGCGTCTCGAATGCGCCAGCCGCCTGTTCATCGAGTGCGGCCTGCCGGAAAAGGAAGCCAAGAGCCGCAGCCTGCTGCTCTACGCCTACGTCTTCGGCCAGAGCCTGATGGTGTTCGACAAGTACGACGCCAACGTCCCCGACCTGCAGGCCTGGATTGCCGACGTGATCGCCCGGGCCCCAACCATTCCCGAAACGACCTCCCCATCATGACCACTTCCCTTACCCACGTCTGCGTCTATTGCGGCTCCAACCCGGGCGCCAGGCCCGAATACGCCGAGGCCGCCCGCGAACTGGGGCGCACGCTGGCCGAACGGGGGCTGACCCTGGTGTACGGCGGCGGCAACGTGGGGCTGATGGGCATCGTCGCCGATGCAGCACTGGCCGCCGGCGGCCGGGTCGTGGGCATCATTCCCCAGGCCCTGGTGGACAAGGAAGTGGCCCACTTCGGCCTGACCGAGCTGGTGACGGTCGCCAACATGCACGAACGCAAGCTGGAAATGGCCAACCGCTCCGGCGCCTTCATCGCCTTGCCCGGCGGCATCGGCACCCTGGAAGAATTGTTCGAGGTGTGGACCTGGCTGCAACTGGGCTTTCATACCAAGCCGATCGGCCTGCTCAATACTGCCGGCTACTACGACCACCTGCTCAGCTTCATCGACCACCAGGTGGCGGAACGCTTTCTCAAGCCGCACCAGCGCGACCTGCTCCAGGTCAGCCCCAGCCCCGCGGCCCTGCTCGATCTGGTGGCCAAGCATCGCCCCGAAGCCGGCGACAAGTGGTACACCGGTCGCGAACTGGCCTGAGCACGGCGCCCTGCCGTCATGCCAGACAGGTGTTTATTCCAAAAACAGAATTTCACCTTAACGTAACCACGCAGCAAGCAACACAACACCCCTCCCAACAAAGCAAAACATTGGTTACGAATTTGCTTTGTCATGTATGATTAAAACAATCAATAAGTACTTTCACCTATAAATTTGGTGAATTGCCTATAAAAACAACAAGGCAATTGTGTGCGTACTTAAAGAAAAAGAGCCGGCACTTGCCGGTCATGTGAGCAGGCGCAGCACCAGATTGCGCCGCTCGCCCATCCCGCCGAGATCTCTCCATGAAGGTAAACCTGCCCGTTACCGGGGTTGAGCGCATGCTCAGCCCCGGCCGCCCGATCGTCACCAAGACCGACCTCAAGGGCTGCATCACCTACGCCAACGATGCCTTCGTGCAGATCAGCGGTTTTTCCGCCGCCGAGCTGATCGGCCAGAACCACAACGTGGTTCGCCACCCGGACATGCCGCCGGAAGCCTTCGCCGACCTGTGGAGCACGGTCAAGGCAGGTCTGGCCTGGCGCGGCCTGGTCAAGAACCGCTGCAAGAACGGCGACCACTACTGGGTCGAGGCCTACGTCACCCCCATAACAGAAGGGGGCCGCACCGTCGGCTACATGTCGGTGCGCTCCAAGCCCGGGCAGGCCGAGGTCCAGGCCGCCGAATCGCTCTACGCCGCGGTGCGCCAGCAGCAGGCCCGTCTGCCGGCCACGGCTACCCAGCGCCACCGCCTGTCGATCAAGCAATCCCTGGTCGCTTTCTCCCTGGTGCTGGCGGCCCTGCCCCTGATCGCCACCACCCTGCCCGCCCCCTGGCTGCTGACCATGTCGGTCGGCAACACCCTGGTCGCCCTGATCTTTGCCTGGTGGCTGCTGAACAACGTGCGCCTGCCGTTGAAGCAGGCCAACGCCATGATCCGCGAACTGAGCGAAGGCCGTCTCAACGCCGCCTTCGCCCCCCAGCACCGCTTCAAACTCAACCGCCTGACCATGCGCCTGCAATCGCTGCGGGTGAACCTGCGGGCGATCTTTGCCGATGTGCTGGCCCACAGCCGCCAGGTCGAAGAGGAAGCCCACTCCATCGAAACCCAGATCCAGCGCATTACCACCGCCGCGCGGCAACAGGCCGAACACGTGGAATCGGTGAGCGTGTCGATGGAAGAGCTATCGGCCGCCTCGGCGGACATCGCTTCCCATGCCGGCGACAGCTATCGCCTGGCCGAAGAAGCCCTGGCCGAAGTCGATAACGGCACGGCCCAGATGGCCGAAACCCGCGCCGTCTCGCAGCAGGTGCTGACCGTGGTGGAATCGCTGCGCGGCCAGCTCGACAGCCTGGGCCAATCGGTCGGCCAGATCGGTTCCCTGAGCGACGCCATCCGCGAAATTGCCGACCAGACCAACCTGCTGGCGCTCAACGCCAGCATCGAAGCCGCCCGGGCCGGCGAAGCCGGACGCGGTTTCGCCGTGGTCGCCGACGAGGTGCGCAAGCTGGCCGAACGGACCAGCAACTGCACCGGCGACATCGCCGCCACCCTGGTCGCCGTCGGTCGGGAATCCCAGGCCGCCCTGGCGACCATGGGCGAAGCCGCCGTCGAAATCCAGCGCAGCGGCAGCCAGATCGAACGCTGCGACCAGAGCCTCGCCTTGATCCGCAGCGCCAGCGAATCGGCGCGACGGGCCAGCGAAGAGATCCGCTCGATGCTGCAGCAGCAGGCCACCCTGACGGAAGGCATCGCCCAGACCATGGAGCAGTTCCGCCAGAATCTGGAACAGGGGGTGGAAAACGTGGAAGCGGTGGGCGGCTCGGTGACGGTGCTGGCCCGCACGGCAGACGAGCAGTACCAGTTGATCCGCCACCTGGAAGGGCAACTGGGCTGAGAAGCGGGGCGACGCCCGAGACCCACGGCCGCCGCAACGGTAGCAGCGGCAGCAACTGTAGCAACGGCGGCCGCGGCCGCCACCTCCCCCGCTAGGCGCGACGCGCCTGGAGCAGCTGGAACACCTGGTCGAGCACTTCGGTGCACTGGCCGAGGGCTGCCTCATTGATACCCGCGAGCAATTCGCGGCTGAAGCCATCCAACTCCAATTGCAGCCCTTCGGTCAGGGCCAGCCCCTCGTCGGTCAAGGACAGCAGCTTGCTGCGCCGGTCTTGGGGGTCCGGACTCCGGAGCACCCAGCCCTGGCGCTCCAGCCGGTCGAGCAGGCGCACCAGGGTCGGCCCTTCGATGGCCAGCCGGCCCGCCAGCTCGGTCTGGTTCATCGGCGCGTGGCGGTTGCGCAGGATCAGCAAGGCACGCCAGGTGGCCTGGGACAAGCCAGTGGGTTTGAGGCGCTGGTCGAGGGCCTGGCGGTACAGGGAAGCGGTGCGGTGCAGCAGGAAGGCAAAGCGTTGAGGCAGGTTGTCCATGTCCCATTTCTCCCGGAACGAGCGGATAAAGTCTTGTCACAATAATTAGCTTGTTAACTATTTCACCAACAACTTATCATCATCCCACTGGTCCGACAAGTACGCTTCCGTTACGAACGCCATGGATTCTTCCCGCCCTCCCGCTCCCCATCCCCGCTCCCTCGCCGCCCTCCGGGCACGCCATGGCGACGCCTACAAGTGGCGCCTGCTCATCGCCATGTCGGTGGGCATGGTGGCTTCGGTGATGTCGGCCACCATCTTCAACGTGGCCACGCCCCACCTGATGCGCGACTTCGGCCTGGGCCACGACGCGGTGCAGTGGGCGGTGACCGCCTACATGGCGGCCATGACCGTGGCCATGCTGCCCACCGCCTGGCTGATCGACCGCTTCGGCTTTCGCCACGTTTTTCTCGGCGCCTTGGCGATCCTCGGCATCGGCAGCATCGGCGGCGCCCTGAGTCCGGCCTTCGGCGTGGTGGTGGCGATGCGCATCCTGCAAGGGCTGGCCGCCGGCATGCTGCAACCCATGTCCACCCTGATGGTGCTGCGCGCCTTCCCCCTCGAAGACCAGGGCCGGGCCATGGGCCTGCTCGGCTTCGGCATCGTCCTGGCCCCGGCGGTGGCGCCGGTGCTAGGGGGCTTTCTGGTGGACCACTTCGGCTGGCGGCCGATCTTTTTGATCGTGCTGCCCGGCTGCATCCCGGCCCTGATCATGGGCCACTTCCTGATGCCCCTGCGCGACGTGGATACCCCCTCCGGCCTGCCGCCGCGCCATGGCTTCGACTGGTGGGGCCTGGGCCTGCTCGGCACCGCCATCCTGGCCCTGTTGCAGACCGCCAGCGGCCTGCACGCCCACGGCTTCGCCTCCCTGCCGACCCTGGCCGGGGTGGCCATCGCGGCGGTGACCCTGGCCCTGTTCGCCCGCCATTCCCGGCGCGTGCCCGGGGCCCTGATCCAGGCCAGCATCTTCCGCGACCGGCCGCTGCGCGTCGGCACCGTGGTGGCCTTCACCTACGGCCTGGGCCTGTTCGGCTCCACTTACCTGCTGCCGGTGTTCATGCAGACCGTGCTGCACTTCAACGCCACCTCCGCCGGCCTGGTGCTGCTGCCCAGCGGCCTCGCCCTGGCCCTGATGATGCCGGTGGCGGGCAACCTGACCAACAAGCTCGCTACCCACCGCCAGACCGCTTCCGGCATGGCCCTGTTCGCTCTGGCCTTCTTCATGTTCTTCGCCGTGGCCTATGGCGAGCACCCGGCCTGGCTGGCCGCCGGCCTGACGGTAGCCGCCGTGGTCAGCCGCATCGGCCTGGCCCTGACCCTGCCGGCGCTCAACATCGGCTCGCTGCGCACCCTGCCCAAGGACAAGACGGCACAGGGCTCCAGCCTGACCAACTGCGTGCGCCAGGTGGGCGGTACCCTGGGCATCAGCCTGGGAGCCGTGTTCGTCGAGACCCGCAGTCAGATGCTCGGCGGCGGCAACGGCGCCGAGCACGAGGCCTTTGCCGAAGCTTTCCTGATCATCGGCGTACTGTTCGTCCTGGCCACCGTGATCGCCCTGGGCATGAAAGCAAAAACCGCCCAGTCCGAAACCGTTTCGGAGTGAGCGGTAAGGCTGGGTCAGGAATAGCGGTGGGGTGCCGGGGCGAAATCGCCAGAGGGATTTTTTAGACTAACCGGAACGCCGCACCAGTGCTTGGTCTCCAGGCCCCCTGCCCGTAACGCAAGGATTGGCGCGGTTCTCCAGGCATACCCCGTGAAAGTCCGCGCCAGTCCTAGGGTTTAGGCAGCCACTCGAAAGCGGCCCCGCATCGTCGGCAGTCAATGCCGGATCACCGCCCCTTCCACGCCGCCGGACTCGCGATGATTTTTCAGCCTGGCCGGAACGCCGCGCCAGTACTTGATCTCCAGACATGCTGCCCGCAGCGCAAGGATTGGCGCGGTTCTCCAGGCATACCCCGTGAAAGTCCGCGCCAGTCCTAGGGTTTAGGCAGCCGCTCGCAAGCGGCCCCGCATCGCCGGCAATCAACGCCGGATCAGCAGCCCTTCCACACCGCCGGACGCTTGGCGATGAAGGCGTCGATGCCCTCAGCCACGTCCTCGGCCATGGCGTTGCAGGCCATCACCTCGCCGGCCAGCTGGTAGGCGGACTCCAGGCCCATTTCCAGCTGGCGGTAGAACATCTGCTTGCCGGCGGCCACGGCCACCGGGGTCTTGGCGATGATGCTGGCGGCCAGCTTGTCCACCTCGGCGTCGAGCTGCTCCAGGGGCACCACCCGGTTCACCAGGCCCCGCTCCTTGGCCTCGGCGGCCGAGATGAATTCGCCGGTGAGCAGCATCTCCATGGCCTGCTTGCGTCCCAGATTGCGCGACAGCCCCACGCCGGGAGTGGCGCAGAACAATCCCACGTTGATGCCCGAAACGGCGAACTTGGCCACGTCGGCCGCCACCGCCAGGTCGCACATCGACACCAGCTGGCAACCCGCCGCGGTAGCAATGCCATGAACCCGGGCAATCACCGGCTGGGGCAGCTTGGTCACGGTCATCATGACCTTGGTGCACGCCTTGAACAGGGCCTGCATGAAGGCCTTGTCATGGTTGGCGCGCATTTCCTTGAGATCGTGCCCGGCACAGAATGCCTTGCCGTCGCCGGCCATCACCACCACCCGCACCTTGGGGTCCCGGCCAATGGCATCCAGTTCGGTCTGCAGGGCGGCGAGCATCTCCTTGGACAGGGCGTTGAACTGGCTGGCGCGGTTGAGGGTGAGCGTGGTCAGACCGTCAGGACGGTCTTGGCGTAGGACGTAGGGGATGTTGGTCATGGGTTGTCTCCTTTTGCTCTTCTGATGAAAGCAGGCTTTCTCTAATGAAACGCCCCGGGAAATAAAGCCCGGGGCGTTTCTATTCACAAGCCGCTAACGCTTATTCAAACGCCGCCGTCGACTTCGCCCGATCGCGCAGCACGAACTTCTGAATCTTGCCCGTGGAGGTCTTGGGCAGGGCGCCGAAGATCACGCGCTTGGGCACCTTGAAGCGGGCCATGTGCTCGCGGCAGAACTCGATCATCTCTTCTTCCGTGGCGTTGCTGCCTTCACGCAGTTCGACGAAGGCGCAGGGCACTTCGCCCCACTTCGGGTCGGGAGTGGCCACCACCGCCGCGGCCAGCACTGCCGGGTGCTTGTAGAGGGTGTCTTCCACCTCGATCGACGAGATGTTCTCACCGCCGGAGATGATCACGTCCTTGGAGCGGTCCTTGATCTTGACGTAGCCGTCGGGCTGCATCACCGCCAGGTCGCCGGTGTGGTAGTAGCCGCCGGCGAAGGATTCAGCGGTGGCCTTCTCGTTCTTCAGGTAGCCCTTCATCACCAGGTTGCCACGGAACATGATCTCGCCCATGGTCTCGCCATCCCAGGGCACCGGGGCCATGGTGACGGGGTCGAGCACGGTGACGTCTTCCTGGCCGTGGTAGCGCACGCCCTGGCGGCCGTTGAGGGCCACCTGGTCGGCCAGGGGCAGGCTGTCCCATTCGGTGTGCTTAGCGCACACCGAGGCCGGGCCGTAGGTTTCGGTCAGGCCGTAGACGTGGGTGATGTTGATGCCGATCTTGGCCATGCTCTCGATCATCGAGGCCGGCGGGGGGGCCGCGGCCACCAGGCCGGAGACGCCGTGGGTGATGCCTTCGCGCCATTCGGCCGGGGCGTTGGCGATCATGCTGTGCACGATCGGGGCGCCGCAGTAGTGGGTGACCTTGTTCTCGCGCATCAGGGTCAGGATCAGCTTGGCGTCCACCTTGCGCAGGCAGACGCTGGTGCCGGCGTTGGCGGCCATGGTCCAGGGGAAGCACCAGCCGTTGCAGTGGAACATGGGCAGGGTCCACAGGTACACCGAATGGGGCGGCATGCCCCAGGAGACGATGTTGGACACGGCGTTGAGATAGGCGCCCCGGTGGTGGTAGACCACGCCCTTGGGGTTGCCGGTGGTACCGGAGGTGTAGTTGAGGGAGATGGCGTCCCACTCGTCGTCGGCGCCGCGCCAGGCGAAGTCCTCGCTACCGGCGGCCAGCAGGGCCTCGTAGTCGATCTCGCCGAGGCGCTCGCCCGGGCCGGTGTATTCCGGATCGTCCACGTCGATCACGGTGATGGCGCGGCCGAGCTTTTCCAGAGCCCCCTTGACGATGTGGGAGTATTCCTTATCGGTGATGAGGATCTTGGCCTCGCCGTGGTTGAGCATGAAGGCCACGGCTTCCGGGTCGAGCCGGGTGTTCAGGGTGTTGAGCACGGCACCGGTGACGGGCACGCCGAAGTGGCACTCGTACATCTCCGGGGTGTTGTTGAGCATCACCGCCACGGTGTCGCCCTTCTGGATGCCGCGGGCGACCAGCGCCGAGGCCAGGCGCTTGGCCCGGGCGAAGGTCTGGCTCCAGGTATAGCGGCGCTGGCCGTGGATCACCGACAGCCGGTCCGGGTAGATGTAGGCCGACCGTGCGATGAAGGTCAGCGGAGTCAGCGGAACGTAGTTGGCCTGGTTTTTTTCCAGACCGATTTCGTAGATGTTTTGGGCCATACGCAATCCTTCGATCCCTATTTGGATTCTGAATACTTAATTACGAAGCGAGCTTCGAACTATACCGTCCCTTCCTTACTTCGTCCTTGCGTCACGACAAACAGATGCATCGGCGCCGTCGAAACGGGCCAGCATTGCCGCGGCATCCCGCGCCAAGGCGTCCGCCGCCTGCACCAGGGCGGCCACCCCACCCCGGGCATCGGCGCTGGGCGCGGCAATGGCGTAGGCCACGTCCTGCCCGGCGAGGGTCTTGCGCCGTGGGTCGAGCACCGTCATGCGCCCGGCCAGGCGGGCCTGGCTGGCCTGGGGCGCCGTGAAGGTCTGCTCGAACAGATCGACCTCCACCCGCACCAGGCAACCGCCCTGCCCCGCCGCGCCAAGCTGGCGCCGCAGCCGCGCCGCCAACAACTGGGACGGGGCCGCCGCCCAACGGCTCTGGGCGTAATCGCGGCGCCGGGTGGCGTCCTCATAGGCCAGCCGGTAGGTCATGGCCTCGCTGTCCATCCAGCCCGGCAGGCGCACCTCCACCGCCAGGGGATAGGGGCGCAGCGCCCCGGCGTCGGGCACCCCCAGGTCGAACGCCGCGACTGGCGCGGCGTTTCGGGTAGCACACCCGGAGAGGCCCGCCAGTAAAAGGATTCCGAGCAGCATGCCCGGAAAGCCAATACTGGCACGGGGTTTGGCGAGGGGTGATTTTAACGGCATAAACGGCCTCGTAAAGTCGGGACGCTCAAAAGGGGTTCGCCCGCCCTGTAGTCGGCGGCCGCCGCCCTCACGGCGCAGTACCGCCGGCGGGCGCGGGCGAAGCGGAAAAGCCCGCCTCCCCCGGCCCCGGCGCCGCCGGCGGAGCGCCGAAGATCAGGCTCTGGGGGTTGCGCTCCAGGTGCTTGAGCAGCCGGTTGAGCTGGCGCACGTCGGTGGCCACCTGGCCGGCCAGTTCGTCCCAGCGCGGCGAGAGCACGCCGAAGCCGCTGCCGGCGGATTCTTCCACGCCCCGGTCGAGGCGCTCGGCCACGGATTGCAGGCGCACCGCCAGCTGCTGAGCCTCGCGCAGGGTGCCGGCGGCTTCCTGGGTGGCGGCGGCGGTGTTCTTGAGGGTGCTTTGCAGGGCGGCGACGTTCTCGGGCGAGACGGCGCTGCGCAGGCTGGCCAGGGTCGGTTGCAGCTCCCGGGTGGCGGCTTCCAGGTGGTCCAGGGTGGCGGTCATGCGCGCCCGGTTATCGTCGTCGGTGAGCTTGTTGAGGTTGGTCACCAGCTGGCGCACCTGGCGCAGCACGTCGGCACCGGAATCGGCCAGTTCGTCCACCAGGGAGGGCTTCATGGCGATCACCGCCGGGGCCTTTTCGGTGGACACCAGGGGCGTCGGGTCGCTGCCCGATTCTTCGAGCTGCACGTAGGCGATGCCGGTGATGCCCTGGTAGCCGAGCTTGGCGGTGGTGCCGCGGGTGAGCGGTACGTCGTCGCGGATGCGGATGCGGATGTGGATCAGCGCCGGATCGTGGCGGTCCAGGTCGATGCCCTGGACCCGGCCGACCCGGATGCCCCGGTAGCGCACCTGGCCCTGGGGATTGAGGCCGGTGACGTTGGCCCGGGTCTCGACCACGTAGTCCCGGGTCTGCTCCTGTTTGTTGCCGAACCACCAGAAGGCAAAGGCCGCGGCGATCCCGAGCAGGATCACGAACAGGCCGGCAAGGAGGGCATGGGCACGGTTTTCCACGGCAGGCAGTCGTCGTCAGGAAGTCAGGGTTGGGGGGCAGGCGCGCCGGCAAAGAAGGCCTGGATGAAGGGGTGGTCGCTGCGCCGCACCGCTTCCGGGGAGCCCACCGCCACCAGGTGGCCGTCGGCCAGCACCGCCACCTGAGTGGCGAGAGCCGACAGGGATTCCACGTCGTGGGTGACCATCACCACGGTGAAGTGCAGCGCCTCCTGCAGGCAGCGGATCAAGTGCACGAAACTGCGGCTGCGGTCCGGGTCCAGGCCCGAGGTGGGCTCATCGAGCACCAGCAGGTCCGGCTCCAGGGCCAGGGCCCGGGCCAGGGCGACGCGCTTGACCATGCCGCCGGACAATTCGGCCGGCATCAGGTGGGCGTGGTGCGGCTCCAGCTCCACCTGGGCCAGTTTTTGCAGCACCAGGGCGCGGATCAGGTCCGGGTCGAACCACTTCAGTTCGCGCAGCGGAAAGGCGATGTTGTCATAGACCGACAGGGCCGAAAACAGGGCGCCGTGCTGGAACAGCACGCCGAGGCGGCGCTTCAGGGCGCGGCGCTCGTCCCCGGGCACCCGGTACAGGTCGGCGCCGAACAGGCGCACTTGGCCCTGCCAGGGCGGCAGCAGGCCGACCATCTGGCGCAGCAGAGTGGTCTTGCCGCTGCCCGAGCCGCCGACGATGGCGCACACGCTGCGCCGCTGCACCTCCAGGGAAATACCCTGGTGGATGACGTGGCGCCCGTAGCGGGACCACACCTGGTCCAGGGCCACGGCGGGCGCCATGGTGGCGTGGGGGTCGCAGGCGCCAGTCATTGCTGGGGAATCCCGACTTCCCGGGTGAGCAGGGCAAAGATGGCGTCGGCCAGGATCACCACGGTGATGGCGGTGACCACCGAACTGGTGGTGCGGGCCGACAGGCTCTCGGTGTTGGGCCGCACCTTGAGGCCGAAGTGGCAGGCGATCTGGGCGATGAGAAAGCCGAACACGGCGCCCTTGGTCAGGGCGATCCACAGGTTGGGCACCGGCACCGCCCGGGCCAGGCCGTGCAGCAGGAAGTCGAAGGTCAGCCCCAGTTGCAGGTGGGCCGAGACCATGCCGCCCAGGAGGCCCATGGCCGAGGTCCACACCACCAGCAGCGGCATGGCCAGGGTCAGGGCCGCCACCCGGGGTAACACCAGGCGCAGGGTGGCGGGAATGCCCATGGTCGTCAGGGCGTCGATCTCCTCGGTCACCCGCATCACCCCGATCTGGGCCGTCATGGCCGAGCCCGAGCGCCCCGCCACCAGCACCGCGGCGAGCACCGGGCCGAGCTCGCGGATGATGGCCAGGCCCATGACGTTGACGATCAGGGGCTCGGCGCCGAAGTTGCGCAGTTGCAGGGCCGACAGGTAGCTGATCACCACGCCGACGAGAAAGCCCACCAGGGCGGTGACCGGCAGGGCCTGGGCACCGCTCTTGAAGACGGTGGCGGAAAACTCGCGGAACGGCGCCCGGCGCGGGGTGCGCAGCAGGCCCACGGCGTCCAGGGCGAGGCGGCCGAGCAGTTCGGTAAGCTCAATGAAGTTGCGCCCGGCGCGCAGCACCTGGTTGCCCAGGGCCTCGACCTCGGCGAAGGGCCGGCGCGGCGGTGGCGGCAGGGCATCGGGCACGGCGGCGGCCCGGGCGATGGCCAGGCGCTCTTCGTCCCCCAGGACCACCTCGGCCGGCCAGGCACGCCCCCAGGCGCGCCACAGCAAGGTGGCGGCAGCGCTGTCGAGGCGCTCCAGGCCGTTCAAGTCCCAGGGCAGGCGCCGTGCGGCGAAATCGGCCAGGCGGGCTTCGAAGGCGTTGCGCGGCAGGGGCTGGCGCAGCAGGTTGACCAGCGTCCAGTCGCCGGCGAGGACGATACGGCCGCCCTCTTCCTTGAGAACCAGGCCCCCGGTGGGCATTTAGGCGGCTTGGGTCAAGATCGGCGCCATCCCATCCGTCCCTGCCGAAACCCCTTCGACGGGCAGCACCGTGAGGTTGCCCGAGAGCTCGCCGCGCCCCCGGGATTTGAGGCGGAAGGTCAGGCCGACACCGCGCCAGGCATCCACTTCGTCGGACAGGGCCGCGGCGGTGAGGGGGTTGGCCGCCAGCCAGTCCCCCGGCAGTTCGAGCAAGAAGCCCTTGTCACCGGCGCGCACGCCCCATTCGCTGGGCGGTTTGCTTTCCCGGGAGCGCAGCAGGATGGTGGCCAGGCGCAGGGCGAACACCATCAGCCAGTTCACGTCGCCGTAGGGCAGCCCCCCCACTTTCTGCAGCTTGCCCTTGTGGCCGAGCACCAGCATCGCCAGGCGGGCCTGCTCCTTCTTGGAGAAGCCGGGCATGTCGGCGAAGGTGAGGATGTAGGCGCCGTGCTTGTGGTAGCCGTTGTGGGCCACAGACAGGCCCAGCTCGTGCAGCCGGGCCGCCCAGCACAGGAAGTGCTCGTCGTTGACGTGCTCCACCGGATGGGTGTCGGCGCGCCCCGGCGTCAGGGCACGGAACACGGTCAGCGCCACTTGCTCGACACGGGCGGCCTGGGCCGAATCGACCTGGTAGCGTCGCATGAACTGGGTGACCGTGGCATCGCGCATGTCGCTGTGGTGGAAGCGGCCGAGCAGGTCGTACAGCACGCCCAGGCGCAGCGCCCCGTCGGCATAGGTCATGCGTTCCAGGTTGAGCTCCTGGAACACCGCCATCATGATCGCCAGCCCGCCGGGAATCACCGGCAGGCGGTCGGATTTGAGGCCTTCCAGGTCCAGGGCGTCGAGGGAGCCGGCCTTGATCAGCAGGGCCTTCATGCGCTCCATGCCGGCCCGGGTGATGCCGACGGCGCCCCCCGGGTTGAGGCCGTTCAGCTCCAGCACGTCGGCGATTGCCCGGGCCGAGCCGGAAGAGCCCACCGCTTCCTTCCAGCCCAGACGCAGGTAGTCGTAGGCGATGGTCTGGATTTCCTTGCCGGCGGCCACCTCGGCCTCGCGGAAGCGCTTCTTGTCCATGCGCCCATCCGGAAAAAAACGCCCGGTGTAGCTGACACAGCCCATGAACAGGGATTCCATCGACTGGGGCTCGAAACGCTTGCCGATGATGAACTCGGTGGAGCCGCCGCCAATGTCCACCACCAGCCGCTTGTGCGGCACCAGGGGCAGGGAATGGGCGGCGCCGATGTAGATCAACCGGGCCTCTTCGCGGCCGGCGATGATTTCGATGGGAAAGCCCAAAGCCGCTTCGGCCTTGGGCAGGAACTCGGCGGCGTTCTTGGCCACGCGCAGGGTATTGGTAGCCACCGCCCGCACCTGTTCCGGGGCAAAGCCGCGGATGCGCTCGCCAAACTTGGCCAGGGCCGCCAGGGCGCGGCGCTGGGAGGCCTCGTCCATGTAGCGTTCCGGGGTCAGGCCCGAGGCCAGGCGTACCGCTTCCTTGAGGGAATCCAGGGTATAGATCTGGTCCTCGACTACCCGCCCCACTTCCAGGCGAAAGCTGTTGGACCCGAGGTCTACAGCGGCGATCAGTTCATTTTGCATGGCAGCACACGGCGCGCAGAATCGCTATGGGGAGGGAAACCGGCGCATTCTAACACCGGCGCTCCGGTTGCAAGGGCGACGAACGGCGCCTGGGCGAAACAGCAAAGTCCGCGCCAATACTAGCGTTCCGGCCAATGACAAAAAAACGCAAGCTGTCATCTGGAGGCAACAACCCTGTAACATACTTTGGCACGTGATCCACTTGCCGTCGTCTTCAACGTGTCTGCCACTGTCATGAATCGAGCCACCCTCACCCGCCGCTTTCCCCCGGAAAACTACCTGAACCGCGAACTGGGGCTGCTCGCCTTCAACCGCCGGGTGCTCGCCCAGGCGGCGGACGCCCGGATGCCCCTGCTGGAACGCCTGCGCTTTCTCTGCATCGTCTCTTCCAACCTGGACGAATTCTTCGAGATCCGGGTCGCCGGCCTCAAGGAACAGCTCAAGCTGGGCGCCACCAGCCGCACCACCGACGGTAAGACGCCCCGGGAGGTGTATCGCCAGGTCAGCCAGGAAGCCCACCGGATGGTCAATGAGCAGTACACCCTGTTCAACCAGGAAGTGCTGCCGGCCCTGGCCGCCGAGGGGATCTGCTTCCTGCGCCGGACCAGCTGGAGCAATGAGCAGCGCGAGTGGATCCGCGACTACTTCTTCCGCGAAGTGATGCCGGTGCTCACCCCGATCGGCCTCGATCCGTCCCACCCCTTCCCGCGCATCCACAACAAGAGCCTCAACTTCGCCGTGGAACTGGAAGGCCGGGACGCCTTCGGGCGCAACTCCGGCGTGGCCATCGTCCAGGCGCCCCGGGCCCTGCCCCGGGTAATCCGCCTGCCTTCCGAACTGGCCGGCTGCGAGTACGGCTGCGTCTTCCTCTCCTCGATCCTGCACGCCTTCGTTGGCGAGTTGTTCGCCGGCATGACGGTGCGCGGCTGCTACCAGTTCCGCGTCACCCGCAACTCCGACCTGTTCGTGGACGAGGAAGAGGTCAAGAACCTGCGCACCAAGATCCAGGGCGAGCTGCCCCAGCGCCACTTCGGCGACGGGGTGCGCCTGGAGGTGGCCGACAGCTGCTCCGAAACCATGGCTGAGTTCCTGCTCAACCAGTTCGCCCTGGCGCCGGACGACCTGTACCGGGTCAACGGCCCGGTGAACCTGGTGCGGCTGATGCAGGTGCCGGACTGGGTGGATCGCCCCGACCTGAAATTCCCGCCCTTCGCCGCCGGCTTTCCCAAGCCGCTGCAAAAGAAGCGCAGCATCTTCGCCGCCATGCGCGAGGGCGACGTACTGCTGCACCACCCCTACCAGAGCTTCGCCCCGGTGGTGGAACTGCTCGAAGAGGCTGCCGACGACCCCCAGGTGGTGGCGATCAAGATGACGGTGTACCGCACCGGCACCGACTCGGTGCTGATGAACGCCCTGATCCGCGCCGCCCAGAACGGCAAGGACGTGACGGCGGTGGTGGAACTGCTCGCCCGCTTCGACGAAGAGGCCAACATCAACTGGGCCAACAAGCTCGAAGAAGTCGGCGCCCACGTGGTCTATGGCGTGGTCGGCTACAAGACCCACGCCAAGATGCTGATGATCGTGCGCCGCGAACGGGACGAGGACGCGGGCCGCAGCCGCCTGCGCCGCTACGTGCACCTGGGTACCGGCAACTACCACCCGCGTACCGCCCGGCTGTACACCGACTTCGGCCTGCTCACCAGCAACGAGGAAATGGGCGCCGACGTCTCGGAAGTGTTCAAGCAGCTCACCGGCCTCGGCCGCGCCCAGGCCCTGCATCACCTGTGGCAGGCGCCCTTCTCGCTCCATTCCAACGTGATCGCCGCGATCAAGCGGGAAACCGAAGTAGCCAAGGCCGGCGGCCGGGGTCGCATCATCGCCAAGATGAACTCCCTGCTCGAACCGGAGACCATCGCCACCCTCTACGAAGCCAGCCAGGCCGGGGTGGACATCGACCTGATCGTCCGCGGCGTATGCGCCCTGCGCCCCGGGGTGAAGGGCCTCTCGGAGAACATCCGGGTGCGCTCGGTGATCGGCCGGCTGCTCGAACACCACCGCATCTTCTACTTCTGGGCCGAAGGCGAGGAAAACGTCTATCTTTCCAGTGCCGACTGGATGGAGCGCAACTTCTTCCGCCGCATCGAACTGTGCTTCCCGGTGCGCGACCCGCGCCTCAAGAAGCGCGTCATCGCCGAGGGCCTGCGCATGTACCTGGCGGACAACCAGCAAGCCTGGGAGATGGATTCCAACGGTGCCTATCACCGCAAGCGCCAGGGCCGGGCCAAGCCCCGCTCGGCGCAAAACGAGCTGATGGCGGCCCTGGGCGGGGTATAGCAAGGTATAGCAGGCCATACCGGCCTGACGCCCCAACACGAACGAGGAGCGTAGCGATGTTGATGAACAAGGTCACCGGGCGGGAATGGACGCCCACGGATTTTCCCGGCATCGAACGCAGCCTGTTCCGCAACAACCCGGAAGGCGGACGCTCGTCGGTCGTGCGCCTACGGCAAGGCGCCCGTTTCCCCCGCCACACCCACCAGGGCACCGAAGAAGTGGTGGTGCTGGTCGGGCGGATCACCATCGGCGGGGTGGAGCTGGAGGCCGGCGACTACCTCTTCACCAGCCCGGGCGAAGAGCACGACGTGGTCGCCCTGAGCGACGCCCAGATCTTCGTCTCGTCGCAGAAGGCCACGCCCCTTATTCCTGAATAAGCGCGGATGGGCGGCCCCGCACGGCGCTGCCGTTGCGGGTGCCGGCCGAAGGATGGGGACGACAGCCGCGCTGCACGACAGGCAAAGCGCGCAACGAGGACAACCCGACAGCAAAACGGGGAAAGGCGTGAGCCTTTCCCCGTTTTGATCGAACCGTCCGACACCTGGCGAAACCCCAGGACTGGCGCCATTCTTCACGGGTACCCCGTGGAACTCGGCGCCAGGCGTGGCATTCCAGCCTGTCCGCGGCCGGACTGCCCGGAACGCCTTATTTGGCCTGGGCCGCGTCCGGCAGCACGATATTGACTTCGAGCACCTCGAAGTTGCCCTGCTTTTCCAGGGACACCTTGATGTCGTCCGGATTGACCGAGACGTACTTGGAGATCACCTGGATCAACTCCTGCTGCAGCTTGGGCAGAAAATCCGGAGAGCCGGCGGACGCGTCGGTGCGTTCCCGGGCGATGATCAGCTGCAGGCGCTCCTTGGCCACCGACGCGGTCTTCGGCTTCTGGCCGAACAGCATGGAAAGCAGCGACATGGTCACTTCCCTCCGAAGATGCGCTTGAGCAGGCCCGGCTTTTCGTAATCGACGAAGCGCAGGGGCTTGTCCTCGCCGAGGAAGCGCGCCACCACGTCCTGGTAGGCGGCGGCCACGTCGCTGCCATCCATGTGGATCGCCGGGGTGCCCTGGTTGGAGGCCTGGAGGACGATTTCCGATTCCGGGGTGACGCCCAGCAGGGGGATGCGCAGCAGTTCCTGCACGTCCTTGTAGGAGAGCATTTCGCCGTCCTCGACGCGCTTCGGGCTGTAGCGGGTCACCAGCAGGTGCTCCTTGACCGGCTCGACACCGTCCTTGGCCCGGCGGGACTTGGACTGGACGATGCCAAGGATGCGGTCGGAGTCGCGCACCGACGACACTTCCGGGTTGGTCACCACGATCGCCTCGTCGGCGAAGGTCAGGGCCATCACCGCGCCGCGCTCGATGCCGGCGGGGGAATCGCACACGGCGTAATCGAAGCCCATGTGTTCCAGCTCTTTCAGCACCTTCTCCACGCCCTCTTCGGTGAGCGCGTCCTTATCCCGGGTCTGGGAGGCGGGCAGGATGAACAGGTTGTCGGTGTGCTTGTCCTTGATCAGCGCCTGGGAGAGGTTGGCCTCGCCGTTGAGCACGTTCACCAGGTCGTACACCACGCGACGCTCGCAGCCCATGATCAGGTCCAGGTTGCGCAGACCGACGTCGAAGTCGATGACCGCGGTCTTGAAGCCGCGCAGCGCCAGGCCCGAGGCAAACGCGGCACTGGTGGTGGTTTTGCCCACACCACCCTTGCCGGAAGTGACGACGATGACTTTCATGGGACCCCTTCTTATCAATGATTCAGTAATTTGGATTCAGTACAACCGGATGGAGCGGATAACGGGAACGGCGGCCGACTCAGCGCAGGTTGAGCGGCTCCAGCCGCAATTGCTGCTGATCGACATCGGCCCCGGCGAGACGGACCTGCACCGGCTGGCCGGTCAGGGTTTTTTCCGAACCGGGTTCGAAGGTCCGGTACACGCCGGCAATCGAGACCAGTTCAGCTTCGAAACAGGTGGTGAAGATGCGCGCCCCCACATCGCCCCGGGCACCGGCCAGGGCGCGGCCGCGCAACGGCGCATAGACGTGGATGTTGCCGTCGGCGATCACCTCGGCGCCGGGATTGACCATGGCCAGCACGATCACGTCGCCGCCCCGGGCATAGACCTGCTGGCCGGAACGCAGCGGCCGGTCCACCACCAGGGTGCCGGTGAATGCGGGGGCTGGCGCGGGGGCGGGTTCCGGCGCTGCCGGAGCGGGAGCCACTTCCGGCGTGGCGAACAGGTCGCCATTGACCGGCGCCTCGGCGGCCGCGACGGGGCTTTCCGCCTCGGCGGCCGCCCCGGCCTCGGCCGGGCCGGCCGTATCGGGGGATTGGGAGGAGTGGGCAGAGCGGGCGGCGGGCGCCGCGCGCACCACGGTTTCCACTTCCTCGGCGATCACCAGGCCAGCGGCCCGGGCCGCCTCGGCTTGGGCCGGCGACGCGTTGCGCACGGCGAACGGCGTGAGTTGGTGGCGGCGCAGCAGGGGCAGCAAGGTGCCCCAGTCGGGCTGGGCATCGGCATCGAGGCCGGCCAGATCGACCACCGTCGGATCGTGGCTGAAGAAATCGGGAGCGGGGCCGCACAGATCGGCCAGGGTGCGTTCCACCGCCGCCGCATCGGCGCTGCCCAGGGCGGCGTGGAGCACCGTCAGGGCCAGGGTGGAACCTTTGAATTCGAGAGTGGGGGCGGACTTCATCAGGGCCCTGAGCTTAAAAAAGGCGCCAGTCTAGCAGAGGCCGCGCGGCCCCACGGCCCGGCACGGCCATGGCGGCGGGACGGGGCAAGGCGAACGGCCGGACCAACGTCATCCGCGCCGCGCCCCCACCACGCCGTCCACGTCGTGGATCAGCTTCAACACCCGCTTCATTTGCGGCAGTTCGCCGATTTCCACGGTAAAGCCCATGTGGGCCTTGCCCTGCTTGGAGAAGGTATTCACGCCGATGACGTTGATCTTCTCCTTGGCGAAGATGTCGGAGATGTCGCGCAGCAGGCCCTGACGGTCGTGGGCGTCCACCACGATGTCCACCGGGAAGATGCCTTCCGGGCGGCCGCCCCACTCCACCTCGATCACCCGTTCCGGGTGCAGGGCCGAGAGCATGGCGAAGTTGGGGCAGTCGTGGCGGTGGATCGAGACGCCCTTGCCCCGGGTGACGAAGCCGCCGATGTCGTCCGGCGGCGCTGGCTTGCAGCAGCGCGCCAACTGGGTCAGCAGCTTGTCCACGCCGACGATCAGGATGCCCCGGTCGGTGGGTTCCACCTTGTTGCGCCGGCGCGGCGCCGGTTCGGCGTGGCGCTCTTCGACCGGCGGCTCCTGGCCGCGCACGGTGGCCTGGAACAGGCGCAGGCCCAGCTCGCCCCGGGCGGCGGCGATGTACAGGTCGTCGGCCTTGGCGAAGCCGAGCTTGCCCGCCAGCTCTTCCAGGTTGGCTCCGCCGGCGCCGAGGCGCTGCAGCTCCTTGGCGATGATGGTGCGGCCTTCGGCCAGGGTTTCTTCCAGGGCCAGGTTGGAGAACCAGGTGCGCACCTTGGTGCGGGCGCTCTTGGTGGCGATGTAGCCCAGGCTGGGGTTGAGCCAGTCCCGGGAGGGGCCGCCCTGTTTGGCGACGACGATTTCCACCTGCTGACCGGTCTGCAGCGGCGTATTGAGGGGCACCAGGGCGCCATTGACCTTGGCACCGCGGCAGCGGTGGCCCAGATCGGTGTGCAGCCGGTAGGCGAAGTCCACCGGGGTCGCGCCCTTGGGCAGATCCACCACCTTGCCCTGGGGCGTCATCACGTACAGGGTGTCGTCCAGGGCGGCCTGCTTGTAGTGCTTGACCCAGTCGGAGGAATCGGTGACTTCCTCCTTCCAGGTGAGCAGCTGGCGCAGCCAGGCGATCTTGTCGTCGTAGCCCTCGTCGCTGCGCTTGCTGCCTTCCTTATAACGCCAGTGGGCGGCGATGCCCAATTCGGCGTGGCGGTGCATTTCCCAAGTACGGATCTGCACTTCCAGGCTGCGCCCGTCGGGGCAGCGCACGGCCGTGTGCAATGAACGGTAGTGGTTGCCCTTGGGGTTGGAGATGTAGTCGTCGAATTCCTTGGAGATCGGCGTCCAGATGTTGTGCACGATGCCCAGCACCGTGTAGCAATCCTTGACCTCATTGACAATCACGCGCAGGGCGCGGATGTCGTAGACCTCGGAGAACTCCAGGTCCTTCTTGCGCATCTTGTTCCAGATGGAATAGATGTGCTTGGGTCGGCCATAGACCTCGGCCTGGATACCCACCGCCGCCACTTCCTTCTTCAGGCGCTCGGTGGCCTCGGCGATGAACTGCTCTCGCTCGACGCGCTTCTCGTCGAGCATCTTGGCGATCTTCTTGTAGGTTTCCGGGTGGAGGAAGCGGAACGACAGGTCCTCCAGTTCCCACTTCAGTTCCCATACCCCCAGGCGGTTGGCCAGGGGGGCGTACAGGTCCAGGGTTTCCCGGGCCACATGGGCGCGCAGCTCCTCGGGGCGGGAGGCGTAGTAGCGCAGGGTCTGGGTACGGGAGGCAAGGCGCAGCAGCACTACCCGGATGTCCTCGACCATGGAGAGGAGCATCTTGCGCAGCACCTCGACCTGGGCCTTCACTTCCTTGGGATTGGCCTCGGTGTCGGCAACGAAGTCGCGGGTGATGGGGCGCAGGCGGTTGAGGCGGGAAATGCCGCTGACCAGATGCACGACCTCGCCGCCAAAGTCGCTCTCGATGCGGGCCAGGCCATCCTGCTCGTGGCTGGGCACGGCGAACAGCAGGGCCGCCACGCGGCTGTCGCAGTCGAGTTTGAGCCCGACCAGGATCAGCGCCATCCCCAGGGCATGGGGCCAGACGCCTTCGCCGCTGCCGAGGAGGTGGTCGCCATAGGCCTGCTGGGCGAACAGGGCGGCGGCGCGCAGCCGCTCGGCCTCTTCGGGGCCGAGGCCCTCGCTCAAGGTGGCAAGGGTTTGATCGAAGTCGGCCTGAGCGGCGACGGAGTGAGCAACGGAAACCATGGCGGCAATTATACGTTGCCTCGCCCCCCGGCACACACGGCGTCCCGCCCGAGCGGGGCGTTTGGCGCGACAGGCCGTCATATTCCCGGCCGCCCCCCCCCCCCCGGGCCGGTACGGATTGCCGGCAGCATGGCGGGACAGTTATCGTGCAGCCTTCCCCCTGCCACCCTCACCCGCGCCAAGGAGCCGCCATGGAACCCCGCATCAGCCTGATCACCCTGGGCGTTTCCGACCTGGAACGCTCCCGCGCCTTCTACCGCGACGGTCTGGGATTCACCTTGCGCCCGGAAAGCCAGGACGGCATCGCCTTCTTCGCCCTGCACGGGCTGTGGCTGGCCCTCTACCCCCGCGACGCCCTGGCCGAAGACGCCCACCTGCCGCCCAGCCCGGCCGTGCCCGGGGCCTTTCCCGGCTTCACCCTGGCCCACAACCTGCGCACCCGGGCCGAGGTGGACGAAGTGCTGGCCCACGCCGTGAAAGCCGGCGCCACACTGGTGAAACCTGCCGAGGAAGTGTTCTGGGGCGGCTACAGCGGCTACTTCGCCGACCCGGACGGCTTTCTCTGGGAAGTGGCGCACAATCCCTTTATCTGGATCGAATAGGGGCGCCGCTCCCGCCATTCCCCTCCCGCCGCTCCGGCCGGGCACCGCCGCCGGCGCTGTCGACGGCCCGGCCGCGGGTGGCATAATCGCCTTCCCCAACCCGGCACGGCCGTCAGGCCGGCGCCGGAGCCCGCCCCAGAAAAACCAATAAACCGCCATGGCCCCCGAGTCCCGGACGCACTTGCTGCGCCACCCCTACCTGCTGCTCACCCTCACCGCCCTGTTCTGGTCCGGCAATATGGTGCTGGGCCGGGCCATCCGCGCCGACGTGCCGCCCTTCGCCCTGGCCTTCTGGCGCTGGAGCCTGGCCTTGCTGCTGGTGCTGCCCCTGGCCCTGCCCCACCTGCGCAGCCAGTGGCCGATCCTGAGGAAGGGGTGGAAGCCGGTGCTGCTGCTGGGCGTCCTCGGCGTGGGCTGCTACAACACCTTCGCCTACATCGCCCTGCAATACACCGCCGCCACCAACGGGGTGCTGCTCAATTCGTTCATTCCCATCGCCACCATCGCCCTGTCCTGGGCCTTTCTCGGTAAGCGGCTGCGGCCCATCGAGGGGCTGGGGGTGGCCTTGTCCTTCGTCGGCGCCGCCACCATCATCTGCCGCGGCGACCTGGACGTGCTGGCCGGCCTGACCCTCAACCGGGGCGACCTGTGGATGCTCGCCGCCGTGCTGGTCTGGGCGGTCTATACCGTGGGCCTGCAATGGCGCCCCTCCGGCGTGGACCCGATGCTGATGCTGGCGGCCATGACCGTGGTCGGCGTGCTGGTGCTGGCCCCGGCCTATGCCTGGGAAATCACCCAGGAGCGCCATATCAACGTCAACGCCGGCGCCCTGGCCGGAATCGCCTACGTGGCGATCTTTCCCGGCTTTCTCGGCTACGTGTTCTATAACCGGGGGGTGGCCGAGGTCGGCGCCAACAAGGCCAGCCTGTTCATCCACCTGATGCCGGTGTTCGGCACCCTGCTCTCGGCCCTGCTCCTGGGCGAAGTGCCCCACCTCTACCACTACGCCGGCATCGCCCTGATCTTTGCCGGCATCTACCTCACCACCGTGCTCGGGCCGCGGTTGAAGTGAGGCGGAAGCACACACCATGATCCACCGCCTGCTCGCCGCCCTGGGCCTGGGCCGCAATGCGCGCCCGGCGGCGATTCCCGAGCCCCTGTGGCGCAGTACCGTTGCCGGGCTGCCCTTTCTCGCCGCCCTCAACCGGGAGGAACAGGGCAACCTGAAGCAGCTGGCCGAGGCGTTCCTGGCCGACAAGTCGTTCACCGGCGCCGGGGGCCTGGTGCTGACCGACGCCATCTGCGTCTCGGTGGCGGCCCAGGGCTGCCTGCCGGTGCTCAACCTGGGGCTGCACTGGTACAAGGACTGGAGCGGCGTGGTGATCTACCCGGACGAATTCGTCATCCCGCGCCAGATCGCCGACGAAACCGGCGTGGTGCACGAGTACGACGAAGTGGCTGCCGGCGAGGCCTGGTCCGGCGGGCCCTTGATCCTCTCTTGGCGCGACGTGCTGCTGGCGGACGAAGGCTACAACGTGGTCATCCACGAATTCGCCCACAAGCTCGACATGCGCGAGGGCGAACCCGACGGCGTGCCGCCGCTGCACCCGGGCATGAACCAGGAGCACTGGATCGAGGTGCTGGATGCCGCCTACGAGGACTTCTGCGCCCGGGTCGATGCCGGCGAGGAAACCTGGATCGACCCCTACGGTGCCGAGCACCCGGGGGAATTCTTCGCCGTGCTGTCGGAAACCTTCTTCACCTTCCCCGAAGCGGTGCGGGACAGCTACCCGGCCCTGTACGCCCTGTTCGTGCGCTTCTACCGCCAGGACCCGGCGGCCCGCCTGCCCTATCCGCCAGCGCTGCCGCGCCGGGCGGCGACGGCGGCCGTTCCGCCGGCCTCCCGGGCTTCCCGGACCTGCTAATCCCGGCACGGCGCGCGCCATGGCCCGGCTACTGATCGTCTACCACACCCAGAGCGGGCGCACCGAGGCACTGGCCCGGGCCGCCCTGGCCGGCGCCCGTGAGGCCGCCCCGGCGGTGGATACCCGCCTGCAACGGGCCGCCGACACCAATGCCGACGACCTGCGCGGCGCCGACGGCTACCTGATCTGCACCCCGGAGAATTTCGGCTATATGGCCGGGCTGGTGAAGGATCTGTTCGACCGCACCTTCTATCCCCTGGAGAACCAGACCACCGGCCGCCCCTACGCGGTGCTGGTGGCCTGCGGCAACGACGGCCGCGGCGCCCTGCGGGAGGTCGGGCGGATCGCCACCGGCTACGGCTGGAAGCCGGTGCATCCCGGCCGCATCGCCCGCCAGCCCACCACCCCGGCGGACCTGGAGGCCAGCCGCGAAATCGGCGGCCTGCTGGCCGCCGGGCTGGAGATGGGGCTGTTCTGATCCGGGCATTCAGCCGGAGTCGCGGTTGCGCGGCGGGCCTGTTGCATGGTGGGCCGGCGTCACGGGCATCGAGGCCGTCCCTCAAACACCGCGCCCATGGCCGATCTCCGAGGCATACCCTTGGAGACCCGCGTCAATCCTTGATCTCCAGAGCCACCCTTTGAAGAACGGCCAGGGGCGCGGGGTTTCGCGGGTCAGGCTCCCTCCCTCCCCTTCGCCCCTGCCTCGCCCCTGCCTCGCCCCTGCCTCATCACGGTGCGCCGCTTCCTGCGCCGCCCCGCTGCGGACCCTCGTCGGCAACGGGCAGACCGGCTTACAGCTGGTAGGAGTCTCCCGCCCCGGCCATGGCCATTTCCACGGCCTTGCGGGTCAGTTGCGGGGCGAAGTACTCGATGAAGTCGTATTCGAAGCGGCGCAGGTAGGTGCCGCGCTTCAGGCCGATGCGGGTGGTGTTGCGCTCGAACAGGTGGCTGGCGTCCAGGGCGCGCAGGCCGACGTCCCGCTCGGCATCGAAGGCCATGGCGGCGATCACGCCCAGACCCAGGCCCAGGCCGACGTAGGTCTTGATCACGTCGGCGTCGATGGCCGCCAGCACCACGTTGGGGGTGATGCCGGCCCGCTCGAAGGCCCGGTTGATCCGGGAACGGCCGGTAAAGGCCGGGTCGTAGGTGATCAGGGGATAACGGGCCATTTCCTGCAGGGTCAGGGCTGGTTCGGCCAGGATCGGGTGCCCTTCCGGGGCGATCACCACGTGGGACCACTGGTAGCAGGGCAGCATCACCAGCTGGGGATACTGGTCCATGGCCTCGGTGGCGATGCCGATGTCGGCATCGCCGTTGCTCACCCATTCGGCGATCTGGGTCGGGCTGCCCTGGTGCAGGGACAGGCGCACGTTGGGGTACTTGTCCACGAAGCGCTTGACCACCGCCGGCAGGGCGTAGCGGGCCTGGGTGTGGGTGGCTGCGATGGTCAGGCTGCCGGAGTCGCCCCCGGCGTATTCGGCGCCGACCCGCTTCAGGTTGTCCGCCTCTTTAAGTATGCGGCCGGAAATCTCCAGCACCGCCTTGCCCGGCTCGGTGATGCCCACCAGGCGCTTGCCGCTGCGCTCGAAGACGACAATGCCCAGCTCGTCCTCGAGCAGTTTGATCTGCTTGGAGACGCCGGGCTGGGAGGTGTACAGGGCTTCCGCCGCCTCGGAAACGTTGAGCCCGCGCCGGGCCACCTCCACCAGATAGCGCAACTGCTGCAGTTTCACGAGTTCTCCCTTATAAATAACAAATCGCTATAACAATCTAACCGGATATTCTTTTTGAATCAATAACCCGGTCTTACCATAGCGTCACTCATTTCCGCAGGCCTGTCTGGACCCTCCATGTACCGCTACGACGCTTACGACCACGCCATCCTCCGCCAACGGGTCGCCCAGTACCGCGACCAGGTCCGGCGCTGGAAAACCGGCGAACTCTCCGACGACGAATTCCGCCCGCTACGCCTGCAGAACGGCCTGTACATCCAGCGCCACGCGCCGATGTTCCGCATCGCCGTGCCCTACGGCCTGCTGTCGTCCACCCAGCTGCGCAAGCTGGCCGAGGTGGCCCGGGACTACGACCGGGGCTACGGCCACTTCACCACCCGGCACAACCTGCAGCTCAACTGGCCCAAGGTGGAAGACACCCCGGACATCCTGGAAAAGCTGGCGGACGTGGAAATGCACGCCATCCAGACCTCGGGCAACTGCGTACGCAACGTCACCACCAGCCATTTCGCCGGCATCGACCCGGACGAGATCGCCGACCCGCGCCCCTTTGCCGAGCTGCTGCGCGAATGGAGCACCTTCCAGCCCGAATTCGCCTTCCTGCCGCGCAAGTTCAAGATCGCCGTGAGCGGCTCCACCCGGGACCGGGCGGTGACCCTGGCTCACGACATCGGCCTCAACATCAAGAAGAACGCCGCCGGCGAGATCGGCTTCGAGGTGCTGGTGGGCGGCGGCCTGGGCCGCACCCCGATCCTGGCCAAGGTAATCGAGGAATTCCTGCCCTGGCAGCACCTGCTGACCTTCGTCGAGGCCATCCTGCGCGTCTATAACTCCTACGGCCGCCGCGACAACCCCTACAAGGCCCGTATCAAGATCCTGGTGCACGCCCTGGGCGCCGAGCAGTTCCGCAAGGAAGTGCTGGAGGAATGGGCCAACCTGAAGGACGGCCCGAGCACCGTCGGCACCGAGGAGCTGGAGCGCATCGCCCGCCACTTCACCGCCCCGGACTACGCCGCCCTGCCGGCCCGCGATGAACGGGTCGACGCCCTGAAAGCCTCCAACCCGGCTTTCGCCCGCTGGGTGGCGCGCAACGTGCACCCGCACAAGCAGCCGGGCTACGCCGCCGTCACCATTTCCCTGAAGGACCCGCGCCAACCGCCCGGGGATTGCACCTCGGAGCAGATGGAAGCCGTGGCCGACTTGGCCGACCAGTTCAGCTTCGGCGAATTGCGCGTCTCCCACGAGCAGAACCTGGTGCTGCCCGACGTGCCCGTTTCCGCCCTGCCCGACGTCTGGGAAGCGGCCAAGGCCAAGGGTCTTTCCACCCCCACCGTGGGCCTGCTCACCGACCTGATCTGCTGCCCCGGGGGCGACTACTGCTCCCTGGCCAACGCCAAGTCGATCCCCATCGCCGCAGCTATCCAGGAGCGCTTCGCCGACCTGGACTATCTGTTCGACATCGGCGACCTGGACCTCAACATCTCCGGCTGCATGAACGCCTGCGGCCACCACCACGTCGGCCACATCGGCATCCTCGGCGTCGATAAGAACGGCGAGGAGTGGTACCAGGTCACCCTGGGCGGCCACACCGACGGCGTCAAGGGCCGGGAAACCGCCCTGGGCAAGGTGATCGGCCCCTCCTTCTCGGCCGCCGAAGTGCCCGAGGTGGTGGAAACCCTGGTGCGCACCTACGTGGCCCAGCGCCACGACGATGAGCGCTTCCTCGACACCTTCGAGCGCCTCGGACTCGCCCCCTTCAAGGAAGCGGTCTATGCTGGCCGCCGCCCCGCCGCCCTCAACACCTCCGCTGCCCGGGAATCGACCCATGCCTGACCTGATCCGCCGCCCCCAGATCATCCGCTCCACCCCGGCGCCGGCCATCGTCGCCGACGATTTCGCCCGGCTGGTGCTGACGGTCTCCACCGACGCCCCGGAAAGCAGCGAGAGCGCCGCCACCGTCACCCTGCCCTCCGTCGCCGACGCGCCCAACCTGATCGTGCCCCTGGCCGTGTGGCAGGCCCGCCGCGACGAGCTGCTGGCCCGCCTGACCCAGGGCGGCAAGCTCGGCGTGAGCCTGGCCCCGGGCGAGGAAGCCGAGCAATTGGCCGGCGACTTCGCCCACCTGGCCCTGATCGCCGTGGAATTCCCCAAGTTCGTGGACGGCCGTGGCTACACCAGCGCCACCCTGCTGCGCCGCCTCGGCTGGACCGGCGAGATCCGCGCCGTGGGCGACGTGCTGCGCGACCAGTTCTTCCTGATGCGCCGCTGCGGCATCGACGCCTTCGCCCTCAAGGAAGGCAAGGACCTGAACGACGCCCTGAAGGCCTTCGACGACTTCAGCTTCACCTATGCCGGGGCGGTGGACGATCCCCGTCCCCTGTTCCGCCGGGTGCAGCGCGGCGGTGCCAGCCTCGACGCCGGCCAGTCTTCCTGAGCGCTACGCCATGGCCAACTTCAACCCCGCCGTCCTCAAGGGCGACAACCCGCAGGCGCTGCAAAGCGCCCTGGCCAAGGCCGAAGCGGTGCGTGCCGTGCTCGCCGGCATCGCCGCCAAACATGGCGCCGGCGCCGCCCTGGCCTCCAGCCTGTCCGCCGAGGACATGGTGCTCACCGACCTGATCGCCAAGGACAAGCTGCCCATCGGCATCTTTACCCTGGACACCGGCCGCCTGCCGGCGGAAACCTACGATCTGCTGGCCGAAACCGCCAAGCGCTACCCGGGCACCCCGGTGAGCGTGATCTTCCCCGAGGCCGCCGACGTGCAGACCTTCGTCGTGCGCTTCGGCATCAACGGTTTTTACGACTCGGTGGAAGCCCGCAAGGCCTGTTGCGGCGCCCGCAAGGTGGCGCCCCTCAACCGGGCCCTGACCGGCAAGGCAGCCTGGATCACCGGCATGCGCGCCGCCCAGTCCGCCACCCGGGCCGAGCTGCCGGTGGAAGACTTCGACAGCGACCGGGGCATCCCCAAGTACAACCCGCTTTCCGACTGGAGCGAGGCCGAGGTGTGGGCCTACGTGCGCCACTTCCAGGTGCCCTATAACGCCCTGCACGACCGTTTCTACCCGAGCATCGGCTGTGCTCCCTGCACCCGCAGCATCACCCCGGGCGAGGACGTACGCGCCGGCCGCTGGTGGTGGGAAAACCCCGAAAGCAAGGAGTGCGGGCTCCACGTCAAGCAGGCCTGATTGCCATCTGGCCGACCGCTCCCCACGAACCGATTTCATTATTGCGATGAGTGCACCCATGACCACCCGCGTCACCCTCTCCCACCTGGACTGGCTCGAAGCCGAAGCCATCCACATCCTGCGGGAAGTGGCCGGCCAGTGCGAGAACCCGGCCCTCCTGTTCTCCGGGGGCAAGGACTCGATCTGCCTGCTGCGCCTGGCGGAAAAGGCTTTCCGCCCCGGCAAGTTCCCCTTCCCCCTGCTGCACATCGACACCGCCCACAACTACCCGGAAGTGATCGCCTTCCGCGACCGCCGCGCTTCTGAATTGGGCGAGCGGCTGATCGTGCGCAGCCTGGAGGATTCCATCGCCCGGGGCACCATCGTGCTCAAGTCGCCCCTGGAATCGCGCAACCGCTTCCAGTCGGTGACCCTGCTCGAAGCCGTGGAGGAATTCGGTTTCGACTGTCTGATCGGTGGCGCCCGCCGCGACGAGGAAAAGGCCCGGGCCAAGGAGCGGGTGTTCAGCTTCCGCGACGAGTTCGGCCAGTGGGACCCGAAGAACCAGCGCCCCGAGCTGTGGAACCTGTACAACGCCCGGGTGCGCAAGGGCGAGCACATGCGCGCCTTCCCCATCTCCAACTGGACCGAGCTGGACGTGTGGCAGTACATCGCCCGGGAAGGCCTGGAACTGCCCTCGATCTACTTCACCCACAAGCGCCAAATCGTGCGCAAGAACGGCCTGCTGGCCCCAGTCACCGACCTGACCCCGGCCAAGGACGGCGACGTGGTGGAGGAAATCGACGTGCGCTTCCGCACCGTCGGCGACATCCCCTGCACCGCGCCGGTGGAATCCACCGCCGACACCATCGACAAGATCATCGCCGAGACCGCCAGCACCGCCGTCTCGGAACGGGGCGCCACCCGCCTGGACGACCAGACCAGCGAGGCCTCCATGGAACAACGCAAGAAGGAAGGGTATTTCTGATGGCTGCCCTGGAACGCATTCAAGACCACGGCCTGCTGCGCTTTCTCACCTGC
This sequence comes from Oryzomicrobium terrae, assembly GCF_008274805.1. NCBI lineage: Bacteria > Pseudomonadati > Pseudomonadota > Betaproteobacteria > Rhodocyclales > Rhodocyclaceae > Oryzomicrobium > Oryzomicrobium terrae. Next base: position 2,079,416 of record NZ_CP022579.1, read on the forward strand.
GGCAGCGTGGACGACGGCAAGAGCACCCTGATCGGGCGTCTGCTCTACGACACCCGGACGATCCTGACCGACACCCTGGCCCAGATCGAGCGCACCTCCCAGCGTCGCGGCCTGTCCGCCGTCGATCTGTCCCTGCTCACCGACGGCCTCTCCGCCGAGCGCGAGCAGGGCATCACCATCGACGTGGCCTACCGCTACTTCTCCACAGGCACGCGCAAGTACATCATCGCCGACGCCCCCGGGCATGAGCAGTACACCCGCAACATGGTCACCGCCGCCTCCACCGCCGACCTGGCGATCCTGCTGGTGGATGCGCGCAAGGGCCTGTCGGTGCAGACCCGCCGCCACGCCGCGGTGTGCCACCTGCTCGGCATCCGCCACCTGGTGGTGGCGGTGAACAAGATGGACCTGGTGGAGCACGACCGGGCCGTGTTCGAGCGCATCCGCGCCGACTTCCAGGATTTCGCCGCCGGCCTGGGCCTGTCCGACACCACCCACGACGTGACCTTCGTGCCCATGTCGGCCTTGAACGGCGACATGGTGGTGGACCGGGGCGAAGCCCTGGCCTGGTACGAGGGCCCGACCCTGCTGGAACTCCTGGAAACCGCCCCCGGCGCCCACGGCGACGCGGCGGCCAAGGCCGAGCAGTTCCGCTTTCCGATCCAGTGGGTGTGCCGTCCCCAGGCCTCCGACAACCCGGAACTGCACGACTACCGTGGCTTCTGCGGCCGTATCGAGTCGGGCACCGTCCAGGTGGGCGACCGCATCCTGGCCCTGCCGGCCTGGATCGAGACCAAGGTGAAGGCCATCCACATTGGCGGCCAGCCCCTGACTTCGGCGGTGGCCGACCAGTCGGTGACCCTGCTGCTCGAAGACGAGATCGACCTGTCCCGGGGCGACATGCTGGTCAAGGCCGGCAGCACCGCCAGCGCCGCCAACGGCGACGGGGCCGTGCCGGAAGTAACCAAGCAGCTGGAAGCCATGGTCTGCTGGTTCGCCGAAACGCCGCTCGACCGCAGCCGCAAGTACACCATCCGCCACACCACCCGCAGCACCCGGGCGGCGGTGGGCGAGATCGCCTACAAGCTGGACGTGAACACCCTGGAACAGCAGGGCGCCGAGAAGCTGGCCATGAACGACATCGCCCGGGTCAGCTTCCGCCTCGCCCAGCCGGTGTTCTGCGATTCCTACGCGAAGAACCGGGCCACCGGGGCCTTCGTCATCATCGACGAGGCCACCTTCGACACCGTGGGCGCCGGAATGGTCGTGTAACGCCCCGAGGGCTATAATCCCGGGCTTGGCCCGACCGCCTACCAGTGGTCGGGCCGCATTCTTTTCTGCCGCATCCGTCCTTTCGACTGCCTCCACCCGGCCGGCGGCAGAAAAGCATCGCCGTTGGCGACACCATCGAGCCAATCCAAGCACACAAAGAACCATCGGGAATCATGGAGAACCTCCAGACCGCGCCCATGATCGCGCTCAACGCGATCGCCAAGCGCTACCCCGGGCCCAGCCGCGACAGCGCCGTGGTGGAAGCCCTGAGCAACATCGACCTGACCATCGCCGAAGGCGAGATCTTCGGCATCATCGGCAAGAGCGGCGCCGGCAAATCGACCCTGATCCGCTGCATCAACCTGCTCGAACGCCCCAGCGCCGGCCAGGTGGTCGTCGCCGGCCGCGACCTGACCTCATTGTCGGACGCCGAGCTGCGTGCCGCCCGGCGCGAGATCGGCATGATCTTCCAGCACTTCAACCTGCTGGCCAACCGCACCGTCTTCGCCAACGTCGCCCTGCCCCTGGAACTGGCCGGCGTGCCCCGGGCCGAGATCGCCGCCCGGGTCGACCCGCTGCTCGAACTGGTGGGCCTGGCCGCCCAGCGCGACCGCTACCCGAGCCAGTTGTCCGGCGGCCAGAAGCAGCGCGTCGGCATCGCCCGGGCCCTCGCTTCCCGGCCCAAGGTGCTGCTCTGCGACGAGGCCACCTCGGCCCTGGACCCGGAGACGACCCGCTCGATCCTGGCCCTGCTGCGCGACATCAACCGGCGCCTCAAGCTGACCATCGTGGTGATCACCCACGAGATGCAGGTGATCAAGGACCTGTGCGACCGGGTGGCGGTGCTCGACCACGGCCGCATCGTCGAATCGGGCCGGGTGTTCGAGGTGTTCACCTCCCCCACCCAGCCCATGACCAAGACCCTGATCGCCGACGTGATCGGCCACGAACTGCCCGAGGGCCTGCTCGAACGGCTGGCCCAGCCGCACCTGCAAAAGGGCGGCCAGGTGGTGCGCCTGTTCTTCACCGGCGCCTCGGCCGACGCGCCGCTGATGTCGGCCCTGACCCGCCAGTTCGGCCTGGACGTGAACATCCTGCACGGCCAGATCGACGAGATCCAGGGCGAGCCCTTCGGCTCCCTGCTGGTGCTGCTCGAAGGCGACGTCGCCAACCGCCAGGACGCCCTGACCTGGCTCGATCAACAAGGCATCCGCACGGAGGTGGTCAATGTCGCCTGAACTGCTTTCCCTGCTCTGGGACTCGTTCATTGAAACCCTGGTGATGGTCGGCCTGTCCGGCGGCATCGCCACCTTGATCGGCATTCCCCTCGGGCTGCTGCTCGCCGTCACCGCCCCGGGCCACATCCTGGCCCGGCCGGTCTTCAACAAGACCCTGGGCCTGGTGGTGAACGCGGTGCGTTCCACCCCGTTCATCATCCTGATGGTGGCGATCATTCCCTTCACCCGCCTGATCACCGGCACCTCGATCGGCACCGCCGCCGCCGTGGTGCCCCTGGCGATTGCCGCCATTCCCTTCGTCGGCCGCCTGGTGGAAGGCGCCCTGCGCGAAGTGGACGGGGGCCTGATCGAGGCCGCCCAGGCCATGGGCGCCACGCCGATGCAGATCATCACCAAGGTGCTGGTGCCCGAATCCCTGCCCGGCATCCTCAACGGCCTGACCATCATGCTGGTCAGTCTGATCGGCTTTTCCGCCATGGCCGGCGCCGTCGGCGGCGGCGGCCTGGGCGACCTGGGCATCCGCTACGGCTACCAACGCTTCATGCCCGAGGTGATGGGCATGGTGGTGCTGGTGCTGATCGTCTTCGTCCAGCTGGTCCAGTCCTGTGGCGACTGGCTGTCGCGGCGCTTGAATCACCGCTGATCATCGCAGACCACCGTCTGACGCCGGATCGCCCTTTTCCCTTGTTTCCGACCCTTAGCCAACAGGAGTCCCCATGAAAATCGCAAAAACCCTCGCCGCCCTGCTGGTGGGCGCCACCGCCCTAGCCAGCCTGAGCAGCCTGGCCGCCCACGCTGACGACAAGGTGTACAAGATCGGCGTCACCGCCGGCCCCCACGCCCAGGTGATGGAACAGGTCAAGAAGCTGGCCGAGAAGGAAGGCCTGAAGATCCAGGTGGTGGAATTCTCCGACTACGTGCAGCCCAACGCCGCCCTGGCCGCCGGCGACCTGGACGCCAACAGCTATCAGCACCAGCCCTACCTGGACGACCAGGTGAAGTCCCGGGGCTACAAGCTGGTGTCGGTGGCCACCACGGTCAACTTCCCCATGGGCCTCTACTCCAAGAAGGTGAAGAGCGTGGCCGAACTGGCCAACGGCGCCACCATCGGTGTCCCCAACGACCCGACCAACGGCGGCCGCGGCCTGCTGCTGCTGGAAAAGCAGGGCCTGATCAAGATCAAGCCGGGCGTGGGCCTCAAGGCCACCCCCCTGGACATCGCCGAGAACCCCAAGAAGTTGAAGTTCAAGGAACTCGACGCCGCCCAGCTGCCCCGCACCCTGGGTGACCTGGATGCCGCCACTATCAACACCAACTACGCCCTGCCGGCCGGCCTCAACCCGACCAAGGACGCCATCGCCATGGAAGCGGCCAAGGGCCCCTACGCCAACGTGATCGTGGTGCAGGAGAAGAACAAGGATGCGGCCTGGGTGCACAAGCTGATCAAGGTCTACCACAGCGCCGAGATCAAGAAGTTCATCGACACCGAGTTCAAGGGTTCCGTGCTGACTACCTGGTAAGCGCCGGCCAGCAGTGGATGCGCCGCTGCCGCCCAATCCCTGGCTACAAGCAAAACGCCCGGCTTCGCGAAGCCGGGCGTTTTGCTTATGCGGGCATGTTGGGGTACGTCGCCGGCAGCGCAGCGGCGCTCTCGCGGGACGCACCGCGCTTGAAGGAAGGCCGCCTACTTGTCCTTGGCCGGCGCCGTGGCCCGCACACCGGCCACGAACGGGTAGCGGGCGAAGATGGCGGCCACCGCCTTGTCCAGGGACTTTTGCGAGATGGCCTCCTCCACATCGCCCACCGTGCCGACCCCGACCCCCTCCCAGACCAACTGGCGACGGCGGGCGTCCACCAGGTCGATGTTGAGGGTGCCCTCGGTGTAGTTGATGACTTCCTGCCCCCAGCCGTAGCCGGGCCAGGGGCCGTAGAAACCGCCACGGTAGCCGTAGTAGCCCATCGGCGGCGGCGGTGGCGCCGGTACCACGCTGGTCCGGTGTTCCAGCTTGCCGCTGAAATTCACCAACAGATCGGGAGAGGCTTCCCGGTAGACGTAGCCGCGCCGCTCCAACTCGGCCCGGGTGGCGTGCTTGAGCCGCTCGGTCACCAGGGTGCCGTAACCGGCCTTGTCGGTGCCGGCCGGGGAGAAGAAGGCAAAGGTCTGGTAGCGCGAGAAATCCGCCTGGGGGTCGTAATCGCTACGCACCCGGGGCTCGCTGGCACAGGCGGCCAGGAGCAGGGACAGACACAAAACGAACAGCCGGGATGGCAGGACCATGGCGGTCTCCCCTCTCGATGGAAAGCGGCGAAAACGGTCCCGGGTGGAGCCGGCCCCGTCGTTTACTCAGACGCCGGGCCCGGTACTGGGGTTCATTGCTTGGTACCGAACAGCTTGTCGCCCGCGTCGCCCAGGCCGGGGATGATGTAGCCGTCGGCGTTGAGGTGGCTGTCCAGGGACGCGGCGTGGATCGCCACGTCGGGATGGGCAGCGGTCACCGCCTTGACCCCCTCCGGCGCCGCCACCAGCACCAGGGCCTGGATCTGGCGGCAGCCCTTGCGCTTCAACATGTCGATGGTGGCGTTGAGGGAGCCGCCGGTGGCCAGCATCGGGTCGATGATCAAGGCCATGCGCTCTTCCAGGCTGCCCACCAGCTTCTCGAAATAAGGCTCGGGCATCAGGGTTTCCTCGTTGCGGGCGATGCCCACCACGCTCACCCGGGCGCTCGGCATCAGGTCGAGCACCCCGTCTAGCATGCCCAGGCCGGCGCGCAGGATGGGTACCACGGTGACCTTCTTGCCCTTCAGTTGCTGCACTTCCACCGGGCCGCACCAGCCCTCCACCGTCACCGTTTCCACGGGAAAGTCGCGACAGGCCTCGTAGGCCAGCAGCCGGGCCAGTTCCGCCGTCAGCTCGCGGAACTTCTTGGTGCTCATGTCCGCGGCCCGCAGCAAGCCGATCTTGTGCTGGACGAGGGGGTGGTCGACGACGGTAAAGGCCATGGTGATCTCGAAACGGGGGAAATGGCCGGATTATCGCCCGGAGCGGCACGGGCCGGAATAGCGACAGCGCCCGTCGGCACCGCCACGGCGCCGGCGACAGACGGCCCAGCCGCACCGTTACTGCGTTGCCGGAAGGATGGGGTGCTAACTTTCGCCTGCCCGGATCGCCACGATCCATGCGGTGTTTCAGGGTGGCCCTCTGAAGAACCGCGCCAATGCTTGATCTCGGAAAGCCATGGTCCAAGAACAAGGCTGGGCGCGGAGTTTCACGGTGGTGGCCTGGCTGCACCTGCCAAAGCACGGTGGCGATGTCGGTTGCACACCCTCCCCCCCAACCGGGCGAGTGACGCCACGGAGCCGCCCGGTTGGCGTCCGAAGCGGCGATAATCCCCGCCTTTGCCCACCGCCGAAGTCGTCGCGCCATGCCCGTCCACACCCGCCATCCCCTCGCCCTGGGCGTGCTCTGCGCCCAGGGCGCCGGCCTGCTTTGGGGCTTGGTCTTCGTCGCCCCGTTACGCTTCGCCGACGTGGCACCGGCCTCCCTGGCCCTCGGGCGCTACCTGGCCTTCGGCCTGGTCGCCCTGCTGCTCGCCGGCACCGACCGGCGCCGCCTCCAGGCCCTGGGCCGGGCCGACTGGCGACGTGCCGTGGCCCTCACCCTGGTGGGCAACTTCATCTACTACGGCTGCCTGGCCGCGGCGTTGCAGCAGGCCGGCGGGCCGCTGCCGACGCTGATCATCGGCACCCTGCCGGTGGTCATCGCCGTCTGCGCCAACCTGAGCAGCCCGGACCTGCCCTGGCGGCGCCTGGTGCCGCCCCTGCTGGCCATCGGTTGCGGCCTGCTGCTGGTCCACGCCCAGGAGGCCGGCGATACCGCCTCCCCGCAGTTTTCCCTCGGCGTGCTGCTTGCCGTGGCGGCAGTGGCCTGCTGGACCTGGTATCCCCTGGCCAATGCCGCCTGGCTGCGTCGCCACCCCCACCTCTCGCCGACCACCTGGGCCACCGCCCAGGGACTGGTCACCCTGCCCCTGGCCGTGATCGGCTTTGCCGGGCTTCTTCTGGTTCAGCCCACCCCACGGATCTGGGGCAGCGACCCGGCCGCCTACATCGCCGGCATGGCGGTACTCGGCCTGGGCGCCTCCTGGGCCGGCACGTTGCTGTGGAACCGGGCCAGTCAACTGCTGCCGCCCTCCCTCACCGGCCAGTTGATCGTCTTTGAAACTCTGGCTGCCCTGGGCTACCTCTACGCCTTCGCTGGCCGGGGACCGACGGTTTTCGAGAAGGCCGGTATCGTCTTGCTGCTCTGCGGCGTATTGCTCGGCGTGCGGGCGGTTAGCGGGAAGCAACGCCATTAACGGCGCCAAGCCTTGCTCCCAGGCGGATTCCTGCAACGCACAAATTTTGATTGCATAAAACAGAATTGCAATGGAATATTTTCCTCTCCTACAACGCAACGGGGCCTTCACGGGCCTATTTTTGCAAAGGGGAAAATCATGCAGTCATCGTCCTCTCGCCTCTCGGTCGCGCAGGAATCCTCTTGCCCCGACTGCCTGAAGCGGTATCTCTCCGGTCAACGTCCCACCAGCACCGCCTCACCCCCCGGTAACGCCTGCCGCAACGGCCGTCGCTGCCCCTTGCGTGAAATCCAACTCTTCGGCCGTATCAGCGATCTTTCCTACCACGCCACCTGGCTTGCCCTGGCCAGCCTAACGGCCTTCCTAACCATCGCCATCCTCACCAGCGTTTAAGGTGCTACCCGGGGCTCTGCGGAGCCCCGCTTATTACAATAATTAATAAAAATACAGAATTTTATTCTTTTTCAAGAAAAACCCGCCTCGATACAGTACGCCCATCACCTTTCGTTCATTCCGAACCCACGAGGATCACCATGGCGTACAAGACTCCCCTTTCCCGCGTGCTCGGCACCCTGGCCCTGGCACTTTCCACCGCGTTTGGCGCCGCCCACGCGGCCGACGTGAATCTGCTCAACGTCTCCTACGACCCGACCCGGGAGCTGTACCAGGACTACAACGGCGCCTTCACCAAGTACTGGAAGGCCAAGACCGGCGACAACCTGACCGTGCGCCAGTCCCACGGCGGCTCGGGCAAGCAGGGCCGCGCGGTGATCGACGGCCTGGAAGCCGACGTGGTCACCCTGGCCCTGGCCTACGACATCGACGAGATCGCCGCCAAGGCCAAGCTGCTGCCGGCCGACTGGCAGAAGCGTCTGCCCCACAACGCCAGCCCCTACACCTCGACCATCGTCTTCCTGGTGCGCAAGGGCAACCCGAAGAACATCAAGGATTGGGAAGACCTGGCCAAGCCGGGCATCTCGGTGATCACCCCCAACCCCAAGACCTCCGGCGGCGCCCGCTGGAACTACCTGGCGGCCTGGGGCTACGCTCTGAAGAAGTACGGCAGCGAGGACAAGGCCCAGGAATTCGTCGGTCGCCTGCTCAAGAACGTGCCCGTGTTCGACACCGGCGCCCGGGGTGCCACCATCACCTTCGTCGAGCGCGGCCTGGGCGACGTGCTGCTCGCCTGGGAGAACGAGGCCCTGCTGGCCACCAAGGAAATCGGCAAGGACAAGTTCGACATCGTGGCGCCGGAAACTTCGATCCTGGCCGAACCGCCGGTGTCGCTCGTGGACAAGAACGTGGACAAGCACGGCACCCGCAAGGTGGCCCAGGCCTACCTGGAGTACCTGTACTCGCCGGAAGGCCAGGACATCGCCGGCAAGCACTACTACCGCCCGGTGGATGCCAAGGTGGCGGCCAAGTACGCTAGCCAGTTCCCCAAGGTCAAGCTGTTCACCATCAACGACGTGTTCGGCGGCTGGGAAAAGGCCACCAAGGCCCACTTCTCCGACGGCGGCTCCTTCGACCGGCTGGTCGGCGGCAACCGCTAACGGGAGCCCAGGCAACGCCATGACCGCCCTGGAAGCCCTGCACGACGTGGTCCGCTACTTCAACGACCACGCCTTCGCCCGCCCCACCGGCCAGCCGGCCCTGAACGTGACCCCTCAGCAGGTCGAGGGGCTGTTCACCGACCTGCGCCTGGAATCCCGCTACCAACCCCTGATCTCGGTGCGGGACGGGGCCAGCGTGGCCCACGAGGCCCTGCTGCGCGCCTTCGGGCCGGACGGCACACCCCTGTCGCCGGAAGACGTGTTCTCCCTGCCGGGAGGCAGCGAGGAGATGGTGCACCTGGATCGCTTGGTGCGCACCCTCCACGCCCTCAACTTCCTGGCCAACGGGGCTCGGGGCGACCTGCACCTGAACGTCCATCCCCAGCACCTGCTGGCGGTCCAGGGCGGCCATGGGCAAGTCTTCGAAACCATCCTGCGCCACCTGGGGCTATCCCCTAGCCAGGTGGTGCTGGAAATCGTCGAAACCGGTGACAGCAGCGGCGGTGACGGCAAATCCTACGAGGCCCACCTGGCCCGGGCCATCGCCGGGTGGCGCGAGCGGGGCTACCGCATCGCCCTGGACGACTTCGGCCGGGCCCACTCCAACGTGCACCGCCTGGCCTGGCTGTCGCCGGACATCGTCAAGCTCGACGGCACCCTGATCTACGCCGCCGAACAGGACCGGCGCCACGCCAGCATCCTCAGCCGCATGGTGGCCATCGCCCACGACATCGGCGCGGTGGCGGTGTGCGAGGGCATCGAGACCCCGCGCCACCTGGAGCTGGCCATCGCCGCCGGCGCCGACCAGGTACAGGGCTACCTGTTCGGCCAACCGGCCTCCTTCAGCCAATTGACCCAGGCCAGCGTAGCGGATGGCAACGCCATGAGCGCCGCCCTGGGCACCCTGCAAACCCTGTTCGCCGAATTCGCACCGGATGCCTCCAACGCCCTGGCGGCCTGATCGACGCCCTGCGTCCCCCGTTCCGGTAGTCGCCGCCCCCAAAGAAAAAGGCCCCTGAACGGGGCCTTTTTCTTTGGATAAACCAGAAAGCTACTCAAGCGCTCTTCAAGCGCCGGCCATGCGCCGCCGGCGCGCCTCGAACAGACAGACCCCGGTCGCCACCGAGACGTTGAGGGATTCGACGCTGCCCAGCATGGGGATGCTCACCAGGGCGTCGCAGGTCTCCCGGGTCAGGCGGCGCAGCCCTTCCCCTTCGGCCCCCAGCACCCAGGCCGTGGCTTCCGGCCACTGGGCTTCATAAAGAGTGGAGGTGGCTTCACCGGCGGTGCCCACCACCCAGATGTCCCGCTCCTTCATTTCGCGCAGGCTGCGGGCCAGGTTGGTGACCACCACGTAGGGCACGGTTTCGGCGGCGCCGGAGGCGGCCTTGATCGCCACGTCGGTGAGCCCCACCGCCCGGTCCTTGGGCGCCACCACGGCATGGGCGCCGACCGCGTCGGCCACCCGCAGGCAGGCCCCCAGGTTGCGCGGATCAGTGATGCCGTCCAGCACCAGCAGCAGGGCCGGTTCGTCCAGGGTATCGAGCACGTCGTCCAGGGTGATGTGGCGGATGCGGGCATCCACCAGGGCGATCACCCCCTGGTGGCGCGCCCCCGGCGCCATGCCGTCGAGGCGCTTGCCGTCCACCGGAATCACCCGCACGCCCTGGGTTTCGGCGTGGCGGAGCAGATCCTTGGCCCGCCCGTCCTGGCGGTTGGCGTCGAGGTAGATTTCCTTCACCGCCTCCGGGTCGTGGCGCAGCTTGGCGATGATGGCGTGAAAGCCGTGGATGGAGCGGGTCTGGGAGCGGCTTTCGGCCATGACGAGTACCTTGCAGAAATGGGAAAAACAGGGCGGCGATTGTAGCCGTTCGGCGCCGTCCCGGCGGGAAAGATCACGCTCCCGTCAGGACGGCGCCATAGCAGTTACCGATCAGCCCCCTTTGCTGGCTTTGCTTGCCCCGGTCTTGACGGGTTTGGCGGTGGCGGCACCGGCGGCAGTCTTGCCCGTTGCGCTCTTGTTCGCCGTTTTGCCGGTAGCCTTGGTGGCCGTCGTGGGTGTTGCCACCGTCTTGCTTGCGCCTTCAACCACGGGGGCCGCGGCCTTGGCGCGCTTGGGAGCCTTCGTGGTCGCCGCCGGTTTGGCAGCTGGTTTTTTCTTCGCACTGGTCTTGGGCGCCACCGCTTGTTCCACCGTGGCCGGAGCCGCCGCTTTGTCCGCGGCAGGGGCGCTCTTGGTCGGCTTACGCTTGACCGCCGCGGCCTTTGCCGGCGCTTTTTTCACCGTTGCTGCCGTTTTTTTGCCTGCACCGGTACCGGCGGCCTGGGTCGCTTGGCTGGCTTTCGTTGCTTTGGTCGCTTTAGCCGATTTCACCGTTTTCACGGGCTTGCCGGTCGCGCTTTGCTTCTTCTTCGGCAGCGCTTCCACGGGAGCCTGGGCGACCTCGACCAGCGGCAAGGGAACACCGCCCAGCAAAGCCGCTACGGGTGCCTTGCGCCGCCTCGACGTGGCGGCGGGAACGCTAGGAACGGCGGCGTTGGCCACGCCTTCAGGCGGTCCGAAGTAAGTCGTCGGACGATCCTCGTCGCGCATCGGAGCGGCCTTGGCCGGGAAGGTTTTCTTGCTCGTGCGCTCCTGGTGGCGATGGCTGCCCGGGGCACTCTTGGCAGCGTAGTGTTCCGCCCCCCGGTGCGACGAGGAAGCCCCCTTCTTGCCGGCAGCCTTGTCACGGCGGGAGGTGCGCCCATCCTCGCGCTTGGCGAAGCCGGAAGCCGGCTGGGGCTCGTGCCTGGCAGTATGATGGGGTTTCTTGCCCATTTTGTCCGGTGTCGCGGCCTCGACAGCCCGCGCCCCCTTGCCTGCAGCCGCACCGTCCTTGACCAGGGCGAAATCGATCTTGCCGCTCTCCATGTCGGCACGCACCAGCTTGACCTTGACCCGGCCGCCGAGGCGATAACTGACCTTGGTCCGCTCACCGACCATGGCATGCTTGACCGGGTCGTGGTGGAAGTAGTCCTCCCCGAGCTCGGAAACATGCACCAGGCCTTCGACGTACACCTCGTCCAGGGCGACGAAGATGCCGAAGGGCACCACGGTGGAAATGGTGCCGTCGAACACCTCGCCGATGCGCTCCTTCATGTAGAAGCACTTCAGCCAGTTCTCCACATCCCGGGTAGCCTCGTCGGCACGCCGCTCGGTGGCCGAGCAGTGCAGGCCGATGGATTCCCAGTTGGCGTGATCCTTGTCCTTGGGGGCCTCCGCCGGCAGGGCCTTGGCGGTCTTGACCTCGGCCGGGCGCGACTGGGCGCCGTTACGCTTGAGGGGCTTTTCCGGAATCAGAATCAGGTCCTGGTAGCCCTCGGGCTTGTAGCGCTGACCGGACAGCACCGCCTTGATCGCCCGGTGCACCAGCAGGTCCGGGTAGCGACGGATCGGCGAGGTGAAATGGGTGTAGGCCTCGTAGGCCAGGCCGAAGTGGCCCAGGTTGTCCGGGCTGTAGATGGCCTGGCGCAGGGAGCGCAGCATCACCGTCTGCAGCAGCGGTGCGTCGGGCCGGTCCTTCACCTTGTCGAGCAGTTCGGCATAGTCCCGGGCCCCCGGGGCATCGCCGCCGCCGATGGACAGACCGAATTCCTTGAGGAAGTCGCGCAGGGCTTCGAGCTTTTCCGGCGTCGGGCCCTGGTGCACCCGGTACAGGCAGGTCTGCTTGTGCTCTTCGAGGAAATTGGCGGCACAGACGTTGGCCGCCAGCATGCATTCCTCGATCAGTTTGTGAGCATCGTTGCGGACCACCGGCACGATCGTGTCGATCTTGCCTTGATCGTTGAAGATCATCTGGGTCTCGGTGGTCTCGAAATCGATGGCCGCCCGCTGATCCCGGGCCTTGGAGAGCACCTGGAACAGCTTGTAGAGGGTTTGCAGGTGAGGAAAGACCGCCACGTGTGCATCGGCTTCGGGCTGCGCGGCGCCGGAGATCCAGTTCCACACCTGGGTGTAGGTGAGGCGGGCCCGGGAACGGAACACCGCCGGGTAGAAACGGTAGCTCTTGATACGGCCGGCACTGGTGATCTGCATGTCGCAGACCATGGACAGGCGGATCACGTCCGGGTTGAGGGAGCACAAGCCGTTGGAAAGCTTTTCCGGCAGCATCGGGATCACCCGGCGCGGGAAATAGACCGAGTTGCCCCGGGAGAAGGCGTCGTGGTCCAGGGCCATACCCGGCTTGACGTAGTGGGAGACGTCGGCGATGGCCACCACCAGGCGGTACCCCCGGCCGACCTTTTCGGCATAAACCGCGTCGTCGAAGTCCCGGGCGGTTTCACCGTCGATGGTCACCAGGGGCAGGTGGGTCAGGTCCTCGCGGCCGGCGGTATCGACCTTGCGCACCGTGTCCGGAATGGCCTTGGTCTCGGCCTCGGCTTCCGGCGAGAAATCGAAGGGCAGATCGTGCTTGCGCAGGGCGATCTCGATCTCCATGCCTGGGTCGGCGTAGTTGCCCAGCACCTCCTTCACCCGGCCGATGGGCTGGGTGTAGCGGGTCGGCTGCTCGATGATCTCGACCACCACCACCTGACCGGGCTGGACCACGGCCACGCCACCACGCTTCTTGCCCTTTTTGCCGGTTTCACCCTTTTCGGCGGGAGCCAGCAGGATTTTCTGGTTGATGCGCCGGTTCTCCGGCACGACGAAGCGCACGCCGTGCTCCTCGAAGACGCGCCCCACTAGCAGGGTATTGGCCCGCTCCAGCACCTCGACGATGACCCCTTCGCGCCGCCCGCGCCGGTCCACTCCAGCCACCCGCGCCAGTGCACGGTCGCCGTGCAGTACCCGGTCCATCTGCTTGGGTTCGAGGTACAGGTCGTCGGACTGGTCGTCCGGAATCAGAAAGCCGAAACCGTCGGCATGGCCCATCACCCGACCGGGAATCAGATCCACTTTTTCCGGCAGGATCAGGGCGCCCTTGCGGTTGCGCAGGACTTCCCCTTCCCGCTCCATGGCACGCAGGCGTCGCTCGAACAGATCGCGCTCGAAGGGAGCGATATCGAGCAAGGCGCACAGATGCTCGACGCTGACGGGTCTGCCTTGTTCTTCCAGGGTCAGGGTGATGTATTCCCGGGAGGGCAGCGGCGACGGGTACTTTTGTACCTCGCGCTCAAAAAACGGATCGCTGCGGCGAACTTTCGACAATTTTGGTGTTGACACTTTCTTATGGGTCCTTATAATCCGGCCTTCTTCGATGTTCGCACATCGCCCAGATGGCGGAATTGGTAGACGCACTAGTTTCAGGTACTAGCGCCGCGAGGCGTGGAGGTTCGAGTCCTCTTCTGGGCACCAAATCGCAGGGAAAAGCCAGCTTTCGAGCTGGCTTTTTTCTTTTCTGCGCGGCCTGTTCTCAGCGCCATTATTTGATCCCTTGCGTCCGTTGGGGTTGTGGTAGCGCCCGCCAAGCCAGGCCCCACGAGGCATTGACCGGAATGACGAACGCCGGATATCGGTACGCGGCAAGACGCTGACATTGCGCTGGCATCGCCGCAGCGCCGATGATACCAGCCCTGGGCCCGCCTCCCGCCCTTTTCCGTCTTCCCTACCCTCCTTTCCCTCGCCCAGATATCCGCCCACCCGCGCTGGCGACCGGACTTCGCTACGAATAGCGTTGTTGAAAACAGGCACCACGGCGTCCTTTCACGCGAAACAATGGGAAAAGAGCAAGAAAACGACAAGTAAAAAAACATCATGGCCGCACCATCACCTGCATCAGCGTTTGCGTTGCGCGGCGAGATTCCTTATAATGCGCGCCTATCCGATGTTCGAATATCGCCCAGATGGCGGAATTGGTAGACGCACTAGTTTCAGGTACTAGCGCTGCGAGGCGTGGAGGTTCGAGTCCTCTTCTGGGCACCAATCGCAGAAAAAAGCCGGCTTTCGAGCCGGCTTTTTTCTTTTCTGTTTCCGGCAGGCTTGCTCTCTATTCCGCAATCAGCCCCCCTCCAAAATTACGACTACGCAGGTCTTAGGCTCCGGAAAAAATAGGGAGCATTACGGCTCTCGGTGCGAAACGGTCGAAAAAGAGCAGGACAAGGTTGCTTTTGCCTTAATACCCCCCTAGCGCGGCCTGGCCGGATTTGGCAGCAGGGCGGCACAAATACCCAGCAGGGGCAGGAACGAGCACAGCCAGTACACGTACTCGATGCCCCAGGCATCGGCCAGCCGGCCCAGCACCGCGGCGCCGATGCCGCCCATGCCGAAGGCAAAGCCGAAGAACAGGCCCGACACGGTGCCCACCTTGCCCGGGATCAGCTCCTGGGCGAACACCAGGATGGCGGAGAAGGCCGAGGCCATGATGAAGCCAATGATCACCGTCAGCACGCCGGTCCAGAACAGGTTGGCGTAGGGCAGCGCCAGGGTGAAGGGCGCGGCCCCCAGGATCGACGCCCAGATCACCCGCTTGCGCCCGATCCGGTCGCCGATGGGGCCGCCCAGGATGGTGCCGGCGGCCACGGCGAAGAGGAACAGGAACAGGTGCACCTGGGCCGACTGGATCGACAGGCCGAAGCGGCTGATCAGGTAGAAGGTGTAGTAGCTCTGCAAGCTGGTCAGGTAGAAGTACTTGGAGAAGATCAGCAGCAGCAGCACCCCCATGGCCAGGGCCACGGTGCGCCGCGGCAGGGGCGAGGCCTGGGCCTTGGCGTGGCCGCCCCGGGCCCGTTGCAGGGCCTGCTGGACCCGGTACCAGCGGCCGATCTGCCACAGCACGGCGATCGCCAGCAGGGCCGCCAGGGCGAACCAGGCGACGCTGGCCTGGCCGTTGGGGATGATGATCCACGCCGCCAGCAGGGGCCCCACGGCACTGCCGCCGTTGCCACCCACCTGGAAGATGGACTGGGCCAGGCCGTGGCGCCCGCCGGAGGCCATGCGCGCCACCCGGGACGATTCCGGATGGAAGATCGACGAGCCGGTGCCCACCAGCATGGCGGCCCCCAGCACGGTTATGAAGTCGGGGGCCACCGCCAGCAGCAGCAGGCCCGCCAGGGTGCAACCCATGCCCACCGAGAGGGAATGGGGCTTGGGGTGGCGGTCGGTGTACAGCCCCACCAGGGGTTGCAGCAGGGAGGCGGAGAGCTGGTAGGCCAGGGTGATCAGGCCGATCTGGGCGAAGCTCAGGCCGAAGTTGCCCTTGAGCAGCGGATAGATAGCCAGAATCAACGACTGGATCATGTCGTTGAGGAAGTGGGCGAAGCTGATCGCCCCGAGCACCCGGAAGCCGGTGCGCTGGGCATCCCCGGCGGCGGTAGCGGTTGTGGCGAGGGTGTTTTCCATGGGGTTGGGGTGCCGGATCGGGCCGGCTTGTTGTGATCGAAGCGGCATCCTAACGGCGAAAAAATCGCCCGTCCTGCGATAATAAGACAACACCTTTCGCGAAACAGACATGGCCAGCCACCATTTCGACGACGGCCTGGACCGTAGCGACCTGCCCGTCACCGGACTGGCGGCGGACTACCGCTCCGGCGAGGCCACCTGCCGCCATTCCCACCTCAACGCCCAGCTGATCTACGCGGTGGAGGGGGTGATGGTGGTCAACAGCCCGGAGGGCCGCTGGATCGTCCCCCCCACCCGGGCAATCTGGATGCCCGGTGGCACCGAGCACTGGAACCGCATGGTCGGCGGGGTGCGCATGCGCACCGTGTTCATCCGTCCCGACGCGGCCCCCGGCCTGCCCCGGGACTGCTCGGTGATCGGCGTCTCGCCCCTGCTGCGCGAGCTGATCGTCGCCGCGGTGGCGGTGCCCCTGCCCTACTCCGCCGAATCCCGGGACGGTCGGCTGATGCGCCTGCTGCTCGACGAGATCACCCAGATGGACGTGCTGCCCCTGCACTTGCCCACGCCCCGGGACGGACGCCTGGCCCGGCTGTGCGACGGGTTGCTGGCGGCCCCCGACGACACCACGCCGCTCGGCGACTGGGCCAGGCGGCTGGGGGTGACGGAAAAAACCCTGCAACGATTGTTCCGCCGCGATACCGGCATGACCTTTGGCGAATGGCGCCAGCAGGCCCGGCTACTCGAAGGGCTGGAACAGTTGGCCACCGGCAGCAAGATCGTGGACGTGGCCCTGAACCTGGGCTATAGCAGCCCGAGCGCCTTCGCCACCATGTTCAAGCGCCAGTTCGGCGTACCGCCCAGCGCCTATTTCGCCGACGCGGCGGGGGGCTGAGGGGCGGCCCGCTCTCCACCAACCGATCCCGTTGAAACAAAGCAAAAGGGCCGACATCTGTCGGCCCTTTTGCTGTCCCGGGGAGCGATCCCCCTGGTCCGCTCAACCGTTGAACGGGTGGCGGCGCAGGATCGTTTCTTCCCGGTCGGGACCGGTGGAGATGATGTCAATCGGGGTCTCGGTCAGCGCGGCGATGCGGTCCAGGTAGGCGCGGGCGGCGGCCGGCAGGGCCTCCAGGGTCTTGGCGCCGACGGTGCTCTCGGACCAGCCGGGCATCTCTTCGTAGATCGGCTCGCAGCGGGCGGTTTCCTCGGCGCCCACGGGCAGGATGTCCACCACCTTGCCGTCCAGCTTGTAGCCGGTGCACAGCTTGATGGTTTCGATGCCGTCGAGCACGTCCAGCTTGGTGATGCACAGGCCGGACACGCCGTTGATCTGGATGGAGCGCTTCAGCGCGGCGGCGTCGAACCAGCCGCAACGACGGGTGCGGCCGGTGACTGTGCCAAACTCACGGCCCACGGTGGACAAGTGGTGACCGACGCCGCCTTCCGGCTCCAGCGGCAGTTCGCTGGGGAAGGGGCCGCCGCCGACGCGGGTGGTGTAGGCCTTGGTGATGCCCAGCACATAGTGCAGCATGCCCGGGCCGACGCCGGCACCGGCCGCGGCCTGGCCGGCCACGCAGTTGCTGGAGGTGACGAACGGGTAGGTGCCGTGGTCCACGTCGAGCAGGGTGCCCTGGGCGCCTTCGAACAGCAGATTCTGACCAGCCTTGTGGGCGGCGTGGATCAGCACCGACACGTCGGCCGCCATGGGCAGGACACGGGGCGCCAGGGCCAGGGTGTCGTCCAGGACCTTCTGATAGTCCACCGCCTCGGCGTTGTAATAGCGGGTCAGCATGAAGTTGTGGAAGTCCATCAACTCCTTGAGCTTGTCGGCGAACTGGCCCGGGTTGAACAGGTCGAGCACCTTCAGGGCGCGGCGCGCCACCTTGTCCTCGTAGGCCGGGCCGATGCCCTTGCCGGTGGTGCCGATCTTCTTGTCGGCGCACTTGGCCGCTTCCCGAGCCAGGTCGACGGCGCGGTGGAACGGCAGGATCAGGGGACAGCCGACGCTCACCTTGAGGCGGGAGCGCACGTCGATGCCGCCCGCTTCCAGGGTGTCGATTTCCTTGAGCAGGTGCTCGATGTCGAGGACGACGCCGTTGCCGATGTAGCAGGCGACGCCTTCACGGACGATGCCCGAGGGCACCAGGTTGAGCTTGTATTCCTTGTCGCCCACCACCAGGGTGTGGCCTGCGTTGTGGCCGCCCTGAAAACGGACCACGCCGCTGGCGTTCTCGGTCAGCCAGTCGACAATCTTGCCCTTCCCTTCGTCGCCCCATTGGGTACCGACGACGACGACGTTCTTAGCCATGTACTTCAATCCTTCGAGATAGGTTCGATAATCCAGGAATCATTAACCCGGTCAATGCGCCGGTCGAAGGCCACGCCTTCCACCGCCGTTTCGCCGGGCAGGAGTTCGATCACGGTTTCCCCAGCCTGGCGGAGCGACGCCAGGGCCGCCGCCAGTGAGGCATCGTCGCCGCTATAGGGGGCGAGGATGGCGCCCGCTTGGGCCTGCACCGGAACATAACGGGCCAGTTCGCGCAGATCCAGGGAGAAACCGGTGGCGGGGCGGGCCCGGCCGAAAGCCTGGCCGGCACCATCGTAGCGGCCGCCAAGAGCCACGGCACTGGGCACCCCCGCCGTATAGACGGCGAATACCACACCATTGTGATAGTGGTAACCGCGCAAATCAGCCAGATCGAACGACAGCGGCAAACCGGGCAAGCCGTCCGCCAGAGTCTGCAGATCGGCCAAGGCCGCCTTGATGGCAGGCAACCCAGGCAGCACTTTGGCTGCTTGCGCCAGCACCTCGCGTCCACCGTAGAGATTCGGCAGGGCCAGCAGGGCCGCACCGAGATCATGAGGCAAACCCTTGGCCACTGCGGCAAGCCCCGGAACGTCCTTGCCCTGCAATAGGGAGAAGACTTCCTCGGCCTGCTCGTCCGTCAGGCCGGCAGCCTCTACCAGGGCGGTGAAGATGCCGAAGTGGCTGAGGTCGATGCGGGTTGCGGGAACACCGGCCGTCTCGAGCACCGTGGCAAGCAGACGGATAATTTCCCGGTCGGCCTCCAGGCCGGCATAACCGTACAGTTCGGCACCAAGCTGGATCGGTTCGCGGGTGCCATGCAGCGAGGCCGGCAGGGTATGCAGTACGCTGTCGCAATAACAGAGTCGCACCACCCCGTTGCGGTTGAGCAGGTGAGCATCAATGCGCGCGACCTGGGGAGTCATGTCTGCCCGAACCCCGAGGGTGCGACCTGAGAGCTGGTCCACCAGCTTGAAGGTGCGCAGCTTGAGATCCTGCCCGGAACCGGTCAGGAGCGATTCCAGGTATTCAAGCAGGGGGGGGATGACGAATTCGTAGCCGTGGACGCGGAAGACGTCAAGCAGAGTACGCCGCAGACGCTCGATACGCGCCGCTTCCGCCGGCAACGCGTCGGCGATGTATTCAGGGAGAAGCCAGTTCATCAACGAAAAATCATCAACAGCACCAGCCCCACCAGCATGGCGGTCAGACCGATGAAGCGGATCTGACCGTCGTTAAGCTGGATGAGACGGGAAAAGGTTTCTTTCCAGGCCTTGGGGGCCAGAAAGGGAAGCACGCCTTCAAGCACCAACATCAGGGCAAAGGCGAGCAGCAGGTTCTCGCTCATTTAGCGTTTTTACCCACGCTCTTCATGTACTTGAAGAAATCGGAGGTGGGGTCCACCACCAGCACGTCGCCCTTGCTCTTGAAGCTGTTGCGATAGGCGTCGAGACTGCGGTAGAAAGCGTAGAACTCGGGGTTCTGGCCGAACGCTTGGGCGTAGATCGCGGACGCCTTGGCATCGCCCTCGCCCTTGATCACCTGGGCATCACGATAGGCTTCGGCCACGATCACCTCGCGCTGCTTGTCGGCATCGGCACGGATCTTCTCGGCCTCGGCGGAACCCTGGGAGCGCAACTCGTTGGCGACCCGCTTGCGCTCGGCCTCCATGCGGCGGTACACCGATTCGGATACTTCCGCCGGCAGTTCGACGCGTTTCAGGCGCACATCGACGATCTGCACGCCGATCTTGCGTGCATCCTGGTCGGCCTTGGCCCGCATGTCTTCCATGATCTTGTCACGACCACCCGACACCACGTCGTGCACCGTGCGCTTGCCGAACTCCTCGCGCAAACCGGCGTTCACCGTCTGCGACAAGCGGGTGCGGGCCCGGGACTCGTCACCGCCGACGGAGATGTAGTAAAGCTTGGGATCGACAATCCGCCACTTGACGAAGGAGTCCACCAGCACGTTCTTCTTTTCCGAGGTGATGAAGCGCTCGGGCTCGTTGGAGTCCAAGGTCAGAATACGCCGGTCGAAGTAGCGCACGTTCTGGATGAACGGCCATTTGAACTTGATGCCCGGCTCGGTGATGATCTGTTTCACCTCACCCAATTGGAAAACCACGGCGTATTGACGCTGGTCCACCGTGAACAGGCACATGGCAAGAACGGCGAGGGCCAGGGCGGCAACGCCGCCGAGAAAGCTGAGATTTCGTTTCATAGTGTCGCCCCCTTAGCGCCCTTCCCGATCCCGGGACCGGAGGGAATCACGGTTGCGGAAATCCAGTTGCTTGTCCACCTGTGGAGGAACATCGTTGGGGATGGCAGCCGCCGGCGCACTACGGGTAACCGGTTCGGCGCCCGGGGTCGCCCCCTGGGTCGCAGCCACCGTCCCGCTGGCCTGCAACAGCTTATCGAGCGGCAGGTAGAGCAGGTTGCCCTGCCCCTTGGTATCGATCATCACCTTGCTGGTATTAGCGAAAATCTGCTGCATGGTATCCAGGTAGAGGCGCTGCCGGGTCACTTCCGGAGCCTTGGCGTACTCGGTCACCACCTGCTTGAAGCGCGATGCATCACCTTCGGATTGGGCAATCACCCGCTGCTTGTAGCCGGTGGCTTCTTCCATGAGGCGAGCGGCGGTACCCTTAGCCTTGGGAATCACGTCGTTCGCATAGGCTTGGCCTTCATTCTTCTGACGTTCCCGGTCCTGCCCAGCCTTGACGGCATCATCGAAGGCGGCCTGGACCTGCTCGGGCGGCTGGGCATTCTGCAGGGTCACCTTGGAGATCAAAACGCCGGTCTTGTAGCGGTCCAGGATGTCCTGCATCAGCTTCTGTGCTTGGGCGGCAACCTGCTCACGGCCTTCGTAGAGCACGAAGTCCATCTGGCTCTTGCCGACGATCTCACGCATGGAGGTCTCGGCAGCCTGCATCACGGCCTCGTCCGGGCCCCGGTTGTTGAACAGGTACTCGACCGGATCTTTGAGGATGTACTGCACGGCAAACTGAATGTTGATGATGTTTTCATCATCGGTGAGCATCAGCGCTTCCTTGAGCACCTTGTTCTTTTCGGTGCCACGATAGCCGATCTCGATGGTGCGCACCCCGGTGAGGTTGATCACCTCGTGGGACTCGATTGGATAAGGCAGACGCCAGCGCAAGCCGGGTTCGGTGGCTTCCTTGAAGCGGCCGAACTGCAGCACGACCCCGCGTTGGGACGCATCGACGATGTAGAAGCCGCTCGCCAGCCAGGCGAGCAGAACCAATCCGGCGATAACGCCGACGCCACCGCCGAACAGTTTGGGACTCAACTCCGGCATGCCGCCGTTGCCCCGACCACCGTCGTTACCACCGCCGCCCTTCTTTCCGAAGATACCGGAGAGCTTGCGGTTGAAATCCCGCCACACTTCTTCCAGGTCCGGCGGGCCACCCTGGGGGCGACGGCCGCCATCGTTACCCCCACGACCCCACTGGGGGTCATTGAGGGACATGAGCAGTCCGATGGTTGAAATCATAGGGTTCGTTCAGGTTGGTAGAGCGGTCAGAGGAAGGAGCCGATTCCGCCTCTCCCCCTTCATTCGGGGAAAGCGGAAGGCTCGCGACGGTTTCTGCCTGGGCTGCGCTTGCGGCCGCAAATCGAGCGGCGGCGTCACGGGTTTTATCCAGGGCAATTTCGGCCAGGGCTTCGCGCAGCAGATCAAGCCCCGCGCCAGTTCTGGCGCTGATACGAACGCGGCGGATTCTACCATATTCATCCCGCTCGACTGCCGCGGGCAAGCCGGTCAGATCCGCCTTGTTGAGCACCAGCACCTGGGGAACATCGGCTGCGCCGATTTCATTCAGGACTTTGTTAACCTCGTCGATCTGCTCGTCGCGGGCCGCCGAGGCGCTATCCACCACGTGCAGCAGCAGGTCGGCCTGGGCGGTCGCCTCCAGGGTCGCCTGGAAAGCTGCCACCAGGGAATGGGGCAGATCGCGGATGAACCCGACTGTATCGGAGACCACCACTTGCCCTACTTCCGCCAGCCATACCTTGCGCGACGTGGTATCCAGGGTAGCGAAGAGTTGGTCGGCGGCATAAACGCCTGCCTTGGTCAGGGCATTGAACAGGGTCGACTTGCCGGCGTTGGTATAGCCGACCAAGGAAACATTGAGCTGATCGCCGCGCATCCGGGCCTTGCGCTGCACCCCCCGCTGGCGGGACAGCTTGGCCAGGCGCTCCTTGAGCGCCTTGACCCGGATACCGAGCAGACGCCGGTCGGTTTCCAGCTGGGTTTCGCCCGGGCCCCGCAGGCCGATACCACCGCGCTGCCGCTCCAAGTGGGTCCAGCCTCGCACAAGCCGAGTAGACAGGTGTTCGAGCTGGGCCAATTCGACCTGCAGCTTGCCCTCCGCACTCTGGGCGCGCAGCGCGAAAATATCGAGAATCAGGCTGGTGCGATCCACCACCCGGCACTTGAGCTCCCGCTCCAGGTTGCGTTGCTGGCCCGGGGAAAGCTCGTGGTTGAATACCACTAAGTCGGCTTGGGCGGCGCGCATCACCGCACCAATCTCCTCGACCTTACCCTTGCCCGCAAACAGGGCCGGATCGGGTGCCTGGCGGCGACCGGTGACCTCGGCCACTACCTCGCCACCGGCGGATTCGATCAGGAGGCGCACCTCCTCCAGGTCTTCCTTGAGGTCGCGGCGCCCGAAGTCGAGCTGGATGACGACGGCGCGTTCGCCGGCGGAAGGACGTTCAAACATGTGTATCTCGGTTGGCGCGAAGGAGTGACGGGTATTCGACCCGATTTTTCAAGAAAAATGCCACAAGAACCCCACGCGCCGGCACCGGGCCAGACGACACGGCCGGCAGAGCCGGCCGTTGCAAACGTCGAGCCGTAACGGCTGGATCAGGAATCCTGAGCCTGGTCGTGCTGAAGATTGACCGGACGAGCGGGAACGACGGTGGAGATGGCGTGCTTGTAGACCATCTGGGTGACCGTGTTCTTGAGCAGCACCACATACTGATCGAAGGATTCGATCTGGCCCTGCAGCTTGATGCCATTGACCAAGTAGATCGAAACCGGGACGTGCTCCCGGCGCAGGGTGTTGAGGAACGGGTCTTGTAAAAGTTGCCCTTTATTGCTCATGGTCTTAGCTCCATGGGTTAGTTGTTTTAGAAATATGAGTGAAGCTTAAAGGGATTTACCGTAACCGCCAACGGAAATCCTGTAACGAAAGACGACGTCGCCGCCGCTTCCGGCCAACCAAGAGCCCCCCAAACGCCAGGCTCCCTACTTCTTGAAAGTGCTGCGTTTGCCTTCGAGACGCCGCTTCGGTACTTCATCAGCATACGGATTGCGCGTCACGTTGAACTGGATACGCAATGGCGTTCCTTGCAATTTGAACGCGTCACGATAAGTCCGTTCCAGGTAGCGCCGGTAACTGTCGGAAATATGATCCAGGGCATTACCGTGCACCACCACGATGGGCGGATTGGAGCCCCCCTGGTGCGCATAGCGGGGCTTCGGCCGGAACAGGCCGTGCCGCGGCGGTGCCTGTTTGGCCACGGCATCGATCAATACCCGGGTGAGCTGGGGCGTGGACATCTTGATCATTGCCGCCCCGTAGGCGGAGTCGATGGAATGAAGCAGATCGCCAAGCCCCTGCCCCTTCAACGCCGAAATGGTGTGAAAACGGGCAAAGTCGAGAAACTTCAGCTTGCTCAGCAGGCGGTTCTTGATCTGGTCGCGCTCGTAGGAGGACAAGCCATCCCATTTATTGATCGCCACCACTAGGGCCCGCCCGGATTCGACGATGAAGCCGGCGATATGCGCATCCTGGTCGGAAATATCGGCCTGGGCATCTAGGACCAGCACCACCACATTGGCATCCTCGATGGACTGCAGGGTTTTCACCACCGAGAATTTCTCGATGGCCTCGAATACCTTGCCCTTGCGGCGCAGACCGGCAGTATCGATCAGGGTGTACTTGCGGCCGTTGCGCTCGAAGTCGACAAAAATCGAGTCCCGGGTCGTCCCGGGCATGTCAAAGGCGATAACCCGCTCCTCACCGATGAGGGCGTTGATCAGGGTGGATTTACCGACGTTGGGGCGGCCGACGATCGCCACCCGGGGGTGACGCTCCTTTTCTTCGTCCTCGGCGGGCTCGGGATAAGGCTCCAAGGCCATTTCGACCAGCCCACGCACGCCTTCACCATGAGATGCCGAAATCGACCAGGGCTCACCCAAGCCGAGTTCATGGAAATCGGCGGTGGTCACCCCCTTGTCCATGCCCTCCGTCTTGTTGACGGCCACGAACACCGGCCGGTCGAGGCGGCGCAGCTTGTTGGCGATGTCCTTGTCGTGGGCGGTAATACCCTGGCGGCCATCGACAACGAAGATGACCACGTCCGCCTCGGCAATGGCCTGCTCGGTCTGGCGGGCCATTTCGTGCAGGATGCCATCCTTGGCCAGGGGCTCGAAGCCCCCCGTATCCACCACCAGGAAAGGCTTGCTGCCGCTCTTGCCGTGACCGTAGTGACGGTCACGGGTCAGCCCGGGTAAATCTGCCACCAGGGCATCCCGGGTCTTGGTCAGGCGATTGAACAGGGTGGATTTGCCCACGTTGGGGCGCCCCACGAGTACGACAGTCGGTTTCATTGAACATCCAGGGCGAAGACCCCGCCCTTCTGGGTTTGCACAACGAAGCCTGCGCCCTGGGCCACCAGGGGAGCAGTCACGGGACTGCCATCGGTGGCGGTGCGGCCGATAAAGCTGCCGTTGTCGCGATTAAGAACGTGCACATAGCCCTGGACATCCGCCGCCACCACGACACCACGACGGATCACCGGTGCCGAGACGCCGCGCAGGGACAGCTTGTCCTGTTTCCAGACAGAAGATCCGCTGTAGCGATCGAGGGCATGGATGCCGCCCTTTTCGTCCACCGCGTAAACCTGGCGATTGTCCATGGCCAGGCCCACAGTGGAGGAGAAATCCCGAGCCCACAGGGAATTGCCGTTCTGCAGGTCGAAGCAGGCGATCCGCCCCTGGAAGGCCACGGCGCAGATCTGATTGCCCTCCAGTACCGGCGGCGCCACCACATCGGCAATCCGGTCCAGTTCGGTGGTGCCCTTGGGCAGGGCGACGGCTCCTTCCCACAGGGCTGCGCCGTTGTTGCTGGCGACGGCTACCAGTTTTCCGCCGGGAAAGCCGGAGAACACGTAGCGGTCGGCAATCAGCACCGGCGACGTCGAGCGCAGCGCCAGGGGCGGCGTTTGCCGCTGATAGGTCCACTTCTTACGCCCGTCGGCCGGATCGAAGGCGAACAAGCGATAATCGCTACCCTTCACCACGATCAGGTCGCTGCTCACGGCGGGAGGGGCCAGCACTTCGCTGCCGGCCTTGGCCCGCCAGAGCACCTTGCCATCGACGGCGGACAGGGCGATCACATCGCCCTTGGCGGTAGCCACGACGACCAGCTTGCCGTCGCTTCCCACCCCGGCGGAGAGCTTTTGATCCACATCGCTTTTCCACACGCGCTTGCCGCCTTCGAAGGCGGCGACCACGCCGTTGCGGCCGGCGGCGAATACGCGCTCCCCGGCTACGGCGGGAACGAACGAGTAGCCCTCGGCCTTGCCGACCGAGTCGGACCACAGGGTCTTGACATCAACACTGGGCTTGAGGGCCGGCAGATCGGCCATCTTGACCTTGTCCTTGCTGGAAAACGGATTGATCGCATCCAGCGTGGAGCACCCCGCCAGGCCGGCCAATGCAACGGCCAGCGTCAGGGTACGAACGGGAAATCGGTAATGACGGCGCATCAGGCACCCCCGAGAGCGTCGAGCTTTTGCTGCAGCAATTCTTTGTAGGGACCGGCGGATTGGGCAGCCACGGCGCTGCCTTCGCCCGCCTTGTCGGCATTCAGCTTGCTCAGGGCTTCCTGATAGGACGTGCGGGCATCAGCGGCCTTGCCTTGAGCAAACAGCACGTCACCCTTCAATTCGGCAAAGCGGGCGGCAAAGCCCTCTTCCGGCGCAGTCTGGAGCACCTTCAGCGCTTCGTCGTACGCCTTGTCGTCGAGCAGGACCGCCGCCAGGTGCAGGCGAGCCACATCGCGCAACTCGTTGCTGCCATGCTCGGTGGCCCAGGTCAGCTGGGCGCGGGCAGACTTGAGGTCACCCGCATCGAACAGCACCTTGCCGGCCATCAGCGCCCCCATCGGGGCATAGCTGGTGCCGCTGTACTTTTCGACCAATTCCCCGGCCGCCACCTTGACCCGGGCGCTGTCCTTGGCTTCGGCCGCCTGGGTCAGAACACCGTAGATGGCCGAGGCTTCGCCGGTTTTCTTGTTCTGGTAACCCTGCCAGCCGTAGTAGCCCCCCACGCCGATAGCGGCCACCACGATGGCGCCGGTGATCAGGTTGCCGTACTGCTTCCAGAACGCCTTGGCGCTGGCGATCTGCTCTTGTTCTTCGAGGTCGTAGACTGCCATGTCACTCTTCCCAATCCATAAGGGTGTTCATGATGGTGTCGGCCAGATCCTCGGCTTTCACCCGTTGTTGTTCTGCCCGCTCGGCAGGGTCCAAACCATCGCTGCGCAATGGTTTCAAACTGACTTCTCCGGCCGCAGCCTCGTCGTCGCCGATAATCACGGCGAAGGCGGCACGACTGGCATCGGCCCGCTTCATCTGAGCCTTGAAACTGCCCCCACCGCAATGCAGCTGGGTGCGGATGCCCACGTCGCGCAACTGCTCGGCGACGCGGAAGGCCAGACGGGTGGCCTCCTCCCCCTGGTGCACCACGTACACCTCCACCCCTTCCGGAGCCGGGACGCCACCGGCGTCCTCGATCAAGGCGATCAGCCGCTCCACGCCCATGGCGAAGCCGCAGGCCGGGGTCGGCTTGCCGCCCAGTTGGGCGACCAGACCGTCGTAGCGGCCGCCAGCGCAGACCGTGCCCTGGGCGCCGAGACGATCGGTAACCCATTCGAACACGGTCAGATTGTAGTAGTCGAGCCCGCGCACCAGACGGGGATTGATTTCGAAGGGAATGCCAGCGTCGCGCAGCACCTGCTGCACGCCTTCAAAGTGGGCCAGGGATTCGGCACCGAGGAAGTCGATCAGCTTCGGTGCATTGGCACACAGCTCCTGCATCGCCGGATTCTTGGTATCCAAGATACGCAGGGGGTTGGTGTGCAGCCGGCGCTGGGCATCTTCGTCGAGCAACTCGGCATTGGCCTCGAAGTAGGCAATCAGGGCGGCCCGGTGCTGGGCCCGCTCGTCCGGCTGGCCCAGGCTGTTCAATTGCAGGCGGATGCCGTCCAGCCCCAGGTCGTCCCACAGGCGGGCGCCCATCAGGATCAGTTCCGCATCCACGTCCGGGCCGGCGAAGCCGATGGTCTCCACCCCCACCTGATGGAACTGGCGATAACGCCCCTTCTGGGGCCGCTCGTGGCGGAACATGGGGCCAAAGTAATAGAGCCGCTGGGGAATCTGGTTGGCGATGCCGTGTTCGATCACGGCACGCACGCAGCCGGCGGTGCCCTCGGGGCGAAGGGTCAGCAAGTCGCCGTTGAGGCTGTCCTCGAAGGAATACATTTCCTTCTCGACGATGTCCGTGACCTCGCCGATGGCCCGCTTGAACAGCGGGGTCGGCTCGACGATGGGCATGCGGATCGGCCGGTAGCCGTAGCCCTTCAGCCAGGAGCGAACGGTTTCTTCGAAGACTTCCCAGAATTCAGCGGCGTCCGGCAGGATGTCGTTCATCCCCTTGACGGCCTGGAGCGCTTTTTGTGCGGGTTTGCTCATGCGTTGCTTTTGTTAGACGTGTGTAGCGGGGTTGATCTTGCGCTGGTAGGTGCGAGCCACGTAGCGGTCGATGATGGCCTTGAACTCGCCGACGATGTTGTCGCCGCGCAGGGTCACGGTCTTGGCGCCATCCTCGAATACCGGGGCGGCCGGCGCCTCGCCGGTGCCGGGCAGGGAGATGCCGATGTTGGCGTGCTTGGATTCGCCCGGGCCGTTGACCACGCAGCCCATCACCGCCAGGGTCATGTTCTCGACCCCGTCGTACTCGGCCCGCCAAGCGGGCATCTGGGCGCGGACGTAGCCCTGCACCTCAGCGGCCAGTTCCTGGAAGAAGGTGCTGGTGGTGCGACCGCAGCCCGGGCAGGCGGCAACCATCGGGGTAAAGGCGCGCAGCCCCATGGACTGGAGAATTTCCTGGGCGACGATCACTTCCTGAGCGCGGCTACCGCCGGGTTCCGGAGTAAGCGAAACACGGATGGTATCGCCAATGCCGCCCTGGAGCAGGATGGCCAGGGCGGCCGTAGAGGCGACAATGCCCTTGCTGCCCATGCCGGCCTCGGTAAGGCCCAGGTGCAGCGGGTAGTCGCACTTGCTCGATAGATCCTTGTAGACAGCAATCAGGTCCTGGACGCTGGATACCTTGCAGGAGAGCACGATGCGATCGCCGGGCAGACCGAGTTCCTCAGCCTTGGCAGCGGACTCCAGTGCCGAGGTCACCAGGGCCTCGCGCATCACCTCAATGGCATCCTTGGGCTGGGGCCGGCTGGCGTTCTCATCCATCACGCGGGCGAGCAGATCCTGGTCCAGACTGCCCCAGTTCACGCCGATGCGGATCGGCTTGCCGTACTGGACGGCGAAACCGACCATCTGGGCAAATTGTTCGTCGCGCTTCTTGCCGTGGCCAACGTTGCCCGGGTTGATGCGGTACTTGGCCAGCAGTCGGGCGCACTCCGGGTAATCGGCGAGCAGGCGGTGGCCGTTGTAGTGGAAGTCACCGATGATCGGCACGTCCAGCCCCAGGCGCTCCAGGTGCTCGACGATCTTGGGCACGGCGGCAGCGGCTTCCGGGGTATTAACGGTGATACGCACCATCTCCGAACCAGCCCGGGCCAACTCGGCGATCTGCAGGGCGGTTGCCAGGTAGTCGGCGGTATCGGTGTTGGTCATGGACTGCACCACTACCGGGGCATCGCCCCCCAGGACAACCCGGCCGATGGTGACCTGGCGGGTTTTCTTGCGCATGACGGGACTCACGGAACTCACGACACTCACGTTGCGACAACCTTACTGAAGGGTAATCCGGGCCACATCGCTGACCTCGTTAGGCGCCAGAGCCACCGGCTTGCCGTTGTAGAACACCTTAACGTTACTGGCGTTGCCCACCACCAAGACAAACGGCGGCGTACCCGCCACTTCCTTCTGGCTGCCGGCCGGCTGGAGCTGGGAAAGCAGGGTCTGGCCAGTTTTGTCCTTGATCTCGACCCAGGAGGACTTGGAGAACTCAAAGCGCAGCTTGCCCTGGCCCGGCGGCGTGATGGTTCCTTGTGCAGCGGGAGCCGGTGCGGCAGCCACCGTCGCAGGTGCCACAACAGGGGTGGGAGTGGTGGCAGAAGCCACAGCGGGGGCAGGTTTCTCGGCCGCAGGCGCCGGTACAGGCACTGCGGCAGCAACTGCAGCTGCCGCAACCGGCGCCGCTGCTTGTTCCGCCGGTTGCGCTGCCGGTGCAGACTGGCCGCTGCCCTCAGGCGCAGCGGCTTCGGCGGCCGCGGCCGCAGCAACCTGCTCAGCGGCATCCGTTGCGGCCTCGCTCTCGGCAGCCTTCTCGTCAGCAACCGGCTCAGCCGGCTGGCTGGCAAAGAGTGGCTCGACGGTGGTTTCCCAGAAATTCTCGGGCAACAGGAAATAGATCCCCAGGGCAACGGCCACCATACCGGCCGCGCCGAACACGGCGACCAGGTCGCGGCGCTTGGCGTAACCTGGGCGCGGCAATTCACCGGAGGCGGTTCGCGCCAGTTCGATATTTACCGGCTCGGGCGCCAGGTTGGCTTCGAGATGGGCCAGCAGCATGTCGCCATCAAGGTGGAGCAGGCGGGCATAGTTGCGCAGAAACCCTCGGGCGAAGGTCTGGCCGGGCAGGCGTTGCCAATCGTCCGCTTCAATCGCCTCCACCTGCCGCTGGCTCAGCTTGAGCAGACTGGCCACTTCGGCAATCGACAGGCCCCGCTCTTCCCGAGCAGCCCGTAAATACTGGCCGACCGTGTGCTGTGGCTCGGTCGAAGCGGCAGCCGGTGCAGGTGAGGCCGCCAGGGCGCCATCCGAGGTGAAGGTCTGCTCGCTCATCGTCCGTTTCCTTTCAGCATTTCCTGGGTTTCCGGAGCGTCGGGGAAGCGGCGGCGAAGCTGGGTGGCATAGCTAAGTTCGGCACTGCGATCGCCTAGGGCACGCTCAATGCGCACCCCGAGCCAAAGCGTTTGGGGACCGGGGTCTTGAAGTCGATTCATATCCATGAGCAATTGACGAGCCTGGGTTGCCTCGCCGCGTTTCAAACGCAGGTTGGCCAGTTCGAACATGGCCGTAGGGTTGTTCGGGCTCAGGCGTAGGGAACGTTCTACATACTGTAGGGCCAGGGCGTCATCCCCCATGCGGGCCGCGCACTGGCCGGCGTTGAGATAGGCACGCTCCGGCGTTGGATAGAGCGGGTTTTTTATCGCCGTCAGAAAGTATTGCAGGGATTGGCGCACCCGACCGGTCTGGCAGAGGAAGTAGCCGTAGTTGTTGTTGATCTCGGGATCGTTTCCGGCCAGGGACAGGGCACGCTGGAAGCTGCTTTCGGCATCCCCGGTTTCGCCCAGGTAAAGGTGGACCAGCCCCTTCATGTTGTAGGCGGAGGCGTAATTCGAATCGGCGTCCAGGGCCTGGCGCAGTTCGTCCAGGGCCACCGCCATGTTGCCTTCACTGTAATAGAGCGATGCCAGCTCCGTGTGCAGCTTGGCCCGTTTGGGGCCATCGGCTTTGACCGGAGGTTGGTTGCTGGCATCCTGCGCCATCGGCTGGGCTGCCGGAGCTCGCGGCGTCGAACTGCACGCCGTCAGCCCGGTGGTCAGGGCCAAAGCCAGGCTCAGAGTCGCCACCGGGATGGGGCGAAAACGGAAGAACGGGGTCATCCACGAATCTCCGTGATGGGAATGATCGGAGCGGTACCACCGGCTTCGGCGGCGGCCTTGGCCGCCAATTGGGCCGTGCGCTTGGTTTTGTCCTTGACCTGACCCGCCAGTTGGCCACAGGCGGCATCGATGTCGTCGCCGCGGGTCTTGCGCGTGGTGGTGACGATGCCGGCCTGGATGAGGATCTCGGCGAAGCGGCGGATGCGCGGTGCAGGCGACTTGCGGAACGGCGATCCCGGGAAGGGATTGAACGGGATCAGATTAAATTTGCAGGGCACATCCCGGGTTAGCGCGACCAGTTCGCGGGCATGGGCCTCGGAGTCGTTGACCCCGTCGAGCATCACGTACTCGAAAGTGACGAAGTCACGAGGCGCTTTTTCCAGGTAGCGGTTGCACGCCGCCATCAGCTCGGCCAGGGGATATTTCTGGTTGATCGGCACCAGCTCGTCGCGCAGGGCGTTGTTGGGCGCGTGCAGGGACACGGCCAGGGCCACCGGGCATTCATCGCGCAGCCTGTCCATGGCCGGCACCAGGCCGGAGGTGGAAACGGTGACACGGCGGCGCGACAGGCCGTAGGCGTTGTCATCGAGCATCAGGCGCAGGGCCGCCACCGTGTTGTCGAAGTTGGCCAGGGGTTCGCCCATGCCCATCATCACCACGTTGCTGATGATGCGCTCGCCCTTGGGATCGGCGCCGAGCAGGCGGTTGGCCTGCCACAACTGGCCGATGATCTCGGAAACGTCGAGGTTGCGGTTGAAGCCCTGCTTGCCGGTGGAGCAGAAGGCACAATCCAGGGCGCAGCCCGCCTGGGTGGAGATGCACAAGGTGCCCCGGTCGTCCTCGGGGATGAACACCGACTCCACCGCGTTGTGGTTGCCCACATCGAGCAACAGCTTGCGCGTGCCGTCCTCCGACAATTTGTCGGATACCACGGCCGGCGCCTTCACGACCGCCTCTGCCTGGAGCATGCTGCGCAGGCTCTTGGCGATGTCGGTCATGGCATCGAAATCGCTCTGCCCGAACCGGTGGATCCAGCGCAGCACTTGTTTGGCGCGAAAGGGCTTCTCACCCCGGGCGGCAAACCAGGCGGTCATGGCATCGGCGTCGAAATCGAGCAGGTTTTGCATAACTGAAATTCGCTACATCCAAAAAACACTTCGGGCGCCTTCCAACGGTGCCGCCAGGGCACCGCCGGAATGCGCCCGCGTCAGCTCCTTAGCGGGAGTAGACGTTCATACCGGGGAAGAAGAAAGCCACTTCCACGGCGGCGGTTTCGGGGGCATCGGAACCGTGCACGGCGTTGGCGTCGATGGACTCGGCGAAGTCGGCGCGGATGGTGCCCGGGGCAGCCTTCTTCGGGTCGGTAGCGCCCATCAGGTCGCGGTTCTTGGCGATGGCGCCTTCACCTTCCAGCACCTGGATCATCACCGGGCCGGAAATCATGAAGGAAACCAGATCCTTGAAGAAGGGGCGCTCTTTGTGCACAGCGTAGAACTGGCCGGCTTCCACTTCAGACAGGTGAACCATCTTGGAAGCGATGATCTTGAGCCCCGCATCTTCAAAACGCTGATAGATCTTGCCGATCACGTTCTTGGCGACGGCATCCGGTTTGATGATGGACAGGGTACGTTCGATGGCCATGGGAAAGCTCCAGAGTCGATTGGTGAGTGAAACGCTTGATTTTATCAGGTTTTCCCACCAGAACTAAGCCTGCGGCCCAGTACAAAAGTGCAACGCCCCGTGTGGGCCGGCCGGAGCGGGGATTAGCCCGAGCGGACTATTGAGACTATGCCATCCGTATGCCAAAACGGGGATTAGATCCCCGCTGCACGGAGGTTCCCTCATGAAAAAGCCCCTTGCCGCCCTGGCGGCGACTCTCGCACTTCTGGCCGGAGGGCAGGCAGGCGCAGCCGTCCCCTCCCCCGATGGCGCGCACTGGACCGTTCCGGCAGGTGAAACCCTGATCTCGGCCCCTAGCCTGGGTTTCGGCAAGTGGAGCATCGGCCTCGAAGGCGGTCTGGCCGCCTATACGGACGATGCGCTCATGTCGGTGGGAATCTTTGGCAGCCGCTCCCTGTTGTTCACCAACAAGAGCCCTCTAGGATCGATCGTCGTCAACAACACCTCCCTGACCGAATCGCTGCGCTTCTGGCTACATGTGGTCAACACCGGCCAGACCTACTCCGATCTGGGCCACAACGCCAAATGGACGCAGATCGGCCCCTCTTCCTTCCGTCTGTACTGGGAGGACCTGAACCTGCGGCATTCGGACAAGGACTACAACGACCTGGTGATGAATATCAGCGCCGTTCCCGAGCCGGAAACCTACGCCATGATGCTCGCCGGCATCGGCATCCTCGGCGCCATCGGGCGCCGACGCCGCCGGGATGCCTGACGCCTCCTTCACCCCGGACCTCGCCGAGCGCTGGGTTTTTCAATAAAAAAAACGCGCGCCGGTTGCCCGGGCGCGCGCCAACTCAACGCAAACTGTTTTTGCTTTCTGCGGCGAGGAGCCGTTAGGAAATCATCCCCAAGGTCCGCGGCAGCCACAGGGAAATCCAGGGCACGTAGGTCACCAGGGCCAGGAACACCAGCATGGTGAGCAGCCACGGCCAGACGGCCACAGTGAGCTCGGTAATCCCCATCTTGGTGATGCCGGAGGCCACGTACAGGTTGAGACCCACCGGCGGGTGGCACATGCCCACTTCCATGTTCACCGTGATCAGGATGCCCAGGTGGATCGGGTCGATGCCCAGCTTCATCGCCACCGGGAACAGGATCGGCGCCATGATCAGCACGATCGAGGACGGCTCCATCACGTTACCGGCCAGCAGCAGCAGCACGTTGACCGCCAGCAGGAAGGTGATCTGGCCCAGGCCCTTGTCGAGCAGCCACTCGGCGAGGAATTGCGGGATGTTCTCGTTGGTCATGATGAACGAGAACAGCACGGCGTTGGTGATGATGTAGAGCAGCATCGCCGACATGTTGGCCGAGTCCATCAGGACTTTCGGCACCTTCTTCAGCGGCATGTCGCGATAGACGAACACGGCGACGAAGAAGGCATACACAGCGGCCATGGCGGCAGCTTCGGTGGGGGTGAAGATACCGGTGTAGATACCGCCCATCACCACCACGATCAGCAGCAGCCCCCAGATGGAATCACGCAGGGCCTTGCCACGCTGGCCCCAGGTGGCCTTGGGCATGCGCGGGTAGCCGTTCTTCCACGCCCGGTACCAGGTGGTGGCACCGAGGAAAGTAGCCAGCATCAGGCCCGGCACCACACCGGCCATGAACAGGGCACCCACCGAAGTATTGGTGGCCACCGAGTACATCACCATGACGATGGACGGGGGAATCAGGATGCCCAGGGCACCGGAGGTGGTGATCACGCCCGCGCCGAAACGGTTGGGGAAGCCCTGCTTGACCATGGCCGGCAGCAGGATCGAACCGATCGCCACCACGGTCGCCGGGGACGAGCCGGACACAGCGGCGAACAGGGCGCAGGCCAACACGCCAGCCATGCCCAAACCACCATGCCAGTGGCCGACCATGGACGTGGCGAAGTTGATCATCCGCCGCGCCACCCCACCGTGGGTGAGGAAGTTACCCGCCAGGATGAAGAACGGGATCGCCATGATCTCGAACTTCTCGATACCGGTGAACAACTTCAGGGCCACCGACTCGATGGGCACCTGGGTCATGGTGAACAGGAAGGTCAGTACGGTCAGACCCAGGGAAATGGAGATCGGCATGCCCGTCAGCATCAGGGCGAGCAGCAGACCGAAAATGATGGCGGCGTTCATTACTTGTCGCCCTCCTTCGTGTTATGCGGATGGCGCTTGGCCCATTCCTTGTCCGACAAACCGGCGTGGCCGTGTTCGCGCTCTTCGCCGAGTTCGAAAGCTTCGCCCACCAGCACCGGGCTGTCGCCCAACTCTTCTTCCAGGCCTTCAACGTGGCCATGGTCGTGGTGGGGCAGCTCGCCGGTCTTCCAGAAGGTGACGAGCACCTGCAGGAAGCGGTAGCACATCAGGCTGGAGCCAAGGGGAATGGCGGAGTAGACGATCCAGGTCGGCCATTCCAGGTCGGGCGTAGTCGGGCCTTCCGGCACGTCGCCCACATCCAGGCCGAGGAAAGTAAAGATGGCGTGGTGCGCGCCGTTTTCCCAGACGAAGGTCCCGCCCAGGGTGCCCACCACCCCGGTAAACAGGGCGCCGGCCGCCAGACCGAACATGACGAAGCGGCCACGGTTCTTTTCCGAGAGCTTGTTGATCAGCACGTCGACGCCGACGTGGATGCCGGTACGCACCCCGTAAGCGGCGCCAAACTTGGCCATCCACACGAACATGATGATGCACAGCTCCTGAGCCCAACCGAAGTTGAGGGACAGCAGCCAGTCCTGCACCACGGGAATGTCATAGCCGGAGGCATAGCGGTGCATCACCGAGACAAAAATGATGAGGGTCGCAGCCCCCATCAGGAAGGTGATGATCAGCTCTTCCAGATGGTTAAGTAACTTATTCATGAGCACACTCCTCCCGACGGGCAACGACCTACGTTGGGCCATTGCGACAGGAGATAACCGGATCGGTGATTTATGTCAGACCCGCGCCCGGGACGAGCGTCCCGGGCAACGAGCCTGAAGCGATTGCGACTCTGTTGGGGGCCGGCGAGCGGCCCGAGTTGCCGCTTAGTTGGCGGTGAAGCCGGTTTCCTTGTAGACCGCTTCGATCACGTCCTTGCCGATCCGGCCTTCCATCTTGTGGTGCACCGGGGTCAGGGCCTTCTTGAAGGCATCACGCTCGGCCTTGGTCGGGACATAGACCTGGGTCTTGCCGGACTTCTTCACGCCTTCCAGGGCCTGGTCGTTCTCTTCCTTGGCGATCTTGTTGGCGTACTGGGTGGATTCCTTCATCGCGGTTTCCAGCTGGCCGCGCACGTCGGCGGGCAGGCCGTCCCAGAACTTCTTGTTCACGATCACCGCGTAACCCAGGTAGCCATGCTCGGTCAGGGTCAGATGCTTCTGCACTTCATGCATCTTCTGGGTGTAGAGGTTGGAGATCGGGTTCTCGGTACCGTCAACCACGCCGGTCTGCAGGGCCTGGTACACCTCGGAGAAGGCCATCACCTGGGGCAGGGCACCCAGGGCACGCATCTGCTCTTCCAGAACCTTGGAAGACTGGATGCGCATCTTCTTGCCGCGCAGGTCGGCCGGGGTCTTGATCGGAGTATTGGCGGAGAAGGACTTGAAGCCGTTGTCCCAGAACGCCAGGCCCTTGATGCCCTTGGGCTCGAGCTTGGAGAACAGCTGCTGGCCGACGGGGCCGTAGGTCACCTTATGCAGCTCTTCGTAGTTGTCGAAGATGTAGGGCAGATCGAAGAGTTCGAATTCCTTCACGCCGATCGGACCGAACTTGGCCAGGGACGGGGCCAGCATCTGGACGGCGCCCAGCTGCAGGGCTTCCATTTCTTCCTTGTCCTTGTACAGCTGGCTGTTGGCGTAGACCTCGACCTTCACCTTGCCCTTGGTCAGCTCATTGGCGCGCTTAGCGAAGAACTCGGCAGCCTTGCCCTTGGGGGTATCGGTCGCCACCACGTGGCTGAACTTGATGACGATGGGGGTCTGGGCCACGGCCGCCAGGGGCAGCGCACAGATCATCAGACCGGTCAGCAGTTTGGAAATTTTCATCTTCTCTCCTCCAGAAATAGTTTCTTCATGCGGAATCAACTCCAGCGCGCGGAGTATTCCGCAAAGCAAAGGCGGGGTTCTACTGTGGATATCCACATATCACCCCGCCTTTTACCGCTACGACCACAGAATCAGGCGCTCTGGCGCGGCCTCATCAACGCCGGCTCGGCCTCGGCCAGCTCTTCGGCATCCATTTGCGCCACGTCCTCGGGGTCGATGCTCATGTCACCATCGAGCACCCGCTGCATGCGCTTCTTGTCGAGAGCGTTCTCCCAGCGGGAAACCACCACGGTGGCCACGCCGTTGCCGATCAGGTTGGTGATGGCCCGGGCTTCGGACATGAAGCGGTCCACGCCGAGCAGCAGGGCCAGCCCTTCCACCGGCAGTTTGCCGCCCAGGGTGGCCAGGGTCGCCGCCAGGGTGATGAAGCCGCCGCCGGTGACCGCTGCAGCCCCCTTGGAGGTAAGCAGCAGCACCGCCAGGATGGTCAGCTCTTCCCACAGGGTCAGATCCACGTTGGTGGCCTGGGCAATGAAGATCGCTGCCATGGTCAGGTAGATCGAGGTGCCGTCCAGGTTGAACGAGTAGCCGGTGGGAATCACCATGCCGACCACCGGCTTGCGGCAGCCCAGGTTTTCCATCTTGGTCATCATGCGCGGCAGGGCCGACTCTGACGACGAGGTGCCGAGCACGATGAGGATTTCCTCGCGGATGTACTTGAGGAATTTCCACAGGCTGAAGCCGTTGTAGCGGGCGATGGCGCCGAGGACGACGAAGACGAACAGGAAACAGGTGATGTACACGTTGGCCATCAGGAAGCCCAGCTGCTTGAGCGACCCGATGCCGTACTTGCCCACGGTGAAGGCCATGGCACCGAAGGCGCCGATGGGGGCGAAGTGCATGATCATGCCGATGGCACCGAACAGGGTCTGGGACAGCTGGTCGAGCACCTTGACCAGGGGTTCGACCCGGTTGCCGAGGCGGGACAGGGCCAGGCCGAACAGCACCGAGAAGAGCAGCACCTGGAGGATTTCACCCTTGGCGAAGGCATCGACCACCGTGTTCGGGATGATGTTCATCAGGAACTCGGTGGTGCTCTGGTGCTTGGCGGCCTCTGCGTAGGCGGCGATGCCCTTGGTGTCCAAGTGGGCCGGATCCACGTTCATGCCGGCCCCCGGCTTGAGCACATTGACCACCACCAAACCGATGGCCAGCGCCACCGTGGTCACCACTTCGAAGTACACCAGGGCCTTCAGGCCGACCCGGCCCACTTCCTTCATGTCGCCCATCTTGGCGATGCCCACCACCACCGTGGTGAAGATGATCGGGGCGATCATCATCTTGATCAGCTTGATGAAGCCATCCCCCAGGGGTTTCATCGCCGCCCCGGTATCGGGATAGGCGGAACCGAGGAAAACGCCGATGGCGATGGCGACCAGCACCTGGAAATACAGGCGCTTGTAAAAGGGCTTGGGCTTGGATTCGGGAACCACGATGACCTCCCGCACTGACTGGATGACGAAACGCCACCGCTTCCCTACTCCTCGCCGTCGTGCGGGACGGTGGGTTCGAAACCCGGAAGCCGCAGCAATACGGGTGCGAATTGTGTTGCAGCCATATGACCGTAGCCATTGTGGTCAACCCTATTGTGGTCAACCGCAACCCTGCCGCCCCGTGCCCTTCCCCCTTCCCAAATCAGCCTTGGGAGCCAATCCGCCCGAAGGCGGCGAACAACCCCTAAAATTGCGGCCATATGAGTGAGCACGACGCCCCCCCCATCGCCGGCCAGCCGGCCCTCCCGCCGACGGCGCCCAGCCACCACTGGGCCGGCACCTACCTGCTCATGCCCAAGCTGGCCATGGGCCTACTGGTGGTATCCCTGATCAGCCTGCTGTGGATCCTGCACCGCAACGAACTCGACGAGCAGCGCACCGCCCTGATCAAGGACATCCTGTGGATGGAGCAGAACCTGCGCTTCCACCTCTCGGGCATCGACGACCAGCTTTCCCAGCTCGGTCTCGATCTGACCCAGGACGCCCGGCCCGGTTCCACCTTCCAGGTGCGCACCCGCCACCTGGTCAAGAACAACGCCGAGCTTGAACAGGTGCTCTGGCTCGACGCCCAGGGCCGCCTCCTGGATGCGGTGCCGAGTGCCACCACCGGCCGCCAGGTCCTGGAGCCTTTTGGCGACACCAGCCTGAACTCGGCCCTGGCCAGCGCCTTCGACGCCGCGCGCAAACTGGGCAAACCCGTCTATGGCCAGCCCTACTCGGTTCCCCAACGCGGCACCGAGATCGAGATCTACGTGCCGGTGTTCCGCAACGGCCAGGTCAGCGGCATGCTGGTGGGGGTCTACTCCCTCAACAACCTGCTCAATTCGGTAGTGCCCTGGTGGTTCGCCGAGAAGTACCAGTTCCGCATCCTCGACGGCAACGGCGCCGTGCTGGCGGCCAAATCGAACATCGTCGGCGAGCTGGGGCTCGACTACCGCATCCCCTTCGACCCGCCCGGCCACGGCATGGTGCTCGAAGCCGCCACCTACAGCACGCCGGGCAACATGGCCCAGCGGCTCCTCGCCGCCGTGATCGTGGTCCTGGCCGCCGCCGTTTCCTGGAGCCTGTGGGCGATCCGCGGCCACATCCTGCGCCGCCTCGAAGCCGAACAGGCCCTGCGCGAGGAACACGCCTTCCGTAAAGCCATGGAAGACTCGACCATGGTCGGCATGCGCGCCCGGGACATGGCCGGACGGATCATTTACGTCAACCCGGCCTTTTGCCGCATGAGCGGCTATTCCCCCGACGAACTGATCGGCACCCGGCCACCGATGCCCTACTGGGATCCCGATCAGATGGACATGCACGAGTTCCAGAGTACCCGGGTGCTGGCCGGTCAGTCCCCCCAGGAAGGTTTCGAATCGCGCATCCGCCACAAGGACGGGCACATGGTGCACACCATGGTGTACGCCACCCCGCTGATCGACGCCTCGGGCAAGCAACGGGGCTGGATCAGCTCGGTGCTCGACATCACCGAGAAAAAGCGCATCGAGGCCCTGCAGCGCCAGCAGCAGGAGAAACTGGAGCAGACCGCCCGCCTCGTGACCATGGGGGAAATGGCCTCCACCATGGCCCATGAACTGAACCAGCCCCTCTCGGCCATCGCCAGCTACGCGGCAGGCTGCGCCAACATGCTGCGCCAGGAGGATCGGCCACCTGACCGGCAGGCCCTGCTGGCGGTCATCGACAAGCTGGCCGCCCAGGCCCAGCGGGCCGGCCGGGTGATCCGGCGCATCTACGACTTCGTACGCAAGAGCGCGCCCCAGCAAGAGGCCGTGCATCTGGACGAGGTGATCGAAGAGGCCGCCGGCTTTCTCGAAGCCGAAGCCAAGCAGCGCGGCGTCGTCCTCAACCTGAACCTCGCCCGGGGCCTGCCGCCGGTGGAAGGCGACCCCCTGCTGCTCGGCCAGGTGATGATCAACCTGCTGCGCAACGCCGTCGAGGCCGTCTCCGACCAGCCCCTGCACCGCCGCCGGGTCCGGGTCAATGTTCGGGCCAGCGACGACAGCAGCCAGATCGAGGTGCGGGTCGAGGATTCGGGCCCCGGCATCCCACCGGAGCAGGCCGAAAACCTGTTCACCCCCTTCTACACCACCAAGGCCGAGGGCATGGGCATGGGCCTGCCGATCTGTCGTTCGATCATCGAATCGCACCACGGCCACCTCAGCCTCGAGCCGCGCGAGGGGGGCGGCAGCGTATTTGCCTTCCGCCTGCCTCGGGAGGGCGCTACCATGGCGCCTGATTCGCTTTCGCCCCCCGCTTCTGCCCCCGTGTCCTCCCCTGCCTCTCCGCCCACTTCGACCCCCAACGCCACGCCATGAACGGAACCGTCCACATCGTCGACGACGACGAAGCCATTCGCGACGCCCTCGGCTGGCTGCTGCAATCCCGCGGCCTGGCCTGGCAAGGCTACGACTCGGCCGAAGCCTTCCACCAGGCGGTGGATCAGGCCCGGGCCGGCTGTCTGGTGCTGGACATCCGCATGGGCGGCATGAGCGGCCTGGAACTGTTCAACCTGCTCAGCGAACAGGGTTTCCCCCTGCCGGTGATCTTTCTCACCGGCCACGGCGACGTGCCCATGGCCGTCAGCGCCCTCAAGAAGGGCGCCTTCGATTTCTTCGAAAAGCCCTTCAACGACAACGACCTGGTGAACCGGGTGATCGAAGCCCTGGAAAACGACGCCCGCCGCCGCGACCAGGAAACCGCCTCGGATTCGATACGGCACAAGCTCGACGCCCTCACCCCCCGGGAGCGGCAGATCATGGACCTGATCCTGGCCGGCAAGTACAACAAGGTGATCGCCGACGAACTGTCGATCAGCATGCGCACGGTGGAAGTG
The DNA here is from genome assembly GCF_008274805.1 of Oryzomicrobium terrae. NCBI lineage: Bacteria > Pseudomonadati > Pseudomonadota > Betaproteobacteria > Rhodocyclales > Rhodocyclaceae > Oryzomicrobium > Oryzomicrobium terrae. The sequence continues at coordinate 2,120,490 of NZ_CP022579.1, forward strand.
CACCGAGCCAACCTGCTCGACAAGATGGGCGTGCGCACCGCCGTCGAACTGGCCCGTCTGCTGCAATCGGCCACGGAAGGGCGATCAGCCCCCTAAGTCGGGCCCCGGGCCACCGTGCGGTGGCGCGTGCGCCCCGGGCCCCCTACCCCGCCGCCGGCACCCACACCGGCAGGATGCCCGGCTCGTCCGGACCAGCCAGGCAATCGGCATCGACCCCGACCCCCGCCAGCCAGAGCAGGCGCTCATCGACTGCCAGGGCCGGCAGCAAGGCGCGCTGCCAGGGCGGCACCCCGGCCTCCTGAAACAAGCGCTGGGCATCGCGGCGATGCCGTCCCGGCGCCGGGCGCAACAAATCCCGGGAATGGCGTACCCGCAGCACCCCGCCGGAACCCAATAGGGACGCGCGAATCCCGATGCCCTGCCCGGAGACGAAGGAAACACGCCCATCCCCAAAGGGTACCTCTGCTTCTCCGCGCCAGTCCTGGGTTTCCGGGGTGGTGATAATTGGAAACAGCTCGATGTAAAGCTCGCCCCGCCACGCCGCCACCTGGTGGCGCCCCAGCTTGATGCGCGGCGCATCGCCGTGACCGTGGATGAACTGGCGCTCCATTTCAGCCAGCACCGCCTCGTCGGGCATGGGCGCCCCGGCGCAACGCAGCCAGTAACGCAGCAGGTTGCGCCGCCGCGCCGGCGACAAGGCCGCCAACGCCGCCACGGCAAGCCGACCGGACGGGGTGCGGGCCTGGGCGGCATCCTCTTCGGCGCGCTCGTCGAGAAGCGCCGCCGCCTCGGCAAAGTGCCCGGCGGCCCGGGCCAGGGTGGCGCCCGCCCGGGGGAAACGGCCGGTCAGCCGGGGCAGAATGTCCTGGCGCAAGAAATTGCGCGCGTAATCGGTATCGGCATTGCTCGGATCGTCGATCCAGGCCGCCCCCTCCTGGCGCTCCAGCCACCCCTGCAGCAAGGCCCGGGGCGTCTGCAACAGGGGGCGCAGCAGGAGCAGGGGCGCCCCAGCGGGCCGGGGCAGCCGGCGTTCGGCGGCCATGGCCGCCGCGCCGTTCACGCCACTGCCGCGCAGCAAGCGGAACAGCAGGGTTTCGGCCTGGTCGTCCTGGTGGTGGGCCAGGGCCAAGGCATCGGCGCCGCTGGCGAGAAAAGCGGCGTAGCGCGCCTCCCGGGCCGCGCCTTCCAGGCCAGCCGGGTGGTTGCGGGGTACCTGGACGCGCACCACTGCAAGGGGAATATCCAGGCGCCGGCACAAGTCAGCGCAAAAGTCGGCCCAGTGATCGGCCTCGGCGGTCAGGCCGTGATGGACGTGCAGGGCCGACAGGCGCAAACCGCCCAGACCATGCGGCCCGGCCTTGCGGCATACGGTATGGCAGAGGAGCAGCAAGGCCACGGAATCGCGCCCGCCGGAAAGCCCCACGCACAACGAGGCGTCGGGTTTCAGGCGGGCGCGCAGGAAAGCGGCGAGATGGTCGGGCAGACCGGCCAGGGCGGCCAGGCTAGGCGCCGGGAGCGCCACCGGGGCAGCGGTCCCATTGGCTCCATCGGCCGGAACGGCGGGCCGGGAAGCCGCTGCAGAAGCAGAGTCGGGCGTGGCCGCCGGGCGACCGCTCAGGTCGCCGAGCGGATCAGCGCGGCTCTTCTTCCTTGAATCGGCCATAGGCCATCAGTCGGTCGAAGCGGGTTTCCAGCAGTTCGGTGGTGGACAGGCCGGACACCTGCTTCAAGGCGTCCTGGAGGGACTTCTTGAGGGTCTGGGCCATGGCGGCATGGTCGCGGTGGGCGCCGCCGGCAGGCTCGTTTACGATCTTGTCGATCAGCCCCAGGGTCTTCAGCCGCGGCGCGGTGATCCCCATGGTTTCGGCCGCCTCGTTGGCCTTGTCGGCGCTCTTCCACAGAATGGAAGCGCAGCCTTCGGGGGAGATCACGGAGTAGGTCGAGTACTGCAGCATCTGCACCACGTCACCCACGGCGATGGCCAGGGCGCCGCCGGAACCGCCTTCACCGATGATGGTGACGATGATCGGGGTCTTCAGTTCGGCCATCACGTACAGGTTGCGACCGATGGCCTCGGACTGACCCCGCTCCTCGGCGTCGATGCCGGGGTAGGCGCCCGGGGTGTCCACGAAGGTGAACACCGGGATCTGGAACTTTTCCGCCAGCTTCATCAGCCGTTCGGCCTTGCGGTAGCCCTCAGGGCGCGGCATGCCGAAGTTGCGGAAGATCTTTTCCTTGGTGTCGCGGCCCTTCTGGTGGCCGATGACGACGCAGGGCTGGCCGTTGAAGCGGGCCAGGCCGCCCACGATGGCCTTGTCGTCGGCAAAGCTCCGGTCGCCGTGCAATTCTTCAAAATCGGTGAAGATGCGCGAGACGTAGTCCAGGGTGTAGGGGCGTTGCGGGTGGCGCGCCACCTGGGCGGTTTGCCAGGAGGAAAGCTTGGCGTAGATGTCCTTGGTGAGCGTCTGGCTCTTCTTGGACAGGCGCTCGATCTCTTCCGAGATGTCCACCGCCGAGTCTTCCTGCACGAAGCGCAGTTCCTCGATCTTGTTTTCGAGTTCGGCGATGGGTTGTTCGAATTCTAGAAAGCTGGTTTTCATCAGCAGCAGACTGCTCCCGCAAGGGAGGCTGACTTGAGAGGGGCGCCCATTTTACCCGAATCGGGCCATTCAACCGCCCTTTCCGCACAGTCCGCGCCAGGCCTGGCCGACAAGCGGTTTGCCGGGGGGGGGGGGCGGGACAAAAAGACGTGGCGGGACGAATTCCCTCGTCCCGCCACGCCGGATGCGGCAATACACATACAGCTCAGGTCCTCATACAGGCATCGCCGCAAACCCCGAGTTGAGACGCAGCCGGCGCCGCGCCACCACGCCGAGCATGCCCAGGCCGCCCAGCATCATCAGCCATTCGGCGGGTTCGGGAACCGCCGCCACGCTGACCAGATATGAACCGCCGGCCGCGCCGGTGATGTCACCGGTGAAGTCGATGTGGTACTGGCCCGATCCGGGCAGGTTGAAGGTGAAGGTTCCGTTATTGCCGGGGAAGGTGCCGTAAGTGAAGTTACCCAGGGGGTGGAAGTTGTCCCACAGGGTGCCGGTCAGATTGGAGATGCCGAAGATCGATCCGCCATTGCCCAACTGGATGGATACCGCAGACGCGGCGATCCCGGTGCCCGTCAGGTTGAAGTTGAGGGTATCGAAGAACGAACCGCTTTCACCCGCATGGTTGAAGTTGTAAACGATCGGCGAGCCAGGCGAAACGCTGGTCGTATACGTCTGGCCAGTCGCAGCGAATGCCGCCGTGGTGCATGCAGCCGAGATGATCCCGGCCAAAACAAGTTTTTTGAACATGTTGACTCTCCTTGGGCCACGCAAAGAACGGAAAACCCTTGCCCCCAGCCCCTTTCCAGCAGGGGCTCTGGCTTACTTCGGGATTCCAACCGCTCGAAAATCACGCTCGCCGCACAGTTGGGGTTTCCAACTGCCGACTTACAGCTAAAGTTAGATGACAGCAGGGAGCCAAGAAATAGTCCGACCGCACTAGACCCCCAAAGGCAGGCGGCGGGCAAATAAAGCAGTGGGAGCAGGACAGATGGGCGCACCATCACGCCTTGGCATGTCCCCAGGTGCCACCGGTTGGCCGGGCGCCGCGTGTTCAGGGTCGATCATTGCCTTTGCCGCCGGGCATTTTTTGTCCTTGCGCCAAGGCGATTCGCCGTCTAAGCCCACTCCGGGTGGCGGCCCTCAATAGTCCGATCGGGCCATGTCGATCGAGCGCAATTTGTTATCTGATCAGGGTAAGACCTTGCCGGCAGCAGGGCTACACCGATCAATAACATCAACCTCCGAGCTTCGGCCCCGGGGATTGCCCTCTCAAGACGCCATGTCATTTTTCTCTCACCTCTCGGTCGATGAGCTAGGCATGTTTCTGCGCCTGGTGAGGGACTCCCTTGCCGTGCGTCGGCACCTGGAGCTCTTTGAGTGGCTCCAGGGTGACCTGCAACGCTTTTTGCCCCACCAGGTGGCGATCGCCGCCTGGGGCAACTTCGCGGTAGGCGTCATCCATTTCGACGTGGTGTCGTCCCTGCCCGGCCTGCGTACCGTGCAACTGGAGGACCGGGAGATCTGCCCGATTCTCAGCCGCCTGTTCAGCCGCTGGGAACACACCGCCCGCACCCCGATCTGCGTCAATCCCCAGGACGAGTGCCTGCAGGATGTGACCGCCAGCCCCGATGTGGCCAAGGTGCTCGCCAAGAGCAGCTCGGCCCTGGTGCACGGCATCAAGGACGAGCGGGGCCAGCACGACTGCCTCTACGTCATCCTCGGTGCCAGTCCGCTGCAGGAACCGCGCTGCCGGGACGCCCTGCAAGTGCTGCTGCCCTACCTGGACACGGCCCTGCGCCAGGTCAGCCACCTGCCCGCCCAACAGCCGGTGGAGCGGGACGACGATGCCGAGCTGACCAACGACTTCGGTTTGAGCGGCCGCGAACTGGAGATCATGGAATGGGTGATGAAGGGCAAGACCAACCAGGAGATCGGCATGATCCTGGACATCAGCGCCTTCACGGTGAAGAACCACCTGCAGCGCATCTTCAAGAAGCTCGATGTGCTCAATCGGGCCCAGGCCGTCGCGAAGCTCTACAAATGAACACCACCACCGACCCCGCCCTCCAGGCGGCGGCCTCGGTGCCGCCGCCCCACTCCCATTCCCATTCCAGCCGTTTCCGCCGGCCGGCCTACCCGGGCCTGGGCCGGGACAACGTGCTGTCGATCATCGAGGCTCTGCTCGAACCCCTGGTTCTGGTGCTTACCCTGTGGGTCGTGGACGTGCGCGTCAACGGCGCGCTGACCCCGCCGATCCTGATCGTTTCCCTGGTGCTGTTCTCGGTCACTTTTCCCGGGCCATCGCGGCTGCGCCAGCCCTGGACCCGGGCCCTGCGCGGCATCCTCACCTCCTGGGTGGTGATCACCTCCCTGATCCTCTTTTGCGGCTACGCCACCCGCTACATCCATCAGTTCGAGCCGCGCACCATCGAAACCTGGCTGTGGCTGGCGCCCATCAGCCTGGTGGCCAGCCACCTGGTCTTTCGCCTGGCTGCCCCGCGCCTGATGCTGGCCCAGCAGGCCCCACGGCGGGCGATCATCGTCGGCATCAACGAGCAGGGGGCGGAGCTGGCCCGGCGCATCGCCGCCAACCCCTACTCCGGCGTTTCCGTGCTGGGCTTTTTCGACGACCGCCACCCGGCGCGCATCGCCGAAGAAGGGGATTTCACCCTGCTCGGCGCGATCCGCGACCTGCCCGAGTTCGTCAAGCACAACCGGGTGCAGATCCTCTACCTGTCCCTGCCCATGGCCACCCAGCCGCGCATCCTGCAACTGCTCGACGAACTGCGCGACACCACCGCCTCGATCTACTTCGTCCCCGATATCTTTCTCACCGACCTGATCCAGGGGCGCATGGACAGCATGTGCGACATGCCGGTGGTGGCGGTGTGCGAAACCCCCTTCACCGGGGCCAACGGTTTCGTCAAACGGCTCTCGGACGTGGTGCTGGCCAGCCTGATCCTGGTCCTGATCTCGCCCCTGCTGCTGCTCATCGCCCTGGCCGTGCGCCTCACCTCGAAAGGGCCGGTGATCTTCCGCCAGCGCCGCTACGGTCTCGACGGACAGGAGATCATCGTCTACAAATTTCGCTCGATGGTGGTCTGCGAGGACGGCGGCACCATCGACCAGGCCCACAAGCACGACGCCCGGATCACGCCCTTGGGCGCCTTCCTGCGCAAGAACTCCCTGGACGAGCTGCCCCAGTTCGTGAACGTGCTGCAGGGGCGCATGAGCATCGTCGGCCCACGTCCCCACGCTGTGGCCCACAACGAGCTGTATCGCAAGCTGATCAAGGGCTACATGATCCGCCACAAGGTCAAGCCTGGCATCACCGGCTGGGCCCAGGTCAACGGCTGCCGGGGCGAGACCGACACCCTGGAGAAGATGCGCGCCCGCATCGACTACGACCTGGACTACCTGCGCAACTGGTCCCTGCGCCTCGATTTGTTCATCATCCTCAAGACCGTCTGGGTGATGTTCCGCGACCAGCAGGCCTATTGAGGACCACGGTGAGGCTCCGCCATGATGCGCCGCGCTCTCCGCTGCCTCCGCCCCCCTCCGGCGTCACGGCCCGCTGCGTCGCAGCGGGTGTTTTCGACCGCAGCCGCCCTGGCGCTCTTGTTTCCGTTACTGGCGGTCAGCACTACCGTCTGGGCCGACCGCCCGGCCCCGGCCAGCACCGCCAAAGCAACCAAGATGGCCAAGGCCGCCAAGGCGCCCTCCGACCCATCGGCCCCCTACCGCCTCACCCTGCCCCCCCAGGCCCCATACCGGGCCACCATTCCCGCCGCCGCCACCGCTACCTCCTCCCGTAGCTTTTCCCCTGGGGGAGCCACGGCCCATCCGGGCGGCGGCCTGGCCATCCAGCCGGCCATTGCCCAGCGCCCCTACGCCCGGGAAATCGCTGCTGCCGCCCGGGAACATGGGGTGGATGCCGCCCTGATCCACGCCGTGGTGGCGGTCGAATCGAACTACCACCCCGATGCCCGTTCGCCCAAGGGGGCCCAGGGATTGATGCAACTGATGCCGGACACCGCCCGGCGCTACGGCGGCCGCCCCGATCCGGTCCGCCCCGAGGACAACCTGCGCGCCGGCACCCGGTACCTGCGCGACTTGCTCGACCAGTTTCCCGCCCGACTCGATCTTGCCCTGGCCGCCTACAACGCCGGCGAGAACGCGGTGCGCCGCTACGGCAATCGCATCCCCCCCTATGCCGAAACCCGCCAGTACGTGCCGGCAGTGATGACCCGTTTCAGCGCCTGGCGGCGCACCCCCTGGCAGATCGATGCCGCCGCCGACAGCGCCGCCTGGCACCTGGACCCGCGCGCCCTGGCGGCCTGGCGGCAACGCCCGGCCGACCCCGGCAGCCATCTCGGCCCCCTCGCTGCCACCCCGTCCTTGGGAGAGTTCCATGGGAATGACCGCCCGGATCACTAGGCAGATCACCGACTACGACAATCCGGCGGCCCTGGCCACCCGGTTGCGGCAGAAGCGCATCGCGCCCCTGGTCGAACTGATTCGCCAGGCCCACGCCCGCCACGGCGAAGTCCGCATCGTGGACGTGGGCGGCACCCGGGCCTACTGGAACATCCTGCCTGCCGGGCTCCTGGCCGAATGCCGGGCCCAGGTCACCCTGGTCAACCTGCAGCCCCCCGGCCCTGCCGCCACGGCGGGAGACACGTTCCACTACCACCAGGGCGACGGCTGCCGGCTCGACGAATTCGCCGACGGGGCGTTCCACATCGCCCATTCCAACTCGGTGATCGAGCACGTTGGCGACTGGGCACGGATGGAGGCCTTTGCCCGGGAAACCCGGCGCCTGGCCGAGAGCTATTTCGTCCAGACCCCCAACTTCTGGTTCCCCCTGGAGCCCCACTGGATGACCCCCTGCTTCCACTGGCTGCCCGAGCCATGGCGGATCGCCCTGGTGCTGCGCTACAGCCTGGGCAACATGGAACGCTGCGCCACAGTGGACGCGGCCTGCCGCCAGGTCGAAAGCGCCCGGCTGCTCGACCGACGCCGCTTCGCCCACCTCTTTCCGGAGGCCCGGCTGGTCACCGAGCGCTTTTTCGGCCTGCCCAAATCCCTGATCGCCATTCGGGAAGCCAGCCCGCTGCCGGGCTGAAGGATGAGTCACTGCACGATCATCCGCGCCGTGTTCCAGAAGGTGTAGCGGGTCAGGGAATTGGGGCACGGGTCGTTGTACAGGTAGTTGCCGATGATCGAGGTGTGAGGGGTGGTGGCCAGGGCATTGAGGGTCGGGCCAATCAGCCACACCACTTGCTTGCCTGCGACCCAGACCTTCCAGTAGCCCGATCCCCCAGCGGCCTGATAGCGCTCATCCAGGTAGGCCTCCATCTCGATATGGATCGGCTGGTGGCGCGGTAATCCATAGACGGTGCCGACCCGGGACGACGGCTCCTTGCCGCCCCGGTAGCCGAAGAACATCATCAGCGCCCCGGGCGTGCGGGGGTCGGTATCCACGTTGATGGTCAAGGCTGCCACGTTGTCGCCGGGTTTCAGTTCCCAGATCAGCACCGGACTCACCCCGTTGGGCGTCAGCACCCACTCGTAACCCGCATCCGTCGAACCCATCTGCACGTCGAACACCCAGGACACCGTGCGCCGCGACGGCACGGCAAATGACACCATCTGGGTGCGGCAACGCCCGGCAAAGGGCTGGTCGCCCATGATCGTGCCGAGGATGGTGGTGCCGTAACGACGCTGGATGCGCGGCGGGTAGCCGTCACTGAGGATGCTGGCCCCTACCAGCACCGTCGCGCCCGTGGTCGGCAGCCACAGGTTGAAGGTGGCCATGTCCGGCACCAGGGTGATCGGATTGACGAAGGGTTTGCCGCCGCCGAAATCGAAGGTGCGCGGTTTGTCGCTGATGTTCACCGCCACCGGCTTGCCCTGGACCAGCACCTGGTAGGGCGACTTGGCCGTAAACGCCGGGGTCGTATTCAGGTAGGGCTCGGACTGGGTCAGGCTCTGCTGCAACTGCATCTGGGCCGGCACCGGCGGCGCCACCGCCAGCAAGGCCACACATAAAACGACGAGCAGCGCCGCCGCACCGCCCCCCGGCACCCGGCACCGCCGCCGTGAAGAAAAACAGGGCTTCATGTCCACATCCTTTCGCTTGCCGTGGCCCGGGCTCCTCATGGAAACCAGGCGCTGGAACGCGGCCAGTAGCGCGTTCCAGCGCCTGCACCAGGGAGCCGGCGACGCACCGGCCGATTTTTCACTGCACGATCATGCGGGCCGTGTTCCAGAAGGTGTAGCGGCTCAGGGTGTTCGGACAGGGATCGTTGTAGAGGTAATTGCCGATGATCGACGTATGGGGAGTGGTCGCCAGGGAATTAAGGGTCGGCCCGGTCAGGTTCACCACCTGCTTGCCCCCCACCCAGACCTTCCAGTAGCCCATGCCCCCGGCACTGGGATAGCGCTCGTCCAGGTAGGCCTCCATCTCGATGTGGATCGGCTGGTGGCGCGGCAAACCGGACACGCTCCCCACCCGGGTCGAGGCCTCGGTACCGCCCCGGTAGCCGAAGAACATCATCAGCGATCCCGGATTGGCCGGGTCCGTATCCACGTTCACGGTCAGGGCCGCCACGTTGTCGCCGGGTTTCAGCTCCCAGATCAACACCGGACTCACCCCGTTAGGCGTCAGCACCCACTCGTAGCCCGCATCCGTCGAGCCCATCTGCACGTCGAACACCCAATAGGCCTTGCGCCGGGACGGCACGGCAAACGAGATCATCTGGGTGCGGCAACGCCCGGCGAAGGGCTGGTCACCGGCGAGGGTGCCGAGCACCGTGGTGCCGCTGCGCCGATCGATGCGCGGCGGGTAGCCGTCGCTGAGGATCTTGGAACCGACCAGCACCGTCGCCCCCGAGGTGGGCAACCACAGGTTGAAGGTGGCCATGTCCGGCACCCCGGTGTAGGGATTGACGAAAGGTTTGCCACCGCCGAAATCGTAGGTGCGTTGCACCCCGCCAATGCTCACCGCGACAGGCGCCCCGTTGACCAGGACGCTGTAGGGATAGGTGGCGGTAAACGAGGTGGTGGTGCTCAGATAGGGCTCGGTGGTGGACGTCGAGGTGGAGGTGGTCGTAGTCGTGGTGGTGGTGCTCGTACTGGTGCTGGTGCTCGTACTCGGGCTGGTCGTGGTGGTTGTGGTGGAGCCCGAGGTCTGGTTCTTTTTCGGCGCGGCCGTCGCCGGGAAAGCTAGCGTTACTGCGGCCAAGAGCAGCGCGGACGCGGCCAGCCGTCGCCCCGCCGCCGGAGCCTGGCCGCAGCGCCGCGAGGCGCCTAAGGGTTGGGGTGTCATTTCGGTTTCCTTTCACTGGCTTCGCCCGAAATAAAGTCGCGGATATGTTCGATCAGGTCGTCGCACGCGACGCCGCGGATAGCCTGGGGCGGCAGGATCTCCTGCCACCGATTCAGCGCTTCCGCCAGATCCGCCTCATCCATCACCACCCGGATACCGGGCTTTTCGGTCAGCCACCGGGCCGTGGCGACTTGGTGATCATTGCGGGTTTCCTTGAGACTCCCCCGCCGCGGCAGCACGATCAGCGGCTTGGCCCGTTCGGCCGCGCTGATCACCGTGCCCATGCCGGCGTGGGAAACGATCAGGTCGGCGCGGCGGAACAGGGCGTCGAAGCGCGCCGGGTCCAGGTTCCGCACCCATTCCATGGCCCGGGGCGCCAGGGTCGAGGCCCCGATCTGGGCCACCACCTTCACCTCGGGCTGGTGCAGCGCCCAGCGCTCCACCGCCTGGATCAGGCGGTCGAAGGGCATCTGGGAGCCCACCGTGACGAACACCAGGGGCATGTGCCCCCCTTCCTGGGTCGGTAGTCCGCCCCACAGGTCGCTACGCAGATCGGTGATCGCACCCATGTCGCTCTCCTGTCATCCGTCGGGCCTAGAGCACCGACCCCAGGTAATGGGGGCCTTCCGGCCGGGCCAGGTGGGGCCACTGGGTCAGCCACAGGTCGGCATGGGGGCCGATTCGCCGGCCCGACAGGGAGACTTCCTCGACGTTGGCGATGCTGTCCAGCCAGATGGTGCGCGCGCCCAACAGCTTGCCCAGGCGCAGGGCCAGGTAGCCCGGGGCGGCGCCGGTGGACAGCACCACGTCGGGCCGTTCGCGCAGCAGGATGCGCAGCAGCTGGAAGCACAGCACCAGCAGCCCCCAGCGATCCCAACGGGTCGCATCGCGCACGCAATAAAAGCGGCAATCGGGGGGCAGGTCGCTGCCGTATTCGGCCTGCACGGTAACGAAGGCCGCGTCGCTGCCGGCCACCGCCGGGATCAGGCGGCGCAACTGGACCCAGTGGCCGCCGCCGGAGGCCACCGCCAGCACCCGCCGGGGCCGGCCGTTCTTTTTCTTCGCGTCCATCACAACTCCTTGCACCCCACCCCCGAAACCCCACGACTGGCGGGCTTCTCCAGGGCATACCCTTGAAACCCCGCGTCCCTATTGGTTCTCCAGCATGGCCTCTTGCCGAGGCCCGTCCATGCTTGCGATCCGGCCAGGAGCTGGATCGGCGCCCATCGTCTGCGGCCCCAGCCAGCGTTCCTGCCAGGCGCAGAACATCAGCACCGACCACATCTTTTCCGCCTGACCGGCCCGCCCGGCCAGGTGGGCCTGCCAGGCGCCGTCGATGGCCCGCCAGTCGAGCAGGTCCGCCGTGCGCCGCCGCCCCGCCGCCAGCACCGCCTCGGCCCAGCCGCGCAGATCGCCGGCCAGCCAGGCCCCGATCGGCGCCGAAAAACCCTGCTTGGGCAGATCGACGATCTCCCGCGGGACGAACCCGAACAGCAACTCGCGCAAGATCCGCTTGGTGGCGCCGCGGCTCGCCTTCATCGACGAGGGCAGGCGCCAGGCATACTCCACCACCCGGTGGTCGAGCAGGGGCGAACGGGCCTCCAGGGCCACGGCCATGGTGGCTCGGTCCACCTTGGCAAGCAGGTCGCCGGGCAGGTAGTGGAGGATTTCCCAGAACTGCATCGCCTCCGCCGCATCGCCGGCGAGCACGCCCGGACAGACGTAGAAATCCCCGTCCCGGGACGCGTCCGGCAGCCAGCCGGGCACCAGGGTCTCGGGCTCCCAGAACGACAGAAAAGCCTGGGCACGCCGCCCCGGGTCGTCCAGGGCCAGGGAGCGGGACAGCTTGGCCACCTTCGAGGCGAGAAAGCGCGGCCGGCGCCGGGCCGGCAAGGCCCGCGACAGGGAATCCCAGACCTGGCCCGGCACGTCCCCCAGGCCCCGGGCCAGGGGCGCGCGCAGGGCATGAGGCAGGTGATGCAGTGCGCCGGCCAGGCCGTACTGGCTGCGGTAGCGGGCGTAGCCGCCGAAGGGCTCGTCGCCGCCGTCGCCGGTGAGGGCCACGGTGACCTGGCTGCGGGTCAGACGGGCAAGCAGGTAGGTGGGGATCTGGGAGGCGTCGGCAAAGGGCTCGTCGAAAATCTGCGGCAGCTGGGGCACCACATCCTGGGCCTCGGCCTCGGTCACGCGCAGTTCGCTGTGCTCGGTGCCCAGATGGCGGGCCACCGCCCGGGCCACCGGGGCCTCGTCGTAGAGCTGGTCGGCGAAGGCGATGGAAAAGGTACGCACCGGCCGGGGGCTGTGCTCCTGCATCAACGACACCACCAGGCCGGAGTCGATGCCGCCGGAGAGGAACGCCCCCAGGGGCACGTCCGCCAGCATGCGGCTGCGGGTGGCCAGGCGCAGCCGTTCGAGCAGCCCCTGGCGGGCCTCTTCCGGATCGCCGATGGGCGCTTCCTTGCCCGCCAGCACCGCATCGACCAGGCGCCAGTAGGCGATGCTGCGCGCTGCCTGGCTCAGCTCGGGGCCCAGGGTCATGACCGTGCCCGGTAGCACCTTGCTCACGCCGGCAAAGATGGCGGCGTGCTCGGCCACGTAGCCAAAGCGGAAGAATTCCCCCAGGGCCTGCCGGTCGATGGCCGGGGCGAAGCCCGGCAGGGCCCACAGGGACTTGAGTTCCGAGGCGAAAGCCAGGCCGCCGCCGGGGGCGGCATAAACGTACAAGGGCTTCTTGCCCAGCCGGTCCCGGGCCAGGGTCAGGGTGCCGTCGCGCCGGTCCCACACGGCAAAGGCGAACATGCCGACAGCCTTGCGGCAGGCGGCCAGGGTCCCCCAGGCGGCGATGGCCTCCACCAGCACCTCGGTATCGCTGCTGGAGCGGAAGCGCACCCCGTCGCGCACCAGCTCCTCGCGCAGTTCGGCGTGGTTGTAGATCTCGCCGTTGAACACCAGCACGTAGCGACCGTCGGCCGAGAGCATGGGCTGGTGTCCGCCCGGGGTCAGGTCGACGATGGCCAGGCGGCGATGGGCCAGGCCGACCAGGATGTCCCGGCCGTGCCGGCTGCGCTGGTCGAACCAGAAGCCTTCGTCGTCCGGACCGCGGTGGGCGATGGCGGCGGCCATGCGCGCCAACACCCGGAGCGGGTCGTGGCGCCCCCGGACATGGCCAGCCCCTTCCTGCGCCATCAAGGCGGAGGTGTCAGCCGGCAGGACGAATCCGCATAGTCCGCACATCACGAAGGCTCCACGGTTGGGGCTCCCGGCGCCGCATCCAGGGCGCCGCCGGCCGGGATGCCGGGCAGCCAGCCCAACTCCCGGTACAGCCGCGCCATCTCGGCCAGTACCCGTTCCTTAGCATAGACGGTCCGGACCCGTTCTTCCCCGGCCGCGCCGAGCCGGGCACGCCGGGCCCCATCCGCCGCCAGATCGGCCAGGGCCGTCGCCAGGGCAGCGACATCGCCCGGGGCGACCAGCAGACCGGCCAACGCCGCGTCAGGGCCATCCGGCGCCGCCTCGGCCGCGCCCAGGGCATCGGGGATGCCGCCAACCTGCGTCCCCAGCACCGGAATGCCCCGCCCCATGGCCTCCAACACCCCCATCGGCAAGCCTTCGAAATAGGAGGGCAGGACGAACAGATCGGTAGCCGCCCATAGGGCTTCCCTGGCCGCCCCCTCGACCCAGCCGGGGAAGGCGAAACACTCCGCCACCCCAAGCTGGCGGGCCCGTGCCAGCAACGGCGCGGCATTGCCATCGCCGCCGCACGTCACCCGCAAGGTGGCGGCCAGGGAGGGATCGCGAGCCACCGCGACCCCCACCGCCTCAACCAGATCGAACACGCCCTTTTCCCGCCACAGGCGGCCGAGAAACAACACCCGCAGACGCCCCTGCCCGGTCCCGGCCCTGCCCCCCCCTGCCTGCGCCTGCCTGGCCGATTGCAACTCCCGCTCCCGCGCCGCCTGTGCTCCCGGATGCCACTCCACCGGGTTGGCCAGCACCCGGAAGGTGGCCCGGGGCGCCAGGGCGGCGATGGCCCCGCGCCAGCCCGGGGTGAGCACCCAGACCTGGCTGACCCCCTCCAGCACCCCGCGCACGGCACGGCGCTGCCACGGCCTCAGGCTCGCCACCCAGGTGGGGAAAGTGCCGTCGTGCAGATGCAGCACCGTGGGATGGCCCCAGGCCCGGGCCAGCAGGAGAAACACCGATTTGCGCCAGAAACTGCCTCGCCCCGCCGTATGGGCATGCACCCCGGCCACCTGCCCGGTCAGCAGCCAGGAGAGAAAGTGTCCCAGGGCGAGCAGCGCGGTGCCCAGCCGGTCGCCGGGGAAACGGTTGCGGTAGGTGGCAAGAAACCGCACCGGCCAGGTGGCGAACACCCCGGCGTCCCGGTAGGTGCGCAGCACCGCGGTGATGCCCCCGAGCGCCGTGAAATCGGTGCCGAGCATGACCACGACGCGGGGCGGCGCGCCGTTCGCGGGCGGGGCTGTGGCCTGGTTCGGGGTGTCCATGGCGGTTCTCGGTACGGGGGCGGTGCGTTCAGAAGAAACGGTCGTAACGGGGCAGGTCTTCCGGTCGGTTGATGCGCACGACCCGGGCGGGAATGCCCACCGCCACCCCGTAGGGCGGCACGTCTTCGAGCACCACGGCATTGGCCCCCACCGAGGCGAAGCGGCCGATGCGCACCGGCCCCAGCACCTTGGCCCCGGAGCCGATGAAGGCGCCCTCCTCGATCACTGGCACCACCTCGTGGCCGGAGCGGCCGCCGATGGTGACACCGGTGGAAATCACCGCGCCGTCGCCGATCCACGCCCGGCCGTGGATCACCGTGCCCAGCCCCTGGTAGGAGAGCAGCACCTGACGGCCCAGGTGGCAGGACGGCGGCAGCACCACGCCGAAGACGATGCGGTTCACCACCTTGATCGCCCAGGGCAGGAAGGGCACCCGCCAGCGCCACAGCAGGTGCGAGAGACGATAGAGACGGATCATCATGGCCGCGGCTCCGGCATCAGGGGCGCCGCAGCCGCAGTCGCGGCCAGCCCCCCGCCCTGTCCAGCACCGAGGCCCGTGGGCCGGGCGGCGAGCAGGCGCCCCAGGGCGGCGGCCCCGGCCTGCGCCCGGGCCCGCCATTCCGGCAGGCGCTCGGCGAGCTGGGCGTGCAAGCCATCCTCGTCGGCTTCCAGGCGCCGGCGTGCCGCCAGCAGGGTCGCGGCACTGACCCGGGCGGTGTCGAGCACGTAGTCCTCGTGACCGAACAGGTCCCGGTTGATGCCCCGGGCCTTGACGCTGTAGGCGATCGACACCGTGGGCACCCCCGAGGAGAGGGCAGCGATGGTGGCGTGGGTGCGGGCGCCGATGAACAGGCGGCAGCAGGCGATGA
The DNA here is from genome assembly GCF_008274805.1 of Oryzomicrobium terrae. Taxonomy (NCBI): domain Bacteria; kingdom Pseudomonadati; phylum Pseudomonadota; class Betaproteobacteria; order Rhodocyclales; family Rhodocyclaceae; genus Oryzomicrobium; species Oryzomicrobium terrae. Next base: position 2,135,797 of record NZ_CP022579.1, read on the forward strand.
TGTATTTCAACTGGGGCGCGTTGGGCTGGCCGGTCACCAGACCGACCCGGCCGTCCAGGGAGCCGGTCAGGGCCAGGATCTCGCCCAGGAACACCTGGTCGTTGTTGCCCCCCTGGCCGCTCAGGGGCGCCACATGGGGCACCAGCAGCACGCTCCAGCCCTCGGCCACCGAGGCGCGGATGAACTCCGCCACTTCCCGGCGCAAGTCGCCGCTCACCCCGGCCTTGGCCCGTACCCGCTCGATCAGGGGGCTGACGTTGAGGCCCAGGACCCCGCGCCCTCCGGCCCGGCCAATGCCCGGATCGTGGCTGGCCAGCTGGTTCCGGGTCAGGGCGCCCCGGGGCCAGCCGGGAATGGGCTCCAGGGGTTCGGGAACCATGGTGAAGGCGGAATCGGCGACCTGGAGCACGTTGTCGCGTACCCCGAGGGAGGCCAGGTAATCCCGGGAATGGCTCTCGCGCACCGCGATCAGGTCGAGGTGGCGCAGGTGGGCGGCCAGTTGCGCCTCCACCCCCGGCAGCCGGGAGAACGGCCCCACCGAGGCCCCCCACAGAAGCACCGGTTTACCCAGGCGCTTGGCCGCCTCGGCAATGCCGACGAAGTAGAAGAGCGAGGCCAGGTCGTAATCCAGGGAATAGTTGTCGCCGCCGATCGACAGCACGGCATCGCAGCTGCGCAGTTGTCCCGTCAGTTCCGCCCCCGGAGACAGGGTCGGCCAGGGCAGGCGAGCGAGCAGCGGCAGGCGCCGGGTCAGGCGCTCCCAATGGACGAAGCGGTGTGGCAGCGGCGGTGGCGCGACGAAACGGACGCCCTGGGCGCTGGCGTCGGGCCACTGGGCGCTGTCCCGGGGAATGTCGAGGGACGGCACAAGGAATTCGGCCGGCCCCAGGGCCTCGCGCACCAGGCCGACGGTGGAACGCACCAGGGCTTCGCAGCCCCGGTTGCCGAAGTTGTTCTGGCCGGTGAGATAAAAGCGCAGGGGGCGCACGGCGGCTCCTGGCGTCGGGGTGGATGGATCGGAACTCATGATGGGTCGCTCCGGAGAAGGATGAGCGGAATCGGCAGGGTCGGACGGGCCGCATCTGGGTCGATCCCGGCGCACTGGCGCTACAGGACGTGCAGTTGCCCCCCCGCCTCCCGCCGGGGGCTCTGGGTCACCCGCAGGCGCTCGGGCAAGTGCCCGACGGCAAGCAGGAAGATGACGCACTGGTCGTCGGGAATGCCGGTGGCCGCCTTGAGCGCCTGGTCGGCGGCCGGCTCCACGCTCCAGTTCAGGCAACAGGTACCCAGCCCCAGGGAATGGAGGGCATAGATCAGGCTCATGGCGAACAGGCCGCCGTCGATCCAGGGCTGGTAGCGCTCGCCCACGGTGAGGAAGCAATCGAGCCGGGTGGTGACGACCAGGATCGTGCCGGCCTGGTGGCCAAAGCCCCGGTTGCCGTTCTGCAGGGCCAGGGCCTGGGCGCGGATGACCGGGTCGTCGAGCACGTACACCTGGCCGGCCTGGCGGTTGCACACCGACGGGCTGTGGGCGGCCATCTCCACGGCGGCGCGGATCAGGTCCAGATCCACCGCCCGGGGCGCGAACTGGCGGATGCTGTGGCGGGCGGCAAAGAAGGCGCGCAGGTCGAGGCGGGCGTCGCGCCACAGGGATTCCCGCTCCACCAGCCGGGTCCCGCCCTGCTCGTGGCGGAGGGCATGGCGCGCGCGCAACCGCTCCACCTCCATGGTCAGGCGCGGCATGGGCAGACCCTGGCCGTGGTTGAAAGCCAGATACTCGGTCAGGGTGTTGACCGCCTCCAGGCTGACGGTGTCGGGGGCAAAACGCGCCAGGTACTCGTCCAGGTCGGCGCGCAGGGTCGCCACCGCATCGGCGCCGAAGCCGGGGCGCGGTTCGGACAGGGCCAGGCCCTTTTCCAGGCGGTGGTAAGTCTTGCGGATAGCGGCCTGCAACACCCCCTGGGAGCGGCTGCCCGGCGCCGCGGCGTGACCCAGCACCCCGGAGTGACGCAGGAACTGCAGCCGGTCGTAGCGGCTGGCCCGCCGCATCTGCCAGCGGGTCCGCAAGCCACGCCACAGGCCGATCAGGCGCTGTCCCGCACCGCCGGGCAGGCCCAGCAGCAGACGGCGCAAGGTTTGGCGCAGGGAGGCGCCGCCCTCCCCTTCCCAGTTGTTCACCACCGCCAGGTTGCCCTGGGCCTCTCCCCCTGCCGTCATGATCCGGCTCCTTTTGAAAAATGCTGGTCGGGATTGGGTTGATGTCGATTGCGTCGTGCCCTACCAGAACCACCAGCGCAGCGGCAGCACCTTGCCCAGCACGTCCCGCTCCCGTCCGGTAAAGGGTTTCAGCCCCGCCGCCAGGGTCAGAAAGCTCGCTCCGGCCAACAGGCCGTGGCCCAGCAGGGCCCAGCCGCCCACAGCCGGCCCCGGGAGCAACGCCGTGGTGAGCAGGTAAGCCGCCCCGGTGGCGACCAGCAGGCGCAGCCAGCCGCCAACCAGCACCTGCAGCGGCAACAGGCCATGGCGGGCCAGGCTGAGGGCCACCGTGGCGCACCACAGCAACTCGCCGCCGATCAGGGACCAGGCCACCCCGGGCAAGCCAAAACGGGGGGCCAACACCAGGGCGAAGGGCAAGGCCAGGCCTGCCAGCAAGGTCGCGACGATGTTGGCGCCGGCCCGTTCCAGGGTCACCGCCACCAAACCCAGCACCAGGTGCACGCTCTGCACCGCCACCAGCAGCACCAGCCAGAACAGCATCGCCCCGGCATCGCCGTAACGGCCGCCGCTGAGCAGGGCGGCGAAGGCCCGCCCATCGAGGGCGAAAAAGACCGCCACCGGAGCCAGGACGAACAGGTTGAGCTTGAGGGCCAGGCCGGCCAGCCAGGCCAGTTCCGCCGTGTCGCGACGCTCCACGTAGCGCGCCACCAGCAGGGGACGGATCCAGCCGGTCAGCAGGTAGGCCGGCAGGTAGCTGCGGATGATGTCGGCGAAGGCCTGGGCAAAGCCGAACACCGCGGTCTGGGTTACCCCCAGGAGGCGGGTGGTCAGCAGTTTGAGGATGTCGGCCCCGTACAACTGACCCAGGGCCTGAACCAGGAAAAAACGCAGGGACACGCTGGCCAGGCGGGGATTGGCGTAATGGGGATCGCCGCCCGACACGGCGTTGCTATGAAGATGGCCGGCCAGCAGCCCCGCCCCGAGTACGACCGAGCCTAACTGCACCAGGGCCTCCAGCAGCACCAGGGCATGCAGCGCCACTGGCCCGCCGCCCATCAGGGCGACCAGGGCCGCCAGGCGGACGGCGTTGCGCAAGAAGAGCAGGCCCTGGGTGGCGCCCTGCATGAGCAGAGCGGCAAACAGTTCGTCGAGAAAGCGCACCATGACGCCCGCCACCAGCAGGGCCACGGTGCCGCCGAGCAGGGGGCCGCCCAGGGCCGCGACCGGCCCTTCCCGAGCAATCCAGCCCTGCTCCAATCCGGCCAGGGCCACGCCGGCGATCAGGGCGACGAAGCCCAGGGCCAGGGCCAGACGCAGGGCGAGCAGCCGCAGGATGAAGGTACGAAAACGGCCCGGACTGGCCTTCACCCGGTATTCGGCCACGTAGCGCTGGGCAATGGTGGACAGGCCCCAACCGGTGAGCAGGTAGAAGATTTCGAGAAACGCCAGGAGGGCCACGTAGGCGCCGTAATCCCGGGGCGCCAGGGCGCGTACCAACACCAGCAGCAGTACCAGGCCGGTCAGGGCGGCGGCGACCTTGCCCAGGCCGAAATGGATCAGGCTGCTACGGGCCCGCCCCAGGGTGTAGGGAACCCCCATGTTCATGGTGGCGGCCATGGCATCGTCCGTCCAATTCCGTTCTCATGCCGCCCGGGGCGCCTGGTGCGTCGGCGGCTGGTGCAGCACCCGCACCGGCAGGGGGCTGGCCGGGGAGCGTTGCGGACGGAGAGCGCCGAGCACGATGGCCAGGGCGCCGTAATGCCAGTGGTAGAGCGACAGGGCCACGTGGCTCAGGCTGCGCCGCCGCCAGGCCAGGGCCAGGGCGGCCCCCGCCAGCACGGCCAGCAGCAAGGCCGACCACAGGGCCAGGGCCAGCGGCAGTTGCGCCGCCTCGCCCCGGGCCGAGCACAACAGCACCAGCAGGAGTGCACCGGCCAGCCCGCCCAGCCACCACAGCAGGATCGCCAGGGGGTGGATAAGCAGACGCACCGCCGCCCACCACCAGGGTTGTCCCCAGGCGCTGCGCAGCAGCACGCCGGCGGCCATGGCCCGGCCGCTGCGCCAGTGCCGGGCCAGCAGGGCCAGGGTGTCCAGGTCGTGGCCGGTATGGCGCACGGCGGGCAGGGGCAGGCGCTCCAGGGACCAGCCGGCGGCGGCCAGGCGCATGCCCAGCTCGGCCTCTTCGTAAGCCTTGAGATTGGGGTCCGCCGCGTAGCCGCCGGCAGCGGCGATGGCGCGACGGCGGTACAGGCCGCCGCCGTTGAGCCAGGGCAGGCGGCCGATACGGGCCCCCTCGCCGCTGCTCACCCGCAGCCGATCCACGCCGTTGCGCACCCGGTTGTCGGCCAGGGTACCGGCGACCCCGGCCAGGGTCGGCTCGGCGTCGAGCCGGCGGCGGGCGGCGACGGGAAAGTCGGTATTCAATTCCATGTCGCCGTCGAGCAGGTAGAGGTAATCGCCCTGGCTGGCCTGATAACCCAACTGCACCCCGGCCCCGCAGCCCCGCTCTACTTCCGGGGGCAACTGCACCACGTCCACGGCGTAGCGGCTGGCCACCGCCACTGTGGCGTCACTGGAGCGGGAATCGGCCACCACGACCTGGACCGGCTCGCCGAACTGGCGCGTCCATTCCGCACCCGCAGCCAGGGCCGACTCGATCGCCCGGGCGACCTTGCCCTCCTCATTGAGGGTCTTAATGACGATGGAGAGCATGGGCGGGGGACTCCCGGGCCAGGCGGGCGCTCGGCACCCAGGCGGTGGCCGAGCGGGTGGACGGGGTGAACACCGGCAGGAATGGCGTCGGCGGACGGGAAATCGGCTGGCGTGCCGCCCGGGCCAGTACTCCGGGGGGAACCCGGGCGGCCAGCATGACCACCTGGCCAAGCATCAGGGCGATCAGCAACTGCATCTGGGGCACGTTGGCAAAGTCGGTGTTGTAGGGCAACTCCAGGATCAGCAGGAGCAGGGAGGCGGAGATGGCGGCGCACACCGCCCGCTCGAAGGTGCCGATCCCGTGACCTTCGCCGGGGGGAAGATGGGTTTCATCCGGCAGGCAGGCCAGCCGCCCGGCCTGCCAGGCGCCGAGCAAAAGCAGTCCGATCACAACCAGCACCCCGAGCACGCCGATTTCCCACAGGTAGATGGCCAGGGTCGAACGGTCGATGCGAAAGCTCAGCTGGCGGGCGACCTCGCCCCCCACCAGGCCGATGCGCGAGGCGCCGATGCCGTGGCCGAGGAAAAACTCCACCGGGTCGTTCAGGTCATGGCGCTGCCACCAGTACTTGAGGGCCGCCACCCGGCTCATTTCGCCGGTCATGGGATTGACGAAATCCGCGTCGGAAGAGCGCTCGAAGGATTGGGTCACGTATTCGCTCAGGGTGGTATGGCCCACCCCCTTGCCGTCGCTGAACTGGGTCTTGTAGGCCACCAACAGCCCGCCGGACAGGCTGACCGCGAGCACTAGAGCCGCCAAGGTGCGCAAAGGGTGGTGCAGCATCTCGCGCCGGTAGAGCAGCATGACCCCCAGGGGAATCATCAGGATGGCGAACTTGACCTCGGCCAGGGCGATGCACACCAGGGCCGTGCCGACCAGCATCAGGACGGTCCAGAGCGGCACCAGGCGATTGCGCCACAGGGAGATCACCAGCAGGGACATGATCACCAGGAACAGGGCCATGGCGCCGCTGGCGCCCCCCCCATCCGGATTGCCACCGAACAGCCCCACCACCGCGTCCCAGGAGGTGCCATCGCCGCGCCGCGAAGAAACGACGAAGCGCTGGTAGAGCACCACCGGCAGCTGGGCCGGCACATAGGCCAACAGGCACCACCAGAGCCGCCGCAGGAAAACGTCGGACACCAGCCCGAGGCCGACGGCAAAGAACAGGCTCCACAGAAACAGGTATTCCTTGATGCTGACCAGCACCTGGAGCAGAGGCGCGCTGTCGATCAAGGAGGCCACCAGGGCGACCAGGAAGAACAGGCCGAGGACGACGCTGATCGAATTGAGCGAGCGGGGCCGCCCCGGAGTCGGCCCGTAGTGGCGGTGCTGGCCGAAGAAGGCCCGGCCGGCCAGGTCGATGGGAATGCGCACGAAGAGCAGCAGGCCGAGCAGATAGGGAATCCAGAAGGCCCGGTTGATGTGGGCGAAGTACTCCAGCTGTCCCGTGACCAGATAGGTCGCCACCAGGAGCAGCAGCAACAGCCAGGAAATCGGTACGAATAGCAGCAGCGTTCCCGCCAGCAGCCCGACGGTGAGCAGGGCGAAGGGCAGACCGATCATGCCGATGCCCACCCCCAGGAACAGGGACACCCCGATCAGCAGCGCCCCCTGGAAGACCAGGGCAAGCAGCCCACCCCAGGATTTTCCCTGGGCCGGACCAGCCGGATGGCCCGGCATCCAGACCGGCGCGCGCGGCCGGGCCGTGCGGGTGAACCATTGCGGTAACGTGGCCATGGTGCACTCCCCCCCTCGCCTCAGCGCACCGCCACCGCGGCCGGCGCGGCAGCCTGGACGCTGCCGCCCGGCTCCGGCGCGCCGAAGAAACGCCGCCGCTGAGCCGGATCGATGGCGGGATACAGGGCATCGATGAACGCGGCATGTAGTTGCCAGGCATGTTCCGGCGAGGGGTCGATGCTCGACACCCGCATCAGCACGCCGTCCGGCACCACGCCGCGAAACCCGGAGGCCAGCTGGGCCAGCTTCTGTTCCATGCCGCTGCCCACCACCCGGTCGCCCACCACCATCCAGTAGGTGATCGGCTCGATCCGCTCCTGCTGCCGCGCGGTAAGCTGGCGGGTGGCGATGGACAGGGCGCCGGCCCGCACCATCTCCCGGCGCTTGGCCGAGACTTCGAAGCCCTGGGCCACGTAGCACACCTCGGGCCGGTGGGCGCGCATGCCATCGCTCTGGTCGCCGCCATAGGCCACCGACAGCATGATGCGCTGCCCCCGGGAATTGACGTAGGTGCGCCCCAGGGTCTGACTGTAGATCCGGTTCAGGGTGGCCAGCACCTCAGGGGCCGGCGCCACCGGGATCACCGTACGGTCCAGCTGCCAGTCACCGAACTGCTCGGGAATGGCCTGCTCCAAGGAAAAGCGGTTATCCGCCGCCCGCACCGTCGGTTTGGCCAGCACCGCCGCCCCCGCCGCCAGGAGCATCAGTCCCCCGGCCAGCAGGCTTTGCCAGAACACGCCGCGCCGTGTCATCACGAAGCCTCCTGGCGCCATGCCCGGGACGGCGGCGGACCGCCCTGCGCCGCTTTCGCACGGCGAAAGAACATCCCCAGGAGGCTGTCCAGCAGCATCAGGATGAGCAGGGCGATGACGAACAGCACCATGCCGGAAAAGCCGTGGATGAAGCCCTGCCCGGCCGCATCGCCGAAGTGGTAGGTGATCAGCACCAGGAACATCACCCGGATCACATTGGCGACGAAGGCCACCGGCAGGATGGCGGCAATCAGCAGCGCGTTGCGCCAGAACCCGGCATACCCCATCAGGTGCAGGTAGAGCAGCCCCAGGGCGCTCAGGCTGTACATGGAATTGAGCCCGGAGCAGGCATCGGCCACCAGCAACTGGTATTGCCCGACCGTGAGCATCACCCCGGTCCGCCCCACCGGATAGCCGGCGGCGTAGAGCAGCCGCTCCGCCAGGAACGACACCGCCTGCTTGAGCGGACTGGTCAGGGCATCGAGGATGGCCTCGGGGATCGGCACCATGAAGATCAGGAAGAACAGGGGAAACCAGAGCAGGCGCACCGCCGCGCCCCCCAGGTAGAGCAGGAGCACCCCCGCCAGCACCGGGATGAGGGACGACACCTCGAACAAGAGGATGTCCTGGGAACGTCCGAGCACGTAGCAGGCCAAGCCGAAGACCAGCAAGGTCCAGCCGGCCACGGGCCGCGGCTGGGGCAACACGGCCGCGAGGCGGCTGCGCTTCTGCCACATCAGCCAGAGGGCCACGGCCAGAACGATGGGGCCGTGGGCCTGCTCGTCGGTCTGCCACAGTCCCCGGGCCAGGCCGATCCAGGATGGCAGGTAGAGGACGGCCAGGCCGATCGCCAGGGGCAGCCACTCCAGCCAGCGCCGCGGGGCCCGGGGAGTCTCCCCGCTCCGCGGACGGCCGCTGTCGGCATGGATCACCAGGGCAGGCACCGGATAGGAGGCCACGGAGCGGGACATGGCGGCATCAATCGTCGTTGAGGACCGTGCCCACCACGGCAATGCCGGCTTGCTGCAAGGAGCGTCCCAGCCCGGCCAGGTCGGCGGCCAGGGTCATGCCCTTGCGCGCTACCAGCACCGCGCCGCCGGCCCGCCCCGCCAGGGCGCTGGCATCGGCATAGAGGGCCGCCGCCGGCGTATCGAGCAGGATCACGTCGAAGTTGCAGGCTACGTCGTTGAGCAGGGAGTTGAACTGGGGCCGGGAGAGCAATTCCTGGGGATTGGGCGGAATCGGCCCGGACGGCAGCACGGACAGATCCACCAGGGCGCCGATGCGCACCACCGCATCCGCCAGCCCGGCGCGTCCGGCCAGGATCGAGGACAAGCCGACCCGGTTTTCCAGGTGGAAGATATCGGCCTGATGCGGCGACCGCAGGTCGGCGTCGATCAGCAGGGTGCGCTCCCCCAACTGGGAAAACACCACGGCCAGGTTGGCGGCGATGAAGCTGCGCCCCTCGCCGTGCCCCGGGCTGAGGATGGGCAGGATGCGTCGGGCGCTGCTGGAGCCCGGCTCGCCATCGAACCAGCGCAGCATCAGCTGGCTGCGCAAGGCCCGCAGCTGCTCGACCAGGGGGGTGAAGGGCGAGAAGGCGGCCACCAGCTCCTTGCTGACGCTCAGATCGCCGGGCGCCAGGTAGGGGTAGTCGAACTGGCGCGACAGGGCAAACTGGATGTCCTCTTCGCTTAGCAAACCAAGACGCAGGGCGGCATCGCCGAAGCGGAGTCCCTCGTCGCGCTGGTTGCGCAGGATGATTTCCGCGTCTTCCGGCGTCAGCCGACCCGCATCCACCAGGATGGCTCCCATGGCCCGGTCATTGCCTGCGCCTCCCGGCGGCGGGCGACCACCGGGGACGATATAGGCGGCATTCATGTCCATGGAAATTCTCCCGAGTGGGAAAGAAGGAATGGGTCAGAAACCTGCCGGCTTGAACCCGGACGCGGAGGCATCGATCAGGCGGCCGTTACGCCGGCCGGGCAGCCGGGCAAGGCGACGCCAGCGCGAGATGCGCGGCGCGGCGTTGGCAAGCACACCGATCAGGGGCGCATCCACCGCCACCACCAGGTCGTCGGCAGAACGTACGCGGCGCTGGCGCACTTCCTTGGTGAGGGCCAGGCACACGCCCAGGAGCAGGCCGGCAAAGGCGGCCAGGATCAGGTTCAGGACGATCTTGGGCCGGGACGGCTGGAGCGGTTCGGTGGCCGGGGTGAGCACCGAGATATTGGTCTGGATCGACTGGCTTTCCAGCTTGCTCTGGGTAAGGCGCATGCTCACCGCGTCGTAGCTCTTCTGGGCCGACTCCAGGTCCTTTTGCAGCACCGACAGTTCGTCCCGCTGGCGGCGCAGTTCGAGCACCCGCTTCTTCTGCGCTTCCATGGCGGCGACGATCTCGCCTTCCTTGAGGCGGCTGGCCTTGCCCGAGGAACCGACGCTGTTGGCGATGTGGCGGCTTTCCGCATCGATGCGCTGCTTCAGCTCGGCGATTTCGCTTTCCTGGCGCTGGTACTGGGGATGGTTGGTGCCCAGGTTGACCGCCGTGTCCTTGAGCTTGGACTCCAGGCGCGCCAGGTCGATTTTCAGGCCGTTGATCAGGGGGCTCTGCACCACTTCGTTCAAGGTGTCCGAGGCACTGCCGGTGCGCTGCCGGGTCATCAGGTCCGCCGTCTGGTTCTGGGCCATGGACAACTGGGTCGACAACTCGTTGAGCTTGTTGGTCTCGTAATCGAGACGCTCGTCGGCCGCCACGATGCCGCTGCGTTGCTGGTATTCGGACAGGGCTTTCTGGGCCTTTTCCATCTGCTCGCGCAGCACCTTGTTCTGCTTCTCGAACCACAGGGCGTACTGGCGCGCCGGCTCGACCTTGAGTTCCAGGTTGATGTCGATGTAGGCCTGGGCGTACGCATTGGCGACCGTGGCGGCAAAGCCCGGGTCGATCGCCGAGTAGGCGATATTGAGCACGTTGCTGTCCCGGGAGGGTTTGACGTCGAGCTTCTTCTGCAGCACCTGCACCAGCCAGGTGCTCAACTGCCCCTTGCCATCGGTCTCGTCGAGCCATTGCTGGCGCACCGCCGGACTTTCGTCGAGGCGCAGCAGACGCACGACCCGCTCGGCCACCCGGTCGCTATTGACGATGTCCACCTGGGTGGCCATGTAGCCCGGGGTGATCAAGGCCGGCAGCACCATGCCGACGATCGGGTCGGGGGATTTGACGTCGAGCACGACCGAGGTTCCGGCGGTGTATTCCTTGGGCAGGATCAGGCTGATCACCAGGGTGCCAAGCATCGTCACCGCCAGGGTCAGCATCACCAGACGAAGGCGGGCGCGCAGGACGAGAATGAGTTGATGGAAGTTCATGGCGTCCCCGCTTTCGGCTCAGAAGAGGCTCTCGCGCACATAGAGGACGTCGTCGGCCCGTACCGCTTCGTCCATTTCCGGCGAGAGTTTTTCCAGGATGCCCTGGGCGTTGCGCCGGTGCAGCCGCAACGAACGCTCCGTACCCCGCACGGTGGGGCCGCCACCCTGGGCCAGGGCCTGCATCACGGTCATGTTGCGCTCGACCCGATAGGCCCCGGGACGCTGCACCTCGCCGTAGATGTAGAACATGGGCGCCCGGTGCACGTAGAGGGTGTCCCCCGGCGCCACGGCGATGTCGTCCTCGGACTGGTTGTTGAGGTACAGGGAGGCGACGTCGATTTCCTGGCGGAAAGGCTTGCCGTCCCGGGTCCCCATGACGATCACCGTGTCGGCGCCGGTCGGCGCAATCCCCCCGGCCTGGGCCAGGGCCTCGGAAACCCGGGTGTTGGTGGTTTCGAGCGGGAAACGCCCCGGCCGATTAACCTGGCCGAGCACGGCCACCTGGTTGCCGCGCACCTGGAGCAGCACGATGTTGACCTGGGGCATCTGCACGAAGCCACCCTTCTTCAGGGCATCGGCAATGCGCTTTTCGCCTTCGCCGAGGGGCAGGCCGCCGACCTTCACCGGCCCGACCAGGGGGTAGGTGATGACCCCGTTTTCGGAAACCCGGGTTTCCAGGGTCAGGTCCGGGTTCTGGAACACGACGATGCGGATGGCGTCGCCCGGGCCCAACAGATATTCCCGGGGCGTACTGGATGCCACCACTGCCGCGGCACCACTAGGAGCTGCCGCATTGAGCGCCACCTGCTGTTGCTGGGCGCCGGCTCCCCCCACTCCGAGCAGCAAGAATGCTGCCACCGTGCCGAGCAATCCGCGGGCCGTCGCCGCGATCAGGGCATGCCGCCACCCCCGCTTCGTCCATCCGGCTGTTGATCCGTTCATGATCCACCTCCGTTCATCCGCGGTGTGCCGGCCGGGCCATCCCGGCTGCAGACCGGGTTAAAGCCTCATTTCAGACCCGCCACGCCCTTGGCCACCGTGGCCTCGTGGGCGCCCTTGTCTGTCTTGGTCTGGCCATCCTTGGCCGGTTCGGCCGTGGTCGCCACCTTGACCCCTGTCCCGGCCTGGGCGGCGGGAGCGCTGGGAACGCTGGGAGCGGCGGCCAGGGGAGCGGAGAACTCGCCCAGGTATTCGATCTTGGCCTGGGTCCGGAGCTGTCCGATTTCCTTCTTGATCGCCTCCCCCGCCCGTTGGTTGGCGAGGAAGAGGCGAATCCGCGGCGTGGCGGCGGCCTCGTCCAGGGGCGCGGACTGGGAAGCCACGACCTTGATGACATAGGTCGTGGCGGCCGTATTCACCACACCCACCCGGCCATCGCGGATCTCGTACAGCTGTTCGAGGACATCGAGGGGTACCTGTTCGGCCGTGCGCACTCCGGCGCTGGCCGAGAACTTGACCTCCTTGCTACGCAGCCAATTGGCTGCGTCGTCGAAGCTCTTACCCTCGGCGATCATGTCCTGCAGCGGCTTGACCAGCTCCGGCTTGGCCGGAAAGGCCAGCTCTTGCAGGCTGTAGATGCGGCGTTTGGCGAACAGCTGCGGATTGTTGCTGTAGTAGCGGGAGATTTCCTCGGGGCTGGGCTTGGGCAGGGCCCCGGCCACCTGATCCAGGTAGGCCTGGGCCAGCACTTCACGCTTGGCCGCCTCCATGGCTTGGATCACCTCGGGAGTCCGGTCCAGATTCTTCTTCAGGGCCTGCTCCACCGCCAACTGCTGGTCCACCAGCCGGTCCAGCACTTCCCGGCGCACCTTGGGCACCATCTCGGGCGGTACGCCCCCCACCTTGGTCAGCACCGTGTTGATCTGGTGGATGGAGATTTCATCGTCATTGACCTTGGCCGCCAGCTGAGTGACCGGCTTCTTGCCGCTCCCTTCCTCGCCGCAGCCGCCGAGTGCCAGCGCGATAAAGGCGGCGGCAAGCAGGCCCGCGGTGGTCGTCGTTTGTGCATGACACCGATGGAAAACCATGGAAGTGACTCCCCCGAAGCCGGGGCCACTGCGGGACGGAAAGGTCGGGCAAGGATGGCCGCCGGTGATGGATGACGGGTAGAACCGGAGCAGAACAAGCGGGCTCCGCGCGTTCCGAACAGGGGGAGCGACACCTGAGCTAGGCTCGGGCCCCCTCTCCCACGCGGCTGAAGATTCTGAAACGATGCTATGCAGCCGGGGACGGGGGCGAAATAGTCCGGACGGACTAATGACAAATAAAACGCTGCGGAATCAAGGCGGCACCAGGTGGGCCACCGCATCGGGCCGTTGCAGCCCGATGCATGAAACGTCAAATAATGCCGATCAGAACGTAATCTGGCCCGACACGCCGACGGCGTTGCCGGAATAGTCGTAGCCGAAGAAGTTGGACACCCGGCTGTAATGCTGGATGAAGGTACTCAGCTGGATGGTGCGGGTGGGTTTCCAGTCGAGGGACAGCTGGGTGTTGCGCAGCACGTCACGGCGCGCCGGGCTGATGCTGAGCAGGCCGCCGCGGAAATCCCGGTAGATGTTGTCCCACTGCAGGCGCAACAGGGTGGTGTCGGTGATCTGCCAGGAGGGGATCACCGAGTAGGTTTCGGTGACCGTGTAGCTGGAGAAGAAGTCCTGGTAAGCCGCCAGGTCCCGGCTGCCCACCAGCTGCAGGCGCGTCTTGGCGGTGGCGTCCCAGTTCCATTCGAGACGCCCCTGGGTGCCGGAATAGTTGCGGCTGACAAAGTTCTTATGTTCCCGGGAAACGTAGTTGAGCTTGGCGTTCAGGCTGGTCTTGCCGGTGAGCTGCCACTGCACGCGCAACTCTTCCTCGCTCTGGGTGAATTCGCTGTCGAGTTGGTTGAAGGGGTTGGCCTGGCGCTTCAGGTAGTCGCCGCTGCCCTGGCGCGTCAGCAGGGTGACCGAATTGCCGGCCAGGGAGACGTAGCGCCCGCCGACTTCGTAGTAGCGCAGGCGGAAATCACCGTCCTGGAAGAAATTCTCGCTGTTGTTCTGGGTACGCTGGCCGATGGCCCCCACCAGGCGCCAGGTGCCCTGGGCATTGGCTTCCATGTCGAAGCGCTCGTTGCGGATGGTGCGCAGGTTGCGCGGGGTGGAGAAATCCCGGTAATCGACGAAGCTGTTGAGGAATTCCTGCCGGTCGGCAGTCAGGTTGCCCACCACGTTCGGGGTGAAGGCCCAGCGCCAGGCGCCGGTGTAGTTCTTGGCGGTGAAATCCAGGTTGCTGTAGGTGGCGTAGCGGTAGTTCACCAGGCGGGCGTCCAGCGTCACGCGCTGGGAGGCGAACGGTTTATCCACCCGCAACCCCAGGGTGCCGGCGGTGATCAGGTCGGAACGCTCGGACTTGCCGAACACCCGGTTCGCGTCGAAGCCCGTGGGCAGGCGAAAGAGGTTGCTGTCGTACTGGGAGGACAGCCCCGCCACCACGTTGACCACATCCTGGTCGTCGGCCCACAGCGGCGCGGAGCCGGTCAGCAAGGCCAGGGAAAGGCAGCAGCCCGTCCAGCGGGGCCGGGAAATGGAGCCGACGAGGGAAGCAGACCGGGTACGCATCACCAGTTCCTTGAGGTGAGGATTGTTAGGAGTGGAAGTGCCAGCATCCTAGGGGATTCGCCGGGCATTGCCAACGGCATCGGGGCCCCGGGCGGCAGGCGTTCATGCCGGGCAACCGGTTCCGCCGGCAATGCACAGCACCTGGCGCACGTAGGCCAGGGCCAGCCACAGCCAGAACAACACGAAGAAGGTCAGCAAGGGGACGTGGGCGTCGACGATGAAACGCGGCGTGACCCGGCGCATGGCCCGCACCACCGGCCCCGTGACCAGCTGGAAGAGCCGGTACACCGGGTTATGCTGCCGCGTCTTGCCCGCCAGCACAGCCAACACGCCCTGGCCGAGAAGCGCCATGCCGGCCACCTCGACGAGGGCGCGCAGGATGCTGATAATCAGCGGCAAACCTTCCATAACCCCTTCCATCGTCGCATCGTCGTCGAGACCTCGCCCCCGGAGCCGGCCCTGCAGCCCCCTACTTTCGAGCCCCTTGAATACTGGCGGCATTATGCCCGAGGCTGGCTGTGCCATTTCTTCGGCCGCGACGAACGGGCGGCGGCGGCCTACCGCGAGGCGGACGCCTTCCGCCCCGGCGACCCCGCCTGCCCGCGCCTGCTCGGCTACCTGGCGGCGCGGCGCGAGGATTGGGGTGAGGCCGTCGCCTGGTTCGCCTGCGCCGTGGAACGGGCCCCGGACCACGCCGAAAGCTGGTTCAACCTGGGTTTCGGCAAGGATAAGGAGGGCGACGACGAGGACGCCATCGCCGCCTTCCGCCGCGCCCTCGCCCTCAAGCCCGGCATGGACCGGGCCTGGTACGGCCTGGGCCTGTTACTGGCCCGCCAGGGAAAGCCCGACGAGGCGATTGCGGCGCTCCAGGAAGCCACCCGGCTGCAGCCGATGAACGGCGTCGCCTGGTACCAGCTGGGGCGGGCCTGCCATCAGGCCGGCGAGGATGCGCGGGTGGCGGAGATCATCGAACGCCTGGCCCGCTTCGACCCGCAGCACACCGCCGCGCTGGTCCGGGAGAGCGGCCGGACCGATCTGGCCCACCTGGTGGTGGAATTACCGGGACGCTGATCCGCCAAACCCTAGGCGGGGCGCCGATCTTCAGGCATGCCGCCCGGAAACCCAATAGGGACGCGGCTTTTCAGCCATACCCTCTGGAGATCGTTATCTGGCGCGGCGATCCGGGCAGCACCGCCGGAATTCATACGCACCTCCGCCTCCCTCGTCCCGTACGTCCCGCCGCGTCTACGCCCCCCTGGCCGGGTGCGCCGGTCATGCTCAGTCCTCGTCTTCGTTGACCCCGTATTCCCGGTCGAGGCGCTTCATGTAGCGGGCGTAGAACCAGATGATCAGCACATAGACGACCAGGGAGCCCTGGGCGGCCATGTAGAAGCCCAGGGGAAAGCCGGCGACGACGACCTGGTTCAACTCCCGGGCGTAGAAGCTGGCCACGAAGGTAACGATGAACCAGATGGCCAGCAGGACCCCGGTGATGCGCAGGTTCTTGCGCCAGTATTCCTGGTGCTTCTGGGTGAGCTTCATCTAGAACCCCTCCCGTTCAAGACGGGGGTAGCGAATCCGGGTCACCACGTTCTGGGTGGCGTGGGGCGGCGGCGGCGTGAGCAGGCTGACCACCACGATGGTGATGAAGCCCAGGGGCACCCCCCATACCCCGGCGGCGGTGGAGTCGATGCCGAACCAGGGGTCCATGGCGATGCCGTGCAGCCCCAGCCAGGGGATGCTGTCGAACTGGACCCGGACCATGTAGTAGAGGGTGATGGTCAGCCCCACCACCATGCCGGCCACCGCGCCCGCCCGGTTGGCGCGGCGCCAGAAGATACCCATCACCAGGGCGGGGAAAAAAGCCGCCCCGGCGATGGAGAAGGCCCAGGCCACCATGTAGAGGATGGTGGAAGGCCGCTGCGCCGCCAGGGTGGCGGCGCAGATGGCCACCACCAGCAACAGGGATTTCGATACCACCAGCCGCCACTGGGTCGAGGCTTGGGGACGGAAGATCTTGTAATAGACGTCGTGGGACAGGGCGCTGGTGATCACCAGCAGCAGCCCGTCGGCGGTGGACAGGGCCGCCGCCAGGCCGCCGGCAGCCACCAGGCCGGAGACCACATAGGGCAGGCCGGCGATTTCCGGGGTGGCGAGCACGATCACGTCCGGGTTGAGCGACAGCTCGGCCCATTGCAGCAGGCCGTCCCGGTTGATGTCCTCGATGTGTACCAGCCCCACCTTGCCCCAGGCCGCCACCCAGGAAGGCAGCTTGATGATGGGTGTATTGATCAGGTTGGAGAAGACTTCCAGCTTGGCGAACACGGCGTAGGCCGGCGCGGCGATGTAGAGCAGCAGGATGAAGAACAGGGACCAGAACACCGACTCCCGTGCTTCCCGCACCGTCGGCGTGGTGTAGTAGCGCATCAGCACGTGGGGCAAGGCCGCCGTGCCGACCATCAGGCAGAACACCAGGGACAGGAAGTTGAGCCGGGCATAGTGCGACTCCATTTCCGGTCGCTCGGGGAAAGCTTCGGCATGGCGGATCGGCTGGGCGCCCCGGTCCGCCGCCTCGCGCATCTGGGCTTCCCACTTCACCCGGGCCTCCTCCGGGCTATGGGGCAATTCGCGGCGGGCTTTTTCCACCGCCACGATGTCGCGCAGCAGAGCGTTGTTAGCCTTGAGGTCGTTGAGCTTGACGGTCAGCCGTGCCCGCTCTTCTTCCAGGGAATCGGGCAGGCGGACGATGCGTTCGTAGATGGCATCGGCCCGGGCCCGGTAGAGATCCCGGGCCTCCTTTTCCGCAGGCAGGTCGAAGATCTTTTCCTCCAGCCGGGAGACCTGCTGCACCGCCTCGCCGTAGGCCACCGGCGGGACCACGCTGCCGCTGACCTTGTAGCCGAGGATGCACACCGGGGTCAGGTAGGCGATGATCAGCACCACGTACTGGGCCACCTGGGTCCAGGTCACCGCCCGCATGCCGCCGAGGAAGGAACAGACCAGGATGCCGGCCAGGCCGACGAACACGCCGATCTCGAACTGCAGGCCGACGAAGCGGCTGGTGATCAGCCCAACTCCATAAATCTGGGCCACCACATAGACGAACGAGGCCAGGATGGCGGCACTCACGCCCACCAGCCGTGGCACGGTGCCGCCGTAGCGGGCGGCAAGAAAGTCGGGAATGGTGTACTGGCCGAACTTGCGCAGGTAGGGCGCCAGCAGCAAGGCCACCAGCACGTAGCCGCCGGTCCAGCCCATGACGTAGGCCAGGCCCTGGAAGCCGGACAGAAAGAGCATGCCGGCCAGGCCGATGAACGAGGCGGCGCTCATCCAGTCGGCCCCGGTGGCCATGCCGTTGAACAGGGCCGGCACGCGCCGCCCGGCCACGTAGTACTCGGTCACGTCGGAGGTACGCGACAGGATGCCGATGGTGGCGTAGAGCAGGATAGTGAACAGCAGGAACGCGTAGCCGATCCAGCGCGGCGGCATGCCCAGCTGTTCCAACCCGGCCAGGGCCAGGACGAAGGCGATGAAGCCCAGGGTGTAGGCCAGGTAGTAGCGGCGCAGTTGGGGAACGAAGCCGTTACCCCCGCGGATCGGACCAAACCAACGCAACCAGCCCCGTGCCATTGCTGCTCCCTGTTCAGGCGCTGCGGCGCAGCCAGCGCCGGGCCTTTTCGATTTCGATGAAGGACTGGGGCGTTTCCGACCCGCGCACCGAGGCCTTGGCCATCGCCACCTGGAGCAGCATGGCGGTAGCCAGGGCGTCGGAGACGGCGTTGTGGCGCAGGATGTTCTCGATGCCGAACAGGGCCAGCCAGTGGTCCAGGCCAACGTGGCCGTCGAGCAGATCCTTGTACAGCTCGGGCACCACCCAGGCCAGGTCGATCCAGGCGTGGTCGGTCTTTTTCCCCAGGTAGCGCAGCATCGCCCGCTCGATCATGGTCTTGTCGAACAGGGCGTGGTACGCCACCAAGGGGTCCTTGCCCACGTAGTCCAGGTAGGCGAGCAGGGCCTCGGCCGGATCCACGCCGCCCTGCTGAGCTTGGCCTCCAATGCCGTGGATGAGGATGTTCTCGGTGTCGCTGACCACGTCCTGGCGCAGGATGACCTCGAAGGAATCGGCCGGATCGATCACCCCGTTGGTCACCGCCACGGCGCCGATGGAGATGAGCCGGTCCTTGCCCATGTTGAGGCCGGAAGCCTCCACGTCCACCACCACGTAGCGGCTGCGGTAATGGGATTGCCCCAGGTCGGCGGCCGGCAGCGCCTGCCAGCGGTCCAGGCGGGCACTCAATTCCGGCGCAAGCTCCACCGCTGGCGCCCGGTTGAACAGTCTGCTCAGCCAGTTCATCGCCGGCTCCTCACAGCTGGTAATCCAGCTTGAGGCGCAATTGCAGCTTGCGCGCCTGACGGAAGGCTTCCTTGAGAATGCGCCGGTCCAGCTCGTTGAGTTTGTCCGGATCGATGCGGTTGTCCCCGGGGCGGCCGCCGTCGGTTTCCAGGTGCTGGTGGCGCAGGCGCAGCAGCTGGATGTAGTTGAAGGCTTCCACCACCGCCGAGACGTCGTCCTGGCCCTGCCCCAGCTTGTTGGCGGTCTGACGCAGACGCTGCACGGTGTTGGTGTTGTGCACGGCGGCGGCCAGGGAGTAGATGCGGGCCACGTCGATGAACAGGCGGGCGCCGTACTTCTTGAGGTCGATGGTGCCCGGGTAGTCGGGCTCCAGGTCGGTGACGAAGTCGCGGATCTTGCCCAGGGGCGGCACCACCTGCAGGGCGTTGGCCGCCATCATGCGCAGGAAGGAAGGATTGATCTGGGTCAGGTTGAACAGGGCCAGGCGCAGCCGGTCGGCCAGATAGCCTTTGCCGTAGAGGGGGCGGAAGTCGAAGAAGATGGTGGCGTTGAGCAGGGCCACCGGGTGGGGCTTGCGGATCCAGTCGAAGAAGCGTTCCTGCCACTCCTCCAGGGTCAGGCACCATTCCGGGTTGCTGGCCATGATGTTGCCCTTGCAGCGCGGGAAGCCGCAGGCATCCAGGTCGTCGTTCACGTCCCGGGCGAACTCCAGCAGGCGCAGTTGCAGCTGCTCCCGGTCCATGGTGTCCGGGCAGACGTAGATGATCCCGTTGTCCTGGTCGGTGCAGAAGGTCTGTTCCTCGCGCCCCTCGGAACCGAAGGACAGCCAGGCCCACTCGATGCCGTAGAGGTCGTGACGCACCAGGGCCAGTTCGATGATGCGCCGGGTCAGGGTGTCGTTGAGGGCCGAGATGAACTGGGTCAGCTGCTCGGCGCCAACGCCCTGGGCGAGCATGTTCATGGCCAATTGGGCCACGTCCTCGCTGGCCTGCTTGAGGGTCGCCATGTCCGGCGCCTTCTCGATCGACTGGCGGATCTGGCGCAGGCCCACCCGCTGCAGGGTGAACAGGTCGCGCTCGGAAATCACCCCCTGCAATTTTCCGTCCCCGTCCACCCCGAGCACGTGGCGAATGCCGTGCATGGCCATGGCCAGGGCCGCGTCGTAGGCGGTGGCCCCCAGGTGCAGGGTGTGGGGGTGGGCCGTCATCACCGCGGTGATGGGGCTTTCCAGGGAAACACCGGGCAGCACCACCCGCTTCAGCAGGTCGCTCTGGGTGAAGATGCCGATGGGCTTGCTCTGCTCGTCCACCACCACCATCGAGCCCAAGTGCTCCTCGGCCATGTTTTCCAGCACCTGGCGCAGGGTGGCGGCGGCGGTGACGGTCACCGGTGGGCGCTTGAGCAGGTTGGCCAGGGAGGTGTTGAGGGTCTGCTGCTCCGCCGCCCGCTGGGCGAACTGGACCTGCAACTGCTTGCGCGACTGGTTGAGCAGAGAGGCGATGTACTGGGTGCAGAACAGGTTGAAGACCTGGCTCATGCGCATCAGCGCGAAGAAATCGTCGGCGTCGAGCTGGTAGCAGAAGGTGTCTTCGAGAGCCGCGTAGAGGTTGGTCGAGGCCCGCTGGGCGGTCACCGCGCCGATGGGGAAGCACTCCCCTACCCCCAGGGTCAGGCTGGAGTACTCGGTGACGTTCACCTCTCCCACCTGGCTGGCACCGACCTTGCCGCGCTGAATGATGTAGAAGGTCTTGGGCGGCCCGGATTCCGGCGTCAGGATGCGGGTGTCCTTGGCAAAGTAGCCCAGCTTGGCCCGCTCGGCGAGAAAGCGCAGGGCCTCGGGCTCCATGCGGTCGAAGGGGGAGTGCTGGCGCAGGGAATCCGCTGTCGCCTTCACCAGCATCTGGGTCGCGCTGTTGCTCATGGTCTGCCTATTCTCCCTTGATCCGCCACTGCTGCGCCATGCCGCGGTTACCGCGGCGGAGGCAACCCCTGGCCTCCGCCGCGTTCGGCGCATAAAAGAATGAGGCCGACGCGTCTACACGCGCCGGCCCAAATGGCGGTTGGATTGTAATTGTCCGCCTGTCTCAGGGCTGCCGGACCCGTCCCCCGGGTCCGGCAGAGTCTCCCCCTCGCTCCTCGGATCTGTTCTTGAAGCGACTTAGCTGCCGGCCTGCTTGAGCTGGTCGAGAATGGCCGGGTTCTCCAGGGTGGAAACGTCCTGGGTGATTTCCTCGCCCTTGGCCAGGGAACGCAGCAGGCGGCGCATGATCTTGCCGGAACGGGTCTTGGGCAGGTTCTCGCCGAAGCGGATGTCCTTGGGTTTGGCGATGGGGCCGATTTCCTTGCCCACCCAGTCCTGCAGCTCCTTGATCACGGCCTTGGCGGCATCGCCATTGGGACGGGCGCCCTTGAGCACGACGAAGGCGCAGATGGCCTCGCCGGTCAGGTCGTCGGGACGGCCCACCACGGCGGCTTCGGCCACCAGGGGGTTGGAAACCAGAGCCGACTCGATTTCCATGGTGCCCATGCGGTGGCCGGAGACGTTCAGCACGTCGTCGATGCGGCCCATGATGGTGAAGTAGCCGTTCTTGGCATCGCGCACCGCGCCGTCACCGGCCAGGTACAGGGTGCCGCCCAGGTCTTCAGGGAAGTAGGACTTCTTGAAGCGCTCCGGATCGCCCCAGATGGTGCGGATCATGGACGGCCAGGGCTTCTTGACCACCAGGAAGCCGCCCTTGCCCCATTCCACGTCGGCGCCGGTCTCATCGACGATGGCGGCCTGGATGCCAGGGAACGGCAGGGTGCAGGAACCGGGCACCAGCGGGGTGACACCGGGCAGCGGGGTGATCATGTGGCCGCCGGTCTCGGTCTGCCAGAAGGTATCGACGATGGGGCAACGGCCGCCGCCCACGTTCTCGTAGTACCACATCCAGGCTTCCGGGTTGATCGGCTCGCCCACCGAGCCCAGCAGGCGCAGGGACGAGAGGTCGTAGCTCTTGGGCGCCACGGCCGGATTGGCCTCGGCCGCCTTGATCAGGGAACGGATCGCGGTGGGCGCGGTGTAGAAGATGGAGACCTTGTGCTCCTGGATCATCTTCCAGAAACGGCCAGCGTCCGGGTAGGTCGGCACGCCTTCGAAGACGATCTCGGTGGCGCCGCAGGCCAGGGGGCCGTAGGTGATGTAGGTGTGGCCGGTGACCCAGCCGATGTCGGCGGTGCACCAGAAGACGTCGTTGGGCTTGACGTCGAAGGTCCACTTGGTGGTCAGCACCGCGTGCAGCAGGTAGCCGCCGGTGGAGTGCTGCACGCCCTTGGGCTTGCCGGTGGAACCGGAGGTGTAGAGCAGGAACAGGGGATGCTCGGCATCGACCCACTCAGGCTCGCAGACCTCGGATTGGCTGTCGGTGATGTCGTGCCACCACACGTCGCGACCCGCCTTCATGGCGCAGGCGCCGCCGGTGCGCTTGTAGACGATCACGGACTTGATCGCGCTCTTGCCGGCGACCAGGTCGAGGGCCTCGTCCACCGCCGGCTTGAGGGGGATGTGCTTGCCGCCGCGGGCCTGTTCGTCGGCGGTGATGATGGCCACCGCGCCGGCGTCCAGGATGCGCTCTTCCAGGGACTTGGCGGAGAAGCCGCCGAACACCACGGAGTGGGTGGCGCCGATGCGGGCGCAGGCCTGCATGGCCACCACGCCTTCGATGGACATGGGCAGGTAGATGATGACCCGGTCACCCTTCTTGATGCCCTGGGCCTTCAGCGCGTTGGCGAACTTGGCCACGCGGGAGAGCAGATCCTTGTAGGTGACCTTGGTCACCTCGCCGCCGTCGGCTTCGAAGATGATGGCGACCTTGTCGCCGTTGCCGGCTTCGACGTGCTTGTCCAAACAGTTGTAGGAGACGTTGAGCTTGCCGCCGGTGAACCACTTGTAGAAGGGGGCCTCGGACTCATCCAGGGACTGGGTGAAGGGCTCCTTCCACACCACGTGTTCCTTGGCCAGACGGGCCCAGTAGCCAGCGTAGTCACGGTCGGCCTCGGCGCACAGAGCCTGGTAGGCTTCCATGCCGGAAACGGTGGCCTGCTTCACGAAAGCCTCGGAAGGGGCAAAGACCCGGTTTTCCTGGAGGACGGATTCGATCTGGGACATGCTACATCTCCTCTGTAATGTTCGTGTGCCGCGGCCTGCCCCGTTCCGGCCAAGGTTTGACCGGTGGTCAATTTGCCGTTGGGAGGCCGCGCACTGACTACTGCGGACTAGCGCGGTGACGACGATTTAACGCGTTACGCCTTACAGTGCCCTTACATTTTTGTGGTGCAGCGCGTCAATACCGAGCCGTATCCATCAAGCGTTTCGGCGATCTTTGGTGCTAAAATTTTGCAGTTTTGTGGGCCTACGGGGCCCAAAGTTTCCGCCCTCCTCTTTTTACCCACCTGTCCTGATGAAACCCGCCATTCAAAAGCTCGAAAACTTCATCTTTTTCAGCCGCTGGTTACAGGCCCCGCTTTACCTTGGCCTGATCGTGGCCCAAGGTATTTACGTTGTCCAGTTCATGGTGGAGCTGTCTCACCTGGTCGCCGACATCGGCCACCTGGACGAGACCAGGACGATGCTGATCGTGCTCGGCCTGATCGACGTGGTGATGATCGCCAACCTGCTGATCATGGTCATCATCGGCGGTTATGAGACCTTCGTCTCGCGCCTCGACCTGGAAGGACATCCCGACCAGCCGGAGTGGCTGTCCCACGTCAATGCCGGTGTGCTCAAGGTCAAGCTGGCCACGGCCCTGATCGGCATTTCCTCGATCCACCTGCTCAAGACCTTCATCAATGCCGCCCAGCTCGATGACCGGGTCATCATGTGGCAAGCCATCCTGCATGGCCTGTTCCTGGTTTCCGCCTTCATGATGGCGCTCACCGACAAGGTGATGAACCAGACCCTGCTGTTGCAGCACAAGGATCACTGAGCGGCGCGCCCGTTGCCGGCCGCTCCCGCCCTCCCTTTCCCGTTCGTCTTTTCGCGACCTTTCCACCCACGAGCCCAGCCATGACGACTATCCGCCAGGAAGACCTCATCCAGTCCATCGCGGACGCTTTCCAGTACATCAGCTACTACCACCCCCTGGACTACATCAAGGCCCTGGGTGAAGCCTACGAGCGTGAGGAATCCCCCGCCGCCAAGGACGCCATTGCCCAGATTCTGACCAACTCCCGCATGGCTGCCGAAGGCCATCGCCCCATCTGCCAGGACACCGGCATCGGCATGGTCTTCCTCAAGGTCGGTATGAACGTCCGCTGGGACGACGCCACCATGAGCCTGCAGGAAATGGTCAATGAAGGCGTGCGCCGCGCCTACGCCAACCCGGACAACCCCCTGCGCGCCTCCGTGCTGGCCGACCCGGCCGGCGCCCGCAAGAACACCAAGGACAACACCCCGGCCGTGGTGCACTTCGAGATCGTCCCCGGCGACCACGTGGAAGTGATCTGCGCCGCCAAGGGCGGCGGCTCCGAAGCCAAGTCCAAGTTCGCCATGCTCAACCCCTCCGACGACCTGGTGGACTGGGTCCTCAAGAAGATCCCCGAGATGGGTGCCGGCTGGTGTCCTCCCGGCATCATCGGCATCGGCATCGGCGGCACTCCCGAGAAGGCCATGCTGCTGGCCAAGGAGTCCATCATGGCCCCGGTGGACATCCATGATCTGCAGGACAAAGCCAAGAGCGGTGCCAAGCTGACCCGCGCCGAAGAGCTGCGTCTGGAACTGTACGAAAAGGTGAATGCCCTTGGCGTCGGTGCCCAAGGCCTGGGCGGCCTCACCACCGTGCTCGACGTCAAGGTGCTGGACTACCCCTGCCACGCCGCCAACCTGCCCGTGGCCCTGGTGCCCAACTGCGCCGCCACCCGCCACTGCCACTTCCACCTGGATGGTTCCGGCCCCGCCAAGATCGAGCCGCCCAAGCTGGAAGACTGGCCCGCCGTGACCTGGACCCCGGACCTGAAGGCCGCCACCCAGGTCAATCTGGATACCCTGACCAAGGAAGAAGTGGCTTCTTGGAAGCCGGGCCAGAAGCTGCTGCTCAACGGCAAGATGCTGACCGGCCGCGATGCCGCCCACAAGCGCATCGCCGACATGCTGGCCAAGGGCGAGAAGCTGCCGGTGGACTTCACCAACCGGGTCATCTACTACGTCGGCCCCGTGGATCCGGTGCGTGACGAAGTGGTCGGACCCGCCGGCCCCACCACCGCCACCCGCATGGACAAATTCACCCGCATGATGCTGGAGAAGACCGGCCTCATCTCCATGATCGGCAAGTCCGAGCGCGGCCCCGTCGCCATCGAGGCCATCAAGGACAACAAGTCCGCTTACCTGATGGCCGTGGGCGGTGCCGCCTACCTGGTGGCCAAGGCCATCAAGAGCGCCAAGGTGGTGGGCTTTGCCGACCTGGGCATGGAAGCCATCTACGAGTTCGAGGTGCAGAACATGCCCGTCACCGTGGCGGTCGACTCCTCCGGTACCAGCGTGCACAACACCGGCCCGAAGGAATGGCAGGCCAAGATCGGCAAGATCCCGGTCGCCGTCGCCTAACCCCTAGCCCGGCCTGGCATTTGCCAGGCGGTCAGCAAGAAGCCGGCCCCGCGCCGGCTTCTTTTTTATCTGGAGCTCCCCATGACCATCCAACGCCACGGCGTCACCCGTCGCTACGCCGACAGCACCGCCTTCGCCGGCACCGCCTACCTGGTGGAAGTCCCCCAGTCTCTGGAGGCCGACGCCGCCACCCAGACCGGCGAAATCCTCGCCAGCCTCGACCGCCTGCTCGCCCAGGTGGGGAGCAGCAAGGAGCGCCTGCTGCTGGTCACCATCTACCTGGCCGACATGGCCGACTACGACGCCATGAACGCGGTGTGGGATGCCTGGGTGCCCGCAGGCCACGCCCCGGCCCGGGCCTGCGTCCAGGCCCGGCTGGCCAACCCGGGCTACCGGGTGGAAATGGTGGTGGTGGCCGCCCAAGGCTGACCTTCCGCCAGCCCCCCTCAGCCAAACCCCGCGCCAGTCGGGCATCTTCGCGCCCCTACCGCCGAACCCCGCGTCCCTATTTGTTTTCCAGGCAGGGGCCGCGAAACACCGCGCCCCGCTTGGCGTTCCAACAGGGCACAAAAAAACCGGCCGGCCACCTCGCGGTGGCCGGCCGGTTTTTTTCCAGGCCCGCAACGGCCCGGCAAGGGACCTCGATCAGCCAGCCAGGGCTTGCTTGATCTGCTCCAGGGAAGACGGATCTTCAATGGTGGTCATGTCGCCAGCGTCGCGGCCTTCGGCCAGGGCCTGCAGGGAGCGGCGCAGCAGCTTGCCCGAGCGGGTCTTGGGCAGGCCGGTGACGAAGTGCACCCGGCTGGGGCGGGCGATGGCGCCGAGGCTCTCGTCCACCTTAGCCATCACTTCCTTCTCCAGTTGCTGGCGCAGCTCGGGGGTCGCCACCCGGGCGGCATCCTTGACCACGGCGAAGGCCATCGGCATCTGGCCCTTGAGGGCGTCGTTGACGCCCACCACCGCCACTTCGGCGATGGCGGAGTGGCCTTGCACGGCCTCCTCGATTTCCCGGGTGCCGAGACGGTGACCGGCCACGTTGATCACGTCGTCGGTGCGGCCGAGGATGAAGTGGTAGCCCTCGTCGTCCTTGATGCCCCAGTCGAAGGAGGAATAGACCTGGGGTTCGGTGAACAGGCTGAAGTAGGTCTTGACGAAGCGGTCGTCGTCGCCCCACACGGTGGACAGGCAACCGGGCGGCAGGGGCGGAACGATGCCGACGATACCCTTCTCATTGGCGTCGCAGACCGAGCCGTCCTCGCGGAAGATCTTCAGGTTGTAGCCATAGACCGGGAAGCTGGGGGAGCCGAACTTGAGCTTGGTGTCCTCGACACCGCGCACGGTGGAGAGGATCGGCCAGCCGGTTTCGGTCTGCCAGTAGTTGTCGATCACCGGGATCTTCAGCTCGCCCATGATCCACTCGTGGGTCGGCTGGTCCAGGGGCTCGCCAGCCAGGAACAGGTGCTTGAGGCTGGAGAGGTCGTACTTGTGCATGTACGCCGGGTCCTGCTTCTTCAGGACGCGGGCCGCCGTGGGGGCGGAGAACATCACGTTGACCTTGTACTTCTCGACGATCTGCCACCAGATGCCGGCGTCCGGGCGCAGCGGGGTGCCCTCGTACATGATGGTGGCCATGCCGGCGAGCAGCGGGCCGTAGATGATGTAGGAGTGGCCCACCACCCAGCCGATGTCGGAGGTGGAGAACATGGTCTCGCCCTCGCCGCCGCAGTAGATGTGCTTCATGGTGGAGGCCAGCGCCACGGCGTAACCGCCGGTGTCGCGCTGCACGCCCTTGGGCTTGCCGGTGGTGCCGGAGGTGTACAGGATGTAGGACGGTTCGGAGGATTCCAGCCAGGTCACGGGCACCTGGGCATCCAGGTGCTGGGCGCGCAGTTCGGCGTAATCCACGTCACGGCCGGCCACCTTGGGGAAGCCCTTGTCCAGGCCGCGGTCCACGATCAGGACCTTTTGCGGCGGGGTCTGGGCCAGGGCGCAGGCCTCGTCCACCAGATGCTTGTAGGGCACGGCCTTGCCGCCGCGCATACCGGCGTCGGCGGTAACCATCAGCTTGGGCTGGGCATCGTCGATGCGGGTGGCCAGGGAGCCGGAGGCAAAACCGCCGAACACCACGGAGTGGATGGCACCGATGCGGGCACAGGCGAGCATGGCGAAGCAGGCCTCGGCGATCATCGGCATGTAGATCAGCACCCGGTCGCCCTTGGTCACGCCCAGGCTCTGGTAGATGGCGGCCATGCGCTCCACTTCGCGCTGCAGTTCGGCGAAGGTGTAGACCTGCTCGGTGTCGGTTTCGGTGGAGATGAAGATCAGCGCTTTGTCGTTGGGGCGCTTGGCGGCGTGACGATCCACCGCGTTGTAGCAGAGGTTGGTTTCGCCGCCGACGAACCACTTGGCAAAGGGCGGGCGGGAGAAGTCGCAGGTTTGCTCGAACGGCTTGTGCCAGTCGATCAGCTTGGCTTGCTCGCGCCAGAAGGCGTCGGGCTGATCGATGGATTGCTGGTAGAACTCCTTGTAGCTCGTACTGCTGGACATGGGTCTTCTCCCTCGTGTTTCTTTTACTGTCATCCCCACCCGGGTCGCAGCTACGTACCAATCAGGCAGCGCTATCCCGTGGGTGGCTTTGGTTGAGTTGGCGTTCCAGGTCTTCCACTGGAAGCTGCCATTGTAATTCATAATTCAAAAATCGCAGGAGGGGCAGCACGCGCAAAGCCAGCTCCCGGCTGCCACCGCGCACCATGTCGCCACGTCCCGCCTCAAGCAGCGCCAAGGCCCGATCCACGGTCAGGGCATCGGGGCGACGCCCTTCGGCTTCGCACCCCACCACCCGGTTGCCACCGCCGGCCATGGCCTCGCCCATCCGTTCCCCGGCCAGGATCAGGAGGTGGTTTGCCGAAGTGGACTGGTCGTCGTTGTTGTTGGCCACCCCGATGCTCACCGACAGATCGACGCGTTGGCCATGAAAGGCCACATGGGCAGTTTCCACCGCCTCCTTGAGACGTAGCGCAAAGGTTCGGCAGGAAGCCCCCGGGGTCCCCGGCGAGACGATGGCGAACTGGGCCGAGCCGTAATGTCCCAAGCTGTCCTCGCGGCGGATCTTGCCTGCCAGGAGGCGCCCGAACTGAGCCACCAGTTGCTCCACCACCGCCGCGCCGTACTGTTCGGTCAAGGCCGGTAGCCGGTCGAAACCGATCATCAGCAAGGACACTTCCCCGCCCTTGCGCTGGGCCAGGGAACAGGCCTGATCGGCCTGGCTTTCCAGGTAGCGGCGGGTGAACAGGCCGGTCAGCGGATTCTTCATCGCATCGTCGCGCACCGCATCCAGGGCTTCTTCAGCGGTGGCCAGCCGGATCTGCGCATCGAGCCGGGTCAGCAGCTCGGCGGTGCCCACCCCCTTGCTGATGAAGTCGGAGGCACCGGCCGCCCGGGCCCGGTTGCAGGCATCGTCGTCGTCCTCGCCGGAAATCATGATCACCGGCAGGCGGCGGATGCGACCGATCTTGGATTGGCGGATGCGTTCGAGCAGACCGTAGCCATCCAGCACCGGCATCGACAGATCGGAGATCACCGCCTGGATGGTCGGATCGAGCACCAGGGTCTGCCAGCCGGTCTCGCCGTCGCCCTCCTCCCGCACCTCGAAGCGCCCCTTCAGGTGGCGCATCAGGGAAGCGCGGACGATGCGCGAATCGTCGACGATCAGCACCTTGGGCGGCTGCACCGCATCGTTCATGACTGGCCTTCCAGGGACGGATTCACCGCCACCACAGCCCGGCCCTTGGCCTGGCCGGCGATATAGGTCTCGAACTCCTGGGGCAGGTCGGCAAAGGCCACGGTTCTGGTCAGGGAATCAAGATGGCGCGGCTTCAGGTCGCCGGCCAGCCGGTCCCAGATGTGCTGGCGCATGGGGAAACCCATGTAGCCGGAATCGACGCCAAGCAGGCTGACGCCGCGCAGGATGAAGGGGGCCACGGTGGTCGGCAGGTTCATG
Source organism: Oryzomicrobium terrae (assembly GCF_008274805.1). Lineage (NCBI taxonomy): Bacteria > Pseudomonadati > Pseudomonadota > Betaproteobacteria > Rhodocyclales > Rhodocyclaceae > Oryzomicrobium > Oryzomicrobium terrae. Next base: position 2,165,109 of record NZ_CP022579.1, read on the forward strand.
CTGGCCGCCAGGCCGATCGAGGCCACGGTACCGGCCTGCTGCATGGTGGAAAGGATCCAGGCCAGCACCTCGCCGCCCAGATTGTCCACCGCCCCGGCCCAACGGGCGTTGTCCAGAGGGCGGATCTTGGCCAGGTCCAAGTCGCCGCGCAGCAGGATGTCCCGGGCCCCGAGGGATTTCAGATAGTCGCTCTCCTGGGGCTTGCCGGTCAGGGCGGTGACGGCATAGCCGAGGCCGGCCAGCATGTCCACCGCCAGGCTGCCCACGCCACCGGTGGCGCCGGTGACGATCACCGGTCCATTGGCCGGGGTCAGGCCGTTGTCTTCCATGCGCTGCACGGCCAAGGCCGCGGTAAAACCGGCGGTGCCCAGGGCCATGGCGCGCTTGAGGTCCAGGCCGGCAGGCAACTTGACCACCCAGTCGGCGGGCACCCGGGCCACTTCGGCATAACCGCCATGGTGCGCCACGCCGATATCGAAGCTGGTGGCAATCACCTTGTCACCGGGGGCAAAGCGGGGGTCGCCGCTCGACTCCACCACACCGGACAAATCGATACCGCCGACGCAGGGGAAGCGGCGAATGATCTTGCCCTTGCCGGTCGCCGCCAGGGCATCCTTGTAGTTGATGCTCGAATAGGCCACCCGGATGACCACCTCGCCCGGGTCCAGGTCCGTCTCGTTGAGCGTGGTGAAGCCACTGACCACGGTTTTCTTGCCTGCGACGTCCCGCTCTTCGATCAACAATGCCTTGAATGCCTGCACGGTAACTCCTGGAATCGTTATAAGGCCGCGCCCCTGGGTTTCCCGTTCAGGCGCCGGCGGTTGGCTGGTGCGGGGGATTATAGCCATGCGCCGCCACGCGCCACGCCCCTGGCGCAGTGGCATTGCGCCAGATCAACCGGGCCGGGCGAGCTGGACCACGCCATGACATGAAAATTCCCTGATATTTCAAATGCTTTACAAGGGACTGATTTTGAAATAAAGTCCGGCCCCATGCGCAAAAAAACCCTCAAATTCCTGACGGCCATGGCGGCGGCGATTCTCGTCTCCGTCCCGTTCTCCGTCTCGGCAGATGAGCTCAAAAGCGACGAACAGAGCTTTTTCCAACGGTATTCCAGCGGTGTTCAGGAACTGATCATCAAAGGCCTGGAATTCGTCGGCGTCCCCTACCGCCGCGGCGGCACCAACCCGGACGTCGGCATGGACTGCTCCGGTTTCGTGCAGCGCGTCTTCTCCGAATCCATCGGCATCAACCTGCCGCGCACCGCCCGGGAAATGAGCGGCGTTGGCGAACAGGTATCCAAAACCGAACTCAAGCCGGGCGACCTGGTGTTCTTCAACACCATGCGCCGCACCTTCTCCCACGTCGGCATCTACCTCGGCAACAACCAGTTCGTTCATGCGCCCCGTCCCGGCGGCGAGATCCGTGTCGAAGACATGCGCCAGAGCTACTGGACGCAGCGCTACGACGGCGCGCGACGCATCACGGAACAGTAAGCGCCTCGGCGCTTAACGTCAAAACCGGCCCCAAGGCCGGTTTTTTCTTGGCCGCGGCGACGGCATCTCAAGGCCGGAATCCGGCGGGAGCAGTTCCATCGATCCCGGCTAGGTCAAAACAAGAAGATTTCTCATTTACACCTCCACCCGGTCTAGCTAGAATCCCATCGGACTACCCAGCCCCGCCCGAGCCTTGGCGCACAAGCGGTGCCGCCCCCCCTGCTCAGACGATCACCGGAGGATATTGATGAAGACCGTGAAGCTCCTGAAGTTGCCGTTTGGCCGTTCCCTGCTGGCCATCGCCTTGGCCGGCACGGCCCTGGGCGCCCCCCTCGCCCAGGCCGCCGAGGACAAGGTGCTCAACCTCTACTCGGCCCGCCATTACCAGACCGACGAGAAGCTCTACGAGAACTTCACCAAGCAGACCGGCATCAAGATCAATCGCATCGAGGCCAAGGAAGACGAGCTGCTCGAACGGATCAAGAACGAGGGCGCCAACAGCCCGGCCGACGTGTTCCTGACCGTGGACGCGGCCCGCCTGGCGGTGGCCCACGAGCTGGGCCTGTTCGCCCCGGTCAAGTCGAAGGTGCTCGAATCCCGCATCCCGGCCAACCTGCGCACCGACGACTGGTTTTCCTTCTCCACCCGGGCCCGGGTGATCGTCTACAACAAGGCCGCGGTCAAGGCCGCCGACGTGCAGACCTACGAGGACCTGGCCGATCCCAAGCTCAAGGGCAAGTTCTGCTCCCGCTCCGGCTCCCACCCCTACAACCTGTCCCTGATGTCGGCCATCATCGCCCACCAGGGCGAGGCCAAGGCCGAGCAATGGGCCCGGGGTCTGGTGGCCAACTTCGCCCGCGCCCCCAAGGGCGGCGACACCGACCAGATCAAGGCCGTGGCCGCCGGCGAGTGCGGCGTGACCATCTCCAACACCTACTACGTGGCCCGCATCATGCGGTCCGACAAGGCCGAGGACAAAAAGACCATGGAAGCCGTGGGCGTGATCTGGCCCAACCAGAAGTCCTACGGCACCCACATCAACGTTTCCGGCGGCGGCATGCTCAAGACTGCGCCGCACAAGGAAGCGGCGGTGAAGTTCCTCGAATACCTGGCCTCCGACGACGCCCAGCGCTACTTCGCCGACGGCAACAACGAATGGCCGGTGGTGGCCGGGCTCAAGTTCGCCAACCCGGCCCTGGACAGCCTCGGCAAGTTCAAGGCCGACGCCCTGCCGGTAGGCTCCCTGGCCATGTACCGGACCAAGGCCCAGGTCGTCTTCGACCGGGCCGGCTTCCGCTAAACCCAGGCCTGGGGTAACGCCCCGGCCCGTGACGGAGTCGAACCAAAGCAAACGCCCCGCAGTCGCGGGGCGTTGTCGTTTGTGGCGCAAACCGAAACCGCCGATTACCGGGTTCCGGCAGTGCGGCAGCCGCAGGAGTTTGCCGGCAATCGGCCGGTGGCCAAAAAGCCTCGGCCGGACGATTCATTAAGATTCATTAATAAAACTAATACAATCGCTCAGCCAAAAACAAAAGGTCCGCGCCAGTTCTTGAGTTTCACTGGACCAACCTTCGAATACATGAAGAAAATTAATGTATCGAGGCCGTTCCACGTCACGCCACCGGAGCCACCCGCACCAGGGCCGGATCGGCCGCCCGTTCGAGCAGTACCCGTACCCGCCCCTGCCAGCGGGCACGGAAATCGGCCCCCATGGCCTCGTCGGCTTCTCCCATCAAGCAGGCCCCCATCAGGGCGCCTATTTCCGGGTCCGCCGGCACCAGGCCCAGGTCCAGGGCCACATCCACCGCCGCCCCCGTGGCCAGCCGCGTCAAGCGGACGTCTCCCGGCACCCCGCGCCCGAAGCCGAGCAGGTTGCGGCGGTTGAAGCGCCCCGCCAAGCCGCGAAAGCCCGAATCCTCGGTGGCCCCGGTGACCAGGGTGAACACGCTGGCGGTGACCCCGGTCACCCCCTCGTCGCGCCGCCCGGGAAGTTCCACCAGGATGCCGCCCCGCTCCGGCAAACCCTCCGGGTAGAGAGCCGCCAGACCGCGGCAGGCCATCAGCCAGGCCCCGGCCACGGTGGGACAGGAATGGCCGGTCAGGCGCACCGCGTCGGTGTAGGAGTAGGTGAGCACGCCCTCCTCCGCCGCGCCGAGAAAGTCGGCCAGGGGGTCGCGCACCGTCAGGGTCGGGGCAAAGGCAAAAAAGTCGGGCATGGGCATGGCCGGGCTCCTTCAGGCAGGCGCCGGCCGGCGCGCGGGGCGCCCGAGGCCGGCGGAAAGCAGGTGGGGACAAGGGAGCAGGCAGTGTGGCGCCCCCGGCCCGCCCCGGCTTTGGCCTGGGTTAAATCCACGGAGCGGCGACTGGCGACCGCCGCTTAGAGTCGAAGGGCCATGGAAGCGCCCCGCAGGCGCGGCAAAGGCGCGGCAAGAATGCGACGAAGGCAGGCCGCCCGCTGGGGAGCACACCGGAAGCCGCATCCTCGGCCCCGGGGCCGCAGGCAGCCTCAGCCCTTGCGGCTGCGGGCGATCTGGCGCGACAGGGCGATCAGGGGCAGCAGCCCCACGGCGACGATGGCCAAGGACGGTAGGGCCGCCTCGGCCAGGCGCTCGTCGGCGGCCAGGGTGTAGGTCTGGGTGGCCAGGGTGTCGAAGTTGAAGGGGCGCATCACCAGGGTGGCGGGCAACTCCTTCATCACGTCCACGAACACCAGCAGAGCGGCGGTGAGCAAGCTGCCGCGCAGCAGCGGCGCATGGACCCGCACCAGGATGCGCCCCTGGGTCAGCCCCAGGCTGCGCGCCGCCTCGTCCATGTGCGGGGTGATCTTGCCCAGGCTGGCCTCCACGGTCTGCAAGGCCACGGCCAGGAAGCGCACCAGGTAGGCATAGACCAGGGCGCTGATGCCGCCGGTGATGAGCAACCCGGGATTGCTGCCAAACCAGGCCTGCCACTGGCCCGCCAGCCAGTTGTCGAGACGGGTCACCGGGATCAGCACCCCCACCGCGATCACCGAGCCGGGCACCGCGTAGCCCAGCCCCACCAGCCGGTTCAGCACCCGGGCCGCCGGACGCTTGGCCAGCCGCGCCCCGTAGGCCAGCAGCAGGGCCAGCAGCACCGCCACCAGGGCGGTGAGCGTCGCCAGGATGGCGCTGTTGCGCGCCAACAGGGCGAAGCGCTGCCAGCCCAGGCCCTCCTCGCTATCCCCCAGGGCCAGCCGCACCAACAACAGGGCGGGCAGGACGAAGCCCATCAGCAGCGGCAGGGTACACCCCAGGGCGGCCAGCCAGCCCTTGACCCCGACCAGGCGGCCCCGCGCCGGCCCCCGTCGGTTGCCGCTATTGCCAAAGCGGGCACGCCCACGGGAGGTGCGCTCCAGCACCAGCAGCAGGGCAACGAAGCCGAGCAGGCAGGCCGCCAGCTGGGCAGCGGCGACCCGGTCCCCCAGGGAGAACCAGGCCCGGTAGATGCCGGTGGTGAAGGTCTGCACGGCGAAGTAGGCCACCGTGCCATAGTCGGCCAGGGTTTCCATCAGGGCCAGGGCCACGCCGGCGGCCACCGCCGGGCGAGCCAGGGGCAGGGAAATGCGGAAAAAGCTGGCCCAGGGCGACAGGCCGAGCATCCGCCCGGCTTCGAGCAACCCACCGCTGCGTTCCAGGAAGGCGGTGCGGGCGAGCAGATACACATAGACGTAAAGCACCGAGACGAACATGGCGATGGCCCCTCCGAGACTGCGCACCTCGGGGAACCAGTAGTCGCCGCGTTGCCAGGCGAAGGTCTCGCGCAGGGCCGTCTGCAAGGGGCCGACGAATTGCAGGAAGTCGGTATAGACGTAGGCCAGCACATAGGCCGGCATGGCCAGGGGCAGCACCAGGGCCCATTCGAAGAAGCGCCGCCCGGGGAACTCGTGCATGGTGGTCAGCCAGGCCGCCCCCACCCCCACCGCGGCCGTCCCCGCCCCCACCCCCAGGCACAGCCAGACGGTGTTGAGCAGGTATTCAGGCAGCACGGTGCCGGCCAGGTGGCTCCAGGTATCGCTGGTGCCGCCCTGGGCCAGGTTGGCCAGAACGCTGGCGACAGGCAGGCCGACCAGGGCGGCGACCGCCAGGGCGAGGAGCAACAGGGGACTGACGCGGAAGGAGGAAATCACGGGAATCGCCGGAGGGGCGCTGAGCGGCGCGGGTTTTTCGGCCATTATAATGGCGATGATGAGAATGCTTCTCCCCTCGACCGCTCCCGCCATGGCCCACCTCGAACTCCAGCACGTTGTCCAGCGCTACCCCACGCCCACCGGATTTCACACCGTGGTCGACGGCATCAGCCTGACGGTGCCCCCCGGCACCATCGCCTGTCTGCTTGGGCCGTCGGGCTGCGGCAAGACCACCCTGCTGCGCTGCATCGCCGGGTTCGAGGAAATTGCCGAGGGTGAAATCCGCCTGGCCGGCGAGGTGGTCTCCCGCCCCGGCTTCCACCTTCCCCCGGAGCAGCGCCGCATCGGCATGGTGTTCCAGGATTACGCCCTGTTCCCGCACCTGACCGTGGCCGCCAACGTGGCCTTCGGCCTGGGCGACCTGCCGCGCGCCGAACGCATGCCGCGGGTCGAGGAAATGCTCCGGTTGGTGGGCCTCACCGGCCAGGGCGAAAAATTCCCCCATGAGCTCTCCGGCGGCCAGCAGCAGCGCGTCGCCCTGGCCCGGGCCCTGGCCCCCCGGCCGCGCCTGGTACTGCTCGACGAACCCTTCTCCAACCTGGACACCGAGTTGCGCGAGCGCCTCTCCCTGGAAGTGCGCGACATTCTCAAGCAGAGTGGCACCACCGCCATCCTGGTGACCCACGACCAGCACGAGGCCTTCGCCATGGCCGACGAGGTGGGGGTGATGCACGGCGGCCGGGTGCAGCAGTGGGACACGCCCTACAACCTCTACCACCGGCCGGCCAACCGCTTCGTCGCCGATTTCGTCGGCCAGGGTGCCTTTCTCCCCGGCCTGGTGGTCAGCCCCACCGAGGTGACGGTGGAACTGGGCCGGCTCGAATCGTCCCTGCCCCTGGAATGCAGCGCCCTGTGCCAGACCTGCGACAGCTGCCCTCTGGCCCGGGAAGGCTGCCATGTGGACGTGCTGCTGCGCCCCGACGACGTGGTGCACGACGACCTGAGCCCGGTTACCGCAGCCGTGGAACACAAGGCCTTCCGCGGCGCCCAGATCCTGTACACCCTGCGCCTGGACAGCGGTGCCCAGGTGCAGGCCCTGGTGCCCTCGCACCACAACCACGCCCTGGGTGAAAAGATCGGCATTCGCCTCGACGTGGACCATGTGGTGGCTTTCAAGACCCCGGCCGCGACAAGCACCGCCCCTCGTCAACCGGCCAGCGCCAGCGCGGCATGATCACCTGGCTGGCGCCGGGCGCCACCCCCTGCTTCCCCCCCACCGGGCTGGCCCTGGACGAACCCAACGGCCTGCTCGCCGCTGGCGGCGAGTTGAACGCGGCCTGGCTGTTGGCCGCCTACCGGCGCGGCATCTTCCCCTGGTACAGCGACGACCAGCCGATCCTGTGGTGGACCCCGGACCCGCGCATGGTGCTGTTCCCCGGCGAATTCCGCCTCTCCCGTTCCCTGGCCAAGCGGCTGCGCCAGGGGCGCCTCGACAGCGGCCCCTACACCGTGCGCCTGGATACAGCCTTCCCCCAGGTCGTGGCGGCCTGCGCCCAAACCCCGCGCCCCGGGCAGCACGGCACCTGGATCGTGCCCGCCATCCACCGCGCCTACGGCGAACTGCATGAACTGGGCTACGCCCATTCGGTCGAAGTCTGGGTGGAGGAGCGGTTGGTGGGTGGCCTGTACGGCGTCGCCATCGGACGGATGTTCTATGGCGAGTCGATGTTTTCCCTGGAAAGCGACGCTTCCAAGGTGGCCTTGGCCCACCTCGTCCGCTTCCTCCACGCTCATGATTTCGAACTGATCGATTGCCAGATGCGCACGCCCCACTTGGCCTCTCTGGGGGCGCGGGAAATTCCCCGACGGGAATTCGAGGCGCATCTGGCCGAACTGACCGCGCCCTCCGTGGCGTACGATGGAGCCCGATGGCCCGCTGACGGGGCCCGCATTCCTCTGCAAGGTTAACCATGGCGCTGCTCGACGACTCCGAACTGCCCTTTTCGCTGCTGCAGTTTTACGCCACCTCGCCCTACCCCTGCAGCTATCTGGCAGACCGGACCGCCCGTTCCCAGGTGGCCACCCCCACCCACCTGATCACCACCGAGGTCTACAGCGCCCTGGTGCGGCGGGGCTTTCGCCGCAGCGGCGTGTTCACCTACCGCCCCTGGTGCGACCACTGCCGGGCCTGCGTGCCGGTGCGCCTGCCGGTGGCCCGCTACACCCCGGACCGCTCCCAGCGCCGTGCCCTGCGCCGCAACGCCCATCTGACCGTACGCGAACTGCCCCTGGGGTTCTACGACGCCCACTACGACCTCTACAACCGCTACCAGGCAGCGCGCCACCCGGGGGGTGGCATGGACCAGGACAGCCAGGAACAGTACGCCCACTTCCTGCTGCAAAGCCGGGTGGACACCCGGTTGGTGGAATTCTCCGACGCCGGCCGGGTACTCATGGTCAGCGTCATCGACGTGCTCAGCGACGGCCTCTCCTCGGTCTACACCTTCTTCGAACCGGACCTGCCCCAGGCCAGCCTGGGCACCTACAACATCGCCTGGCAAGCGGCCCAGTGCCAAGCCAACCACCTGCCCTACCTGTACCTGGGCTACTGGATCCGGGAAAGCCCGAAGATGGCCTACAAATCCCGCTTTCGCCCCATGGAAGGGCTGATCGACGGCGAATGGCGCGAACTCGGCCCCGCCGACCTCGGCCTTGACGAGCCGGACTGACCCCCACCGCCTGCGCAGCCGCCCCTGGCCAAACCCCGCGCCAGTAGCCAATCTCCACGGGGTATCCGCCAAGAACAAGCAATGGCGCGCCTCGGCGAGCACCTATCGCCGAACACCGCGCCCCGCCTAGACCTTCAGGCGACGGTCGGCCAGCTTCCGGGGCTAGGGTAAAATGGCGGGATGCTCTATACCCTACTGCGCTCCGCACTCTTCTCCCTCGACCCCGAAACCGCCCACCACCTGGGCCTGTCGGGGATGAACTTCGCCGCCGCCGCGGGCCTCTCCCGCCTCGTTGCCCCCCGCGTCCCCGCCCATCCGGTCGAAGTGATGGGCCTGACCTTCCCCAACCCGGTCGGCCTGGCCGCCGGCCTGGACAAGAACGGCGAATACATCGACGGCCTGGCCGCCATGGGCTTCGGCGCCATCGAGATCGGCACCGTCACCCCCCGCGCCCAGCCCGGCAATCCCAAGCCCCGCCTGTTCCGCCTGCCCCAAGCCCAGGCCATCATCAACCGCATGGGCTTCAACAACCACGGCGTGGACGGCCTGCTCGCCAACGTCGCCCGCTCCCGCTTCGCCCAGAGCGGCGGGGTGCTCGGCATCAACATCGGCAAGAACTTCGACACCCCGATCGAGAAGGCCGCCGACGATTACCTGACCTGCCTGAACAAGGTCTATGCCGTGGCCAGCTACGTCACGGTCAACATCTCCAGCCCCAACACCAAGAACCTGCGCGAACTGCAACGTGACGAAGCCCTGGACGACTTGCTCGGCCAGCTCAAGGCGGCCCAGACCCGGCTCGCCGAGCAGCACGGCCGCTACGTGCCCCTGGCGCTGAAGATCGCCCCGGACCTGGACGACGCCCAGATCGTGGCCATTGCCGATGCCCTCAAGCGCCATCGCATCGACGGGGTGATCGCCACCAACACCACCATCGGCCGGGAAGGCGTCGAGGGCCTGCCCCACTCCGAAGAGGCCGGCGGCCTGTCCGGCGCGCCGGTGCGGCTCAAGTCCGACGCCGTAGTACGCGCCCTGGCGACGGCCCTGGCCGGCGAAGTGCCGATCATCGGCGTCGGCGGCATTCTCAACGGCCTGGACGCCCGCAAGAAGGTGGAAGCCGGCGCGCAAATGGTGCAGCTGTACACCGGCTTCATCTACCGTGGCCCGGACCTGATCCGGGAAGCGGTCAACGAACTGTCCCGGGTGTTGCCAGCCAAATCCTGACCTGAATGTCTACCCGGGGCGCCCCCTAACGCCCCGGGTAGACACCCCGCCGTGCCACCGGCATGGTTGAAGGCCGCCGCGGGGAAGCCGATAATTCGCGCCAGCCCATCCAGCCTCGCAGCCAAGGTAACCAACGCAGCAACGTCCTCCTGATATGAGCCATTACCTCTTCGTGGTCATCGGCGCGGTGCTGGTCAACAACGTCGTGCTGGTGAAGATCCTCGGCCTGTGCCCGTTCATGGGGGTTTCCAAGAAGCTGGAGACCGCCTTCGGCATGGGCGCCGCCACCACCTTCGTGCTGACCATGGCGACCGGCGCGTCGTACATCATCGACCACTTCCTGCTGCTGCCCTTCGGCCTGGAATACCTGCGCACCCTGTCGTTCATCGTCACCATCGCCGCCATCGTCCAGCTCACCGAGATGGTCATCCAGAAGTCCTCCCCGGTGCTGCACCAGACCCTGGGCATCTACCTGCCCCTGATCACCACCAACTGCGCGGTGCTCGGCGTGCCCCTGCTCAACATCGCCAACCGCCACAACTTCGTCGAGTCCCTGCTTTTTGGCGCTGGTTCGGCGGTGGGCTTCTCCCTGGTACTGATCCTGTTCGCCGGTATCCGCGAGCGGATCGACGGCGCCGACGTGCCCACCCACTTCAAGGGCACCGCCATCGCCATGGTCACCGCCGGGCTGATGAGTCTGGCCTTCATGGGTTTCTCCGGTCTGGACAAGTACCAGTAATGCTCGCCGCCATCGCCGTCATGGCCCTGGGCGCCCTAGTCCTGGGCGCCGCCCTGGGGTACGCCTCGATCAAGTTCAAGGTCGAGGGCGATCCCCTGGTGGACAAGATCGACTCCTGCCTGCCCCAGACCCAGTGCGGCCAGTGCGGTTTCGCCGGCTGCCGCCCCTACGCCGAAGCCATCGCCAAGGGCGAGGCCGACATCAACCAGTGCCCCCCCGGCGGCGAAGAAGGCATCCGCCGCCTGGCCGACCTGCTCGGCCGCGAGTTCAAGCCCCTGTCCGCCGAACACGGTGTGGAAAAACCCAAGGCCGTGGCCCTGATCGACGAGCAGACCTGCATCGGTTGCACCCTGTGCATCCAGGCCTGCCCGGTGGATGCCATCGTCGGTGCCGCCAAGCAGATGCACACCGTGGTGGACGCCCTGTGCACCGGCTGCGAGCTATGCCTGCCACCCTGCCCGGTGGAGTGCATCACCATGGAACCCATCGCCGAGGACATTGCCACCTGGAAGTGGAAGTACCCGGTGGTGGCGATCACTCCGGCCTCGGCCACGACGCCGCCCCCTTCCTCCCCCGCGCAGGCCGCCTGATGGGCATCTTCTCCTTCAAAGGCGGCGTCAAACCCGCCAGCCACAAGGCCGAATCCACCGTCCTGCCCATCGCCGAAGCGCCCCTGGTGGCGCGCTACGTGGTGCCTCTGCACCAGAGCATCGGCGGCACACCCCGGCCCTGCGTCGCCGTGGGCGATGCGGTGCTGCGTGGCCAGCGTATCGGCGAGGCCGACGGCTGGATCTCGGCGGCGGTGCACGCCCCCACCTCGGGCACCGTGGTGGCCATCGAGGACGCCCCCATGCCCCACCCCTCGGGCCTGCCCGCCCCGGCGGTGGTGATCGAGGCCGACGGGCGGGACGCCTGTATCGAGCACCGGCCGGTGGACCCGGCGGCCCTGGGCCCGGACGGGGTGCGCGCCTATTTGCAGCAGAGCGGCGTGGTCGGCCTGGGTGGGGCCGTGTTCCCCTCCCACGCCAAGCTCAGCGTCGGTAAGGCCGGCGCCCTGGACGAACTGGTGATCAACGGCGCCGAGTGCGAGCCCTACATCACCTGCGACGATCTGCTGATGCGCGAGCGGGCCGAGGGTATCGTCGCCGGCATCACCCTGTTCCGCGACCTGCTCAAGCCGAAGCGGGTGTTGATCGGCATCGAGGACAACAAGCCCGAGGCCATCGCCGCCATGCGGGCCGCGGTGGCCAAGGCCGGCGAAGATTTCGCCGTGGTGGCGGTACCCACCCGCTACCCCACCGGCGGTGCCAAAGAGCTGATCCGGGTGCTCACCGGCAAGGAAGTGCCCGCCGCCCAGCGCTCCACCGACCAGGGCGTGCAGTGCTTCAACGTCGCCACCGCCTACACCGCCTGGCGTGCCGTGGCCTTCGGCGAGCCGGTCACCTCCCGGCTGGTCACCGTCACCGGCAACGTGGCCACCGCCCGCAACTGGGAGGTGCGCATCGGCACCCCCATCGCCGAGGTGATGGCCCTGGCCGCCCCCAAGGCGGATACCGACGGCGTGGTCATGGGTGGCCCGATGATGGGGGTGATGCTGCCGGACACCGCCGCCCCGGTCATCAAGGCCACCAACTGCCTGATCGCCCACTCGCCGGCCCTGTTCCCGCCCAAGCCGGCGGAAATGCCCTGCATCCGCTGCGGCGAGTGCGCCCGGGCCTGCCCCCACCAGCTGCAGCCCTTCGAACTGTACTGGTGGAGCCGCGCCAAGAACTTCGGCAAGGCCCAGGAATACGAGTTGTTCGACTGCATCGAGTGCGGTTGCTGCAACTTCGTCTGTCCTTCCCGCATTCCCCTGGTGTCCTACTTCCGCTTCGCCAAGAGCGAGATCTGGGCCCGGGAAAAGGAAAAGAACGCCGCCGAGGCGGCCAAGGCCCGCTTCGAGTTCAAGCAGTTGCGCGACGAGCGGGAGAAAGCCGAGAAGGCCGAGAAACTGGCCAAGGCCGCCGCCCGCCAGGCGGAAAAGGCGGCCGCGGAAAAAGCCGCTGGCACAACCACAGCGTCTGGACCGGCCACACCCCCAGCCAGCGGGGTGGCAGCGCCTGCCCCGGCTGCCAGCGATCCTGATGCCGCCAAGAAGGCCGCCATCGCCGCCGCGTTGGAACGGGCCCGGGCCCAGCGTGCCAACGTGGCACCGCGCAACACCGATGATCTGAGCCCGGCCCGGCAGGCTGAAATCGCCGCCATTGATGCCCGCCGCGAGGCCATCCAGACCACGCCGCCCCCTGTCGCCGGGGGCAATGGCGGCGACGCGCCCGTGGATGCCGAAGCGGCCAAGAAGGCGGCCATCGCCGCCGCCATGGCCCGGGCCCGGGCCCAGCGCGCTGCCGTCCAGCCGCGCAATACCGACAATCTGACCCCGGCCCAGCAGGCCGCGGTTGCCGCCATCGACCAGCGGCGCGAGAGTGCTGGCCTCGCCGGCCCCACGGTGGCCGCCGAAGTGTCGCCCCCGGCCGCCCCCGGCGCCGAACCGCCTACCTCATCATGATCGACCAACCCGCGCCCTACCTGCTCAAGCCGGCCAGCGTCACCCAGGTGATGGCCCAGGTGCTACTCGCCCTGCTGCCCGGCATCGCCGCCTACGTCTGGTGGTTCGGCCCGGCCATCCTGGTCCAGCTGGCCATCGCCAGTGCCACGGCACTGGCCGCCGAGGCCCTGATCCTGGCCCTGCGCGGCAAGCCCCTGGGGCCGTTCCTGAGCGATCTTTCGGCCCTGGTCACCGCCTGGCTGCTGGCGCTCACCCTGCCGCCCACCCTGCCCTGGTGGCTGACGGTGGTGGCCGTGCTGTTCGCCATCGTGGTGGCCAAGCACCTCTACGGCGGCCTCGGTCAGAACCCCTTCAATCCGGCCATGGTCGGCTTTGCCGTGGTGATCGTCTCCTACCCGGCCCTGGTCTCCCAGTGGCCCGGCATTGCCGGCCCGGACACCTTCGCCAGCCAACTTGACGCCATTCTCGGCCAGCGCGCCGGCCTGGATGCCCTCACCGGCGCCACTCCCCTCGACCACCTGAAGACCGCCCTGAAGCTGGCCGAGGGCAGCGGCAGCGTGGCCATGGTGCTGGGCGATGCCACGGTCTACGGCCACGTCGCCGGCAAGGGTTGGGAATGGGTCGGCCTGGGCTACCTGGCCGGCGGCCTGTTCCTGATCGCCCGGCGGATCATGACCTGGCACGTCCCGGCGGCCTACCTGGGCGCCATGGCGCTGCTCGCCGGCGGGCTGTGGCTGTTCGACAGCCAGAACTTTGCCTCGCCCCTCTTCCATCTGCTCTCCGGCGGCACCCTGCTCGGCGCCTTCTTCATCGCCACCGACCCGGTCTCCGGCAGCACCACGCCCCGGGGCAAGCTGATCTTCGCCGCCGGCGCCGCCAGTCTGGCCTACGTGATCCGCGTGTTCGGCGGCTACCCGGACGGGGTGGCCTTCGGCGTGCTGCTGATGAACCTGTGCGTGCCGCTGATCGACATGTACACCCAGCCCCCCATCTTCGGCGCCAAGGCCATGGCCGCCGCCGGACGCAAGGGAGAACGCTGACATGCACGGCACCTCTCCCCAAAACCCTGCCACGCCCGAGACGGCATCCGTCGCTCCGGCCGGTGAAATCGGCGCCGCCACCATGGCACGGCGCACAGCCCTGATCCTGTTCGCCTTCGTCATCGTCTTTACCGGCCTGCTGGCCGGGGCCTACCAGCTCACCCGGCCAGCCATCGAGGCCTCGGCCCGGGAAGAGAAGATGCGCCTGATCAACGAGGTACTGCCCGCCGGCAGCTACGACAACGACCTGCTCGGTGACGCCCTCAAGCTGCCGCCCACTCCGGAACTGGGCCTGGCCGACGGTGGCGAGGCGCTGCGCGCCCGGCGTGGCGGCGAGCCTGCCGCCCTGGTGCTCGAAGCCATCGCGCCGGACGGTTACGCCGGAGCGATCCGCCTAATCCTGGCGGTAAGCGCCGACGGCCGGCTGCTCGGCGTGCGCGTCACCCAGCACAAGGAAACACCGGGCCTGGGCGACTACATCGAGCCGAAGAAGGACAAGAACAAGGAGCGCCCCTGGATCCGCCAGTTCGACGGCCTGTCGCTGGCCACGGCCGCCGCGGCCGAATGGCGGGTCAAGAAGGACGGCGGGCGCTTCGACTCCATGGCCGGCGCCACGGTCACCCCCCGGGCGGTGGTCAAGGCGGTGAAGAAGGCCCTCGATTACGCCGCCGCCAACCGCGACGCCCTGTTCGACTCCCCTTCTGTAGGCAAGGAGCAGCCATGATCCGCCGCGACGAAATCGCCACCATCGCCGGCAACGGCCTGTGGAAGCAGAACACCAGCCTGGTGCAGATCCTCGGCCTGTGCCCGCTGCTGGCGGTGACCACCAATGCCACCAACGGCGCCATGCTGTCCCTGGCCACCATCCTGGTGATGGCCCTGTCCGGCGTGGCCATCGCCAGCCTGCGCAACCTGATTCCCCACGAGATCCGCATCCCGGTGTTCATCCTGATCGTCGCCGCCCTGGTGACGGTGGTGGACCTGGCCTTCAACGCCGGACTGCACAGCCTTTACCTGGTGCTCGGCATCTTCATCCCCCTGATCGTCACCAACTGCATCGTGCTTGCCCGGGTGGAAGCCTTCGCCGCCAAGAATCCGCCCCTGCACAGCACCCTGGACGGCATCTTCATGGGAATGGGCATGCTCTGGACCCTGACCCTGCTGGGCGGGCTGCGCGAGCTGATCGGTGCCGGTACCCTGTTTTCCGGCATCGACCTGGTGATCCCTGGCGCCAGCGCCTTGCGCCTGTTACCCGCCGACTATCCGGGCCTGCTGATCGCCCTGCTGCCCCCGGGCGCCTTCGTGCTGCTCGGTTGCCTGATCGCCTGGAAGAACTGGCTGGAATCGCGGGCCCGCCGCCCCGCTTCCCACCCCGGCACCACCCCGGCCATGGCCGACCCGCAGGGATGAACCGTTGAACGCCACCAAACGCCTCGAAATTTTCCGCCGCCTGGCCGCCGCCATGCCGGCCCCCACCACCGAACTCGAATACGAAACGCCCTTCCAGCTGCTCGTCGCCGTGGCGCTCTCAGCCCAAGCCACCGACAAGAGCGTCAACCTCGCCACTCGTCGCCTCTTCCCCCTCGCGCCAACGCCGGACGCTATGCTCGCTCTAGGTGAGGAGGGGCTGATGGAACACATCAAGACCATCGGCCTGTTCCGTACCAAGGCAAAGAACGTGATCGCCACCTGCCGCCTGCTGCTCGAACGCCACAACGGCGAAGTGCCGCAGACCCGGGAAGCGCTCGAAGCCCTGCCCGGGGTGGGCCGCAAAACCGCCAACGTGGTGCTCAACACCGCCTTCGGCCAGCCCACCATCGCGGTGGATACCCACATCTTCCGCGTCGCCAACCGTACCCGGCTGGCGCCCGGGAAAACTCCGCTGGCGGTAGAGCTGGCCCTGGAAAAAGTCATTCCGGCCACGTACAAACAGGACGCACACCATTGGCTGATTCTGCACGGTCGCTATACCTGCAAGGCGCGCAAGCCTGACTGCGGCGCCTGCGTGATTGCCGACCTGTGCGAGTACCCCGACAAGACTGCGGATTCGCCCCCACCCCTTTGAACACGTTGTAATGACCGTAGCCACCGCGCTTGTCGCCGGCGTCGATGCCACTCCCCAGCTGGCGGAGGAAGCAGTTCGCGTCGCCCTGGAAAAACTCGAAGGGCAGCACCCTCGTGCCGCCCTCGTTTTCCTTTCCGAAGAATTCAACCGGAACGCCCGGGAAGCGCTGCGCAGCGTTTCCCGCATCACCGCCACCACCCAGATCGCCGGGGCGGTGGCCATGGGGGTGTGCACCGAAGAAGGCTGGGTGGTGGATCGCCCGGCCGTGGCCATTTTGCTGCTCTGCGGCGACGACGGCCTGGCACCGACCGGAACGGGCCTGCATCTCTCCCTGGCCGGCACCGCCCACCTGCTCTCCGACTGGCAGAGCGGGCCGCCCCGCTTTGGCGGCTGCTTCAGCCGCCTGGGCGGAGGCTTTGCCCACCGCCAGGCACCGCCGGCCACCCCGGTGTGGAGCCACGGCCGCCTGGCCAGCGACGGCCGCGCCGAAGTGTGCTTCCCCGGTATGGACATCGACTGGGGAGTATCCCTTGGCCTGGAACTGCTCGGCAGCTCCAGCTTGGTCACCGGCGTCGAAGGCTACGACCTGCACACCCTGGGACAGCGTCCGGCCCTCGAGGTACTCAAGGAGGTTCTGCCTGACGACCTGCGCCAGCGCTCGCCCCTGCCCCTCCATCAGTTGGTGGCGGTAATCGCCGACGGCAATCCGGAAGAAGCCCTGGCTGCCGGCCGGGCCCGCATCGTGCCGGTTCTGGCCGGCAACCTGGACCGTTCCCTGACCCTGGCCCGGCGCGTCACCCCCGGTGCCCAGATCACCTGGGGCCTGCGCCAACCGAGCGGCGCCCAGCACGAAATGAGCGCCACCCTGGCGCGTCTGCGGCAAAAAGCCCCCCACCCGGAATTCGGCCTGATGTTCTCCTGCATCGGCCGCGGCCCCTACTTCTACGGCAGCGACGACCTGGATCTGCGCGCCTTCCGCGACGCCTACCCGGGCATGCCCCTGATCGGTGCCTACGGCAGCGGCCAGCTGGTGCCCACCCCCAACGGCGGCGCCCGCCTGCTCAACAACAGCGTGCTGGCGGCAGTCGCCTCGCGTCACGCGGCGGCCTCCTAGCCACCTCCCCCTTTCCTGCCATGACCACCATGTTCAACCCTTCCCGAGACCAGGTGCGCCAGTTTTTCTGCGACACCTACCGCAAGTGGCGCGAAGGCGCCGTGCTGTCCGGCGCCGAAGTACCGGCCGCCGACATCATCGCCCTGCACCCCGAATACCACGCCCTGCTGGCCGACCCGGATGCCCTGGGCCGGGAATGGACGCCAGAACAGGGGGCGATGAACCCTTTTCTGCACCTGTCCCTGCACCTGGCTGTCGCCGAGCAGCTGTCGATCGACCAGCCCCGGGGCATCCGCGCCGCCTACGACGGGCTGCGCCGCCGCCTCGACGATGAACACGACGCCCTGCATCGCCTGCTCGAATGCCTCGGCGAGGCGGTCTGGAAGGCTCAGCGTAACGGCGGCGCCATGGATGCCGAGGGCTACCTCGAGGCCATCCGTCGCAGCGCTCCTGGCGCCTGAAAGCATGTTTTAATCGCCCACGCCCTACCCCTGCACCACCGGCAAGCGCCCTGAGAGGCCCGCCGTTCAAGTCGTAATACTCGGAGGAGAACAACATGCTGGAAAAAATGCGCCTGCGCACCAAGATGCTCGTCATCACCGCCACGGTTTTGCTCGGGCTGATTCTGATGACCGTGCTCTCGGCGCTCAATACCCGGACCGAGCTGACTGAGGCGCGCAAGGCCCTGGTCCGCGCCCAGGTGGAAAACGCCTACAGCATGATCGCCGGCTTCCAGGCCCAGGAGGCCGAAGGCAAGCTGACCCGGGAGGAAGCCCAGGCCCGCGCCAAGGAAGTGATCCGTCTGACCCGCTACGGCGGCGAGGACGGCAAGGCCGAGTACCTCTACATCTGGACCACCGACGGGGTGAGCGTGATGCACCCGATCAAGCTCGAGTGGGCCGGCAAGAACATGTCCGAGCAGGTCAAGGACATCCAGGGCCGCTACACCATCAAGAACCTCGTCAACGGTGTCGCCAACGCTTCTTCGGCCTACGTCGAAACCCTCTTCCCCCGCCCCGGCCAGCCGCCGGAAAAAGCGGTGCGCAAGCTCCAGTACGTGATGAAATTCACCCCCTGGAACTGGGTGGTGGGTACCGGCATCTACCTGGACGACGTGGAAACCGAGTTCCGCAACCGCCTCACCGTCAGCCTGTCGATCACGGCCGTGATCCTGCTCGCCATCGGTGCCATCACCTTCCTCATCAGCCGCAGCATCCTGCGCCAGGTCGGTGGCGAGCCGGCCGAAGCCATCGAACTGATGGCCCGCGCCTCGGCCGGCGACCTGACGGTCACCGTGGCCAACGCACCCGAGGGCTCCATGCTCGCCTCCTTCGCCACCATGGTCGCGGCCATCCGCGCCATGGCCCGGGAAATCGGCCAGGGCTCGGAAACCCTGGTGAGCAACGCCGAACGCATCAGCACCGCCTCCAAGGAAGTCTCGATCTCGGCCCACCAGCAAGCCGACGCCACCTCGGCCATGGCCGCGGCGATCGAGCAGATGACGGTGAGCATCAACCACATCTCCTCCAGCGCCCAGGACACCCGCAGCGAGTCGCTGCGCTCGGCGGAACTGGCCGAGCAGGGTGAGAGCCGGGTCGAGGAAGCGGTGCGGGCGATGAACGCCATCGCCGGAAGCGCCACCCAGACGGCCGACAAGATCCGCTCCCTGGAAGAGCGGGCCCAGCACGTTTCGTCGATCGCCGGGGTGATCAAGGAAATTGCCGCCCAGACCAACCTGCTGGCGCTCAACGCCGCCATCGAGGCGGCCCGGGCCGGGGAAGCCGGCCGCGGCTTCGCCGTGGTCGCCGACGAGGTACGCAAGCTGGCCGAGCGTACCTCCACCGCCACGGTGGAGATCGAGGAAATGCTCCAGGGCATCCAGGGCGAAACCAGCGAAGCGGTCCAGGTCATGGGCGCTGCCCTGCCCGAGGTGGAGGCCGGCGTGGCCATGGCCGAGAACGCCGCCGAATCCCTGCGCGGCATCCGCGAGAGCGCCGGCAACACCCTGGAGCGCATCAACGACGTGGCCGATGCCACCCACGAACAGAGCGCCGCCAGCACCAGCATCGCCCAGAAGGTCGAGCACATCGCCCAGATGGTCGAAGAAACCAGTGCCGCCATGCAGAACACCGCCGCCACGGCGGAAAGCCTGGAGAAGCTGGCCGCCGAGTTGAACGCCCTGGTGCGCCGCTTCAAGTACTGACCCGCCAAACTCCAGCAGGCACGGGCCTCTCCGCCCTGCCTGCCTGAAACACCGCGCCCGTACTCGATCCTGGGGCATACCCTCGGGAAATCAAGTACGGGCGCGGTGTTTCAGGGGGGCTGTTTTAGTCTGGTATTGCGCCGGGCGGCACGCTGTATCTGCCCGCTGTATCCGCCTCAACCCAGGCCCAGTGCAGCAACGAATAGGCTGCCGCCCGTCCCCGCTTCTGGATACGACGGCCGCCCCAGCCGGGGCGGCGATTCAGCGGGCCGGGGTGGCCGACAGGGTGCGCAGGGCGGCAATGCGCGCGGCGGTATCAGGATGGGAGGCCAGCAGATCACCCTGCCCGCCCCCGTCCTTGCCGGGACTGCCGTGGGACGCTTCCAGCCGGGCCAACATCGTTCCCAGGGTCTGGGGCGAAATTCCCACCGCCAAGAGCTTTTGCGCCCCGTAACGATCGGCCTCAAACTCGAACCCCCGGGAATAGCGGGATTCCAACACCAGAGCGCCCAGGCCGCTGGCCAGGGAAGAGACATCGCCCAGGTAGACACCGACGACAAACGCCACGACCGAGCTTTGCATCAACTGGCGCAGACTGTGACGGTAGGCCACATGCCCCAGTTCGTGAGCCACCACAGCGACGATCTCGTCATCGTCCTTGGCCAGCTTGACCAGGGGATCGAGTACGACGATATCGCCGCTGGGCAGGGCGAAGGCGTTGGCCCCCACCCGGGGTGCGGCGCGGAAATGCAGGGTGTAGGCCGGTACCCCCGGCTGGTGGCCGAGCGTGGCCGCCACCCGATCGCGCAACGCCTGCTGGCGATCCGCACTGAGAGCTGTGGGCTGCAGCAACGGCCCATCCAGAGCCTGCATCGCCAGCTCGGAAATATGGCGCGACACGGCGGCGGGTACCAACGGCGCCACCTTGGCCGCCGCCCAGGGCAAGCCCCACTGATAGCCGGCGGCCAACAGTGCCACGGTCAGCATCAGGGATGCCACCGTCCAGGTCCAGCGCCGCTGCAAGCGCACCGCCAGGCCCTCGCCCCGGGCCGCCGGCTCCAGGGCCCCGGCCAAGGCGCGCAGCGCGTCCTGCGCTGCAGTGGAGCCTCCAGCAGACACCTCGCAATAGGCGCCCTGCGGCAGGGTCAGCAAACGGGGCGCCCCGCCCAGGGCTTCTCCCAGACGGCAGGACGCCAGGGGCACGGCAAAGTCGACCATGCCTCCGCTCACCCGTAGCTGCTCACCTGACACGGTGAGGTACACCTCATGCCGCCGCGCCGTACGGCCATCGAAATAGGCGGCCGGCAAGGAGGACAAGGACAGCGGGGAAAGCTGGGACACCGTCATGGCCTTAAAACGCCACGTCCAGATCGAACATGTCCGCCGCTTCGTCACCCAGGGCGCTGGCCCGGGTACTTTCGCCGACGACGAATTCATCCAGGCTGCCCCGGGCATTGAGGGACAGATTGCGCGCCCGGTAGGCAGCCAGGCGCACTTTGGCCCAAGGCCAGAACAGGCCCAGGGTGCAAATGATGGCCACCCAGTTGCTAAAGACGATGCCGAAGTATGGCAACACCCGCAGCTGGCTGGAGAAGCCGTGATCGGCCAGCTTGGTGTGGTTCCACACCAGGTTGGTGATGCTCACGGTGATGTAGGGCAGGAACAGCAACTGGAAGGCCAGGAAGAGCCCGACCATCAGCACGGGAACGATCAGACTCATGGCCGGCCCCCCCAGGGTGACCAGCAGGAACAGGGCCGCACCGACCCCGATGCCGCCCAACAAGGGCTTGAGGAAGATGGTGAAGAAAGCCCCCGACCCCACGGTGCACGCAAACGGGGCCGTGCCGTAGTACAGGTTGTCGAGGACGAAACGCTTCTGCCGCTGCAGCCACATGGGGAACAGCAGCCCCAACGAAACCAGGGTTAGCAGGCCAAAGCCGACGAAGGTGGTCAGGGCCTGACGGTAGGTGCCGTGAAAGGAAAAATGCAGCCCCCGGTAGCTGGTGTTATGGGCGCGAAAGCGAAAGGCCCGCACCGCCAGCCAGGGCACCGCCGGAATCAGCGCCAGCAGAGCGATGCCGTGGGCCAGCGGGCCGATTTTCTCGGTGACCGACAGGGCCATCAGCAACACGAAGGCCACTGCCCGTCCCTTGAGGATGGCGGAAGGCTGGCCATGGTAGGTAAAGCCGCTGCCGTCGAGCAGCAGGTTGCGGTGGAAGTACTGCTCGCGCCGCACCTTGGCCCAGGCCGAATAGATACCCAGGGTGATGATCGAGAGGAAGAGATTGACGATCCAGATGCGGAAATACTCGCCGCCGCTGCCGACAAATTCCAGGTCGAAACGCTGCGGCCCGGACTGGGCGGCATCATTGCTGGCATGGCCAAGACCTTGGCCGCCGGTGGCTGGCCGGGAATGGGGTTCTGCGACACGAGCGTCCTGGCTCGCCCGGGAAGCCGCCGGATGGGTGGCGTCGTACGCCTGGCGGCGCTCCGGGTCGGACAACACCTTGTAGGCATGGCGCAGGGCATCCAATGCCTCCGGTCCCGGCGCTTCCCCGCTCGCCAGTCCGTGCTGCAGGCGGGCCAGGCCACGGCGGTATGCCGCGGCGATTTCCACCGACGTGGCCCCAAACGCAATCCCCAGCACGCCGTAGTGGTCGGCGGCAAATTCGCTGCTCGTCATGAAACCCCCTGTGTTTTTTATTGACCGGAAACTGACGTTCCTTATCAGGGGGGAATTCTAAGCCGGCACTATGCGATCCGGGTGAAAGCGCAATGTGGAAACCCAAAAAAAACAGGCTCGGTCGGCGCTCAGTCGGCGATATCCACCACCAGGCGGCCGCGGACCTGGCCATTGACGATATCGTGGGCCGCCCCGATCACATCCTTCAGGCGGATATGCCGGGTCATGGCCTCCAGTTTGGCCAGGTCGAGATCCCGGGCCAGCCGCTGCCATGCCTCGCGCCGCACCGCCTGGGGCGCCATGACGCTGTCGATGCCGCACAGGGTGATGCCGCGCAGGATGAAGGGCGCCACGGACGAGGGGAAATCCATCCCCTGGGCCAGGCCGCAGGCGGCCACGGCGCCCCGGTAACGGGTCCCGGCACAGACATTGGCCAGGGTATGGCTGCCCACCGTATCCACCGCGCCGGCCCAGCGCTCCTTGCCCAGGGGGCGTCCTGGCGCGGACAGTTCGGCCCGGTCGATGATGCTGGCGGCCCCCAGTTGCTTGAGGTAATCGGTTTCGCTGGAACGCCCGGTGGAGGCGATTACGCTGTAGCCCAGCCTGGCAAGCAGGGCCACCGCCACCGAGCCCACCCCGCCGGCGGCGCCGGTGACCAGCACCTCCCCCTTGTCCGGCGTGATGCCGTGGGCCTCCAAGGCCTGGACGCAGAGCATGGCGGTATAGCCGGCGGTGCCAATGGCCATCGCCTGAGCCGGTGTAAAGGCAGCAGGCAGGGGCACCAGCCAGTCGCCCTTGACCCGGGCCTTGGCGGCATAGCCGCCCCAATGGCCCTCCCCCACGCCCCAACCGTTGAGAATCACGTTGTCCCCAGGCTTCCAGTCCGGGTGGCTGCTTTCGAGCACGGTCCCGGCAAAATCGATACCGGGCACCAAGGGGTAGCGTCGCACCACCGGCGCCTTGCCGGTAATGGCCAGGCCGTCCTTGTAATTGACCGTTGAAGCGGCCACGGCCACGATGACATCGCCCTCGGTGTTGGCGATCAGGTCGCTATCGTTGAGCTGGGTCAGCCGGGCGCTCACCGCGCCGGTGTCGCCGGATTTTTCCACCAGGATGGCATCGAACATTGTGGTCTCCAGAGCATCGAATGAAGCTGAATCGGAACGTAATGAAATACCCGGCTATGACAGAAACAAAATCGTTCTGCCGTACAATCCAAAAGATACAAAATAGGTAAAATCGTTACCTATAACATAACCAAATAATAAACCCAGCCTACCCGGCCGGTGTCGCGCGATCCGCACGCCAGCCCTGGCGCGGCCCCGCAGGAGAACATCATGGCTGATCTTTTTTCCCCAGTCGACCTTGGGGCCCTGGCCTTACCCAATCGCATCGTCATGGCGCCGCTGACGCGCAACCGGGCGGTAGCCGGTGATGTTCCCTCCCCCCTCGCCCCCACCTACTATGCTCAGCGCGCCACGGCCGGCCTGATCGTCACCGAGGCCAGCCCGGTCTGCCCCGAGGGCCACGGCTACCCGCGTACTCCGGGCATCCACAGCCCGGCCCAGATCGACGGCTGGCGGCAGGTGACCCGAGCGGTGCACCAGGCCGGCGGGCGCATCGTTCTGCAACTCTGGCATGTCGGGCGAATTTCCCATCCCAGCCTGCAGCCCGGCGGCGCCCTCCCGGTGGCCCCTTCCGCCATCAAACCTGCCGGCCAAGCCTGGACGAGCACCGGTCTGCAGGACTTCATCACGCCCCGGGCCCTGGCCATGGCCGAAATCGGCGGCATCGTCGAGAGCTTCCGCCAGGGGGCAAAAAATGCGCTCGATGCAGGCTTCGATGGGGTCGAGGTCCATGGCGCCAATGGCTACCTGCTCGACCAGTTTCTCCGCTCGGGCACCAACCGGCGCAACGATGCCTACGGCGGTCCGGTGGAAAACCGGGCCCGGCTACTGCTGGAAGTGACCGAGGCCGTCTGCGACGTCTGGGGAAGCGATCGGGTCGGCGTGCGCCTGTCGCCGATCAGCCCATTCAACGACATGGCCGACGCAGCCCCCCAGGCCACCTTCGAATACGCTGCGCGGCAGCTTTCGCCCCACGGCCTGGCCTACCTGCATGTGATCGAGGACGGCGCCGGCAGCCCGGGCGAAGCCGCCCTTCCCTTCGACTTCACCGCCCTGCGCCAAGCCTTTGCCGGACCCTACATCGCCTGCGGCGACTACGACCTGGCCCGAGGCAACGCCGCCATCGCCAGCGGCCATGCCGACGCCGTGGCCTTCGGCCGATTGATGCTGGCCAACCCCGATCTGGTGGAGCGCTTCCGCCGCAACGCCCCCCTCAACACGCCCGATACCGCCACCTTCTACAGCAGCGAGGAAAAGGGCTACACCGACTACCCCACCCTGGGCTGATCTCTTTCCATGACTTCACCACGCTTTACCGGTACCGATCGCTACGTCGCCCCGCCCGACCTGACCCTGGCGGTGAACGCCGCCGCCACCCTGCAGCGCCCCTTGCTCATCAAGGGCGAACCGGGCACCGGCAAGACCCTGCTGGCCGAAGAAGTGGCCCGGGCCCTGGGGCTGCCCCTGTTCCAGTGGCACATCAAGTCCACCACCAAGGCCCAGCAGGGGCTCTACGAGTACGACGCCGTCTCGCGGCTGCGCGACGGCCAACTGGGCGACCCACGGGTCCACGATATCGCCAACTACATCGTCCCCGGCGTGCTGTGGCAGGCCTTTGCCTGCGACACCCCGTCGGTGCTGCTGATCGACGAGGTGGACAAGGCCGACATCGAGTTTCCCAACGACCTGCTGCGCGAACTCGACCGCATGGAGTTCCATGTCTACGAGACCCGCGAGACGATCCGGGCCAAGCACCGGCCCATCGTCATCATCACCTCCAACAACGAAAAGGAGCTGCCCGACGCCTTCCTGCGCCGCTGCTTCTTCCACTACATCCGCTTCCCCGACCGGGACACCATGGCCGGCATCGTGGACGTGCACTATCCCGGGCTGAAGAAGGAACTGCTGGCCGAGGCCCTGGAAGTGTTCTTCGGCCTGCGCGAGGTGCCCGGGCTGAAGAAGAAACCCTCCACTTCGGAACTGATCGACTGGCTGAAACTGTTGCTCGCCGAAGACATCCCCGCCGAAGCCCTGCGCGCCAAGGACGGCAAGACCGCCCTGCCCCCGCTGCACGGCGCCCTGCTCAAGAACGAGCAGGACGTGCACCTCTTCGAGCGTCTCATCTTCCTCAACCGGCAAGGACGCGGCTGACCCCCTCCCATGCTCACCGACCTCCTCGATCTCGCCCCCGAGCACGGCCGCCCCGGCGACTCCGCCGACATCGACACGGCGGATGCCCGCGCCCGCGCCTTGCTGGAAGTGTTCCCCGTCCCGGTGACGGTTTCCCGCCTGAGCGACGGCGCCCTGTTCTACTGCAACCGCCGTGCTGAGGATCTGCTGGAGATCCGTGGCCTGGACCTGCACAACCTGGCGTCGACGAGCTTCTACGCCCACCAGGAGGAACGGGCCGAGATGATCCAGGAGCTGCTCCTGGCGGGCCAGGTCACCGACAAGGACCTGCGCTTCCGCAGCCGCAGCGGACGGGAGTTCTGGGCCCACCTGTCGGCCCAACGCTGCCGCTTCGGCGACGAAGAGGCGATCATCGTTTCCTTCCACGACGTGCACCAGCAGCGCATCGTTGCCGAAGCCACCCGCTCTCGGGAAGCCTTCCTGCGCAGCCTGTTCGACGCCTTGCCGATCGCCGTGATCCAGACCGACCAGCAAGGCCGCATCGAGTTCATCAACCACGCCTGCCAGGCCCTGTTCGGCCTGTCACTGCACGAATTCCGCCGCCGCGACTGGTGGCGCACCCTGTTTCCCGACAAGGACTACCGGACCTTTGCCTCCGAACACCTGACCCGCCTGACGAACCAGGCGCGGAAGCGCCGCAACCAGGTCGGCAACGGCGCCAACGGTTCGAGCGATCGCATGGAGTTGAAAGCGGTCTGCTATCACCCGCGCCGCGAAGAGCGGGACCTGGAATTCGTCTACGTGGACATGGGCAGCCACGGGCTGTGGACCCTGGTGGACATCACCGAACAAAACAGCGCCGAGCGCTCCCTCCTCGCCGCCAACCTGGACCTGCAGCAGCAGCTCGCCGAAAACCAGCGCCTGCAGGCGCAACTGCGCGAGCAGGCGGTACGGGACCCCCTCACCGGGCTGTTCAACCGTCGCTACCTGGACGAGATCCTCGACGGCGAACTGGCCCGTGCCCGGCGCCAGGGCTATCCGGTCACCGTGGTGATGCTCGACATCGACCACTTCAAGCGCCTCAACGACACCTACGGCCACCAGGCCGGCGACGAGGTGATCCGCCGCCTGGGCGGCACCCTGCGGCGCAACTCACGCACTGGCGACCTGCTCTGCCGCTACGGCGGCGAAGAATTCATCCTGGTGCTGCCCAACATGGGCCTCGACGATGCCCAGACCCGTTGCGAGGAATTGCGCCGCTCCTTCGCCAGCGAGCCGGTGCTGTTCGGCGAGCACCTGCTCTCGGCCACCCTATCCGGCGGCATCGCCCTCTTCCCCGGTCACGGCACCACCCGGGACGAACTGATCCAGGCGGCCGACGCCGCCCTCTATGCCGCCAAGGCCGCGGGGCGTAACCGCCTGCGCCTGGCCGAAGCGTTGCCGGCAATCCCCCTGGAGCCCTCCACCACCGCGGTACCCCAGCAGTGCTGATCGATTTTTTCCTCCACCTCAAGCAGCGCGGCTTGCCGGTTTCCCTTACCGAATTCCTGACCCTGCTGGAAGCTCTGGAGGCCCGGGTCATCACCGCCAACAGCGATGATTTCTACCTGCTCGCCCGTACCGTGCTGGTCAAGGACGAAGCCCGTTACGACCTGTTCGACGCTGCCTTCGGGGAGTACTTCCGCGGAATCGCCGCCCTGCCTGACCCTAGCGCCGCTCTGGCGCGGACCTTGCCCGAGGAGTGGCTGAAGCTGCTTGCACAGCGCGTCCTTTCCGCCGAGGAACGGGCCCAGCTGGAAAAGCTCGGCTGGGACGAACTCTTCAAGCGCCTCAAGGAACGGCTCGACGAGCAGAAGGAGCGCCATGCCGGCGGCAGCAAGTGGATCGGCACCGGCGGATCGTCGCCCTTTGGTCACGGCGGCTACCACCCGGAAGGCATCCGCATCGGCGGCCCTTCGGCCGGCAACCGCACCGCGGTGAAGGTCTGGGAAAAGCGTGAGTTCCGCAATCTGGCTGACGACGTGGAACTGGGCACGCGCAACATCAAGGTAGCCCTGCGCCGGCTGCGCCGCTTCGCCCGGCAAGGCGCCGCCACCGAACTGGACCTGGATGCCACTATCGAGGGAACGGCGCGTAACGCCGGTACCCTGGATCTGCATCTCCGCCCGGAACGGCACAACGCGGTAAAGGTGTTGCTCTGCCTCGACGTGGGCGGCTCCATGGACGACCACATCCGGGTCTGCGAGGAACTGTTCTCCGCCGCCCGCAGCGAGTTCAAGCACCTGGAACATTACTACTTCCACAATTGCGTCTATGAGAGCCTGTGGCGCGACAACCGGCGCCGCCACGACGAACGCATCGCCACCTGGCAGGTGTTGCACACCTACCCATCCGACTACCGGCTGATCTTCGTCGGCGACGCCACCATGAGCCCCTACGAGATCGTCCAGCCCGGCGGCAGTGTCGAGCACTGGAACGAGGAGCCCGGCGCCGCGTGGCTGAAGCGCATGCTGGCGGCTTTTCCCCATGCGGTCTGGCTCAACCCGGTGCCCGAAGCCCACTGGCCCCACAGTCATTCACTGCGCATGGTGCGCGAACTGATGGGCGAACGGATGTACCCCCTTACCCTGGACGGGCTGGCCCGGGCCATCCACGCCCTTGGAAAAGGGCGCTGATCTACGGCTGTGTCATAATTCGCGATTGCCCTGGCGACCCCGGCCCCTGCTAACCACATCATGACGGGGCAGGGTTATTGGGGCAAAATCCAGGCCTGCGTGGCCTTGACCGCCGCTCTCCCAGACATTGGCGCATCGCCAAGGCCATTTCCGTTCGCCCCCGCTGTCCGGGTTTCACGATAGTCCTCGCTCCTTGTCCACCGTCCTGCGCTCCCTCCTGGCTTTCGACTGCTGGCGCCACTGCCTGCTGGCAGGGGCGCTCCTGCTCATCGCCGGCCCGGCCGCCGCCCAGGGCAACCGTCTGGCCGACGTGCAAAGCCGCGGCGAGCTGCGGGTCTGCATCTGGCCCGACTACTACGGCATCTCCTTCCGCAATCCGAAGACCCGCCAGGTCACCGGGGTGGATGCGGACATGGCCCGGGAACTGGCCAAGGACCTGGGGGTACGGCTGCGCCTGGTGGATAGTTCGTTCGCCACCCTGACCGACGACCTGCTCAAGAACCGCTGCGACCTGGCCATGTTCGCCATCGCCATCACCCCGGCCCGCAGCGCCGTGCTGCGCTTTACCCGCCCGCACCTGCGTAGCGACATCTACGCCATCACCTCCCGGGCCAATCGGCGCATCAAGAACTGGGACGACATCGACCAGCCCGACGTGGTGGTGGCCGTGGCCAAGGGCACCCTGCACGAGCCGGTCATGCGCGAGCGGCTGCGCCAGGCCACCCTGCTGGTCACCACCACCTCCCATGAGCGGGAGAAGGAAGTGGAAGCCGGGCGGGCCGACGTGTTCATGACGGATTTTCCCTACAGCCGGCGCATGGCGGACTTTGCCGACTGGGCCCGGGTCGTGGCGCCGCCTTCCCCCTACCACCTGTCCGATTACGCCTACGCCATGAAACCCGGCGATGACCGCTGGTACGGCCGGGTCGAACGCTTCATGTCCGACATCAAGCGCGATGGCCGCCTGATGACCGCGGCCCGCCGCTACGGGCTCGACCCCATCGTGCTCACCACCGACCGCTGAGCAGATATCCCCGTGGCCACGCCTTCCCTCTCCGACGCCACCACGCTGCGCCGTTTTGCTTCCCCCCTGCTGCTGGTGACGGCGCTGCTGATCGGGCTGCTGTCCCTGACCGTCGGCTACTTCGTCTGGCGCCAGCACAACGACCAGTTGGCCCACGGCGAAGCCCTGGCGGCAATGCACGCGCGACTGGCGGAAGACCAGTTGACCCAGAGCCTGCAACTGCTCGAACTGGCCCTGGGCAGCCTGGCCCCCCGGGTCGCCGCGGAAAGCACCGCAGAAAAACAGAGCGCCATCCTGCGCAGCGCCCTGGCCAACATGCCGATGCTGCGGTCCCTGAACGTGCTCTCCCCCCAGGGGCAGATCGTCGCCAGCAGCAACCCGGCCAACGTCGGCCGCCGCCCCGAACCGAGCGACCTGGCGCCGACCATGGCCACCGCCGGCGACGACTTCCGCATTGCCATTCCGTGGGCAGGCCGTGATTTCGCCGATGGCGAAGGCGTTCCAGCCATGGAGTCGGGACGCAGCGAACGCCGCATCCGCCAGGAATTCCTCCCCGTCCTGTACAGCCGGGACGCCGCGGCGGGGACGGAAATCACCCTGGTGGCGGCCGTCAATCCGGACTTTTTCCTCAACCAGTTCCTGCTCAACCTGGAAGACACCCAGGGCGTGCTGCGGGTGTTCCGCTACGACAACCGGCTGCTCTTTTCCACCCTGGAAAACGATGAGGGCCTGATCGGCCAGCGCCTGCCCGGCGCCCTCTTCGTCAGTCGGCTGCGCGACAGCGAATCCGGCGTCGGGATGCAGCGCCTGGAAGACGGTCGCCAGACCCAGGCGGCGTTCCGGGCCTCCCATCGTTATCCGGTGCTGGTGATGGCCCACGTTCCCGAAGAAATGCTGCTGGCCGGCTGGGGCGCGGAAACCCAGCGCCTGCTGCTGGTGGGCGGTCCGGCCTTCCTCGGCCTGCTGGTACTGGCGGGACTACTGCAACGGGAGCAACTGCGCCGGCGGCGGGAAAAAGCCGCCGCCATCGAGCGGGAACGGCACCGCCTCGCCACCGTGCTCGATTCGCTGCCGGCCAGCGTCGCCCTGCTCGACCGTAAGGGCAAGGTCCTGTTCGGCAATCCGGCCTGGCAGGCCAGCACGCCCTGCCACACGCCCGACGGCGAGGATGACGCCGAAATTTCCCCTCCTTGCCTGCCCTTCGAGGCCGCCTGCCAGGGCCAGAAGTGCCAGCAGCGCCAGTGCCAGCTCCCCGCCGCAACGCAAAAGCTGCTCGCCGACGGCCAGCCCTTCGACCTCGAACTGTCTCTGGGTGCGGCGCCGAACGTTCGCTGGGTGCGCATCCTGGGCAACCCGATCCCGCCGCTGCAAGAAGACGATGCAGCCCAGGGGGGCGCCGTGGTGATGCAGATGGATATCACCGAGCAGAAAGGCTTTGCCGAACAGCTGCGCCTCTACACCCGCATCTTCGAGTACAACGCCGAAGGCATCGCCATCGCCAATGCGCAGAACGAGATCGTCTGGGTCAATCGCGCATTCCAGGAGATCACCGGCTACAGTGAGCATGACGTGCTGGGCAGAAATCCCTCCCTGCTCAGCTCCGGCACCCACGACCCGAGCTTCTACGCCCAGATGTGGCGCGATCTGGAACAGCGCGGCTACTGGCAGGGCGAAATCGCCAACCGGCGCAAGAACGGCGACCTGCTACCCGGCTGGCTGACCATCTCGGCCATCGAGAACGATGCCGGCGAACTCACCCACTACGTGGCGATCTTCTCCGACATCACCGACCGCAAGGCCTCGGAAGCGCGCATCCGCTTCCTCTCCGAGCACGACTTCCTCACCGGGCTGCCCAACCGGGGCCTGTTCGCCGACCGGCTGTCCCAGGCCATCAACCGGGCGGCCCGCCACGGCGCCCGCCTGGCGGTGCTCGACATCGACCTGGACCGTTTCAAGGCGATCAACGACTCCCTCGGCCACAGCGTCGGCGACCAGTTGCTCCAGGAAGTGGCCCAACGGGTGGCGGCCTGCGTGCGCAGCAGCGACACGGTCTGCCGCCAGGGAGGCGACGAGTTCCTGATCCTGCTCGACGAGGTGGGCGACACCGATGCCGCCGCCCGGGTGGCGGTGCATCTGGTCCAGGCCATTTCCCGGCCCTACGTGATCGACGGCCATCCGCTCATCGTCACGCCCTCCATCGGCATCGCCATGTACCCGGACGACGGCACCACGGTGGAAGGCCTGGTCAGCTGCGCCGACATGGCCATGTATTACAGCAAGGGGCGGGGCCGCAACGCCTTCCACTTCTTCAAGCCGGAAATGACCGCCCAGGCCACCGAGCGGCTGGCCATCGAGTGCGGCCTGCGCGGCGCCCTGGACAAGGAAGAGTTCTCCCTGCTCTACCAGCCCCAGGTGGACCTGGCCAGCGGCGCCATCATCGGCGTCGAGGCCCTGATCCGCTGGAACGACCCGCAACGCGGGCTGCGCAGCCCCAACGAGTTCATCGCCCTGGCCGAGGAAACCGGCCTGATCGTGCCCATCGGCGACTGGGTGCTGCACGAGGCCTGCCGCCAGGCCCGGCAGTGGCGCGACCTGGGCCTGGCGCCGATCACCGTGGCGGTAAACGTGGCCGCCCCCCAGTTCTACCGCCCGGGCTTCATCCAGACCGTCGGCGACACCCTGGCGGCCTACGGCCTGCCCGGCAGCGCCATCGAACTGGAAGTGACCGAGCGGCTGATCCTCGAAACCCGCAACGAACAGCTGGAACTGCTCGAACAGCTACGTCGCCTGGGGGTGCAACTGTCGATCGACGATTTCGGCTCCGGTTACTCGTCCCTGGCCTACCTGCACCGCCTACCCATCGACAAGCTGAAGATCGACCGCAGCTTCATCTGCGACCTGGGGACCCACAGCGGCGACGCCACGATCACCGAAACCATCATCCACCTGGCCCACGACCTGGGCTTGACGGTGCTTGCCGAGGGGGTGGAAACCGAGGCCCAGCGCGACTTCCTGCAATCGCGGGGGTGCGACTCCTTTCAGGGCTTCCTGTTCAGCGAGCCGGTCAGCGCCGAGGCGGTCACCCAGCTGCTGCAGGCAGAACGCCGCGCCCCCACCAGCGGCCAGACCGCAGCCTGAGCCCCGGGGCTGCCCGGGGCGGGCCATCCTGGCCGGAACGGGCCGAGAGGCGGCGGCATTGCAGTCAGCCCGTCACGGGCTGCCACGAGGCTCAAGACGGCCAGAGGCGGCCCAGCCCGCAGCGCTGGCGATTTCCCATACCGTGCCGGATCCTTCGGCCCGACTCGCGCACCGCCCCCTTGTCGTGATTACCCGGCCTCCCAGGCCAAACCCCGCGCCAGTACTTGATCTTCAGACCCCAACCCCGGAACGCCGCGCCCCTGGCCGATCTTCAGGCATACCCTCTGGAGAAGCCCGTCTTTCCTAGCGATCAGGGCAGCGGTTGAACTCAGCCCTGATTGGCTGGCGGGGCGACCTTGACCACCTCGGCCAGGGTCGTCTGCCCTGCCGCCACCTTCATCGCCCCGGACACGCGCAGGGGCTTCATACCTTCCCGGTAAGCCTGATCGCGCACCCGGGCGATATCGGTCTGGGGCACGATCAGTTTGCGCATCTCGGGGCTGAGCAGCAGGATTTCGTACAGGCCGACCCGGCCCAAGTAGCCGGTCATGCGGCACTCCAGGCAGCCTTCCGGGTGGGGCAGCTGGGCCGGCGCGGTGGCGCGCCAGGGCACCACCAGGTTCTTCCACGCCTCCTCTTCTTCGGCGCGCAGGGGGGCGCTCTTCTTGCAGTGGGGGCACAGGGTACGCACCAGGCGCTGGGCCATCACGCCGAGCACGGTGGAGTTGATCAGGTAGGACGGCACCCCCAGGTCGAGCAGGCGGGTGACCGCCGAGGGGGCGTCGTTGGTGTGCAGGGTGGACAGCACCAGGTGGCCGGTCAGCGCCGCCTGGATGGCCATTTCGGCGGTGGCCAGATCGCGGATCTCGCCGATCATGATGATGTCCGGGTCTTGCCGCATCAGGGCGCGCACCCCGTCGGCGAACTCCAGGTCGATGCCGTGCTGCACCTGCATCTGGTTGAACGCCGGCTCCACCATCTCGATCGGGTCCTCGATGGTGCAGACGTTCACCTCCGGGGTGGCCAGCTGCTTCAGGGTCGAATACAGGGTGGTGGTCTTGCCCGAGCCGGTGGGGCCGGTGACCAGGATGATGCCGTTGGGCTGGCTGGTCATCCAGTTCCACTTCTGCTGGTCCTCGTCGGAAAAGCCCAGGTCGGCGAAGTCGCGCACCAGCACTTCCGGGTCGAACACCCGCATCACCAGCTTCTCGCCGAAGGCGGTGGGCAGCGTCGACAGGCGCAACTCGATCTCCTGGCCGGCCGGGGTGAGGGTCTTGATGCGGCCGTCCTGGGGGCGGCGCTTCTCGATCACGTCCATGCGGCCGAGCAGCTTGATGCGGCTGGTCATAGCGGTCATCACCGCCATCGGCACCTGGTAGACCTGGTGCAGCACCCCGTCGATGCGAAAGCGCACGATGCCCAGGTCGCGCCGCGGCTCGACGTGGATGTCGGAGGCGCGCTGCTCGAAGGCGTACTGCAGCAGCCAGTCCACGATATGGACGATGTGCTGGTCGTTGGCGTCGAGCTGGCGGTTGCTGCTGCCCAGCTGCACCAGTTGCTCGAAGGAGGACAGGCCGGGCACCGGCGTGCTGCCCTTGCGTTTCTGCGCCCCCTTCACCGAGCGGGCCAGGTTATAGAACTCCACCAGGAAGCGCGAGATCGCCAGGGGGTTGGCGATCACCGGACGGATGTCCTTGCCCAGGACCGCGCGCAATTCGCCCTGCCATTCGGTCAGGTAAGGCTCGGCAGTGGCCACCACCACCTCGTTGGCCGTCACCTCCACTGGCAGGATGGCAAAGCGCTTGGCGTAGGCCGAGGAGGCCACCTCGGTCACCGTGGTCACGTCGATCTTGAGCGGATCGATGTGGTAATAGGGCAGGTTAACCCGGCCTGCCAGCCACTCGGCCAGGGCATCCAGGGTCAGGGGCTTGCCGCTGCGAGCATCCTTGAAATGCTGGTCGGCGACCACCGCCAGGGGATGGACCGGGTCCCGGTAGAGGCGCCGTTCCCGGGCCAGCCGCTCCCCCTCTTCCTTGGTGATCACCCCGTCCTTGACCAGCCATTCGAGCGCCCCGTTGAGGGTCAGGCGGCGCTGACCCGAATTACTGCCCCGCCCTCCTCCGGCAGAGCCGGAACGGGACGAAGCGGGGGCATTGGCAGCGGGGGGAGTGACGGCGGAGGACATGGCGGCGGGGGCAGAAAAGGTGAAAAGGCCAAGGACGACAGCTCGGGTCCAGCCAGTTACCGCACTATAGCTCGCCTGGAGCCATCCCACGCCGCTGATCCCGCCCAGGGCGCCGTAAATCCGTAAATCCATGCCAGGCGCGGCCCCCACCTTGCCCTCGTCATCGGCTGGCCTATAGTCTAAACGGTGGCCGATAGCGGGATGCCGGCCTAATTTTGTCCTTCACCAAGGAATCCGCCATGAATAAGAAACTGCTCCTAGCCTGCCTGCTCGCACTCGGCTGTAGCGCCGCCTTCGCCCAACCGGGCCCCGGCCCGGGACCCGGTGGTGGACCGGGGCCCCGTGGTGGCGGCCAGCGCGGCATGATGGACTGCAGCCGGGCCATCGATCCGGCCTTGTGCGAATCGCACCGGGCCGCCCGCCAGCAGGCCTGGGAAGCCTGCCGTGGCAAGTATGGCGTCGAGCGGCGGCGTTGCATGCAAACCCAGATGGTCTCGCCGGACTGCGCCAAGTCCCCTGACCCCGCCACCTGCGAGCGCCACCAGAAGGCCCGCCAGGCCTGCCAGGACTCGATGGGTCCGGCCCACATGCAGTGCCTGCGGGATTATCTGGCCCCGGGCAACCGCTAGCCATTGGTTCTTTTCCGGGGCAGGACTGGTGCCCCACCGAAACGGCCCGGCCCAGGATGGCGCCGGGCCGTTTTGCGTGTCGGGGAACGCCCCAGGCCCAGCCTCCCGTGGGGCAACCGCCGCCAATCCGCTCAGGCCGGGTAGTTGGAGACTTCGATCAGGTTCAGGTCCGGGTCGCGGAAGTAGAACGACTGGATCGGCCCAATGGCGCCGGTGCGGGCCACCGGGCCTTCGACGATCGCCACGCCGGCAGCGCGCACGTGGGCCATGGCCGCCTCCAGGGGAGTAGCAGTGATGAAGCACAGGTCGGCGGACCCCGGGGTGGGCCGCTCGGCCTTGGGCTCGAACTCCTTGCCGGCCTGGTGCAGGTTGATCTTCTGCCGGCCAAAGGAAAGCGCCTTGCGTCCGGCGCCGAAGGTCACCGACTCCATGCCCAGCACCCGGGCGTAGAAGTCGCAGGTGGCGTCGATGTCGCGGACGGTGAGGACCAGGTGGTCGAGGCGGTCGATCTGCATGGGGTATCTCCGGGGAATGCGGCCGGCGTCGCTGTTATGGATGGTGCCCGAACGGTTGCCCCTGGCACTCCGGGCATCCCAGACACCCCAGACACCATTTACCGGCGGTAAAGCGCATGCGGTGCCCGGATCGCCAGCTTAGCAAATCCTGTTGCCCCGGCTGAAAGTCCGCGCCAGTCGGCCATCTCCAGCCCCCCTGCCCGAAGCGCCAATGAAAACGGGCATCTCCAGGGATACCCCTTGAAGATGCCCGTCTGGCGCGGACTTTCGGGGCATGCCCGAAAATCCGTCATGCCGGCCCAGCCGCTGGCCGGCCGACGTTGCCGCCGCCTTACTTGCCGGAGATGGCCAGCATCAGCGCGTTCATGCGCTTGACGAAGCCGGCCGGGTCTTCCAGCTGGCCGCCTTCGGCCAGGATGGCCTGTTCGAACAGCAGGTGGGCCCAGTCGTTGAATTGCGCTTCGGCCTCGCCCTTCAAGCGCACCACCGCCGGGTGCTCCGGGTTGATTTCCAGGATCGGCTGGTAGGCCGGGGCCTGCTGGCCGACCTGTTTGAGGATGCGGGCCAGGTTGCCGGACACGTCGTGCTCGTCGGACACCAGGCAGGCCGGGGAATCGGTCAGGCGCAGGGTGATGCGCACATCCTTGACCTTGTCGCCCAGGGCCCCCTTGACCTTCTCGGTCAGGTCCTTGAACTCGTCGGCGACCTTCTCGGCGGCCTTCTTCTCTTCCTCGTCCTCCAGCTTGCCCAGGTCCAGGCCGCCCTTGGCGACGGACTGGAGGGGCTTGCCGTCGAACTCGGTGAGGTGGCCCACCACCCACTCGTCCACCCGGTCGGAGAGCAGCAGCACCTCGATGCCCTTCTTGCGGAAGACTTCCAGGTGGGGGCTGTTCTTGGCGGCGGCGAAGGTGTCGGCGGTGACGTAGTAGATCTTCTCCTGCCCGTCCTTCATGCGCGCCACGTAGTCGGCCAGGGACACGGTCTCGTCGGCGGCGTCGGTGTGGGTGGAGGCAAAGCGCAGCAGGCCGGCGATGCGCTCCTTGTTGGCGAAGTCCTCGCCCACGCCTTCCTTGAGCACCTTGCCGAATTCCTTCCAGAAGGTGGCGTACTTGTCCTTGTCGGTCTGCTCGTCGCTGTTGGCCAGGCCTTCGAGCATGCCCAGCACGCGCTTGACGCAGCCGCCGCGGATGGTGTCGATCTCACGGCTTTCCTGGAGGATTTCCCGAGAGACGTTGAGGGGCAGGTCGTTGGAATCGACCAGGCCGCGCACGAAGCGCAGGTAGGACGGCATCAGCTTCTTGGCGTCGTCCATGATGAAGACGCGCTTCACGTACAGCTTGACGCCATGGCGCACGCCGCCGTCCTGGCCCCGGTCCCACATATCGAAGGGTGCGCGGCCGGGGATGTAGAGCAGCTGGGTGTATTCCTTGGTGCCCTCGACCTTGGCATGGACCCAGGCGAGCGGGTCCTCGAAGTCGTGGGCGACGTGCTTGTAGAAGGCCTTGTATTCGTCGTCGGAAATCTCGGCCTTGGGGCGGGTCCACAGGGCGGAGGCCTGGTTGACCGTCTCGTCCTCGTCCTTGACCACGGACTCGCCCTTCTCCTGATCCCACTCTTCCTTCTTCATGACGATGGGCAGGACGATGTGGTCGGAGTACTTGCGCACCAGGCTCTTCAGGGTCCAGGCGGAGAGGAACTCGTCCTCGCCCTCTTTCAGGTGCAGGACGATGTCGGTGCCGCGGCCGGCCTTGTCCACCGCTTCCACGGTGTAGTCGCCCAGGCCGGCGGATTCCCACTTGACGCCCTCGCCGGCGGGCAGGCCGGCGCGGCGGGAGATGACGGTGACCTTGTCGGCGACGATGAAGCTGGAGTAGAAGCCGACGCCGAACTGGCCGATCAGGTGGCTGTCCTTCTGGGAATCGCCGGTCAGGCTGGAGAAGAATTCCTTGGTGCCGGACTTGGCGATGGTGCCCAGGTGGCGCACCGCCTCGTCCCGGCTCATGCCGATGCCGTTGTCGGAAATGGTCAGGGTGCGGGCGGCCTTGTCGTAGGACAGGCGCACCTTGAGGTCGCCGTCGCCCTCGAACAGCTCGGGCTTGCCCATGGCCTCGAAGCGCAGCTTGTCGCAGGCGTCGGAGGCGTTGGAAATCAACTCGCGGAGGAAGATTTCCTTGTTGGAATAGAGGGAGTGGATCATCAGGTGCAGCAGTTGCTGCACCTCGGCCTGGAAGCCCAGGGTTTCTTTGGCGGCAGTTGCAGTGGTCATGTCAGTACGTGATCACGATGAGAAACGGAACACGACTTACATGGGGGCACGCCTGGAGATTTCAAGCCCCCGGGCAAGAACAACGTCGGGGAGAACGACATTCGCCCGGCCCACCAGGCGGTGAGTCGCAGCCCCTGCCGCCCCTCGGCCCGGCGCAATGATGGCCAGGCCGGTTGCGGGCAGCGGCGGTCAGTTCAGGGCGCCGTTGTTGAACACCGCCTGGTTGCGGCCGTTGCGCTTGGCCTCGTAGAGGGCTTCGT
Organism: Oryzomicrobium terrae; assembly: GCF_008274805.1. Lineage (NCBI taxonomy): Bacteria > Pseudomonadati > Pseudomonadota > Betaproteobacteria > Rhodocyclales > Rhodocyclaceae > Oryzomicrobium > Oryzomicrobium terrae. The sequence continues at coordinate 2,203,043 of NZ_CP022579.1, forward strand.
CGGCCCGGGCGAAGAGGCGGTCGAGCACGTCGTCCCGCTCTACCCGCACGGTCACGCCGATGCTCACGGTAAGGCGCAGGGGCACGCCGTCGGCGAGCATGAACGGTTCCGCCGCCACGGTCTGGCGCAACCGCTCGGCCACCTGCATGGCGCCGACGCCGTCGGTTTCGGGCAGCACCATGGCGAATTCCTCGCCGCCCATGCGCCCCAGCCGGTCCACCTCGCGAATTCCCGTGCCCAGGCAGGCGGCGATATGGCGCAGGGCCGCATCGCCGGCGGCGTGGCCGTGGGTGTCGTTGATGCGCTTGAAGTGGTCCACATCAATCATCAGCACGCCCAGGGCATGGCCGAAGCGGCGCGAGCGGGCCCATTCTTCCCCGGCCGTATCGAGGAAACGGGAGCGGTTGGCCAACCCGGTCAAGGTGTCGGTGGTGGCCAGGCGCTGCAACTCGGCCGAGGCCCGGGAACGTTCGATGGCAATCGCCGCCATCTTGCAGGCATGGTCCAGGGTTTCCTGCTCCAGGGGGGTGGGTCGGCGGCAATCGTCGAGGAACAGGGTGAACACCCCCAGCGAGTCGCGCCCCGGCGACATGATCGGGGTGGACCAGACCGACAGCACCCCCAGGCGGTCGAGGCGTTCCCGGGAAGGCGAAAAGCGCGGATCCAGGCGCACGTCGTCGCACAGATGCTGCACGCCGAAATGCAGGGCCGGGCCGCAGGTGGCGTCCCGGGCGAACAGCACGCTGCTGGTCAGGGTTTCCCGGAACCAGGCGGGCAGGGAAGGCGCAGCGCCGAGGGACATCGGTACGCCGCCATCCTCCCGGGCGGGCCCGCCGCGCAGCAGAACCATGGCCCGGGCGCGGGGCACGGCTTTTTCCACCTTGCCGCTGAGCAGTTCCAGGGTGCGCTGAAGCGGCGCATCCTCGGCGATCAGGCGCAGGACCTGGCGTTCCACCGCCAGCATGGTTTCGGCGTGTTTGCGCTCGGTGATGTCCACCGAGGCGGCAATGGTCAGCTGGCGCCGGCCAAGACGGATCGCCCGGCGGTAGGACAGGTAATGGCGCGGATTGTCCGTATCCAGCGCCAGACGTTCCTCGCGGACCACCACCTTGCCGGACTGAACGGCCTTCAGGTCGTCCTCACGCAGGCGCTTGATGGTTTCGGCGGGCAGCACCTCTTCGTCCGGGCACCCGACCAGGTCGGGCTTCCCCTTGCCCAGCACGGACGCGGCCAGTTCGTTGACCACGACGAAGCGGCCAGCCTCGTCGCGCACGGTGACCATCAGGGGCAGGGTGTCGAGGATCGACTCGGTCAGGTTGGACTGCTGTTCGAGCTGCTGGCGGCTTTCGGCCAGGTCGCTCTCTGAGCGGCGCTGCTCGGAGATGTCGGAAAAGACGCAGACGTAGTTGGAAATGATGCCGGCGGCGTTGCGCACGGCGGTGATGGTCATGGCCTCGGGGTAGATCTCGCCGTTCTTGCGCCGGTTCATGATCTCGCCGCGCCACTCGCCGCTCTCGGTGATGCGCTCGTACATCGCCTCGTAAAAGGCACGATCGTGCAGACCGGACTTGAGCAGTCGGGTGTCCCGGCCGATCGCTTCTTCCGCCGTGTAGCCGGTAATCAGGGTGAAAGCCGGGTTCACCGAACGGATGATCTGGCGATGGTCGGTGATCATGATCGCTTCCAGGGAGGTTTCCGCCACCTTGGAAGCCAGGGCCAGGGCCTGTTCCGATTTTTGCAGGCGCAGGGCCTGATCGGCCAGGGCGGCCTGGAGTTCGCGGACGTATTCCTGCTCGACGCTGTCGAGAATATCGGCATAGGACAGCAGGCCGACGATGTCGCCGTCGTCCCCCGCCACCCCCAGGTGGCGGATACGCCGCTCGGCGAACAACTGGCGCGCCTGGTAGAGGGTAGCGTCGCGGGGCACGATGATCAGCGGGAAGGAGGCCACCCGACCGGCGGTGGTGGCCAGGGTGCCCTGACTGATCAGGCGCAGCACGTCCTGCCCGGTGAGGATGCCTTTCACGCCCTTGGCGCAGACGATGGCGGCATCGCAGCGCGCCTCGCGCATGCGCTGCACCACCTCGGCCATCGGCGTCTCGGCCTCCACCTGCAGGGGCAGACTCTTCACCACCGACTCGACGTTGCGCAAATGCACGTAGAACTCGATGCCCTGGTTGTTCACCACGTCGGTCTGGGACACCACCCCCTGGGCCCGCCCCGAACCATCGACCACCAGCAGATGGCGAATCCGGTCCTGCTTGAAGCGCACCGCTGCCTCGCCCAGGCTTGCGTGGTCGGGCAGGGTCTTGACCGGGGTGCTCATCACTTCGATCACCGGCCGTTCCAAGGCGTGGGGATCGTTGAAATCGAGCGCCAGTGCATCCTTCTCGGTCCAGATACCCAGTACCTGCTCGGGCAGCGCCGGATCCACCACCAGAATCGATCCGCAGCGGGCTTCGTGCATGCGCGAGGCGGCCACCGCCAGGGTCGTATCGGGGCTGCAGACCAACAATTCCCGCTGGAGGATGCGCGTCACCGGCAGGTCGTAATGCATGATCGTCGTCAATCCCAGACCTCGTAGCGTATATCGGTGATTTCAATTTCCCGCAGCCCCACCGGGCTCTGGAAACGAACCACATCGCCCTCGCGGGCCTTGAGCAGTGCCCGTGCCAGGGGCGAAATCCAGCTGATGCGGCCGCGGGTCACGTCGGCCTCGTCCACACCGACGATGGTGTAGACGGCCTCGTTGCCCGCTTCGTCGCACACCGCCACGGTGGCGCCGAAAAAGACTTGTTCCACGTTTTCCTGCTGGCGCGGGTCCACCACCTGGGCGATGTCGAGCCGCTTGGTGAGAAAGCGGATGCGCCGGTCAATCTCGCGCAGGCGTTTCTTGCCGTAGAGGTAATCGCCGTTCTCGGAACGGTCGCCGTTGCTGGCGGCCCAGGACACCACTTCCACCACCCGCGGCCGCTCACGCTTGATCAACTCGTCCAGCTCGGTCTTGAGCCGGGCGAAACCGGCGGGGGAGATGTAGTTGCGCGTGCCCTGGGGAAGGCGCAGGGCCGGAGCGAGATCCTCGTCCCCGTCATCCCCCTCGTCGCCGTCATTTTCCCGCACGAATGCCTTGTTCATGGCCAGCACCAAAACGTCGATTTTAGGCGATCGGACCTGCGATCACCACTGCAAAAAGCCAGCGCCCGGCACAGGGCCGGGCGCTGGCGAAAAAGCAAAGCGCTCAGAAGCCGATCTGGAACGCCGGCACATCGATGCGCACCGTGGGCCGTTGCAGCGCCGCAGCGGTGTTGCGGGCAAAGGTCTGCCCCCAGGTGTTACCGGCACCGAAACGGGCCTCGCCGCCGTACTTGGCGACATTGAGGATCTTGTCGATGATCAGCACCTTGCCCATCGGGTTGGTGGGCTCGCACTCCAGGTCGACGAACTCCTTGTCGAACCAGCGGCGGGCATCCGTATCGCTGGTTCCCTGCAAATCGGCTTCGGTGAAGCGGAAGGTGTACTCCCGGTCCCGTCCATAAACTACGACCACGTCGTACTGCATGTCCCCTCCTTGATTGTGGATTTGGTGAGAGAACCTCATTCTAACGCCAAAGCCATTTCCGCCAAGGGGGCTCGGTTTCCCGCCATGGCGCCCTTCGCCGCGGCGAACGAGGCCAGCCAAACCGATTGTTTTTGTCATGGCCCCGCCCTACCATTGCGGGCAACGCTTCTGAGACCCCCATACCGTGACGCTGACCGCGGAAGAAATCGAGGAAATCAACGCCCGTCTGCATGCCCTGCAGGTGGAGCATCGGGATCTGGACGAGGTGGTCACCCGCCTGGTGGCCAACCCCCCGACCGACCAACTGCTCGTGCAACGCCTCAAGAAGCGCAAGCTGCAGCTCAAGGACCGCATCACCCTGCTCGAAGGCATGCTGGTCCCCGACATCCCGGCCTGAGATCGCGCCCAGCAAACTCGGCCCCACCCCTCAGGAGACTCCCCATGGCCGGAATCGACGGCTATTCGCTGGATACGCTCGCCCTGCACGCGGGCACCCCGCCCGACCCCGCCACCGGCGCCCGGGCCCTGCCGATCCACCTCTCGACCTCCTTCGTCTTCCGCGACGCCGACCACGCCGCCGCCCTGTTCGACCTGGAACGGGCCGGCCACGTCTATTCGCGCATTTCCAACCCCACCGTGGCGGCCTTCGAGGAGCGCATCGCCGCCCTGGAAGGGGGGATCGGTTCGATTGCCACCGCCAGCGGCCAGGCCGCCCTGTTCCTCGCCCTCTCCACCCTGATGGGGGCCGGCGGCCATGTGGTCGCCTCCCGGGCCCTGTACGGCGGCTCCCATAACCTGCTCGCCTACACCCTGCCCCGCTTCGGCATCACCACCACCTTCGTCGATCCCCGGGACCCGGACGCCTGGCGTGCCGCCATCCGCCCCGAGACCCGCGCCTTCCTGGCCGAGACCCTGGGCAATCCGACCCTGCCGGTGCTGGACATCCCGGCGGTAGCCGCCATCGCCCACGAGGCCGGCATCCCCCTGGTGGTGGACGCCACCCTGACCCCGCCAACCCTGCTGCGCCCCTTCGACCACGGCGCCGACATCGTCGTGCACTCCGCCACCAAGTACCTGTCCGGCCACGGCACCGTGGTGGGCGGCGTGGTGGTGGACAGCGGCCGCTTCGACTGGGAGGCCAATGCCGAGCGCTTCCCCCTGCTCACCGCGCCCTACGACGGTTTCCACGGCATGGACTTCGCCGAGGAGTCGCCGGTGGCCGCCTTTCTGCTGCGTGCCCGGCGCGAGGGCCTGCGCGACTTCGGCGCCTGCCTGTCGCCGATGAACGCCTTCCAGATCCTGCAAGGCATGGAAACCCTGGGCATCCGCATGGAGCGCCACTGCGCCAACGCCCGCACGGTGGCCAACTTCCTGGCCGAGAGCCCCGTGGTGGAGTCGGTGTCCTACCCGGAACTGGCCAGCCACCGGGACCACGCCCTGGCGCAGAAGCTGCTGCCCAAGGGCTGCGGCGGGGTGCTGACCTTCGACGTCAAGGGCGGCCGTGAGGCGGGCAAGCGGATGATCGAATCCCTGCGCCTGTTCTCCCACCTGGCCAACGTGGGCGACGCCAAGTCCCTGGTGATCCACCCGGCCACCACCACCCACTTCCGCATGGACGACGCCAGCCTGGCCCAGGTCGGTATCGGTCCGGGCACCATCCGCCTGTCGGTGGGCCTGGAAGACTCGGCCGACCTGATCGAGGACCTCTCCCGCGGCCTGGCCGCCGTCGCCAAGCTGCTCAAGGGCTGAGCCCGAAACCGGACCGATCCATGGAACTGACCGTCAACCACCATCCCGTCTTCGTCTATACCGGCGGCGTCGCTTTCGACCCCGCCCGCCCCGCCGTGGTGTTCATCCACGGCGCCGCCCACGACCATAGCGTGTGGGCGCTGCAAACCCGCTACCTGGCCCACCACGGCCATGCCGTGCTGGCTCCCGACCTGCCGGGCCATGGCCGCTCCGGCGGCGCTCCCCTGGCCTCGGTGGAAGCCCTGGCCGACTGGGTGATCGCCCTGCTCGACGCTGCCGGGCTGGACAAGGCCGTGCTGGTGGGGCACTCCATGGGCGCCATGACCGTCCTCGAAGCCGCCGCCCGCCACCCGGCCCGGGTGAGCAAGATCGCCCTGCTCGGCGCGGCCTTTCCCATGGGCGTGTCCGAGGCCCTGCTCGCCGCCGCCCAGGACGATCCGGAAACGGCCTACAAAATGGTCAACCTGTGGTCCCACGCCCCCGCCACCCACGTCGGCGGCAACCCCACCCCCGGGGTGTGGCAGACCGGCCTCAACCTGGCGATCATGCGCCGCTCCAAGCCCGGCGTGCTGCACCGGGACCTGCTCAACTGCCAGGCCTACCTGGGTGGGCTGGAAGCCGCCGCCAAGGTGGCCTGTCCGGCCCTGCTGGTGTGCGCCGACCGGGACCTGATGACCCCGCCCCGGGCTGTCCAGGGCCTGCGTGACGCCATTGCCGGCGTGAAAGTGGCGTCCATCGCCGGGGCCGGCCACGCCATGATGGCCGAACGTCCCGACGCCGTGCTCGACGCCCTGCGGGATTTCGTCTGAGCCCGATTTCGTCGTCCCTCGGCTTTCCGCCCTGTTCTTTCGTGGAGCCCGCCATGACCCGACCGCCTTCCTCCCCGCTTCGGCGCCGCTTCGCCCTCGGAACCGCCATCGCGCTGCTGCTCGGCGGTTCCCTGGCCCAAGCCCAGGAAGCCCCCGCCCTGTCCCGGGGCCAGACCCTCTACCTGCCGGTGTATTCGCACCTGTGGCACGGCAACCGGGACAAGCAGGGGCGGCCGGAAATCGTTTACCTGTCGGCCCTGGTCAGCATTCGCAACACGGACCCGACCCGTCCCCTGCGCGTCACCCAGGCCCGTTACTACGACACCGCCGGCAAGTCCCTGCGCGACTTCGTCAGTCAGCCCCAGACCGTGCCGCCCCTGGGCACCCTGGAACTGTTCATCGAGCGGCGCGAGGCCGAGGGGGGGTCCGGCGCCAACTTCCTGATCCGCTGGCAGGCCGACGCCGCGATCAACCCGCCCCTGGTGGAGGCAGTCCATACCGACCTCTACGGCAATCGGGCGATCTCATTCAACACCCAGGCCCGGCAAATCAGCGAATAAGCCGCATCAGCCCCAATGCAAAGGCCTCCCACCTCGGGAGGCCTTTGCATTGGGGCGCCGGCATCGCAGCCAGCCTAGACCAGCCCAGACACCCCTACTTGCCCTTGGCGGTCTTGGCGGCAGGGATCACCCAGCGGTCCCCGTCCTTGCACAGCACGTACTCATCGCTGCCCTGGCGCTTGTCGTGGAAGTTTTCCACTCGCACCCGGCGGCACCCCTCCTGGCCGACCGGTGCCTTGTCGGGCGTGATGCGCCCGCTACTGCCGGTCCGGTCGTTGCGCCACGCCACCGTCTGACCATCGGCGGCATTGTTCAGGGCATCCTGCAGCGTCTTTTCCATCAAGGCCACGTCCTCACGGCTGAAGTGGCCGACTGCCGATTCCTTGAGGAAATCGGTATTGCCGGCCCAGACCGGCGCGAACGGCAAACCGCCGACCAGAACGCCCAACAGCCAGGGGCGGAAATGTGTTCTTTTCGCGATGCTAGCCATAACCCCTCCTCATGGACTTCACGTATTCATCATGGTCGCTGCAATCGCAGGGGGCAAGCGCAGGGGACAAGAAAAACGGCCCGATGAAGCACTTCATCGGGCCGTTTCGGGAACAGGGGGGGGGCTACCAGAGGGTCAGAGCACCAGGCTGCCGATCCACCAGGCAAAGGCCGCCACCAGGGCGCTGGCAGGAATGGTCAGGATCCAGGCCCAGACGATGCCGCCGGCCACGCCCCAGCGCACCGCCGACACCTTGCGCGCCGAGCCCACCCCGACGATGGCGCCGGTGATGGTGTGGGTGGTGGAGACGGGGATGCCCAGCATGGTGGCCAGGAACAGGGTGATGGCCCCGCCGGTCTCGGCGCAGAAGCCGCCCACCGGCTTGAGCTTGGTGATGCGCTGGCCCATGGTCTTGACGATACGCCAGCCACCGAACAGGGTGCCGAGGCTGATCGAGACGTAACAGGCGATCACCACCCACGTCGGGATCGGGTCCGCCTTGGCGGTCATGCCGGCAGCGATGAGCAGCATCCAGATGATGCCGATGGTCTTCTGCGCATCGTTGCCGCCGTGGCCCAAACTGTAGAGGCCGGCGGAAATCAGCTGCAGACGACGGAACCAGCGGTCGACCCTGCGCGGCGTGGAACGGCGGAACAGCCAGGCGACGATCACCATCAGCAAGGTTCCGAGCAGGAAGCCGAGCAGGGGCGAAACGAAGATGAAGGCCACGGTCTTGAGGATGCCGCCGGCGATCAGGGCATCGGGCCCGGCCTTGGCCAGGCCGGCCCCAACCAGCCCACCGATGAGGGCGTGGGACGAGGACGAGGGGATGCCGTAGTACCAGGTGATGATGTTCCAGGCGATGGCCCCGATCAGGGCGCCGAAGACCACGATGTGGTCGACGATGGCCGGATCGATGGTGCCCTTGCCGATGGTGGTGGCTACATTGAGGTGGAAAACCGCCACGGCGATGAAGTTGAACATCGCGGCCCAGGCGACGGCCTGGTGGGGTTTGAGTACGCCGGTGGAGACGACGGTGGCAATGGCGTTGGCCGCATCATGAAACCCGTTCATGAAGTCGAAGGCCAGCGCCAGAGCCACCAGCACGATCACGACCCCCAGGCTGATGGTCAGGGTATCCATGGGTGTCGATCAGGAGTTTTCGAGGACGATGCCTTCGATGATGTTGGCCACATCCTCGCAGCGGTCGGTAACGGTCTCGAGGATTTCGTAGATGGCCTTCAGCTTGATCAGCTGGCGCACATCCGGCTCGTCGCGGAACAGGCGGGAAATGGCGCCGCGCATGACCCGGTCGGCATCGGATTCGAGCCGGTCGATTTCCTGGCAGGTCTTGAGGATGGCCTGGCCCTGGTCCAGGGTCGGCAGCAACGACACCGCGTGACGCACACGCTCGCAACAGGACAGGCAGATCTCGGCCAGCTGCTTGGCTTCCGGCGTACCGCGGCGGATGTCGTACAGGGTCAGGGTCTGGGCCGCGTCCTGGATCAGATCCAGGATGTCGTCCATGCGGATGATCAACTGGTGGATCTCGTCCCGATCCAGGGGCGTGATGAAGGTCTTGTGCAACAGCGAAACCGTTTCGTGGGTGACCTTGTCGGCCCGGGTTTCGGCGGTATCCACGGCTTCAGCGTAGGCCCGGGACTCCTCATCGGACTTGCCGAGCTGGGTCATCAGCCCGACCAACGCCTGCCCCCCCTGCACGACCAACTCGGCATGGGCGTTGAACAGGTCAAAAAATTTGCCCTCTTGGGGCATGAAGCGACCGAACATGGATGGTGTCGAGAAATAAAAAAGAAATATTTTAGCATTCTCCCCCGCCGCTCCCGCGCGCTCCTGTGACTTTTGTCAGAAGTAACAGCGAGTACTCCAATGGTTTCCCCGGGCACCGGCCAATACGGGACCGCCGCTTCATGCCGCTGTCACCCGAATGGCTTATGATCTGGTTATTCTGCATTGCAACTACGACCTACCCGATTGCATTGATTAATATCAAACCGTCGATGTTGCAGTGCAACTAAAGTAGTTAAACACCCTCCAGATCAATTTCATAAGGGATACTCCATGTTTAACCTGAACGGTAAAAAAGGCCTCGTGGTTGGCGTCGCCAACGATAAAAGCATCGCCTACGGCTGTGCCAAGGCCTTCAAGAGCTGCGGAGCGGAACTGGCCCTGACCTTTCTAAACGCCAAGGCCGAGCCTCATGTTCGCCCCCTGGCGGAATCCCTGGGCGCCAGCCATTTCCTGCCCCTGGACGTGGAGCAACCGGAACAGATGGAGGCAGTTTTCGCCACCTTGGAAAAATCCTGGGGAAAACTCGACTTTCTCGTCCACTCCATCGCCTTTGCCCCGCAGAACGATCTGCACGGCCGGGTGGTCGATTCCAGCCGCGACGGTTTCCTGCGCGCCATGGACATTTCCGCCCACTCCTTCGTGCGCATGGCCAAGCTGGCCGAGCCCTTGATGAAGGACGGCGGCTGCCTGCTGACCATGAGCTACCTGGGCGCCGACGAAGTGGTGGAAAACTACGGCATCATGGGTCCGGTCAAGGCCGCCCTGCAGTCCGCCACCCGCTACATGGCATCCGAACTGGGCCCCAAGGGCATCCGCGTGCACGCCATCTCCCCGGGGCCGCTGCTGACCCGGGCCGCTTCCGGCATCGCCAACTTCGACCACTTGATGCAGGACGCCATCGAGCGCTCGCCCCTGCACCGCCTGGTATCGATCGACGACGTGGGCGCCCTGGCGGCCTACCTGGTCAGCGACGTGGCCACCACCCTGACCGGCGGCACCATTTATATTGACGGCGGCTACAACATCGTCGGCGGCTGACGCCACGCAGCCCCCGCTCCCGACCCCCTTTCCTGGAGGCCTTATGCAAAGCCCGAACCACGACGACTTCATCGAGAACCGCACCTATGACGAGATCAAGGTGGGAGATTCCTCCCACCTGGTGCGGACCCTGCGTCCCGAGGACATCCAGCTGTTCGCCGTGATGTCCGGCGACGTCAATCCCTCGGTGGTGGATCCGGAATTCGCCGCCAGCGGCCTGTTCCGCGAAGTGGTGGCCCACGGCATGTGGTCGGGAGCGCTCATTTCCACCGTGCTCGGCACCCAGTTCCCCGGCCCGGGCACCATCTACATCGACCAGACCCTGCACTTCTCGCGGCCGGTGACCATTGGCGACACCATCACCATCACCATCACCGCCCAGCAGAAGTTCGATCACAACAAGCACATCCTGTTCGACTGCGTCTGCGTCAACCAGGAAGGCCTGCAGGTGGTGCGCGGCACCGCCGAGGTGCTGGCCCCCACCGAGAAGATTCGCCGGCCGCGCATGCACATGCCGCAGATCACCATCGCCGACAAGGAAGCCCGCTACCAGGCTCTGATCGCCCGGGCCCGGGGCAGCAAGCCGGTGGACGTGGCAGTGGCCCACCCCTGCGACGCCGAATCCCTGAAGGGCCCGATCCAGGCCGCCCGGGAAGGGCTGATCGACCCGATCCTGGTCGGCCCCGAAGCCAAGATCCGCCAGCTGGCCGAAGAGCTGGGCCTGGACATCTCCCCCTACCGCATCGTCAACACCCGCCACAGCCACGAATCCGCCGCCCTGGCGGTGACCCTGGTGCGCAACGGCGATGCCGAGGCGCTGATGAAGGGCAGCCTGCACACGGACGAGCTGATGGGCGAGGTGGTGGCGCGCACCACCGGGCTGCGCACCGAGCGGCGCATCTCCCATGTCTTCTACATGGACGTGCCGACCTACCACAAGCCGATCATGATCACCGACGCGGCGATCAACATCGCCCCGACTCTGGAAGACAAGGTCCACATCACCCAGAACGCCATCGACCTGGCCCACGTGCTCGGCATCGAGCAGCCCAAGGTGGCGATCATGTCGGCGGTGGAGACGGTCAATCCCAAGATCCAGTCCACCCTGGAGGCCGCCGCCCTGTGCAAGATGGCCGACCGGGGCCAGATCAAGGGGGGCCTGCTCGACGGCCCCCTGGCCTTCGACAACGCCGTGTCGATCGTCGCCGCCAAGACCAAGGGCATCAAGTCCGCGGTGGCTGGCGACGCCGACATCCTGATGATGCCCGACCTGGAGTCCGGCAACATGGTGGCCAAGCAGCTCGAATACCTGGCCAACGCCCTGTCCGCCGGCATCGTGCTGGGCGCCCGGGTGCCCATCGTGCTCACCTCCCGGGCCGACACCGCCGAGACCCGCACCGCCTCCTGCGCCATCATGGCCCTGATGGCCCAGGCCGCCCGCAAGAAGGAGGACGCCGCGTGAGCCTGCCCCCGTACTACCCCGACAACGAGAAGCCCTGCGTCCTGACCCTCAACGCCGGCTCCTCGTCGATCAAGTTCTCCCTGTTCGAGCTCGATGCCACCGCCCCGGCCCTGGTGGGCCAGATCGACGGCATCGGCGCCAAGCCCCACATCAAGGCCAAGGACGGTGCCGGCAACAAGCTCGACGACGTAGACCTGGACATCACCGGCTCCCAGGAGCGCCAGCACCACCAGGCCCTGCTCTACCTGGTGAAGTGGCTGCGCAGCCACGGCGAGGGCTGGAAGGCCAAGGGCGTCGGCCACCGGGTGGTGCACGGCGGCGAGAAGTACGCCGCCCCGGTGCTGCTCACCCCGGACATCCGCCGCGAACTGGCCTCCTTCGTCTCCCTGGCCCCCCTGCACCAGCCCCACAACCTGGACGGCATCGACGCCATCGGCGAGATCCTGCCGGACGTTCCCCAGATCGCCTGCTTCGACACCGCCTTCCATCGCAGCCAGCCCGTCCTGGCCCAGACCTTCGCCCTGCCCCGGGCGCTGACCGACGAAGGGGTCAAGCGCTACGGCTTCCACGGCCTCTCCTACGAGTTCATCGCCCGCAGCCTGCCCGCCCACACCGACCGGGCCGACGGCCGGGTGGCGGTGGCCCACCTGGGCAACGGCTCCAGCATGGCCGCCATGGTCGGACGCAAGAGCGTCGCCTCGACCATGGGCTTCACCGCGGTGGACGGCCTGATGATGGGCACCCGCACCGGCAATCTTGACCCGGGCGTGGTGCTCTACCTGCTCGACGAAAAGAAGATGGACGCCGCCGCCATCACCAAGCTGCTCTACAAGCAGTCCGGCCTGCTCGGCGTCTCGGGCATCTCCCAGGACATGCGCGAGCTGCTGGCCTCGGACCACCCCCACGCCAAGGAGGCGGTGGACCTGTTCTGCTACCGCATCTCCCGGGAGCTCGGCTCCCTGGCGGCGGCAGCCGGTGGCCTGGACGTACTGGTGTTCACCGCCGGCATCGGCGAGCACGCCGCCCCGGTGCGCGAGCAGGTCTGCGCCCAGGCCGGCTGGCTGGGCATCAAGCTCGATCGGGAGGCCAACAACGCCCCCTCCAAGCTGCCGCGCTGCATCAGCGCGCCGGACAGCGCGGTGGAGGTGCTGGTGCTGCCCACCGACGAGGAATGGATGATCGCCCACCACACCCAGCGCCTGCTCGGGCTGTAAGGACCGCCCCCTTTCGGGGACGCCCCGCGGGGGCCGCCGGCGCAATCAGCCGGCGGCCCCCGCGCCGTTTTCGGGGATGGAGTTCAGCCACGGAGCCGGCCGGCTGGCCATGGCGGCACAGCGGATTCGGAGCCATCCGGGGCGGCCAGGACTCTCCGCATTCCCAGAATTCCCAGAATTCCCAGAATTCCCAGGATTACGAGGCGTCCAGGATTGCCAGGTCACTCCACGCACTCACGGTGTTCCGGCCCTGCATTGCGGCGGTAGCGCCCGCCAGGCGCGCCAGGCACGGGGGCCGGATCAAGGCAACGTAACCGGCCCCGGGAGCCGGGGTGCGACGGGTGCGCCGCGGCTGCGGAAATGCGGCAAAGGGGGAGAAAAGCGGAGAAATCACCGGCCAGCGCGTAGGCCACCACGCCAAACCCCGCGCCAGTAGCCGATCTCCAGGCATCAGTCCCGTATAGCAAGCATTGGCGCGGCTCTCCAGGCATACCCAACGAAAGTCCGCGCCCCGCCTAGGTTTCCGGGCAGGGGTCGGTTGAAGACCAAGGCGGACGGGCAACCCCGGCCCGCCCCGGCGTCAGCCCTCCAGCCGCCCGGCGTTGAGCTTCAGCACCCGGGAGCAGCGGGCCGCCAGGTGCTCGTCGTGGGTCACCAGGATCAGGGTGGTGCCCTCGTCGGCGTTGAGGGCGAACATCAATTCGATGATCTTCTCGCCGGTGGCCGCGTCCAGGTTGCCGGTGGGCTCGTCGGCCAACACCAGCCGGGGCGAAGTGGCAAAGGCCCGGGCAATGGCGACGCGCTGCTGCTCGCCGCCGGACAAATGCTTGGGGGTGTGGGAAAGCCGGTGCTCCAGCCCGACCCGGGCCAGCCAGCTGCGCGCCACCGCCGCGGCGTCGCGCCGTCCGGCCAGCTCCAGGGGCAGCATCACGTTCTCCAGGGCCGACAGGGCGGGCAGCAACTGGAACGACTGGAAGACGAAGCCTAGGTGCTGGCCACGCAGGATCGCCCGGCGGTCCTCGGACAAAGGCGCCAGGTCGGTGCCGGCCAGGCGCACCTGGCCGCTGCTCGGGGTGTCCAGGCCGGCCAGCAGGCCGAGCAGGGTGGACTTGCCCGAGCCGCTCGCTCCCACCACCGCCACCGTTTCCCCCGGCCTCACGGCAAAGCTGATCTCGTGCAGAATGGGCAGCGGCGCGCCTTCGGCGGTGGTCACGGTCTTCGACAGGGCGATCGCTTCGATCACCGCGCCGTGGGGTTCGGCCGCGTCGGGCAACTCGGTCGCCGCCGACAGGGAACTGGTAGAAGCCATGGGCAAGGACGGAAAAAAGGATGAGTGAACGGCAGGAACAGGTGTTACCGCGCCCGCAACCGGGTTTCGGGCAACCGGGCCCTGGCATTATCGCCCGGATTGGGGGCGGCATTCGCGGCGCTATTCGTGGTTCTATTCGCGACGGAATGCACAGCGGAGTGGCCAGCAGGATCAGCGGCAGGATTCGCCACTGGATTGGCGCCCCGCTTGGCCGCTGGCTCGACCGGCGACAGCCCTCCCCGCCTCCGCCGGGCGTCGGCACGGCGGCGTGGGCCGCCGGTCCCACCTCCACGCACCCATGCGCTCATGCCGCGAACCGGGCGCCAGCCCGACCCGGACGGCTCCCGGCGCGCGCCCGGGGCCTGCTTGCTACGGCCCTGCTGGCCCTGCTGCTCCCCATCCCGACCGTCCAGGCCGCCCCGGCGGGAGTACGCACCCTGCTGGTGTTCGGCGATTCCCTGTCCGCCGGCTACGGCATCCGCCAGGACGCGGCCTGGCCCTCCCTGCTGGCCGAACGGTTGAAAACCAAGGCCCCGGCCTACACCGTGCTCAACGCCAGCATTTCCGGGGAGACCACGGCCGGGGGCGTGTCGCGCCTGCCGCCCCTGCTGGAAAAGCACAAACCGGCGGTGGTGGTGATCGAGCTGGGCGCCAACGACGGCCTGCGCGGCCTGCCGGTGGGCGAGATGAAGAAGAATCTGGTGACCATGACCCGGGCGGCCAAGGCCGCCGGCGCCAAGGTGCTGCTGGTGCGCATCGAACTGCCGCCCAACTACGGGGCCTACGCCCGCACCGTGGGGGATGCCTTCAACGAGGTGGCCAAGGCGGAAAAATTGCCGGTGCCGCCCTTCCTGCTCGACCAGGTGGCGAGCGACCGCCGCCTGTTCCAGGCCGACGGCCTGCACCCGGTTGCCGAGGCCCAGGGCCGGCTGCTCGACAACGTCTGGCCGGCGCTGGCCCCCCTGCTCAAATAAGGGAACGACATCCTTGCTTTGCCTCGGGCGAGGTAAAGGCGAGGTGAACAACCAGGACACCAGGGGGTACCACGTCGGACGGCGAATCGCTGTGCCTTTGGTGAAGCGTGGTGCTCTTGGTGCCTTGGTGATTCGCTTTTCCTGGTGGTTCGCTTTTCAGCGTTGCCCTCACCTGGCACTGGCGCAATCTGAACCGCCGGGTTTCGCCTGACGGCGAGCTACTTTCTGTCCGGCGACAGAAAGTAGCCAAAGAACGCCGTGCCCGCTCCCCCGCCGGCAGGCCGGTAAAACTGGCCTGCCGGTGCCCTGCGCTACTCGCCCGGGACGGGGGCTGCGGAACTCGGCCTGCGGCCTCGGACAGTCCTCGCCCTGTTCCGTCCCGGCCTGCGTTGCTCGGCGGGGAAGAAGGGCACACATGGCGCTGGGGCACGTGTTGAGGCACTACCCGGAAAGCCACGACTGGCGCGGCGTTTGAAGGCATGCCCCCTGAAAGCCGCGCCGGTATTGGCTGAGCGGGAAGGCACAGTGTAGATCGTTTATTGGCGCGCCTTTCCAGGGCGTGCGCAAAAACTGGCCACTACATACGACCCTGCCATCCCGCGACACTTCTGCTAACGCTGCGTTGCTAGCGGTCCAGCCGGTTTCCTCGGCGCCCCTTTGGGGACCGGACTGCCTTGGTGGTCCGCTTTGCAGCGCTCAGCGCGTCAAGCAGACACGCCCTTTAAACAAGCCGCAGCCGCGGCGTTTCGCCGGCTACCGGGGCCAGTTCGCCGATGGCGGCGGCCTCGGCGAAGCCGGCGGCGCGGAAGGTGGCCAGCACCGCGTCCGCCTGGTCCGGTGCGCAGGCCACCAGGAGGCCGCCGGAGGTCTGGGGATCGGTCACCAGCTTCTGCTCCCAGCCGTTGGCGTCCATGCCCGGGGCCAGTTCCACCTGGTCGCCGTAGCCGGCCCAGTTGCGGGTGGAGGCGCCGGTGGCGATGCCGTCTTTCACATGGGCCACCGCCTCGTCGATCAGGGGCAGGTCGGCGAAGCGCACCCGGGCGTCCAGCTGCGAGCCGCGGCAGATTTCCAGCAGGTGGCCGGCCAGGCCGAAGCCGGTGACGTCGGTCATGGCATGGACCGCGTCCAGCCCGGCCAGGGTGGCGCCCACCTTGTTGAGGGTGGTGGTCCAGCGCACCATGGTCTGGTAGCCCTCGGGGGTCAGCTTGCCCTTCTTCAGGGCGGCGGAGAGGATGCCCACGCCCAGGGGCTTGCCCAGGATCAGCACGTCGCCGACTTGCGCCCGGTCGTTGCGCTTGACCCGCTCGGGATGGACCACGCCCAGGCCGACCAGACCGTAGATGGGTTCGAGCACGTCGATGGAATGGCCGCCGGCCACGGGAATGCCGGCCTCGCGGCAGATGCTGGCGCCGCCTTCGAGGATGCGCCCGATCACCTCCAGGGGCAGCTTGTCGAGGGGCATGCCGACCAGGGCCAGGGCCAGCACCGGGGTGCCGCCCATGGCGTAGACGTCGGACAGGGCGTTGGTGGCGGCGATGCGGCCGAAGTCGTAGGGATCGTCGACGATCGGCGTGAAGAAGTCGGTGGTGGCCACCAGGGCCTGGCTGTCGTTGAGCCGGTACACCGCCGCGTCGTCGCTCGATTCGGTGCCCACCAGCAGGTCCGGGGGAATCACCCCGGGGGGCATGGTGGCGAGGATTTTTTGCAGGACGGCGGGGGCGATTTTGCAGCCGCAGCCGCCGCCGTGGGAAAATTGCGTCAGTTTTACTTCCATGATGTCCTCTCCCGGGCGTCCCACCGGGCCGAACCACGTCGGCCACGCAATTGGCGGGCTTCACGCCACGGAATCTAAGTCCATGAAAAACGGGGTTGCCACCGTAGCACAGCTTGCGGAATTCGACGAAATCATCGACGTCCGCTCCCCTCTCGAATTCGCCGAGGACCACATCCCCGGGGCCATCAACTGCCCGGTGCTGAGCAACGAGCAGCGGGCCGAGGTGGGCACCCTGTACAAGCAGGTGTCGCCCTTCGAGGCCAAGAAGCTCGGCGCCGCCTACATCTCGGCCAACATCGCCGCCCACCTGCGCGAACGCTTCCTCGACCGGCCCAAGCACTGGAAACCCCTGATCGTCTGCTGGCGCGGCGGCATGCGCTCCGGCGCCATGGTCACCGTATTCCGCTCCATCGGCTGGAACGCCCAACAACTCCACGGCGGTTACAAGGCCTACCGCCACCTGGTGGTGGAGGCCCTGGACGAACTGCCGCCCCGCTTCACCTGGCGGGTCATCGCCGGGGCCACCGGCAGCGGCAAGAGCCGGGTACTGCACCACCTGGCCGCCGCCGGCGCCCAGGTGCTGGATCTGGAAGGGCTGGCCTGCCACAAGGGCTCGGTGCTCGGCGTGCTGCCCGGGGAACCCCAGCCGGCGCAGAAGTGGTTCGAGACCCGGCTGTGGCAGACCCTGAGCGGCTTCGATGCGGCCCGGCCGGTGTACGTGGAGGCCGAATCGCGCAAGATCGGCAAGCTGCACCTGCCCGAAGCCCTGATTACCGCCATTCGCGGCGGCGCCTGCCGGGTGGTGTCGGCCACGGTGCCGGCCCGGGTGGACTTCCTGCTGCGCGACTACGACTACTTCCTCACCGACCCCAACTGGCTGATCGAGCGCCTGGCCGGACTGAAGGCCCTGCGCGGCGGCGAGACCATCGCCCGCTGGACGGCCCTGGTGCAGGCCGGCGACTTCCGCGCCCTGGTCGAGGAACTGCTCACTGGCCACTACGACCCGCTCTACGCCGCCTCCCAGGACCGCAACTACACGGGCCTGGCCGCCTCCCGGGACTACGCCGCCGACGACCTGTCGGAAGCCGGCATCGCCACGCTGGCGGCGGCCATCCTGGCGGACGACACCCGGGACGCCGCCCTCACCGCCTGACGTCGCCCCGGCGGGCCCGGACGCCAGCCCGCCAAGCCGGCCACACGCCCACCATCACCGTCCGGCCCGACGCTAGGGCGGTTTGAGGTACGAGACGGCGGCGCGGCACCAGGAAGTGCCGCACCCACCCCTTGGAAGTCCGCGCCAGATGCGGACCTCCAAGGTGGCATCGTGAAACACAAGGACTGGCGCGGCTCTTCAGCCACTCCCCTCGCAGATCCAGACAGGACGCGGCGTTTCAGGCCCCGGCAACCCACAACCCCTTACCCCGGGCCGCCTGGCGCCGCCGGGCCCAGCCGTTCAGAACCAGGGCCGCCCCCATCACCGCGCCGCCGGCCAGCAGCCGAGCCAGATCGGTCTCGTGGCGCCACACCAGCAGGCTCAAGGCCAGGCCGGCGGGGATGTGCATGTTGTTCATGATGCCCAGGGTGCCCGCATCCACCTGGCAGGCACCCTTGTTCCAGAAGTAAAAGCCCAGGGCCGAGGCGCCCAGGCCCATGAAGGCAAGCACGCCCCATTGCAGGCCGGTGGCAGGCAATTTGGCCGGGTTGCCGAAGATCAGGAACGACGGCAGGGCCACCGCCAGGGCGCCGAGGAAGAAGAAGCCGAAGGTGCGGTAAGCCGGCCACGGGCTCGGGTAGCGCGCCACCACCTGGCGGTAGCCCACCTGGCCGGCGGCAAAGGTCAGGTTGGCCAGTTGCAACAGGAAGAAGCCGGTGAGGAAGTGGCCGCTCAGGCCGCCGTAGCGGATGATCAGCGCCCCACCCACCGCCACCAGGGCGGCCACGCTGGCCCAGGGATTGAAGCGCCGCGCCAGCAGGTCGTCGAGCAGGGTCACGTAGACCGGGGTGAAGATGGTAAACAGCAGCACTTCCGGCACCGTCAGGTAGCCGTAGGAGCGGTACAGGCACAGGTAGGTGACGCCGAACTGGAGCGCCCCGGCGGCCACCGTGCCCCACAACAGGGGCGCCGGCACGCCGCGCCAACGAATGAAGGGCAGGAAGGCGGCGCCGGCCAGCACCACCCGGGTGAGCACGGCGAAGTCGCTGTCCACACGCCCGGCGATGAATTCGCCGATCAGGTTGAAGGACAGGGCCCAGACGAAGGTGATGAAGATCAGGTAAGGCATGGGGAAGCGGAGTCGGTAGGCGCGGCGCGCCAAACCCGTTATTGTCCCCCGTCCCGGGGTAAAAACCGAACCCCGGGCATTCGCCCCCGGCGGACGGGCTGGCCCAGGGAAGCGGCGCGGCCCCACGTTGACCGCCGGGCCGGGGGTGCCTGGTACGGCAGCGGGAAGGATTCGGCGGCGTGACTGCCGTGACGTCGCGACCTGCTCCTGCTCCTGCTCCTGCTCCTGCTCCTGCTCTGGCTCCTGCTCCTGCTCCTGCTCTGGCTCTGGCTCTGGCTCTGGCTCTGGCTCTGGCTACAGGCGCACCGACAGATCACCGGCCACGGCGCACAGGCGTTGCAGCACCGCCGGGCGCTGGCCCTGTACATCCTGCGCACCGCCCACCTCCCCTTCCTCGTAGGCCACCACCCGCCAGCCCTGGGACTGGGCCCAGCGCAGCAGTTCCTGGGGCTGGAGCAGGAAGTCGGGGCGGGAAGGCTTGCCGAAGCGCTCGTTGCCGGCCATGAAGGTTTCGTAGATGAGCACCCCGGGGGTAGCGAGCAGGGCAGCCAGGTCCGGCAGGCGGGGGCGGTGCAGGTAGTGAGTGACGACGATGCCGGCGAAGCGCCGCCCGGCCAGGGGCCAGGGCGCATCCAGGGGGCCTTCTAGGTCGGCGGCCAGGGGCGCAACCCCGGCGACATCGGCCAGTCCGGCCAGGGCCTCGGCATCCCGATCCACCGCGCAGACCGGGTGGCCGCGCCCGGCCAGGAGGCGGCTGTGGCGGCCGCTACCGCAGGCCAGGTCGAGCGCGGCGCCGCCGGTGGGGATCAGGGGAGCGAAGCGCGCCACCCAGGGCGACGGGGCGCCGTTCGCAGTAGAAGAGAAAGAAGTGGCAATCATTGGCACAATTCCAAAACGTGGTCGTGGGAAATAACGTCAGGCGACGTCGACCGGCGGCGGATTATGACAGGATCACGGCGGTTGACCTTGCGCAAATATCGGCTGCGACACCGTTGCCCTATTGCCCCGTTATGGTAGATTGCTGCATCGCACAATAAGCCATCGCATTCAATAACTACAGCCGCCCCAGCCCAACGCGCGGCGCTCCGTGGAAACGCTCAAAATGGTCGAAGAACACTATCTCACCCCCCTATTCGAACCTAAATCGGTGGCCGTGATCGGCGCCTCGGACCGGGAAAACTCGGTGGGCAGCGTGATCTTCCGCAACATGCTCGACGCCGGTTACAAGGGCCGCCTGTTCGCCGTCAACCCCAAGCACAGCGAAGTGCACGGCACCCCCTGCTACAAGACCATCGAGGACGTGGGCGTGCGGGTGGATCTGGCGCTGATCGCCACCCGGCCCCAGACCGTGCCGGGCATCATCGAGCAGTGCGGCCGCGCCGGGGTGAAGTTCGTGGTGATCATCACCGCCGGCTTTGCCGAAGCCGGCCACCAGGGCGCCGCCCTGGAGCGCAAGATGCTGGAGATCGCCCGCAGCTACGGCGTGCGCATCCTCGGCCCCAACTGTCTCGGCCTGATCCGCCCGACCCTGGGCCTCAACTCCACCTTCGCCAACGTCAATGCCAAGCCGGGCAACCTGGCCCTGGTGTCCCAGTCCGGCGCGCTGTGCGCGGCCATTCTCGACTGGGCCAAGGTCAACGACGTGGGCTTTTCCTCGGTCATTTCCCTGGGCACCTCGTCGGACATCGAGTTCGGCGAGATCCTCGACTACCTGGTCTACGACAACCGCACCCACTACATCCTGATGTACGTGGAAGGCATCCGTAACGCCCGCCGCTTCATGAGCGCGGTGCGTTCCGCCGCCCGCATCAAGCCGATCGTGCTGCTCAAGGCCGGCCGCTACGAAACCGGCTCCGCTGCCGCCCTGCTCCACTCCGGCGTCAAGGCCGGCTCTGACGCCGTGTTCGAGGCTGCCATCAAGCGCGCCGGCGTAGTACGGGTGTCCAACATCGGCCAGCTGTTCTACGCCGCCAAGGGCATGGCCACCAAGTTCCGTCCCCAGGGCAACCGGCTGCTGATCATGACCAACGGCGGCGGCCCCGGCGCCATGGCCGCGGACCACGCCGCCGAGCTGAAGATCCCCCTCGCCGACCTGTCCCAGAACACCATCGCCGCCCTCAACGCCTGCTTGCCCACCAACTGGTCCCACGCCAACCCGGTGGACATCGTCGGCGACGCCACGCCGGAACGCTACCAGGCCGCCATCACCGCCTGTATGGACGACCCTGGGGTCGATGGCCTGCTGGTGATGCTCACCCCCCAGGCCATGACCGACCCGATGGGCGTGGCCAAGGCAGTGATCGCCACCCTGGAGGCCGGCAGCAAGCCGATCGTCGCCTGCTGGATGGGCGAGGCCCAGACCTTCGAGGCCCGCAAGGTGCTCACCGACGCCGGCATCCCCGCCTTCCGCATGCCCGAGACGGCGGTGGAGCTGTTCCACCACATCTCCACCTACTACAAGCACCAGAAGCTGCTGCTGCAGACCCCGGAACCCATCTCACGCCAGGCCAAGACCGAGACCGAAGGCGCCAAGATGCTGATCGAGGCGGTGCTTTCGGAACGGCGCAAGGTGCTGTCGGAGATGGAATCGAAGTCGGTGCTGCGCGCCTTCAAGATCCCCGTGGCCCAGACCATGGTCGCCCGCACCGCCACCGAATCCCTACTGCTGGCAGAGCAGATCGGCTTTCCGGTGGCGATGAAGGTCGATTCCCCGGACATCCAGCGCAAGACCGAGGCCGGCGGCGTACGCCTCAACATCACCTCCGCCGCGGCGGTGCGCAACGCCTACCTGGACATTCTCGACACGGTGGCGCGCAACCACCCCAACGCTCGCATCAACGGCGTTTCCATCGAGCCCTTCGTCGCCCGGCCCAACGGCCGCGAGCTGATGGTGGGGGTGGTGCGCGACCCGACCTTCGGCCCGGTCATCACCTTCGGCGCCGGCGGCCAGGAAAGCGAGATCTTCTCCGACCGCGCCGTGGCCCTGCCGCCGCTCAACGCGGTGCTGGCCGAGGACCTGATCCGCTCCACCAAGGTCCACGCCCTGCTCGGCGAATACCGCAACCAGCCGCCGGTGAACATGGACGCCCTGGAAGACGTGCTGCTGCGCATCTCCGAAATGGTCTGCGAGCTGCCCTGGCTCCAGGAGCTTGACCTCAACCCGCTGATCATCGACGAGAACGGCGCCATCGCCGCCGACGCCCGCATCGTCATCGACTTCGCCCCGGTCTCCGGCGACCGCTACGCCCACATGGCCATCCACCCCTACCCCAGCCACATGGTCGAGGAATGGGTGCTGCCCGACGGCCAGGTGGTGCACATCCGCCCGATCCGCCCCGAGGACGCGGAGATGGAAAAGGACTTCGTCGCCCACATGTCCGACGAATCCAAGTACTACCGCTTCATGGACACCATCCGCGAGCTGACCCAGTCGATGCTGGTGCGCTTCACCCAGATCGACTACGACCGGGAAATGGCCTTCGTCGCCGTCACCGAGGAAGGCGGCAAGGAAGTCCAGGTGGGCGTCTCGCGCTACGTCCTCAACCCGGACGGCGAAACCGTCGAGTTCGCCCTGGCGGTGGCCGACGACTGGCAGAAGCGCGGCGTCGGCCGCAAGCTGATGAGCGCCCTGATCGAAGCCGCCCGCCTCAAGGGCTACCGGGCCGTGGTCGGCGACGTGCTGGCGCTCAACTCCAAGATGTTCAAGCTGATGACCAGCCTGGGCTTCACCATCCACCCCCACCCCGAAGACCCGGCGGTGAAGCGTGTGATCAAGCCGTTGCAGAGCTGAATCGGCAACCTGCGGCGGGCGGCCACGCCGTCCCGCCGCGCACCGAGTAAAGAGGGCGGGATCGTGCCCGGCCGGCAGGTCCGTCCGGGCCCAAGTATCCCGCCCTCGCCATTTTTGCCCCTCCCCACTCCGCCGCACCCTTTCGGCCGGATGTGTCCGGCCAGAGTACCGGCGTTGCTCGGCGCTCACTGCGCGCCGCTCGCTCCCGTCATTCGGCCCGCGGTCTGGTCGCCCCTCGGCCGAACCCATTGCCAGTTGGGTATCTCCAGCCAGGCATCGCTGCAAGCCTGAAATGGCGCGGCATTCCAGAACCCCATCGCCGAACTCCGCGCCAGTCCTTGCGATTCGGCCACCTATCTTTTTGCTCGCCCATAACACGGCACCGCGGCATGTGACATTCCGCATATACCGTTATCAGTTTTTTTCAGTTCGCGACTGCTCCCCCGGCTCCTAGACTTCGCCGTCTCTCATCCCCATCCGGAGACCGTCCATGAAGCTAACCCGCCGCGAATTGTTGTTGTCTTCCGGGGCCTTTGCCGCCTCGGCCCTGTTCCCCCCCCTGCTCTACGCCCAGCAAGGGCAGCCCGCCGGTGCGCCGCGCAAGGGCGGCGTGCTCAACGTGCACCTGGGGTCCGAGCAACGCATCCTTAACCCCTCGCTGCGCGCCTCCACCGGCGTCTACATCGTCACCAGCAAGATCATCGAGTCCCTGGTGGACCTAGACGCCAACGGCAAGGTGGTGCCGGTACTGGCCACCGCGTGGAAGGCCTCGGCCGACGGAAAAACCGTCACCTTCAAGCTGCGCGAGGGCGTCACCTGGCACGACGGCAAGCCCTTCACCGCCGCCGACGTGCAGTACAACGCCCTAGAGCTGTGGAAGAAGCACCTCAACTTCGGTACCGCCCTGCAGCGCTACCTGGAGGCGGTGGATACCCCGGACAAGCACACCGCCGTGTTCCGCTATTCCCGCCCGATTCCCCTCGACCTGCTGCTGCGCGGCCTGGCCGACCTGGGCTACGTGGTGCCGCGTCACGTCTTTGAAGGTACCAACGTACTGGAGAACCCGGCCAACACAGCGCCTATCGGCACCGGGCCGTTCAAGTTCGTCCAGTACGAGCGCGGCCAGTTCATCATTGCCGAGCGCAACCCGCGCTACTGGCGCAAGGACCAGCCCTACCTGGATCGCATCGTCTGGCGCATCGTCACCGACAAGTCGGCCGCCACAGCCGCCCTGGAAACCGGCCAGGTACAACTCAGCGCCTACTCCCAGCTGACCCTGGCGGACCTGGACCGGCTCAGCCGCAACCCGGAATTCACCGTCACCAGCAAAGGGTCGGAAGCCAACCAGTTCAATAACACCCTGGAATTCAACTTCCGTCGCAAGGAACTGGCCGACGTGCGAGTGCGCCGCGCCCTGGCCCACGCCATCAATTCCCAGTTCTTCATCGACAACTTCCTCTATGGCCAGGGCAAGCCGGCCACCGGGCCGATCCCGTCCACCTCGACGGCCTTCTACCCGGCCGGCAGCAAGCAGCCCTACCCCTATGACAAGAAGCGCGCCGAGGCCCTGCTCGACGAGGCCGGCTACAAGCGCGGCGCCGGCGGCATCCGCTTCAGCCTGAAACTGGTGGGCATTCCCAACGGCGAGGATGTCCCACTGCTGGCCACCTTCATCCAGCAGTCTCTGGCCGAGGTGGGCATCAAGGTAGAGATCGCCAACTACGACTATGCCGGCGCCCTGGCGGCGGTCTACAAGGAGCACAACTTCGACATCGCCACGGGTTGGCACCAGTACCGGGGTGACCCGGCGGTGTCCACCACGGTGTGGTACCGCTCCGGCAGCCCGGCCGGCTCGCCCTGGACCAACCAGTACGGCTGGCAGTCGGACAAGGTGGACAAGCTGATCGACGACGCCGCTTCCGAGATCAACCCGGTCAAGCGCAAGGCGCTCTACGCCGAGTTCGTGCGCGAGGTGAACGAGCAACTGCCGATCTGGTTCGTCACCGAACGCCAGTTCTACTCGGTGGAAAGCAAGAAGCTGCAAAACAGTGCCAGCAGCACCCGATGGCCGTCGAGCAGCTGGAACGACGCCTGGCTTAAGGCCTAACCCCGGCCACGGCTGCTTCCCATGCGTTTCTTGTCCCTTGCAGGGCGGCGGCTGGCCGCCGCCCTGCCGGCCTTGATCATCATCCTGGCCGGCCTTTTCCTGCTCCTACAACTCGCCCCGGGCGACACAGTGGATGCCTTGGTCGCCCAGGTGGGTGGCAGCGACCCGACCATGATCGAGGAACTGCGCCGCCATTACGCCCTCGATCAATCCACCTCGGTGCGTCTAGGCGACTACCTGTGGCGCCTGCTCCACCTCGATCTGGGCCATTCGGCCATCTACGGCAAGCCGGTGGCCGACGTCATCGTCGAACGCCTGCCCGCCACCCTGCTGCTGATGGGCTCGTCCCTGGCCTTGGCCTTCGCCGCCGGCATGGCGTTGGGCGTGATCGCGGCGCGCCGGGTGAACCGCTGGCCCGACACCCTGATCTCGACCCTGGGGCTGATCTTCTACGCCACCCCGTCATTCTGGTTCGGCCTGATGGGCATCTTCGTCTTCGCCGTGTACCTCGGCTGGCTGCCTGCTGGCGGTTTCGGCAGCATCGGCGCCGATCCGCACGGCCTGTCCCTGGTTCTCGACATCGCCTGGCACCTGACCCTGCCGACCCTGACCCTGGCGCTGATCTTCCTCGCCATCTACCTGCGCATCATGCGTGCCTCGATGCTCGAAGTGGCGACCCTGGATTTCGTGCGCACCGCCCGAGCCAAGGGCCTCTCCGACACCGCTGTGGTGACCCGCCACATCCTGCGCAACGCCCTCTTGCCGATGGTCACCCTGCTCGGTCTGCAGGCGGGCACCATGCTCGGCGGCTCGGTGGTGGTGGAGTGCGTCTTCGCCCTGCCCGGCCTGGGCCGACTGGCCTACGAGTCGGTGATGCAGCGCGACCTCAACACCCTGCTCGGCGTGGTGTTCGTCTCGGCATTGCTGGTCATCGTCATCAACTTCGTGGTGGACCTGCTCTACGTCCGCCTCGACCCGCGCATCAACGGGGGGCGCTGATCCCATGGACTTTCTCAAACGCTATTGCCGCAACCCGGCAGCCGTGTTCGGCCTGGTGCTACTCCTGGCCGTACTCGGTTTGGCCGCCAGCGCCGACCTGTTCTATCCCCAGAACCCCCTCGGCCTGGCTGGACGGCCCTTGCAGTGGCCCTTTGCCAATCCGGCCTTCTGGCTTGGCACCGACCACACCGGCCGGGACATCGCCGCCCAGATCTTCCACGGCGCCCGGGTGTCCCTGTTCATCGGCCTGGTGGCCACGGTCATCGCCATTGCCATCGGCATCGTTGTCGGCGCCCTTTCCGGCTATTACGGCGGCCTGCTCGACGACATGCTGATGCGTATCACCGAGGCCTTCCAGATCCTGCCCAACTTCCTCCTGCTGCTGGTGCTGGTGGCGGTGTTCGGCTCCCAGCTGTCCACGGTCATCGTCGCCATCGGCGTGGTCTCATGGCCGCCGGCGGCACGCCTGACCCGGGCCGAATTCCTCACCCTGCGCCACCGGGAATTCGTCCAGGCCGGCCGCACCCTGGGCCTAGGCGACGCCCGCCTGATCTTCCGCGAGATCCTACCCAACGCCCTGCCGCCGGTGGTGGTGTACGCCAGCGTAATTATGGCCGTGGCCATCCTGCTGGAAAGCGCCCTGGCCTTCCTCAACCTGTCGGACCCCAACGTGCCCTCCTGGGGCAACCTGATCGGCGGCGGCCGCGGCGTGCTACGCGTGCAGTGGTACGTCTCGGCCATCCCCGGGGTGGCCATCCTGCTTACTGTGCTGGCCGTCTCCCTGGTCGGCCAGGGGCTCAACGACGCCCTCAACCCAAGGCTGAAGAACCGATGAGCACCGTCCTTTCCATCCAGGGCCTGACCGTGGCCCTGCCCGCCGACGCCGACCGTCCCCACGCCCTGCGCGACGTGGCGCTGGAACTCAACGCCGGCGAGATCCTCTGTGTCGTCGGCGAAAGCGGCTCGGGCAAATCCATGACCGCCAGCGCGGTGATGGGCCTGCTGCCCGACCTGGTGCGGTCTTCCGCCGGACGGATCGAGTTCGACGGGCGCAACCTGCTGGAACTGCCCGACGCCGAGCTGCGCCGCATCCGCGGCGCCAGGATCGGCATGATCTTCCAAGAGCCGATGACCGCCCTCAACCCGCTGCGCACCGTGGGCGACCAGATCGGCGAGCTGTTCCGCACCCATACCCGGTTGAGCGCCAAGGACATCGCCGCCCGGGTCCAGGCTCTACTCCACGACGTGCGCCTGCCCGATCCGGCCGCTGCCGCCCGAGCCTATCCCCACGAGTTGTCCGGCGGACAGCGCCAGCGGGCCATGATCGCCATGGCCGTGGCCCTGGAGCCGGCGGTGCTGATCGCCGACGAGCCAACCACCGCCCTGGACGTGACCACCCAAGCCCAGATCCTGCACCTGATCCGCGAGTTGCAGGCGCGCAAGGGCACCGCGGTGCTGTTCATCACCCACGACTTCGGCGTGGTCGCCGAGATCGCCGACCGGGTAGCGGTGATGCAGCACGGCGTGGTGGTGGAACAGGGCCCAGCCGAGGCCATCCTCAACCGCCCCCAGCACCCCTATACCCGGGAGCTGATCGCCGCCGTGCCGCCCCTGGCACCCCCGCCGGCCCACCAGCCGGAGAACGGGCCGGAGGCCGCGCCGATCCTCACCCTGGACCGGGTGAGCAAGACCTACCGCAGCGGCGGCTGGCTAGGCCGGAGCAAACGGGTCACCCACGCGGTGCGCGAGGTCAGCCTGGAACTGCTTCGGGGCAGCACCCTGGGCATCGTCGGCGAAAGCGGCTCGGGCAAATCGACCCTGGCCCGCTGCATCGTGCGCCTGCTCGACCCGGACGACGGCCACATCCACTTCACCGCCCCGGACCACTCCCCCCTGGACTTGGCTACCCTCAGCCGCCGCCAGCTACGGGCCCATAGCCGCCATGTACAGATGGTCTTTCAAGACCCCTACGCCTCCCTCAATCCGCGCCGTCGGGTCGGGGAGCAGGTCGCCCAAGGGCCCATCGTGCACGGCACGCCCCGGGCCCAGGCCCTGGCCCGGGCCCGGGAGCTGTTCGAACTGGTCGGCCTGGACCCGGACGCCACGCGCCGCTACCCCCACGAATTCTCCGGCGGCCAGCGCCAGCGCATCGGTCTGGCCCGGGCCCTGGCCCTGGAGCCCCAGGTGCTGGTGGCCGACGAGCCGGTGTCGGCCCTGGACGTGTCGGTCCAGGGCCAGGTGCTCGACCTGCTGGCGCGACTGCGCCAGCAGTTGGGGCTGTCCCTGCTGTTCATCACCCACGACCTGCGGGTCGCCGCCCAGATCTGCGACCGCATCGCGGTGATGAAGGACGGGGCTGTGGTCGAGGCCGGCAGCGCCGCCCAGATCTTCACCAGCCCCCGCCATTCCTATACCCAAACCCTGCTCGACGCGGTGCCGGGGCGCCAGTGGACCCCGCCCCACGCCACCGACCTCCGACGCATCGCCGCCTGATCCCCGTTTTCCGGAGTACGCCATGCCCTCCCCCGCCGCCCAGCTCGACCACGTGGTCATCAACGTCGCCGACCAGCTCGACCAGGCCGCCGAACGCTACCGCCGCCTCGGCTTCACCCTCACCCCCCGGGGCCACCACTCCCTGGGGTCTAGCAACCACCTGGCCATCTTCGGTAACGACTATCTGGAACTGCTCGGCTACGAGCCGCAAAACGCCGAACGGGCCGCCGCCTACTGGGGCACCTTGCCGGGCCTGGCCGGGCTGGTGTTCAAGAGCCAGGACTCGGACGGCCTGTTCCGCGACCTGACGGCCCAGGGCGTAGCCCTGGACGGCACGGCCCCGGCGGCGTTCTTTCGCCCGGTGGAGCTGCCCGACGGCTCGTCCCGGAATGCCCGCTTCCGCACCGTGCGCCTCGACCCGGCCGCCGTGCCCAACGGCCGTATCTTCTTCTGCCACCATCTTGACCCGGACCTGGTCTGGCGCCCCGAGTGGCAGCGCCACGCCAACGGTGTCACCGGCCTGCTCCAGGCGGTGGTGGCGACGCAGGACCCGGCGGCCTCCATCGACCTGCTGGCACGCACCTTCGGCAGCGCCACAGTGAGCCCCATCGACGGCGGCCAGCGCCTTACTGCCGGCCGGGGCAGCGTCGATTACCTGGTGCCAGACGCAGTGCGCGTCCGCTTTGGCGACACCACCCTGCCCAGCCCCGACGGCCGCGACCGCCAGGTCGCCCTGGTGTTGCAAAGCGTGTCCCTGGCCCAGACTCGGGACACTCTGACGGCTGGCGGCATCGCCTTCGACCAGCAGGCCCCGGACCAGTTGGTGGTGCCCGCCCGGGAAGCCTTCGGCGTCGCCCTGGCCTTCCGCGCCTAAGCACCGCTCCCCAGGGGGTTCCCGGCAGGGGTCGGGGGCGCCTCTGGCGGCAGGACCGAGGTTTGCCGCCAGAGGCGCCCTCTTCCCGCCTCCCCCCCTTCCCGATTTATCCGCTCCCGATCCCACGAGGCTGCCCATGCCTGCCCTGACAACTCCTTCCCTGCCTTCCCTGTGGTCGGCCACCGCCACGCCGCCGCCCCCAACCCAACCCCTCGACCACGATGCGGTGGCCGATGTGGCCATCATCGGCGCCGGTTATGCCGGCCTGTCCGCCGCCCTGCACCTGGCCGAAGCGGGCCGGCACGCGGTGGTGCTGGAGGCTGTCGAGATCGGCCACGGCGGTGCCGGGCGCAACAACGGCATGGTCATCCCTGCCCTGACCCGGGCCTACCCGGCCGACCTGCGCGCTCGCTTCGGCATCGTGCGGGGCGATCGGCTGGCACGGCTGGTGGCCGGCTCCGCCGCCTTCACTTTCGACTTGATCCGCCGTCACCAGATTGCCTGCGACGCGGTGCAGACCGGCTGGACCCAGCCCGCCCATTCCCCCGGCCGGGCCCGCTTGGCCCGGGACCGTTTCGAGCAGTGGCAAGCC
Organism: Oryzomicrobium terrae; assembly: GCF_008274805.1. Taxonomy (NCBI): domain Bacteria; kingdom Pseudomonadati; phylum Pseudomonadota; class Betaproteobacteria; order Rhodocyclales; family Rhodocyclaceae; genus Oryzomicrobium; species Oryzomicrobium terrae. Next base: position 2,232,930 of record NZ_CP022579.1, read on the forward strand.
CTGGGGGCCGACGTGGCCTACCTGGACCGAAACGAAACCGCCACTCTGAGCGGCTCGCCCCTCTACCACGGCGCCTGGCTGGCCCGGAGCGGCGGCCACGTCAATCCGCTCAAGCTGGTACGCGGTCTGGCCGGCGCTGCCCAGGCCGCCGGGGCAACGATCCACACCCAATCACCAGTCACCGCCGTGGCCCGGGACGGTGAGGGCTGGCGCCTCGCCACCCCCAGCGGCTCGCTGCGCGCCGCCAAGGTGATCGTCGCCACCGACGCCTACAGCGACAATCTGTTCCCACAATTGCGCCGCTCGATCGTGCCGGTGCGCTTCTTCCAGCTCGCCACCGCCCCCCTGCCCGAGGCGGTGCGCCGTCAGGTGCTGCCCGGCTGCCAGGCCCTCTCCGATACCCACGCCGATATGTACTTCGTCCGTCCCACGGTGGACGGAAGGCTGGTGAGCGGCGGCGCCCTGGTCCTCAACCACCGCTGGCAACCGCGCCTGGCCCGGCACGTGGCCGGCCGGCTGGCCCGCATGTTCCCGGCCCTGGGGCCCTCGGTGAGTTTCGACTACGCCTGGGACGGCCATGTGGCCATCACCACCGACTTCCTGCCCCGCCTGCACGAACTGGCCCCGGGCATCGTCACCGTGGCCGGCTACAACGGCCGGGGCGTGGCCCTGGCCACCGCCAGCGGCAAGGTCCTGGCCGACGCCGTGTTGGCGGGCGGCTCCTCGGCGGACCTGGCCGACCTGGACATTCCCCTCACTCCCCTGGCCCCGATTCCCCTGCACGGGGCGCTGACCCGGGTCGCCTCGCTTGAATTACTGCGTTACCGCTGGCGCGATACCCAGGAAGTTGCCGCATGAACACCACCATCCTCCCCCGCATCCCCCCCGCCGTCGCCGCCCTGGGCGAAGCCATGCGCGGCTGGCGCCATCACCTGCACGCCCATCCGGAAACCGCCTTCGAAGAAGTGCAGACCAGCGCCTACGTGGCCGAACTGCTGAAGAGCTTTGGCATAGAGGTGCACACCGGCATCGCCAAGACCGGCGTGGTCGGGGTCATTCCGGGCAAGGCCCCGGGCCCCTGGGTGGGCCTGCGCGCCGACCTGGACGCCCTGGACATCCCGGAAGCCAACGACTTCGACCACCGCTCCCGCCACCCGGGCAAGATGCACGCCTGCGGCCACGACGGCCACACCGCCATGCTGCTCGGCGCCGCCAGGTACCTGGCCGAAACTCGGGACTTCACCGGCACCGTGGCGGTGATCTTCCAGCCGGCAGAAGAAAACGAGGGCGGCGGCCGGGCCATGGTGGAAGACGGCCTGTTCGAGCGCTTTCCCATTGAATCGGTGTACGGCCTTCACAACTGGCCCGGCCTGGAAGCTGGCCGCTTCGCCATCAGAGCCGGGGCCCAGATGGCCTCCTACGACATCTTCGAGATCACCCTGGAAGGCCAGGGCGCCCACGCCGCCATGCCCCACCTGGGACGCGATTCCATGGTGGCCGCCGGCCAGCTGGTGGGCGCCCTACAAACCATCGCCAGCCGCGACACCAACCCCCTGGATTCGGTGGTGGTCAGCGTCACTCAGATCCACGGCGGCGACACCTGGAACGTGCTACCCCAGAGCGCCGTGCTGCGCGGCACCGTGCGCGCCTTCTCCCCGGAGGTGCAGAACCTGGTGGAGCGGCGCATCAACGAGATCGCCCAGGGCATCGCCGCCACCTTCGGTATAGCCGCCCGGGTACGCTACGAGCGACGCTACCCGCCCACGGTGAACGCCGCGGAACCGGCCCGTCTGGCGGCGGCCGCCGCCACCGCCCTGGTGGGCGAGGCGGCCGTAGATACGTCCCCCGGCCCGGCCATGGTGGCCGAGGACTTCGCCTTCCTCCAGCAAGCCCGCCCCGGCGCCTACATCTGGCTAGGCGCCGGCCCCGGTCGCCTCGGCTGCCTGCTGCACAACCCAGGCTACGACTTCAACGACGAAATCCTGACCTTGGGAGCGAGTTATTGGGTGGAGGTAGTGCGACGGGTGTTGGGAGAGGCAAAGAGCTAAAGCGCGGCGTTGGCCGCAAGCCGATGAGCGCCTTGATCGAAGCCGCCCGCCTCAAGGGCCACCAGGCCGTGGCCGGCAGGTCCGTCCGGGCCCAAGTATCCCGCCCTCGCCATTTTTGCACCTTCCCCGCTGTGCCCCACCCCACCACCCCCATCTACCGGACTCGGTTGCCGCCCGGTGCCGCAGCACCTGACGGTGATACCCCGCGGAACACCGCGCCAGTTGGGCATCTTCAGGCAGGCATGGCTAAACTCAAGGATCGGCGCGGGTTTTCACAGGCACCCCGTGAAGGTCCGCGCCAGTCCTAGGGTTTAGAGGCATGGAGTTTGGCCCGGCGAGATCGGACAGCAACATCGGACGCCGCGCAGGAACGCGCCGACCTCATGGGATCGTGGCGACGCCCGGCTGGGCAGCGAGGGCATGATTTCCTGGCCGTGATGAATCTCCTCGGTCCCGGCGGGCGGCGGTGATAAGGTCAGGCTATTCTGCTTTTCCCGCATCCTCCTTGCCCGAAGGTCAGCCGCCATGCTCTCGCCCACGCCCCTGGAAAACGCCGTCTGGCGCTTGCTCCCCCAGGCCCTGGCATGGGTGGACGTGGCATCCCTGACCATCGCCAGCGCCAACCCGGCCGCCGAGCAGTTGTTCGCCAGCACCGGCCTGACGGTGCCCGGCGCCGCCCTGCTCGAACTGTTCCACCCGATCGACAGCAGCCACTTCGTTGCCGCGATGCACCTGGGCAATGCCGGCCCGGAACAGGTCGTGCATCTGCCCGGGGGCCGGGTAGCCACCGCCCGCTGGCTGGGCACCACGCCCGAGCCGCCCCGCACCCTCGCCCTGCTCCTCGTCACGCCGGACACCCAGGCGCCCGCCTCGGTGGATGAGGCCACCCAGCTGGCCTGGGCCTTCGACGCCCTGCACGGCGCCACGGCACGGGCGATCCAGGCCCAGAACGAGGCGGAATTCCTGGCCGCCAGCTGCGCCGGCATCACCGCCCAGGGGCGCTATCCCCTGGCCTGGATCGGCCTGGCGGCGGACGACGAACAGAAGCGGGTGACGGTTGCCGCCAGCGCCGGGACGGCCAGCCATTACCTGGACGGCATGGAATTCAGCTGGGGCGACAATCCCCACGGCCACGGGCCCACCGGCCAGGCCATCCGCAGCGGCAAGACCCAGCTCAACAACCAGGCCAGCTACAACCCGGCCTTTGCGCCGTGGAAAGCCCGGGCCGCCGGCTACGGCCTGGCGGCCTCGATCTCGGTGCCCCTGACCCTGGACGGTCGTGTCGTCGGTGCGCTGATGGTCTATTCCCGCGAGGTGAACGCCTTCGGCGCTACGGAAGTGCGCCTCTTCGAGCAACTGGCCCAGTATCTGGAACTGGCCCTGAGCGGATTTCGCGCCCGGGAGGCACTGCAAGCCGAGGCCGCCTTGCGCGCGACCGCGGCGGCCAAGCTGGAGCAAATCCTCGAACAGGCCATCGAAACCCTGTCGGAAACCCTGGCCGAGCGCGACCCCTACACCGTCGGCCACCAGCTCGAGGTGGCCGAGATTTCACTGAAGATCGCCCGGCACATGGGCTTGAGCGAAGAACGCTGCCACGCCCTGCGCCTGGCGGCGGTCGTCCACGACGTGGGCAAGATCCGCATTCCCATCGAGCTGCTGACCAAGCCCACCGTGCTGCGCCCCCAGGAAATGGCGGTGCTGCGCCAGCACGTCCAGGCCACCATCGACATCCTGGGCAAGATCGACTGGCCCTGGCCCCTCAAGGAAATCGCCGGCCAGCACCACGAGCGCCTCGACGGCAGCGGCTACCCGGCCGGCCTCAAGGGCGACGAGATCATGCTCGAAAGCCGCATCCTGGCGGTGGCCGACACCATCGAATCCATGTCCGCCAGCCGCCCCTACCGCCCGGCCAAGGGCCTGCCGGCGGCCCTGGCCGAAATCGCCGCGCACCAGGGCACCAAATACGACGCCGAGGTGGTTCAGGCCGCCCTGGCCGTGATGCGCCCCGAGCTGGCCGCGCCCGATCGCGGGGAGGCCTGATCCAATGCTGGCCCACCACTTCTTCGAGCTGATCAGCGTCCCCGTCCTGCTGTTCGCCATCTTCGTCCTGGCCGATTCGTTCTCGCCGCGCCTGCCCGCCTGGCTGCCGCGCTACTGGGTGCAAGTCGCCGTCTATGCCGTGCTGGCGGTGCTTTCCCTGCAGTTGAGCTTCAAGATCGACAACGGCGTATATATCGACACCCGCAACGGGGTGATGGCGGTGGCCACCATCGCCCTGGGGCCCCTAGGCGGCTTCATCGTCAGCCTGGCCGGCGCCGCCACCCGCCTGAACATGGGCGGGGGCGGCGCCATTCCCGGTTCCCTGAGCATCCTGAGCGCCTGGGCCCTGGCCACGCTGGTGCTGGCAGGGTATCGCCGTATCGCGCCCCACGGCCGGGCCACTGCCAGCCCCCTGGTGCTGCTGCTTGCCGGCATCGGCGGCGGCCTGGCCTCGATGGCCTCGCTGTCGTGGATCGCCTTCCACCGCGGCGAGAGCCCGGATTCGTCGTTGCTGACCATGGCCGCCACCGCCCAGGTGGTGAGCGCCCTGCTGCTGGGCGGATTGATCCACCTGACCGTCAGCCGCAGCGCCGCCCTGGCGGCGGGCCGTCAGGCCAATGCCTCGCTGCGCCAATCGCTGCGCCAAACCATCGGCTCCCTGGCCGCCGCGGCGTTGCACCGCGACCCGGCCTCGGCCACCCACCAGCAACGGGTGGCCCACCTGGCGGTGGCGGTGGGGCGCAAGCTCGGCCTGCCGGCCGAGCAGCTGGAAGGGCTAGAACTGGCCTGCCTGGTGCACGACGTCGGCCAGATCGAAGTCCCGGGCGAAATCCTCTCCCGTCCCGGCCCCCTGACCCCGGCCGAGTACGAGTTGATCAAGCTGCACTCGGTGATCGGCTACGAAATCCTCAAGGACGTGGATTTCCCCTGGCCGATTGCCGAAATCGTCTACCAGCACCACGAGAACCTGGACGGCACCGGCTATCCCCGAGGCCTGGCGGGCGAGGCGATTTGCCGGGAAGCGCGCATCCTGCGCGTCTGCGACATCGTCGAGTCGATGTCGTCCCACCGGGTCTTCCGCCCCGAGTTCGGTGCCGAGCGGGCCCTGCGTGAAATCGAGCGGATGGCCGGCAAGGAACTGGACCCCCAGGTGGTGGCGGCCTGCACCGCCCTGTTCCGGCAAGACCATTACACCCTGCCCAAACCCTGATCGCGGCACCTGCCTGGCCGCAAGGCTGACAGCAATAAAAAACGGCAAAGCCGCTTAGCCTTGCCGTTTTTTATTGCGCCAGGGCGCCGCTCAGGCGAGGAAGGTTTTCTGCTCCTTGAACAGCTTGCGCGCGTCGCTGTGGGCCTGGTCCAGGTTGCGCAGGGACGGGTCGTCGTCGTGGGGGCAGAAGTATTCCTTGTCCTGGGCGGCCATCACCAGGGCGATCGCCGCCTGGTCGCTCACGTCGTATTTCTCGGTGATGAGGGTGGTCACTTCGTCCAGGTACTCTTCGTAGGTCATGGGGCGTGGGGGCATGGGCGCGGCTCGGGCAAGATGAAGGGTAAGGGCACCGGCGCAATAGCAGGGTTGCAGCAGGCGCCATGGCCGGCATTATCCCCCGGCAGGGGCGTGGTCGCGGGGCAGGCCGCCCAGGCGGGGCGAAGCGTCGATAAAAAGGGATACGTCGATAAGGCGATGGGACGCTGGCGGGATGAAAAAAACGGCAAGGTCGGAAACCTTGCCGTTTTTTCTACCGCAACCAGCCCGACTTACTTGGTGGTCACGTCGTAGGGATACGCCTTTTGGGCCACCCGGGATTCCTGCTGGCGCCGCAGTTCGTCCAGCGTCTGCGGACGATCCCACCACAGGGCGCGGCCCTTGGCCTGATCCTCGGCCCAGGCCGGATTCTTGGCCAGCGCCTCGTCGATGAACTTGGTGTGGTCAGACACGTAGTCGGAAACGACACGTCCCATGGTCTATCCCCTTGAGCGTCGAAAAAAGCGGGATTATACCGGCAGTTCACGCCATTTCCGGGACGACTACCAATCTGACCGCCCGGCCCCCACGTTCAGTGGAAGCTGATGGGTTGCGTCGCCCCCTCGCAGTAGTCGGACAGGAAAGCATCGATCTCGTCGCTATCGCCCTGCTGTTCAGTGACCACCTGGCGCATGGCGTCGTGAAAATGATCCGCCTGCACCCCCTGGATGAACATCATGCGGCCGGAGTCCTTCTCCACCAGTTCGTAACCGTGCTGGGCCACGTAGGACACCACTGCATAGTGCTCGCTGTTGAAGACCACTTTCATGTCGGCTCCTCTCTAAAACGACGGCTCAGTTCCCCAGATGGGGAGCGGAGTGTCGTTTTCAAGGGTTCGGACTTTTCCCGCCGGGAAAAGTGCCGAGGCGCCGTTAGGAAAAACGTACCTATTTGTCGCCGGACGTAACGGCGGCATCGCCGCCAGCCGCCGCCGCAGCGGCCAGGGCCTGGGCTTCCGCCTCCTCGTCGGCCTTGGCGGCAGCCCGCTCGGCCCGCCAGGCCTCGACGTAGGCGGACAGGTCCTCGGCGATGCCCAGGCGCTCGCGCTGTTCCTTCCAGAACGACCACATGTTGCAGAACAGGGCGCCCTGCTCCAGGGCGTCGTCCAGGGCCACGTGGGTGTGGGGAAAATCCTCAAACCAGGCCTGGGGCAGGCGCGGCTTGACCGTCTTGCGATAAGGCAGGCCGGTGATGCTCATGGCGAAGGTCTTGATGTCGAGGGCCGACCAGGAGAACGGACAGCGGCCGGCAAAGCGCATCAGGTACCAGAACATGTAGGTGAAGTCGAAACCGGCCGGGTAGGCGACGAACACCGGCTTGCCCGGCAGCTCCTCGACCCACTTGGCGTACTCGGGCATCACCTCTTCCGGCGGGCGGATGTTCTCCCGGTGGGCGGCCCAGGCCTCGGGCTCGGTCTTCCACCAGCGCATGGTTTCCGGGTGGCCGGCGGCGCCGGGGAGCAGCTCCAGGTTGGCGCTGTAGGTGGCGATCAGCTCCTTCTCCTGGGTGTAGACCGCCGAGGCGAAGGACAACATGGAATGGGGACCGGGGATGGGGCCGTCCGCCTCCACGTCGGTACTGACGAAAATCTCTGCCATGAAAAAACGCCCTTGAATCGTTGCTGTTGCAAGGGCGCCATTGTAAGGGACGGCGGGGCGGATCGCCCCGGCCCACGACTAGAACTGGAAGGACATGCCGCCGACGAAGGCGCGGCTGGCCACCAGCTGGATGCCGTTCACGTTGCGGTAAACCGGCAGCTGCACATAGCCGTAGAGCTGGACGGTCTTGGCGGCGGCGTAGCTCAGGCCCGGACTGACGAACGCGTACTTGCCGCCGGACAGGGCCGGCTCGGCGTTCGCGCCCCGGTCATGATCCTTGCGCAGGGCGTTGATCTGCAGGGTGGCGGACAGATCGCCGGCCACGGACTGGTTGTAGCCCAGGGTGACGGCGGTCTGGCTGCCCGGGCGAAACGCGTCCTGGGTCAGGGCCGCCTGCTGATAACTGACCTGGCCGAACCAGGCGGCACCGGGCGTAAGCCCCCGGTGGGTGTAATAGCCGCCGACGATCAGGTCGGTGCTGCCCGAGCCAGGCTGCAGAGCCCGTTCGGCGCGGCTGCCGTCGCCATTGCTGACGGTATGGCTGCCGGTGGACAGCTTGACGCCGAACTGGACGCCGTAGCGGTTGAGCGGGTCGTCATCGTTGGTGACGCTGTAGTTGGCCAGGGCCTTCACGTCGCCCAGCCGGGTGAAATTCCACTTCTCGTAGGTGGCGTCCCCGGCCGGATCGGCCACGTGCTCGTGGAGGCGCTGCTGCACCGGGACCACGAAGGAGAAGCCCCAGGCATTGGAGGCGGTGTAGTCGTAGGTGGCGATCAGATTGCGATTGTTGGTGCGCTTTTCCAGGGCATCGCTGTCGTCATCGGCGGCGGAAACGCCGCGGGTGCCGCGCCACAAGCGGTTCTGGTTGATGGCCTCGTAACGCAGATCGAGACGGCTGCTGCCCGGTTCGGAGGGCACCCCTTGCATGGCCCAGTTGGTGTTCACCACACAAAAGGCCTGCCCGCAGGAGGCCTGGGCCATCCCGGCGACACCACCCAGCAGCAGGGCCAGGGCCAAGCGCGATCGAATTGATTCCATGGACATGCACAAACTCACAAAAGCACGAAACGGAGAGGCCCTCGGAGGGGCGGTCGCCGGACCTGTCCCACGACTCCCGGCCATTCTAGGCAGTGCCGTCCCGATTACTTTGATGCAGCTTAGAGTTTGACCGCGCCGGCCCGCCGCTTACAGGTCGAAGCGGAGTTCCGCATGGACGGTGCGCTGCGGGTAGGGGTGGGCGGCAAAGCTCTGGTAGTTGTTGAGGTTGTTAACCCCGGCGGAAGCGGTGACCTGCTTGGCGATCTTGTAATTCACCCGGGCATCGACGATGAAGAAGCTGCTCACCCCGCCATAGGTGCTGCCGTGAGTATCGCTGTTGTCCAGGTTGCCGTACTGCTTGCCGCTGTAGCGACCGGCCAGGGTGTAGGACAGGGCCGCACTCTGCCGCCAGGTGGCCACAAGGGTGGCGCGCCAGTCGGGGACCCGGGGCTGGTGCTTGCCCACCGTGGCCGGGTTCTTGCCGTTGCGCAGGATTTCGGAATCGGCGTAGGTGATACTGCCCATCAGGTCGAGGCCGCGCAGGCCGACGTCGCTGGCCTGCAGGGAGGTTTCCACCCCCTGGGTGCGCACCTGGTCGATGTTCTGGATGTTGGTGACGTTGGGAAAAACGGTGACGTTGGTCTGGCTGTAGAGGGCGTCGCGGACGTTCTCGTGGAACAGGGAGACGCGCCACAGGCCATTGTCGAAGGCCCGCTCGGCAGTGAGTTCGGAGGACAGGGCTTTTTCCGGCTTGAGGCTGGGGTCGTTGTTGACGATCGTGCCAGAGCTGATCGAGCCCTGGAACAGCTCCTGCACCGTCGGCATGCGGTAAGCCTGGCCGACGGAGGCGCGCAGCAGCCAGACCGGAGTGGCGGCGAAGCTGAGGGACAGCTTGGGCGAGAAGTGCCCCTCGTCCCGCTCGCCATGGTGGATGGTGGTGGTGGCATTGGCCGTGGCGCCATCGAAGGCACGCCAGCGCTCGTAGCGCCCGCCCAGCACCAGCTTCCAGTCCGGGGCGAAACGCCAGGCATCCTGCACGTAGAGGGCCTGGGTCTCGGTCTTGCCGGAAAAGGCCGAAGTGCGCTGGCCCAGGCTGCCGGTCAGCCAGTTGCTGGTGCTGTAGACCCGGCTGTCGAGCACGTAGCGGTCGTAGTGGTAGCCGAACTGCACCTGGTGGCTGCCCACCCCGGTGCCATTGGGGCGCCAGTCGCCCTTCAGGTCGAGGGTCTGCCAGCCGGTGCCGTCGCCCTTGGCGACCGTGCCGGCGCCGCCGTTCTGGGCCGCCGGCAGGGCCACCGAGGGGGCCCGGGTGTCGTCCTGGGCGATGTTGTACCAGCTGGCCACCGCCTCCCAGTCCCATTCGCCGCGGGTGTTGCTCTTCAGCCCCACGGCCTGCATCCAGTGCTCCTCGTTGCGCCGGCTCGGTTGGAACTGGCTGGCGTTGAGGGTGTAGCGCTTGCCGTCGATGTTCACGTTGCCGCTGTAGACCGGATTGCCGGTGGCATCGCGCAGGTAGCTCTGCACCGTCGAATCCGAATTGTTCTGCCACACGCCGACGGTGTAGAAGCCGCGCAGGGTTGGGGTGAAATCGTAGGCCAGCTTGAGCTTGGCGTTGTCCTGGACGGTGTGGTCGATGCTGGTGGCGCCGAAGATCACCCGGCCCTTGCCGGTGGGGTCGCTGTCCTTGTAGGCGCCGCTCACCACCTTGTCCCCTGCCCCGGCGGCGGTGGAGGACAGCCCGGCAGTGGCGAAGCTCATCGGATGACCCTTGGCGTCAATATGGTTGGCCGAGAACACCGCCGCCAGGTCGCCGGCCCGGCTACCCACCGTGGCATTGGCCTGGTAGCCCGGGTAGCTATCGTGGGTGCCGTAAAGGCCAAAGCGTTCGCTGAACATCTGGGCCTTGGCGTGGGCCTCGAACTTCTCCGGCAGGCGGGTCGTCATGAGCACCGTGGAGCCCAGGGAATTACCCGGCAGGGCGGCGGAGAACGGGCCGTAGATCACGTCCACCCGCTCGATTTCCTCCGGCGAGACCAGGCCCCAGCGCGGGGGGAAGTCGTAGCGGTTGCCGAGGAAGTTCGACAACAGCACGCCGTCCGCATAGACCAGGGTGCGAGCCGAGGCCAGGGTGCCCGAGGTGCGGTTGGCGACGATGCCGTTGCGGTCGCCCTCGTAGCGCTTGCGCACCTGCAGGCTGGGCAGGTAGCGCAGGATGTCGGCGGTATCGACCACGTTCACCTTTTCGGCGATCTCCGCCGCCGACATTCCCTCGGCAACTGCCGGCAGCTGACTGGGCAGACCGCCGAGGCGCGCTGCGGAACTGCCGCCGGCGCCGCCGCTGACCGTGACCTCGGCTAGTTCCTTTTCGTCCGCCCAGGCGGGGTGAGCCAGCCCGGCCAGGCCGGCGGCGACCCCCAGGGCGACAAGGGCACGGGCAACGGCGGCGGCCGCGGGGGTGGGGCGAAGGGGGCAAGACATGGTGGAAATCCCTGAGATGTTTTTTGTGCGGCTGCTGGATTCGGGGGCCTCGGGTTGGTTGTCCCGGTTCTGCGCTCTCTCGCCCGGACAATGGAGCGAAGCAGAGGCATAGAACGGATACGAATCGAACGCCCACGGTGATGCGCCGATTCAGCACCGATCCAGCGGCGCGGATGATGCGCGCCCGCTCCTGTGCCGGGAATGTGGCATTTTGTCGCGCCCGAGCCGCCCCCCGACGCTGCTAGGATGAGCGCCGTCATCCCTCGTTCCGGGCCTGGTGCGGTGGTTTCGCCCAGCCTCGGTAGCGGGTCGTCCGAATGCCTCGGCTCCCTCCAAAAAAGGGGCGCCGCGTTCCCCGAATTCCGTTTCACCCCGGAAGCACCACCCTGGTACCCCTGTCGGTCATGCCCGCCCTCGTCCTACCGCCTTCCCTCCCGCCGCACCTGCGACCCAGCCCGCTCACGGCAGTGCCACGCGTTGCCACCCTGCTGTCCGCCCTGTTCGCCGGCGCCCTTGCCATCACCCCAGCCCAGGCCCACGAGGGGCACGACCATGGCGCCGCGCCGGTCAGGAGCGCGAGCCCGGCCAAGGCCGCCCGCCCCCCGGTGGCGGTGGGTGCGGTCTTCGACGCCAGCGGTCGGTTGTGGCGGGTGCGGATCGCCCCGGAGCGGGAGGGCCGCCTGGTGGTGGATCATTCCGACGACCGTGGCGCCCACTTTTCCAACCCGGTGAACGTCAATGCCGCTCCGGAGCCGGTGGCCGCCGAGGGCGAGTTGCGCCCGCAAATTATCGTGGCCCTGCCCGACGGCGCACAGCGGCAGGCCGGGGATGCCGCCCGGGTCTGGGTGGCGTGGACCTCGCCCCTGGCCAGCGTGCCCTATGCCGGCCACGTGCGCTTCGCCCGTTCCAGTGACGGCGGACGCCATTTCGATGCGCCGCTGACGGTCAACGACGACCGGGCGCCGATCACCCACCGCTTCCAGACCCTGCACCGTAGCCCGGACGGGCGGCTTTTCCTGGCCTGGATCGACAAGCGCGAGGGCGAAGCCGCCAAGCGCCAGGGCCAGGCCTACCGGGGCGCAGCCATCTACTACGCCGAATCCCGGGACGACGGTGCCACCTTCAGCACCAATGCCCGTCACGCCGCCCATACCTGCGAATGCTGCCGCATCGCCCTGGCCGACGACCCCAGCGCCCCTGCCGGACTCGCGGCCAATCGCCCCCTCGCCCTGTGGCGCCACGTTTATAGCGACGCCCAGGGCAAGAGCCTGCGTGACCACGGCCTGGCGCCCCTGGGGGGCATCGCCGACGGTGCCGAGCCGCCCCGGGGCAGCGACGACCGCTGGCAGGTGGATGCCTGCCCGCACCATGGCCCGGCCCTGGCAGTGGCCGGCGATGGCACCCGCCACCTGGCCTGGTTCAACTTGGTCGGCGCCACGCCTGCCCTGCAATACCAGGCGCGCGGCCGCGACGGCGCTCCCCTCTTCCCGCCGCGCAAGGTCGGTGGCGACCTGGCCGCCCACCCGGCCCTGTTCGTACGCGACCGCCAGGTCTGGCTGGCCTGGAAGGAGTTCGACGGCCAGACCACTCGGGTCTTCGTCGAGCACTCCGCCGACGGCGGCCGCAGCTGGAGCGCCCCCCGGGCCCTGGCCACCAGCGACGGCGCCTCGGACCACCCCCAGTTGATCGACGACCGGGGCCGCCCCTACCTGTCGTGGAATACCCTCCAGGAAGGCTATCGCCTGGTGGCCCTGGAGGAATCCTCTGCCGCCACGCCCACCGCCCCGCTGACCGCAGCGACTGTCCCCCCAGACAACACCCGATGAACGCCCTCTTCCCCCGCTGCGGCATTACCCTGCGCCGCTTCTGGCTCGCCACCCTGCTCACCCTTACCGCCCTGCCCGCCCTGGCAGGCACCCTGACCCCTCTGCAGGCCGGCGATTACGCCCGGCTCAAGGCGACGCGCAGCGGCAAGCCTTTCGTCGTCACTCTGTGGGGCGTCGATTGCCCCTACTGCAAGGGTAACCTGGCCATGCTGGCCGCCGCGGCCAAGAGCAATCGCAAGCTCGACCTGGTGGTGATCGCCACCGATACCCTGGCGGAAGCGGATGCCATCGCGCCCTTGCTGCGCCAGGCCGGTCTGGCCGAGCGACGCACCTGGGTGTTCGGCGACGCCGCCCCGGAACGGCTGCGCTTCGAAATCGACCGCCAATGGCGCGGCGAAATGCCCCGCACCTACCTGTTCGACGCCGATCATCAGGTCACGGCGGTCAGCGGCGCCCTGAGCGAGGACGAGCTCCGTCAATGGCAGCGGCGTAACGGCCTCGACTAAGCCGGACCTATCCCCCTGGCGTGCTTGCCGACGGCCGGCGGGCCCCCGCTTGCCTGCCGAGGTATTCGATCCACATGGACAGCCCCCGGTCGACCTCCCTAAGATAGCCCCCTTGCCGCATGCGCGTCTGTGTGCCGGGGCCGCCAGACCGGCCGCCGTCCAACGAGGGGATTCCGTTGCACCGAGAAGAAAACATTCAAACCGGCGGCGCCAACCGCTTCGGCTGGGGGCTGCGTGCCCGCACCGCGGCGCTGCTGTTTGGTCTGGCTGGCACCCTGGTCGCCGCCGGATTGATCATGGGCTACCACGTCACCAATGACATCCGCAGCCATTTCGGCGCCGCCTTCGCCCGCAACAACGCCCTGCTGACCCAGCAGCGCATCCTGTCCCTGCTCGGTCGCGAATTGGCCTTGGCCCAGCGCCTGGCCGATTCGGACCTGCTGCATGAGTGGATCGAGGACGAGGGGAACGCGGAAAAACGGCAGCGTTTCTTCCGCGACGGCGACAGCTACCGCCGCGGCTTTTCCGACCAGAGCTTCTTTCTCGCCAGCGCCCTGTCCGGCAACTACTACCAGAGCGACGCCGACGCCGGCCTGAGTGCCAAGCCCCGCTACACCCTGCACCCGAACGCGGCCGACGACGCCTGGTTCTACGCCACCCTGGAGAAGGTCAAGGACTACGCCATCAACGTCAATCCCGACGAAAAGCTGCGGGTCACCAAAGTGTGGGCCAACGTCGTGGTGCGCAACCGGGAAGGCCGGCCGATCGGCCTGGCCGGCACCGGCTTCGAGTTCTCCCGCTTTCTCCAGGAATTCGTCGCCTCAGGGGAACCGGGGCTGACCACCCTGATCGTCAACCGGGCCGGCACCATCGTTGCCCACCCCGACCCGGCCATGATCGAGTACGCCGCCGTCAGCAAGGCCACCTCGGAAAAAAGCATCTTTCACCTGATCCGCGACGAGGAGGAGCGCCAAGCCCTGCGCACCGCCCTGGCGGAAAGCGCCAGCCACGTGGAGCAGGCGACCACCCTGACGGCCCACCTGGACGGCCAGAAGCGTCTTCTCGCCCTGGCCTACATCCCGTCCCTGGATTGGACGGTGATCACCACGGTGGACCTGGCGGCGAGCAAGGTGCTCGACCAGGGCCTCATCGCTGGGGTGGCAATCGGCGGCACCGTCCTGCTGCTCCTCATCTTCGCCCTGACCACGGTCGGCTTCGACCGCCTGGTGCTGCTGCCCCTGGCCCGGCTCACCGAATCGGTGCGGCAGATCGCCAGCGGACGCTACGACGTGCGGCTGCGCTCCCGGCGGCGCGACGAGATCGGCGAATTGACCCGGGCCTTCGACACCATGGCCCAGCAGGTGCGCGCCCATACCGAAGACCTGGAGCGGCGCGTCGCCGAGCGCACCGCGGATCTGGCCGATGCCAACCGGCAAATGGCCGAGACTCACCGCAAGCTGACCGACAGCATTCGCTACGCCAGCCTGATCCAGAGCGCCATCCTGCCCGACCGGGAACTGGCCCAGGCCTTCCACGGCGAATACTTCGTCCTCTGGCTGCCCCGGGATGTGGTGGGGGGCGACCTTTATCTGTACCGGGCCAACGCCGACGGCTGCCTGTTCGGCGTGGTCGATTGCGCCGGCCACGGCGTGCCCGGTGCCTTCATGACCATGATCGCCCACGCCGCCATCGGCGTGGCCGCCACCGACACACCCTGGGACGACCCGGCCGCCCTGCTCGCCCGTACCGACGAGGTGGCGCGGACCATGCTCCCCAGCGACAACCGCTTCGGCCAGATCGCCACCAACATGGACATGGGCCTGTGCTACGTGGACCTGCGCCGCCGGGTGGTGCGCTTCGCCGGCGCCAAGCTGTCCCTGTTCTGGAGCGACGGCAGCCAGTGCCACGAAATCCGCGGTCAGCGCCGCGGCGTCAACGACCGCAAGCCCGGCACCTACGAGAACAGCGAAGTCGGCCTCCAGGCCGGCCGCACCTTCTACCTGGCCACCGACGGCATCCTCGACCAGGCCGGGGGCGAACACGGCTACGGCTTCGGCGAGCGGCGCTTCACCGAGTGGGTGCAGGCCAACGCCGATGCGCCCTTGGGCGAACAGCGCGACCGTCTGGCCGCCTATCTGGAGCGCTACCGGGGCGCCCTCCCCCAGCGTGATGACATCACCGTGATGGCGTTCCGCTTCGATGATCAGCCGTAACCATTAAAATAGCCTCCCCCACTGGAGAACCCATGGAGCAACTCGACGTTTTTTCCCTGCGCGAGATATTCAATCGCCAGAAGATCATGCTCTGCTTCAACGGGCCGTTCACCGCGACCCTGATCGAAGAGATCGGCAAAGCCCTGCGCAACCACATGGAAGGCTTGCAAGAGTCCCCCTCGTCGGTCTCGGACGTGTTTTCGGTGTATATCGAACTGACGCAAAACATTCGCCGCTACACCTTGCTCAAGGAGTTGCAGGAGCACGCTGCCACCTCCACCATCGTGGTTTCCCATGACGACGAGGGCCGCTATGTGGTCAGCGCCGGCAACGTGGTCAGCGCCTCGGACGGGGCCAGCCTGGCAGCGCGTATCGCCGCCCTGGCCAAGCTCGACAAGAACGAACTGAAGGCTGCCTTCAAGGCCCAACTGCGCCAGCCCCGGGACGAGCTGAGCAACAACAGCGCCGGCCTGGGTTTGATCGACATGGCCCGCAAGGCTTCCCAGCCCCTGATCTGCTCCCTGCGCCCGATCGACGGCGAATGGTCCTTCTTCAGCCTGCGCGTAGTGCTATAAAAATGACAAATCTCAACATCACCGAAACCAGTTCCACCCCGGCCATCGAGGCCGACTGGCAGGCCGGCGTCATCCGGATGAAGGGGGATTCCTACCCGGAGAATTCCTTCGAGCTGTTTCAGCCGGTCGTGGACTGGGTCAGCCAGTTCCTCCGCGAAGCAAAGCGCCCGCTGCGCCTCGAACTCGACCTGCTCTACCTCAACACCAGCAGCATCCGCGCCCTGATGGACATTCTCGACATGTTCGAGGAAGCCCACAGGAAAGGCACAGAAGTCAGCGCGGTGTGGCGCTACGATGCGGCCAACGAGCGGGTCGGCCAGCTGGCCGAGGAGTTCAAGGAAGACTGCACCTTCGCCTTCGACATCACCGCCAAGGCTTGAACCGTGTCCAGCCGATCAGAGGAAACCGAGTTCGACGAACGCATCGAGGCACTGCTGCGGGCGGCCGAGCACGGCAATCCGCTCCTACCCGCCTTCGAAGAACTGTTCGATCGCTACCGGGCGCAGCAGCGCCTGCTCGATCGGCTGACCCGCATTTCCGACCACTTCCAGCAGGCCGAGCGGGATCGGGGACTGAACTACGTCGACCGCTACCAGCGCAAGGTGCGCCAGATCGAAAAGATCGTGCGCATCAGCGACCGCTACCAGTCGATGCTGCGGGAGCTGAACGACCGCCTGCACCTGATCTCGACCCGGGACGAGCTGACCGGCCTGCCCAACCGCCGCTACCTGCTGGAACGCCTCGACACCGAGATCAGCCAGGTGGCGCGCAACGGCGGCACCTTCTCGGTGGGCCTGGCCGACATCGATCACTTCAAGGCCGTCAACGACACCCGGGGCCATGCCGCCGGCGATGCGGTGCTGGCCCATACCGCCCGCTGCATCCAGGAAAGCATCCGCGATTACGATGTCTGCGCCCGCTGGGGTGGCGAAGAATTCCTCATTCTTTTCCCCCAGTGCGGGGTCGCCGATGCCCTCAGGCTAGCCGAGCGGGTGCGCCACGTGGTCGAGGACCAGACCCGGGCCCTGGGCCTCTCTCCGGTCATCACCCTGAGCATCGGCATCACGGAGTTCCGTCCCAGTGAAACGGTGGATGCCATGCTCCGGCGGGCCGACGAGGCCCTCTACCGGGCCAAGGAATCGGGGCGCAACTGCACCGTCAGCGCCGACCAAGCCGACCGCCCCCGCGCCCCCTGAATCCGTAGCGCGGCCGGCAACCGCCCCGCCGCGAGGGCGCCTTGCACAGATTCCCTTGGCGCGCCCCCACCCTCCATCCACAATGGTGCGAACGATGGAGGGATTTTCCATGGCCAAGCGCAAACTCCCCCTGGGCCGGGTCTACGGCCTGCTCGAACCCGGGCCAGTGGTCCTGCTCAGCACCTGGGACGGCGAGCGGGCCAACGTCATGGCCATGTCCTGGCACACCATGATGGAGTTCGAGCCGCCCTTGGTGGGCTGCGTGGTCAGCGGCCGGGACCATTCCTTCGCCGCTCTCTGCGACACGGGCGAATGCGTCATCAACATCCCCACCGTCGCGCTGGCCAAACAGGTGGTCGGCTGCGGCAATACCACGGGCAGCGACACCGACAAGTTCACCCGCTTCGGCCTCACCGTCAGCCCGGCCAAACAGGTATCCCCCCCCCTGATCGACCAGTGCTATGCCAATCTGGAATGCACCATCGCTGATCGCCAACTGGTGGAGCGCTACAATTTCTTCGTGCTTGAAGTGGTCCAGGCCTGGATCGACCCGGCCGTCAAAGACCCGCGCACCCTGCACCACCGGGGCCACGGCGCCTTCATGGTGGCGGGCGAGACGATCAAACTGCGCTCGCGCATGAAGTAGATCGAGCGGCCAGGATCGCCCCGCCCGATAAGGCTGGACAGGATGCCCAACACGCCGGCCCGCCGCCTGTAGCCAGGCGGCGGGAGGCATGGATACAGCCTGTTGCAAAACTCCGCTTGAACTCCCTGCGGCCAATCTGCATGCTTGCGCATTGGCAATCCCACGACGTGACCCAGGGTCTGTACGCCCGGCACCCGTGCGCGTCTTCAGAAGAAACATCAACGATGGCCTTTCAGCCCTTACGCATGCCACCACGGCGGACCCTCGGCACCCTCGCCATCCTGTCGGTCCTCTCAGGCTGCGCTGCCGTCGGCCCCAACTACGAAGCCCCCACGCTTACCCAGACCGAGGTGCCGAGCCATTGGACGTCGAGCACCGCGCTCGCCACGACCCCCACCGCCGCTGCAGGTGACATCCACGGCCACGACTGGTGGCGCGAATTGTCCGATCCAGTGCTGGATCATTTGATCGCCGAAGCATTTGGCAGTAGCCCGACCCTTGAAGCCGCCATGGCCAAGCTCAGGCAGTCCCGCTCGCGGACGACCCAGTCAAATGCCGCGGCCTTGCCGACGCTGGATGGCAGTGCCAATGCCGAAAGCAGCGCCAGTGATTCTTCGGGCAAGAGCCTCACCGAATCCTGGCTGTCGATGAACGCCTCCTGGGAGATCGACCTGTTCGGTGCGGTGCGACGCGGCAAGGAAGGCGCCCTGGCCCGGGAAGCGGCCCAGGCGGCGACCCTGGCGGATGTCCGCGTCAGCCTGGCCGCCGACGTCACCGATGCCTACCTGAGCGATCGGGCCTGCCAGTCGTACGTGGCCTTGAGCGAGCAGGATCTGGCCTCCCGGGAGGCTACGGCGCGGCTCACCGCCGCCAGCGTCAAGGAAGGCTTCACCGCCCCTTACCAGGCGGTGCGCAGTACCGCCTCGGTGGCCGAGGCCAAAACCCAGTTGGCGGCCACGCGGGCCTACTGCGAACGCCTGGAAAACCAGCTCACCCGCCTCACCGGCATCCCCCGCCCGGCCCTGATGAAAGCCCTGGCCGACAAGCCCACCGGCCTGGAACGACTGCCGGTGCCCAAGCACTTCAGCATCGCCATCCCCAAGGATGCGCTGATGCAGCGCCCCGACATCCGTTCGGCGGAGCGCCGCCTGGCAGCGGCTTCGGCCGACATCGGCCTGGCGGAAGCGGACCGCTATCCCCGGCTGACCCTCAACGGCGACCTGGGCTACACGGTTTCGGAATCCAGCGGCTCCAGCGGTGGCGGCGCCCTGTCTTTCGGCACCTGGTCCTTCGGCCCTTCCCTGAGCCTGCCGATCTTCGACGGCGGCCGACGCAAGGCCGCCGTGGAAATCGCCAAGTCCCGCTACGACGAGGCCCTGGCCGACTTCAAGGCCAAGACCCGGGAGGCCATCCAGGAAATCGAGGACGCCCTGACCCGCTACGCCGCTGCCCACGAGCGCGCCGAGAACGCGCGGGTGTCCGCCAGCCAGTACCAGCGCTTTTTCGATTCGGTGGATGTCCGCTTCCGTGAAGGTGCGAGCAATCTGCTCGAACTGGAAGACGCTCGCCGCGCCATGCTGAGCGCGCAACAAACCCTGCTGAGCGTCCAGCAAGAGCGCATCCAGGCCTGGGTGGCGTTGAACCGCGCCACCGGCGGGGGCGCCCTGTACAAATCCGACGTTGCCAGCGACACGCCTGCCGCTCCCCAAAGCGGCACGCTGGTCGAAGCCGGCCATCCTGATTGAGCGATTCATGTTGCCCTCTGCCAAAAATATCTTCTCCGAAAAGCGCCTGATGGCGCTCCTCGCCTTCGCCGTGCCCGCCGCCCTGGTGCTCGGTGCCGCCACCTTGTCGAACGCACAGCCCACGAGCGAGGCCGCCACCATTGAACCGGCCACGGTCGGAAATGCCCAGGCCCAGGTCGCCGCACCGCCCCCCAAGCCGATTCCTTCGGTTGCGGTGATGCATCCGAAGAGCGAAGCCTGGCCAGATCTGATCGATGCCAGCGGTAACGTCATGCCCTGGCAGGAAACCCGTATCGGCTCGGAAGTGGGCGGGCTGCGCCTCTCCAAGGTGCTGGTGACCGTGGGTGATACCGTCAAGAAGGGCCAGGTGCTGGCCCGCCTCGATGCCGCCACCGTGGAAACCGACCTGGATGCAGCCAACGCCCAGCTTTCCGAAGCCCAGGCGGCACTGGCCCAGGCCACGGCCACCCAGGAGCGGGGCAAGCGCCTGGCCTCTTCCGGCGGCGTCAGTCAGCAGGAACTAACCCTCTACGATACCCAGCGTCGTACTGCCGAGGCCCGTCTGAGCGCTGCCCAGGCCCAGGTCAAGCGCCAACAACTGCGCCTGGAGTACGCCACCCTGGTCGCCCCCGACGATGGCGTGATTTCCTCGATCTCCACCGCCGAAGGCACCATCGTCTCTGCTGGCAGCGAACTGTTCCGCCTGATCCGCCAGGGCCGTCTGGAATGGCGCGCCGAGGTCAAGGGCGAGACCCTGCTGCGCCTTTCCCCGGGCCAGGAAGTCACGGTGAAAAGCCCCCTGGGGCCCGAGGTGAAGGGCCGGGTGCGACAGTTGTCGCCGACCATCGACGTTGCCAGCGGCAACGGCCTGGCCTATGTGGACCTGCCCGCCGGCACGAATCTCATGGCCGGTCTCAACGTTTCCGGCACCATCAGCATGGGCAAGCGCAAGGCCCTGGTCCTCCCCAAGTCTGCCGTGGTCCGCGACGACAATGGCAACCGGGTGCTGACCGTGACCAACGACAGCAAGATCGACGTCGTCAGCGTCAAGACCGGCCGCAGCAGGGACGGCCTGGTCGAGATCGTGGCCGGCCTGGACGAACGTGCCCAGGTCGTGTTCAAGGGTCAGAAAGGCCTGGCGGTGGGCGACACGGTCAAGACCGAGACGGACGCACACTAGCCTTCTTTACTGTCGCCCAAACGCCAACGCCGCCCCTCAGGGCGGCGTTGGCGTTTGAGCGACCTGCCCGGGCTTATACCAGGGTCAGGGTCACGCCGATATTACCCCGGGTGGCGTTGGAGTAAGGGCAGACCACATGGGCCTTGTCCGCCAAGGCCGAGGCTGCGCCCCGGGCCACGAGCTTATTAATGCAGGCGGTGCGCGCCTAGCGTCCGCCCACGAAATGCACCGCCCGCTTACCGCTCTTCTTCACGCCATACATGGCTTCGTCGGCGCGGCGGAGCAGCGTGGCGGCGTCGCTGCCGTGCTCGGGGAAGACGGCGATGCCGATGCTCGCACCGACCTGGCAGTGGAGGCCGTAAGCATCCATGGGCCGGCAGATTTCAGCCAGGGCCTTTTCGGCAACAACCCTGGCCCCTTCGGCGTGCTCGATGTGGGGCAGGATGATGATGAATTCGTCACCGCCAATCCGTCCCACCGTATCGGACTTGCGCACGCTGGCCTCGAGGCGCTGGGCCACGATACGCAGCGTGGCGTCCCCGGCGGCGTGGCCCAGGGTATCGTTGATCGCCTTGAAACCATCCAGGTCGACGAACATCACCGCGCTCTTGAACCCATCGCGGGCGGCCAGAGTCACGGCCTGCTGCAGCCGGTCGGTGGCCAAGCGCAGGTTGGGCAGTCCGGTGAGCGGGTCGTAATTGGCCAGATTCTCCGCCTGTTGCAGGCGTTGCCCGGTGAGCACGGCGGCCAAATAGGCGCCGACCGCCTGGACCGTCTCGACGTCGCTCCTCCCCAGGCGGGGCAGGAAGGGACGTTGTTCGCGCACCCGGCCAGTGACGAGCAGGGCAACGACCTCACCGTTCAGGAGGACAGGGCTGGAGATCAGGTAAGGCAGGCCCAGGGCGCTGCGCACCTCGGCCAGACGCTCATCGGGATCGGCCCGGGTGAGCAACACGGGGCGTAGAGGATCGAGCATTTCGGCCGGAACCACGATGGTACGCCCGCCGATTTCCTGCTGCTCCGCCTCGTCGTAGCCCTGCAGCACGACGGCGCTGAAGCTGCCATCGTCGTTGGGGGTGAGCACGGCGGTGCGCTGCATGTTGAGGGCGCTGTTGATGCGCCGGCTGATGGCGTGAAAGGCGCTGGCGTAATCCGTGTCCTGCCCCAGGGTGACGGCCAGTTCCCCCATCAGGGTGAAGCCGCGGCGCTTTTGCTCCAGTTCGTGACGGATCGCCGCGGCGATGGTATCGGCCCGGACCAGGCTGGCGGC
The DNA here is from genome assembly GCF_008274805.1 of Oryzomicrobium terrae. Lineage (NCBI taxonomy): Bacteria > Pseudomonadati > Pseudomonadota > Betaproteobacteria > Rhodocyclales > Rhodocyclaceae > Oryzomicrobium > Oryzomicrobium terrae. The sequence continues at coordinate 2,254,814 of NZ_CP022579.1, forward strand.
CAGTTGCTCGCTGCGCTTGCGCAGGTAGGCCACCTCGCGGCGTAGTTCGTCGAACTCGGCGGAGGTGGTAGCAGCGGATGCGGTGGTAGTGGCCATGTCAGATGCTGAACAGACAGAACACGCCGGTCCAGTCCAGGGCCCGGGGGCGCCCCAGCACCGAACCGACTTCGACGCCGGAATAGATGCCCAACAGCGGCACCCGTTCGCCGACGACCCGCTGGACCACCGCCGCGTCTTCGGCGTCGATGCCGGCAAAGCCGGCGGCCCGTCCGGCGCAGTCGATGTAGAAGGCAAACACCGGCGTGCGCCCGTCGAGCCCGGCGAACAGGCTTTCGATGCGCGGTGCGATGTAATCCATATTGACGCTGCGGTGCATGACCTGGAACTGGGTGCCTTCGACCATGTCGGGCTCGAACATGACCAGCCCACCGCGCTTTCGGTCGATCTTCAGGCACATGCGGTTAACGTAGGCCGACTCGTCGAAGTCGCCCCACTTGTCGCCCATGTTCACCCCCAGGGTAACGAAAAAGCCGAAGTCTTCCGGAGCGATGGCATCCCCGAGAATGCTGCCGATGACCTCCAGCGCCGGCCGGCCGTCGATTTCCAGAATGGTCTGGGCGTCGGCCTTGGTCACCGTGTAGTAGCCGGTGCAAGGCTGGCAGCCGTGCATGATGATGCTGTCCATGCGCACGCCGGCAGAAAACAGCAGAGCCAGGGCGTGGCGCTCGGCGATACCTTCGCCGGTCCACTGCCGGGTCGGGGTGCCCACCATGTCGCCGGTCAAGCCTGCGCCGACCAGGGCCGGCAGATAACCGAGGGAGCGCTCGATACCGGTCAGCAGCGGTGTGGCCATGAGCATGCTCATCCGCCCGCTGGTGCGATCGACCGTGTCGTAGAACAGCACCACCGGCGATTCGGGCCCGGTGCCCAGGGCCGCCAGGCGCTGGCCGATCCGCTCACCAACCAGGGTTTCGCCCTCGGCCAGATCGCCCTCGGCGATGAGCTGGCACTCCACCGAATCGAGGGTGAAGGCGGCCAGCCCCACCTGGTCGCCGGCGTAGCCCAGGCAGCGATTGGTCAGGGTGCCCACGGCCCAGCCACCGACGATGCGCGCCCGAGGCCCGACCACCGCGGCGACCGCCTGGCGCAGAATCTGGGGATCGTGTCGCGCCGTGGAGAACAGCAGCACCAGGTCGCAGCTCTCCAGTTCGGCCTGGGTCAACGCATCCCGGGCCGCTTGAGCACCGGCGGCGAGGGAGTCCGGATTGTCGCTGTAGCCAACGCCTACCCGCATCGCTGCCCCTACTCGACGATGACCGTGCTGCTGGTGACGGGAATCGGCTTGAGCAGGGAGTTCAGGATCGCCGACTTGCGGTCCAGCGTCTCCTTGCTGCGGCGCAATTGTTCCGGACTGCCCTTGCCCTTGAGGGTGACCGTGTAATGGACGCCGGAAGCGCCACAGGGCACTTCCCGGTCGATGCCGAGCACACCGAGCAGATTCCAGTCCACCGCCGCCTCGACCTCGATGCTGTCCAGTTCGGTGCCGAACAGGGCGGCGTTGGCGGCAATGCCCGCGGTCAGGCAGCCGCAGATCGCCGCGGCGAGCATTTCCCCCGGGTTGGGGTGGGCATCGTGGCCGCCCATGGGGGGCGGCTCATCCATGGGCAAGGTGAAGACGCGTCCGGGACGGGAGGCCACCTGGCCATTGGAGTAGAACTCGGAAATGGTGGCGTCGCAGCGCGCGCCGCCTTTCCAGGTCGATTTGGCGACGAACTTCACCTCCGCGACGCCCTTGTCAGCCTTAGCCGCCTCGGCAAAATTACCCATCGACTCCAGGTCGATCCCGTTCAAACCCTTGCTCATACTTTTTCCCCGATTGATTGGTTGGTGCAGTGAAAAGTCCCCGGTGGCGGCTCGGTTCAGCCCGCCTCGCCGTGGACCAGACGACGGATGTAGGCAGGCACGCGGCCAGCCCCGTGCACGTCGTGGCGGTATTTGGAGGTGAAGTTCGGTTTCAGGCCGAGCATGACCTCGGCGGTATCCACCGCGCCGATCCAGCACTCTTCCTGCAGGCCAACGCCGGTGGTGTAGCCCCCCACCAGCCACACACCGTTGTGGCCTTGCAGGGCGGGCAGGGATTCCTGGGCCTGATAGGCCGCCATGTCCATGATGTTGTGCTTGAAGCGGAACATGGTGCAGTTGCCGCCGCTGCCGTTCTTCCACGGCGGCAGGAGGATGCTCTCGTCCGGCAGCGGGTTGATCGGATTGAGGGTGCAGAAGAAATTGGGCAGGTAGCTCTGGGCGCGGAACTGCTCGTTCTGCCAGTTGTAGTCCGGGTTGGCCGGGTCGTTCTGGTGGCGGTTGCACCAGTAGGTCATGGAGTAGCCGATGTGCTCCGGGGCGTAGTCCCGGGGGATGTTGAGGTTGTAGGTGCTCCAGGCATTGGCGTTGGGCGGCAGGACGCCGGTGGCGTTATGCACGAACACCGAATCCTCCGATGCGCGGAAGCGCCCCAGGGTGGCGGCCAGCCCGGGGGCGGCCTGGCTCGGCTCCTCGAAACGTCCGAGCACGTCCCAGGCCTGCTTGGCGACCACCACGGCATCGAAGCCCTCAACCTCCGGTGCGGCATCCGGCGCCCGGGACGGGCGCGTGCTGACCAGCACGATGCCGGAAGGATCGATACTGAAAGTGGCGCGGGTATTCACCCGCATGGCCGCAGTGGACGCACTGCCGTCGAAGTTCGGGTCCAGGTAGGCACACAGGGCATCGACCCAGCTGCGCACCCCGTCCACCCAGTACATCCGCTCCGGGTCCGGGGTAGGCTGGCGGCCCAGTCCCTCTTGCAGGTAGTAGTAGTGCAGGATGACGCGGAAGGGCAGCTCCCCGGGTGGCACCTTGCTGGTGAAGTACATGCCGACGATGCGCGGATAGAGGCAGCGATTGACGAACTCGGTGTTCTTCGCCAATCCGGACGCCTCGAGAAAGGTCGCCACGGTCATGTACTTGTAGCGCGGGTTGTCGCTGTACATCAGCTCCTGCAGGTGTTCCTCGCAGAAGCGGCGGAAATCGAGGAAGCCTTGTTCGATGGCCGGCGAGGCCTCGGTGCTCCAGCCCTTCTCGATGGTGAAGCCGGTCTCGATTTCGGCGCTGGGCGTGCCGTCCCGGGCGATGGTGGAGTAGGAGGCCACGTCCTGCAGGGGCTTGTAGCGGACCTTGAGGCTGTCCATCACCTTGACGAGTTCCTGGTAGCCGGTCTTGGAAAAATCGTTAACGCCCAGGTCTACCCAGCGGGTGCGGCCCTCCCCCAGGCCGACGTCGATCCCGCGCACGGTGCGCATGTTGCCGCCCATGTGGTGGACATCTTCGAAGACGGTGAAGCCGATCCCCTGTTGCTTGCACACATAGGCCGCCGCGAGGCCGCTCAAGCCGCCGCCGATGATGGCGACCCTGTTGATTTTTTTCATCCCCCCTCCTTCTTCCCTGGTGCCGGTCTGGTTCCGGGGCACGAGCGAACGCCCTGCCCCGATGGGCGTCGGCCGCATGTATATCAACGTCATTTACCAATGTAAACAATGCAAATTCATCTACATCACTGATTTTTACCAAAAAAAAACAAGTTTTAGCTGTCAAATACAGTCAAAACAGCGTCAAAAAAAAGTCAAAAGACGCGGCTTGAACTATCGAAAAAACCTTTAAAAAAAATGCCAGCGGCGATCGAACCTCCGGAAAATTGACAAAAAAAAACGGCGGGCCGAAGCCCGCCGTTCCTGGTTCTGTAGCGAAACTGGCTTATGCCTTGTGAAAACGCATCACGCCGTTCTCGCAGGTGACCCGGATGCTGTCCTTCGGCCCGAATTCGCCTTGCAGGATCAGCCGCGCCAGGGGGTTCTCGATCTCGCTCTGGATGGCGCGCTTCAGGGGGCGCGCGCCGAACACCGGGTCGAAGCCGGTCTGGGCCAGTTCGGCCAGGGCACTGTCGTCCACCTGCAAGCCCATCTCCATCTTCTCCAGACGCTTTTCCAGGTACTGCAACTGGATCCTGGCGATGTTCTTGATGTGGGCCTCGCCCAGGCTGTGGAACACCACCACCTCGTCGATACGGTTGATGAACTCGGGGCGGAAGTAGGTCTTCACCTCGGCCATCACCGCCACCTTGATCACGCCGTAATCGTCGCCGGCCATCTGCTGGATCATCTGGCTGCCCAGGTTGGAGGTCATGACGATCACCGTGTTCTTGAAGTCCACCGTGCGGCCCTGGCCGTCGGTCATGCGGCCGTCGTCCAGCACCTGCAACAGCACGTTGAAGACATCCGGGTGGGCCTTTTCCACCTCGTCCAGCAGGATCACGCTGTAGGGCTTGCGCCGCACGGCCTCGGTCAGGTAGCCCCCTTCTTCGTAGCCCACGTAGCCCGGCGGCGCGCCGATCAGGCGGGCCACGGAGTGCTTCTCCATGAACTCGCTCATGTCGATGCGGATCAGGTGTTCCTGGGAATCGAACAGGAACTCGGCCAGGGCCTTGCACAGCTCGGTCTTGCCCACGCCGGTGGGGCCGAGGAAGAGGAAGGAGCCGTAGGGCTTGTTCTCGTCCGACAGGCCGGCGCGGGAACGGCGGATGGCATCCGACACCAGCCGCACCGCCTCGTCCTGGCCGACCACGCGCTGGTGCAGGCGGTCTTCCATCTTGAGCAGCTTCTCACGCTCGCCCTGCATCATCTTGCTCACCGGAATGCCGGTGGCCCGGCTCACCACCTCGGCGATTTCCTCGGCGCCGACCTCGGTGCGCAGCAGCTTGAACTTCTGCGCCTTGCCTTCCTTGTCGCTGGCCTCGGCAGCCTTCAACTGGGCTTCGAGCTGGGGCAGCTTGCCGTACTGCAGCTCGGACATCTTCTGCCAGTCGCCCTTGCGTTTGGCCTCGTCCATCTGCAGGCGGATCGCCTCGATCTCTTCCTTGATGTGCTGGGAACCCACCACCTGGGCCTTTTCAGCCTTCCAGATCTCTTCCAGGTCGTTGTATTCCCGCTCCAGGCGTTGCAGTTCCTCTTCGAGCAGTTGCAGGCGCTTCTTGGAAGCCTCGTCGGTTTCCTTCTTCATCGCCTCCCGCTCGATCTTGAGCTGGATCATGCGCCGCTCCAGCTTGTCCATGGACTCGGGCTTGGAATCGATTTCCATCTTGATCCGGGCGGCGGCCTCGTCGATCAGGTCGATGGCCTTGTCCGGCAGGAAGCGGTCGGTGATGTAGCGGTGGGACAGCTCGGCGGCGGCGACGATGGCCGGGTCGGTGATATCCACGCCGTGGTGCAGCTCGTACTTCTCCTGCAAGCCGCGCAGGATGGCGATGGTGGCTTCCACGGAAGGCTCGTCCACCAGCACTTTCTGGAAGCGGCGCTCCAGGGCGGCGTCCTTCTCGATGTACTTGCGGTATTCGTCCAGGGTGGTGGCGCCGATGCAGTGCAACTCGCCCCGGGCCAGGGCCGGCTTGAGCATGTTGCCCGCGTCGATGGCGCCCTCGGCCTTGCCGGCGCCGACCATGGTGTGGATCTCGTCGATGAAGACGATGATGCGGCCCTCTTCCTTGGCGATGTCGTTGAGCACCGCCTTGAGGCGCTCCTCGAATTCGCCCCGGTACTTGGCGCCGGCCAAGAGCGCGGCCATGTCCAGGGACAGGACTTTCTTGCCCTTCAAGGTTTCCGGCACTTCCTCGTTGACGATGCGCTGTGCCAGGCCCTCGACGATGGCGGTCTTGCCCACGCCGGGCTCGCCGATCAGCACCGGGTTGTTCTTGGTGCGCCGTTGCAGGATCTGGATGGCGCGGCGGATTTCGTCGTCCCGGCCGATCACCGGGTCGAGCTTGCCGCGGCGGGCCCGCTCGGTCAGGTCCACCGTGTATTTCTTCAAGGCTTCGCGCTGGGATTCGGCCTCCTGGCTATCCACCCCGGCACCGCCACGCACGGCGGTGATCGCCGCCTCCAGGGGCTTGCGTGCCAGGCCGTGCTGCTTGGCGATGCGCCCGGCATCGCCCTTGTAGTCGGTGAGTGCCAGCAGGAACAGTTCAGAGGCGATGAACTGGTCACCGCGCTTCTGGGCCTCTTTGTCGGTCAGGTTGAACAGGTTGGTCAGATCGCGGCCCACGGTCACTTCGCCGCCGCTGCCTTCCACCTGGGGCAGGCGCTTGATGGCCTGCTCGATGTCGGTCTTCAGCGCCGGCACGTTGACCCCGGCCCGGGAGAGCAGGGAACTGGAGGCGCCGTCGTCCTGGTTGAGCAGGGCCAGCAGCAGGTGGGTCGGCTCGATATAGGGGTTGTCGCCGCCTACCGCCAGGCTCTGGGCGTCGGCGATGGCCTGCTGGAATTTGGTGGTGCATTGATCGAAGCGCATGAACGGGTCCTCGGCAATGGTGCAATGTTGGGATGGATCCTATGTTGGGCCCTGCCGGATGAATTTCAAGCGCCATTCGCCGGATCCATCCGCTGAGCCATTGCTCGCCTCCGGCATGAACGGCCCATCCCCGCCGGGAGAGCACGCCTTGCACTTGCGATCCCCGCGCCAATAGGGGATCTTGGCGCCCCCATCCTGGGAACCCGCGCCTGGCGCGGAGTTCCAGAGGGCATGCTCGGAGAACAAGGACTGGCGCGGGTTTCCGGGCAGGCCATCCAAATCTCTAAAACGAGACACTCCGGCGCTGTCACAAAAGCGTCAAAACACGCCTGTATTCATGCGCTTAGCCAACAGCCCCACCCTGTCTGTCGCGGGGCTGACGGGCGGGTCTATGGCCGGAACGCAAAACCGTGCGCCAGCGGGGTTTTCCGTCCCGTTTTGGCGACTTGGCCCCGGCCAGCCCATCTCGGCGCCACCGTGCCGGAACCGTTCTTTCAACAACATCAAGGCGTTAGCCCATGCCCGAGGCGGTGGGCACGGCGGTTGCTAATTGGCCCTCGTCCGGCCACGGCCGCACCACAACAACATCAACGTGAGAGGAGCAGTAATGAGCTTTTTAATTGTGCTGGCAGCGCTGGCGCTGCTGATGTTCGTAGCCTACCGGGGCTACAGCGTGATCCTGTTCGCCCCCGTGGCGGCCCTGGGCGCGGTACTGCTGACCGACCCGTCCCTGGTGGCGCCGATGTTCACCGGCCTGTTCATGGACAAGATGGTCGGCTTCGTGAAGCTGTACTTCCCGGTCTTTCTGCTCGGCGCCATCTTCGGCAAGGTGATCGAGCTGTCCGGCTTCTCCAAGTCGATCGTCGCCGCCGTGATCAAGGTAGTGGGCGCCAAGCGGGCCATGCTGTCGATCGTGCTGGTCGGCGCCATCCTCACCTACGGCGGCGTCTCCCTGTTCGTGGTGGTGTTCGCGGTCTATCCGTTCGCCGCCGAGATGTTCCGCCAGAGCAACATCCCGAAGCGGCTGATCCCGGGCACCATCGCCCTGGGCGCCTTCACCTTCACCATGGATTCCCTGCCGGGCACCCCGCAGATCCAGAACATCATCCCCTCCACCTTCTTCAAGACCGACACCTGGGCCGCGCCCTGGCTGGGTACCCTGGGGGGCCTGTTCATCCTGGCCCTGGGCATGGTCTACCTGGAATGGCGCCGCCGCCAGGCGGCCGCCGCCGGTGAAGGCTACGGCACCAACCTGATCAACGAGCCGGAGCCCTTCGAGCACACCAACCTGCCCAACCCGCTGATCGCCCTGCTGCCCCTGGTGCTGGTGGGCGTGATGAACAAGGTGTTCACCATCCTGATCCCCGAGTTCTACGGCAAGAGCCACTCCTTCGTGCCGGCGGTGATCGGCAAGGCTGCCCCGGTGGTTCAGGAAATCTCCAAGATCGTCGCCATCTGGGCGGTGGAAGGGGCGCTGCTGGTGGGCATCCTCACCGTGTTCATCTTCGGCGGCAAGGCCGTCATCAGCCGCTTCGCCGAAGGCTCCAAGGCCGCCATCGCCGGTTCCCTGCTGGCCTCGATGAACACCGCCTCGGAATACGGCTTCGGCGCCGTGATCGCCGCCCTGCCCGGCTTCCTGGTGGTGGCCGACGGCCTGCGCGCCATCCCCAACCCCCTGGTCAACGAAGCCATCACCGTCACCGCCCTGGCCGGCATCACCGGCTCGGCCTCGGGCGGCATGAGCATCGCCCTGGCCGCCATGGCCGACACCTTCATCCAGAGCGCCCAGGCCGCCGGCATCCCCCTGGAAGTGCTGCACCGGGTCGCCGCCATGGCCTCCGGCGGCATGGACACCCTGCCCCACAACGGCGCCGTCATCACCCTGCTGGCGGTGACCGGCCTGACCCACCGCCAGTCCTACAAGGACATCTTCTCGATCACCCTGATCAAGACCCTGGCGGTGTTCTTCATCATCACCCTGTACTACGCCTTCGGCATCGTCTGATCGCCCCGGCAGCAACCAGGCAGCCCTACGGGGCTGCCTTTTTTCGACTAGGAGTAAGCAATGACCCAATCCGCACAACGCATCGCACTTGTCACCGGCGCCATGGGCGGGATCGGCTCGGCGGTTTGCCAGGAACTGGCGAAGGCGGGCTACAAGGTGGCGGCGAACTACCACCCGCAGTTCGACAATCCGGACGAGTGGCTCAAGGAACAGGCCGAGGCCGGGTTCAAGGATTTCGTGCCGGTGGCCGGCGACGTGTCCGACTATGAGTCGTGCAAGGCCATGGTGGCCGAGGTGGAAGCCAAGCTGGGCCCGGTGGACATCCTGGTGAACAACGCCGGCATCACCCGGGACAAGTTCTTCGCCAAGATGGAAAAGGGCCAGTGGGATGCGGTGATCAACACCAACCTGAACAGCCTGTTCAACGTCACCCACCAGGTGTCGGCGAAGATGGCCGAGCGGGGCTGGGGCCGGATCATCAACATTTCCTCGGTCAATGGCGTCAAGGGCCAGGCCGGCCAGTCCAACTACTCGGCCGCCAAGGCCGGCGTGATCGGCTTCACCAAGGCCCTGGCCCAGGAACTGGCGGCCAAGGGCGTGACGGTCAATGCCATCGCCCCGGGCTACATCGCCACCAAGATGGTCATGGCCATCAAGCCGGAAATCCTCCAGACCATCGTCGATTCCGTGCCGATGAAGCGCCTGGGCAAGCCCGAGGAAATCGGCGGCCTATGTGCCTATCTGGCCTCCGACATGGCCGGCTTCGTCACCGGCGCCACCATCAACATCAATGGCGGGCTGTACTACCAGTAAATTGATCTGCATCAGCAAAAAAGGGGCCTACGGGCCCCTTTTTGTCGCACTGCAGCTTTAACCGCAACGGCCTAAAGGCATACTATGAACGCCCGTTTGGATTTGCCCTTTCCGCCCATGCCCCTCGCCCTCACCGCCCCCGAACTCGTCGATTTCCAACGTGTTCGGGAACGCGCCATGCAGTCGCTCTTCGAGAGCCTGGAAAGTCTCTGCGAAGGGACCCTGGTGGTGGATCGGGACAGCCGCATCGTCTGGATCAACGACCGCTACGTGAAGCGCTTCGGCTTCGCCACGCCGGAAGATGCGATCGGCAAGCGGGTCGAGGAAGTCATCCCCAATACCCTGATGGGCGAGGTGGTGCGCAGCGGCAAGCCGATCCTGCTCGACATCCTGGAAGCGGAGCCGGTGCCCTTCGTGGTCACCCGGCTGCCCCTCAAGGACGACGCCGGCGAAGTCATCGGCGCCGTCGGCTTCGCCCTCTACGACAAGCTCCAGCCCCTCCAGCCCCTCTACGGCCGGCTCAGCCGCCTGCAGCAGGAACTGGCCCAGGCCCAGAAGAAACTGGCCGAGGAACGGCGCGCCAAGTACACCTTCTCCAACTTCGTCGGCATCAGCCCGGCCACCATGGAACTGAAGCGCCAGGGCCGCCGCGCCGCCCGGCTCGACACCACCGTGCTGCTGCTCGGCGAAACCGGCACGGGCAAGGAACTGATCGCCCACGCCATCCACTCCGCCTCGGACCGGGCCGACAAGCCCTTCGTCGGGGTCAACGTGGCGGCCATTCCCGACACCCTGCTCGAAACCGAATTCTTCGGTGCCGCCCCGGGCGCCTATACCGGCGTGGACAAGAAGGGCCGCATCGGCAAATTCGAACTGGCCAACGGCGGCACCCTGTTCCTCGACGAAGTGGGCGACATGCCCCTCAATCTCCAGGCCAAGCTGCTGCGCGCCCTGCAGGAACAGGAAGTGGAGCCGGTGGGCTCGAACCGGGTGATCAAGGTCGATGCCCGCATCATCGCCGCCACCTCGGTGGATCTGGCCAAGCGGGTGGCCGAAGGCCGCTTCCGCAGCGACCTCTACTACCGTCTCAACGTGCTGTCGGTGACCGTGCCGCCGCTGCGCCAGCGCCTCGATGACCTGCCGGTGTTGTGCGAGCACATCCTGGAAAACATCGCCCAGCGCACCGGGCTGCCCCAGCGCGAGCTCGATGCAAGCGCCCTCGATCTGCTGCGCCGCTGCCCCTGGCCCGGCAACATCCGCGAACTGCGCAACGCCCTGGAGCAGGCCACCCTGCTTTCCGACCACCTGCGCCTGTCCGCCGCCGACTTCACCAATCTGAGTCCGGCCACCGAACCCGCCGCTGCCACCGCATCCCGCGCCGATGACGATGCCGACGCGCCCCTCACGCCGGACGACATTCCCGCCTACAGCGAAGCGGTAGCCGACTTCGAGCGGCGCCTGATCCGCCAGGCACTGGCCGCCTGCGCCGGCAAGGTGCCCGAAGCCGCCCAGCGCCTTGGCCTGGGCCGGGCCACCCTGTACAAAAAAATCGCCGCTCTGGGCATCGCCACCGGCAGTACCGCGGCCAAGGCCCCGTAAGGGCTAGCCGCCAGCCCTCCCGCGGGCAATCTCGCCACCAAACGCCGGGCTTGTCCCGGCGTTTTGCTGGAAATTGCACATCTCCGCCCCGAGACAATCCCGGCGATGAGACGGTTTCGCTGAGCGAAAGCCCGGCAATCGTCTCCCCCCCGAGACAAGCGCCCTTGAGGCGCCTTGTGTTAAACCTGGATTTCCCTTTTATTTCAATACGCTGAAACCTCTGGCACGGCCCCTGCGATAGGAATGGGACGAGCGGACAGCAGATCCGCCGCCATTTGGAGGAGAGCCCATGTCACCGTTGTTTCAGCGCCTATGGCGCCATTGCCGCTTCGCCCTGCCCCGTCGGCAGGTCATCCCCATGGTGGCCTTGGCCACCCTGGCCGGCCTTCCCCAGGCCTGGAGCGCCCCGCCGACCTTGTCTCCACCCACCGCCGGCGACCTGGTGATCGGCCAGGTCGCGCCGTTGAGCGGCGTACTTGCCAGTACCGGCGAGCAGATGGTGCTGGGGGTGAAGCTGCAGGTGGAGCTGACTAACGCCCGGGGGGGCATCAACGGCCGTCGAGTGCGCCAGGTGGTGGCCGACGACGGTTACCGGGTCGAAGACACGGTGGCCCAGACCCGGCAATTGCTGCAACGGGACAAGCCCCTGGCGCTGATCGGTTTCGCCGGCACCGCCAATGTCGCCGAACTGCTCAAGCAGGGCATCCTGGCCGAGGCGCGCATGCCCCTGGTGGCGCCCTACACGGGAGGCGAGCCGCTGCGCTCGCCATTCAACCCCTTCGTGTTCCACATCCGTGCCAGTTACGCCGACGAGGCGGAGTACATGGTGGACCAGCTCACCGCCATGGGCATCACGCGCATCGCCGTGTTCTATCAGGACGACGCGTTCGGTCGTTCCGTCCTGGCCGGGGTCGAGGCGACCCTGAAGCGGCGCAAGCTGGACCTGGCAGCGGCAGCCGGCTACGAGCGCAACACCGCCCGGGTCGACGAGGCGGTGGCCAAATTGCGTGCCGCCGATCCGGGCACCATCGTGATGGTGGCCACCAACAAACCGGCGGCGGCCTTTGCCAAGGCCTACCGGGCGGCCGGTGGCGCGGCCCAGCTGCTCAACCTCTCGGTGGTTGACCCGGCCGAACTGGTCAAGCTGGCCGGCCTGGACAGCGTCCATGGCCTGGGCATCACCCAGGTCGTGCCGTCGCCGGACAGCATGTTGCCGGTCGCGCGCGAATACCGGGAGGCCCTCAAGCGCTACGCTCCCGGCATCGCCCCGTCTTACGCCGGGTTCGAGGAATTCATCGGCGCCAAGGTGCTGTTCGAAGCGATCCACCGGGCCGGTGCCAACCCCACGCCGGAGCGGGTGCTGCAATCCCTGGAAGCGCTCGGCACCTACGATGCGGGGGGCCACCCGCTGCGCTTTTCTCCCGGTAACCGGGTGGGCTCACGCTTCGTCGAAGTCACCCTGATCGGCCGTGGCGGCCGGCTGATGCGCTGAGGCGGTGGCCATGCGACTCAACGACCTGCCCCCCGCCCTGCTGGCCACGCCCGCCGCACCGCCGGCAGCCCCGGGACGTGCCCCCCACCCAGCCACGGTCGCCGGGGATACCGAGGCGCCGCACTACGGCGGATTGCTGCTGGCGACCCTGGGGGCGGCCCCCCTGCTGCCCGTGGCCACCGGCGCCCTGGGAGCCTCCCTGACGCTGTGTGCCCTGAGCGCCTTGCCCGGAATCCTGCTTGCCGGTGCCGGCGCCTTCGCCCTGCACCGCCGTCTGCTGGCCCCCTTGGCCGAACTGCGCGCCGGGTTGCAGGCGGCGGCCGCCAGCGGCGGCGACCTGACCCGCCACCCCGGACATGACGCGGCCGGCCCGGCCGGAGCCGTGGCGCGAGCCTATGCCGCCTTCACCGGCAAACTGGGCGACCTGCTCGACACCACCCGGCAAAAAACCATCGGCATCGCGGTCGAGGCCAGCCGGCTGAAGATCCACGTTGGCGAAGCGGCGGCCGGCGCCGAACGCCAGGAGACCCTGGCCGGCGAGATCGCCACGGCCGGCAGCGCCGTGACCGAGACGGCAACCGATGTGGCCGAGCGCACCCGGCACCTGAGCGAGGCCACCGGCGAACTGCTGGCCGGCACGCGCGCCTCCTACGATCAATTCCTTGCTCTGGTAGCGCGCATCGATGCCATGAAGCAGCGCCAGGACGCCTTCACCGCCACCGTGGATACCCTGTCGGGGCACGCCCAGGAAATCGGCGACGTGACCCGGTTGATCCAGGAAATTGCCGAGCAGACGAACCTGCTGGCTCTCAACGCCGCCATCGAGGCGGCCCGGGCCGGCGAAGCGGGCCGGGGTTTCGCCGTGGTGGCCGACGAAGTGCGTAAGCTCGCCGAGCGCGCCCGCTCCGCCACCGAGCAAATCACCGGGCGAATCGCCACCGTGGCGGACCTGACCGGCCAGACCCACCGCCTCAACGGCGAGATGCACGACGAAACCGCCGTTGCCCGGGAGGTGGTGGCCCAGGCGGCCGACGGTTTTGGCGCCATGGTCGAGCGTTTCGAGGCCATGGCCGGCACTCTGGGCGCCATCGATGGCGCCATGCACGGCGTCGAATCGGCCAACCGGGACATCCTGGACAAGGTGCGGGAGATCGAAACCCTGTCCCATGGTATCGGCGCCAAGATGCGTGCCTCGGTGGCGGCGGCCGCCGCCCTGAGCGAGGGCACCGAAGGGGTGCTCGCCTCCGCCAGCGTCTTCCGTACGGGCCGGGGGGCCTTCGAACAGGTGGCCGAGGCCTGCGCCAGTTACCGGGACCGCATCCAGGCCCTGCTCCAGGGGCTGGCCGACCGGGGCGAGAACGTGTTCGACCAACAGTACCGGCCGATCCCCGGCACGGTCCCGCAAAAGTTCGCCACGGCCTACGACCGGGCGGTGGAGGCGCCCCTGCAAGACATCTACGACGCCGCCCTGGCTGCCATTCCCGGCGCAGTGTCGATGATCGCGGTGGATGTCAACGGCTATGCCCCCACCCACTGCCGCCAGTTTTCCGTCGAGACGGACGATCCGGAACACAACCGGACCTACAGCCGTCATAAACGCATCTTCGACGATGCGGTGGGCCTGCGCTCGGCACGCAACACCACCCCGGCCCTGACCCAGACCTATGCGCAGTCCGGCACCGGACGCCTACTCACCGAGATCGCCACCCCGATCATCGTGGCCGGGCGTGACGGCGTGCCGCGCCACTGGGGCAACCTGCGGGTGAACGTGTCGCCGGACGTGCTCACGTCCTCCCAACCTTCCAGCCAACATCGTTAGGATTTCCCCATGAGTGCTAGCCCGAACGCCCCTCGCCGCCAGAAGATCGTCTCCGCCCGGGAAGCGGTGAGCCACATCCGCAACGGCGCCACGATCGCCACCGGCGGTTTCGTCGGTATCGGCTTTCCCGAGAACATCGCGGTAGCCCTGGAAGCGCGTTTCATCGAACAGGCCGCCCCCCGGCAGCTGACCCTGGTGTACGCTGCCGGCCAGGGCGATGGAGCCGAACGCGGCCTCAACCACCTGGGCCACGCCGGTCTGGTGAAGCGGGTGGTGGGCGGCCACTGGGGTCTGGTACCCAAGCTGCAGCAATTGGCGGTGGACAACCAGATCGAGGCTTACAACCTGCCCCAGGGGGTGATCGCCCACCTGTTCCGCGACATCGCCGCCGGCAAGCCGGGGCAGCTGTCGCGCATCGGTCTGGGCACCTTCGTCGATCCCCGCTTCGGCGGCGGCAAGATCAACGCCTCAACCACCGAGGAGCTGGTCACCCTGACCGAGGTGGGCGGTGAGGAATGCCTGCTCTACCGTACTTTCCCGATCCATGTCGGCATCATCCGCGGCACCACGGCGGATGCCGACGGCAACATCACCATGGAGCGGGAGGCCCTCACCCTGGAGGCCCTGGCCATCGCCACCGCCGCCCACAACTCGGGGGGCATCGTCATCGTCCAGGTCGAGCGCATCGCCGAGCGGGGCACCCTGCACCCGCGCCAGGTGAAGATCCCGGGCATCCTGGTGGATTACGTGGTGGTGGCGGAAAAGCCCGAATACCACATGCAGACCTTCGCCACCGCCTACGACCCGGGCTTTGCCGGCGAGATCCGGGTGCCGGTGGATTCGATCCCGCCCATGGAGATGAGCGAGCGCAAGATCATCGCCCGCCGTGCCGCCATGGAATTGAAGCCCGGCGCCGTGGTGAACCTGGGCATCGGCATGCCCGACGGGGTATCCGCCGTGGCTGCCGAGGAAGGGGTGCTCGACCTGCTGACGCTCACCACCGAGCCCGGCGTGGTCGGCGGCGTGCCCGCCGGGGGCCTCAACTTCGGCGCAGCGGTCAATACGGCCGCCATCGTCGATCAGCCCTACCAGTTCGACTTCTACGACGGCGGCGGCCTGGACCTGACCTTCCTCGGCCTCGCCCAGGCCGATGCCGAGGGCAACCTCAACGTCAGCAAGTTCGGCCCGCGCCTGACCGGGGCCGGCGGCTTCATCAATATTTCCCAGTCGGCCAAGGAAGTGGTCTTCGTCGGCACCTTCACCGCCGGTGGCCTGGACGTGGCGGTGCAGGACGGCACGCTGGTCATCCTCCAGGAAGGCCGTACCCGCAAGTTTGTCGAACTGGTCGAGCACCGCACCTTCAGCGGTCCGGTGGCGGCCAAGCGCGGTCAGCCGGTGCTGTACATCACCGAGCGCTGTGTCTTCCGCCTGACCGCCGAGGGCGAACTGGAGCTGATCGAGATCGCCCCCGGCATCGACCTGGACAAGGACGTGCTGGCCCTGATGGACTTCCGTCCCAGGATCAGCCCGGAGCTCAAGCTGATGGATGCCCGTATCTTTGCCGCCGGCCCAATGGGGCTGCGCGAGATGATCGCCGACTAACCCCCTGCCGCCCCCCCTGGCCGGCCCCAGCGCTGGTCATCGACCCCGGCCTATGGCCGGGGTTTTTCTTGGCCGGCGGCTGGCAAGAGTTATCGGCACTACCGGACCCGGTCATACCCGCCCGGCACGCAGCCCTCGCCCAAGCTGTCAATTGACTGACATTACAGCGTCGTTCGCCAGGTTATGTGTATAAAATATTGGTACGTATTTATATTCAAATAACCAAAAACACCATGAAAACGCCCGTTCCTCCCCCTGCAGTGAATCGTTCGTTTCGCCAATCCCTGCTCTTTCCCATGTTCGCCCTTCTGGGTGTCGCCGCGTTGTGCATCGCCGGGGCCTTCGCTTACGCGCTCCACTCCCTGGACCGGGTTGCCGGGCGCTTCGCCGACTTCATTGACCAGGACCAGGCGCGCCTGATCGTGGTCCAGGATCTCTACGCCCAGGGGCTGCAATCGGGCCAGGCCCTGCGCAACATCGTCCTCGATCCAGGAAATCCCCTGGCCTTCAAGAATCTGGACAACGCCCACAAGAAATTCGACGAAGCCCTGGCCCGGGCCAAGGGCTTGGGCGCAAGCGACGCAGACTTCGCCAAGGCCATGGAACAGGCTGCCGCCGGTTGGGCGCCGCTTCGCAGCATTCGCGATGGCATCGTTGCCCAGGCCAAGCAGGATACGGCCAGCGCCGCCACAGCCCTGAACAAGGACGAAACCCCGGCCTGGCGCAGGCTGCGCCAGGTACTGATGGATGAGATCGCCCGTCAGGAAAAGGCCGTCAACAACACCCGGGACACCGTCCTCGATCAGGCCGCCACCACCCGCCGCCTGACCATGCTGATCGCCGGCGCCACCTTGCTCCTCGGGGGCGTGCTGGTGGCCCTGACCGCCCTCTCCTTGCGCCGCCCTCTGGCCGAACTGGAGCGCTCCATGGCGCAATTGGCGTCAGGGGACGGAGACCTGACCCGCCGTCTGCCGGTGAAATCGGCCAACGAAGTGGGTCGCATCGCCCTCTCCTTCAACCAGTTTGCCGAGCAGCTCCAGGCCACGGTTCGCGATATCCATGGCATCGCCGCCCAGGTCAGCCAGGCTGCCGGCAACATCGCCACTCAGGTCGGCGAAGTGGCCACGTCCACCCGGGAGCAGACCGAATCGGCGGCAACCATCGCTGCCGAGGTCGAGGAGCTGACCACCAGCATCGCCACCGTGGCCGACTCCGCTGACGGGGTGCGCGCTACCTCGGACCGCAGCCTGGCGGCCAGCGAGGAGGGCCAGCACAACGTGGCGGCCCTGATGGCTGAAATCGAGGGAGTGGAAAACACCGTCGGCGCCATCGCCACCGCGGTGGCCGACTACATTGCCAGCACCCGCACCATCTCGGCCCTCACTGAAGAGGTCAGCGAGATCGCCAACCAGACCAACCTGCTGGCGTTGAATGCCGCCATCGAGGCGGCTAGGGCCGGGGAACAGGGTCGGGGGTTTGCCGTGGTGGCCGACGAAGTGCGCAAGCTCGCCGAAAAATCGGCCAAGTCGGCTGCGGAGATCGGTGGCGTCACCCAGACCGTGGGGGCCAAATCCGCCGAACTGGACGCCGTCGTTCAGCAAGGCCTGACCGCCCTGCGCGCCAGCCACGCCACCCTGGACCAGGTGGCTGCCCTGCTCGGGGAGAGCGGGCAGACCGTGGCGACCACCCACAAAGGTATCGACGAGATCAGCGATTCGGTCCGGGAGCAGCAAACCGCCAGCCAGGACATCGCCGTCAACGTCGAGCGCATTGCCCGCCTGGCCGAAGCCAACGACGCCCACATGAGCGATGCGGCCGCGGCGGCCCGTTCCTTCCAGACCCTGGCCGAATCGCTGCGCCAGACGGTGGGGCATTTCCGTATCGGCTGATCGGCGCCTGGCCTTGCCCGGCCAGGGCAAGGCCAGTCATGCCTTTTGTCATAATTATGGATACAGAAACGGCATGTTATATTTCACTCCCTGGAGCCTTTCCCTGTTTTACAAGGGAATGACAATTTTCCGAGACTATCGGCTCCATCGATTCCATAGGGAGAGAATTACATGGCCAGCCCCGCAGCCCAGGGCCTCACGGTCCGGACGCGCTTCACGCTTCTCATTGTCGCCAGCGTCGCCATTCTGGCCGTCATCTTCGCTCTCATCCTGGCCGCCCAGCGTGATCGCCTGATCGAAGACCGGAAGGAGCAAGTACGCAACCTGATCGACGGCGTGGTGACCATGGTCACCTACTACGAAGCTCAGGCCAAGAACGGCCAGATGGAGCCCGAAGCCGCCAAGGCCGCCGCCCTCGGCGCCATACGCGCAATGCGCTACCGCAAGAGCGAGTACTTCTTCGTCCAGAATCTGGACAACAAGATGCTCATGCACCCGATCAAGGCCGAACTGGAAAACAAGGACATGTCGGGTCTGAAGGATCCCACCGGCAAGCTGTTCTTCCAGGAATTCATGCGCGTAGTTAAGGCGTCCGGCGCGGGCTACGTGGATTACCTGTGGCCCAAACCGGGCGCCGAAGCACCGGTGCCCAAGCTGTCCTACGTCAAGCTCTTCGAACCCTGGGGCTGGGTGATAGGTACCGGCATCTACATCGACGACGTGGATAGCATCTTCCGCGACCAGGCGCTGAAATTCGCTGCCTATATGGGTGTCGCCGTGGCCTTGCTGGCCGCCTTCCTCCTTCTCACCTACCGCAGCATCATCCGCGCCCTGGGTGGCGAACCCCGGGATGCCAAGGAAGCCGTGGAACGCATCGCCCATGGCGACCTGAACCAGAACATCCGTCTCGCCCCCGGCGACGACGCCAGCCTGATGGCCTCGATGAGCGCCATGCAGCGTGAATTGCGCAGCATGATCGGCCAGGTCATTTCCAGCTCCGAGCAACTCACCCAGGCCGCCGATCAGTTGCTTGCCACCTCCGAGGAAGTCACCGGCAGCGCCCTGCACCAGAGCGAGGCCTCGTCGGCCATGGCCGCGGCGGTGGAAGAAATGACCGTATCCATCGACCAGGTCGCGGAAAACGCCCGGGTCGCCCATGGCATCAGTGTCGCCTCCGGTGAACTGTCGGAACAGGGCACCGAGGTGATTCACGGCGCCGCCGGCGAAATGCGCCAGATTGCCGACTCGGTGCGTGCGTCCTCGGCCATCATCGAAGAACTGGGCCAGCAATCCAACGAGATCACCGCCATCGTCAACACCATCAAGGAAATCGCCGACCAGACCAACCTGCTGGCGTTGAACGCGGCCATCGAGGCGGCCCGGGCCGGTGAGGCGGGTCGCGGCTTTGCCGTGGTCGCAGACGAGGTGCGCAAGCTGGCGGAACGCACCGGCCATTCCACTCAGGAAATCGCCGCCATGATCGGCAAGATCCAGAGCGGTACGCGCAATGCGGTGAGCAGTATGGAAGCGGGGGTGACTCAGGTGGAGAACGGCGTATCCCTGGCCAACCAAGCCGGCGATTCGATCCTGCAGATCCGCGATTCTGCCGCCCGGGTGCGCGACGTGGTGAACGACATCACCGCATCGATCAAGGAACAGAGCACCGTGTCCAGCGACATCGCCAAGAGCGTCGAGCGCATCGCCCAGATGTCCGAGGAAACCGCCAGCGCCATCGCCCACTCTGCCGACGCGGCACGGCGCCTGCACGAACT
The DNA here is from genome assembly GCF_008274805.1 of Oryzomicrobium terrae. Taxonomy (NCBI): domain Bacteria; kingdom Pseudomonadati; phylum Pseudomonadota; class Betaproteobacteria; order Rhodocyclales; family Rhodocyclaceae; genus Oryzomicrobium; species Oryzomicrobium terrae. Next base: position 2,274,180 of record NZ_CP022579.1, read on the forward strand.
TTCCAGCACCCTGCAAGGGGCGGTCGGGCGCTTCCGTATCCAGTAACAGAGAACACTACCCCATGAAAAAAGGCGCCTTAGGGCGCCTTTTTTCATGGGGTGACAACATCGACAGAAAACGCTGGAGAAGAAATGGGAAAGTCTTATCCAGCCTGGCCTTCCACGTGACTTATTACTTTTGACTTATATCACGGCAAAACTCAAGCGCATAACATGGCGCCCAAATAACGCTTTTGTACTAATGACACTGGCCTTCGACGGAGTCTCCCATCGAAGGCCAGTATGCGTCTTGAGATTGCACATGAACAAAATTTACCGCCTGGTTCGGAACCATAAGCTGGGCCGCCTGCAACCCGTCCCGGAAACCGCTACCTGCCGAGAGGGCTTGACATCGGGAAACACGACCGTGGCGGCCGGTAAATCCCCCCTCCTCCTCTCCCCCCTTCCCCTGACCGCTCTCGCCCTGGTCTCATGGCTCCCGGCAGCCCACGCCGACTCAGTGCTGTGGAACGGCACGACAACCACCTGGGGGACTAACGGCAACTGGGTATGGAATGGCCATGCACCAACCGGTAGCGATACCGCCGTAATCAACACAGACAGTACCCTATCGCCGCTCATTGCCAGCGGCACTAGCGGCAATGTCGGAACACTAGTGGTCGGTGGTGGCGCTGCTGGCCGCCTCCAGATTCAAGGGACGCTGAACAGCACTACCGGACTTATCGGTAATGACAACAACACCACCTCAACTACCGGCACAGTCACCGTATCAGGAGCAACGGGGAACTGGAGCAACAGCGGCGACCTGTACATCGGCAACTACAGCACGGGTAGTCTCAACGTCAGTAGTGGCGCCAGAACTTCGGCCAGCGAGCTTTACGTTGGCGGTGCAAGCACGGCCAACGGCACTGTCGATCTCCAGAACAGCGACTCGACACTCACCGTGAGCAGCCGCGCGTTCATCGGCCATGCCGGTACAGGCACGCTTAACCTGGCGACAGGAACGAGCATGAGCAGCACCTACGCCGTCCTCGGCGAACAGGCGGGCAGCCGTGGGACAGCCAACGTGCAGGGCGGCTGGAACGTCGGAAGCGGCCAGATGCTGGTCGGTAACGACGGTCAGGGCATCCTGTCGATCACCAATGGGGGCACGGTATCCAATGGGGTTGGTAGCATCGGAGCCGGAGCCAACGGCCTGACCAGTACGGCGCTGGTGAGTGGTGTCGGCAGCATGTGGAGCAACAGCGATCGCCTGTTCGTTGGCATCCGCGGCCAAGGCCAACTCGACATCACCCAGGGCGGCCAGGTCAGCAGCGCCGACGGCGTTCTGGCCCGCTATGCCGGAGCCTTTGGCACCGCTACCGTAGATGGCAGCGGCTCCCGCTGGACCATGGCCGGTGACCTGCGTGTCGGCGGCGACACTACCGACCCAGCCACGCCCGGTGGCACCGGCACCCTCACCATCAGGAATGGCGGAGCTGTCAGCAGCAATGCGGGCTACCTGGGCGACGCTGCCAACGCCACTGGCACCGTCACCATCAACAACGCCAGTTGGGTCCTCACCGGACGCCTGGGTATCGGCAATTACGGCACCGGCAGCTTGACCATCGAGAACGGTGGCACAGTCACCTCAAGCGGCGGCCTGATCGGCTGGAACGCCTCCAGCAGCAGCAACCAGGTCACAGTCACCGGCGGCACCTCCCGGTGGACCATGACCGGCCATCTCTTCGTCGGCAATGAGGGCCAGGGTAACCTAAGCATTCAAAATGGCGGCCAGGTCAGTAGCGTCGACGGCTACGTCGGCAGCGAAAGCAATCCGCTCCAGAGCAGCGTCAGCCTGAGCGGCAGCGGCTCCTGGTGGACAACGACGGGGGATCTGTTCGTCGCCCATAACAACGGCGCCAAGGGGCTACTCACCATTGCCGGAGGCGCCAGTGTCGTTACGGGACTGCAAGCCATCCTGGGGGATCTTGCCGGCTCCAACGGCACAGCCAATCTGAGCGGGACAGGTACGACCTGGAGCGTCGGTAATGAGGTTAACGTGGGCCGTTTCGGCGCCGCCATCCTGACCATCACTGACGGCGCTACCCTCACCAGCAACAAGGGCTATCTGGGCAACGAGGCTGGATCCAGCGGCGCAGTCACCATCAGTGGCTCCAACAGTCTATGGAACAGTACCGGCAAACTGTACGTCGGCAATAGCGGCAGCGGCACACTGACCCTGGTCAACGGCGGTCGCGTCCAGGCCACTGCCCTGGTCATTGCCAATACCGCCAGCGCTTCTGGCACCCTCAACATCGGCGCTGCCGAAGGCCAAGCTGCAGCGGCCCCCGGCACAATCAGTGCCGGGAGCATCACCTTGGGCGCCGGCAACGGGACCCTGGTGTTCAACCACACGGCATCCAGCTACCTGCTTGCCCCCACTCTTGCAGGTAACGGCACGATCAAGGTCCTGGCTGGCACGACCACCTTCCAGGGCAACAACTCCTTCACCGGCACGGCTGGCATCGCCTCCGGCGCCACCTTGAACCTGAGCACTGGCGCGACCTTTGGCGGCACCCTGAACGTTGCGCAAGGCGGTACTCTCAACGCCGTTTCAAACACCGTTGGCACCATCAACAACAACGGCACCCTGGGCCTCCAGTCCTTCAATACTGTCTACCCGACTATCACCATCACCGGTAATTTCGCCCAGGGCTCGACGGGTACACTGCTGATCGGTGCCAAGAGTGCGGCAGCCGGGGACTACACCCGCTTGAACGTCGCCGGCCAAGCCAGTCTAGGCGGAACCTTGAGCGTGGACGTGGCCAACGGCAGCCCCCTGGCTCCCGGCCAGCGGCTGGTTCGAGTCATCGACGCCGGAGGTGGTATCCAAACCCGCTTTGCCAGCATCACTGACAACAGCGCCCTGTTCGATTTTTCCCCCGTCTATAGCGCTACCACCCTGGATCTTCTCCTGGTCGCCGCAGGTAGCAGCGGCGTCAGCACCGCCGTACAGAGCACAGGCAACACGCCCGGTACCGGTGCGGCAGCGGTCCTTGACCAGGTCATTGCCACCGACCCGAGCAGCCCCCTGGCCACCCTGTTTGTCCCGCTGACCAACAAGGCGCAGATTTCCAGTGCCGTCTCGCAAACTCTGCCACTGCTCACAGGCGGCAGTACCCTGGCCGCCCAGGGCTTTCTGGGCGGAATCAATCAGATGATCCACTCGCGCATGGCAAGCCAACGGGGACTTGCGTCCGGCGACGGTTTCCTCGGCGACCAGCGCCTGTGGATGAAACCGTTCGCATCTCTGGCTAATCAGGCGGACAGCAATGGTGCCGCCGGCTTCCGGACACGCATCGGCGGCGTGGCGTTCGGTAGCGATGCCCAGCTTTCGGACCGAGCCCGCACCGGTCTTGCCTTCGCCTACGCAGGGGCCAATGTGGACGGTAATTCGTCGGCCGCCCCCAACAATGCCCAGGTTCAGCTCTACCAGCTGATCGGCTATGGCAGTTACCAGCTGGACTCCGGAGCCGACCTGGGATGGCAGGTGGATGTGGGTAACAACCACAACCAGGGGCGCCGCCATATTCTCTTTGCTGGCACTACGGCCCAGAGCAGCTTCGACACCCTGTCGGCCCATGCCGGCCTTCGCCTGAGCAATACCTGGCCCCTGGCGGCCAATACCAGCGTCACCCCATCCTTCGGCCTGGATTACACCTGGCTGCGGGATGCGGGCTATACGGAAACGGGGGCGGGTGCACTCAACCTGAAGGTAAACTCTCGCAGCGCCGAGCAGTTGCTACTCTCCAGCGACATTCGCGTCGGTCATCGACTGGACAATGGGCTGACTCTGGCGGGCAATGTAGGTGTAGCGTACGACACCACCGCACGACAATCCGCCATCACGGCCGCCTACGCAGGTGCTCCAGGCGCCGCATTCATCACCCGGGGCATCAACCCGGACCCCTGGGTAGTGCGCGGCGGACTGGGCGTGGCCAAGAGCACCGCCAGCGGCCTGGAAATCCAGGGACGCATCGATGCTGAGCACCGCCAAGGCTTCAACAACCGTACAGCCTCGGTCAATTTCCGCTGGGCCTTTTAACGCGGGTATTCCCATGGGGCGTCGATCCGAGGGGAGCCGCCCCATGCCACGCGTCAGTCTTGAAGCCAGGAATCAAGTCCCACCACACGGAATTGACCTTTTCCCCGACAACAGGCCCCAGCCCCACCTTCACGTTGCGGGGGGCCGGGGTGACTAGGGTTGTTGGGCAAAAGCGGATCTGAGGCGACCAACGTTCAATCATCCGCGCGAGCCGACTGTGAAAGACGACAGGACGGCCTCGGCTGCACCAAGCTCCCTTGCTATATTCTTGGCATAAAAATACGTCTGACAGTATCGCCAGGGACGAGAAAACAGGCTGCGGGAAAAAGAGAAGATGACAGAACTTTATCGCGTGCTCATTTCCGGCCGCACCGTCTCCGGACGCCCACTGGCCGAAATCTCCGATCAGGTCGGTGCTGCATTCAAACTACAGGGGGATCAGCTGGCGCAGATGCTCTGCGGCAGGCCGGTGACCGTGGTCAAAAGCGCCACCGGAGCGGTCGCCGAGCAATGGCTTGTGCGCCTGCGTAGCCTCGATCTTGAAGCCATAAAACAAGCCCTCAATCCTGTTGCGCCCGTCGCTCCTGCCGTCCCTGCTGCCCCGGCGAACGCCACCGCCGAGAGCCTCCCCCCCGTTGCCGTCGCGACTGTAGCGGAAGTGGTCTGCCCCAAATGCGGCGAGGCCCAGCCCAAGCGCACCCTGTGCCGCCAGTGCGGGCTCGACATGCCGCGCTACGAGCAAGCCCAGCAGCAGGCCGCCGAAGAGGCCCAGGCCGAGCGGCTGGCCACGCCACAAACTCGCAGTTACGGCCCGATACAAGGGCCACGGGTGGCTGCGGATATCGACGGCGCCAGCCTCGTCGGCATTGGCTTTGACGGGCGACTTGGCCGCCTCGACTACCTGGCTAGCGGCTTCATCGCCACCGCCATCTGGCTGGCCGGCGTGCTCCTGGCGGTGAGCACGGGCCAGCTGTTCATCGCCGGCCTGGGCATTTTCATCGGTCTGGTTTACGCAGTGCGCTGCCTGGCGCTTCGCCTCCACGATGCGGGCCACACCGGCTGGCTATCCCTGATCGCCGCGGTGCCCATCATCGGGGTCCTGATGACCCTGGCCCTTTTCTTCATCCCCGGCAGCCGGGACGACAACGACTACGGGGCACCGCCCCATACTGGTGGTAGCAAGCGTCTGCTCATTTCCCTCGTCGTGGTCGGCCTGATGTTCGCCACCGCATTCAAACAGATGACCCGCAGCCCCGAGAACGTCCTGAAGTTCACCCAAGTCCTGGCCGTCGGTGCTGATCGGATGGCGCCGCCCAACGATGAGGACGATGAAGATGAGGGCAGCACTATGCCACCGGTGACGCGCTATGCCGCCAGCAATCAGGTGGACCTCTACGTCATGCCCGGTTGTGGTAGCTGCGACCAGATGCACGGCTGGCTCCGCGCCAACGGCATCCAGCCGGCGGTGTACAACGTGGACGGCGACCCCCAGGCGGCGGCGCGCCTGTACGAAATCCTCGGCGGCGGCGCCCAGCACATCATGCTGCCGGTACTGCAGGTCAACGGCAAAGTCTTGCCCGGCAACCCGGGCATCGGCCTGGTCCACAACCACCTGCGCCCCGCTTCGTGAAGGCCAGCCCCCCGCCAGGACATCGCTATGGCTGACACTGGCGACCTACCAAGAACGAGGTTTCAGCCGGCTTTCCCATATAGCCGATGATGGTCCTGAAATCGCAGACAAAAGGCCGCCTCAAGGCGGCCTTTTCACAATTTCCAACTAGCGAAAAAACGTCAGCGGCTAAGCCGCCTAGTTTTCCCAGCGCCCTGCTGCCACGTCATCCGTCTCCCGGGCGTCCACCCAGCGGGCGCCCTCGGGGGTTTCCTCCCGCTTCCAGAACGGCGCACGGGTCTTCAAATAATCCATGATGAACTCACAGGCAGCGAAGGCCTCGCCCCGGTGGGCACTGGTCACCGCCACCAGGACAATCTGGTCGCCGATGTCGAGCCGGCCGACCCGGTGGATGACGGTCACATCGAGCAGTGCCCAACGGCCCCGGGCCTCGTCGACGATGGTCGCCAAGGCCTTTTCGGTCATGCCCGGATAGTGCTCCAGGGTCATGGCCGCCACCGCGGCGCCATCGTTGCGGTCGCGCACGTAGCCGACGAAGCTGGCGCAGGCCCCCACTGCGGGCTGGCCCCGGGTCAAGGCGGCCAGCTCGACACCGACGTCGAAGTCCGCTTCCTGGACGGCGATCTTCATGGCCTCAGCCCCCGGTCACCGGCGGGAAGAAGGCCACCTCGTCGCCCTCCTTCACCGCCGCGGTGAGCGGCACCATATCCTGGTTCACCGCACAGCGCAGGTTCTTGAACGAGGCCAGTTGCGCCCAGGCCTCGCCGCGGGCGGCCAGATGGGCGCGCAGGTCGGCCACGGTAGCCACCCCGGGGGATAGGGCCAGGGATTCGGACGAGACCCCCAGTGCTTCCTTGAGGGCGGCGAAATACAGCACGGTCACGGTCATGGCGTTTTATTCCAGGGCAACACAAATCAACCGAGCAACTCGGCCAGGGGCAGGAAGCGGACGATATCCCCCGGGGCGATCACGGTCCCCGGTGGATTTTCCACTAGGCCGTCGGCCCAGGCCACCGAAGTGAGCACCCCGGAGCCCTGGTTGGGGAAGCATTCCAGCTCGCCGTTGGCCCCCAGGCGCACGCGCAGGAACTCGTGGCGCCGGGGGTCGGGGCGTGTCCAAGCGAAGCCGGCGCGCATCGGGTAGCTGCGCGGCGCGGCGTCGGCCACACCCTGGAGCTTGAGGACGAAGGGGCGCACCAGGGTAAGGAAGGTGACGAAGCTGGACACCGGGTTGCCCGGCAGACCGATGAAGGGCACCTCGCCGGACGGACCGTCGCCGCCGCGCACCGCCCCCAGAGCCAGGGGCTTACCCGGCTTGATCGCCACCTGCCACAGGTCGAGGCGGCCTTCGGCCTCCACCGCCGGCTTGACGTGATCCTCCTCGCCCACCGAAACGCCGCCGGAGGTGACGATCAGGTCGGCCTGCTGTACGGCTTCGCGCAGGGCCGTACGGGTAGCTTCGAGCTTGTCCGGCACCTGGCCCAGGTCCTTGACCTCGCAGCCCAGGCGCTCCAGCAGGGATACCAGGGCAAAGCGGTTGGAGTTGTAGATGGCCCCCGGCGGCAGCGGCTCGCCGGGCATGCGCAGTTCGTCGCCGGTGAAGAACACCGCCACCCGCACCCGGCGGTGTACCGGCAGAGTGGCCAGGCCGACGGAGGCGGCCAGGGCCACGTCCTGGGGCGTCAGCTTGCGCCCGGCAGGCAGAATGGTGTCGCCCTCGCCGATGTCCTCACCGCAACGGCGCACGGCGCTGCCCACATTGGGTATTTCCAGCAGGGTCACCTGCTGGCCGTCGGCGCCGGCCTCGGTGCGCTCCTGCATCAGCACCGTATCTGCTCCCGGGGGAATCGGCGCCCCGGTAAAGATGCGCGCCGCAGAACCGGGGCGCAGGGGTACGCCCACCGAGCCGGCGGTAATGCGCTGGGAGATCGGCAGCGTGACCCGGCCATCGGCACCAACCGCTGCGACCGCGTCGGCATGGCGGAAGGCGTAGCCGTCCATGGCCGAGTTATCCAGGGGCGGTACGGCGATAGTGGACTGCTGGGCCTGGGCCAACACCCGGCCGGCGCAGGCAATGGTAGGAATGGCACGCACCCCGCTCACCGGCGTGGCGGCGGCGAGGAGGCGGTCGAGGGCGTCGTGGAGGGTCAGCATGGGCGTTCTCTCGGGTCGGTCAGGCCACGTCGGCAGGGCGGACGTAGGCCACGATAAAGGCGGCGATCGCTTCCGCATCGTTCAGGTCGAGGCGGGACAAGGGCGGCGGCAACACCATATCGGCATCGCTGGCCACCGCCACCACATAGGGATTTTCAGGATAGATCAGGGGGCGGCCATGAGCCGGGCGGTGGATCTCGATCTTTGGGATCGGGTCGTTCTTGAAGCCTTCCACCAGCACCAGATCGCAGGCCGACAGACGCTCCAGGTGCTCGGCCAGGGTCGGCTCCGCCGCCCCGCGCAGTTCGTGCAGCAGAGCGAATCGGGAATTGCAGGTGATCAGCACCTCCGCCGCTCCGGCCTGGCGGTGGCGGAAAGAATCCTTACCCGGCTTGTCGATGTCGAAATCGTGGTGGGCATGCTTGATCAGGGACACCCGCAGGCCCCGGGCGATCAGGCGCGGGATCAGCTGTTCGATCAAGGTGGTCTTGCCCGACCCCGAGTAACCGGCAAAACCGAACACGGTCTTGCCGGCGATGCATGGCGTCAGGTCGCTGGCGCGGGGAACGGGCTGGTCGGGCGAAAGTGACACGGGCGGCAATGGCGATGAAGTCGGCGTGGGCAGCGAAGTCATGGACGAACGATAGCGTGCAACCGGGCGTGATGCCACGGCACGGGTCAAAAACAGACGGCTCGGCTAGCCGAAGCGGGGCGCCGCGCCTGGCGGGTCAGCCGGCCACGCCCAGCACCGGTGCAAAACCACCGCCCGGGGTGCGGAAGTTGGTGGTCTGGCCCTGGTAGAGGCGGGCCGCCACCAGTTGCACCTGGCCGGCGTAGGCGTAGTTGCGTACATCCACCTTGAGCGGCAGGACGCCCTCTTCCCCGGTCACGGCGCGGGTGGAGGGCGGCACCAGGGCCTGGGCGACGTAGCCGCCGACGGCGCTGGCGGCGACGATCTCCTCGAACACCCGCTTGGTCAGTTTGTCGCCCCGGTAGGCGGCGCGACTGCCGAAACCGGCAGCGGGCTTGAAGAACCAGCGGCGGCGCTCGCCCCACAGGGCATCGGCGTTGTCTGGCGTGACCAAGCGGGTCTCGGCCACGCAGGCCGCAATCGCCGCCCGGGTGGCAGCATCGGCCCCGGCCTCGGCCAGCCAGGCAGCGTCGGAAAGGTTGGTCATCAGGCGCTTGTCGGCGAACAGGGCGTGAGCCGCCGGATGGGGGGTGATCACCGCGGCACCGCTGCGCCACGCCTGGCGCAGGGCCTGGGAGGCCGGCGCCTCCAGGTAGAAGTCGGTGAGACGGTTATAGACCAGGTCCACCGGTTGGCCCTGGTGGATCAGCCGCTGCCCGTCCCAGGCCAGCTCGGACGGATCGGTCACCGCCGCCTGCCAACCATGGCGGGCGAGCAGGTCCACGGTGAGGGCGAACTCCGGTGCCAGATATTGCTCGGCCGGCGCCTCATCCACCACTACCACCCGAGGCATGGCGGCGCGCTTACCTTCCCGGGCCAACTCGGCGGCGAACATGGCGGCGATTGCCTCTTCCAGGGCGGCTCCCTGACCGGGCTGCCAGGCGTCGAGCAGGGCTGCCATGAGCAGGGCGCCGCCGGCGTTGGTATTGATCTCGATCAGGCGCGGGCCTTCCGCTGACAGGTGGAAGTCGTAGCCCATGAAGGCCGAAGCCGCCAAGGGACGACCCGCGGCAGCCTGGCTGTCGATGCCGGCCCGCTCGGCGGCGCTGGCCGGGGCCTGGGCCAGGGCCAACTCGCGCCAGGCCGGCAGGGCTGCAACTGCTTCCATGGCGGCGGCGAAGGCGGCCATGGCATCCAGGTCGGCCTGGGCGACATGCAAGCGGCTGGCGGAAAAAAGGGTCGGCCGGCTGGCCAGGGCGGCACCGCCGAGGCGGGCCTCGAGCACCGCCGTATCGGGCCGCCCGGTTTCGGGAACGGCATTGCGTTGATCGGCGGCGGCGCGTTGGGCGTCAGGCGAAGTCATCACAGGCACTCGCATGAAAAGAATCGGTATCGGGGTTCAAATGGCAGGATAGGGCTGGGGCTGGCACCTCGGTACGGTGCAGCAGCCCATGACAGAGCACCACCAGGGGCCACCGGGCGGCCTTCAGTCCCGACCATCGGTAAAGAAGTCCACCACCACCTGCTCGTCCCGGGTGCGTCGCATCGGCGGCAGGCTGCGCCAGACGCGCCGGCCGTAGGGTTTATCGACCATGCGCGGGTCGCAGATCATCAGCACGCCCCGGTCGGTCTCGCTGCGGATGAGGCGGCCGGCGCCCTGCTTGACGTTGATCACCGCCCGGGGCAGCTGGTAGTCGATGAAGGCATTACGACCGGCCTTGTTGAGGTGCTCGATGCGCGCCGACAACACCGGATCGTCCGGCGGGGCGAAGGGCAGCTTGTCGATGACCACCAGGGACAAGGCCTCGCCGCGCACGTCCACCCCTTCCCAGAAGCTCTGGCTGCCCACCAGGACGGCATTGCCGAGCAGGCGGAAGCGGTCGAGCAGCTCGTTCTTGCTGCCCTCGCCCTGGATCAGCAGGGGGATGTCGAGCCCCTCGTCTTCGATGCGCGCCTTGAGCAGCTCGTGGATGCGACGCATGGCGCGCAGTGAGGTGCACAGGAAGAAGGCGCCGCCCCGGGCGGCCTTGAGCACCGGCCAGGCCTTGTTCATCACCGCGTCCGGATAGGCGGGATTATTCGGGTCGGGCATGCCGGACGGCGAGTACAGGATGGCCTGCTCGTCGTAGCGGAAGGGGCTTTCCCAGCAAGCGGTCTCGACTTCCCACAGGCCCATCTCGGCGCAGTAGTGGGTGAAGTTCTGCTGCACCGCCAGGGTGGCGGAGGTGAAGATCCAGGCCCGGGGATGCCCCCCCATCTGGCGGCGGAAGATGCGGGCAATCGACAGGGGCGTGGCGTTGAGTTGCAGGGCGTGGGTATAGGCCTCGGCCCAACGGATGTGCTCCACCGGGGTGGCCTTGTCGGAAGGGCCGTCCTGCTTGGCGTCCGGGGCAGGCGCCTCGGAGAAGGCCGTCTCGTCTGCCTCTCCGGGCACCCCGCTGCGCCACTTGTGAATCAGGGCGGCCAATTCCAGGGAACGCTCCCAGCAATTCTTCAGCCCCTCGCTGCGCCCAGCCTGGGTTTCCAGCACGGCGGCCAGGTGGTCGATGGCGGCCTCGAAGCCGTCCAGGGCCGATTCGAACTGGGGGAAGCGGGCCAGCTGGGCCAGGGAATAGCGGGCCGGGTCGAGGGGCACCGCCAGGCGCAGGTCCTTGGCGGCTTTTTCCAGGACGGCGCAGGCCGGCGGCAGATCGAGGCAATCCCGGGCGTCGGTGAGGGCCTCGGCCCGAGTGTCCCGAGCCAGGTCCACGGCCTGGGCGGTGGACACCGACTCGCCGAAGAACAGGCTGGCGGTTTCCGGCAGCTGGTGGGCCTCGTCGAAGATCACCGTGTTGCAGGCCGGCAGCAGTTCGGCGGAGCCTTCGTCCTTCAACATCACGTCGGCGAAGAACAGGTGGTGGTTCACCACCACCACGTCGGCCTCCTGGGCCTGACGGCGGGCGGCCAGGACGAAGCAGTCCTTGTGGTTGGGGCATTCCTGGCCCAGGCAGTTCTCCCGGGTCGAGGTGGCCATGCCCCACACCGGCGCGGCTTCCGGCACGTCCGGGCATTCGGCCTTGTCGCCAGTGCCGGTGATGGCGGCAAAGCGGGCAATGCGCTGGATGTAGGTGGCGTCGTCCCGGGTGAGGAAGCGGCCTTCGAGCAGGGAGCGCTGCAAGTGGTAGTGGCAGACGTAGTTGGCCCGCCCCTTGAGCAGGGCCACCTTGACCGGGGCGTTGAGCACACCGCGGACCAGGGGAATGTCCTTGGTAAACAGCTGGTCTTGCAGGGTCTTGGTGCCAGTGGAAACGATCACCTTGCCGCCGGAGAGCAGCGCCGGCACCAGGTAGGCGAAGGTCTTGCCGGTGCCGGTGCCGGCCTCGGCGACGAACACCCGGTTCTCGGCCACGGCGTCGGCGATACGCAGCGCCATTTCGCGCTGCTGCGGGCGCAGCCGGTAGTGGCCCACCGAGGCGGCCAGGGGGCCGTCGGGGCGGAAAATCTGCTCCACCCGGCCACCCAGGGCCGAAGCGGGAATGTAGGCGTGAGCGGCCGCCGGCTCGGCGGGAACGTCTGCCACGATGGCAGAGGTGCTAGAGGGAGAAAGAGAGGAAGCCATCGGTCGAATCTTGCGGGGTGCCGAATCGTATCAGATTGGCACCGCGAGCCATGCGCCCGCCCCCTCCTCCACCACTCCATGGCCTGCCAGAAAATTGAGGAGAAATTCAGTCAACGCTAAAATACGCCAAAGGTTATAGAGTCGATTCCTCATGGACTGACTCGCGTCCATTGGCCGTGCAGAGCTAGAGCGGGATTTGCCCCGCTCCCTCTGTTTTTTTCCTTCCTTGCGGCCCCTGCTTGCGTTGCCCAAAATCATCCAAGCAGCTGACAAAATCCAAGGCCGAGACCGATTCCAGGCGACAGTCGGACACACCTTCCGCGCCCAATCCCCCCGCCGGATGCCGCCCGCTCCCTTGCTCCCTTACTTCGCCGGGCGGCCCCCATTGCCGCCAGGCTCTCGATTGATTCATGTCTCCCCCCTTTTTTTCCCGCAACCTGAAGCACCTGCCGCTCGCGGGAATGCTCGTGATCGTCTTGACCCTCTGCGTCGGGCTGGGTGGCTACTTCACCTGGCAATACGCCCGGACCTTTCGCGACAACCTTAACCAACTCCACCAAGCCACACAGGCCCAGCACCAGGCCCAGCTCAAGACCCAGGCTGACGCGGCCCGAACCGATCTCAACCACACCCGCGCCCTGGCCGAAGCCCGACTGCGGCTGCGGCTGCAGCAGGAAGTGGAAGAAGGAGTCTCCATTGCTGCCGCCCTTTACCAACAGGCACAACAGCGCGACAGTGCCGCCACCCGTCGCCTGATCGCCGATGCCCTGCGCCCGGTCCGTTTCTTTGCCGGACGCGGCTATTTCTTTATCTATAGCGAAGACGGGCAGGCCATCCTGGCACCCGGGGAACCTACAACTGAAGGCCACTCCGTGGCCGGCGTGCACGATGACACCGGCCAATCCATCCTGGCCAGTCTTCGCCAGGCCGTGGCCAACCCGGAAGGCGCGGGGTTCGTCACCTACCGCTGGCATGCACCGGGCGAACGGGAACTGCGCCACAAGATTTCCTACGTGCGGCGCTTCGCCCCCTATGGCTGGCTGATCGGTGCCGGAGATTTTGTCGATGCGGTGGAAATGGAAATGCAGCAGGAGGCCCTGGCGCGCCTGCGCACTTTTCCGGTACTGAAAAACGGTGAACTGCTCGTGATGAGCCGGAGCGGCCGGCTGCTGTTGGCTCAGGGCCTTCCCGCCCTGGAAGGACTGGCAAGCCAGGATATGCCGTCGCCGGAACTTCAGGCCGCTACCGCCCAATTACGTGATGCGGCGGCCAATGGCGGCGGCTTCGTCTCTCACGCCTGGGTCAAACCCGGCACCCAGGTGGAGGAGGATGGTCCGCCCCCACCCCTGACGCCGCACCTGGCCTATGTCACGCCGCCGGATGCCTGGGGCTGGTCCTTGGTCAGCGGTATCGAGCAGAGCGTGATCGATGCCGCCGAAACCGAGCAGCGCGCCGACCTGGAAGGGCAACTGGCCCGCCAGGGCAGTGCCATCGTTCTGGTCCTGTTGGTGACGGTGACGGTGACCATGCTCTTCGCCATTTTCTACGCTCGCTGGCTGGAAACCCTGCTGCGCCGCTACCGCCAGGACAGCATCGAGCACACCGAGGCCCTAGAGGCCAACGCCCAGGATCTACGCCTGGCAGCACGGGTCTTCGAAAGCGGCAATGAGGCCCTGATCGTTACCGATCACACCAACGCCATCGTCGCGGTCAACGCTGCCTTCACCCAGATCACCGGCTATAGCGCCGCCGAGGTTCTGGGCCACAATCCCCGCCTGCTGTCCTCGGGCTACCACGATGCCGAGTTCTACCGGCAGATGTGGGAATCGATCACGACGACCGGGACCTGGAGCGGCGAGATCTGGAATCGGCGCAAGGATGGCAGCCTGTATCCGGAATGGCTGCACATTTCCACCCTGTTCGACGAACATGGCCAGGCCACCCACCGGGTTGCCGCCTTCTCCGATGTCTCCGAGCGCAAGGCTGCGGAGGCACGGGTACGCTACCTGTCCGAGTACGACTCGGTGACCAGCCTGCCCAACCGCCTGCTACTCGAAGAACGTACCAACGAGGCGATGATCGCCGCCCGACGCAACCACAGCGGGCTGACCCTGTGCATCCTCGACCTGGACCGTTTCAAGACAATCAACGATTCCCTCGGCCACGGCGTCGGCAACCGGGTGTTGCACACGGTAGGCGAGCGCCTGGTCGAAGCGGCAGGCGAAAACGCCACAGTCAGCCGGCTGGGCGGAGACGAATTTGCCGTGATTTTCCCTGGAACCGCCGAGGAAGCCTGCGCCGCGGCAGCCGCCACCTCACTGATGAACAGCCTGAGCCAACCGCTGGTCGTGGACGGCCACATCCTGGCCATCAACTGCAGCGTCGGCGTCGCCCTGTTCCCCGGGGACGGAGGCGATTTCGACACGCTGCTGCGTAACGCGGACTCGGCGGTGAACCACGCCAAGGAAACCGGGCGCAACCGTATGCAGTTTTACCGGGAAGAGATGAACGCCCGGGCCCTGGAGCGGCTCTCGCTCGAGCAAGCGTTGCGCCGCGCCCTGGAAGCCCAGGAACTGACCCTCTTCTACCAGGGGCAGTTCGACCTGGCGACAGGCCGTCTGCTCGGCGCCGAGGCCTTGCTGCGCTGGCAGCATCCGGAACTCGGACTGGTGCCGCCCGATCGTTTCATTCCGATTGCCGAAGATACCGGACTGATCCTGTCCATCGGCCGCTGGGTCTTGGTCGAGGCTTGCCGCCGGGCTGCCTCGTGGCAGCGCCCCGGACAAGCGCCGGTAACGGTGGCCGTCAATATCTCGGCCCGCCAGTTCCACCATGGCGATCTGGTGGCCGAGGTTGAACACGCCCTGGCCCAATCAGGATTGCCCGCCGCCCAGCTCGAACTGGAAGTCACCGAGAGCGTGCTGATGGGTGGCATCCAGCCGGTGATCGACACCCTGGACCAACTCAAGGCCATGGGGGTACGCCTGGCTCTCGACGATTTCGGGACGGGCTATTCCAGCCTGGCTTACTTGAAACGCTTCCCTCTCGACGTCCTCAAGGTAGACCGCTCCTTCATCCGGGCCCTGCCCCAGGATCAGGACGACGCGGCGATCGTGGCTGCCATCCTGGGCATGGCCGGCCACCTGGGCCTCGCCACCGTTGCCGAAGGGGTTGAAGACGAAGCACAACGCGCCCATCTGCTGGCCCAGGGCTGCCAGGTGGCCCAGGGCTACCTGTTTGCCCGCCCCCTCCCAGCCGAGGAATTCGAAGCCCGCCTGGGCGAAGCCACTCTGACCCCAGCCTCCTGAGGCATCTCCCTGGCTTGCTTGCCTGCTGCGCGCGCCAGAGCCACCTGCGTTGCGCCTTCATGGCAGCAGCAAGACGGGGCATATCCATAGTTCTGTTGCCACCGCCCCTACGTCCCCACAAACGTCGGGACGAAAAAAAACCGGCCCGATGGGCCGGTTTTTCTGACTGCTACGCCGAGATTACTTCTTGTCGGCGGGAGCAGCTTCAGCCGGCTTGGCAGCGTCAGCAGCCGGAGCAGCGCCTTCGGCGGGCTTGGCAGCGTCAGCGGCGGGAGCGGCAGCAGGAGCTTCGGCAGCGGGAGCGGCGGGAGCAGCAGCAGGAGCTTCAGCAGCGGGAGCCGGGGCCGGAGCGGGTTCTTCCTTCTTGCCGCAAGCGGAGACGGCCAGAGCAACGAGAGCAGCAACCAGGAGAGACTGTTTCATTTGTTAATTCCCTTTATGGAGGAGAGAAAGGTACAGATCCGAAATTATTCAGAGGCCGACCGGGGGGGATCGACCAGCCTATGATTGTAGCACCTTTTTAAAAAAAGGTAGGAAGGGCAACCTTTAATCTTCATTCTCCTTGCATGATCATGAAATAACCCGCCAAGCCAGGCTAGAGGCCTAACGGATAGATCACTGCCAGCCCCCACCGGCATTCCACGACTCCGTAAAGCGTTGCCGATAAGGCAACCGAAATAGCGGTTGTGCGGGGATATCTCGCCCCACCGGCTGACCCGGGTGAAACCGTGCTCCCCACCCCCAGCTTACCGTCCAGGATCAAGGGGGTGCGAAACGGTAAACACTAGTTTGGCAGATGGCGCACCGCCATCCGTGGCACAAACACTTTCCCCACTGCGGCAGACGCAGATAACAAGACACCTAAGGAGCATCTTTGGCCAGAGCGATGAGCAGGACAGCTCCGGCGAGAAATCCCATCCAGTCCCCAGACAGGGCCTGGCTTGGCCTGGGAGCTCGAGGGCAAAGGGCGTCAAACCAGAGCCGAGTAGCAGCCCCCCCCTCGGAATGCCGTTTCCCGGCACGCCTTGGAACAGGAGCCCCCATTGCGCCCTTCTCATTCGCCCATGATGTAAAGACCCCGGCAGCTATGTGCGCGCGCAGGCGGTTTGCCGCCACCAGACACAAACCAAGCGCGATGTTTATCGACTGCTCCCGCAGACAGGCATTGAAAAAAGCCCAGTGAGCGCTAAAATCTCGCGTTTTTTCAGGGGGCTACCCTCATGTCGCAACCCTCCCCCGCCCTCGTCGACACCAACCTCGACGCCACCCTTGAAACCCCGCCTGCACCGCCAGTCCGCCCTGCCCGCGCTCCACGCATAGCCCAGGTCGAATCTCTGGATCACGAAGGCAAGGGAGTGGCCCACGTCGAAGGCAAGACCATCTTCATCGACGGCGCCCTGCCCGGCGAAGTGGTGGAATATTCCAGTTACCGCAAGAAGCCGGCCTTCGAGATCGCCCAGGCAACCCGCATCATCAAGGCCGCTTCGTCTCGGGTTGTGCCGCGCTGCCCCCATTTCGGCGTATGCGGCGGTTGCGCCCTGCAGCATGCCGATCCAAGTGCGCAAGTGGCGGCCAAACAGCGGGTGCTGGAAGATAATCTGGCCCACATCGGCAACGTCAAGCCGGAAGAAATTTACTCCCCGCTGCAGGGCAGCCCCTGGGGCTACCGCCACCGGGCCCGGCTGAGCGCCCGACTGGTACCCAAAAAAGGCGGCATGTTGGTGGGCTTCCACGAGAAGAAGAGCAGCTACATCGCCGACATGAGCGAATGCCACGTGCTGCCCAAGCGGGTCTCCGATCTGCTCCTGCCACTGCGCGAACTGATCGGCGCCCTGTCGATCAGCGACCGCATGCCCCAGGTGGAAGTAGCCGTGGGTGAACGCTGTCTGGCCCTGGTGTTGCGGGTGCTGGAACCGATCAACGGCGCCGACGAGGAACTGCTGCGCCGCTTCGCCGACAGCCACGGCGTCGTCTTCTACCTGCAGCCGAAGGGACCGGACACGGTGACCCGTTTCTATCCCCTGGATGCCCCCCCACTTACCTACACCCTGCCCGAATTCGGCATCGAGATGAATTTCTCGCCCACCGAATTCACCCAGGTGAACTACCCGATCAACCGGGTACTGGTGCGCAAGGCGTTGCGCCTGCTTGACCCGCAGCCGGGCGAGCGCATCGCCGACATGTTCTGTGGACTGGGCAATTTCACCCTGCCCATCGCCCGTTCCGGCGCCAAGGTATTCGGTGTGGAAGGCAGCGAAGCCCTGGTCAAGCGCGCCTTCGAGAACGCCCAGGCCAACGGCCTGGCCAGCCAGGTGGATTACGGCGTGGCCAACCTGTTCCTGGGTACGCCGGAGATCGTGGCGGGCTGGGGGCACTTCGACAAGATGCTGATCGACCCGCCCCGGGAAGGCGCCATCGAACTGGTGAAATCCCTGGGCCCGGACAGCCCCAAGCGCATCGTGTACGTCTCGTGCAACCCAGCCACCCTGGCCCGGGACGCTGCCGTGCTGGTTCACCAGCAGGGCTACGTGCTGCGCGGCGCGGGCATCGCCAACATGTTCCCTCACACAGCCCACGTGGAGTCCATCGCCTTGTTCGAGCGGGAGTAGTAAACGCTCCCTCGCTTGACCGGCAAAGGCCGATAACGAAGAAGGCGCCCCGAGGGGCGCCTTCTTTCATGAAGCATCCGGTGCAGACAAGCGCGTCAGTCGCGTTCGCCGGCGAAGGCCATCAGCAGGTTCAGCAGGTTGACGAAGATGTTGTAGATATCCAGGTACACCGCCAGGGTGGCGGTGATGTAGTTGTCTTCGCCGCCGTCGATGATGCGCTTGATGTCGTAGAGCAGGTAGGCGGAGAAGAGCATCACGGCCACGGCGGAGATGGTCAGGGCCAGCGCCGGGATCTGGAAGAAGATGTTGGCCAGGGAGGCCACCAGCAGCACGATCACTCCGATGAACAGGAACTTGCCCAGGTAGGACAGATCGGTCTTGATCACCGTGGCCAGGAACGACATGGCAAAGAAGGCGCCCGCGGTGCCGGCCGCAGCCATGAAGATCAGGGAGCCGCCGTTGGAAAAGCCCAGGGCGAAGGACAGGATGCGTGACAGCATCAGCCCCATGAAGAAGGTGAAGCCGAGCAGCAGGGCCACGCCCATGCTGCTGTGCTTGGTCTTCTCAATGCCCCACATGAAGCCGAAGGCAATACCGAGGAAGAGCAGGAAGCTCACCATCGGGCTGCCGGCAAAGAAGGAAAATCCCATCTTGATACCGACCAGGGCACCGATGGCGGTGGGAATCATGGACAGGGCGAGCAACAGGTAGGTATTCCGCAGCACTCGGTTTTGCTGGACAGAACGTTCCTGAGAAGCACTGCCGGTGGACATTTGGAACTGCGGTTGCATGGCGCTACCTCCAGATAGAGAGAATTGCGTTTATTTTGAGTGGAAAAGCGGCAATCCAGTTGCCGTTGTTATGTAGCGGTTTGTCACGTTGCGTGATCCCCCGCGGTACTGCGAAGCAAGGTGGCCATATGCTATCATCCGCCCGCTTTGTCGCAGCCGAGTTGAATGAAACGGCATTCGCCAACCAAAAGCGGGAACGGGTCAATTACATACGCCGCCCTTACACCGTACAGATTTTGGAGGCTTGGGTGAGTGGTTTAAACCAGCAGTCTTGAAAACTGCCGATGGGCAACCATCCGTGAGTTCGAATCTCACAGCCTCCGCCAAACACACCATAACGGCCCTTCATGGGCCGTTATTTTTAGGGTACCCGATCGGACCGAATCACCTCAGGCGATCCAGTCAGACCAGGGTCAGGCTTGAGTTTAACGAAACCACTCCCTTAGTGCGTAACACCAGGTAACACCCCAAAGGGTGACAAAAGGGATTACTCGGGCCGAACCGCGTCAGCCCAACAATTCGGGGTTTCGTACAAGCGCACGCGCTGCAGGCGCAAATGATTGCCGTAGGTATCTCGATAAACCTCGTCGAGAAGTTGGAAGGCGCGCTGGGCCAGATTTTCCGCGGTCGGCACACAAGGCATCAGCACCGTTTTGTGGTCCGGCATACTGCGCAGAAAGCTAACCAGTGGCTCGTCCCGCTCAAAAACCAGGAAGGCATGATCCCAGCGGTCCACGATATGTTCCTTGGCCAACGCCTTGACTTCGGCAAAGTCCATCACCATGCCGTTGGCAGCATCACCATCGAGTTGAATCACCTCTCCGGACAGAGTGATTTCCAGCGCATAGCGATGCCCGTGCAGATGGCGGCACTGGCTTTTATGATCGGGAATGCGATGGCCGGCATCGAATTCCAGGCGGCGGGTGATCTGCATTGAAGACAACGGGAAAGCCCGGGGGATGGCGAGGCGGGGCAGCGAGTATATCATTGCCTCCACCCCCTCCTTGCCTGCCCTGCTGCCATGCTCACCCCGACCGACCACAACCGCGACATCGCCGGACTCACCTATGTCTACCCAGTGATCTCGCGCCGTGCCCGGGGGGTTTCGCTGGGAATCAACCTCAACACCAACAACGCCTGCAACTGGGCGTGCGTCTACTGCCAAGTCCCTAATCTGACCCGGGGCGGCCCACCGCCTGTCGACCTGGCGCTGCTTGAAACGGAACTGCGCGCCTTCCTTGCCCAGGTTGTGCACGGTGACTTCATGGCTCGGCAGGTTCCCGCAGACGCCCGACGCCTTTCCGACGTTGCCTTTTCGGGCAACGGGGAGCCAACCAGTAGCCCGGAGTTCGAAGCTGCGGTAGAACTGGTCATAGGCGTGCTCAATGAGTTGCACATTCGCGCCGCGGATGGAACCCCTTTGCCGATTCGGCTCATTACCAACGGCAGCCTGTTGCATCGCGAATCGGCCCGCCGTGGCATCGCCCGCATTGGCGAACATGGCGGGGAAGTGTGGTTCAAGGTGGACCGTGCCACGTCCGAGGGAATCGCTGAGGTCAATCGCGTCAACCTCAACCCCGAACACATGCGCCTGAATCTGTTGCGTAGCGCCGACCTGGCGCCCACCTGGATTCAGACCTGCTTATTCGGCCGGGATGGGAAAGACCCGGACGAAACGGAGCTGCAGGCCTATCTGAACTTTGTCGCCTCGGTGCAAACCCGCATACAGGGCGTGCATCTCTACGGAATCGCCCGGCAAGTCATGCAGCCAGGTGCCGAACACTTGTGGCGGCTCCCCGAACAGACCCTGGAAGCCGTGGCCAAACGCCTCAAAGAAAAAGGGCTCAAGGTTACGATCAACCCTTGAGCCCTTCCGTCCCGGGAACTCCCGGGCACATTCACTGCTAACCGCTTACGCCGCTTTCTTGACCTTGGCCTTGGCGGCCTTCTTCAGGTTCTTGTACAGATCCGGCTCAAAACAGCGCAGGTAATCGATCACTTCAATATCTTCGCGCTTGACGCGTTGGATATCCACCTGCTCCACATGCACCAGTCGCAGAAGCTCCTTGACGGGTTTAGGCATGTTGCGGCCGCTCTCATAGCGGGAGCCACCGCTCTGGGTAACACCGATCTTGGACCAGAACTGCTGCTGATTCAGACCCAGCTTGCGACGAATTTCACGGGGATCGAAGTTCTCGATCGCTTTGACATTGCTCATGATAAAAGCCTCTCTAAACACTGTTCTCAAGTCCGCAGCTTGTGGCTGCACTTCTACCCCCTGCTCTGCTTGTCCTATTCCGAACAGGCTATGACTTAAGTTATAGGTGAAGTATAACCCGATTTCATAAACTTGCAAGTAGCATTAATACCTAGTTCCCACTGTGGGCCTGGGATTGCCGCCACAAATATCCCTGCCATCAGCAGGGAAAAGCCTAAACGCACCACTCCCCCACCCACTGCCAACCCGTTTGCAGGTTGGGTTACAATCCCAGGTTTTTCACATACCTATTGGATAGTCGATGGCGCTGATAGTTCAGAAATATGGCGGCACGTCGGTTGGTACGACGGAACGCATCAGGAACGTGGCCAAGCGGGTGGCCAAGTTCAAAGCCATGGGGCACGATCTTGTGATCGTGGTTTCCGCCATGAGCGGCGAAACGAACCGCCTGATCGGCCTGACCAAGGAAATCTCGGCCACCCCCACTCCGCGTGAGTTGGATGTGGTCATTTCCACTGGCGAACAGGTGACCATCGGCCTGCTGTCCATGGCCCTCGAAGCCGAAGGCATCCCGGCCCGCAGCTATACCGGCGGCCAAGTACGCATCCTTACCGACAACACCCACACCAAAGCGCGCATCCTCGCCATTGACGAGGAAAACATGCGCCGCGATCTGAACGCCGGCCGCGTGGTCGTGGTCGCCGGTTTCCAGGGCGTAGACGAAGACGGCAACATCACCACTCTGGGTCGCGGCGGCTCCGATACCACCGGCGTGGCTCTGGCTGCCGCCCTACGTGCCGACGAATGCCAGATCTACACCGACGTGGATGGCGTCTATACGACCGACCCGCGCATCGTCCCCGAAGCTCGCAAGCTTGACCGCATCACGTTCGAAGAGATGCTGGAAATGGCTTCGCTAGGCTCCAAAGTCCTGCAGATCCGCTCGGTCGAATTCGCCGGCAAGTACAAAGTCAAATTGCGCGTGCTGTCCAGCTTCGAAGAAGTGGGACAAAGCGAGGGCACGCTGATTACCGTTGAGGAAGACAGCAATATGGAACAACCGATCATCTCCGGCATCGCCTTCAACCGCGACGAAGCCAAGCTCACCGTCCTCGGCGTGCCCGATCGCCCCGGTATCGCCTACCAGATTCTGGGCCCCATCGCCGATGCCAACATCGACGTGGACATGATCATCCAGAACGTCGGCCGCGACGGCACCACCGACTTTTCCTTCACCGTCAATCGCAGTGAATTCGAAAAGGCCAAGGCAGTTCTGGAAGGCGTCAAGACCCACATCAACGCCCGCGAAATCGTCGGCGACAACAAGATCTGCAAAGTCTCCGCCGTCGGCGTCGGTATGCGTTCCCACCCGGGCGTGGCCTCCCAGATGTTCCGCACCCTGGCTGAGGAAGGCATCAACATCCAGATGATTTCCACGTCGGAGATCAAGATTTCCGTCGTCGTCGATGAAAAGTACCTGGAACTGGCCGTACGCATCCTGCACCGTACTTTCGGCCTGGACCAGGCAGCCTAAGGGCTGCGTAAGCACGCAGTATGTTTGACCGGGAGCGGGTAAGACGCTATTATCCGCCCCTCGCAAAGACGAGAGCCGAAAGCTCCCGTCTTGGAGACGTGGCCGAGAGGTCGAAGGCACTCCCCTGCTAAGGGAGCATACCGGCAAAACCGGTATCGAGGGTTCGAATCCCTCCGTCTCCGCCAAGCGTTTTTTGAACAAAATGTTAAAAAACACTTGGCAAAATCGGAAACGGTACATATAATTTCGTTTCTCAAGTGCGCGCCCGTAGCTCAGTTGGATAGAGTACTTGGCTACGAACCAAGGGGTCGGGCGTTCGAATCGCTCCGGGCGCGCCAGTAATACGAAAAAACGCTGCTTTCGCAAGAAAGCGGCGTTTTTTCATTTCTAGCCCCTATTTCCCTATATTTCACCTTGTCACGCCAGACCGGCGACAGGATCCGGGCGATTCGATTAAAATCCCCAAAAAACTCAGGGAAATATCTTATGGACACGCTGACCCTCATCCGCGACTTCATCCACGAGAAGGCTGGTACGCCGCTGGAACAAATCACGACCGAAGCCGTGCTTCAGGAAATCGGCGTCGACTCCCTGATGCTGCTTGACCTGATGTTCGACTTCGAGGATCACCACGGCATCAAACTCCCCACCGATACCCCCAATCCCAAGACCGTGGGTGAGCTTGTCGAGATTTTCGACAAGTTTGCGACCACCGAGCCCAGCGCCGGCGCCTGACCGATGGGCCAGCGACGCGTTGCCGTCACCGGACTGGGTATCGTTTCCCCTTTCGGCACCGACCTGGAAGACTATTTCGCCCGCCTTTGCCGGGGTGAGTCTGCCATCCGTTTCTACAGCACCGACATTCCCCGCCCCCTGGCGCTGCCTGCCGTCCATTGCGATAGCTTTGACGGCGGCGCCCAACTGGGACGGGGTCTGGCCCATACCATGGACCGCTGCTCCCAGCTGGGCGCGACGGCTGCCTTTGCCGCCTGGCGGGACGCCGGCTTTGCCGACGACGGTGCCACCACCTTGCCCCATCGCAACGGCGGTGTGGCCTGGGGCACAGCCCTGGGCGGAACGCTGACCTTCGAGCAAGGCTACCGGGATCTCTACATGCTCGGCCGGGAGCGGGTCTCGCCCCTGTCCGTGGTGCTCGGCATGAACAATGCCGCCGCCTCGCACATTTCCATTCAGCGTAAGCTGCCGGGTCCCTGCCACACCTACACCATTGCCTGCGCTTCGGCAGCGGTGGCCATCGGCGAGGCCTTTCATCGCATCCGTCGCGGCGAATCCGACCTGATGATCACCGGCGGCTCGGACTGCCCCCTTGGCTACGGCGTCGTCCGGGCCTGGGAAGCCCTGCGAGTGGTCGCGCCGGGGGACGAAGCCAGTTCCTATCGCGCCTGCCGCCCCTTCAGCGTGGACCGGACCGGTCTGGTGCTGGGCGAGGGTGCCGCCGCCCTGATCCTGGAAGACTGGGATCACGCCCAGGCCCGCAGGGCACGCATCTATGCCGAAATGGTCGGCTACGGCACCACCAGCGATCACAGCCACCTGGTCAAGCCGGAAGCCGAAGGCCAAGTGCGCGCCATCCATGCAGCCCTGGCGGACGGGAACCTGGACCCCGCCCACATCGGCTACATCAACGCTCACGGCACGGCCACCCGGGAAGGGGACCCGACGGAAATCGCCGCCCTGCGCACCGTGTTTGGCGCACACGCCGAACATCTGCCGGTGAGCGCCACCAAGTCGATGCACGGTCACCTGATGGGGGCTACCGGCGCGGTTGAAGCGCTGGTCACCACCATGGCTCTGGCCCGGGGAACGATCCCCCCTACCGCCCATCTGGACACCATCGACCCAGAGTGCAGCGGGGTGCGCCACGTCACCACCGGTAGCGGAGCACTCCCGGCACCGGAGGCGGCGCTCTCCAACTCCTTCGCCTTCGGCGGTACCAATGCGGTACTCGCTTTCCGCCGCGCCTCATAAGCCCGGCGGAACCGCGCCTGCCTCGGCGTCGCCGGGCAGGCACGGTAAAATCTCTCCCTCCCTGCCCGGCAAGCTCTCGGGTGGCTTTCCTCATAAAAACAACGACAACCTCACAACGCTGGTACTCACGGTCATGTCTGAAAACGCAGCTAGCAACGCTCAACCCAACGATCCCGTCCTGCAACAGGAGGTTGCCGAACTGATCGTCTCCGCCCTCAATCTGGACGTTGCACCGGCCGATATCGCACCGGGCGACTCCCTCTACGGCGAAGGCCTCGGCCTCGACTCGATCGACATCCTGGAAGTGGCTCTGGTGGTTTCCAAGCGCTACGGTTTCCAGTTGCGCGCCGACAACGAAGACAACGTGCGCATCTTCAGCTCCTTGGACAGCCTGACCCGGCATATCGCCAGCCACCGCACCAAGTGATGCCTGCCCTGGCTCGCCTGGCCCGGACGAGCCGCTGGGTGTTCCTGGCGGTGGCGGGCATCAGCTATCCGCTCCTGGCTCACTACACCACGGCTCACCAAGCTGCGGACTCCCTTACTGGAGCAGGTCCTGATGCCCCGCTGACCATGCTTGGGGCCCTGTTGGCCATCACGCCCGCCACCTTGATTGCCCTAGCCTTGGCCTGGCGCTCGTCACGGCGGCTGCTCTGGCTGCCCGCCTTAGGGGGCGCCCTTGGGCTGCTCGCCTGGCACTGGCAACTTCTCGAAACCCATTTCAGCTGGCTGTACCTGTTCGACCACGCCGCCAGCAACGCCATGCTCGGCGTCGTCTTCGGCCGCACCCTGCGGGCCGGACAAACGCCCCTGTGCACCACTTTCGCCGCCATGGTTCACGACCACATGCCCGACGAACTGGTCCGCTACAGCCGCCAGGTGACCGTGGCCTGGACCCTGTTCTTTGCCGCCACGGCCACCCTCTCCCTGCTGCTGTTTGCCTTTACCTCCCGGGAGGTCTGGTCGATTTTTGCCAACCTGCTCTCCTTGCCCCTGCTGGTGGCCATGTTCGTCGTCGAATACGCCGTGCGGCTAGTCAAGATGCCTTGGATGCGCGGTGAGACCAGTATCCTCGATGCCGTACGGGCCTATGTCCGCAGTTCCCGACAAGGTGCCACGGCAGCACCGTCGCTTCCGCCGCGTCCCTGAGCCCCCTCGCCGCCACCATGGATCACTCGCCCCTCGTCATCCACCCGTCCCCCGCCGACACCCTCGCTTACCGTGAAACCGGGACGGGCCAGGTGCGCCCTGTAGCGGTACGGGAATTTCTTGCCGACATCACCCGGGTCGCCGCGACCATGCCTGCCGGCGGCTACGTGCTCAACACCTGCGCCGACCGCTACCGCTTTGCCGTGACCCTGGCGGCAGCCATTGTCAGCGACCGGATCAGCCTGTTGCCCTCGACCCACACCGCAGAGATGGTGCGCCGCATGCGCGACTTCGCCCCGGACGTGTTCTGCGTCACCGATCAGGCCGATAGCAGCATCGACCTGCCGACCTGCCGCTACCCCGAGGCAAAGGTGACCGATGCCCCGGCCGAACTGCCCGACCTGCCGGTGCCGCAGATTCCCGACGGACGCAAGGTCGCCTATGTGTTCACCTCCGGCTCCACTGGCGCTCCAGTGCCCCACGCCAAGCATTGGGGCAACCTGGTGCGCAATGCTCAGGCGGAAGCCCGACAGCTGGGCCTGGACGCCGCCACCGGCGCACCGCGCCATGCCATCGTCGGCACCGTGCCCCCCCAGCACATGTTCGGTTTCGAATCCACCGTGCTGCTCGCCCTGCAATCCGGTGCCGCCCTGCACGGCGGCCGGCCCTTCTACCCCGCGGATATCAGCGCCGCCCTGGCGGCGGTACCTCGCCCCCGCATCCTGGTCACCACCCCCTTCCACCTGCGCTCCCTGCTGGCGGAAGAACAGGTGGTGCCACCCGCCGATCTGCTGCTGTCGGCCACAGCTCCCCTTTCCGAACAATTGGCGCGCCAGGCGGAAGAATGCTTTTGCGCCCCTCTGATGGAAATCTACGGCAGTACCGAGACCGGCCAGATCGCTACCCGGCGCACCACTGCCGGCGCCGCCTGGAAAACCTTCCCCGGAGTGCGCATCCACACCGAGCCCGCCGACGCGCCGGAAGAACCGCCACGCTTCTTCGCCGCCGGCCTGCACCTCGACCAGCCGGTGCCCCTGGGCGACATCCTCGACCTGCGCGACGCCGAGAACTTTTTGCTGCTCGGGCGCAGCGCCGACCTGATCAACATCGCCGGCAAGCGCACCTCCCTGGCCTATCTCAACCACCAGCTGACGGCCATCACCGGCGTGGCAGACGGCGCCTTCCTCATGCCCGATGAAGAGGCTGCCGACGGCGTCACCCGGCTAACCGCCTTCGTCGTCGCCCCGGGACTGAGCGCCGCCACCATCATCCAGGCCCTGCGCGAACGAATTGATCCTGTGTTCCTGCCCCGCCCCCTGGTCTTTGTCGATGCCCTGCCGCGCAACGCCACCGGCAAACTGCCCCGGGAGGCCCTGAAGACCCTCAAGGCCCTGCAGAGCGGCAGTCACGCCCCCACCAAGATCGCCCGGGAGAAGGCATGAGCCCCGTACTGCCCCTGCGCATCAGCCCCCGCCACCCGGCCTTGGCCGGGCACTTTCCCGGCAACCCGATCGTCCCCGGGGTGGTACTGCTCGACGAGGCGATCCATGCCCTGGCCGTCCAGGCCGGACTGGCGACGGCGGGTCTGCAACTGGGGGCAGTCAAGTTCCTGGCCCCGGTTCGCCTCCCGGCCGCAGGCCCCGATGCCGAACTGGCACTGACCTGGAGCGGCAGCATCGCCCCAGGTGGCAATCTGCGTTTCGAGCTGACCGCCGCCGACGGCACCAAAATCGCCAGCGCCACCCTCACCTGGCCGGGAACGGCCGACGCGAGCCCATGAGCGCCCCCTCCTTGCCACCATCGTCCCGGCAAGCCTGGGCGACCCGTCCAGAGCGCAGCAACATGTTCTGGCTACGGGTGATGACCTGGATTTCGCTGCGCCTCGGCCGTCCGGCAGGGCGCCTGGTGCTGCACCTGATCGCTGCCTATTTCCTCGCTTTCGCCCCCACCGCCCGGCGCGCCTCCCGGGATTACCTGCGCCGGGCCCTGGACCGCACCCCGGGATTGGCCGACCTGTACCGCCACTTCTTTGCCTTCGCCACCACCATCCACGACCGGGTTTACCTGATCAACGATCGTTTCGACCTGTTCGATCTCGACATCGACGGTGAAAAGCTCATCGACGAAGCCAGCCGGGGCGGTCGCGGCGCCTTCCTGATGGGCGGCCACCTAGGCAGCTTCGAGGCGATCCGCGCCCTGGGACGCCGCCACCCCCGGCTTACCATCGCCACCCTGATGTACGAGGAGAATGCGCGCAAGATCAACGCCATGCTCACGGCCATCAATCCGCGCGTGCGACACAACGTAATCCCCTTGGGCAAGCTCGACTCCATGCTCAAGGTGCGGGAGAGCCTCGACCAGGGCATGATCGTCGGCATCCTCGCCGACCGCTCCCTGGAAGCAGGCCCAGGCCTGGCCCTGCCCTTTCTCGGCGGCACCGCCACGTTCCCCCTCGGCCCTTTCCGTATGGCTGCCATGCTGCGCCGGCCGGTGATCTTCATGGCCGGGCTCTATGCCGGCGGCAACCGTTACCATATCCACTTCGAGACCCTGGCCGACTTCTCCGCCACCGCCGCCGGCGAGCGTGACGCCGCGGTGCGGGAAGCGGTACGCCGCTACGCCACCTGCCTGGAAGCCCAGTGCCGGCGCCACCCGTACAACTGGTTCAACTTCTTCGATTTCTGGCAGGCCGAAGGCCCCCCGTCCGGGGCACCAGCCGCATCCTGACCCGCCAATCCATGCCAATGCCCATGACTCCTTTTCGGCTTGAACGCCTGGCACGCACCGCCCTGTTCGCCGCTCTGCTGGCCCTTCCCTCCGGAGCCGCCCTGGCGGCGGACTTCGACCTGGGCCAGTTGATGCAGACCCTGGCGCAAAACCGGGGCAACCGTGCCGTATTCGTCGAAAAGAAATACCTGGCGGTACTCGACAAACCGGTGGAATCCTCCGGCGAACTGCTCTACGTCGCCCCGGGCCGCCTGGAAAAGCGCACCCTGAAACCCCGCCCCGAGTCCGTGGTCCTGGATGGCGGCATCCTCACCGTCGAGCGCGGCAAGCAACGGCACCAACTGGTGCTGCAGGATTACCCAGAGGTGTCCGCTTTCGTCGAAAGCATCCGCGGCACCCTGGCCGGGGACCGCAAGGCCCTGGAGCGGGTCTACGGGTTGCACCTGGAAGGCTCGCTGGAGCGTTGGACCCTCTACCTGCTGCCTAACGACCCGAAGATGGCGGCCCTGGTGTCGCGCATCCGTATCGCCGGTACCAAGGGCGAGGTGCGCAGCGTGGAAATCCTCCAGGCCGACGGCGACCGCTCGGTCATGGCCATCGACAAGGCCGGCGCCCCATGAGCCGCGCCCTCTTGCGCCCCCGTATCACCGCCCTGGTGCTGTGGCTGGTATTCGTCGCCAGCTGCCTGGCGGTGGTGGCGCGCAGCCACTTCACGGCCGACCTGACCGCTTTTCTGCCGAAGACGCCGACAGCGGAGCAGCAGCTGCTGGTGGATCAGCTCAAGGATGGGGTGGTGTCCCGCCTCATCCTGGTCGGCATCGAAGGCGGCGACGCCGCTACCCGGGCCACCCTGTCCAAGGCCCTGGGCGCCAGCCTGCGCCAGGACAAGCAGTTCTCCGCGGTAGCCAACGGCGAATCGGTCGGCCTGGAGCGGGACCGGGAACTGCTTTTCGCCCACCGCTACGCCCTCTCCCCGGCAGTGACGCCGGAACGCTTCAGCGAAGCCGGGCTGCATGACGCCATCGCCGAGAGCATCGACCTGCTCGCCTCCCCTGCCGGGCTGCTGCTGAAGTCCCTGCTGACCCGGGACCCCACCGGCGAGATCGTCCAGCTGCTCGGCCAGCTCGATTCTGGCCAGCGCCCGCCCTCCAGCCACGGCGTGTGGGCCTCGCGCAACGGTGACCGGGCCCTGCTGGTAGTGCAGACCAACGCTGCCGGTGCCGACACCGACGCCCAGGAAACCGCCATCACCACCCTGCGTCAGGCCTTCTCCGCCGCCCAGGAACAGGTCGGTACCGCCACCGCCCGGGACGCCCGGGTGGTGATGACCGGTCCCGGCGTGTTCTCCGTATCGTCCCGCGCCACCATCAAGGAAGAAGTGGCCCGCCTGTCCCTGATCAGCACCGGCCTGATCGCCACCTTGCTGCTGCTCATCTACCGTTCCCTGCCCGCCCTGGTGCTGGGTTTGCTGCCGGTGGCCTCCGCCGCCCTGGCCGGGGTGGCGGCGGTGAGTCTCGGCTTTGGCCTGGTGCACGGCATTACCCTCGGCTTCGGCACCACCCTGATCGGCGAGGCCGTCGATTACGCCATCTACCTGTTCGTCCAGTCCGAAAACCGCAACCAGGGCAACACGGCGGACAGCTCCGGCGCCGACACCGGTTGGGTGAAGGCGTTCTGGCCCACCATCCGCTTGGGAGTGCTGACCTCAGTATGCGGCTTCGCCGCCCTGCTCTTTTCCGGCTTCCCCGGCCTGGCTCAATTGGGCCTGTACTCCATCGCCGGCCTCCTCGCCGCCGCCCTGATCACCCGCTACGTGCTGCCCTACCTGCTGCCGCGCAACTTCCGCATCCGCGACGTCACCCCCCTGGGCCTGCGCCTAGCGGGGTTGATCGCCTTTGCCCCACGCCTGCGCTGGCCCCTGATCCTGCTGAGCGTGGCGGCCCTGGCGGTGATCACCCAGCACCACGACCGCCTGTGGAGCCGCGAACTGGGGGTGTTGTCGCCGGTAGCGGCAGCGGACCAGCAGCTCGACACCGAACTGCGCGCCGACCTGGGGGCCCCGGATGTGCGCTACTTGGTGGTGGTGTCGGCCAGCGACAGCGAAGCCGCGCTGCAACAGGCCGAACGGGTCGGCCGCCGCCTCGACGCGCTGGTGGAGGAAGGCGAATTGGCCGGCTACGAAAGCCCGGCCCGCTACCTGCCCAGCACCGCCACCCAGGCCCGCCGCCTGGCCAGCCTGCCCGAGGCCGATGAACTGCGCCGCCGCCTGGCCGTTGCCGTGGCCGACCAGCCATTGCGGGCCGAGCGCCTGGCGCCCTTCATCGCCGACGTCGAAGCCGCCCGCCGCCAGCCGCCCCTGGCCCTGGCCGATCTGGAGGGATCCTCCCTTGCCCTGGCGGTGGACTCCATGCTGGTGCGCCATCAGGAAGCCGGCCAGCCCGACCGGGTCACCGCCCTGCTGCCGCTCAAGGCGCCACGCAGCGGCCCCCACGCCAACGCGGTGGACGTAGCACGGATCAAGGCCGCCCTGGCCGAGGAGCAGACCGCATCGCCCCAGGCCGCGATCCTGCTGGTGGACATGAAGGGGGAAATGGAAAACCTCTACGCCAGCTACCTGCACGAGGCGATTCTGCTTTCCCTGGCCGGGGTCGGCGTGATCGTCGCCCTGCTGACCGCCACCCTGCGCTCAGCCCGCCGGGTCGGCCAGATCCTGGCCCCCCTGTTTGGCGCCGTAGTCACCGTCACGGCGGGGCTCCTGCTGGCCGGCCAGCAGCTGACCATCCTGCACCTCATCGGCCTGCTGCTGATCGTCGCGGTAGGCTCCAACTACGCCCTTTTCTTCAACCAGGGGGCTCTGGCACCGCGCACTCTGGCCTCGATCTTTCTCGCCAACCTGACCACCGTGGCCGGTTTCGGCGTCCTCGGGCTGTCCAGCGTGCCGATCCTCATCGCCATCGGCGCCACGGTCGGCCCCGGGGTAGTGCTGGCGTTGCTCTTCTCGGCAATCCTGGCCCAGCGCCGCCCAGCCTGATCATGGACGTGGTCTTCGATCGCCATGTACCGGAGAGCGGTCAGGGTGCCGATACCCTGGTCGTGCTGCTGCCCGGGGCCTATGGGACCCCGGCCGATTTCATCCGCGAAGGCTTCGTCGCCGCGGTGCGGCAGCGCAGCCTGGCCCTCGATGTGGCGCTCGCCGATGCCCACCTGGGCCTCTATGGCGACGGCTCGGTGTTCGCCCAGATTCACGACGGACTGATCCAGCCTGCCCGGCAGCGGGGTTACCGCACCATCTGGCTAGCCGGCATTTCCCTCGGCGGCCTGGCCAGTCTGACCTACGCCAGCCGCCACCAGGGCAATGGGGCCCCCGACGGGGTAATGGTGCTGGCCCCCTACCTGGGCAACCGGGCGATCACCGGTGCCATTGCCGCTGCCGGCGGCCTGGCGAACTGGACGCCCCCCGCCCTGACTCCCGCCGACGTGGGCTACGAGGAATGCCAGGCCTGGTCCTGGCTGCGGACCCGCCAAAGCATGGCCACACCACTGCCGGTGCATCTCGGCTACGGCGACGCGGATCGTTTCATCGCCGGCCAGCGCCTGATGGCCGGGGTCCTGCCGGCAGACGACGTGGTCACCCTGCCCGGCGGCCACGACTGGCCAACCTGGCGCACCCTGTGGCATGCCATGCTCGACCGCTTCGACTTGACCGCTCCGCCCCACAACGCGGCGCCGTGCCTGGATACCCCCCGGCCATGAGCACCGTCTTCGCCGCAACGCCAAGCCCCCGGCGCCGCCCCTGGCGCCCCACGCCCCTGGTCTGGCTGACCCTGGCCATCCACCTCGGGCTGCTGCTGGCCGTGCCTTTGGGGCTGAGTTGGGATTTCTGGCGCTGGGGCCTGGCCTTGTTCGTCGCCAACCATGCCGTGCTCAGCGTCACCGGCTTGTGGCCGCGCAGCACCTGGCTGGGCCCCAACCATCGGCGTCTGCCCGCCGCAGCCGCGGCCCGGGGGGAAGTCGCCCTGACCATCGACGACGGCCCCGATCCGGCCGTCACCCCCCGGGTCCTCGACCTGCTCGACCGCTACCAGGCCAAGGCTACCTTCTTTTGCATTGGCACCCGGGCCGCAGCCCACCCGGACCTGGTGCGCGCCATCGTCGCCCGGGGGCACCAGGTGGAAAACCACAGCCAGGGCCACCCGCTGCATTTCGCCACCCTGGGTATGGGTGGCTTCGCCCGGGAAATCGGTGCCGCCCAGAATACGCTGGCGCACCTCACCGGCCGCCCCCCCCGGTTCTTCCGAGCCCCCGCCGGGTTGCGCAACCCCTTCCTCGACCCGGTCCTGGCCCGCCTCGGCCTGGAACTGACCGCCTGGACCCGGCGCGGCTTCGACACCCGCTGCGGCGATGCCGCCACCGTGCTGGCCCGTCTCACTCGCGGTCTAGCGGCCGGCGACATCCTGCTGGTGCACGACAGCAATGTGGCCCTCGACCGACAGGGCGAGCCCGTGGTCCTGGCCGTGCTCCCTGCCCTGCTCGACGCCATCCGCGCCCGAGGCCTGACCCCGGTGACGCTCGACCAGGCCTTCCCTTCTTCCTCCGCCTGACTGCCGCCCATGCGCGACACCTTCATCCGCTCCCTGATCGACATCGCCACCCGTCCCTACCTGGCTGCCGGTACCTTTGCCTGGCGCTTTGCCCGCGGCAAGCTAGGTGGCGACCCGGCGTTTACCGCCCTGCTGCGCGACAAACTGCTACCGCATCACCCCGATGGACTGCGCCTGCTCGATTTGGGCTGCGGCCAGGGCCTGCTCTGCGCCTGGCTGCACAGCGCCCAGCAACGCCATAGCCGGGGTGAGTGGCCGAGCGGCTGGGGACCGGCCCCGCGCCTGACGTCCTACACTGGCGTCGAACTGATGCCTCGGGACATCGCCCGGGCCCGGGCCGCCCTGGCCGAGCACGGCAGCACGGCCACCCTCACCCAGGGCGACATGTGCACCACCCCCTTCCCTGTCTCCGACGCGGTGGTCATCCTCGACGTGCTGCATTACGTGGACTACGCCGCCCAGGACGAGGTACTGCACCGGGTCCGGGACTGCCTCTCCCCGCAGGGCACCTTGCTGTTACGGGTAGGCGATGCGGAAGGCGGTTGGCGCTTTCGCGTGAGCAACTGGGTGGACCACGCCGTAACCTTCGTGCGCGGTCATCGTCTCTCCCGGCTGTACTGCCGTCCGCTGCGGGCCTGGATCGCCGCCCTGGAGAAACTCGGCTTCGTCGTCACCCCCATTCCCATGAGTCAAGGCACGCCTTTCGCCAACGTGCTGCTCAAGGCGCAGCGATCGCCTGGATAGCCCTTCGCCACTGACGCCGCAAAGCCACAGGCCGATTATTCATCTTTGATAAAATCCCGTACGCGGCGGGCCTGCCCGCCGCTTCCGCCACCCCGCCAGCCGCCCTTCTGATTGCTTGACGCCGTGACTCCCCTGCTTCTGTCCCACTACACCGCCACCAGTTGCCTGGGCGCCGGCCTGGACGCCACCCTGGATGCTTTGCACGCCGGGCGTAGCGGTCTGGTCCCCTGCACCTTCGAGACCGTCGACCTGCCTACCGCCATCGGCGAAGTAGCCGGGGTGGATGACGAACGCCTACCGGCCGGCCTGGCCGAATGGGATTGCCGCAACAACCGCCTGGCCCAGCGCGGCCTCATGCAGGACGGCTTCGCCGAAGCCGTGCGAAGCGCCATCACGCGCTACGGCCGGCAACGGGTCGGTGTCTTTCTCGGCACCAGCACCGCCGGCATCCTGCAAACCGAGCAAGCCTACCGGCGCCGCGACCCGGCCAGCGGCAAGCTGCCTGGCGATTTCATCTATCGCACCACCCACAACACTTACTCGGTGGCCGGCTTCGTGCGCGCCTGGTTCGACCTGATCGGACCGGCGGTGGCGGTGTCCTCGGCCTGTTCGTCGAGCGCCAAGGTGTTCGCCTCGGCGCGACGCATGATCGAAGCCGGGTTGATCGATGCGGCCATCGTCGGCGGCGTTGACTCCCTGTGCCTCACCACCCTGTACGGCTTCAATTCCCTGGAACTGCTCTCGCCCCGCCCCGCGCGCCCCTACGACGCCGACCGGGAAGGCATTTCAATCGGCGAGGCCGCCGCCTTTGCCCTGCTCGAACGGGCTCCCGCCCAGCCGGCGGCGGACGATGTGCTGTTGGTCGGTATCGGCGAATCGAGCGACGCCTACCACATGTCCTCGCCCCACCCGGAAGGCCTGGGCGCAAAGATGGCCATGGAACAGGCCCTGGCCGGCGCAGGCCTGGCCCCGGACGGGATCGACTACATCAACCTGCACGGCACCGCCACACCGAGCAACGATGCCGCCGAAGGCAAGGCGGTGGCCGCCCTGTTCGGCGACCGGGTACCGGCCAGCTCGACCAAGGGCCACACCGGCCACACCCTGGGGGCCGCCGGCGGTCTGGAAGCGGTGATCGCCGCCCTGGCCCTGACCCACGGCTTCATGCCCGGGGGCGTGAACACCACCACGCCGGACCCGGCGATTCCCATCGACTACCTGCTCGCCAACCGCAATGGCCCGGTAACCCGGGTGCTCTCCAATTCCTTCGGCTTCGGCGGCACCAACTGCAGCCTGGTCTTTGCCCGGGGAGACGCCCGATGAGCGCACCCATGACCCTTTCCGCCTACCTGGACGGCATCGGCCTGCTCGGCCCGGGCCTGACCCACTGGCCAAGCGCCCAGCCGATCCTGGCCGGCAGCGCCCCTTACGCCCCCACCCCCACCGTACTGCCGGCCCCGGCCATGTTGCCCCCGGCGGAGCGGCGCCGTACTGGCAAGAGCGTCAAGCTGGTACTGGCCATCGGCCACGCGGCCCTGGCCGCCGCCGGCCGCGATCCGGCCGCCATGGCCACGGTGTTCGCCGCGTCGGGGGGGGACGGCGACAACTGCCACGCCCTGTGCGAGGTGCTCGCCTCCGACGACCGCACCGTCTCGCCGACCCGCTTCCACAACTCGGTGCACAACGCCCCGGCCGGCTACTGGGGCATCGCCACCGGCGCCATGGCCACCTCCGACGTGGTCTGCGCCTACGACGCGAGCTTTGCCGCCGGCCTGCTCGAAGCCCTGACCCACGTGGCCGTGGACGGTGAAGCCAGCACCCTGATCGCCTACGATGCGCCCTACCCGGAGCCCCTGCAGAGCGCCCGACCGATCGCCGACAGCTTCGGCGTCGCCCTGGTGCTCGCACCCCGGCCCGGTCCGGCCACGATGGCCAGACTCAGCGTCAGCCTGACCGACGAACCCCCGAGCCCCACAGCCTTTTCCGGCCTGGAGGCCCTGCGCACCAGCGTTCCCGCGGCACGCAGCCTGCCCCTGCTGGAACTCCTTGCCCGACTCGGCGCTCCGCAAGGTGCCGGGCGGGTGGTGATCGACTATCTGGCCCCCACTCACCTGGCGGTGACGGTGGAGCCCCTGGACGGCAGCACCTCATGCTGAACCGGGACGACATCGCCGCACGCATTCCCCATCAGGGCGACATGTGCCTGCTGGCCCGGATCGCGTCCTGGGACGGGGAGTCGATCCACGCCACCGCCACCAGCCACCGGGACCCGGCTAACCCTCTACGCGCTCACGGGCGCCTGGGCGCCGCCACCGGCATCGAGTACGCCGCCCAGGCCATGGCCATGCACGGCGCCCTGCTGGCCGACGCCGGCGGTCACGCCGAGCGACCCCGGGCCGGCTACCTGACCAGCGTGCGGGGCGTCGAGCTGCACGCGGCGCGTCTCGACGACCTGGCCGACGACCTGGAGATCCGCGCCGAGCGTCTCTCCGGTGACGATAACCACGTCCTCTACGCCTTTTCCGTCACCGCCGGCGCCTCCCTGCTGCTGAGCGGCCGAGCCGCCGTGGTGCTCGACAGCGCCGCCCTGCCCTCCTCCTGATCGTGATCGGAACAACGTCCATGAAACGCGCCCTCGTCACCGGCGGCAGCGGCGGCATCGGTGCCGCCATCTGCCGCCGCCTCGCCCGGGACGGCTACCACGTCGTCATTCACGCCAACCGCAATCGGAGCAAAGCCGACACCCTGGCCAGCGAGATCACCGCCGCTGGCGGCAACGCCAGCGTACTGGCCTTCGACCTCACCGACGGGGCGGCGACCCGGGCCGCCCTGGAGGCGCTATGCGACGAGGCGCCGGTCCAGGTGCTGGTGAATAACGCCGGCATTCACGCCGACGCGCCTTTTCCCGGCCTCTCCGAAGCCCAGTGGCACGACGTGATCGATGTTTCCCTGAACGGCTTCTTCCACGTCACCCAAGCGGTATTGATGCCGATGATCCGCACCCGCTGGGGGCGCATCGTCAATATCTCGTCGATCGCCGCCCTGAGCGGCAATCGGGGCCAGGTGAACTACTCTGCCGCCAAGGGAGCGCTGCACTCGGCCACCAAGTCCCTGGCCCTGGAAGTGGCCAGCCGGGGCATCACGGTCAATGCCGTAGCGCCGGGCATCATCACCACCGAGATGAGCGAATCAGCCTTCGACGCCGAGACGGTAGCCCGCCTGGTGCCGATGAAACGGGAAGGAAAACCCGAGGAAGTGGCCGATCTGGTGGGCTTCCTCTGCTCCGACCAAGCCGCCTATATCAGCGGCCAGATCATTTCCATCAACGGGGGGATGCTCTGATGAGCGCACCGGCCGAGGCGATGCACCAGGTAGCGGTGCACAAGACCGAACTACTGCTGTTCTTCACCCTGATCCAGCTTTCGGTGATCGTCCTGGCCGGCCGCATCGGCGGCGCCCTGGCCCTGCGCTTCGGCCAATCGGCGGCGGTGGGCGAGATCATCGTCGGTATCCTGCTCGGCCCGTCCCTGTTCGGCTGGCTGGCTCCGGACCTGTTCGCCTACGTGTTCCGCTCCTCGGCCCCGGAGCCGATGCAGATCCTGTCCCAGATCGGCCTGCTACTCTTGATGTTCCAGATCGGCCTGGAGTTCGACTTCGGGCACCTGACTGAAAAACGCAACCGTACCGCCGTCACCCGGGTGGCCACCGCCGGCCTGTTGCTGCCCTTCGCCCTGGGCGCCGGCTTCGGCTATGTAGCGGCGCCGCTCCTCAATCCCGGAGCCAACGCGGTGGCCTCGGCACTGTTCATCGGCACCGCCTTCTCGATCACCGCCCTGCCCATCCTGGGTCGAATCATGATCGAGTTCGACCTGACCAAGACCCCGCTTGGCGTCATCGCCATCTCCGCCGCCGCCATCAACGACGTGGTTGGCTGGCTGCTGCTGGCCCTCGTCACCACCCTAACCGTGGCCGACTTCAGCGGCCCGGACTTCGCCCTCAAGGTACTGCTGGTGGCCGTGTTCTTCGCCACCAGCTGGTTCGCCGTGCGCCCGGCGCTGAAGGCGGTGATCCGCTGGACCCAGCGCCAGGAGAGCCAGGGCTTTCGCCTCAACAACAACCTGCTGGGCATCGTCATCGCGGTGATCTTCATCGCCGGCATGACCACCTTCCAGCTCGGCATCTTCGCCATCTTCGGCGGCTTCATGATGGGCGTGATCCTGCACGACGAGCACGACCTGGTGGCCGCCTGGAAGGAGCGCATCGGCCACTTCGTCACCGTCTTCTTCCTGCCCATCTTCTTCACCTATACCGGGCTGCGCACTAACGTCGGCGGCCTCGACAGCCTGGCCGCCTGGGGCTGGTGCGCCCTGATCATCGCGTTGGCCACCGCCGGCAAGTTCGGCGGCTCCTACCTGGCAGCCCGCTCCTGCGGTCTGAGCCACCACGAGGCCAACGTGCTCGGCATCATGATGAACACCCGGGCCTTGATGGAGCTGATCGTCATCAACGTAGGCTACGACCTGGGGGTGATTTCCCAGCAGACCTTCACCATGCTGGTGCTGATGGCCATCGTCAGCACCGTGGTCACCACCCCGGGGCTGCGCCTATGGCTGCCCAAGATCGGCTTGGCGGTGCCGGGCAAGCCGGTCCGCGCCTAAGCGCTTCCGGACAGGATGATCCGGGGTGGAAGCTGGCGCCGGAATGCCCCGGCGCCAATTCCCGCAATCCCCGCTGCGCAAGACGGGAGCTCCTGCCATCGACTCCCAATCGGGGTCAATGGCGCCATGCTGCGGTCAAACCGCCACACAACGCCGAGCCTATCGTCGCCATAGCCAAACCGCCCCTTCCCCTGCCTTTTTTTTTTCGCTAGCATCCGTATTCGTTGATTCAGCACTCAGGCGGCCCCCGGAGCCCAGCTCCGTTCCTATCCCCTTCCGGTCGCCTCCCATCCCCTCCCGAGGCAAACGTTTCATGAGCGAACACATCCATTACGTCTCCGACGACTCCTTCGACGCAGAAGTGCTCCAGTCCCAGCAACCCGTGCTGGTCGATTACTGGGCCGAATGGTGCGGTCCCTGCAAGATGATCGCCCCGATCCTCGACGAAGTCGCCAGCGAGTATGCCGGCAAGCTGAAAGTGGCCAAGGTCAATATCGACGAAAACCAGGCCACGCCCGCCAAGTACGGCATCCGCGGCATCCCCACCCTGATGATTTTCAAGAACGGCAACGTGGAAGCCACCAAGGTCGGTGCCCTGAGCAAATCCCAGCTCACCGCCTTCATTGACAGCACCCTGTAAAGTCGCTACGCTGCGACGCAATGGCAGTCCGGTAACGCATCGCCGGACTGCCCCGAAATCCGAAAAGCTTCCCCCGCCCTTACGTTGTTCGCGTAAATCGCGCCGTCGCTCCGCCATCCAAGCGGTTCCTGCGACCCGGGCCGATCAGTCGCTCTCGCAGCACTGGTGAAGCATCACCGGCCACCCCGGTCAGCTTCCGATCCGCTCCGAAATTTTCGGTATTTTCACGACACCCGATTCCTTCCGGCGTTCTTCTCTCCGTCCTACCGGTTTCCGTTACGACTTCGCCCGATTCAGGCTGCCTCCAACTTTCCTGGTCCCACCGGCACCCCAGCGTTCATCTTCCGCACCTGCCAAGGTTGCGCGTCCGCACTTTACCTCCCGACGCTCGCCCGGTGCTTTGCCCGATTGACCGCCCGCCGGCCTTTCCCGCACCTTTCCCGACTCTATGCATCTCTCCGAACTCAAAGCGCTCCATGTGAGCCAGCTCCTCGAAATGGCCGCCGGTTTCGGCATCGAAGGCGCCAACCGGCTGCGCAAGCAGGAACTGATCTTCGCCCTGCTGCGCCACCAGGCCAAGAAGGGTGAGAGCATCTTTGGTGACGGCTGTCTCGAGGTGCTGCCCGACGGCTTTGGCTTCCTCCGCTCCCCGGACATCTCCTACCTGGCCGGCACCGACGACATTTACGTCTCGCCGTCCCAGATCCGCCGCTTCAACCTGCACTCCGGTGATTCCATCGAGGGCGAGATCCGCACTCCCAAGGATGGCGAGCGCTACTTCGCCCTGGTCAAGGTGGACAAGATCAACGGTGAGGATCCGGCGGTCTGCAAGAGCAAGATCCTGTTCGAGAACCTGACGCCGCTGCACCCGAACCAGATGCTCCGTCTGGAGCGGGAGAACCGTTCCGACGAGAACATCACCAGCCGGGTGATCGACATGATCTCCCCCATCGGCAAGGGCCAGCGCGGCCTGCTGGTGGCTCCGCCGAAGTCGGGCAAAACGGTGATGCTGCAGAACATCGCCCACGCCATCACCGCCAACCACCCGGATGTGGTGCTGATTGTGCTGCTGATCGATGAACGTCCCGAGGAAGTGACCGAAATGCAGCGCACCGTGCGTGGTGAAGTGGTCGCCTCCACTTTCGACGAGCCAGCCACCCGCCACGTCCAGGTCGCCGAGATGGTCATCGAGAAGGCCAAGCGCCTGGTCGAGCACAAGAAGGACGTGGTCATCCTGCTCGACTCCATTACCCGCCTGGCCCGGGCTTACAACACCGTGGTACCGACCTCCGGCAAGGTGCTCACCGGCGGTGTGGACGCCAACGCCCTGCAAAAGCCCAAGCGCTTCTTCGGCGCCGCCCGCAATATCGAGGAAGGCGGCTCCCTGACCATCATCGCCACCGCTCTGATCGACACCGGCTCGCGCATGGACGAGGTGATCTACGAAGAATTCAAGGGCACCGGCAACATGGAAGTGCACCTGGACCGGCGCATGGCGGAAAAACGTATCTACCCGGCCATCAACCTCAACCGCTCCGGCACCCGTCGCGAAGAGCTGCTGCTCAAGCAGGACGTGCTGCAAAAGGTGTGGATCCTGCGCAAGGTCCTCTACAACATGGACGACCTGGAAGCCATGGACTTCCTGCTCGGCAAGATCAAGCAGACCAAGAACAACGACGAGTTCTTCGACGCCATGCGCCGCTGAGGCACAGACGACCGAAAGCCTTGCCTTTTCAAGGCCACTCCCCCATAATTCCCGTTTTTCATTGGCCGGCCAAAACCGCCGACCACGCATGAAAGGGTTCAAAATGAAGACCGGTATCCACCCCGAATACAACGAAGTGCAGGTGACCTGCTCCTGCGGCAACACCTTCGCCACCAAGTCCACCATGAACAAGGCTCTCCACGTGGAAGTCTGTTCCTCTTGCCACCCGTTCTACACCGGCAAGCAGAAGATCGTGGATACCGCCGGTCGCGTTGAGAAGTTCAACCAGAAGTTCGGCGGCCTGCGCCGTTCCGCCTAAGGGCGACGGATCACCGGCCCCTCGGCCGGTAGGATCGCAAAAAGGCAGCCCGCGGGCTGCCTTTTTTGTTTATCCCACGTTATCCCGTTATCCCGCGCGACACCATCCACGGCCCGTTTCGTTCCATTGTCATTTTCCCCACGGCACTTTTCGCCGCACCCCGTAGAATTTCACCCTTCGTCGGACTCATTGCCTGCTCGGATGCCGCCCCGCCCCTACCTCCCCTTGCCCTGGCCCGGACTGATCCTCCTGGCGGGACTCTTCCTCCTCACCGGCCTGGTAGGCCCAGCCCCGTGGAAGGGGGAAGACGCCATCAATCTGGGTGTGGCCTGGGAATTCACCCAGGGGGCGCCCTGGTACGCCCCCCGACTGGCCGATGCGGCCTTCAACGAAGCTCCGTTGTACCACTGGGTGGCCGCCTTGCTCGCCACGCTGCTGGCACCGCTGACGGCGTTTCACAACGGCGTGCGCCTGTCCAACTTCCTCTGGCTGGCTGCCGCCCTGCTCGCTTTGACCGCCCTGGCCCGACGCACCCGGGACAAGGAGGCCGAACAGGTCACCCCGTACCTGCTCCTCGGCGGTATCGGCCTGGTGGTGCACGGCCACGAAGCCCAACCCCAACTGGCCGTATTGGCCACCCAGGCCCTGGGCCTGTGGAGCGCAACGCTGCTCATCGACAAGCCCTGGCGCGGCCTGTTGCCCGGCGGCCTGGCCCTGGGCCTGGCTTACCTGGCGGGCGGAACTCTGGCCGCCGCCCCGGTGGCGGCGATGCTTCTCGCTGCCCCCTGCTTTCCCCCGCCCCGCCCCCATGTGCCGGCCTGGTTAGCCGAAACCCTGCCGGCGCCGAAATCCCCTTCCCGCCTGCCCGCCGTCGCCGCCCTGATCGGTGCCCTGGCCCTTGCCGCTGCCTTGGCGGCCCTCTGGCTGGTTCCCCTGGCCGAACAGGCCCCTGCCCGCTTTGCTGCCTGGCTGACGGCCGACCGCGCCACTCTTAGCGATGGCGGCATCGGCAAGAACCTGGCCGACCTGCTGGCCCTGCTCGCCTGGTTTGCCTGGGTCCCCCTTCCCCTGGCCGGCTGGAGCCTGTGGCGGCGACGTCACAGTCTGGCCACCCCGGCGGTGGCCCTGCCCCTGATCCTGCTGCTGGCCAACCTGATCGCCCGTAGCCTGACCGCCACCCAGGCTCAGGACGCCCTGGTGTTCTACGTCCCCCTCACCGCCCTGGCGGCCCTGGAAGCGACCCGGCTGCGCAAGGGTGCGGCAGCCGCCTACTCCTGGTTCGCCGTGATCACCTTCACCCTGGCCGGCGCCTACGTATGGCTCGGCTGGACGGCCATGGTGGCTGGTTGGCCCGAGCCCCTGGTACGCACCCTGCACCGCCTCACCCCCGGGTTCGAGGGCCGCATCGAATTGCTGCCGCTGCTGCTGGCCCTGGCCGTCACCGCCCTATGGGGCTGGCTGCTGTACCGGGCCTCCCAGGTGCGTACCACCGCCGAGCGCTCCCTGTTCCGCGGCCCGACCCACTGGCTGGCCGGACTGACCCTGGTCTGGGTGCTGGTGATCGCCCTGTGGCTACCCTGGCTCGAATACGGCCGTAGCTACGACGGCACCATCGCGGCGATGCGCCAAGCGATGCCCGACGGCGCTGCCCCGGCCTGCGTTTCGGTGCGCCTGGCCCCCGCCCAGAAAGCCCTGGTGCGCTACACCACCGGCTGGCAGTTGAAGAGCGAAAGCCGTGGCCGGGAAAGCTGCGGCTGGCTGATGATCCAGACCGCGCCCGGCGAGGAACGCGTCCAGCCCGGTTGGGAACGGGTCTGGGAAGGTCACCGCCCCGGCGATCGCAGCGAACGCCTGCGCCTGTTCAAGCGGCGCTGAGCGCTCAGTCTGCATTCCACGGCCGGCTCCGCCAGGCGCCGCAACAAAAACGCCCGACGGGTTTCCCGGTCGGGCGTTTTTGTTGTGCTGGACTGCGTCAAGCGCAAGACCGTCGACAGGGGCGAGTGCCCCGCCCGGAAAACCACACCGGGCCCAGCCTGATTCCGGCTTACTTGAAGAAATTGGTCCGGTAGTAGCGCAGCTCGTCGATGGACTCCAGGATGTCGGAAAGGGCCGTGTGGGCGCCCTTCTTCTTCAGCCCGGCGAACACCTCGGGGCGCCAGCGCCGGCACAGCTCCTTGACGGTGGACACGTCCAGGTTGCGGTAGTGGAACCAGGCTTCCAGGGTCGGCATGTAGCGGGCCATGAAGCGCCGGTCCTGGCCGATGGAGTTGCCGCACATCGGCGTCACCCGCTTGTCCACGTACTGCTGCATGAAGGCCAGGGCCTGGGCCTCGACAGTGGCCTCGTCGGTGGTGGAGGCCTTGACCCGGGCGATCAGGCCCGATTCGCCGTGGGTCTTCTGGTTCCAGTCGTCCATGCCGGCCAGCACCGCATCGGGTTGATGTACCGCCCAAACCGGCGACTGGGCCACCACGTCCAGGTCGGAGGTGGTCACCACCATGGCCAGTTCGAGAATGCGGTCCCGGTCCGGTTCCAGGCCGGTCATCTCCATGTCCAGCCAGACGAGGTGGTTGGGGTCCTGTGCCATAATCCTTCGAACTCCAAAAAGCGCCATTGTGTCACAGCAACAGGCGCCCCCGCCTTTGCCGCGCCGCTGCGCCCCGCCTTTTTCCCCAACGCCCCGACACCCGACTTCCTCCGCCGACCGTGACCGCTTCCGCCTTCACCACCCTCTTCCTCGCCCTGCTCGGCCTGTCCCTGGCCGTGCGCATCTGGCTGGCCCTGCGCCAGATCCGTGCCGTGGCCACCCATCGGGATGCCGTGCCCGAGCGCTTTGCCGACCGGGTGACCCTGGCCGCCCACCAGAAAGCCGCCGACTACACCGCCGTGCGCACCCGCTTCGGGCTGCTCGGCCTGGCGGTGGAAACCGCCGTGCTGCTGGCCCTCACCCTGGGCGGCGGCATCGCCGCACTGCACGGCTTCTGGCAAGGGGCGATCGGCGCCGACACCCGCCCGATCCTCTACGGCCTG
The DNA here is from genome assembly GCF_008274805.1 of Oryzomicrobium terrae. Lineage (NCBI taxonomy): Bacteria > Pseudomonadati > Pseudomonadota > Betaproteobacteria > Rhodocyclales > Rhodocyclaceae > Oryzomicrobium > Oryzomicrobium terrae. The sequence continues at coordinate 2,318,302 of NZ_CP022579.1, forward strand.
GCTCTGATCCTGTCGGTGATGGCCATCTCGGGCATCGTCGAAATTCCTCTCGGCCTGTACCGCCAGTTCGTCATCGAGGAGCGCTTCGGCTTCAACCGCATGACCCTGGGCCTGTACGTGGCCGACGCCCTCAAGGGCGCCCTGCTCGGCTTGCTCATCGGCGCCCCGGTGCTGGCCGCCGTGCTGTGGCTGATGGGCCGCACGGGCGAATTGTGGTGGCTGTGGGTGTGGGCCTTCTGGTGCGGTTTCAACCTGCTGCTGCTGTTCGTCTACCCGACCTGGATCGCCCCCCTGTTCAACAAGTTCGCGCCGCTCCCCGAGGGCGAGCTGAAGGCCCGCATCGAGGCCCTGCTGGCGCGCTGCGGCTTCGCCGCTTCGGGCCTGTTCGTCATGGACGGATCCAAGCGTAGCGCCCACGGCAACGCCTACTTCACCGGCTTTGGCGGCAACAAGCGCATCGTCTTCTTCGACACCCTGATCGAGCGTCTCTCGCCGGCCGAGATCGAGGCCGTGCTGGCCCACGAACTGGGCCACTTCAAGCGCCACCACATCGTCAAGCGCATCGGCCTGACCTTCGCCCTGTCCCTGGGCTTCCTCTGGCTGCTCGGCCAGTTGATCGAGGCCCCCTGGTTCTTCGCCGGCCTCGGGGTGCCCGCTGCCAACACGGCCCTGGCCCTGACCCTGTTCTTCCTGGCGGTGCCGGTGTTCACCTTCCCGTTCACCCCGCTCTCCAGCCTGCTATCGCGCCGCCACGAGTACGAGGCCGACGACTATGCCGCCGAGCACGCCTCCGCTGCCGATCTGGTGCGGGCCCTGGTCAAGCTCTACGAGGACAACGCCGCGACCCTGACCCCGGACCCGTTGCACTCGCTCTTCTACGATTCCCACCCGCCCGCAGCCCTGCGCGTGGCGCACTTGCAGGGCGGCTAGGCCGCACCCTCAAACCCCGCGCCAGATAAGGAGTTCCAGAGATCATGCCCTACAAGCGACTATCCACGCGCCTCTCCACGGTCATGCTTCTGAGCGCCTTATCTGGCGCGGCGTTCGGCGATGCCATCGATCACGCCAACCCCAAGCATGGCAAGCAGCTGCACGACGCCGCCTGCACCAGCTGCCACAAACGCATGTACGGCGGCGATGCCGGCGCCATCTACACCCAACCGGGGCGGATGATCTCCGACCGTACCGAGCTGTTGCAGCGGGTCGCCCTGTGCGTCTCGCGCAACCACCTGAACTGGTTCCCTGACGACGAAGCCGACGTGGCCCGCTACCTCAACGACAGCTACTACCACTTTGCCCGCTGAGCGCCACCGAAGCCCCGCCAGCCCGCCATCAGGCCCCACCGATCCCCCTTGCCCGGGAGCACCGCCATGACCAGCCCCAGCCTGCCTACCCTGGACGATCTGCTCGCCACGCCCTGCGCCCCCCTGCGCGGCCCGGCCCATCGACTCGATCCGGCAACCGTCGCCAGCCTGCTGCAACTGCTGCCCAGCTGGCGCCTGGATCAGGGCGCCATCGCCGCCACCTACCGCTTTGCCGACTTCGCCACGGCGCTGGCCGCCGCCAACCGGGTCGGCGCCCTGGCCGAGGCGGAAAACCACCACCCGGACCTGACCCTGGGCTGGGGCCGGCTGACCGTGCGCTTTGCCACCCACGACGTGGGCGGCCTGTCGATCAACGATTTCCGCGCCGCCGCCAAGGTGGCCCGCCTGCTCGCCGCCCCCGGCGCGTAAACTGGCGCCTGCGCCGCACCACTTCTGCCCCCCCTTACACCACCTACCTCCCGCTTCCTACATGGCCGGTCCCGCCCGCAGCAACGCCCCATCCCGCACCCACGCATCCGCCCCCGGCCGCGCCGGCAAGCACGCCGCACCGCTGCTCTCGGGCACCGTCATCGCCGCCTTCGGCCGCCAGTACCAGGTCGCTCCGGACCGGGGCGAGCCCTTGCTCTGTTTTCCCCGCGGCAAAAAAAGCGAGATCGCCTGTGGCGACCGGGTCCAGGTGGAACAGACCGCCCCCGGCCAGGGGGTGATCGAGGCCGTGGCCCCCCGGGATTCCCTGCTCTACCGCAGTAACGAATTCCGCCAGAAACTGATCGCCGCCAACGTCACCCAGATCGCCATCGTGGTGGCCACCGAGCCTTCCTTCTACGACGACCTGGTGACCCGCTGCCTGGTGGCCGCCGAGGACCAGGAGATCCGCGTCCTGATCGTGCTCAACAAGTGCGACCTGGCGCCCCGCCTGGCCGAAGCCCGGGCGCGCCTGGCGCCCCTGGTCAAGCTCGGCTACACGGTGATCGAACTGTCGGCGCTGGAAGGGGCCGGGCTGGACGAATTGCGCGCCCATCTGGCCGGCCAGGTGACGGTGCTGGTGGGCCAGTCCGGTATGGGCAAGAGCACCCTGACCAATGCCCTGATCCCGGAAGCCCAGGCCGCCACCCGGGAGATTTCCGCCGCCCTCGACTCGGGCAAGCACACCACCACCCACGCCCGCCTCTACCCCCTGCCTGGGGATACGGCCGGCGGCGCCCTGATCGATTCCCCGGGCCTGCAGGACTTCGGCCTGCACCACCTGGACCAGGGCGCCCTGGAATACGCCTTTCCCGAATTCCGCGCCCTGCTCGGCCAGTGCCGCTTCCGCAACTGCCAGCACGATCAGGAGCCCGGCTGCGCCTTCCAGGCCGCCCTGGCCGCCGGGGAGCTGGATCCGCGCCGCTTCGCCACCTTCCGCCAGCTCCTGGCCAGCGCCAACGCATGACCGCCGGTACGACCCCGCGCTGATCGTCGCACCGGGGTCCGCCCCCCTTCTTACGAGGTGCCCATGTCCCCCATGCCCCGCCCTCCTGCCCAACGACACCGCGTCTTTTTTTCGCTCCGTTTCCCAACGCGCTTGCCGACGCTTGTCTCTGCACGCTCCCCAGCGCCATGCCGCGCCCTGGCCGCCCTCCTGCTCGCCCTGGTGCTGGGCACCCCCGCCCCGGCCGCCCTGGCCCAGGGCAGCCTGCTCGCCCCCCTGCTCAAGGGCGAAGGCAAGACGGCCGCTGCCCCTACCGCCAAGGACGGTGCGACCAAGGAGGACAGCGATGAACTGACGGCGGTGACCAAGGCCCTGGAGCAGGCCCGCCAGGCCCTGGCCCGGCAGCCCGCCACAGGTGCCGGCTCAGAGGAGCGCCTGGAGCGCCAATACCTGCTCGCCCAACTGGCGCGCAGCCTGGACCGGCAGAAGGACACCCTGGAGAAGTTGCGCCGGGTGCAGCAGCAGACCGCCGACCAGGAAGCCCAGGCCAAGACCTGGAAGGGCTTCGACTCCCCGGCCCCCTATTCCGCCCTCCTCGCCGACCAGCTGCGCGATGCCCGGGACAACGCCCTGGCCCAGGCCAAGGCGTCGGAGGTTCGCCAGACCCTGCTGCGCGACGAGCAGGCCGCCGCCACCGAGAAGTACAAGGCCGCCCAGGTGCAATTGCGCCAAGCCGAAGAGAAGCTGCCCCCCGTGCCGCGCAACGGCGGCAGCCCGGATGCGGGCGTGCAGGAGGCGCGGGACCAGGCCGAACTGCGCAGCCGCCTGGCTGCCCAGGCCGTCGCCGAAGCCGATGCCGGGGTACGCCTGGCCAGCGCCGAGGTCACCCTGTACCGGACCCAGGCCGCCTTCCACGGCCAGCAGCTCGACGCCATCCGCAATGCCGTGCGCTTCTCCCAGGCCGACCTGGACACGGTGCTGGGCGAGCTGGACAAGGAACACGCCATCCAGGAAGCCGCCCTGGTGCGCCAGCGCCAGCGCACGGCCAAGGCCCAGCAGGCCCTAGACGACGCCGAGAAGGCCCTGCTGCGCGCCCGGGAACGCCCCGCCCCGCCGCCCGGCAGCAGCGCCGCCACGGCCCACAACGCCCAACTGGCGGCCCTGGCCCAGACCGCCGCCCTGCGCCGCATCCAACTCGACAACGCCCACCTGGCCTACGACACCCTGCAGAGCATGCTCACCATCCGCAGCCAGGAACGCCAGGCCTGGCAGTACCGCTGGATGCTGATGAACACCCGGGACGCGGCCAAGCTGCGCGAGACCTCCCAGAGCTTCACCCAGGTGCTGGAGCGGCTCGACTCCTGGACCCGCTACCTGAACGGCGAGATCGACCTGGCCATCGGCCAGGCCAACGACTACCAGCGCCGCCTGCGGGCCACCGCCGTGGCCGAGGAAGAAGCCAACCTGCGCGAGTTCCAGCGCGCCTACCAGGCCCGCGCCGACATCTACCGGGACGCCCTGCAGGTGGTCAGCAACCTGCAGCGCACCCTGCGCCAATGGCAGCAGGAATTCGACGCCAGCCGGGGCGACCTGTCCCTGGGCGACCGGGCCGCCGGCTGGGCCACCACCCTGGCCAGCAGCGCCCGGGTGCTGTGGAACTTCGAACTGTTCACCGCCGAGGACACCCTGGAAGTGGACGGCCGCCAGGTCAAGGCCGTCCGCAGCGTCACCGTGGGCAAGAGCATCGGCGCGGTGCTGCTGCTGGTGCTCGGCTACGTGGTCAGCGCCTGGCTGGTGCGGCGCCTGCGCCGGCTGGCGGTGGAGCGCTTCGGCGTTCAGCCGGCCCTGGCCAAGATCCTCAGCCGCTGGGGCCACTTCATCCTGCTCGCCGTGCTGTTCGTCATTTCGCTCGACCTGGTGAAGATTCCCCTCACCGTGTTCGCCTTCCTCGGCGGCGCCCTGGCCATCGGTTTCGGCTTCGGCGCCCAGAACCTGCTCAAGAACCTGATGAGCGGCATCATGCTGTTGATCGAGCGCCCCCTGCGGGTCGGCGACCTGGTGGAAGTGGGCAACGTGGTCGGCACCGTCACCAACATCAGCATCCGCTCGTCGATCGTGCGCAACGGCGACGGTATCGAGGTGCTCATCCCCAATTCCAGCTTCCTCGAAAACAACGTCATCAACTGGACCTACAGCAACGCCCGGGTGCGCCGTGCCATCAAGGTGGGGGCCGATTACGGCGCCTCGGCGCGGCAGGTGTCCGAGGTGCTGCTCGGCGTGGCCGGCCGCCACGGCCAGGTGCTCAAGGAGCCGGCGCCCCGGGTGCTGCTCGAAGACTTCGGCGCCGATGCCCTGATGTTCAGCCTGGAATACTGGATCGACTACGCCCAGGGCGCCGACGCCCGGCAGATCGCCAGCGACCTGCGCTTCATGATCGAGCGCGCCTTCGCCGACGCCGGCATCGGCATCCCCTTCCCCCAGCGGGTGGTGCACCTGCACCCCGCCGCCGCTGCCGCCGCAGCCACTGCTGCCCCCGGCGACACCGGCCCGGCCAGCCCTGGGGCTCCGGCCCCCCAATCGTCCTGACCGGCAGTCTCGGGCTGTCCCCAATTTCTGTGGGCAGCCCTGTGGATAAACGGAAAAATCCCCGCCGCCTCAGACAGATGACAGCGCGCCCGTTTTTTGGGCGCCCGCAAGCATCCGCCCTTGCCCGCTGCCCGCGCTGACCACGCGGCCCCTGCTGTCCACGTTCTCCCCGGCTTCTCTGCCGTGCCCCGTTCGCGCGGGCGCACAGCCGCCCTCGCCGGTTCCCACCATGGTGGCAAGCGAGCCCCTCCCCCTGTGTGCAGACCCCAGCGCTCACCTGACCTGTCGACGACCGCGCCGTACTTGTCCTGACAGCAGGCCGCGCCTTGCCACGCACCGTGGCAGCGGCTGGAGCAGTGGATGCGCTTTCCTTCCCGGCAGCCCCGCCGATCAGCCCGATCCCGTGGCATAGGTCCTCGACTATCCCTATCACCTTGGTGATAATCACCTAGACAAAAATATTTTTGTCTAGGACAATAACTATTCAAACCCTACAAGGGGTCGGTTTTCGTCCAGTCACCCCAGTACATTCTTGTCCCATACCGGGGACTGGGTCGCAACCCAACGGCACCATCCGTGCCTCACGAAAGACAACCATGCTCGGCTTCACCACGTCACTCAAACAGCAACTTGCCGCCAGCGAAGCCGCCCGGCTTCCCCTGCAAACCCTGTTCGACGCCATGCGCCGTACCGTGGCGATGATCGAGTTTGGCGCTGACGGCGTCATCCTCGATGCCAACGCCAACTTCGGCCAGGTGATGGGCTACGCCCCCGCCGAGCTCATCGGGCAGCATCACCGCATTTTCTGCTCCCGGGAGCTGGCGGCATCGGCCGACTACGCGCGCTTCTGGGAACAGCTGCGCCGGGGCGAATCCTTCAGCGGCAAGTTCGAGCGCGTCCGCAAGGACGGCGCGCCGGTATGGCTGGAGGCCACCTACTTCCCCGTACTGGATGCCAACGGCGCCGTGAGCCGCATCGTCAAGATCGCCAGCGACATCACCGCCCGGATCATCGAGGCCACCCGGGCCCGCAACCTGGTGAGCGCCCTCAACCGCTCCATGGCGGTGATCGAGTTCGACATGGACGGCACCATCCTCGATGCCAACCCCAATTTTCTTGCCACCATGGGTTATCGGCTCGAGGACATCCGGGGCCGCCACCACCGCATCTTCTGCACCCAGGATTACGTCACCAGCCCGGCCTACCAGGCCCTGTGGCTGCAACTCAACCGGGGTGAATTCTTTGCCGGTGAATGCGAGCGGGTGCACCGCGACGGCCAGAGCGTGTGGCTGGAAGCCACCTACAACCCGGTGAACGACGAGCATGGCAAGCCCTATCGGGTAATCAAGTTCGCTACCGACATCACCGAACGGGTGCTGCGCCACCGGGCCGAACAGCAGGGCGCCCGTACCGCCTACGAGATTTCCCGGGAAACCGCGCAGCTATCCACCGACGGCGAACGCATCATCCTCCAGGCCATCGACAAGATGCGCGCCCTGGCCGCCCAGGTGGGGGATTCGTCCCAGCAGGTGGAAAGCCTGGGGGCGCAAACCAGCCAGATCACCTCGATCGTCAATACCATCAAGGAAATCGCCGACCAGACCAATCTGCTCGCCCTCAACGCCGCCATCGAAGCCGCCCGGGCCGGCGAAGCGGGACGCGGCTTTGCCGTGGTTGCCGACGAGGTGCGCAAGCTGGCCGAGCGCACCGCCAAATCCACCACCGAAATCTCGACCATGATCACCACCATCCAGGGCGAGAGCCAGGCGGTGATCGACTGCATGGCCGCCAGCCTGACCGAAGTGGATGCCGGCGTGGCCCACGCCAACGAGGCCGGCGCGGCGATCAACCGCATCCGACAGGGCGCCCGCAACGTGGTCGAGGTGGTGGAAAAGCTCTCTTCCGCCATCTGATCGGGTAGTCGGCACGACGCTATTCGGCGCCCCCACCTACCGCGCCATCATCCCCTAACCGCCCGGTCACCCGACAGCCGCCCCATGATCGGAGCGGCTGCCCCCAGTTTCTGTGGGCGGGTCTGTGGATAAGGCAAAAAAATGGCGTTACGTCAGGCACATGACGAGCCGCCCAAAAAACAGGCAAAACAAAAGCCCATGGCTGGAACCCCGCGTCCTGCGGGCTTCTCCGACCATGGGCTCTCAAACGCCGCGACTGGCGCGGGTTTCCACGTGGGTACCGTGAAGGTCCGCGCCAGCTCTAGGGTTTAGGGCAGCGGCCTGCGCGGGCCGGGGCGGTCAGGCCTCGCCCAGTTGCTTCATCTCGGCGTACAGGTCGGCCTTGCCTTCGAAGCCGATGCCCGGCAGTTCCGGCAGGGTGACGTAGCCGCCCTCAACCTTGACCCCGTCGGGAAACCCGCCGAAGGGCTGGAACAGGTCCGGGTAGGATTCATTGCCGCCCAGGCCCAGGCCGGCGGCGATCGCCAGGGACATCTGGTGGCCGCCGTGGGGGATGCAGCGGGACGGGCTCCAGCCGTGGTCCTTGAGCATGTCTAGGGTGCGCAGGTACTCCACCAGGCCGTAGGACAGGGCACAGTCGAATTGCAGCCAGTCCCGATCCGGGCGCATGCCGCCGTAGCGGATCAGGTTGCGGGCGTCCTGCATCGAGAACAGGTTCTCGCCGGTGGCCATGGGGCCGGCGTAGTGGTTGGCCAGCTCGGCCTGGAGGGCGTAGTCCAGGGGATCGCCGGCTTCCTCGTACCAGAACAGGTCGTACTGGGAGAGGGCCTTGGCGTACTCGATGGCGGTCTTCAGGTCGAAGCGGCCGTTGGCATCCACCGCCAGCTTGTGGCCGCTGGGCAGGATGGAGAGCACCGCTTCGATGCGCTTCATATCGTTGGCCAGGGTGTCGCCGCCGATCTTCTTCTTGACCACGGTGTAGCCCCGGTCAACGTAGCCCTGCATCTCGCGCTTGAGGGCTTCCAGGTCCTGGCCGGGCCAGTAGTAGCCGCCGGCGGCATAGACGAACACCTGGCGGTTGGGGGTGCCGCTGCCGTAGCGCTCGGCCAGCAGCTGGAACAGGGGCTTGCCCTCGATCTTGGCCACCGCGTCCCAGATCGCCATGTCGATGGTGCCCACCGCCACCGAGCGCTCGCCGTGGCCGCCGGGCTTCTCGTTGGTCATCATGCAGGCCCACACCTTATGCGGGTCCAGGTTGGCGCCGCTGTCGTCCTGCAGGGATTCGGGGGCGGCCTCCAGCAGGCGGGGGCGGAAGCGCTCGCGGATCAGGGCGCCCTGGCCGTAGCGGCCGTTGGAGTTGAAGCCGTAGCCCACCACCGGCTTGCCGTCGCGGATCACGTCGGTGACCACCGCCACCAGGGACAGGGTCATCTTGGAAAAATCGATGTAGGCGTTGCGGATGGAGGACTTGATCGGGAGGGTCACTTCCCGGATATCGACGATGCGCATGGCGGTTCCTTCGCGTGTTCTCTGATTGGGGTTGGGGTGGGTGCGGGGGGTCGTGCTTGCGCGCCGCGCCGACTGCTACGCCGCTGGCCCTTCTCCGCGACGCCCGGAACCGGCACTGCGCCGCATTGCGGCGTGTTGCGGAGGCTGATGGTTTGCCCGGGCATTCAACAGGACGAAGGATACAAAGTTCCTACCGCTCTATAATCAACCGCAAAATCACACCATTCGTGAGTTGAATTCAAAAATGAGCCCAACGGATACCGCCCCTTCCAGTTCCTCCCCCTCCGATCTGGCCTTCTTCATCCTGGTGGCCAAGCAAGGCAACCTGTCCGCCGCCGCCCGGGAACTCAACGTCACCCCCTCGGCGGTCAGCAAGCGCCTCGCACAACTCGAAAACCGCCTCGGCGTGCGCCTGGTCAACCGCACCACTCGGCGCATCAGCCTGACCCACGAAGGCGAGTCCTACCTGGCCGGTGCTACCCGGCTGCTCGGCGAAATCCGCGAAATGGAAGAACAGCTCGCCAGCGCCCGGGCCGTGCCCCGGGGGCTGCTGCGCATCAACGCCACCCTGGGCTTCGGCCGCACCCACATCGCCCCCCTGGTGGCCGACTACGTGCGCCGCTACCCGGACGTGGACGTCCAGCTCCAGCTCACTCACCGCCCCCTGGACCTGGTGGAAGAAGCCTTCGACGTAGGCATCCGCTTCGGCGAACTGCCCGACACCCGGCTCACCGCCCGGCGCATCATGGCCAACCGCCGCCGCCTGCTCGCCGCCCCCGCCTACCTGGCCCGCCACGGCCGCCCGGAAACTCCGGCGGACCTGACGCGGCACCAATGCATCATCCACCGCCAGAACGACGACGCCTACGGCGTATGGCGCTTCACCAAGGGCAAGGAGATGGAAACGGTGAAAGTGCGTGGCGCCCTATCGAGCAACGACGGCGACGTGGTGCAAAACTGGGCCCTGCAGGGCCTGGGCCTGGTGGTCCGCTCCGAATGGGACGCCGCCCCCCTGATCGCCGCCGGCCGCCTGGAAGTGCTGCTGCCCGGCTACGACCTCCCCCCCGCCGACCTGCACGCGGTGTACCCGGAACGGCTACACCTGTCGGCCAAGGTGCGGGCGTTTATTGATTTGCTGGTAGGGCATTTTGAGGGGTAGGGGCTGAAAGGATTACTGGATGGCTGCGGTCGGCCAGGAGCTGCCATTGACTATTTCATCCCTCAGCAGAAATTCGAGGCCCAATTTTGGTGTCGGTATTATTGAATTTTTTATACGAATGCCTTCAAGGCTCTTTCCTTGCCCCATAGGATATTTTTTTCAGCATAATAGGCGCATGAAAAACCTAATTCGCATCTCCGAAAAGCTCAAGGAAGCAGACTTCTTTCTGCGCCAGATGACTCGCAGTCATGGAAATATTGAAGAGCTTAACTATTACTTCAGCGCCTTTGTAAGTGCTGCAAGGAGCGTGACCTTTGTGCTCCAGTACGTTGGGAGCGTCGTCGAGGGCTTTGACTCTTGGTACGCGGATGTTCAATCCCGTCAGCGTTCGGACAAAGTTGCCAAGTATCTGCTCGAAGCAAGAAATGAAAGCCAAAAGACAGGGGCGCAACCCATTGCTTACGGCGAGGTCATTCGGCTGCCTAGCGGTGAGGAGACACTCATTAACTTCTTCTCTTACATCGGTTCATCGCCTCCTGCTGAGGTGCCAGACATGGACGTCTTGACTACATGCAATCACCAAATGAGGAATCTTGTCCAAATCGTCATCGAATTCTTCGACAAGTTTGAAGATTCCGTTTGGGATGCATCTCAAGAAAAGCGAAGCACCGTCGAAAACCTCAGTAGTGTCCGGCATAAGATTCATGGCGGTGAAACACCAGATGTACTTTGGCAGCAGTTGGTCGACGTCATTGGTGGCACTGATTTTTTGCCGCCACGGCCATCCCAAGAAATTATCGATTTGCGAAAAAGATATGAATAAACAGCACTATCGAATGCCGCCCAATCATTCATTCCACTGGAGCTGCACGAAAAGCCGCGCAGGCAGGTGAATCTGGATGTTTCTGACCGTCCGCTTTTCCGAGGCACAAACTACCGCTATGGGTCGCTAACAGCCATCTAAAACGCTCCAAAAGACATTACGCCGTTTCTAACCAGTTAAGATTTTCTTGAGGCACTTATGAGCGATGAACAGCCCCAACTGGTGATTTTCCAGGAGGCCGGCCAGCCGGTTGAAGTGCACCTGGATACCGGGCGCGATACGGTGTGGCTGTCGCAGCGGCAGATGGCTGAGGTGTTCGACACCACGCCTGAAAACGTGCTCATGCACCTCAAGAACATCTATCGGGATGGCGAACTGGATGAGCAGGCAACTGCTAAGGATTTCTTAGCAGTTCGCCGGGAAGGCACGCGGCAGGTGCGCCGTACGATCAAGCATTACGATCTGGACGCCATCATCTCGGTCGGTTACCGCATCAGTTCGAAGCGTGCCGTAGCCTTCCGCCAGTGGGCCACCCGCACCCTGCGCGAACACCTTACCCGGGGCTACACCCTCAACCGGCAGCGCCTGGAGGCCAACGCCCGGGAGCTGGAAGCGGCACTGCTGCTGGTGAAGAAGGCGGCGCAAAGTCCGGAGCTGCTGGCCGACACCGGCCGGGGGCTGGTGGATATCGTCACCCGCTACGCCCAAACCTTCTTGCTGCTGCAACGCTACGACGAGGGTCTGCTGGCCGAGCCCCGGGAGCAGCGCGGCGGGGTGCTGCCCACGGTGGTAGAGGCCCGCGCCGCCCTGGCACGGCTAAAAGCCGACCTGATGGCCCGGGGCGAGGCCACCGACCTGTTCGCCCGGGAACGGGACGAGGCCTTTGCCGCCCTGCTCGGCAACCTGGACCAGACCGTGTTCGGCGAGCCGGCCTACCCGAGCGTGGAGGCCAAGGCGGCGCACCTGCTGTATTTCGTCATCAAGAACCATCCGTTCTCGGACGGCAACAAGCGCAGCGGCGCCTTTTTGTTCGTGGATTTCCTCAACCGCAACGGCCGCCTGCTGGATGAAGCGGGCCAACCGGTGATCAACGACATCGGCCTGGCGGCCCTGGCCCTGCTGGTGGCCGAATCGGCCCCGGCCAACAAGGACACCATGATCCGCCTGATCATGAACATGCTGGCCCCGGGCAACTGACGCCCCCCAGCCTGTCGGGTGCTTAGCGGGCCAACGGCAACGCCCGGGACAGACGACTTCCGCGGCCCCGGGCGGGTGACTGCCGCGTATCAGGCAGACCCTTCTCCTCTGCCTCTCCTAAAACCCCCACCCCACCAACCGGCTCTGTTTCTGCCCCTGGGCCATGGGGATCACAACGGTGCGGCGGGCGCCGGCCCTGGCCAGGGCGCGCTGGATGGCGGGGAGGTTGTCGGCTTTTGATACCAGGGTGGTGAACCAGCGGCATTGGCTAGCGAAGGCGGCGCTCTCGGCGATCATGCGGGCGATGAAGCCGAGTTCGCCGCCGGGGCACCACAGTTCGGCGGCGCGGCCGCCGAAGTTGAGGGCGGGGGCATGGCGGGTGGCGGCCGGGTTCTGGATCTCCCGGGCCACGCTGGCCGGGGCGCCGCGGCGGGGGTCGTCTCCGCGCCCGTGCTTATCGCCATATCCGCCGCCGTCCCGGCCCTGGCCCGGCCCCTTGCCGGAGCCAGCCTCCCGGCCCAGGTTGCGCCATTTGCGCTCGGTGCCGGCCTGGGCGTCGTCGGGGGAGGCGTGGAAGGGCGGGTTGCACAGGGTCAGGTCGAAGCGTTCGCCGGGACGGATGATGTTGCGGAAGATGGCCTCCGGCGCGGGTTGGCGGCGCAGTTCGATGGCCGCCTTGAAGTCCGGGTTGGCGTCCAGGATGGCCTGGGCGCTGGCCAGGGCGCCCTGGTCCACGTCGGCACCGACGAAGCGCCAGCCGTATTCGGCGTGGCCGATCAGGGGATAGACGCAGTTGGCGCCGACGCCGATGTCGAGCACCTGCACCGCCGGGCCGGTGGGGATGGCGCCACGCCCGGCCTGGGCTTGGTCAGGGGCGCCCGGCCCCATGCCTGGGCCCGGGGTCGCGTCCCCTTGTTGCGCGCCATGCCCTTCGCCCCGCACACCATTACCCTCGCCGCGCCCAGGGCCTGTCCGGCCATTGCCCTTTCCGCCGTTGTGCCCGCTCCCCTCTCCCGCCAGCAGATCGGCCAAGCAGTGGATGTAGTCGGCCCGGCCGGGGATGGGCGGGCACAGGTAGCCGGCGGGGATGTCCCAGTCGCGCACGCCGTACTGGACGAGCAGCAGCGCCCGGTTGAGGGCTTTCACCGCCGCCGGGTCGGCGAAGTCGATGGACAGGTCGCCGTAGGGGTTGGGCCCGACGAAGGACGCCAGCGCGGGGCTGGCGGCGATCAGGGCGGCGAAGTCGTAGCGGCCGGTGTGGCGGTTGCGCGGGTGCAGGGCCGCTGCCTTGGCAACCTTGGCGGTATTGCTGGTCTTGGCCGATTTGGCGACGCGCGCAGATCGGGACGGTCGGGCGGGCGCAACGGCGCGGGGAGGGGCGCGCATGGGGTGGCTCGGGGTCGGGATGAAAACGGGGGAGACAGGATAAACGACCCGGCAAGGGGTGGGGCCCTGTTTATTGGCGGCTGGCGCCAGGTAGCGGCGGCCGACCAGGGGCTGTAGTGGGTGTCGGCATGGGTAGGGCCAGGCCAGCGGCGGATAAAAGCGTTGCCGGGCGGGCGTCAATTCGGCATCGATTGGGTATCGGGTGGAACAGGGCTGGGCGCCAGACAGGACTCGGGTGGGACTGGGGGAGTAAGCGCAGCCCCCCGGTTCCGGTTTTCTCCCCGCATCTCCTGCGCCCCTATTCCCTGCACTACCGTTCTCCTCGGCCCTATTTCCCCCCTTCCCCCGCGCGCCTTCCCCAGCCCGGGAGGTTTTCCCCGCTTTTCGTGGGTAAGGCTGTGGATAAGCGCAAAAACCACCTTGCGGGTCAATGACATGACACGCTGCCTCAAAAACAAGCAGGGGCGCGGTTCTCCAAGGTGCCACCTCTGAAAGCAAGCATTGGCGCGGCGTTCCGGCATGGCATCGCCAAATCCCGCGCCAGTCCTTGTGTTTAGGCCGATGGGGTATTGAGCTGCCTTCACTCCGGCAGCCCGTACCGCACCCAGGCTGGGGATTTTCCCCCGCCTAGGTTGTGGCGTTCCAGCGCACGGCGCCGCTGCGCGATGGGGGCACAGGCAACGGTGTGGCCAGAAAAATCGTGGCGTGGCCGTGCGCCACGTCGCAACCCCCGTCTCTTCGGCGCCTCGCCGTGGCCCCTGGCGGGCCGCCTCAACGGGGGCAGCACTCCGTTTTGACTTAAATTAATCAAAAATATTTAAAAATCATTAGGATAGAAGCATCAAACCGGGCTGTTTTCAGCCACAGGCATCGGGCCCCTGCCCTTTGCTGACCACGAAAATTTGCGGATTCGCAATGCGGACGGATGCCCGCACTGCCGGCGCAGCCGGCCCGGGCCGAAGCTCGCGCCCCCCCACTCCCGACACGCGCCCATGACCACGCCAGAACAACGCTCGGACAAGAACTGGTCCGCCCGACTGCGATCCGCCATCGGCACCTTCGTCAGCCACCCCAGCCTGGCCCGGGACGCCGCGGTTTCCGCCATTCTCATCATTGGCATCGGTGTCGCCGGGCTGTTTTATTCGATCGAGCAGCTGAACCGGCAATCGGCCCTGGCGGAAGTCGTCAATGCCTCGGGGCGGTTGCGCATGCTCTCCCAACAGATCGCCTATGCCACCCACCGCACCGCCGACAATGACGGCGCCGCCCGGCACGCCCTCCCCGCCCTCAAGGAACGGTTCCGCAGCGGCCTCGCCGACATCGAGGCGCGGGGCCACGCTCTCGGCCTGTTCGAGTCCGACGATCCGGCCGGCCGGGACGCCCTGGCCCACCTCCAGACGGAATGGGCGCATTACCAGCAGGTGACGGGCAGGTTTCTCGGCGAGACGTCGAGCAACGCCTACACCCGGGAGGAAGTCCACGGCTTGGCCGCCGAGGCGGAAAAAATGCTCGACGCGGCGGATGCCGTGGTGCAGACGGAGCTGGCCACCTCGGCCCGGGAGAAGGAAAAGCTCCACGCCCTGATCCCCGCCGTCTTCAGCCTGGGGATCGTCGCCATCCTGCTGCTTGGCCTGTACAACTACTTTCTGATCAGACGGCCGCTGAACAAGATCGGCACGCTGTTCGAACGCATCGCGGCGGGGGATTACACCGCCCGGGTAGAGGTGGGCCGCCGCGACGAGTTCGGCCAGCTGGCGGAACGGCTGAACCGCAACGTGAGTACCGTCGCAGCGCTGCATGCCGAGCAACTGCGGGCGGAGCAGGCCATTCGCGAGAGCGAGCTGCGCAACCGCACCCTGTGGGAAGTCAGCACCGACGCCATCGTCATGATCGACGTGCACAACACGATCCGCTTCACCAACCCGGCGGTGTTGCAGGTGTTTGGCTACACCCAGGAGGAGCTGCTCGGTCAGGCGCTTTCGCTGATCCAGCCGCCCCGCTTCCAGCAGCAGCACCGGGAGCAGTTCGACCGCTACATCCAGACCCGGGAGCGCCGCCTGGACTGGTCCCGGGTTGAACTGACCGCCCGGCACAAGTCCGGCCAGGAAATTCCGGTGGAGTTGTCCTTTGCCCACATGGTGCTCAACGGGCAGAGCTGGTTCGTCGGCTTCTTCCGCGACATGACCCAGCGCAACGCCGCCATCGAGAGCCTGCAGATCCGCAAACGGGCCATCGATTCCACCGGCGAGGGGATCATGATCACCGACGCCCAGAAGGACGAATACCCGATCATCTACATCAACCCGGCCCTGGAGCGGATCACCGGCCGGCCGGCCGATTCGATCCTGGGCCGGAACGGCCGGCTGCTATCCGGCCCGGCCCAGGGGGAACCGGGCCTGCCGGCCCTGGGGCTGGTGTTCGTCGACGAGCGGGACGGCACCATTGAACTGCAGGGACGGCGCGGCGACGGCGAGCCCTACTGGATCGAGCTGTCGGTGGCGCCGGTGCACAACGCCAGCGGCGAGATCAGCCATTACGTCAGCATCTTCAAGGACATCACCGAGCGCAAGCAGTACGAGATGGAGCTGGTGCGCAGCGCCACCTACGACGCCCTGACCGGCCTGCCCAACCGCTTGCTGCTGCAGGACCGGCTGCAGCAGGCGATCACCAACAACGAGCGCCACAAGCGCGAGGTGGGGGTTCTGTTCATCGACCTGGACAACTTCAAGACGGTCAACGATTCCCTCGGCCACCATTTCGGCGACCGGCTGCTCAAGGCGGCCAGCGCCAAGCTCGGCACCTGCCTGCGCGACGGCGACACGGTGGCCCGCTGGGGCGGCGACGAATTCGTCGTGCTGCTGCCGGAGATGGCCTCCCGGGAAGACATCCGCATCGTCGCCGAACGGATCCTCGACCAGCTGCACGAGCCGATCTTCATTGACGACCGCGAGATCTACTGCACCGCCAGTATCGGCGGCAGCATCCACCCTAGCGACGGGGCCACGCCGGAAGAGCTGCTCAAGCACGCCGATGCGGCCATGTACCAAGCCAAGGAGCACGGCAAGAACAAGTACCACCTCTACTCGCGCAGCATCCAGGCCAGCATCGACCGCCGCCTGGCCCTGGAAGTCCAGCTGCGCAAGGCGCTGCAGAACGAGGAGTTCCTGCTCCATTTCCAACCCAAGGTGGATATCGGCTCGGGCCGGGTGGTGGGGGCGGAAGCCCTGATCCGCTGGCAGCACCCGGAGCACGGCATGGTCTCCCCCGCCCTGTTCATTCCGGTCGCCGAGGAGACCGGGCTGATCCTGGAAATCGACAAATGGGTCATCCGTGCCGCCTGCCGCGAGGTGGAGCGGCGCCGCACCCTGGGCATTGCCTGCGGCAGCATCGCCATCAACCTCTCCGCCCGCCAGTTCAGCCGTTCCACCCTGTGCGCCGACATGGCCGAGATGGTGAAGCGGTACCGGCTCCAGCCCGGGGACATCGAGATCGAAATCACCGAAAGCACGGTGATGGGCAACCCGGCCAAGGCGGCGGAAATCCTCCAGGGCCTGCGCGCCCTGGGCTTCACCCTGGCCATCGACGATTTCGGCACCGGCTATTCCAATCTGGCGTCCCTCAAGAACTTCCCGATCCACACGCTGAAAATCGACAAATCCTTTGTCCAGGACCCGGCCATGGTGCGGGCCATCATCCAGCTCGCCATCAGCTACCGGCTGAAAACCGTGGCCGAGGGCGTGGAAGACCAGGAGACGGTGGCCATGCTGGCGACCATGGGGTGCGACATCATCCAGGGCTTTGTTTATTCAAAGCCCCTGCCCCTGGATCAGTTCATTGACTTCGCCCATCGCTTCCCCCCCGGGGATGCGCGCTGATTACCGCCACCGTTTCTTCACGCTTGCCGACTCACGCGTCAACCGCCCAGGGCGGTTCACCACAAGGAAAAACAATGCGATTGGTATGGAGCGAACGACTTCGCACCGGCATCCGGGAAATCGACCTGCAGCACCAGGGGTTCATCGACATCATCAATGACCTGGAAGACTTCTGCCACGATGGCGCCGCCCGGGACAGCCAGGCACCAGGCCGCGATCTCGACCGGATCCTGGCCCAATTGATGGCCTATGCCGAATTCCATTTCGCCACCGAGGACGCCCTGATGGGCAGGCACCTGCCCGAGTCCTCTCCCCACCTGCTCGTCCATGCCCGCGCCCACGCCGGGTTCGGCCAGCACATCCAGGCCTTCAGGCGCCGCCCCGAAGGCGAGCGGCTGGCAGCGGCCGGCCAACTGCTCGACCACCTCAAGCGCTGGTTGGAGCAACACATCCTGGGCGTGGACAAGAAGCTGGTCGAACTGATCGAGGCCCGGCACGACCACGCATGATCCGCCCCAGCCACCCGCCGGGGCCAGGCGCGGCGCCCTCCCGACGTAGCGAGGCTTAGCGCGGGAGCAACCGGCCCGGCGTCAGGCGGCGCAGCTGGCGGCCCAGCACCTCGCGCAAGCGTGGGCTGTGCAGGCAGATGCCGCCGATCAGGCCGACGATGCTGCCGAGCACGGTGTCGAAGAAGCGTGCCTGGATCACTGCGCCGGGGGAGCCGTGGCCCAGGGTGGCGGCCTCGGCGAGCAGGATGGTCATGGGGGTGATGAAGATGGCGGCAAACCCGTAGTGGCGCACCACCGCGGTTTCGACCACGAAGGTCAGCGCCATCATCACCAGGGAGATGGTCCAGTTGTCCAGGGGCAGCAGCAACAGGCCCCAGGCCACCAGCAGGCCGATGGCGGTGCCGAGTACCCGGTGCAGCTGCTTGTTCCACACGGCGCGCAGCGACATGCCCTGGATCACCACCAGGCAGCTCACCGGCACCCAGTAGGCCCGCTCCAGCTGCAGGGCCTGGGCGAGCACCAGGGAGATGCCGACGAATACGCCGATCACCACCGAATCGAAGACGACAAAGTCGAAGGTGGCCGGCGCCAGGGGCGTGACCGGCTGGGGTGCCTGGCGGCGCAGCACGTAGAGGCTGTAGAACAGGGCGATCAGGCAGGCCAGCAGCGCCCCCATGAAGATCAGCCCGACCCGCAGGGGCACCTGCTCGACCGCGGTGGGCGAATAGGCGCCGATGGAAGCGACCATGATGAAGAACAGGCTGCCCGGCACACCGACCCGGTAGAAGCGGCAGACCATGGACACCAGGATGGTGATGAAGATCAGCGCCACCATCATCAGGGCCGGTACGAAGTGGCTGATCAGCCCCAGGGTGTAGCAGGCCGACAGGCCGAAGGCACAGGCCATCAGCGACACCATGCGATGCTAGAGGGGCGTGTTGGGGGTATAGAGAAAGATCAGCCCGCCCAGGGACGAGACCAGGCCGTAATCCATATGGCCGAACCAGGCCCCCACCAGCAGCGGCAGCCCCGAGGCCAGGGCGGCGGCAAAGGGCATCTGCCAGGGCCGGTCGCTCGGGTGGATGGTGGCCAGCTGGCGCCACTCCTCCCGCAGCATGGCCCGGAAGCCATGCCATACCGTTCCCCCATCCCTGCGCGTCATCGTTCGTCCTTTCGCGGCGGGCACATCCGGCCCACGGTGTTTTTTCCCGTGCATTCCGACAGGCAAAGGCGGCGCACCGTTCATTGGCCTGGGCAACGGCGGGTCTTGTGCCAGGCGCCCCAGGCCGGAACGCGGATCGTGGCGGGAGTCGCGAAGGGCGACGTTGGCCAGCAGAGACCGCGCTCGCCCTAGCATCTAGCCGCAGGAGAAGACGCCCCCGTCGGCGGGGGGAAGACCCGGCCCCGCCACCAGAGGCAAGGAAGGCCGCCCCACGGCTGTCGATCTTTTCCCTGCCCTCAGGGCGCGGGGGGCTCGTCGAGCAGCCGCTCGCATTCCGCCATCAGGGCCTGGGCCGTATCCGAGGTGTGATTGGGGTCGAGGGCTTCCATCATGTCGTGGGCGGTGTACAGCCCGGCCTCCCGGGACAAGGAGGCGGCGATGCGCCGGGCCAGCTGGTCGCTCAGGGCCGACAGGTGGCGGCGCTCGTCCATCGCCAGGGTGCGCTTGGAGCGGGTCAGCCAGTCGGCCACCAGGCTGGCGCCCTGGGCCTCGGTCGGCCACTGGCCGTGCTCGTAGTAGGCCGTCAGGCGCTCCGCCACCAGGGCGAAGATCAGGGCCGCGCGCACGCCACGGGAGCTGGCGGCAGGGTGGGAAGGGGTTTCGGCAGCCATGGCAAGGGGTCGTCGGAAAAGGACGCCACCCTACCATTCTTTGCCCCGCCGGGACCGCAAGCGCGCCGCCTTCTGCCCCGACGGGCACCCCCACGCCCGCCACAAACCCGCGTCCTGAGCGGGTCGCCACCAACCACTGTACATTCATACAGCAGTTGGTTATGCTTGGTTCCACTGACAGGTCGTAATCCTCCCCATCCTCCCAGGAGTCACTTGCCATGAAACGTATCCAGAAGTGGTTCGAGCAGATCGCCGGCATCACCCAAGAAGAGCGCGAACGCTGGGCCCTGGCCCAACAGGTCTTCGCCACCCAGCCCATCGACGTGCTGGCCTTGCAGGTTCCTGCCTACTGGCGGCGCAAGGCCCGGGTGTCCGGCGTCCAGCGCTGAAGCGGACCTCCAGCCACAGTCACGAAAAAGCCGGCCGGGCCCCATGGGGCCTGGGCCGGCTTTTTCGTGGCGGCTGGTCCGACGCTACGGTCCGGGGCGGCCATAAACAACCTGACCGGCCCCGGACATGCCTTGGGCTTCTGCCGACACTCCCGACTTAGCCCAACTCAACGGGTACGAAGATACGGGTATCGCCCCGCTCGATCAGCACGGCGGCGTGCTTGCCCGCCTTGGCCAGAAGCCCGCGCAACTGTTCGGCGCTGGTGACCGGCTGGCCATTGATCGACAGGATGATGTCACCGGACTGGATGCCGGCCCGGGCGGCGGCGCCGCTGGCGTTCTGCACCAGCACGCCGCCCTTCACATCGGCCTGACGCTGTTCTTCCGGCGACAGGGAACGCACGGCGACGCCGAGGCGCCCCTTGGCGCTTTCCTCGTTGCCCTGTAGAGCGATCTTGGGTTCGCTGGCGCTGCCGACCTTGACCGCGATTTCCTTGTTCGAGCCGTGCCGCCACACTTGCAACCGGGCCACGTCGCCGGGCCGCATGCCGGCCACCGTGGCTGCCAACTCGCCGGAATTGGTGATGTCCTTGCCGTCGATGCTCAGCACCACGTCCCCCGGTTCCAGGCCGGCCTTGGCGGCGGGGCTGCCCTTCTCCACCGAGTTGACCAGGGCTCCAGCGGGTTTCTTCAGGCCGAAGGAATCGGCCAGGGACTGGTTGATCTCCTGGATGGTGACGCCCAGGCGGCCGCGTTGGACCTGACCGTTGGTGACGATCTGCTTTTCCACGTTCATCGCCACTTCGATGGGGATGGCGAAGGACAGGCCCTGGTAGCCGCCGCTGCGGGAGTAGATCTGGGAGTTGATGCCGATTACCTCGCCGGCCATGTTGAACAGGGGGCCGCCCGAGTTGCCCGGGTTCACCGCCACAT
The DNA here is from genome assembly GCF_008274805.1 of Oryzomicrobium terrae. NCBI lineage: Bacteria > Pseudomonadati > Pseudomonadota > Betaproteobacteria > Rhodocyclales > Rhodocyclaceae > Oryzomicrobium > Oryzomicrobium terrae. Next base: position 2,339,150 of record NZ_CP022579.1, read on the forward strand.
CCGTCTGGATGAAGGGCACGTAGCTGCCATCCGGCAGGGAGCGGGACTTGGCCGAGACAATGCCGGCGCTGGCACTGTTCTCGAAGCCAAAGGGGGAGCCGATGGCCAGCACCCATTCACCCACCCGGGTGGCGGTGGAGCTGCCGATCTTCACCGTGGGCAGGCCCTTGGCATCGATCTTGAGCACGGCCACGTCGCTGACCTTGTCGATGCCGCGTACCTTGGCCTTGAACTCGCGCTTGTCGGTGAGCTTCACCGTCACCTCGTCCGCACCTTCGACCACGTGGGCATTGGTCAGGATGGTGCCGTCCGAAGTGATGATGAAGCCGGAGCCCAGGCCCCGCACCGGGGCTTCGCCGCCGGGCTGGGGAGCACGGAAGCGGCGGAAGAATTCGTAGAAGGGATCGTCCGGGTCGAGCTGGGGCAGGCCACCACTATCGGCAACCTGGCGGGTACCGGTCACGCTGATGTTCACCACGGCCGGCCCGTTGCGTTCGACGATGCCCCCCATGTCGGGCAAGGCGGCACTAGGGGCGGCAACGGCTGCCACCGGCACGGCGGCATCGGCGCGGCCGATGGCCGAGATGTGACAGAAGGAATAGGCACCGCCCACGGCGGCGGCCATGGACAGGGCGATGACCGTCAATTTCAGAGCTTTTGCATTCATCGTTAGCCTCCGCAAAGTTCAAGATGCGTGAGTTGCCCGAGGAATCGGCCCTTGCCGGATCGGGACCACGGCACCCGGCCCGGCGCTGCATAAATGCAGGGGTTGGGCCGCATACACTTCATGATTGCCAAGAACGCCGCCGTTGGCAGTTGCAGTTCTGCACCGATCGGTTGAAGTTGTGCAGCATTCTGTTTCTTTTTGTTTGCCCGCTGCCGCTAGCGCCCCGCCATGGAAAACGGCGCCTGTCGGCGCCGTCCGCTCGCCCCTGCTCCGCCATTCCCGCCCCGAAGACGTGACTTGGTAAATACCCGCGCCCTCCCATTCGCTCCGAATCCGGGGTCTGGAGGTGGGTCTGGTTGCTGCAGGCGTTGCCAGTGCCCAATCTTGAGCGGGTAGGAGACCCCGATGCGGGGCACGGTCGGCGCAGGAATGGAGTCTCCCGGCATTGCCCCCCGGCGGGGGCGCCAGCGTCCAGCCACAATGACGGCGGCCGAAAACGAAAGCCCCGGCCGAGTCAGACGCGGCCGGGGCGCAGGATCAGGAGCAAGGGGCGGGGCCGGCGGTCACGCGGCCCCGGCACCCGCCGGGACCCGGCAAGGCGTCAGCCAGCGTAGCGGAAGTAGCCGATCAAGCGGCGCAGTTCGCCGGCGGTGTTGCGCAGGTGGGAGACGCTGTGTCCCACGCTTTCCACGTTGCGGGCACCGTTCTCCAGGCTGTTGGCGATATCGGCCACGCTGCTGCTGATGTCCTGACTGGCCTGGGATTGCTGCACCGTGGCCGAAGCGATGTGGGTCGCCATGCCGTCCACTTCGCGGGATTCCCCGACCACTGCCGTCACCCCCTGCTCCAGACCGGCGAACTCGGCATCGTGGCGGCCGATCAGGCTTTCCGCCGCCTGGATGCGCCCCGTGGCTTCCTGGGACAGGTTGTGGATGCTGACCACGGTCTCGGTGATCTGCTGGGTTTCCTTGCGGGTGCGTTCGGCCAGCTTGCGCACCTCATCGGCCACAACGGCGAATCCCCGGCCCGCCTCGCCTGCCCGGGCCGCCTCGATGGCGGCGTTGAGGGCGATCAGGTTGGTCTGGTCGGCTACTTCCTGGATCGCCTGGGTGATGCGACCGATCTGGGCCAGGGATTGGCCGAGCACCGCCAGGGTCTGGTTGGCGTCACCCACCGCCTCGACGACGGCGGTGGAGGCATGGCGGCCTTCGCGCATGCGTTCGCTGACTTCGCTCATGCGGTCCCGGGTTGTGGCCGCGGCATCGGCGGTGCGGGCCGCATCCCCGGCCACTTCGTGCACCGTGACGCTCATCTCCTCGATGGCGGCAGCGATGCGCCCGGCTGCATCGGACTGGGCAGCCGAATGCTGGGCCACCTGATCCATGTCGGCGGCCAGCACGTCGGCGTTGCCGCTCACCTGGTCGGCCATCTCGGCGATTTCAGCCAACATCACCTTGAGGTGGGACTGAGTGGTGAGCAGGCCGTCGAACAGGCGACCGCTCTCGTCGCGGCGCTGGTGATGGATCAGCTCGGAGAGGTCGCCCTGGGCGATCCGGTCGAGGCTGCTTTCGAGCCGGCTGAAGGTGGTGAAGATGTCGCGGTGCACCCAGGCCATGGCGGCCCCGGAGAGCAAGCCGAGCAGGGTCAGCCCCTGGACCAGGTAGCGCACCAAATCGGTGTCCAGAGCGAAATCCGCACCAAACCAGCTCAGACCGCAGGAGAGGAACAGGGCCCCCATCACGCCGCCGGTGAGCAGTCCGAGGCGCTTGCGTAAGCCGAAGCGGCTGGCCGGCAGGGGCCGGGGCAGAGCCTTGCCGGTTTCGTTCAAGCGCGCGTAGAGCGCTTCCGCCGCCTTGACCTGCTCACGGCTCGGCTCGGTACGCACCGACATGAAGCCGATAGTCTGGTTGTCCTGACGCACCGGCACCACCAGGGCGTCGACCCAGTAGTGGTCGCCGTTCTTGCAGCGGTTTTTGACGATGCCGCGCCAGGGACGTCCGACCTTGAGGGTCTCCCACAGGTCGAGAAAGGCCTGGGGGGGCATCTCCGGGTGACGCACCAAGTTGTGACTTTTACCGATCAGTTCGTCACGGTTGAACCCGGAAAGCTCGACGAAGGCGTCGTTGGCGTAGGTAATGACACCTTTGAGATCGGTCTTGGAAACGATGTACTTGCCCGGTGGGAACGGACATTCCACACCGGTGACGGGGAAATTCTTTTTCATCTTGTCCCACAGCTCCCTGAAACACGTTATGCATTATGCCGAATATTTACTCATTAGGAATAATCACGTAATTCGGCACAGGCACTAACCTTAGGCAATAAGTGCGCCATAAACAGCAAGTTACCCTCGCTCCACTACAACATCGTGAATAAAAAAAGCCCCCGAGAAACTCGGGGGCCGGACGGGGAGTTTCTGTGCTAGACGAATTCAGCCCTGGATGCGGAAATCGATGACGATCTCGCCGGGCTCGCGCTGCACATACTGGATGGCCACGCGGTCGCCAAAGAACTGGTTGATCTGGGCGAGCAGCGGGATCGGGTCGTGGTCGTTGCAAAAGCGCATGGTTTCGCCGGGCTGAAGCGCATCGAGGGCACCGAAGATGGCGGCGTGGCGAAAACGCTTGGCGATGCCGCGGGCGTCAAAACCGTAGGTGCCGTCCTGGAAGACGGGGATGGAACAATCGTGGGCCATGAAAACTCCTCTGTGTGGGGGAAAATAAATTCCCGACTATTTTTGTCGGGTAATGATCCCGCCGCTTTGATTCCCATCAATTTGCCCACGACAACCCCAGGGGCCCGTATCCGCAGCACCGCTTTGGAGGCAAGTCGGGGGGCCTGGGCACAAGCCGTCGGAGCGGTTGCATCTCCAGCCGGAGCAAACGGCGTCTATTCCGCCAGCTCCGGTGGGACAAAGGAGAGGTTCCACGTTGGGGCGCTTCCCGTAGCAAAAAAAAACGGCATACCCGGAGGTATGCCGTTTTGCCTGGCAGCGGACCGGCGCAAACCGGTCACCGGGGCGGGATCAGATGCGCTCGAAGATCGCCGCGATGCCTTGGCCGCCACCGATGCACATGGTCACCAGGGCGTACTTGCCATTGACGCGCTGCAGCTCGTACAGGGCCTTGGTGGCGATGAAGGCACCGGAGCAACCGACCGGGTGGCCCAAGGCGATGGCGCCGCCGTTGGGGTTGGTCTTGACCGGGTCGAGGCCCAGGCCCTTGGACACGGCGATAGCCTGGGCGGCGAAGGCTTCGTTGGACTCGATCACATCCATCTGGTCCAGGGACAGGCCGGCCTTCTTCAGCGCCAGCTTGGAGGCCGGGATCGGCCCCTCGCCCATCACGTCGTTGGGCACGCCGGCGACGGCGTAGGACACCAGGCGGGCCAGAGGCTTGTAGCCAGACTTGGCGGCTGCGGCGGCTTCGGCCAGGACGAAGAAGGCCGCGCCATCATTGATGCCGGAGGCGTTGCCGGCGGTGACGGTGCCGTCCTTCTTGAAGGCCGGTTTCATCTTCGCCAGGGACTCCATGGTGGTGGCCCGGGGATGCTCGTCGGTATCGAACACCACGTCGCCCTTGCGGGTCTGCAGGGTGATGGGGACGATCTGGGACTTGAAGCGGCCTTCGGCGATGGCGCGGGCGGCACGGGTCTGGGACTCCAGGGCGAAGGCATCCTGCTCTTCGCGGCTGATGTTCCACTTGGTCGCCAGGTTCTCGGCGGTGATGCCCATGTGGCCGACACCGAAGGGGTCGGTCAGCACGGCCACCATCATGTCGATGGCCTTGGTATCGCCCATGCGAGCGCCGGAGCGCAGGGCCGGCATCATGTAGCTGCCGCGGGACATGACTTCGACGCCGCCGCCGATACCGTATTCACAGTCGCCGAGCAGGATGTTCTGGGCGGTGGAGACGATGGCCTGGAGACCGGAGGAACACAGGCGGTTCACCTGCATGGCCACGGAGTCCATGGGCAGACCGGCCTGGATGGAGGCGACGCGGGAAACGTAGGCGTAGCGGGAGTCGGTGGGCACGCAGGTGCCGACGGTCACGTAGTTGATCTGCTGCGGATCGACACCGGCACGAGCCACGGCTTCCTTCATCACCAGGCCGCCGAGTTCGGCAGGCTCAAGCGTGCTCAGGGAACCACCAAAACCGCCGATGGCGGAACGCGCGGCGCTCAGGACAACAACTTCTCTGCTCATGAAACTCCCTCCTTATAAAACCTTGGAAAAGCCACCATCCGGAACGATCCGGTCTAGCCCACCCAACTGGCCAGGCCCAGCAGCAGCAACAAGAATAACCACAGCACCAGGGCCCGCCATACCAGGCCCACGGCGCTTTGCAGCGAATCCACGTCAGCGTCCTCACCTACCCCCAGTTCGGCACGGTCGGTAAGTTCGCCCCCTTCCATCAGGGGTTGGCCGAGCCGGATACCCAGGGCACCGGCGCCAGCCGCCAGGACGATGCCCAGCTGCCCCTGGCCCCAGGCCGCGGCCTGGGTGCGCCAGCAGTAGGCCGCATCCTCGAAATTGCCGACGATGGCAAAGGCAAAGGCCGTCACCCGCGCCGGCAGCCAGTCGATGATGGCAAACGATTGTTGCGAAAATTCGCCGAACCGGCCGAATTCGAGCGCCTCGACCGCCACGCTGCCGTCCACGCCCGGAGACGTTTCCGCCAGCGGAGACCCGGCGGCGAGACGGGAGCGGCTGCCCCACTGGTCGGCCAGGTGGGCGGCCAGCCGGTACAGCACAGCCCCCATCGGGCCGGGCAGCAGGACGAACCAGAACACCACGGCGAAGACGTGGCGGTAAGCGGCGGCCAGGCCTTCTTCGATGGTGACCCGGGCAATCTCGTCGGATGAGAAGGATTCAGCGCTACGGCCACGCCAGGACGTCAGCAATTCGCGTGCCCGGGGCAGATCGCCGAGGCGCAGGGCCAACTGAATGTCGGTGACGAAATGGCTGAACTGGCGAAAGCCCATGGTCAGGTACAGCACCAGGACGTTCCATGCCCAGCCGAGCAGGGGCGACACCTGGCAGAGCAGGAAGAACACCAGCCAGGAGCCGCCGGCCAGCAGCACGGCCAGGGTCAGCCAGGCGAACACGCCGTGGCGGTATTCCCCGGCGTTGAGGTGGCTTTCCAGAAAATCGGCGAACCGGTCGAGCGGTCCGAGGATCAGCCGACGGTCGGAGAGGGGGCGCACCTGCTCGATCAGCAGGGCTGCAATCAGGGAAAACAGGCTCATCGGTAGTTTGATGGGCCGGCCGCTCCATGGCATGCCGGAGCGGTGCACGGCCTCTTGGAAAAGTTCTGGGCGGGTGATGAGAATCAGACCGCACGATAACACAACCCGTCGGCCCCTCCGTTGGCAACCCTGTGCAGTGCAGCAATTGGCGAGCGGCGGAAAAGGCGCAGGGCATGGCGAACGTCCTGCCCGGCCCCCTCCAACCGGCCGGGCCCTGCCGGCGGCATGGGAGGAAAACGGACGATGCGACGGTCAGCCGGGGTGCCGTGCCAGGGCGTCGGCCAAGGCTACGATCATGCCCGCCGTGGCGCCCCAGATATAGCGCTCGCCGTAGGGCAGCGCGTAATAGTGGCGCAGCCGTCCCTGCCATTCCCGGGCATGGCGCTGGCGGTTGGCCGGATCGAGCAGAAAGGCCAGGGGCACCTCGAACACCTCGGCCACCTCGCGGGCGTCCGGCGCCAAGGCAAAGGGCGGCGTCAGCAGTCCCACCACCGGCGTGATGCGAAAACCGGTGGTGGTGAAATACTCGGGCAGGTAGCCAAGGACCTCCACGGCACTGCGGGGCAAGCCGATTTCCTCCTCGGTCTCGCGCAGGGCCGTGGCCAGGGGAGACGGATCCTCGGGTTCCACCTGCCCCCCGGGAAAGCTGATCTGCCCCGGATGGGCGGAAAGATGGGAGGTGCGCTGGGTGAGCAGAACCGAGGGGGTGCCTTCGTGGCGGACGATGGGGAACAGCACCGCCGCGGCGCGCAGCCCGGACGGTTCCACGCCGGGCTCGCGAATTTCGCTCTGGTACGGTTCGGACTGGAGGGCGTGACGCAAGTCCGCCAGGACCGGCGGGATGAGGACGGGTGCGGCAGGTTGCAGCAAGGGGGATGCCGTCACCGCTGCACCTCCGCCTCCTCGATTTCGGCGTTCACCGACTCCAGGGCGTCCTTGAGGGTCTCTTCGGCCAGGCCGTTGATGGTGGTGGCCACCATGTCGGCCGCCTCGATCGCCTTGACGGGCAAACGCTTGCTGTCCAGGCCGGCGATCAGCACGGCGGCGGCGCCCGCCACCTGCAGCAGTTGACGACGTTCACCCATGAGCATTTCGAGTTCCTGTCGCAGTAGCCTGATTTCTGCATCGCGTTCGGGCATGGGTGTCTCCTTGCAGCGTATTACCGCTTGATATTTTAAGGCGGAGCGCAGCTCCGCCGGATTGATGCGAACGACCTATTGCCGCGCCGGTGCAACGGATGGCATGGGTCAAAAGCGTCAGAAGCGTTTCTTCAACGTCATCTTGTCGCCATCCCGCTGCATTTCGAAGCGGTTCAGCACGCTCATGCCCAGCAGGATGAAGGGCATGTCGGTGGCGGTCACTTCAGCATCGACGTTGTGAACAGTGACGTCGCCAATCCGCACCGTGTCGAGTTTCAGACGGAAGGTGCGGACCGCTCCGTTAGCGGTCTGGGCATAGCCGGCTTCTCCCCGGCTGGGGTCGATGCCCAGGCGGCGGGCTTCGCCCGGGCCCATGACCAGGTTGGTCGCCCCAGTATCCACCATGAAGCGCACCGACGTGCCGTTGATCGCGCCGCCGGCGATGAAATGACCACGCAAATCGGCGTTGAGGGTCACCGACGTGCCACCCGAATCGCCGCTGACCGAGGTTTGCTGACCGATGCGCACGCTACGGCGCTTGCCGTCGATTTCGAGCATGGCTCGGTCGCTTTCCACCGCCAGCACCTTGATCCCTTCCGGGCTTTTCTGGCCGACGGCCACGGTGCGCGGCGGACCGTTTTCAACCACCAGGATCGCCTTGCCAGGAAACACCCCGGCGACGCTGACCTCCAGGGCCTGGGCCAGGCCCGGCAGGAGGGAGCCAGCCAACAGCACGGCGAGAGGTCCACGGGACTTGCGCAAGGACGAACACGGCAGCGCAACGCTAGAATCGTTCAGCCTGTTCACTGCGGAAACCTGCTCCATGCGTCCCGTCGCCATTTTTCGTCATTTCCCCTCGGAAGGTCCGGGCTATTTTGCCACATTCCTCGATGCCCTCCGTATCCCCTGGACCCTGATCGCCATCGACCGGAACGAGCCCGTACCCCTGCTCAGCGCGAGGGGAAAACCAGCGGATCGGGACGGCACTTTCCCCACTCCATTCCCCTATTCCGGACTCTGTTTCATGGGCGGGCCGATGAGCGTCAACGACCCCCTGCCCTGGATCGACGACGCCTGCGCCCTGATCCGCCAGGCGGTGGCTGCCGGTGTCCCGGTGATCGGCCACTGCCTGGGCAGCCAACTGCTGGCCAAGGCCCTGGGCGGCAAGGTCGGACCCAACCCGGTCAAGGAGATCGGCTGGGGTGACATCCAGGCGATCCCCGGGGACGCAAGCAGCCGCTGGCTAGGCGACATTGCCGCTGCCCCGGTCTTTCACTGGCACGGTGAAACCTTCACCTTGCCGGCGGGTGCCGAACGCCTGGCGCAAAGCGCCGCCTGCGCCAACCAGATGTTCGCCCTGGGCCCCCACCTGGGCATGCAGTGCCACGTGGAGATGACCCCGGAAATGATCGCCGCATGGTGCAGCGCCTGGCCTGCCGAAGTGGCCGGGCTACCGGCCCTGCCCGACTCGGTGCAGACCCCGGCACAGATGCAGGCCGACACACCACGCCAGTTGCCGGCCATGCGCGTCCTGGCCGACCGGCTCTACGGCGAGTGGATCAAGGGGCTGGCGCGGGATTGACCGGCGATGCCCAACCGCTACGGATGGCGGCCAACGCACCGCCATCCGTAGCCGAGGTTCCCCAGGGCGCACTCAAGCACACGCCCGGATCGCGCCGCCAGGGGCGCAGCGTTTGCCGGCGACGGGCCGCCCCCCGCCCGGAACTCAGGGGTAGAGGCCGCGCATCACCCGGGCGCGCAGCACCCGGGTCGCACCAACCACATAGGCGGCAGTGCGCAGGGTGATGGCCTTGGAATCGGCCACCTCCCAGACCGCGGCGAAGGCCTCGGCCATGATGCGGTCGAGCCGGTCGTTGATCTCGGCCTCGCTCCAGAAGAAGCTGTAGATGTCCTGGACCCACTCGAAGTAGCTCACCGTGACGCCGCCGGCGTTGGCCACCACGTCCGGGCAGACCAGGATGTTGCGCCCGTGCAGCACCTCATCGGCCTCCGGCAGGGTCGGACCGTTGGCCCCTTCCACCACCATGCGCGCCTTGATGCGTTCGGCCCGGCCCGGGGTGATCTGGGCCTCCAGGGCGGCGGGCACCAGGATGTCGCAGTCCACATCCCAGAAGTGCTCGTTGTCGATCACCTCCGCCCCGGGAAAACCGGCGAAGCCCCCGCTGGTACGGCGATGCACCTGGAGCGCCTGGGGATCGAGGCCGGCGCCGCTGTGGACGGTACCCGACACATCCTGCACGGCGACGATTTTGGCCCCGGCATTGTGGAAAATGCGCGCCGCCGCGTCGCCCACATTGCCCAGGCCCTGGATCGCCACCCGGGCGCCCTTCATTTCCAGGCCGATGCGCCGCGCCGCCTCCCGCGCCACCACATACACGCCCCGGCCGGTGGCATCGTGGCGCCCCAGGCTGCCGCCCAGGGAGATGGGCTTGCCGGTGACTACCCCGGTAACGGTGGCGCCCTGATCCATCGAGTAGGTGTCCATCATCCAGGCCATCACCTGCTCGTTGGTGCCCACGTCCGGCGCCGGAATGTCCTTGTCCGGGCCGAGCAGGATGTTCACCTCCGAGGTATAGCGCCGGGTCAGCCGCTCCAGCTCGTTGCGCGACAGGGTGTTGGGATCGACCCGTACGCCGCCCTTGGAGCCGCCGAAGGGCACGTTCACCACCGCGTTCTTGATCGTCATCCAGGCCGACAGGGCCATCACTTCGGACAGGGTCACGTCCTGGTGGTAGCGGATGCCGCCCTTGCCCGGTCCCCGTGAGGTGTTGTGCTGCACCCGGTAGCCTTCGTAGTGGGCGTAGCTGCCGTCGTCGCGACGGATCGGCACGTCCACGATGAGGATGCGCTTGGGCCGGCGCAGGGTCTCGACGTGGGGCTGGAGCGACTCTTCGAGCATCGGCACGACTTTTTCCACCTGGGCCAGATAGGTTTCCCAGGGACCGAGGTTGTCGGCGGACAGGTATGACGGCAGGGAATCGAGGTAGGGCTTGAGGCTGGCAGTCATGGCGGGTCCTCCGGGGTATGTACCGCTCCGTGTCGTTTGCCGGTGAGACAGTACCCACCGGCCAGGGTTCGTCCTGTCCGTGCCGGCTGAATGGCAGCGCCGACCCCCCGTGGAAAGCGGCCGTTCGTCCGGCCAAGCCTCAAGCCGACGCAGCAACGGCGAACCGGCGGGCCCCGCTGTGGTCAGTTCAACATCGGCCCGGACCGGGGCGTCCGTTTTTCCACCAGCAAAGGAGTATCGCGATGTCCAAACTGTGCGCCACCCTGCTCGCCTCCTGTTTCCTCCTGGCCGGTTCCCCGGCCTTCGCCCAGGACACCATGAAGAAGGACGGCATGCCGAAGGAAGAAATGAAGCAGGACGCCATGTCCAAGGACGGCATGGCCAAGGAAAAACCGGCCAAAAAGCACCACAAGGCGGCCAAGAAGCACACGGCCAAGAAAGCCATGGAGAAGGAAGGCATGGACAAGGACGACATGATGAAGAAGTAGCCCGCGGCTACCCAAACGCAAACGCCCCGCCGTCGGAACCTCCGGCAGCGGGGCGTTTTCCTTGGCCGGCACGGCCGGCCCGGGGTTCAGTGGCTGGTGCCTTCGGACAGGTTGATCTTGTTGAAGACGTTGTACTTGCCTACGGGCTTCTTCATCGGGATGCGCTTCACTTCCTTGAGGGTGGCCGCATCGAACACGATCAGCGCCCCGTCCTGCTCCCACAGGCTGGCCAGCACGTATTTGCCGTAGCGGTCGAACTCCACGTGGGCCAGGGTCTTGCCCGGCTCGGGGCGCAGCTTGGCCACCACCTCCAGGGTGCGCTTGTCGATCACCTGCAAGGTGTCGCGCCCCTCCGGGCTCATCATGGAATCGACCCAGGCGTAGGGCGATTTCTCGTGGCTGCGCAGGAAGAAGCCCGGGCCCAGGGTGGGGATGGTGGCCACGGTCTTCCAGGTGTCGGTGTCGATCACCGTGACCTTGCCCGAGCTCAGGTTGGGCGAGGCCATCACCCGCTTGCCCTGCCAGTCGAAGGTGATGCCCGAGCCCAGGTGGGGCATGCCGGAAAGATCCAGGTCGGCGATCTTGCGCCGCACGTCCAGGTTCACCACCTGGCCCTTGGTGGCCTCCCGGGAGGCGCCGAGCAGGTTCACATAGTCCTGGGTGAAGAAGAAGTCGTCGAGTACCTGGTCGAGCTTGATGCGGCGCGGGGTGAACTGGCCCGGCAGGGGGTTGCCCTCGCGCATCCGGTAGTCGTGCACCAGCCCTTCCCACACCTCCGGGGCGTTCTTGTCGTAACGGATCTCCCAGGCTTCGGGCACATCCTTCAAGGCCACCACGAAGCTGTGGCGCGGCGCGGCGGTATACACGGCGGAGACCCGGCTGCTCTGCTTGCCGCTGGCATCCGTCACCGGATAGATGCGCTGCACCGCCAGGTCCTTGGCCGACAGCAGCACCAGGGTGCGGGGCAGGTAGTTGGCCACCATCACCCACTCGCCGTCGGCGGACACGGCCACGTTGCGGGTATTCAGCCCGGCGCGGATCTCGCCCACCACCTTGAGGTTCCACAGGTCGTACTTGGTCACCCAGCCGTCGCGGCTGGCGAAGAACACGTAGCGCCCGTCCTTGGTGAACTTCGGCCCGCCATGCAGGGCGTAGCGGCTCTGGAAGCGGTGGATCGGCTCCAGCTTGTCGCCGTCGAGGACCGAGACGTGGTGGTCGCCGGTTTCCACCACCAGAAAGACGTTCAACGGGTCGGCGGCGAACACCGGCTTGGCCGGCAGCTTGTCGGCGTCCGGCAGCAGCCAGCGCGAGGCAGCCATGTCGGCCTCGCTCCAGGTCGGCGTCGGCACCACCGGGGTGTAGATCCAGTCGGCCACGGCCTTGATCTGATCGGCCGAGAGCCGGTCGGCAAAGGGCAGCATCTGGGTGGCCGGCCGGCCCTGGCCGATGACCTTGACCGCCTCGGCCTTCTTCAGCCGCTCCAGGCTTTCCGGCAGCAGGGCCGGGCCGGTGCCGCCGGTGCGGCTGGCACCGTGGCAGCTGGCGCAGTGGGTGGCGAACAGGGCGGCCGGGTCGCTGGCCGCGGCTGCAGCCGTACGGGGCGAAGCGGTGGTGATGGCATCTTGCGCCTGGGCGGCGGCAAAAGGCGCAACAAAGAGACCTGCCAGGAGAACCAATAGGGACGCGGGTTTCAGAGGGGGCATCGCGGATCTCAAGGATTGACGGGGGTTAGCGGGATGGCTGCCCGGAGCGCCTTATCTGGCGCGGGGTTTGCGGCATCGCCCTGGGCGGATTGCCAGCCCGGCGGCAGGCCGATCTCATCGTCGGCCAGGTAGCAGCCCGGGTCCTCGCTCCACGGATCGCCGGTCAGTTGCTGGGCGCGCACCCGGGTGTTGCCGTTGCAGATGGCCAGGTGGGCGCAGGCGCCGCAGCGCCCGGTGACCGCCCGGGGGTGCTGTTTGAGGCCGGCCAGCAGTGGGTCGGACAGGTCGGTCCAAATCTCGGAGAAGGCTCGCTCCTTGACGTTGCCCAGAGTGTGGTGCCACCACATGGTGTCCGGGTGCACGTTGCCCAGGTTGTCGATGTTGGCCACGTTTACGCCACTGGAATTGCCGCCCCACTGGGTCAGCTTGGCGCGGATGTGCTCTGCCTTTTCCGGGAAGCGGCGCTGCACCCAGTGGAGGAAATACACCCCGTCGGCATCGTTGTTGCCGGTGGTGAATTCCTTGGCCTCGCCCTTTTCCACCCCGGCCCAGCAGCGCTCGAACAGCATGTCCATGGCCGCCCGGGTGCTCTGGTGGTGGGCGTCGGTCTTGCGGTTGCGGTTGCCCCGGCCGGCGTAGTTGAGGTGGCTGAAGTAGAAGCGGTCGATGCCTTCGGCCTCCACCAGGTCGAGCAGCCCGGGCAGGTCGTGGGCGTTGTCCTGGGTCATGGTGTAGCGCACCCCAACCTTGAGCCCCCGGTCGCGGCACAGGCGCACGCCGTGCAAGGATTTCTCGAAGGCGCCGTCCATGCGGCGGAAGCGGTCGTGGGTCTCGCGGATGCCGTCCAGGGAGACGCCCACGTAGTTGAAGTCCAGCTCGGCGATGCGGTCGATGTTGGACTCGTCGATCAGGGTGCCGTTGGACGACAGGCCGACGTAGAAGCCCATGGCTTTTGCCCGGGCGGCGATCTCCCAAATGTCGTGGCGCAGCAGGGGCTCGCCACCGGAGAGGATCAGCACCGGCACGCGGAAGCCCTTCAGGTCATCCATCACCGAAAACACCTGGGCGGTGGACAGCTCGCCGGGAAAGTCCTTGTCGGCGGAGATCGAGTAACAGTGCTTGCAGGTGAGGTTGCAGCGGCGGATCAGGTTCCAGATGACCACCGGCCCGGGGGGCGGGCGGCGCGGCCCCACCGGGGTGGGGGCAACCAGTTCCTGCAGGTATTGGGTGATGCGAAACATGAACCCCTCCTGAATTATGCGGCGCGTAGTGGGCAGAATAAGCCAGCCGGGCGACAGGCGTAAGGCCCGCCGCGGCAGAGCGCCTTGTGAGGCGCATTACACCGCGGCAAACCGCGCCCGGCGTTGATTTCGGTCAGAACGCCCGCCAGCCGGGATGAGCGGCGGGCAGCACGGTGGCGTAGCCTTCAGGCCGCCGACGGGGTCTGTGCCGGCGGAATTTCCGCCAGCAACTGCTCGACCCAGCCGCGCATGAAGGCGGTGCGCCGCTCGGCTTCGGCCCGGCCGGCGGCGGTCTGCATGGTGGCGGCCAGGGTGAACAGCTTGGCCGGGAAGTGGTCCAGGGTGTAGGCCAGGTCGTCCACCGGCCGGCCGCCGGGCAGGGGCAAGGGTTCCGCCGGGCAATACAGGGGCCGGCCGAGCTGGCCGCCCACCACCAGGCAGCGGGCGATGCCCACCGCTCCCAGGGCGTCGAGCCGGTCCGCGTCCTGTACCACCCGGGCCTCGATCGACTCGGGGGGAATGCCGGCGGAAAAGCTGTGGGCGGCGATGGCCTGGCCGATGGCCGGCAGCCAGCCGGCCGGGTAGCCCGCCTGGGCCAGCCAGGCCACGGCCTTTTCAGCAGCCAGGCGCGAGGCCCGGGGCCGGTCCGGCGAATCCTTGGCCACCGCCACGCAGTCGTGCAGCCAGGCCGCCGGCAGCACCACCTCCAGGCGGGCGCCCTCTTCCGTCGCCAGGCGCCGGGCGTTGGTCACCACCCGGCGCAAATGCTCGTCGTCGTGGGCGGCATCGGCCGGGGCGCAGGAGCGGGCGAAGGCGGCGCAGCGGGCCTCCCAGGCGGCCAGGGTGGCGGGATCGAAGGGATCTAAGGAATCGGCCGCCGTGGCGGGCACGGCGGCGGGATTGGAAATCGTCATGTCGGGGGAAATACCGTCGTTATCGTTGGTCCGGCCGGATTATCGTCGCCGGCCTGGGAACTACGGATGCCGATACTACCTGCGAAGGCTACAGGCGCTGCCGGGCAGATCGCCCGCAGGCGGCGGCCGGCTCACTCGGCCAGGCGCAGCCCGGCCTTTTTGAGGATGCGGGTGGAAAACAACACGTCGTGGCCGCGGCAGGCGTCGCCCAGCAGGGCTTCGATCCGGGCCACCTTGGCGCGCACCTCGTCCCGGGAGGCGCCGTGCACCATGGCGAACAGGTTGTAGGGCCACAGGGGCAGGCGGCGCGGGCGGCGGTAGCAGTGAGTGACGAAATCCAGGCCGCCGATCAGCGGCCCCAGCGCGGCCACCCGGGCGTCGTCCACGTCCCACACGCTCATGCCGTTGGCGGTCCAGCCAATGGCGTAGTGGTTGGGCACCACGCCGATGCGGCGGATCACGCCGTTTTCCACCAGCCGGGCGAGGCGCGCCCGCACCTCGGCGCCCGAGAGGCCCAGGGATTCGCCCACGGCGTCGTAGGGGCGGGGCACCAGGGGCAGGCCGGCCTGGGTGGCGAGCACCAGCCGGCGGTCGAGGGGATCGAGGATCGGCGCGGAGCCAGTTTCGGTTTCCGGCATGGCACGGGCCGCGCCCGGCGCGTTGAGGATGGCGTCGCTCATACCCGGGCCTCCAGCTTCATCTCGACGAAGAATTCCTCTTCCTTGGGGAAGGCGAACACCGGCAGGCCAGTGGCCGCCTCGATGGCGGCGATGGCCCGGGGGATGCCGTCCGGGGTCTCGGTGGCGAGCACGAACCACATGTTGAGGGCGTGCTCGCGGCGGTAGTTGTGGGCCACCTCGGGCAGGGCGTTGACCGCCTCGGCCACCGCCTCGTAGCGCTCCTCCGGCACCGCCAGGGCGGCCAGGACGAAGGCGCCGCCCATGCGCTCGACCTGAAACAGGGGGCCGAAGCGGGTCAGCACCCGGGCCTCCAGCAGAAGCTCGATGCGGGCGATCAGGGTGGCCTCGTCACAGCCCAGGGCGGCGGCAGCCTCGGCGAAGGGCGCCTCGCTCAGTGGGAAATCGCCCTGCAGGCGGGCCAGGATGGCCCGGTCCAGGTCGTCCAGGGGAATCGGCGTGAACGCGCCGCGCCGGGAGGTTTCCGGGGCGGCGGCGGATGAAGGGGGCGAAGGAGGCACGGGGTCAGGCATAGCGGGCTCCGGTCTGCTTGTAACGGGTGCGCGAGAACAGCACGGCGTGGGCGTAGCCCTCCAGGCCGAGGCGGCCGCGCAGGTCGGCGATGGTGGCTTCCACCGTGGCCCGGTCCTGGCCGTGGATCATGCAGAACAGGTTGTAGGGCCAGTCCGGCAGCACCCGGGGACGGCGGTAGCACAGGGTCACCGCCGGCTCCTGGGCGAGGCGCTCGCCCAGGGCGTCGGCGGCCGCGTCGGGCAGGTCGTGGACCAGCATGGCGTTGGCGGTGTAGCCCAGCTCGTGGTGGCGTACCACCACGCCGAAGCGTTTGATGATGCCCTCGTCCACCCATTGGCGGATGCGGGCGATCACCGCGGCCTCGTCGCTGCCGATGCGCTCGGCGAGCAGGGCGAAGGGGCGGATGAAGAGGGGCAAGCCTTCCTGCAAGGCCATCACCAGCCGGCGTTCGCCCTCGTCCAGGGTACGCGGCGGGACGAAGGGCTGGGCCGCGGGGGCCCGCGCCATGGCCGGAGCCAATTCCGCCCCACCCAACGCGCCCGGCGCCCCCAGGCCGAAGCCCAGATCGATGTGGTACTCGGCCAGCAAGGGCAGGCGCAGCACCGGCAGGCCGACGGCCGACTCGATGGCGGCCAGGGCCGAGGCCAGGCGGCCCTCGGAACCGGCGGTGGCGACGAACCACAGGTTGTAGCGGTGTTCCCGCTCGTAGTTGTGGTTCACCTCGGGAAAGCGGTTGACGATCTCCGCCACCGCCGCCAGTTGCTCCGGTGGCACCGCCACGGCGGCCAGGGTCGAGGCGCCGATGCGCTTGGGGGCGAACACGGCGCCGACCCGGGAAATCTTGCCCGCGCGCTTGAGGCCCTCCAGGGCCTTGAGCACCTCGTTCTCGACAACGCCGAGGCGGGTGGCCAACTCGGCGTAGGGCGCGGCGCACAGGGGAAAGTCGCGCTGAAAGTCGTTGAGCAGGCGAAAGTCCAGGGAATCGGGCGCAGGGGTGCCCCCCCCGCCCGGCGCGCCGGAGGCCGCCACCGTACCGTCAGGCGCCCCCAGCGAGGCCCGCTTCCCGCCCAAACCGCCCAGGGGTGGAACGCTCACGCCGCCGCCTCAGAAGCCCAGCCGGTTGGCCCGGCTGGTGAAGAAGATGCCGGAGGGCGACTTGGCCGCCAGGGTGGCCACCGGAGCGAAGGTGGCAGTGTCGTAGACCACCACCTTGTCGTCGTCCCGGGCCGAGATCCACACCTGCTCACCCCGGGGGGTGAATTCCAGGTGCAGCACGGCCTTGCCCGGCTCCAGGGTCTTGGCGATGGTGTTGGTCAGGGTATCGATCACCTGGACCCGGCTGTAGTCGGGCACGGCGAAGTTCACCCACACCTGGCGCCCGTCGGGCCGGGCCATGACGAATACCGGCTGGCCGGCCACCGGGATGCGGCCCACTTCCTTCCAGGTGGTGAGGTCCACCACCAGCACCTCGTGGCGGCCGATGGCGGGCAGGTAGGCCCGGTTGCCGGCCACGGCCCAGCCGCGCAGGTGGGGCATTTTGAACACCGGCAGCTTTTCCTCGCCCCGGCCGTAGTGGGCCAGCACCCGCTCCACGCCCTTGTCCGGCTGCCACAGGTCGAGTTTGGCGATACCGTCCTCGCCGAACAGGCCGGCCAGGTAGTAGCGGCCGTCCGGGGTGATCAGGGCGTCGTAGGGCTGGTGGCCGATCTTGCCGATCTTGGTGACCTTGGGCGCCTTCACGTCGGACAGATCGGCGATCCAGATGGCATCGGCGTCGAACAACGAATAGATGAAGCGCCGCCCGGGCAGGTCGGCGATGCCCACCACCCGAGAGAATTTCTTGCTGCCGTCGGCGGCGGTGTACTCGGCGGGCAGGTCGGCCACCAGTTCCAGGGTCTTGGCGTCGAACACCTTGACCCCGCCCGGCTCGTAGTTGGCCGCGGCCACCAGGGTGCCATCCTGGGAAACGGCGCCGCCGATGGAGTTGCCGCCCTGGATGACGCGCTTGGCGATGCCGGCGGTGAGCAGATCCACCTTGGTCAGGCCACCGTCGCGGCCGAAGATGTAGGCGTAGCGCCCATCCCGGGAATAGACGGCGGAGGCGTGGGACAGGTCGCCCAGGCCGGCCACCTGGGCGTAGGGGGCCCGGGCGGTGGTGTCCACCAGGGTCAGCTGGCCCGAGGCCCGCTCCACCACCAATCCCAGGTCGCCGGTACCGCGCAGGGGCTGCCCGGGGGCGGCGCAGGCGGCCAAGCCGGCGGCCAGCGCCGCCAGCAGCGCGGCCTGGCCGGTCCGGCGCATCCGGATGGCCCAGGTGGTGAATGGTCCGGCGGCACCCTGCCGCGCGATTTTCCGGCTACCCGGATACAGGCAGATCCCCTTCATCGATGCCTCCCTCAGTATGGTGGCTGGCCCCCGCGCGGCGGGTACCAGATCGTGCAATCGTACAAATCGGCGCGCCGGTGACAATCCCGGTCTGGGGGGCATTGTCGGCAAAGCCCCACCCCGACGCAAAGGGATCGGCGAGCGGGCTTGATACCGGTCAAACCCCGCGCCAGGCGCGGACTTTGGCCATGTTACCAGTCACCCGCCGGGCACGGCGGATGCCGCTGGCGAGACCTTGCTGGGGTGGCAACCTGCACTTCAGTCACCACGGCCAAACCGATCAGCGATCCGGCGATCAGCCGCGGGGCAGCTTGGCTTCGATCTCGTCCCGGGTCACGGCGCCGACCTTGGCCAGCAGCGGATTGCCGTTGGCCTCGATCATGATCGAATAGGGCAGCCCCCCGACGCTGTTGCCGAGGCGGCGCATCAAGCCCAGCCCGGCCATGGGCGGGATCAGCACGTTGGAATAGGAGACGCCCATGGACTTGAGGAAGGTGTTCACCCCCTTGAGCTCCTCCTCCACCGCCACGCCGACCACGGTCAGATCCTTGCGGGCGGAGGCCAGGGCCGTCAGCTCCGGCATCTCGCGCCGGCAGGGAGCGCACCAGGTGGCCCAGAAATTCACCAATAGGCGCTTGCCCCGGTAGGCCGCCAGGGTAGCGGGCTTGCCGTCGAGGCCGGTCACCGGGGTGCTGAACAAGTCGTCCAGGGCCGCCTTGTCCAGGGTGGCGGCCTGGGCCTCGGCAGAGCCGAACAGGGCCAGGGCCGACACGCCGCACAAGGCTGGCACGCTCACGCCCCCCAGGGCGACGAGCAGACGGCGGCGCATCGGCGAAGTCAGGGCCATGGAACCGGCGAAATCGGTGGGATAGGTGGAACAGGCTGGGGAAGAATCGGCCGCAGGACGGCTGGCCAGGGGCATTTCAAGCATCGACGCAGACTCCGGAAACGATGGGGGCAAGCATACCCGGGATGGGGCGCGGCCACGAGGGCCGCCCCGGGCCGCCGGTCCCTCCCGCGCCGGGTTTTTGATCCGCGGCAAACGGCTGCGGGCCGGGGCGGTGCGACAATCGGCCGCAGCGGCAAACCCGGGGAAACGGGTGACACCGCCCCCCGCCGTCCGTACACTTTGCGACACGGTGTGCACTGGGCTGCACCAGCTGCATCTGCCGCCCCGCTACCGCGCCGTTGGCCCCGCATCCAGTTTCCGTACCGTTGCTTGCGCCGGTCGCCCTAACCTCGTCTGCCCTCATGATCCGCATCCTGCCCCGCTCCTCCGGCCTGACCGACCTGGTGATCTTCGCTGCCGTGGTCGCCCTGGGGGTGGCCGCCTGGCGCTTCGCTCCCCTGCTGCTGCAACAGCCCGACGTGGCCCTGCCCGACCAGGAGTGCGCCCTGGGCCGCGAGGCCTGCCGCGCCGAGCTGCCCGGCGGCGGCACCCTGACCCTGGAAGCCCGCGCCGATGCCGGCGGCGACCTGCAGCCGGGCCAACCGATGCAACTGACCGCCACCCTGGCCGGCGCCGCAGCGGATGACGTGACCGTGGTATTCACCGGTGCGGAAATGGAAATGGGCTATAACCCGGCGCCTCTTGCCGCCGCCCCGGCGGGTGCCGCGGCCCTCGCCGGCACCACCGTCTTCCGCGGCCCGGCCACCATCCCGGTGTGCGTCACCGGCCCCATGACCTGGCGCGCCACGGCCAACCTGCGCCAGTCCGGCCGCACCGTGGCTGTGCCCTTCCGCTTCGCCACCGGCGGCACCGCCGCCAACGGCCACTGACCGCCATGACCGCACCGACGCCCGAACCCGCCCACAATACCGCCCACGATCCCGCCGCCCGCCGGGTAATGATCGCCACCCTGGTGCTGCTGGTGGCAGTGATCGCCGCCCTGGTCGCGTGGCAACCCGGCCGGCCCGACCGGGGTAGCCCGCCGGGCGATGGCCGAAATCTCGATTTCACCCTGCAATCCGCCGACGGCCCGGTGCGCCTGGCCGATTACCGGGGCCAGGTGGTGGTGGTGTATTTCGGCTACACCTTCTGTCCGGACGTCTGCCCCACCTCCCTGGCTACCCTGGGCGCCGCCCTGGAATCCCTGACCCCGGCCGAACAGGCCCGGGTGCAGCCCCTGTTCATTTCGGTGGACCCGGCCCGGGACACGCCGGAACAGCTCAAGTCCTACAGCCGCTTCTTCCACCCCCGCCTGCGCGGACTGACCGGCAGCCCCGAAGCCATCGCCGAGGTGGCCAAGCGCTATGGCGTGTATTACGCCGTGCAGAAGCCGGCCGCCCCCGCCGCGGCGCCAGCGCCAGGCAATGGGCGCAGCGAGGATGCCGGCTACAGCGTGGACCACACCTCGGTGCTGTACCTGATCGGGTCCGACGGCAAGCTCGCCGCCCAACTGCCCCATGGCACCCCGCCCGACGCGGTGGCCGCCGCCTTGCGCCGGCTGATCCCGGCGGCCTCGTGAGCCGCCCACCCCGCATCGTCCCGTTTATCCCCGCTTACCCCTGCTGATTCTTTCGCCGTTCACCTTGTGAGGATTGCCCCATGCGTCTGCTGCTCACCCTGCTCGCTTCCGGCCTGACCGCCCTGAGCGCCGCGTCCCCCGCCGCCTTCGCCGCCGATGCGGCCGGCCTGTCCGTCAGCGCCCCCTTCGTGCGCGCCGTGCCGCCGACGCAAAAGGTCACCGGCGCCTTCATGACCATCAAGAACGCCGGCAGTACCGACCGCAAGCTGGTGGCGGCGGAAAGCCCCGTGGCTGCCAGTGTCGAACTGCACAACCACATCAACGACAACGGCGTGATGAAGATGCGCCCGGTCAAGGAAATCGAGGTCAAGGCCGGCGGTGAAGCCGCCCTCAAGCCGGGCAGCTACCACATCATGCTGATCGATCTGAAGCAACCGGTGAAAGAAGGCGACCAGGTGCCGGTCACCCTCAAGTTCGACGACGGTTCGACCCTCAAGGTGGAGGCTCCAGTGCAACGCCCGGCCCCGGCCGCACCGATGGCACCGATGAGCGACCACGGCCATATGAAGCACTGACCCGCACAGCCCCGCCCCAAACAAAACGCCCTGCCAATCCGGCAGGGCGTTTTGTTTGGTACGGCGACGGTAACTTGGCACGTTGGCGGCCAGGCGGCAACACCGTGCCTCAGGGCATACGGGCACGCCAGCCAGTGTGCTTTCCCCGGTGGAAGATGGCCAGTTGATGGGTGCGCTCGAAGTACTCCGGGGCGTCGGGCACCGGCACCACCTCGCCCATGCCTACCGGCAGGAGCGACAGATGGGCGAAGCGGGCGGCGTGGTCCACGTCGATCTCGACCCCGTCGGACAGGCCGATTTCGTTGCGCAGGTAGTCGACGATGGCCCCGGAAAGTTCGTCGGCCATGTGCAGGAAAGCTTCCCAGGTGCGGGGCAGGATCACCGTGTCGAACACCACCGAGACCAGGGAGTGGCCCGGGTAGGAGCGGATCGGCGTGGCGGTGATGCGGCAACGGCAATCGAAGCGGCGTTCGATGCCGCGGCGGATATCGTCCAGGTTCATGGGCTTTCTCCGGGTGGAGGTTGCTCCCGTGCAACCGCCCTGCCGGACCGCCCCGAAAAAAATCAACGACGGGACAGCGACGCGCCGGCTTGCGCCGTCGGCCGCGATCTAGTTGCCTGAGTCGGGAAATCCGCGCATCAGCTGCTGCACCACCCAGGTCGCCTCCGCCTCGCTCAACATGCTGCTCCAGGGCGGCATCGGCGTCCCCTTACGTCCATAGAACACGGTGGCGGCCAAAGATTCCATCGGCTTGCCGGCCAGGGCCTCCGGGGTCAGGGCCGGCCCCAGGCCGCCCTTGAAGGTCATGCCGTGGCAGGAGCCGCAATCCTGGCGGACCATGCGGATGATTTCGGCGCGGCGCGCCGGGGCGGGGCTTACCCCCGCCTCGGCGGCGGCCCGGGCAGGTGGCGCGGCCAGCAAAGCGGCGCACAGACCGGTCAGCAACAGGGCCGCCGCCAGCCGCCGGGGGGCGCTGGGGCGGGAAAAAACGGCGATCGCCTCGGTCACGGCATTTGGCTCCGGAAAAAAGGGCGGGATGGGCATAACGCTAGCAGAACAAGCAGGGAAAACGGGGATCGAAGCGGATGACAGCCCGGTAGAATCCCGGTGCGACACCCGCCGCCTACGCGGAGCGACGAGCACATCCGGCCATAACCCTACTCTGATCGTGGCGGCGCCGAGCC
The DNA here is from genome assembly GCF_008274805.1 of Oryzomicrobium terrae. Taxonomy (NCBI): domain Bacteria; kingdom Pseudomonadati; phylum Pseudomonadota; class Betaproteobacteria; order Rhodocyclales; family Rhodocyclaceae; genus Oryzomicrobium; species Oryzomicrobium terrae. The sequence goes on from NZ_CP022579.1 coordinate 2,361,401, forward strand.
TCCTTGACCCGAATCAAGGAGGGACGGGGCCATCCGGGCAAACTCCGGCCATGACGTCCGCGTCGGCCCGCCGAGGGTTGCGCGGGCACCGGCGCAGCGGTTTCGTGTTGTTGTTCCCTGCCTCCCGACGTATGCTTTGACGCCCGAGAGAGAGTCCATTGAATGAAGCTCCTGCCCAATGACCCCAATACCCGCCGCGCCATCGAGCCCGGCAAGGTCTACCTTGTGGGGGCCGGCCCCGGCGATCCGGAGCTGCTGACCCTGCGCGCAGCCCGCCTGATCGGCGCCGCCGACGTGCTGGTCTACGATCATCTGATCGGCGAGTCCATCCTCGACATGGCCCCGGCCACCGTCCGCCGGGTGTTCGTCGGCAAGGAATCGGCCAACCATTCCCTTCCCCAGGATGACATCAACCACCTGCTGGTGAAGCTGGCCCAGGAAGGGCTGCGGGTGGTGCGCCTGAAGGGCGGCGACCCGTTCATCTTCGGCCGGGGCGGCGAGGAGATCGAAGTCCTGGCCCGCCACGGCATCCCCTTCGAGGTGGTGCCGGGCATCACCGCCGCCGCCGGCTGCGCCGCCTACGGGGGCTTTCCCCTCACCCACCGGGAGCATGCCCAGACCCTGGTGTTCGCCACCGGCCACCTCAAGGACAACACGGTGGATCTGGACTGGACCGCCCTGGCCCGGCCGCGCCAGACCGTGGTGTTCTACATGGGGGTGGCGGCGGCCAAGGAAATCTGCCGCCAACTGATCGCCCACGGCCTGCCCGCCGACACCCCGGCCGCCGCCATCGAAAAGGGCACCACGGTGCGCCAGCGGGTGGTGGCCGCCACCCTGGCGACCCTGCCCGAGCGCATCCGTCTCGACCACGTCAAGCCGCCGGCCCTGCTGGTGGTGGGCGGGGTGATCAACCTGCGGCAATGCTGCACCTGGTTCGACCCGTGCGACGACCGGGCCCCGACGCAAGAGAACGGCCACCACGCCGCCCCCCTGGCCGCGGCGCAACACGCCACCGCCTGACCCCCTCCCCCGAAACCGAGCACTGGCGCGGCTTCGGGGGCAGCACCCTTGCAGAGTCAATATTGGCGCGGCCTTCCGGACTAATACGCTGAAGACGCCCGACTGACGCGGTGTTTCAGGCCATCTCCCTGAAGATCCGCACCAGGCTTTGCTTTCCGAAGCGGCATCGTGGAGATGCCCGTCCGGCGCGGGGTTCGGCGGTTCTTGCCCCGCCCACGGCCATGCCGCTAGAATCCGCCCCCTCAGGGGCGCGAAGGGGCGCCCTCCCGCACAAGAGGCCCTCACCCTTCTCATCGCATCGTGGATGTGACCCACCGATTCGCCTGGCGCAGCGGGACGCCGAATAGCGAATAGGACCGTTCACATGACCACGTCACTCGCCGTCGTCACCGGCGCCGCCTCCGGCATCGGTTTCGCCCTCAGCCAGGAACTCGCCGCCCGCGGCAACGATGTCATCGCCATCGACTGGGCGCCACCGCCGTTCCGCGACGCCCCCCGCATCACCGCCCTCCAGGCCGACGTCAGCGACGCCGCCGCAATGCAGCGCATTGCCGCCGCCTTTGCCCGCCGCCCCCTCGCCTACCTCTTCGCCAACGCCGGCATCGCCGCGCCCGGCTCGGTTTTTGGCGCCAGCGCCCAGGACTGGCAGCACGCCTGGGCGGTCAACACCCTGGGGCCGCTTCACACCCTGCGCAGCTGGTGGCCCCATCTGGAGGCGGCCGGAGGCAGCGCTATCGTCACCGTATCGGCGGCGGCCTTGCTCGCCTACCCCGGGGCGCCCCTGTACCGCACCACCAAGGCGGCCCTGCTCAGCCTGCTGGAAGGCCTCTACTATGAAACCCGGGATTCCGGCGTGACGCTGCACGCCCTGTGCCCGGGCCTGGTGCAGAGCGGCATCCTGGACAACGCCCGGCTGCGCCACGGAGCCGCCCTGGCGGATACGCCCCTCACCCGCTACCTGGACGACGCCCTGCGCCGCGCCGAGCCTGCCCGGGACTTCGCCCGGCGGGTACTCGACGACCTGGCGGCAGAGCCTCCCCCGCCGTTTTACTGGTTGCCTCATCCGGACACCCGCGCCGGCGTTGAACAGCGCCAGTACGGCGTACTCGATGGCGGCCACCCGACCCTGGCCTTTGGAGCCGCGCGATGACCGCCCCCGTCGAGGAGTTGAAGGTGCGCGCCCGCCTGTTGCGCAAGGCCCTGGCGGCGCGGGAGCCAGCTGCCCTGGCGCGGGCCGAGGCCACGGCCCGGCAGCGGCGCTGGCCGACTGGCGAAGGCTGCTCCCTGTCCCGCTGCCTGAACCTGGTGGCGGTGGAGGCCGGCTTTACCCACTGGGACCACGCCCGCACCGTCCTGGCCGGCAACGCCCGTCCAGGCAGCGACATGGGGCGGTTCTGGTACGCCCCGGCCTGCGCCGCCCTGCTCAACCACTGGTGCACCAGCCTGGCCGAGGCCCGCCTGGCGCTGGCGGCGGCACCAGGCCGCTACCTGCTGCCCTACGGCCGGCAATTCGTAGTGGTGGAAACCCCGTTCATCGCCGCCTTGGGCCTGGACCCGGACGATCCGGCCTGGAGCGCCCTGGAGCGGGACGTGGCGGGCGGCTACGGCAGCGCCCCGTGGCGCGTCCTGGCGGCCGCCCGGCTGGCCGCTACCCGGGGGAATACGGGCCAAGCCGGCCACAGGCCCCGCTAGGGGATTCCCCGGCCGATCCGGGCAACCCCGCCTGCCAGCCGGCGGGACGGCCCGGCGTGCCGGAATCGCCGGCCACAACGCCAACTGCCTGGCGCACAAAAAGAAACCCCGTGGAACTCCGCGACTGGCGCGGGATTCCACGGGGCGGGCAGCGGCCGCCGCCGGTGCGCGGCCGCGCACTACGCCGCTTACTGCTTGGCGGCGACGATATCGCCCTTGGTGTCGATCCCCAGGGTGTAGCCGAAGCTGACCTGGTGGAAGCGGCCCACGGTGTAGTCGTCGTGGATGGCGAAGCCGAAGTTGTAGGCCTTGCCCGGGGCCAGGGTCACGTCGCCCTCGCCGCCCGGGGCCAGTTTGCGGGTGAAGGTCACCGTCCAGGTGTCGCCCTTCTGCTCGCCCTTGGCCTCGACCAGGCCCTTGCCGCCTTCCATGACCCGCTTGTCGGCCACGTAGCCGTCGTGGCTCTTGCCCTTGGAGGTCCACTGGATCAGGTCGTAGTACTTGCCGGACGCCAGGTTGCCGTCCTTGACGTACTTGGTCTTCTTGTCGTCCTTGCCGTCGGGCATGGTGCGCGCGTCGTTGTGGCAGGTGGCCCAGCAACCGCCCTGGTCGGCCAGATCGACCTTGTGGTCTTCGAGCATGAAGGCCAGCTTGACCGGGTTGTCCTTGTCCATCTTCTCGCCGCCGCCGGCGGGCTGCTTCCAGGTGAAGCGCAGGTAGAGGTTGGCGCCGTCGTGGGCGGCCTGCACCTGGACCGGGATCGAGCCGGCCTTGCCCTTGATCGGGCGGGGCTCGTTGCGGGCGCCGGAGGCGATCTTCTTGCCGATGTCGGCCACTTCCTCCTCGTGGCAGCCGATGCACTGCTCGCCCTTCTTGATGCCCTTGGCGCCGCCGTGCTCGCTGCCCTTCATGATCCATTCGAGGGGTGAAGCGCCGGGGTAGAAGACGGTGATTTTCTTGGCCGGCACCTTGCTCCAGTCGGGAGCGGCGGCGTTGGCGTTGCCGGCGGCGAAGGCCAGGCCGCAGGCGGCGGCCAGAGTGAGCTTGCTGAGCGAGGTCAGAGCGGTGGTCATGGGGATTCTCCTGTGACGAAAGCGGGTCGGGTGAAAAGGGCGCGATGGCGCGGACGAAGGGCCCGGGCGGCGCGGCCGCCCGGCGCCGCTCACTCGTCGTCCTCGTCGGTCATGTCCTTGGGTTTGTGGTGGGCGATGCCCTTGTGGCAGTCGATGCAGGTACCGCCATCCTGCTGGGCCAGTTCGTGCTGCTTACGCGCCCGCTGCTTCTGGGAATCGGCGTTCATGCCCTGGAAGCTGTGGCAGTTGCGGCACTCGCGGGAATCGCTCTTCTTCATGCGTTCCCACTCGTGGCGGGCCAGTTCCAAGCGCTTGGCCTCGAACTTTTCCTTGGTGTCGATGGTGCCCACCAGCTTGCCGTACACCTCTTTGGAAGCCTGGATCTTGCGCAGCACCTTGTAGGTCCACTCCTTGGGCACGTGGCAATCCGGGCAGGTCGCCCGCACGCCGGTGCGGTTGGTGTAGTGGATGGTCTGCTTGTATTCCTGATAGACGTTGTCCTTCATCTCGTGGCACGAGATGCAGAACTCCAGCTTGTTAGTCGCCTCCATGGCGGTATTGAAGCCGCCCCAGAGAATGATCCCGGAGACGATGCCTACCGAGAGCAGGGCAAGCACCGAATACTTGGTGCTGGGTTTGCAGAGACAGCCGCACAAGCGGCGGAAAAGGCCCTCCCGGGGGGCCGGAGATTGGTCGGGAGTGTGTTCGGACATGGTGGTCCCACCTGTGCCCGCCGGGCCGTAACCCGACGGATCGGAACTGGAAAGGTGGCGGCGGGACGGACCCGCCGCCGGTCGGTACCGTTCACCCGCACCGGAGGGCGTCCCCTCACGGGGAACGCCGCCCGGTGCATGGCAGGCTTAGTACACGTCGTGCTGGGTGTTGAGGATGTTGAACTTGCCGGTGGGGGTGATCATCTTCGGATCGGTGATCACCTTCTTCACGGTCAAGGTCTTGTCGTCATACACCACGATGGCCGACTGGTCGGTCTTGCCACCCCACAGGGAGATCCACACCTCGGTGCCGTCGGCGCTGTATTCCGGATGCACGGCGCGGCGGATGGCCTTGGTTTCCGGCAGGCCGGAGTCCTTGGCCACGTTGAGGATCTTGGTCGGCTTGGACAGGTCGCTGATGTTCCACACCGCCACCGACTCGGCCACTTCCCGTTCCGGGTTCTGCGGCGCGTCGGCCCACAGGTGCTTGGACTTGGGATGGGTCTTGACGAACAGGTTGCCGGAGCCGGTGTTCTTGACCTCCTGCACCACCTTCCAGGCGTTGGCCTTGTGCTTGGCCGGGTCGGTGCCGATCAGGGAGATCACGTCGGCGCCCAGGTGGCCGGTGGCCCACACCGGACCGAACTGGGGATGGACGAAGTTGGCGCCGCGACCCGGGTGGGGGATCTTGGCCGTGGGCACCAGGGCCGCCAGCTTGCCTTCCTTGGTATCGACCACCGCCACCTTGTTGGAGGCGTTGGCGGCCACCAGGAAGTAGCGCTTGGACGCATCCCAGCCGCCGTCGTGCAGGAACTTGGCGGACTCGATGGTGGTTTCCTTGAGGTTGTTGATGTCGGAATAATCCACCAGCTTGATCTGGCCGGTCTCCTTGATGTTCACCACCCACTCGGGCTTGGTCATGGAGGCGACGATGGAGGCCACGCGGGGTTCCGGGTGGTACTCGCCGTCCACGGTCATGCCGCGGGTGCTGACGATCTTGATCGGCTTGAGGGTGGCGCCGTCCATGATGGCGTACTGGGGCGGCCAGTAGCCGCCGGCGATGGCGTACTTGTCCTCGAAGCCTTTGAACTTGGAGGTATCCACCGAACGGGCGTCGTAGGCCACCTTGACCTCGGCCACCACCGCCGGCTTCTCCATCCACAGGTCGATCAGGGACAGGCGGCCATCGCGGCCGATCACGTACACGTAGCGGCCGGAGGCGGAAACGCGGGAGATGTGCACCGCGTAGCCGGTCTTGACGATGCTGCTGATTTCCTTGGTATCGCCGTCGATCAGCGCCACCTCGCCGGTATCGCGCAGGGTGACCGACATGATCTTCTGCAGATTCAGCTTGTTCATCTGCTTCTTGGGCCGCTGATCCACCGGAACGATCAGCTTCCAGGTTGCCTCCATGTCCTTCATGGAGAACTCCGGCGGCACGTCCGGAGGCGTCTGGATGTAGCGGGCCATCAGGTTGATCTCATCCTTGGACAGGATGTCGTCGAAGTTCACCATGCCGCCTTCGGTACCGTAGGAGATGATCTTCTCCAGACGGCCGGTGCCGAGCTTGGTGGTGCCCCCTTCCTGAGTGGAGCCGTCGGGCAGTTTCTTGGTCCAGTGCGGCTCCAGGTTCTTGCCGGTGGCGCCCTTGCGCAGCACGCCGTGGCAGCCGGCGCAGCGCTCGAAGTAGATCTTCTTGGCCTGTTCCTTCTCGGCTGCCGTCAGTTCAGGGCCGGCGGAACCGGAGGCCTGGGCAAAGGCGTTGCCTACGGCGAAGGGAAGTGCGGCCAGGGCGAAGGCTCCCCCGATTGCCCAGCGTCGCGTGCTAATGGTCTTCTTGGTCATGGTTCTCACTCTCCGTAAAAGGGGGACACGAACCAGACCGGCGCCAAGGCGCACGGGACCGGCCCCGCGGAGAGTCGGCTACCCGTGGAGGTCCACGGGCATGCCAAGAGAGTGTCGCTGCCACGCGCCTGGAAACGCCCCCTAGGGGGCGAATCGCTGCGCCGATCGACGTGCAACCTGACCTGTTGTGGCGACGGCTCCGAAACCTCCCCTTCGGAACGACCGGCTCAAGGACTCCCGACCCCTATTACCTGGGAGTTGCACCTTGCCGGATTCATATCCACCGCGGAAAGGAAGGTACCCTTTCCGCCAACGGGGAGACTTTGACAAAACTTAAAAATCCCCAAGCAGGACAAAGCCTTACAGCGGCAATGGTTAATGACAAACGAATAAATTAACGTCATTAATGGCCGATCAAAAACGGCCGAAACGATGGGGGTGTGAAGAACGCTCCCGGGCTGCAAAATCGGGGAACCCGGCGGGTTTTACCGATAGGTCAGATAACGGTCAGATCACGAAAAACCCGTGGGTGCCGTCCCGCTCCAACTGGGCCACCAGACCGAATTCCCAATCGAGATAGCCCTGCATCGCTTCCCGGGGATTGTCGGTGCCCTCGTAGGGGCGTCGGTAGCGGTCGATGGGTGGCGAAGCCAGGTGCTCCTCACCAGTCGCCGTCGGCTGATCAGCGGTGATCCAGGCCGGGGTGCCACCTTGCAGCACCACCACCTCGCCAGATACCAGGGGCGCCAGCTCCGCCGCCGCCAGTCGTGCCAAGCCATCGTCCTGACTGCCGTCGCCGGCCACCACGTAGCGACTGGCCGACGGCAGCGTGGCCACGGCGGCGGCCAGAGCGGAACGCAGGACAAACCAGGCGCCGGGAATATGGGCACGGCGATAGGCGATGCCGGGCGACACATCCACCACCAGCGCCTTGGCCGGGGTGGCGAGCCAGTCGGCTAGGGTCGCCGGCGTCACGGCGGCAATCTCGGGCAGGGCCGGCAGGGGTGCCTGCCAGGGGCCGCGTGCGCCGAAAGCGTCGGCCGGAACATCATCGAGCACCGCCACCTCCCAGCCCATCTGGGCCAGCCAGGAGGCGCTCATGTTGGCCCGGGCGCCGTCGTCGTCCACCAACACTAGGCGGGCGCCGCGCACCGGGGCGACCATCTCGGTCTCCTGAACCAGCTGGCCGCCGGGGGTGGAGCGGAAGCCCGGCAGATGGCCGGCGGCGTATTCCTCCGGGGTGCGCACGTCGAACAGGTAGGTGGTGCGGCCGGCCTCGCCGCGCCAGCGCTCCAGGTCGGCCAGGGTGGCGCGGGCCACGCCGGCCCGGTCGGCCACCCGGCGGGCCCGGGCAGCGGCCTCGTCCCGGGCGGCGTCGGACACGGGGGGGAAGCGCCGCCCCTGGCCCTTATCGAGGGCTTGGCCAGCCAGGGTCCAGCCGATGGTACCGTTGCGCAGGGCGGCCACCGGATTGGGAATGCCGGCATTCACCAGGGACTGGGTGCCGATGATGCTGCGGGTGCGGCCGGCACAATTGACGATCACTCGGGTCTCGGGCCGGGGCGCCAGGGTGGGCACCCGCAGCACCAGCTCGGCGCCGGGCACGCTGGTGGCGGTGGGGATGCTCATGGTCTGGTACTCGTCGAAGCGGCGGGCGTCCACGATCACCACGTCGGCCCCGGTGTCGATCAGAGCCTGGACCTCCTCGGCGGCTAGGGACGGGGTATGGCGCTTCGCCTCTACCAGCTCGCCGAAGGCCTTGCTCGGCACGTTCACGTCGCGGAACACCTCGCCGCCGGCGGCGATCCAGCCGGCCAGTCCGCCGGCAAAGAGGGCCACGTCCGTATACCCCAGCGCGATCAGGCGGCGGGCGGCGGTGTCGGCCAGGCCGCCCGGGGCGCCGTCGTCGTCGAGCACGGCTATGGCCACGTCGCGGCGCGGCAGCTTGGCGTAGGCATCCAGCTCGATGCGCGCCAGGGGCAGGTTGGCGGCGAACAGGGGATGGGCCTGGGCGTGGGGGTCTTCCTCGCGCACGTCGAGGAGCGCGATCTCGCGCTTTTCCAGCAGGGCGGCGCGCACTTCGGCGTAGGTGCGCACGGGCAGGGCAGGCGGAATACTCATCGGCGGCATTAGCTCCACAGGTTGGGAACGAGGGCACTGGCGTACCCGGAGACGAAGGACTTGGCCGCGCCGCTGGCCGGGTCGAAGACATGGCGGTCGATGCGGCCGATGTTGCCGCCATAGACGTGAATGCTGATCGACGCCTGGTCGGCCAGGTCGTTGGCCACCTCGTGCACGTCGCCGATGCGGGGCGACACGGCGGTCACCTGGCCGGGCAGCAGCACGCTGGAACCGCTCACGACGAACGAGCCGTCGGCCTGGCGCGCGTAGTCGGTGGCCCGTTCCCGGCCGCGCAGGCCACCCACCAGCCCCCACACGGTGTGGTCGTGCACCGGGGTCTTCTGCCCCGGCCCCCAGACGAAGCTGACCACCGAGAAGCGGTCGAAGGGATCGGCGTAGAGCAGGTATTGCTGGTAGTAGGTCGGATGGGGCGCGGCAAAGGCCTCCGGCAGCCAGTCGTCCTGGGCCACCAAGCGGGCGAGCAGCTGTCCGCCCTCCGCCAGGATGCGCGGTTCGGCCGGGTTGGTGTGGAGCAGGGCCGACAGGTCCCGCACGAAGGCGAGCAGCTTGCTTGGGCTGGGTTGGTGGGGTTGGCTCATGGCGTTCTTGAAATGAAACATTCAGGGCGCGGAAAAGAATCCGCGTTCCGGGATCCACGGCCCACGTCCAGGGGAGCCGAAGGGAGCGCCCCCGTCCCAGCCCCCCCATTGGCGGATTCCCGCGGCTAGGCGGCGGCCATCCTCACAAAACGGCCCATGGACAGGGGAGACAGGTGTGGGCTCTGGGTGAAGGGCTCGCAACCGAGCAGCGCGCAGTTCTGGACGACGGCGATAAAGGCGCCCCAATGGGTAATGGATAAGTGTGGGAAGCGTTGCAGACGCGATACGGCAAAAACCCTGCAAGTGGGCCGGAAATGATCTGGCGGCCGACTATAGGCAAGGACGGGCATGCCGGCTATGCCGTTTTTCTGCTATCGATATGCACACAAAATCCAGCACGAGCCCCTCATGAGGCGCCAAGTGAGGTCTGACCAGGCGAGGTACCCGAGGCCGAAGCAGCCCCGGGTGCCATGGCCACCTCGGCAGAGGCATGATGCATGGGGCTGCCGTCAATTCCAGTCGTCGTCACTGCCGGCGCCATCGTCCCAGGATGAGGTATCCGTCACACCGAAATCGGTGCCGCCCAGGTCGTTGAAATAGGTGCCCTGAAACGTGGGGCCGATGTCGGCCAGGCCATTGCCGGCGGGCGCTTGGGGCGTGCCATGCCCCTCCTTGCCGTCGAGAAAATGATGCATCAGGGCTTCGCCAGCCACTACCCCAGCACCGACCGCCGCACCGGTGGCCAGGCCGCCCATGACCCGGGAGCCTAGCCCCGGTTCCGCCGTGCCGGCCGCTCCATACGCCGGAGCACCATAGGGGCTGTTAGGGACGCCGTAAGGGGCTCCCGGCCCTGCTCCCGAACCGTTTCCTGCCGGCATGCCGTTGCGCCGGGCCATCAGTCGTGTCGCCAGGATGATGAAGGCGACCAGTCCCAGCCCGGCGGCGGCGAGCCCCCAGGGAAACGCCCCCTGGTTGCCGGGCGGTACGGCCAAGGCCTGGGGCAACGGCTGTTGCGACGCCGTCCGGGCCGAACCGGAATTGGAACTCCCCAGCAGGCCTTTCAGGTTCTGCACGGCTTGGGGCTTGGCGAACGGCAAGCCGGGCGCCAGGCGCTCCGCCGTCGCCAACTCGGCCGCAGCTTTCTGGAACTGGCCCTGCTTGGCCAGCAGCTCGGCTTCGACATAGTGCGCTTTGCCGCTCTCCGGATGGGCCTGCAGTACCTGGTGCATCATCGTCTGCGCCTGGGCCAGATTGCCGGATTGGGCAGTCTGGTAGACCTGGTGCAGGGTAGGCTCATCGGCCAGGGCGGCTCCGCTGAAGCACGCGGCGGAAAACAGCATCGCCAACCCCATGAAAACAGTTCTGATCATTTCGGCGCTCCTTGAAAACACGAACCCTGACGGGTGGGACAGGTCTTGGACGGGAAGGTAGAGGCCACTCGAACCGTGCGAACGTTTCCGGCCAACCGGCCCACCGGGCAAAGGTAGGAGTGCTGGGGCAGCGCTTCAAGTGTCGTTTGGCAACCAATCCGTAACACCGTGTTTCCAGGACAGCAGGAGCTCTTCGAGCAGGGGTGTGACGCGTGGGTAGCACGGCGGGAACAGGGCAAGTCACAAGGAGAGTGGGGCGAATCGAGACCGGGGAGCGGCACGGCCGGCTGCTATAATTCCGCCCTCTTCGCGTTTCGCCTGAGCCCGGCGCCAGTTTTGTGGCATCGCTACGCCTCGTGGCGGCTTGCCACGGAATATGGCGGCGACGGGGGAGCGGGGTGAAGACACCGCCAGCGGGCACATACCCCATGCACCTCCTGGCCGCCGCCCAGTTCTTCTGGCACCAGGCGTTTCCTAGCCACATTTCCAGGCAACAAAAAACGCCCGAAACCGAAACGGTTTGGGGCGTTTGCTGTGACTTGCCGCAAAAGTTGGATTTTTGCTGTGGTGCCGGAAGAGGGACTCGAACCCTCACGCCTTGCGGCGGCGGATTTTGAATCCGCTGCGTCTACCGATTCCGCCATCCCGGCACGGGCTGCCCACGGTTCGGTTATAACCCGTTGGGCTTGGCAAGGAGGCGGATTATCCAGTATCCCGCCCCCGGCAGCAAGCCACTGCTCACGTCATTTTTTTGTTTTGGTATGTCCCTCACCGTCGACGATTTCGATTTTCCCCTGCCCCCGGAACTGATCGCCCAGCACCCGGCCGCGCAACGCACCGCCAGCCGCCTGCTGCACGTGGACGGCGGGGCGTTATCCGACCGCCAGTTCACCGACCTGCCTTCTCTGCTCGCCCCCGGCGACCTGCTGGTGTTCAACGACACCCGGGTGATCAAGGCCCGCTTCTTCGGCGCCAAGGAAAGCGGCGGCGCCGTGGAGGTCCTGGTGGAGCGCATCGTCGAACCTCACCGGGCCCTGGCCCAGGTGCGCGCCTCCAAGTCGCCCAAGCCAGGCACCCGGCTGTTGCTGGAAAACAGTTTCGGCGTCACCGTCACCGGCCGGGAAGGGGAGTTCTTCGTTCTTGAACTGCCCGGCGCTGCCAGCGGCAGCGGCCCGGATTTCTGGCAGCTGACTGAAGCCCACGGCCGCCTGCCCCTGCCCCCCTACATCAGCCACGGCGCCGAGGCCGAGGATGAATCGCGCTACCAGACGGTCTATGCCCGCGCCCCGGGCGCAGTGGCCGCGCCCACCGCCGGTTTGCACTTCGATGAGCCGCTACTGGAACGCCTCAAGGAAATGGGCGTGGAACAGGCTTTCCTCACCCTGCACGTGGGGGCCGGCACCTTCCAGCCGGTGCGGGTGACCAACATCGCCGACCACCACATGCACAGCGAACGCTTCGAGATCCCCGAGGCGACTGCCGCGGCCATCGCCGCGACCCGGGCCCGGGGCGGCCGGGTGGTGGCGGTGGGCACCACCAGCCTGCGCGCCCTGGAATCCGCGGCCCTGCAAGGCGGCCGGGAGGACGGCACGGTGCCGGCCGGGGGCGCCGAAACCGACATCTTCATCACCCCGGGCTACCAGTTCCGGGTAGTGGACCGACTGGTCACCAACTTCCACCTGCCCAAGTCCACCCTGCTGATGCTGGTGGCGGCCCTGGCCGGGTTCGATACCATCCGCGCCGCCTACGCCCACGCCGTGGAACAACGCTACCGCTTCTTCAGCTACGGCGACGCCATGCTGCTGGAGCGGGCTGCGCCGCCCCAGGCGTAAGCCGCCCTCGCCCGCGCAGACCGCGCCTTCGCCCGACACTTTTCCCCGTCTTTCCGCTCCCATGTCCGACAAGAAATTCGAACTCCTCGCCACCGACGGCCGCGCCCGCCGGGGCCGCCTGACCCTGCCCCACGGGGTGGTGGAAACCCCGGTATTCATGCCGGTGGGCACCTACGGCACGGTCAAGGCCATGACGCCCCAGGCCCTGCGCGACATCGAAGCCCAGATCTGCCTGGGCAACACCTTTCACCTGTGGCTGCGCCCGGGGCTGGACGTGATCCGCGCCCACGGCGGCCTGCACGGCTTCATGGGCTGGGAGAAGCCGATCCTGACGGACTCCGGCGGCTTCCAGGTGTTTTCCCTAGGCGCCCTGCGCAAGATCACCGAGGAGGGGGTGAAGTTCGCCTCGCCCATCGACGGGGCCAAGTTGTTCCTCACCCCGGAGGAGTCGATGCGCATCCAGACAGTGCTCAACTCCGACGTCGTCATGATCTTCGACGAATGCACGCCCTACCCGGCCAGCCACGACGAGGCGGCCAAATCGATGCGCCTGTCGCTGCGCTGGGCCAAGCGTTCCCGGGAAGAATTCGACCGCCAGGAGAACCCCAATACCCTGTTCGCCATCGTCCAGGGCGGCATGTACGAGGATCTGCGCGACGAATCCCTGGCGGCCCTGGAAGAGATCGGCTTCTTCGGCTTCGCCATCGGCGGCCTGTCGGTGGGCGAACCCAAGGAGGACATGGAGCGCATCCTGGCTCACACGGCACCCAAGTTGCCGGCGGACAAGCCCCACTACCTGATGGGCGTGGGCACTCCCGAGGACATCGTCAATGCGGTGGCCCAGGGCATCGACATGTTCGATTGCGTGATGCCCACCCGCAACGCCCGCAACGGCCACCTGTTTACCCGCTACGGCGACGTCAAGATCAAGAACGCCCGCTACCGGGAGGACACCCGGCCCCTGGACGAGTCCTGCGACTGCTACGCCTGCCGCAACTTCTCCCGGGCCTACCTGCACCACCTGTTCCGCACCGGCGAGATCCTCGGCAGCATGCTCAACACCATTCACAACCTGCGCTATTACCAGGTGCTGACCGGGGAAATCCGCGCCGCCATCGCCGCCGGCGAGTACGAGGACTTCCGCCGCCGCTTCGCCGCCGAACGCGGTCGCGGTCCGGCCTGACCGATTGAACGCGGCGGCCCCTTGCAATCCGGCCCGCCGCCCCCAATTACACTTGGTTAATCAAGGCCTGGCGCTGCCAGTGATACACTCCCCGACTTAGGTTTTTGACGGCCTGTGCCCGGTTTTCATGGCGCGGCCCTACTTTTCACCCAATTATTAGAACCGGAGAAACCCTGTGCTGATTTCCCTCGCCCATGCCCAGACCGCCGCCCCGGCCGGTCCCGCCGACAGCTTCATGCAACTGCTGCCGATCATTCTCATGTTCGTGGTGTTGTGGTTCCTGATGATCCGCCCGCAGATGAAGCGCGCCAAGGAACAGAAGGCCATGGTCGAAGCCCTGCAAAAGGGCGACGAAGTGGTGACCCAGGGCGGCATCGTCGGCCGCATCGCCAAGGTGGGCGACAACTACATCCATCTGGAAGTGGCCGAAGGCAAGGACGGTACTGTGGAAATGGTGGTGCAAAAAGCCGCCGTGCAGGTACTGCTGCCCAAGGGCACGCTGAAGTCCCTGTAAGCGGGACGGAACCGGGGGCGCCGCAAGCGCCCCTTTCGCTTTTTTACCGCCCCCGTCTCCGCTCCCCCGCGTGGCGCCTCGGCGTCTCGGCGTTTATCTGCCGGCTCTCTGTCTCGCATTGAAACCATGAACCGCTACCCGCTCTGGAAATACATCACGGTGGCTGTGGCCCTGCTGCTGGGCCTCATTTACACCCTGCCCAACTTCTTCGGTGAATCCCCCGCCGTGCAGGTGTCCTCCGCCAAGGCCACCATCAAGGCCGATGCGCGCCTGCAGGCCCAGGTCGAAGACATCCTCAAGACCGGCGGCTTCAACGCCACCGGTGTTCAGCTCGACGCCAACAGCATCAAGGTGCGCCTGGCCGACACCGACACCCAGCTGAAGGTCAAGGACGCCATCGAGAAGGCGCTCAACACCGACCCCCAGGACCCCCAGTACGTGGTGGCCCTGAACCTGCTGTCGGCCTCGCCCCAATGGCTCACCAGCCTGCACGCCCTGCCCATGTACCTGGGCCTGGACCTGCGCGGCGGCGTGCACTTCCTGCTCCAGGTGGACATGAAGGGCGCCGTGACCAAGCGCCAGGATTCCCTGGCCGCCGATCTGCGCACCCAGCTGCGCGACAAGAACGTGCGCCACGCCGGCATCAACCGGGAAGGCGAACGGGTGGTGATCAAGTTCCGCGACGAGGAAACCCGCAACGCCGGCCGCCGCGCCATCGAGGACGCCCAGCAGGATCTGTCCCTGAGCGACGGCACCAGCGGTTCCGACCTGACCCTCTCCGCCACCCTCAAGCCCGAGGCGGTCAAGCGCCTGCAGGAATTCGCCCTGAAGCAGAACATCACCACCCTGCACAACCGGATCAACGAGCTGGGCGTGGCCGAGCCGGTGATCCAGCAGCAGGGTGTGGACCGCATCGTCGTGCAACTGCCCGGCGTGCAGGACACGGCCAAGGCCAAGGACATCCTGGGCCGCACCGCCACCCTGGAAATCCGCATGGTGGACGACACCCCGGGCGCCCTGGACGCCGCCATGGCCGGCCAGGTGCCCTTCGGCACCGAGCTGTACAAGGAACGTGGCGGCCTGCCGCTGCTGGTGAAGAAGCAGGTGGTACTCACCGGTGACCGTCTCACCGACGCCCAGCCGGGCTTCGACGGTCAGACCCACGAACCCGCCGTACACCTCACCCTGGACGCTGCCGGCGCCCGCATCTTCCGCGACATCACCCGGGAGAGCGTGGGCAAGCGCATGGCCATCCTGCTCATCGAGAAGGGCAAGGGCGAGGTCATCACCGCTCCGGTGATCCGCACCGAAATCGGCGGCGGCCGGGTGCAGATTTCCGGCCGCATGAGCACCGAGGAAGCCAACGACACCGCCCTGCTGCTGCGCGCCGGCTCCCTGGCGGCGCCGATGGACATCATCGAGGAACGGACCATCGGCCCGTCCCTGGGCGCCGAGAACATCAGCAAGGGCTTCCACTCCACCCTGTGGGGATTCGCCGCCATCGCCCTGTTCATGATCGTGTACTACCAGGTGTTCGGCCTGATCTCGGTGACCGCCCTGGCCTCCAACCTGCTACTGCTGGTGGCCCTGTTGTCGCTGCTGCAAGCCACCCTGACCCTGCCCGGCATCGCCGCCATCGCCCTGACCCTGGGTATGGCCATCGACGCCAACGTGCTGATCAACGAGCGCATCCGCGAGGAACTGCGCGCCGGGCTGCCGCCCCAGTCGGCCATCGCCGCCGGCTACGAGCGCGCCTGGGCGACCATTCTCGACTCCAACGTCACCACCCTGATCGCCGGCGGCGCCCTGCTCGCCTTCGGTTCCGGCCCGGTGCGCGGTTTCGCCGTGGTGCACTGCCTGGGCATCCTCACCTCCATCTTCAGTTCCGTGGTCGTCTCCCGCGCCATCACCAACCTGGTGTACGGCCGTCAGAAGAAGCTGGAGAAGGTGCATATCGGCCAGGTGTGGAAGCCGGGTACCTCCACCGCCGTCGCCAAGTAAGCCCGGGAGACTGATCTCATGGAATTTTTCCGCATCAAGAAAGACATTCCCTTCATGCGCCATGCGCTGGTGTTCAACGTCATTTCGTTGCTCACCTTCGTCCTGGCCGTGTTCTTCCTCCTCCACCGCGGGCTGCACCTGTCGGTGGAATTCACCGGCGGCACCCTGGTGGAGGTGAAGTACGAGCAATCCGCCGACCTGGAAGGCATCCGCGGCGCCCTGAGCAAGGCCGGCTATTCGGACGTGGCCGTGCAGAACTTCGGTTCCAGCCAGGACGTGCTGATCCGCCTGCCGCTCAAATCCGACCAGCAGAGCGCCCAGATCGGCCAGCAGGTGATGGACGTGCTCAACGCCGGCGTGCCCGGCGCCAGCCTGTCCCGGGTCGAATTCGTCGGTCCCCAGGTGGGCCGCGAACTGGCCGAGAACGGCGCCCTGGCCCTCTTGGTGGTGATCGTCGGCATCGTCGTGTACCTGGCCTTCCGCTTCGAATGGCGCTTCGCCGTCTCGGCGATCATCGCCAACCTGCACGACGTGGTGATCATCCTGGGCTTCTTCGCCTTCTTCCAGTGGGAATTCTCCCTCTCGGTGCTGGCGGCGGTACTGGCGGTGCTGGGTTACTCGGTGAACGAATCGGTGGTGGTGTTCGACCGGGTGCGCGAAACCTTCAAGAAGGTGCGCGGCCTGAGCACCCCGCAGGTGCTCGACCACGCCATCACCAGCACCATCTCGCGGACCATCATCACCCACGGTTCGACCCAGATGATGGTGCTGTCGATGCTGGTGTTCGGCGGCGAGACCCTGCACTACTTCGCCATGGCCCTGACCATCGGCATCTGCTTCGGCATCTATTCCTCGGTGCTGGTGGCCAGCCCCCTGGTGATGTGGCTGGGCGTGTCCCGGGAGCAGTTCATCAAGGCCCCCAAGGCCAAAGACCCCAACGTGTCCGAGGACGGCGCCTGCGTCTGACCCCTCCCCTGGGCCACAAAAAAGAGCCGCGGCATCGCCAGATGCCGCGGCTTTTTTCTTGGCCGGCCGGAAAGTTCGTTTTGCCGCCCCTTGGAAAGGCACGCCAGTAGCCGATCTTCACGGTATACCCTTGGAACACCGCGCCAATAAAGGCGATCCAGCCCTACCCTCTGGAGATCGGCCAGGGACGCGGGGTTCCAAGGCCCCTACGTTGACTGACGCAAGCGGAGCGCCCGCATAGGATAGGTTCAGACCGCCAGATGGGCGGGCGGCAGCCCCTGCCGGTAGCGCTCCCAGGCCAGTTCCAGCCCCCGGGCCAGGTCGGCGGCGAAGGCGGCGCTGTCGAACAGGGGGCAGACGAGGCGCTGCTGCGCCAGGCGCTGACGCAGGTCGGCCAGCCGTGCCCGGTCCCGGGCCAGATCGAGCACCAGGGCTTCGTAGCCGGCCGCGCTGTCCGCCACCAGTTCGCCCAGCCCGGCGGCGCGCACGACGCTGGCCGAGACCCGGGCGACGAAGGTATCGCCGCACCAGGCCACCTGGGGCACCCCGGCCCACAGGGCGTCGCTGGCGGTGGTGTGGGCATTGACCGGGAAGGTATCCAGGGCCAGATCGGCGCAGGCCAGGCGCCCCAGGTGCTCGGCCACCGGGACGTGGGGCGCCCACACCAGGCGGGACGCTTCCACTCCGGCCTCTTCGGCCGCCTGGCAGAAGTGGGCCATGGCCGTGGCATCGCCTTCGAGCAGCCACAGCAGTGCATCGGGAACCTGGCGCAGCACCCGCATCCACAGCATGAAGGTGGGCCGGGTGATCTTGTAGGGCTGGTGAAAGGCCGCCAGCACCCAGGCGGATTCCGGCAGGCCCAGGGCGGCGCGGTCGGGGCGGGGAGCGACGGCACGGCGGCGGTCGTTGGGCTGGTAGCACTGGGGCAGGCGCAACACCTGCTCGCTGTAACCGGCCTCGGCGCCGGGCGGGATCACCACCGGATCGGCGATGATGTAATCGATCCAGGGCGCCCCCATGGTGCCGGGAAATCCCAGCCACTGCATTTGCAGCGGGGCGGGACGGTGGGCCAGGATGCCGCCGCGGAAGCCCTGGGTCCAGCCCTTGAGGTCGATGGCGATGTCGATGCGGTCGGCCCGCATGCGTTCCGCCGCCTGGCGGTCGGAAAGCTCCCGGACATCCACCCAGGTCGGAATCGCACCGCGCAGCCGTTGCCGGTAGGCGTCGTCGCGAACCGGACCGTAATCGTAGGCGACCAGGTGGAAGCGCTGGCGATCCAGGAACTCCAGCGCCCCGGCGAGCAGATGGGCGGTGGCATGGTCGCGGAAATCCGCCGACAACAGGCCGATGCGCAGCGGCGCTCCAGGGAGTGGTGCCATGCCCGCATCCCGGGGGGGCAGCGGTGCGTAGGCGGAAAAGCGGGCGGCAAAGTGACGGGCCACGCGCAACTGCTCGGCGGCGGTGGTGCCCGGGGTGGTGAGGTAGGCGAACGGGGCTACCTGATGGGCCCGCTGGACTTCCAAGCCGGCGGGATCGGCCAGTTGCTCCTGGAGGGCGGCTTCGAGCAGTTCCGCTCCGTCCCAATCCCCCACCTGGCGGCAGGCATGGGCGCCGGAGAGCAGCCAGTCGGCCCGGGGCGTGCGCTGCACCGCTTCGATGAAGGCGCCCCGGGCCATAGCCTGGTCCCCCAGGTCGGCGCAGGCGCAGCCCAGGTTGTAGTAGGCCTGGGCATAGTCGGGATCGACCTCCAGGGCGCGCAGAAAGGAGGCCTTGGCCTCCGCCAGGGCGCCGGCGTCGCGCAGGGCGGTGCCCAGGTTGTTGTGGGCGAGGGCCCAGTCTGGCGCCAGCTCGGCGGCCCGCCGGCCGGCGGCCACCGCCTCACCCAAGGCCGCCCGGTTTTGCAGGGCGACGCACAGGTTGGACCAGGCCACCGGGCTACCGGGAGCAACCGCAACCGCCTGCTGCAACCAGGCCTCGGCTTCGCCGCTTTCACCCGCTTCGAGCAACAACCCGCCGAGCATCGCCAACGCCGCCGCATCGTCGGGCAGGAGGCGCACGTTCGCGCGACAGAAGGCCAGTTGCAGGGCCGGATCGCCCAGTTCCACCAAGACCTCGCGGCACAGCTGGGCCAGCGCCCGATCCTGGGGCGAGCGTTCGAACGCCTGCCAGAACTGCTCCAGGGCTTCGGCTTTGCGCTGCTGGGCCAGGTAGGCGCAGCCCAGGTTGTAGCGCGGCGTGGCGGCCTCGGGCTGCAAGCGGATGGCGCCCTGATGGGCTGCCACCGCTTCGTCGAGGCGTCCGGCGCCGGCCAGGGCGTTGCCCAGGTTGCTGAGGGTCTGCGCATCCCCGGGGAGCAGGCGGGCCGCGGTCTGCAAGGGGGCCACCGCCGCTTCCGATTGCCCCAGGGCATGCAAGGCGCTACCCAGCAGCTTGTGGGCCAAGCCGTCGTTGGGCGCACGGTGGGTCAACGCCCGGGCCCCAGTCACCACCTCATCGTAGCGGCCGGCGGCGAAGGTCTGGGCCAGATGGGCGATCACGTCGGTGTTGGCAGGCGAAGCGGGACGGGGAGGATGGGCGGACATGGCCGGCATGGGGAAGCGGAAAGGTTGGGGGTGAAATCCTGACAAGCCGTGCAGTCTAGCAGGGCCCTGGGCGGTGCCCTCTCCTGCCCCGTGAAAACACAGCATCCCTGCGGCACAACGCAACGCGCCGCGCGGTTGCGCGGCGCATTGCGGACTACAGAAGAAGGGCTCAGCGGGCGACGTGCCAGACGCTGTTGAAGCCATCGCCGTTGGCATCGCCGGGCTTTTGATCCTTGCTCCAGAAATACAGGGGTTTGCCTTTGTAGGCCCACTGCTGCCGACCGTCGTCCCGGGTGACGATGGACCAGTCACCCATCGGCTTGTCCCCCGCCATGGCGTAGAGCGGCGGCCAATTGGCGGCGCAGGGGCCATTGCAGGTGCTCTTCATGCCCCCCGCAGGGTCCCGGTCGGAGGTGTACAGGGTCATGCCGTTGGCCCCGACCAGCATGCCACCTTGCATGCGGGCCGGGGCCATGGCCTGGCCGGACGAGGTAGCGCAGGCGGTCACTAGCAATAGCCCGGCCAGGGCCAGGGACGGGGTGCGCAAAAAAAACAGGTTCATGGTCGTTCTCCTCGTTGTTGTAAACGCTGCGCTCAGCGCCGGCATCGGGCACGCTCGCAAACCCGGCAAGGCGAAAGCCGTGCAGGTTTGGCATCGGACGGAGTCGGGCGTTCCGCAGCCCACCCAATGGGGGAACCATGTTGTTCGCGTTAAAATCGGCGATTGCCCTGCCCTCCCCTTGCCCAAGGAGCCTGACCGTGGCCACCCAACGCATTTACCTGTGGGATCTGCCCACCCGCTTGTTTCACTGGCTGCTGCTGGCAGCCTTCGTCGCCGCCTTCATCACCGGCCAGGTCGGTGGCAACCTGATCGTCTGGCACGGGCGTCTCGGCGTGCTGATCCTGGCCCTGGTGGTATTTCGCCTGGTGTGGGGGCTGATCGGCTCCACCTACGCCCGCTTCAGCCAGTTCGTCGCCGGTCCCGGTGCCATCGCCCGCTACCTGCGCGGGCAATGGCAGGGAATCGGCCACAATCCCCTGGGCGCCCTGTCGGTCATGGCCCTGCTCGCCCTGATCGCTACCCAGGTCGGCACTGGCCTGTTCGCCAACGATGACATTGCCTTTACCGGTCCGCTTTACGCCCTGGTGGATGCGGAGCTGTCGAACCGGCTGACCGGGGTGCACAAGTTCCTCTCCGACGTTCTCCTCGGCCTGGTGGGGCTGCACGTGCTGGCCGTGGCCTACTACCGGCGGATCAAGAAGCACGATCTGCTGACGCCGATGGTCACCGGCTGGAAGAACGACGCACCGGCCCACAGCCGCTCGGCCCAGGGTGGCGGCATCGTCGCCTTCGCCACCGCCGCCCTGGTTGCCGGTGCCGTGGCCTGGGCGGTAGGCAGCGGCTGGCTTGGCCATACCTTCGCCCCCCCGCCGCCCCCCCCGGCGGCAACCGAGACACCTAGCTGGTAAGGCTCACGCCGCCCCGCTCGGCTGGAGCGCGACGGAGCCATCACCCTAGCCCCTCCCCCCAGCACGCTCTGCCAAGAAAAAAGCCGCCGGGCAACCCCGGCGGCTTTTTTCTTGGCAATACAGCTGGGCAGGCCGCGCTTAGTCCTTGCGGAACTTGTCGTGGCAGCTCTTGCAGGTTTCGCCGGTCTTGCCGAACTGGGCCTTGATGGCGGCCACGTCGCCGGTGGCGGCCACCTTGTCGAGTTCGTTGGCAGCGGCGCCAAAGGCGCGGGCCAGCTTGCCAGCCTCTTCCTGCTGGGCGAAGAACTCCGACTTGAGGCGGGTTTCCTTCCAGCCGGCACCCTTGTCGGTACCCGGCAGGTACAGCGCCCCCATGCCGGAGTTGGCCACGGCAGCAATGGCGTGGGCGGCGTTGGCCACCTGTTCCTTGTTGAAATTGCCATCCAGGTTGGCCTTGATCTTGCCCATGTTCCAGGCCAGGAAGCCGTAGGCGGACTGACGGAACTTGATCGCGTCCTCATGCTTCATCTGGGCGTGGGCAACGGCGGTGCAGGACAGGCAGACGGCAACGCAGGCGATACGGGAGAGCAGCTTCATTGTTCTATGACTCCTGTTGTGCCCCGAAAGGGGTCGATGGACACGCCGCTCACCCGGCCCTCGGGGCCCGGGCGGCAGCCTGCCGATTATTCCATGATCCTAGCGGCTGGCATGTAACCGAGGTTACACAAGGTACGTGGAGCGGGCACGTCGAGCACTCGGGACGGTCGATCCCAGGGCACGGGTGGCCAAGCCAGGCCCGACGCCACGGGCGCGCCGGCCCGAGGCCAGCGCCTTACTCGGCGAAGACGTGCTTGATGCGCAGGGTGATGCCGGTTTCGATGATCTGCAGCAGCCGGTCGATATTGGGGTGCTTGCCAGGATGGGCGCGGGCATCGTCGGTGTGCTCGGCGTAGATCTCCAGGCCCTTTTGCGCGGCCTGGGGGGTGATGGCGCCGTAGGTCTGGGCCAGGTGGTTGTACACCGCCACCGAACCGGCGCTGCCCGGCTTGTTTTCGAGGAGGGCCACGGCGTTGCCGTCGGCGTCGAGCAGGTTGATGGCGGCCAGGTGGGAAATGCCCGGGAGTTTCTTCAGGTTGTCGGCGAACATGGGAGCAAAGCGGAATAAGGCAAAAAACGAGGATTAACGGCTGCGGGCGAGGCCCAGGACTAGCCCGGTGGCCACGCCGGCAAAAACGAGGGACAGGGCGATACCGGGTACGCCGCGCTGGGGGCCCATCAGCCACCACACCAGGGCGCCGCCGAAGGCTCCCAGGACGCCACCGAACACGCCGCCGCGCAGCCCCGCCGCCCGCAGGCGGCGGGTGCGCTCCGCCGGCGCCTCGTCGCCCACGCAATGCGGGCAGTAGAGGGCATCGGCCGGAACGTCGTTACCGCACTTGGGACAGCGCATGACGTAGAACGATGGACAGCGGCGGTCAGGCGCTCAGATGCGCTTGGCCAGCTCGGCCGCCTTGCCGGTGTAGTCCCAGGGGGTGAGCTTGAGCAGCTCGGCCTTGGCGGTCTCCGGGATATCCAGGGTGGCGACGAAGGCTTGCATGCCTTCGCGGGAGACGCGGGTGCCCCGGGTCAGCTCCTTGAGCTTCTCGTAAGGGTTGGCAATGCCGTAGCGACGCATCACGGTCTGGATCGGCTCGGCGAGCAGTTCCCAGTTGGCGTTGAGGTCGTCGTGCATGGCCTGGGCGTTGGCTTCCAGCTTGTTCAGGCCGCGCAGCAGGGAATCGTAGCCGAGCAGGGCGTAGCCGAGGCCGACGCCCATGTTGCGCAGCACGGTGGAGTCGGTCAGGTCGCGCTGCCAGCGGGAGATGGGCAGCTTCTCGGAGAGGTGCTTGAGCACGGCGTTGGCCAGGCCCAGGTTGCCCTCGGAGTTCTCGAAGTCGATCGGGTTGACCTTATGCGGCATGGTGGAGGAGCCCACTTCGCCGGCCTTGACCTTCTGCTTGAAGAAGCCCAGGGAGATGTAGCCCCACACGTCCCGGTCCAGGTCGATCAGGATGGTGTTGGCCCGGGCGAAGGCGTCGAACAGCTCGGCCATGGCGTCGTGGGGCTCGATCTGGATGGTGTAGGGGTTGAATTCCAGCCCCAGGCTCTCGACGAAGCGCTTGGCAAAACCTTCCCAATCGTAGCCGGGATAGGCAGCCAGGTGGGCGTTGTAATTGCCCACGGCGCCGTTGATCTTGCCGAGCAGGCCGACCTGCTCGATCCGGCTGCGGGCACGGGTCAGGCGGTACACCGTGTTGGCCAGTTCCTTGCCCATGGTGGACGGCGTAGCCGGCTGACCGTGGGTGCGGCTCATCATCGGCACGTCGGCCAGTTGGTGGGCCAGTTCGCGCAAGCGGGCGATGACCTTGTCCAGGGACGGCAGCAGGGCCTCTTCCCGGGCCAGCTTGAGCATCAGGGCGTGGGACAGGTTGTTGATGTCTTCCGAGGTGCAGGCGAAGTGGATGAACTCGCTGACCTTGGTGACTTCGGCGTTGGCCTTGGTCTTGTCCTTGATCCAGTACTCCAGGGCCTTCACGTCGTGGTTGGTGGTGGCTTCGATGTCCTTCACCGCCTGGGCGTCGGCTTCGGAGAAGTTGTTCACCAGGGCGTCCAGCTCGGCCACGGTGGCGGCGGAGAAGGCCGGGATCTCGGCGAAGTGGGGTTCGGCCGCCAGGGCCTTGAGCCACTCGATCTCGACCCTGAGACGGTGACGGATCAGGCCGTATTCGGAGAAGGCGGAGCGCAGAGCGTCAACCTTGGCGGCATAGCGACCATCGAGGGGCGAGAGGGCCGTGAGGAAACTGGCGGGCATAACGGACATCCAAGAAGTCAGGAGGATCGTGACGACAATCGACGGCATTCAGCCACAAGTCAGGTAAGCTAGCACCAATTTGGTGCATGACACCGATCATCAGAGCCGGGCATTTTATCACGCGCCCTCCGCAATCCCCTTGCCCTCAGGCGCGCCCCGCCGATTCGGTCGGGGGCCGATGCTATACTTTGCCCCGACTTCGCCCATCCGGCGTTACTTCTCTCCCGAGAAAGCGACAAGAAAAGAACCATGAAGCTGTTCGGTACCCATACCAGCCCCTACGCCCGTAAAGTGCGTATCGTCCTGGCCGAAAAAAAGATCGATTACGACCTGGTGATCGACGCCCCCCGCTCCCCCGACAGCGCTGTGCCCCTGCACAACCCGCTCGGCCGCATTCCCGTGCTGGTGCTCGATGACCAGACCCCGGTATTCGATTCGCCGGTGATCGTCGAATATCTGGACAATGTCACCCCCAACAACAAGCTGATGCCGCAACCCAACCGGGAGCGCATGGAGGTCAAACGTTGGGAGGCCCTGGCCGACGGCCTGCTCGATTCCGCCGTGGCGATCCGCAACGAATCCCTGCGCAAGGCCAAGGAACAGAACGCCGAGTGGATCGCCCTGCACCGCAGCGCCATCGACCGCACCCTGGCCTTCATGGCCGAGGAGTTGGGCGAGAAGGCGTATTGCATGGGCACCCACTTCGGCCTGGCCGACATCGCCGTGGGCTGTGCCCTGGGCTACCTGGATTTCCGCTTCGCCGAACTCGACTGGCGCCAGACCCACCCGAACCTGGCCCGGCTCTACGAAAAGCTCGAACAACGCCCCTCCTTCCAGGAGACCATGCCCCGGGACGCTTGATCTGGCGGTCATTTCCAGAGCCCCTGCCCGGAGCGCCTTTATCCACGCGGTGTTCCAGGCATACCCTCTGAAGATCCGCACCCTGCTTGGCCTCACGGCCAGGCCCATGAAAAAAGCCCGTCGCAATGACGGGCTTTTTTCATGGGCGAAGAGAAAGGGCGGCGCCGTAGCGCCCCCCCCGACTCAGTCGCGGAAGTTGCCGTACTTGATGGGGAAGTCCTCGATGGACTTCTTCACCAGAGCAATGGTCTCCTGCAGCACATCGCGCTTGGCACCGGTGACGCGCACGGTGTCGCCCTGGATGGCGGCCTGGACCTTGAGCTTGGAGTCCTTGATCAGCTTGACGATCTTCTTGGCCAGCTCGCTTTCGATGCCGATCTTGATCTTCAGCTCCTGCTTGACCTTGTCGCCGGACACCTTCTGCACGCTCTGGGCATCCAGGCGCTTGGTGCAATCCGGCTCCTTCTTCTCCATTTCGGGGAAGAGGATGACCTTGATCTGGTCGAGCTGGAAGTCGGAATCGGCAAAGATGGTGACGAGCTTGTCCTTCTCGTTCAGCTCAACCTTGGCACTGGTGCCCTTGAAGTCGTGGCGCCCGACGATCTTCTTGCCGGTCGAATCGATGGCGTTCTTCAACGCCACCATATCCACTTCTGAGGAAAAATCGAAAGACGGCATGCGATCCTCCGCTCAGCCGAAGTAGCAGACGTAGTGGTAGGGCTCGGTCACTTCGATGTCGAAGCTGGAGTCGCCCGGCACGTTGAAGGCCTGGCCCGGACCGGAGGTCTTCCATTCGGTCTCGCCCTTGAGGCGGTAGCGGCAGGAGCCGGCCACGGTTTCCATGACTTCCGGAGCACCGGTGTTGAAGGTCAGGGCGGCAGGCAGGATCACGCCCACGGTCTTCTTCGAGCCGTCGGCGAACAGCACGGTGTGGGAGACGCACTTGCCGTCGAAGTAGACGTTGGCCTGCTTGACGACGGAAACGTTATCGAATTGGGTCGCTTGGGACATGGGTCAAATTCCCCAGATTTTCTGAATGATGGTTTTGGCGATGAAGCCGAGCATGCCGAAGGCCAGGACGAAGAAGAGCACGAAGGTGCCCGTCTTGCCGGCCTTCGACTTCCAGGCGATCTCGGCGATGATGAAGAGCATGAAGAGGATGAACAGCCCGATCCCGAAGGTCGAGCCGAAATCCGAAATCTGCTCTTCGGAAAAGCCGAACAGGGTTCCTTCCACCGGGCTACCTCAGCTCTGACCGTTAGCCGCGCTTGGCCCGGGCGTTGGCGGCGATGCGCAGACGCAGGGCGTTGAGGCGGATGAAGCCGTGGGCGTCCTTCTGGTCGTAGGCGCCGGCATCGTCCTCGAAGGTGGCGATGGTCGGGTCGAACAGGGAATCGGTCTTGGAATCCCGGCTGACGACGATCACGTTGCCCTTGTACAGCTTGACGCGCACCCAGCCGTTCACCGTTTCCTGGGTGGTGTCGATCAGGGCCTGCAGGGCGCGGCGCTCCGGGCTCCACCAGTAGCCGGTGTACACCAGGCTGGCGTAGCGCGGCATCAGGTCGTCCTTGAGGTGGGCGACTTCCCGGTCCAGGGTGATGGATTCGATGGCGCGGTGGGCCTTGAGCAGGATGGTGCCCCCCGGGGTTTCATAGCAGCCGCGGGACTTCATGCCGACGTAGCGGTTTTCCACCAGGTCGAGGCGGCCGATGCCGTGCTTGCCGCCCAGCTCGTTGAGCTTGGCGAGCAGTTCGTGGGCCTTCATGCGGGTACCGTTGATGGCCACCAGGTCACCCTTCTCGAACTCCAGGTCCACGTACTCAGCGGCATCCGGGGCCTTCTCCGGGGAAACGGTCCAGCGCCACATGTCTTCCTCGGCCTCGGCGGCAGGGTTTTCCAGGTGGCGGCCTTCGAAGGAGATGTGCAGCAGGTTGGCGTCCATGGAGTACGGCGAACCGCCCTGCTTGTGCTTCATCTCGATGGGGATGCCGGCCTTCTCGGCGTAGGCGAGCAGCTTCTCGCGGGAGAGCAGGTCCCACTCGCGCCACGGAGCGATCACCTTCACGTTCGGCATCAGGGCGTAGTAGCCGAGCTCGAAGCGCACCTGGTCGTTACCCTTGCCGGTGGCGCCGTGGGAGACGGCATCGGCGCCGGTCTGGCGGGCGATCTCGATCTGGCGCTTGGCGATGAGCGGACGGGCGATGGAGGTGCCGAGCAGGTACTCGCCCTCATACAGCGCGTTGGCGCGGAACATGGGGAAGACGAAGTCGCGCACGAACTCTTCGCGCAGGTCGTCGATGAAGATGTTCTCGGGCTTGATGCCGAACTTGAGCGCCTTCTGGCGGGCCGGCTCCAGCTCTTCGCCCTGGCCCAGGTCGGCGGTGAAGGTCACCACTTCGCACTGGTAGGTGTCTTGCAGCCATTTCAGGATGACCGAGGTGTCCAGGCCGCCGGAGTAGGCGAGGACCGCTTTTTTCACGTCGCTCATGATGTGTGCCTTACAACAGAAAATTGAAAACGGGGAATTCGGAAATGCGTGATGTCAGCCGCTTCAGCTGGCGTCCACACGGCCCAGCAACAGGTATTCCATGAGGGCCTTCTGGGCGTGCAGGCGGTTTTCCGCCTCGTCCCAGACCACCGACTGGGGCCCGTCGATGACCTCGGCGGAAACTTCCTCGCCGCGGTGGGCGGGCAGGCAGTGCATGAACACGGCGGAGGGATCGGCCACCCGCATCATGTCGCCGTCGACCTGGAAGTCGGCAAAATCCTTGAGACGCTCTTCGTTCTCGGCCTCGAAGCCCATGGAGGTCCACACATCGGTGGTCACCAGGTGGGCGCCGCGGGCAGCATCCATCGGGTCGGCAAAGGCCTCGAAGTGGGTACCGGCGACACCGGCCCGCTCCGGCTCGACCTCATAGCCTTCCGGAGTGGAGACGTTGACCTTGAAGTCGAAAATTTCGGCAGCCTGCAGCCAGGTGTTGCAGACGTTGTTGGAATCGCCGATCCAGGCCACGGTCTTGCCCTTGATATCGCCGCGGTGCTCGATCCAGGTAAAGATGTCGGCCAGGATCTGGCAGGGGTGGTATTCGTTGGTCAGACCGTTGATCACCGGCACCCGGGAATTGGCGGCAAAGCGTTCGATGATGTCCTGCTCGAAGGTGCGGATCATCACCAGGTCGCTCATGCGCGAGATCACCTGGGCTGCGTCTTCCACCGGCTCGCCCCGGCCCAGCTGGGAATCCCGTGTGTTCAGGTAGATGGCGGAACCGCCCAGTTGGTGCATGCCGGCCTCGAAGGAGAGGCGGGTACGGGTGGAGGCCTTCTCGAAGATCATCACCAGGGTACGGTCGGCCAAGGGCCAGTAGCGCTCGTACCCCTTGAACTTGCGCTTGATCCAGGCGGCACGCTCGAAAATGTAGGCGTACTCCTCCTGGGTGAAATCCTTGAACTGGAGATAATGCTTGAGTGACGACATGGGTCTCCCTCCTTATCGTTATGGGTAGCGCGGCTCAGACGCGAATCAGGCGCCGAGGAAGGTCCGGATCAGCGGTGCGAGGCGGGCCACCAGTTCCCGGGCATCGGCCTCGGAGAACACCAGGGCCGGCAGCAGGCGCACCACCTTTTCGGCGGTAACGTTGATCAGCAGCCCCGCTTCCAGGCCCCGGGCCACCAGTTCGCCGCAGGGGCGATCCAGCTCGATGCCGATCATCAGGCCACGGCCACGAATCTCGACCACGCCCGCAACACCGGCCAGGGCCTCGGCCAGGCCACTGCGAATCTGCTCGCCTACCTTGACCGCGTTGTCGCGCAGACCGTCCCGCTCGATACACTCCAGGGTAGTCAGGGCTGCGGCGCAGGCCAGGGGATTGCCGCCAAAGGTGGAACCGTGGTTGCCCGGCCCGAACAGGCCGGCGGCCTTGCCCGAGGCCAGGCAGGCGCCGATCGGCACACCGGAGCCCAGGCCCTTGGCCAGGGTGGCCACGTCGGGCAGTACGCCCGATTGCTGGTAGCCGAACCAGGTGCCGGTCCGGCCGACGCCGCACTGCACCTCGTCGCAGATCAACAGCCAGCCCTTTTCGTCGCACAGGGCGCGCAACTGGCGCTGGAACTCCAGATCGGCGATGTGGATACCGCCTTCGCCCTGGACCATCTCCAGCATCACCGCCACCACGTTCTGGTTGTGCCCGGCAATGCCGCGGATCGCTTCCAGGTCGTTGTAGGGAACCCGCACGAAGCCCGACACCAGGGGTTCGAAGCCCGCTTGGGCCTTGCGGTTGCCAGTAGCCGAGAGGGTCGCCAGGGTGCGGCCGTGGAAGGCCTTTTCCATGACGATGATGGCTGGATTGTCCACCCCACGCTGGTGGCCGTAGAAGCGGGCCAACTTGATGGCCGCTTCGTTGGCCTCGCAGCCGGAGTTGCAGAAGAACACCTCGTCCATGCCCGATACGGCGGCCAGGCGGTCGGAGAGCTCCTCCTGCAGAGGAATGCGGTACAGGTTGGAGGTGTGCAGCACCCGGGCCGCCTGGGTGGCGATGGTGGCCACCAGGTCCGGGTGATTGTGTCCGAGGGTGGAAACGGCAATGCCGGAAAGAGCATCCAGGTACCGCTTGCCGTCGGTATCGACGAGCCAGGAACCTTCACCGTGGGAAAACGCCACGGGGAGCCGGGCGTAGGTATTCATGACGTGCGACATAAGCAATCCCGCTACCGACCGCCGGCCTGCCCGGTGGCTCTGGTACTGCGAAACGTTGAGCACATCCGGCGGGGCGGAAAAAAGGATAAGCGGCGGGGTCACCGGACCGCCCGGGGAAAACCCACCCAGCCAGTCTGAATCCCGCCGCTCAGCTTGTAAGACCCTAGAGTTTAAGCGAAATCACCGTCCCGGCACAAACCGCCGGGGGCAAAAACAACCCCGGCTGCACCTTTGCCCGACAATCACCACCTCTTCCGTTGGCCCAACCCGGCGCCATGCAGCACCCAGGCACCAAAACGGTGCAAAACCTGCACAACAGAGAGCTGCTCGCCTCCCTGAAAGCGAGTTGCGGACAATCACCCGCCTAGCGCGCCATATGCGTACATATGCGTACCGATCCCACTCCAGCATTCGAACGGAGCGATTGCTTACTCGGCCAGACGGGAGTGCGGAAAAGCGCAAAGGGAGAGGGAAAAATCGCGGCAGGAGACCAAGCAATAAGGACAAGCAAGCAGGAAACCAGCCCTGCCAATAGCAAGCCACCTTGCCAAACCACCAACCCGCCAACGCGTGGCGCAGGTCAAACCGGTGCCGAAACGATTCCGACTCTGCCTTCCACGGGCAAGGCATCGAAACTGGCTGCCGCATGGCGGCCGCCCCCCACTTGGCGGCGTGTCTCGAGCACTTCGCAATCGTGATAAATCTGGCGGAGCTTGGTGACGGCCTCGTGCTCGTCACGACCGTAGATCAGCAGATTGTCCACTACCCCACCATGACGGGTGCGAATACGAAAACCGTATTTGGTCACAAGCAAGGGTTGCACGGGAGACCTTCGCGAGCACATCGAGATGGGCAAAGTATATGCAGCGCATTTGAAATGCACAATGCATGCGAGCGGCCAAGCAAGGAATGGGCAGCGACCAACAGCGCCTCCCCGGACGCCCGGGATTCTGCTAAGATTCGCCTCGAAAAAAAGCGCTCTTTCACCTTCTCCCCAGCCGCCAGGCCCACGGAGAAGAGGCTTCGGAGACAGCCCCAAGCGCGCCACCAAGTGAGCACCATGACGGATCACACCGCGGACACAACCGCACGCAACTTCATCATCGTCGGCCTCACCCACGAGGGTCGGCGCTTCCGCCCCAGTGACTGGGCCGAACGGCTTTGTGGCGTCATGTCCGCCTTCGGTGCCGAAAAGCGGATGAAATACTCTCCCTACGTCGGCCCCTGCTCCAGCTCTGGCGAAAAGGCGGTTTTTGTCGATGGCCGGCTCTACGACATCGAACCCCTCGCCTACCGCTTCCTGCGCAATTTCGCCGCCGACAACGAACTGCAACTCGTCGAAGGCTGCTGCCGCCCTGCCAATTAAGCCTTACGGCACGAATCCGGATCAATACTGCAAGACACACCATTCGCCCACAATGGGCAAAACAAAAAACGGCACCCAAAGGTGCCGTTTTTTGTGGCCACGCTATAAAGCGTAGCGGGCGGGGGCCTGAAGTCGGTTAGGACTTAGGCGGCCAGCGCCTTGATCTGAGCGGACAGGCGGCTCTTGTGACGAGAAACTTTGTTCTTGTGCACGATCCGCTTGTCGGCGATGCTGTCGATCACAGATACGGACTGTTGATACACCGCTTGAGCAGCTGCCTTGTCACCCGCTTCGATCGCCTTGCGCACTTTCTTGATCGCAGTACGCAGCGTCGAGCGCAGGCTGGCGTTGTGGGCGCGTTGCTTTTCGGCTTGACGCGCGCGTTTGCGAGCTTGTGCGCTATTGGCCATGGAATTCGTTCCTGAAAAAAGAATGGGGGGATTGCTAAAGAGGCCGGAATATACCGTTTTTCCCGCTGGGCATCAAGCCCCTTTTCAGCCTCGTCTGCCGACAAACCGTCCGGCACCGCCGGCACACCTCATGCCAAGGCGCTTTCCACCGAGCGGGACAGAATGAAGACATAGTCGGAAAACTCGGGACGGTGAATATCCAGGTGCTGGAACATCAGGTCGGCAGCCACCTCACCCTTGCCATCGCGAATGGCCTCGGCAATTGCCACGTGCTCCTGGGCAGTTGACATGCGCCGGCCGGCAACCCGGTGGATATGCCCCCGGTAAGGTGCGGCGCGCCGACGCAGCTGCTTGACCGATTCTTCCAGCAGGCGATTGCAGCTGCCGGCGTAGATCAATTCATGGAAGCGGGTATTGGCGGCGGTATATACGGCCGCCTCGTCGGCCGCCGCGGCCTGCAGGGTTTCCTCCGCCACGGCCAGCAGCCGGGTCACGTCGTCCGGCTTCATCCGCCGCGCAGCCAACCGGGCCGATGCGGACTCCATCACCGCCAGCATCTCGAAAAGCTCGAACACGCTGGCCAAAGAGATGCGCGCAACGAAAACCCCCTGGCGCGCCCGATGCTCGGCAAGGCCATCGGAAACCAGGCGATTCAGGGCTTCGCGGACCGGGGTGCGCGAGACGCCGAAGCGCGCCGCGAGCTGGCGCTCGTCCAGCCGGTCGCCCGGCGGATAAGTGGCATTCAGGATGTCGGCTTCGATGGCTCGACTGATCCGCTCCGCTTGGGAGACGTTGTCGTCATCTTGTGGCATTGCATCAAATCCCCAGAAATAACCTGCAAATCATACAGTTTTTCGTACTTGGCACCATGTGCATTGCAGCATGAAAAACTAAAATTTATTTTTGGTATACCAAAAAAAAGTATTGGTATATATTAAACCCGAGTCACCTGCCACAACACTGACAAAAAGCTGTGCAAAGCAGTCCGCACAAGTCATGCGCCCCCCCCCCCCTGCCCGGGGCGTAGAGCAGTGAGGTTCGTGCAGGCTATTAAGCATTATCGAGAGAGTTAAATGCTTAACCCGACCCAACCTGGCTCGATGAAAAATTCTGGCATACCAGAAAAAACAGATCTAGCACCAAGCGGTTGCCAAAAGGTTACCGCTCCCAAAGGAGGAACTGGCTTGTCCCACACTGGTTTTACAGGGGCCACCGTAGACACCCGCCTGACGGCCCTCTTCGCGCCCGGCGTCGGCACGCCCCTGGCCTCGTCCTCGGCTCTGCGGCTGATGACCGGCTCGATCGCCGGACACCACGTCCTGGTCGCCGCCACCGACCCCCATGCCGACAAGGGCGTGCTCGGCATTGCCGAATGCGCCGACCTCCGCCGCACGGTACAAATGGCCCGGGAAAGCCGCACGCCCCTGGTGCTGTTGATCGATTCGGCGGGGGCTCGCCTAGACGACGGCCTGCCCATTCAAGGGGCCTTGCGCGGACTGATGCGGGAACTGCTCGACGCCAGCCTGGACGGTCTGCCCAGCATCGCCCTGCTCGGCCGCAACGTTTTTGGCGGCGCCAGCATGCTGGCGTTCGCCACCAGCCAGCGCTGCTATGCCCCGACCACCCTGCTCGCCATGTCCGGCCCCCGGGTTTTGCAGGCCGGCGGCGGCGATGAACGGGCCATCGTGATCGAGGCGATCGACGGCATGGCCCGGAGCCGCCACGGTGATACCGAGCGACTGCTCGACGACAGCCTGACGGCCTATGCCGACGCCCTGCGCGACTGGCTCGTCGCACATTCCCTCGACGCTCCAGCCGCCAGCATCGCGGCGGAACGGCGTCACCTGGCACAGCGCTTGAGCACGGCGCCCCAGCCGGTGACCGCCGCCATTGAGTTCGAACCCGCCCAAGGCCCCCTGTCGTGCCGGGGGCAAGCCTTCGTCGGTACCACCGACGTGCTCAAGCTCGCCACCCTGGCCGAGGCGGCCAGCGGGCCCCTGACGCTCCACCTGGATTGCGCCGGGCACAGCGTGCGCCTGGGTGACGAACGCCTGATCCTGAGCCAATACCTGGTGCACCTGGCCAAGACCCTGCGCCAGCGGGTGCGGGCCGGCCAGCCGGTGAATCTCACGATCGCCGGTGAGATTTCCGGCGGTATCTACATTGCCGCAGCCGGGGCCGCCTCCACAGTACGCATTGCCCCGGGCGGCAGCGTCCGCACCCTGCCCCAGTCGTCCCTGGACAACATCCTCAACCGCCCTGCGGCTGCCAGCGCCGACTTCGCCCATTACGTCGAATTCGGCGTCGCCGACACCGTTTCCCCCCAGCCCTGACCCCACATCCACCATGAATGCCAACATCTTCGCCACCTTCGAAGCCATCGCCCGGGAAGCCGGCGAGGCGCCTTTCCTCGAAACCGACGACGGCCAGGTCCTCAGTTACGCCCAGATGCTCGGCCTCACCGCCCGTTACGCCAACGCCCTGACCCGCCTCGGCGTCACCCCGGGGGACCGGGTGGCGGTCCAGGTCGATAAATCGGCGCAGAATTTCTGCCTCTACCTGGCCACCCTGCGCCTCGGTGCAATCTACCTGCCCCTCAACACCGCTTACCAGTTGGGCGAACTGCAATACTTCCTCGAAGACGCGGAACCCCGCGTGTTTGTTTGCGCTCCGGCCGATTACCCGACCAAGAGCGAGCTCGCCGCCCGTCACGGCGTAGCCCATACCCTGACCCTGTCCGACGACGGCAGCGGTACGCTGCGCGCCCTGGCCGCCGGCGAGAGCGACAGTTTCACCACCGCCCAGGCCCAACCCGACGATGTGGCGATCATCATCTACACCTCGGGCACCACCGGCCGGCCCAAGGGGGCCATGCTCACCCACGCCAACCTGCTCAGCAACGGTCGCGCCCTGACCAAGCTGTGGGGCTTCACCGACAAGGACGTGCTGCTCCATGCCCTGCCCCTGTTCCACGCCCACGGCCTGTTCATCTCCAGCCACTGCGCCCTGCTGTCGAAGAGCCGCATCCTGTTCCTGAAGAAGTTCAACGCCGAGCAAGTGCTGGCCCTGCTGCCCCGGGCCACGGTGATGGTGGGGGTGCCCACCTTCTACACCCGGCTGCTCGACCAGCCCGGCTTCACCGCCGCCAGCGCCGCCACCATGCGCGTCTTCATCTCCGGCTCGGCCCCCCTTCTGGCGGAAACCAACCGGGAATTCGAGCAGCGCACCGGCCAGATCGTGCTGGAACGCTACGGCATGACCGAGTCGGCCATCATCGCCTCCAACCCCTTCGCCGGCGAACGGCGCATCGGCTCGGTGGGCCTGCCCATCGACGGAGTCGAGGTGCGCATCGCCGATGGCGACGACCGGCCCCTGGCCGCCGACCAGGTGGGCGGCATCCAGATTCGCGGCAGCGGCGTGATGAAGGGCTACTGGCGCAAGCCGGAGAAGACCGCCGAGGAATTCACCGCCGACGGCTGGTTCCGCACCGGCGACCTGGGCACCCTGAGCGCCGACGGCTACCTGACCATCGTCGGCCGGGCCAAGGACCTGGTCATCTCCGGCGGCTACAACGTCTATCCCAAGGAAGTAGAGATGGCCATCGACGCCCTGCCTGGCGTGGTCGAATCCGCCGTGATCGGCGTGCCCGACCGAGACTTCGGCGAAGCCGTCACCGCCGTGGTGGTGCGCAAGGACGAGAGCCTGGTCGGCGATGGCATCATCACGCCCCTCAAGAGCCAGCTGGCCAACTACAAGGTGCCCAAGCACGTCCACTTCGTCACCGAACTGCCGCGCAACGCCATGGGCAAGGTGCTCAAGAACGTGTTGCGCGACACCTACGGAAAAACCGGCACGGCTGCTTAACAGCCGGCCACCCCACCCCGACCCCAACCGACCCATCACATCCATCCCAATGGAGGAGACCATGACTCAAGCCTTCAACCCCACCCGCCGGCTGGTCTGCGGCACCCTGGCCAGCCTGCCCCTTGTGGGCCTGTCCGGGTTCGCCAGCAACGCCTTCGCCCAGAATTCCACGGCCCTCAAGATCTCCCACCAGTTCCCCGGCTCCACCGGCAATGACGGTGACTTCCGCGACCGCATCTGCCGCATCTTCGCCGCCGAGGTGGAAAAGCGCTCCGGCGGGGCGCTCAAGTTCAACGTCTATCCGGGCTCGTCCCTGATGAAGACCAACGCCCAGTTCAGCGCCCTGCGCCGCGGCGCCCTGGACATGAGCTTCTTCCCCGTTTCCTACGCCGGCGGCGAGGTACCCGAGCTGAACATTGCCCTGATGCCGGGCCTGGTCACCTCCTACGAGCAGGGCTTCGCCTGGAAGAACGGCGAGATCGGCAAGGCCCTCAACGACCTGCTGTTCGACAAGGGTGCCGTACCCATCACCTGGGTGTGGGAAGCGGGCAGCATCGCCAGCAAGACCAAGCCGGTGATCTCCCCGGACGACGTGAAGGGCATGAAGATCCGCGGTGGCAGCCGGGAAGTGGATCTGATGCTCAAGGCTGCCGGCTCCGCCGTGGTCACCCTGCCTTCCAACGAGCTGTACGCCGCCATGCAGACTGGCGCTGTGGATTCGGTCATTACCTCCTCCACCAGCCTGCTGTCGTTCCGCCTCGAAGAAGTCTCCAAGCACCTCACCACCGGCCGCAGCAAGTCGTTCTGGTTCATGGCCGTGCCGCTGCTGATGTCTCGGGCCGTGTTCGAGAAGCTGCCCAAGGACCAGCAGACCCTGATCCTCCAGGTCGGCGCCGAGATCGAGAAGTACGGTCTGGACGCGGTCAAGACCGACGACCGCAACGTGGCCACGGTGTACCAGAAGGCTGGAGCCAAGACCTACGACCTGGATGCGGCGACCGTCGAGAAGTGGCGCGCCATCGCCCGGGACAGCGCCTGGAAGGACTACGCGGCCAAATCCCCCAACTGTGCACGCTTCCTGCAACTGGCCGAAAAGGTGACCGGATGAGCCACGGTTTCGAACTCGAAGGTTCGAGGCCACTGGTGGC
This sequence comes from Oryzomicrobium terrae, assembly GCF_008274805.1. NCBI lineage: Bacteria > Pseudomonadati > Pseudomonadota > Betaproteobacteria > Rhodocyclales > Rhodocyclaceae > Oryzomicrobium > Oryzomicrobium terrae. The sequence goes on from NZ_CP022579.1 coordinate 2,397,575, forward strand.
GCCGCCGGCAGGCGGCGTCCTCGGCCTGGCGCTACGCGCCATGGCCGGGCTCAACCGGGCCATCCTCGGCCTGTCCATGCTGGCTCTCCTGGCCGCCGCCCTCGTCCTCACCGGCAGCGTCTTCCTGCGCTACTACCTGCACGTCCCCACCGACTGGCAGGACGAGGCCGCCGTCTTCCTCCTGGTCGGCGCCACCTTCCTCTGCGGCGCCTACGTCCAGGAGCAGCGCAGCCACGTCGGCATCGAGTCCCTGGCCAGCCTGCTGCCCCCCTGGGCCGACCGGCTGCGCCGCCTGTTCTGCGATGCCGCCTCCTGCCTCTTCTGCACCTTCTTCGCCTGGAAGTCCTGGACCCTCTTCCACGAAGCCTTCGTCGAGGGCCAGACCACCTCGTCAGCCTGGGCGCCGCCCCTGTGGATTCCCTACGGCCTGATGGCCACCGGCATGACCTTGCTCGCCCTGCAGTTGCTGCTGCAGACCGCCCTTCACTTTTCGTCTGCCAAGGAGGCCGCATGAGCGAAAGCATCGTCGGAACCCTCTACGGCCTGGGAACCCTGCTGCTGATGTTCTCGGGCATGCCCATCGCTTTCGCCCTGGGCCTGATCGCCGTCGTCTTCATGTTCTTCTTCATGCCCGGTTCCGCCCTGGATACGGTCACCCAGAACGTCTATGAGGAGATGGCCAGCATCACTCTGCTGTCGATCCCCCTGTTCATCCTGAAAGGGGCGGCCATCGGCAAGTCCCGCGCCGGCGCCGACCTGTATTCGGCGATCCACGCCTGGATGCACAAGATCCCCGGTGGCCTGGGCATCGCCAACGTGTTCGCCTGCGCCCTGTTCGCCGCCATGGCCGGCTCCAGCCCGGCCACCTGTTCGGCCATCGGCAGCGCCGGCATTCCCGAGATGCGCGCCCGGGGCTATTCGCCGGGCTTTGCCGCCGGGATCATCGCCGCCGGCGGCACCCTGGGCATCCTGCTGCCGCCGTCGATCACCATGATCCTGTTCGCGGTGGCGGCCGAGCAGTCCCTGGGACGCCTGTTCCTCGCCGGGGTGGGCCCTGGCCTGCTGCTGGTGGGCCTGTTCGCCGGCTACGCGGCCTGGCGCTACAAGAAGGAATACAACCAGGCCCTGGACGTCTACCGGGCAGGGGGGCCGAAGTCGGCCTACCTGGACGAGTTGAACATGACCCTGGCCGACAAGACCCGCATGCTGCCCCGGGTGCTGCCCTTCGTGGTGCTCCTGATCGGCGTGATGGTGGCCCTCTACGGCGGCTACGCCACGCCGTCGGAGACCGCCGGCCTGGGCGGGGTGCTGGCCCTGGCCTTGATCGCCCTGGTCTATGGCATCTGGCGGCCCCGCCAGCTGACCCCGATCCTGTCGAGCACCCTCAAGGAATCGACCATGCTGATGTTCATCATCGGCATGTCCTTGCTCTATTCCTACGTGATGAGCTACCTGCACATCAGCCAGTCCACCGCCGAATGGATCGTCGGGCTGCAGCTGTCGAAGTGGGTGCTGCTGGCCACCATCCTGTCGATGGTGATCGTGCTCGGCTTCTTCCTGCCGCCGGTGTCGATCATCCTGATGACCGCCCCGATCATCCTGCCGCCCCTCAAGGCCGCTGGCTTCGACCTGATCTGGTTCGGCGTGGTGATGACCGTGGTCATGGAGATGGGCCTGATCCACCCGCCGGTGGGCCTCAACATCTTCGTCATCAAGAACGTGGCCCCGGACATTCCCCTCAAGGACGTCATCTGGGGCGTCATGCCCTTCGTCGGCCTCATGTTCGTCGCCGTGGCCCTGCTCTGCCTTTTCCCCTCCATCGCCACCTGGTTCCCCGACCTGATCATGGGCCCGGCGATCCTGCCCGGTAGCGGCGGCTGACGATCCCCCTAAACTACCCCCCTTCCCCCGCTCCGGCGGGGGTTTTTTCTTCTTCCCACGCAACGACGGAGCACAACGTGGAGCGCATGGCAAACGACACCCTGCTGCGCCTGGACCGCATCCTGGACCTGGCGGAAACCTTCCTCACCGGCCGCCCCCAGCCCCCGGACTGGAGCGCCTCCTGCGCCTTCGCCTGGCGCCGGCGGCGCAGCCTGGGCAGCCTGGAGACCCTGCGCGACGACGCTCTGGACGCCGCACCGAAACTGATCGGCCTGACCCGCGAACAGCAGCTGGTGGAACGCAACACCGCCCAGTTCGTCGCCGGGCTGCCGGCCAACCACGTGCTGCTGGCCGGCGCCCGGGGCACCGGCAAGTCGTCCCTGGTCAAGGCCATGGTCGCCCGCCACCGCCACCAGGGCCTGCGCCTGGTGGAGATCGACCGCCAGCACCTGGACGACCTGCCGGACGTGATCGACCTGCTGCGCGACCGGCCGGAGCGCTTCATCCTCTTTCTCGACGACCTGTCCTTCGACGCCGGCGACACT